>NZ_BAABDG010000008.1:0-184825 GCF_039539505.1 Gibbsiella dentisursi
TAGCGCCGATGGTAGTGTGGGGTCTCCCCATGCGAGAGTAGGACACTGCCAGGCATCAAATCCAGTAGAAAGCCCCGTACTTGCGTACGGGGCTTTTTGCGTTGTGGGCCACGCTTCGGCGCGGCCTATAGAATGCCTTGTGGCGATCTTCTCCACTAAAGCAGAGAAGAACAGGGTAGGACGTTAAGGGGGAAACTTATCCTGCGCCAGGCGTAAGTCCAGCGGCGTTTTGCTGGGTTCACCGCCAATCTCGCGTGTCAGGCGGGGTACCAGATAACCAGAAACCTTGCGCAGCAGCGCATGCATAATCGCCCTGGCTTCATCATCGCTCACCATAAAGTGTGCCGCGCCTTGCACTTTATCCAGTACGTGAAGGTAATAAGGCAGAATGCCGGCATCGAACAGGGCATTGCTTAATGCCGCCAACGTATCGGCATTATCATTGATGCCCCGCAGCAGAACGCTCTGATTCAGTAACGTTACCCGGGCCTGCCGCAGCCGCGCCATGCTGCTGCGCACCGCACGATCGATTTCGTTGGCATGGTTGATATGCGTGACCATCACCACCTGCAGATGGGTGCTTGCCAGGCGCTGGCATAAATCGGCGGTGATCCGTGCCGGGATCACTATCGGCAGGCGGCTATGGATGCGCAGCCGCTTCAGGTGGTTGATGCTTTCCAATTCGCTAATCAGCCAGCTAAGTTCATGATCCTTGGCCATCAGCGGATCGCCACCGGAGAAAATGATCTCATCCAGCTCGGTGTGCTGGCGAATATAGGCCAGCGCCTGGCGCCAGTTGTTTTTATTGCCCTGGTTATCCTGGTAAGGGAAATGACGGCGGAAGCAGTAGCGGCAGTTAATCGCACAGCCGCCCTTGACCAACAGCAGCGCGCGGTTACCATATTTATGCAGCAGGCCCGGCACTGCGCTGCGTTGTTCATCTAGCGGGTCGTTACTGAACCCCGGTGCGCTGATAAACTCCTCTCTGGCGGTGAGCACCTGGCGCAGCAAAGGATCGTTGGCATTGCCCGGTTGTATTCTGGCGGCAAACGCTCTCGGCACACGCAGCGGGAACAGGCGACGGGCATCGCGCCCTAACGGCAGCTCCGGATGGTTTTCCAGAGACAGCAGTTGTAGCAGTTCGTCGGGATCGGTAATAACATCGGCGAGTTGCTGCAACCAATCTTCTCTATCTACCGTATTTTGGGTTATAATGTGTGCCATTTTTTTGGCTAAGTTACCAGTTTAAATTTTTTAGAGGGCCATCATGGCAACATATTCTAGCAACGATTTCCGTCCGGGTCTTAAAATCATGTTCGAGGGCGAGCCTTACGCGGTGGAGTCCAGTGAGTTCGTTAAACCGGGCAAAGGTCAGGCATTTGCGCGTGTAAAAATGCGTCGTCTGCTGACCGGCAAATTGTTGGAAAAAACCTTTAAATCCACCGATTCCTGCGAAGGCGCAGACGTGATGGATATGACCCTGACTTACCTGTACAACGACGGTGAGTTCTGGCATTTCATGAACAACGAAACTTTCGATCAGCTGGCTGCCGATGAGAAAGCTGTTGGTGATAACGCCAAATGGCTGCTGGATCAGGCCGAGTGCATTGTGACTCTGTGGAATGGTCAGCCGATCGCCGTGACTCCGCCAAACTTCGTTGAACTGGAAATCGTTGATACCGATCCAGGCCTGAAAGGCGATACCGCAGGCACCGGCGGCAAGCCTGCTACCCTGTCTACCGGCGCTGTGGTTAAAGTGCCATTGTTCGTGCAGATCGGCGAAGTGATCAAAGTTGATACCCGCTCTGGCGAATACGTATCCCGCGTTAAATAAAATAAGCGCGAATACCAGGGGTTAAGCCCCTGGTATTCAAATCTCTTCCTGCAGAGCGGCTATCCGCTTTCGCGCCAGCCCGCTTCCCATGTTATTGCCTGCCAGCATTGTTTACTTTATTGATGCAGAAAAATCCGTATAAAAAAAAAGCTTCCTGAATTCTTTACTAAACTTAGAAAGCTACACTTTTTCATCAAAACCAATAAGGATGATTTTATGCTGAAAAAAGGTATTATCGCGATTTTTTCTTTACTGATGCTGTCTTCTCTGGTGGCTTGCAACACGACGGAAGGTGTTGGTAAAGATGTTGAAGCTGGCGGTAAAGCGATTCAGCGCAGCGCGCAATAATGTTCCCGTAATGGTATTCCCACGAGCTGACATATTATGCCCGTGGGGGTACTTTCCCCGTAATTCTCGGTTAGCGCTCGTTCCCCAATTCTGCTTACCCCTACCTGCTGGCCGCTATCATTTATCGGCCGTCAGGGGCGCGCTTTTGGCACATGCTGAGCTAGGCCTGGGGATTGTGCTGCTTTACCCAAATGAGCTTTGAGGTGTCAAAGCCATAGCCTTGTGCTGTTTGCAGCAGTTTGGCGCGCACCCCGGCATCCAGGGTAGGTGTGCGTGACAGAAGCCACAAATAATCCCGGTTTGGCCCGCATACCAGCGCATAGCGATAGTCAGGATCCAGTTCAATGATGTTGTAGCCACCATAAAACGGACCGAAGAAAGAGACCTTCAGCGCGCCCACCTGTTCCGAACCGATAAAGTAGGCTTTGCCTACGCTTTCCTGCCATTTTTGCTTTTGGCTATTGAAACCACGGTTGATCACTTTCAGGCCGCCGTCTTCGCGCGGGCTGTAGTTGGCGGTAACCTGTTCCAGGCCGCGTTCAAAGCGGTGATTAAAACGCGCCACTTCATACCAGGTGCCGAGATAGCGTTGGCTGTCGAAATTATCGACGACCTTAACATCCTTGGGTGGGGTCACGTTGCTGCAGGCTACGGAAAGAAGGCTGGAAAACATTACGCAAAGCTTTGACCAGAAACGCATTGGCAACTCCTGTTTACCGAATGATAGGTAAACAGTGTAGCGGAAAATCAGGCAAGGCGGCCAACGGGCGCTGGCCGCCGAAGAAATTTATAGGGTAATCACCCCAATCAGGGTAATGACGCTGAGGATCGCCGCCAGACCGTAGAATACCCATTTGCCCGCGGGCACGTGAATTTTCAGATCGTGCATTCCGTGGTGGATACGGTGCAGGCCGCACCACAGCGGCAGAATGATCATCAGCAGCAGGAACAGCCGGCCAATCAGGCTCTGGCAAAACGCCAATACGCGATCGTAGCCCAGCGTATCACCGGGGAACAGGCCCAGCGGCAGAAGTATGCCGACCAGTAAGACGATGGCCGGTGCAACAATGGCGCTCCACATACCGCCGGCGCCGAATAATCCCCAAAAAACCGGCTCATCAGAGCGTTTGGGTGCTGGATTAATCATGTTTCCTCCAGATTACAGTAAGGCCACGGCCAGGATGATCACGCTGACGACAATCGTGACGGCCCACAGCGCTTTGATGACAGGCCCAGGCCCCATTTTCTCGTCGTGCACGACGATGTTGGCCGCTTTCGGCGCCAGTTCGAACCAGGTTTTGGTGTGTAGCAGCGCGGCCAGCAGCGCAATGAAGTTAATCAGCAGTACCAGCGGGTTTTGCAGGAAGCCGACAAAACCGGCCCAGCTTTCCGGGCCGCCTTTGAGCGCAAAAACGCCATACAGCAGCACGATACTGAACCAGACCGCCGGCACCGACGTGCCTTCGCGCAGCATATAAAAGCGGTAGAACCCCAGCTTCTGCCACCATGTCTGCTCCATGGGGCGCACATAAGGCTTACGTTGTGTTGTCATTGCCATTTCTCCCTTATTGCGGCTTCAGCATGGCGATCATGAAATCTTTGGCGCTTTCCACTTTGCCTTGCTGGATCGCGGCAGCCGGATCGACGTGTTTCGGGCAGACTTCGGAACAGAACCCAACGAAGGTGCAACTCCACACGCCGTTATCGCTGTTGATTTGCGCCATACGTTGTTTCTTGCCGTGATCGCGGTTGTCCAGGTTGTAGCGGTGGGCCAGCGTGATGGCGGCCGGGCCGATGAACTCTGGGTTGAGGCCGAACTGTGGGCAGGCGGCGTAGCACAGGCCGCAGTTAATGCAGCCGGAAAACTGGTGATACTTCGCCATCTGCGCCGGGGTCTGCACGTTGGGGCCTTCCTCCGGTTTGCGATTGTTGCCGATGATATAGGGCTTAATCGCCTCCAGGCTTTCGATAAAGTGGGTCATATCGACCACCAGATCGCGCTCGATCGGGAAATTACCCAGCGCCTCTACCCGCATACCGGCGGTGTAGTCGCGCAGAAAGGTTTTGCATGCCAGCTTGGGGATCCGGTTGACCATCATGCCGCAGGAGCCACAGATCGCCATGCGGCATGACCAGCGGTAGGAAAGATCGGGCGCCAGGTTATCTTTGATGTAGCCCAGCGCATCAAGCAGCGAGGTTTGCTCATCATAAGGGACGGCATACATCTCGGCGTGCGGCTCAGCGTCGCTTTCCGGGGTGTAGCGCACGATCTCTATGTTCAGCGTCTTTGTCTCAGCCATTTGCCTGCTCCTTATCCTTCTTGTCCTGCGCGTCGGCAGCACCACCATATACACGTTTGGCCGGAGGCAGTTTGGTGATCTTCACATCGCTGTATTCAAGGCGCGGCGCGCCGTCCGCGCTATGGAACGCCAGCGTATGCTTCAGGAAATTCACATCATCGCGCTCGGTGCAGCCCTCATCCAGGCGCTGGTGAGCGCCGCGCGACTCTTTGCGTTGGAAGGCTGAGTGCGCCATGCATTCCGCCACATCCAGGCCGTAGCCCAATTCGATGGTATACAGCAGGTCGGTATTGAAGACGCTGGAGTTGTCGGTAATTTTGACGCGTTTGAAACGTTCTTTCAGCTCGGCCAGTTTATCGATGGTCTTTTGCATCAGCTCCGGCGTGCGGTAAATGCCGCAGCCTTCTTCCATCGAAAGCCCCATTTCGTCGCGAATCTTGGCCCAGTTCTCATTGCCTTCCTGCTTCATGAGGTTAACCAGGCGGGTGTTTACATCGCGGCTCTGGGCATCCAGCGCGCTGCCGTTGGCCGGGTTGGCTTCCAGCGCGCGTTGCGCCGCCTGTTCGCCGGCCAGACGGCCGAACACCACCAGTTCGGCCAGTGAGTTGGAACCCAGGCGGTTGGCGCCGTGCAGGCCCACTGATGAACATTCGCCGATGGCAAACAGCCCTTTGATGCGGGTTTCGCATTGCTGATCGGTTTCAATGCCCCCCATGGTGTAGTGGGCGGTGGGGCGGACCGGGATAGGATCGGTGACCGGATCGACGCCGACATAGGCCTTCGCCAGCTCACAGATAAACGGCAACCGTTCGCGCAGCTTTTTCTCGCCCAGATGGCGCAGATCCAGATACACCACATCGCCGCGTGGCGTGGCGATGGTGCGGCCGGCGCGCCATTCATGCCAGAACGCCTGTGAGACTTTATCGCGCGGGCCCAGTTCCATGTATTTGTTCTTGGGCTGGCCGAGCGGGGTTTCCGGGCCCATCCCGTAGTCTTGCAGGTAGCGGTAGCCATCTTTATTGACCAGGATGCCGCCTTCGCCACGGCAGCCTTCGGTCATCAGGATACCCGAACCCGGCAGGCCGGTTGGGTGATATTGCACAAACTCCATGTCGCGCAGAGGAACGCCGTGGCGGAACGCCATGCCCATCCCGTCCCCGGTGACGATGCCGCCGTTGGTGTTGTAGCGATAAACCCTGCCGGCGCCGCCGGTGGCCATAATGACGGCGTTGGCGCGGATTTGCACCTGCGTTCCTTCCATCATGTTCAGCGCCACCAGGCCGCGGGCCTGGCCGTCATCGATCAGGATATCCAGCACGAAATGCTCGTCGAAACGTTGAATCTGGGGATATTTGAGCGAGGTCTGGAACAGGGTATGCAGCATATGGAAGCCGGTTTTATCGGCGGCGAACCAGGTGCGTTCTATTTTCATGCCGCCGAAACGGCGTACGTTAACGGAGCCATCGGGTTTACGGCTCCATGGGCAACCCCACTGTTCCAACTGGGTCATTTCACGCGGGCATTGATGCACGAAGTGATCGACGACGTCCTGTTCACAAAGCCAGTCGCCACCGGCGACGGTATCGTTAAAGTGGTAGTCGAACGAATCGTGATCCTGCGTGACGGCGGCAGAGCCCCCTTCCGCCGCCACCGTATGGCTGCGCATCGGGTAGACCTTCGAGATCAGTGCGATTTTTAATTGGGGATTGGCTTCCGCTGCGGCGATAGCTGCACGTAAACCAGAACCCCCGGCGCCAATAATGGCAAGGTCGGCATTAAAGGTTTGCACTGCATTCCTCCAGTATTCTTGTGAAAACGGCAAATTAGAAATCTATGCTTAACGTTTATAATTTGGACCTATAAAACCGGACGACGATCTGCTCTAAACATTAAGGATAGATAACTCACAATAAATATAGGGTTAACTATACCTAAAGTTAGTGAATAGAAATTTGACATGAACGATTGTTTTGTTGTTTATCGCGTGAGCAGTTGCACGTAAAAAAGTGGCATCGCATCTGGGAGAATTGGCCCTGCGATCGCAGGCACGAAGGGTTTCTGCCCGGGGTTTTTTACCCTGACAGTTTGCGCTAGGGTGAAGCGTTTGTTTGCGCAGCCGGATACGGGTAGACTGCATCCCCTGTTTGATTTCGGAGTAATAATCATGAGCGAAACGGCAAGCTGGCAACCTAGTGCACCCATCGCCAATTTGTTAAAGCGCGCAGCCATTCTGGCGGAGGTCCGGCGGTTTTTTGCCGATCGTGGGGTGTTGGAAGTTGAAACGCCGACCATGAGCCAGGCGACGGTGACCGACGTTCAACTGTTCCCGTTCCAGACGCGTTTTGTTGGCCCGGGGGCCGCTGCCGGCATGACGTTGTACATGATGACCAGCCCGGAATATCACATGAAACGCCTGTTGGCGGCAGGCAGCGGCCCCATCTACCAACTTGGGCGTTCGTTCCGTAATGAAGAGGCCGGGCGTTATCACAACCCGGAATTCACCATGCTGGAATGGTATCGCCCGCACTACGACATGTACCGCCTGATGAATGAGGTGGACGACTTATTGCAGCAGGTGCTGGATTGCGACAGCGCGGAAACCCTGTCCTACCAGCAGGCGTTTTTGCGCCATCTGGATGTGGATCCGCTGTCGGCCGATAAGGCCCAACTGCGGGAAGTGGCGGCCAAGCTCGATCTGAGCAACATCGCCGATACGGAAGAAGATCGCGATACGCTGTTGCAACTGCTGTTCGTCATGGGGGTTGAACCGCATATTGGCCGTGAAAAGCCAGCGTTTGTTTACCACTTCCCGGCGACGCAGGCTTCGCTGGCGGAGATCAGCACCGAAGATCACCGGGTGGCGGAGCGTTTTGAGGTGTATTTCAAAGGCATCGAGCTGGCGAACGGCTTCCGTGAACTGACCGACAGTAGCGAACAGCGCAAACGCTTTGAGCAGGATAACCGTAAGCGTGCGGCACTGGGCCTGCCGGAGCACCCCATCGACAACTATTTACTGGATGCTCTGAAGCACGGCATGCCGGAGTGTTCCGGCGTGGCGCTGGGGGTCGATCGCCTGGTGATGCTGGCGCTGGGTGCCGAAAGCCTGGATGAAGTTATCGCCTTCCCGGTGATGCGCGCCTGATGCTCCCCGCGCCCGTACAAGTGCGGGCCATCACCCGTTCTTGAACCATGCCAGCCGCGGTAAACGGGCTGGCATGGTTCGTTTTAGCCTGCGCCGCTCATGATTATCTCAATTATCTCCTTACCACTCCGATGGCTTATCCCCTGCGGCGCGCGTAATGAAACATTTTCACCTACCGGTTGAATACTCGACATTCAATGTGAAAAACGCTATCTTCGGGCATCTAGAAGTCTAAACGTATAAACGGATGTGAGAGGATCAAGCAATGCCGATTCGTGTGCCTGACGAGTTACCTGCAGTTAATTTTTTGCGCAATGAGAATGTCTTCGTCATGACATCCTCGCGGGCAAAGACACAGGAGATCCGGCCGCTAAAAGTATTGATCCTCAATCTGATGCCAAAGAAGATTGAAACGGAAAACCAGTTCCTGCGCCTGCTGTCCAATTCGCCGTTGCAGATTGATATCCAACTGCTGCGTATTGACCGCCGTGCGCCGAAAAACACCCCGGCTGAGCACCTGAATAACTTCTACTGCAACTTTGAAGATATTCAGCATGAAAACTTCGATGGCCTGATTGTCACCGGGGCACCGCTGGGGCTGGTGGATTTTTGCGATGTGGCTTACTGGCCGCAGATTGAGCGCGTGATTGACTGGGCGAAAGAACACGTTACCTCAACGCTGTTTGTGTGCTGGGCGGTGCAGGCGGCGCTGAACGTGCTGTACGGCATCCCCAAGCTGACGCGCGACGTGAAGCTGTCTGGGGTCTATCTGCACCACACGCTGCAACCGCATGCGCTACTGACGCGCGGCTTTGATGAAACCTTCCTGGCGCCGCATTCGCGCTATGCGGATTTCCCTACGGACGTGATCCACGACTATACCGATCTGGATATTTTTGCTGAATCCGAGCAGACGGGCGCCTACCTGTTCGCCAGCAAAGACAAGCGGATGGCGTTTGTCACCGGGCACCCAGAGTATGACGCGCTGACGTTGGCAGGGGAGTTTTGTCGGGACAAAGCCGCTGGCCTCAATCCCACCGTTCCGCTGAATTATTTCCCCAATGACAACCCCGAACTGGCACCAAAAGCTTCCTGGCGCAGCCATGGCCACCTGCTGTTTTCCAACTGGTTGAACTATTACGTGTACCAGATTACGCCGTTTGATCTGCGCCAGATGAATCCTACCCTCGATTAGTTTTTTGCATGTTTAAGGCGGCTGAATCGTGGCCGCCGTTGCGCTTCCTCGGTTTTTCCTTCCCGCGTTGTTGACTTTCTTGCCGTGAAAATCCCTGTATAAACAAACGAATAACGCCATTTCTTTAGCCTGTGGGAAACGATTTCCTATCGATTTTTTATGCATTTTTTTATTAATACATTGAAAGTAAAAGGGTAAATAAAAATGTTTTATAAAAATGGAAATCGTTTTTGATTTTTTTATTTTATTGGTTAATCTTAAATCGGAAAGGGTAATAAATGAGCATGCGTTGGCGTTTGATCGGCGGTGAACCGTCATTTTTTCTGATGAAAACCCACTGCCCACTGTTCAACATTCGGGCGGTTAGATGGAGGGGAGCAAGACCATGACGCAACAGATAGTGGGCACGGAATTAACCTTCAACCAGGCTTTTGGCGCCGCAGAGCGGCAGATCCTCACGGATGACGCCGTTGATTTTCTGGCTGAACTGGTGGGGCGATTCACCCCGCGGCGTAATACATTATTGGCCGCACGTTCGGCCTGGCAGGAGAACATCGATCGCGGCGCGCTGCCGGTTTTTATTTCGGAAACGGCTTCCATTCGTGAATCGGACTGGAAGATTCGCGGTATCCCGAGCGATCTGCAGGACCGCCGGGTAGAGATTACCGGGCCGGTGGAGCGCAAGATGGTGATCAACGCGCTGAACGCCAACGTGAAAGTGTTTATGGCGGACTTCGAAGATTCGCTGGCGCCCAGTTGGGACAAAGTGATCGACGGGCAAATCAACCTGCGCGATGCGGTCAACGGCACGATTTCCTACACCAATGAAGCCGGGAAAATTTACCAACTGAAACCCAACCCGGCGGTGCTGATTGCCCGGGTGCGTGGCCTGCATCTGCCGGAGAAGCACGTGCACTGGCAGAGGGAGGCGATCCCCGGCGGCCTGTTTGACTTTGCGCTGTACTTTTTCCACAACTATCGCCAACTGCTGGCGAAAGGCAGCGGCCCTTACTTCTATCTGCCCAAAACCCAATCCTGGCAGGAAGCGGCTTGGTGGGGCGATGTCTTCAGCTTCACGGAAGACCGCTTTGGCCTGCCGCGCGGCACCATCAAGGCCACGGTGCTGATCGAAACGCTGCCTGCTGTATTCCAGATGGACGAAATTCTCTATCACCTGCGCGATCATATCGTGGGGCTTAACTGCGGGCGTTGGGATTATATCTTCAGCTATATCAAAACGTTGAAAAATCATAGCGACCGTGTGCTGCCGGATCGGCAGTCGGTCACCATGGATAAACCGTTCCTTAGCGCCTATTCACGGCTGCTGATCAAAACCTGCCATCAACGCGGCGCCTTTGCCATGGGCGGCATGGCGGCGTTTATCCCCAGTAAGGATGCTGAAAAAAACGCCTGGGTGTTGGACAAAGTGAAAGTGGACAAAGAGCTTGAAGCGACTAATGGCCACGATGGCACCTGGATCGCCCACCCGGGGCTGGCGGATACCGTTATGGCGGTGTTTGACCGCATCCTGGGCGAGCGCCCGAATCAACTGGGGGTGTTACGGGAAAGCGATGCCTCAATCGGCGCGGCGCAACTGCTGGAGCCCTGCGAAGGGGAGCGCACCGAAGCCGGGATGCGCGCCAACATTCGCGTGGCGGTGCAATACATCGAAGCCTGGATCTCCGGCAACGGCTGCGTGCCGATTTACGGCCTGATGGAAGATGCGGCGACGGCGGAGATCTCGCGCACCTCGATCTGGCAATGGATCCACCATGAAAAAAGCCTGAGCGATGGTCAACCGGTCACCAAAGCGCTGTTCCGCCGGATGCTGGCGGAAGAAATGTTGGTGATCCGCGAAGAAGTGGGCGCGGCGCGTTTTAACGCCGGGCGTTTCGACGATGCGGCGCGCCTGATGGAGCGCATCACCACGCAAGATAAGCTAATTGATTTCCTGACCTTGCCGGGCTACGAACTGTTGGCCTAAGAACGGCGGTCTACGCGGTGGCTATCTGTGCGCCACAGCCGTAAACGCCGGTGCGTTACCCCTACAACTGACAACGTAAGGATAAGAATGATGACGACCTCTCGTACCCAACAGATTGAGCAACTGCAACAGGAATGGCAATCAGCCCGCTGGGAAGGCATTACCCGGCCCTACAGCGCCGAAGAGGTGATTTCTCTGCGGGGTTCGGTTAACCCGGTGTGCACGCTGGCGCAAAACGGTGCGGCCAAGCTGTGGCACCTGCTGCATGGCGAATCACGCAAGGGTTATGTCAATTGCCTGGGGGCGTTAACCGGCGGGCAGGCGTTGCAACAGGCAAAGGCCGGCGTTGAAGCCATCTACCTTTCCGGCTGGCAGGTGGCGGCGGATGCTAACACCGCTTCGGCCATGTATCCGGATCAGTCGTTATACCCGGTGGATTCGGTGCCGGCGGTCGTCACGCGCATCAACAATACTTTCCGCCGAGCGGATCAGATCCAGTGGGCGAACAATATCACCCCCGGCAACAAGGGCTACGTGGATTATTTCCTGCCGATTGTCGCCGATGCCGAAGCCGGTTTTGGCGGCGTGCTGAACGCGTTTGAACTGATGAAGGCGATGATCGAAGCCGGCGCCGCCGGGGTGCATTTTGAAGACCAACTGGCGGCGGTGAAGAAGTGCGGCCATATGGGCGGCAAGGTACTGGTGCCCACGCAGGAGGCGGTACAGAAACTGGTGGCTGCACGGCTGGCAGCCGATGTGCTGGGCGTGCCGACGCTGCTGATCGCCCGTACCGATGCGGATGCGGCGGATTTGTTAACCTCCGACAGCGATCCGTACGACAGCGAATTCGTCACCGGCGAGCGCACTGTGGAGGGGTTCTTCCGCACCCGTGCCGGCATTGAGCAAGCCATCAGCCGTGGTCTGGCCTACGCGCCTTACGCCGATCTGGTGTGGTGTGAAACCTCCGTGCCCGATCTGGCGGCGGCTAAACGTTTCGCAGAAGCGATCCATGCCCGGTATCCCGGCAAACTGCTGGCCTATAACTGTTCGCCGTCGTTTAACTGGAAAAAGAACCTGGATGACCAGACCATCGCCCGCTTCCAGGATGCGTTGAGCGCCATGGGTTACAAGTACCAGTTCATTACCCTGGCGGGCATCCACAGCATGTGGTTCAACATGTTCGATCTGGCCCATGCCTATGCGCAGGGCGAAGGCATGCGTCACTACGTTGAAAAAGTGCAGCAGCCGGAGTTCGACGCCGCCTCGCAGGGCTACACCTTTGTCTCTCACCAGCAGGAGGTGGGCACCGGGTACTTTGATAAAGTCACCAACGTCATCCAGGGGGGCGCCTCGTCGGTGACCGCGCTAACCGGTTCAACGGAAGAGCAGCAGTTCTAGGCGGTACAGCAGGCTGGCGCGTGAGTCTGGATGGGGGCGATATGGCGGAAAAACGGGCATTGTTGATTGCACAAACGATTCTGCAGGGCTTTGATGCACAGTACGGCCGCTTTCTGGAGGTGACCGCCGGCGCGCAGCAGCGTTTTGAGCGGGCGGATTGGCCGGCGGTGCAGCAGGCGATGAGAAAGCGCATCCACCTGTACGATCACCACGTCGGCCTGGTGGTGGAGCAGCTCAAATGCATTTCCGGGCCGGACGTGCTGGATCCCCAGTTCAGCCGCCGGGTCAAGGCCGTCTATACGGAACTGCTGCCGGACTATCCGCGCTTTGAGATTGCCGAAAGCTTTTTTAACTCGGTGTATTGCCGCCTGTTCCAACACCGCGATCTCACGCCGGAAAGGCTGTTTGTGTTTAGCTCGCAGCCGGCGCAGCGCTTTCGTGAAATCCCACGGCCGTTGGCGCGGGATTTCACCCCCAATGGCGAACTGGCCGGCATGTTGCAGGCGATGCTGAATGATTTGCCGCTGCGTTTGCCCTGGGAGGATCTGCCGCGCGATATCGGCTATATCATCCGGGCGTTGCAGCAGGCGTTCAGCGTCCGGCAACTGGCCGGGGCACGTTTTCAGATCGCCAATGAGCTGTTTTACCGCAACAAGGCGGCCTGGCTGGTGGGCAAGCTGCGCTTGGCGGATGCCGTATATCCCTTCCTGCTGCCGATCCACCATAATGAGTCGGGCGCGTTGTTTATTGATACCTGCCTGACCAGCAAAGCCGAAGCCAGCATTGTCTTTGGCTTTGCCCGTTCCTATTTCATGGTGTATGCGCCGCTGCCGGCGGCGCTGGTGGAATGGCTGCGGGAAATCCTGCCGGGCAAAACCACCGCCGAACTGTATATGGCGATTGGCTGCCAAAAACACGGGAAAACGGAGTGTTATCGTGAGTATTTGACCTATATGGCGCACTCGGACGAACAGTTTATCGTTGCGCCGGGGGTGAAGGGCATGGTGATGCTGGTGTTTACTCTGCCGTCGTTCGATCGGGTGTTCAAAGTGATCAAAGACCAGTTTGCGCCGCAGAAAGAGGTGACGCAGGCCCAGGTAATGGCCTGTTATCGGCTGGTCAAAGAGCACGATCGGGTCGGGCGCATGGCCGATACCCAAGAATATGAGAACTTTGTGATTGATAAGGCGCGCATCAGCCCGGCACTGCTGGCGGAGCTATGGCGGGAGGTGCCGGAAAAGCTGGAGGACCTGGGGGAGCGCATCATGATCAAGCACCTCTATATGGAAAGGCGCATGACGCCGCTGAATCTGTATCTGGAGCAAGCGAATGACCAGCAGATGCGCGAGGTGATTGAGGAGTATGGCAACGCGATCAAGCAGCTGGCGGCGGCCAATATTTTCCCCGGCGATATGTTGTTCAAGAACTTCGGCGTTACCCGCCACGGGCGCGTGGTGTTCTATGACTACGATGAAATCTGTTATATGACCGAGATTAACTTTCGCGATATTCCGCCGCCACGTTACCCAGAAGATGAACTGGCCAGCGAACCCTGGTACAGCATTTCCCCCAACGATGTGTTTCCAGAAGAGTTCCGCCATTTCCTGTGCGGCGATCGGCGTATCCGGCAGGTGTTTGAGGAAATACACGGTGATCTATTCGAAGCGAGTTATTGGCGCGGTCTGCAACAGCGTATCCGCGAGGGATATGTCGAAGATGTGTACGCCTACCGCAAAGCCCGGCGTTTTAGCCAGCGAACCGACGCGTGCTTCGCGGTGGCGGAGGGAACCTCCTAGGGGCCGGCAAGCGGCCCCGGGCAGGCTTACGCTTTCGCGCCGGCGATGGCTGCGCGCGCCAGTTCGGTGATGCGGGCGTAGTCGCCGGTTTCCAGCGCGTCTGCCGGCACCAGCCAGGAGCCGCCGATGCACAGCACGCTTTTCAGCGCCAGGTAGTCACGGTAGTTGCCTGGCGAGATGCCGCCGGTGGGGCAGAAGCGCACCTGCGGGAACGGGCCGCCGATCGCCTGCAGCGCCTTCACGCCGCCGTTGGCTTCCGCCGGGAAAAATTTGAATTCACGCAGGCCGAAATCGAGGCCCTGCATCAGTTCTGAAACGGTGCTGATGCCTGGGATCAGCGGAATGCTGCCTGCGGTGGCGGCTTTCAGCAGATCTTCGGTCAGGCCGGGGCTGATGGCAAACTGCGCGCCGGCTGCGGTCACTTCCTGCAGTTGGCGGGCATTCAGCACCGTGCCGGCGCCGACGATGGCTTCCGGCACTTCCCGGGCGATGGCGCGGATGGCGTCCAGCGCGCACGGGGTGCGCAGCGTGACTTCCAGCACCTTGACGCCGCCGGCAAGCAGCGCTTTCGCCAGCGGCACGGCATGCTCCAACTGCTTAATCACGATGACCGGCATGACCGGGCCGGCGGTCAAAATCTGTTCTGGGTTGGTCTTCCAGTTATTCATGGGTGTTTCTCTCCGTTATACCCCAGGCTGCGGGGTTAAAAATGAATGCAACTTGCGCCCTGCTCGGCGCCGGAAAGCTGGCTGCGCAAAGCGCTGAACAGTTCACGGCCGCAGCCGATGTGCTCTGCGCTTAGATCGGGATGGTAAGGCTGGCGTTCGGCCAGTTCGGCGGCGGCCACCAGCAGCGCCAGCTCACCGGTAACGCCGTTGACGCGGATCAGATCGCCGTTTTGTACCTTGGCCAGCATGCCGCCGGTATAGGCTTCCGGCGTAACATGGATGGCGGAGGGCACCTTGCCGGAAGCGCCGGACAGGCGGCCATCGGTGACCAGCGCCACCTTGAAGCCGCGGTCCATCAATACGCCCAGCGGCGGCATCAGCTTATGCAGTTCCGGCATGCCATTGGCCTGCGGCCCCTGGAAACGCACCACGACCACACAGTCTTTGTTCAACTGGCCGGCTTCGAACGCCGGCACGATGTCATGCTGGCTTTCAAACACCACCGCCGGCGCTTCGATAATCTGGTTATCTGCCGGCACCGCCGAGGTCTTCATGACTGCGCGGCCCAGGTTGCCGCTTAGTACTTTGGTGCCGCCGTGGTGGGCGAAGGGCTGCTCGGCGCTGGCGATCACGCTGGCATCCAGCGAGCGTTCCGCACCGTCGCGCCAGGCCAGTTGGCCGTTCTCCAGCCACGGTTCCTGGGTGTAACGTTCCAGCCCGAAGCCGGCGACGGTATGCACGTCCTGGTGCAACAGGCCGAGCTTCAACAATTCGCGCACCACCAGCTGCACGCCGCCGGCGGCCTGGAACTGGTTGATATCGGCCGGGCCGTTCGGATAGATGCGGCACAGCTGGGGGACGGCATCGGACAGCTCGGAAAAATCATCCCAGTTGATGATGATGCCCGCCGCGCGCGCCATCGCCACCATATGCATCGTCAGATTGGTGGAGCCGCCGGTGGCCAGCAGCGCAACGATGCCGTTGACCACCACTTTTTCATCCAACAGTTGGCCGATCGGCATATAGCTGCCGCTGCGGTCGGTCAGGCGCGTCACCTGGCGTGCGGCGGCGTCGGTGAGGGCATCGCGCAGCGGGGTATCCGGTTGAACAAACGAGGCGCCGGGCAGGTGCAGGCCCATCATTTCCATCACCATCTGGTTACTGTTGGCGGTGCCGTAGAACGTACAGGTGCCGATGCCGTGATACGAGGCGGATTCCGCCTCCAGCAGGGCCATGCGGTCAACTTTGCCTTCGGTGTACAGTTGGCGTATCCGCACCTTTTCCTTGTTCGGCAAACCGCTGCTCATCGGCCCGGCAGGAACGAACACCGTGGGCAAATGGCCGAAGGAGAGGGCTGACATCACCAGCCCCGGCACGATCTTATCGCAGATGCCGAGGAACAGGGCGCCATCAAACATATTGTGGGAAAGCCCGACGGCGGCGGACATGGCGATCACATCGCGGCTCATCAGCGACAGTTCCATGCCGTCTTGCCCCTGCGTCACGCCGTCGCACATGGCCGGCACGCCGCCGGCGACCTGGCCGACGGCGCCCACGGCGTGCAGTGCCTGTTTCAGCCGTTCAGGGTAATGTTCGTACGGCTGGTGGGCGGAGAGCATATCGTTGTAGGCGGTGACGATCGCAATGTCGTTGCGCACCATATTCTTCAGCGCGGCCTTATCGTCCGGCTGGCACGCGGCAAAACCGTGGGCCAGGTTGCCGCAGGCCAGTTGGGCGCGGTGTACGGTTTGGCTACGCGCGGCCTCAATGCGTGCCAGATAAGCGGCGCGCGCCGCTTTGGAACGTTCGATGATGCGTTGCGTGACACGGGATAGGGTCGAATTAAGCATACCGTCCTCACATTGTTTCATAATCATTGCCGCCAATGGCGGTGCCTTCCCGGCGGCTGTCAGCCGGGGAGATTCGTGTTGTTATTGCCGTGCGAAGGCTATTATTGCTGCCGTGTGGAACCGCCATGCGCGGTATGAACAGCGCATGGGGCCGTTGGCGATGCCGCCGCTGCTCGGGTGCATTACGGCGGCTAGCGGTACTGTGGCATTGGCGCGCCACCGCGGCGCGTTTCCCGCCACGGCGATGCCCTGCGTGTAGTGTGCCTTATTTTGGCTAAACCGGTTCAGTAAATGCACTGCAATTTGATCCAGCCCCCCGCTTTTTAGCAAGGTTTTATCGCCGGCAGCGGAAAATGCCGCCGTTTTCACGTGCAGGCCTCCTGCGGCATAACGCGTTGGATATGCTGTAGGGTAGCGGCGATAACGCCTTCCAGGGGTTGATTGATATCAATGGCCGCCACGTCTTTTTCATTCGGCCCGGGCTGTTCCAGCGTGGCGAACTGTGAAACCAACATCTGCGGTTTGAAAAAGTGCCCCTTGCGTGCCGCCATGCGGGCTTGGATCAGCGGGAAATCACCGTGCAGGTAGATAAAAGACAGGTTGTCGTTGCCGGCGCGCAGGCGATCGCGGTAGTGCTTTTTCAAGGCCGAACACACGATGATGGATAGGCGGTTGGTGCGCTGCATGGCGAACGCTGCGTCGTTCAGGGCATCCAGCCACGGCGCTCGATCGTCATCGGTCAGGGCGGTGCCCGCCGCCATTTTCATGATGTTGCTGCGCGGGTGCAGAAAATCCCCGTCAAGAAAGGCGGCGGAGAGCCGGCGCGCCACCGCATCGGCCACGGCGGATTTCCCACTGCCGGAAACGCCCATGATGACGTAAATTCGGTTGTATTCATTGCTCATGGTTGGGCTCCAAGCCTGATGACGGCGTTGTTAATTGGATTGTTACCGGTAACATGTTATCGGTAACATTAACGAGGGTTTGCGGTAGTTGCAATCGGCTTTTCTTATCGCAAGCGCTAATTGTGATCGGCCTCATATTTCTTGTGGGTAGTGAAACAGGCGGCCAACAGCCCGTTACAGGAATGCAACTTCTCCCTCACCCCAGCCCTCTCCCAGGGGGAGAGGGAGCGACCGTGCTTACCGTTGGGTTAAGAAGAGGCTTCATGAGCCCTCACCCCAGCCCTCTCCCAGAAGGGCGAGGGAGCGACCGTGCTTACCGTTGGGTTAAGAAGAGGCTCCATGAACCCTCACCCCAGCCCTCTCCCAGGGTGAGAGGGAGCGGTCCGTGCTTACCGTTGGGTTAAGAAGAGGCTTCATGAACCCTCACCCCAGCCCTCTCCCAGAGGGCGAGGGAGCGGACTGTGCTTACCATTGGATTTATAAGAAACCGCTCATCATGCAGGTGCACAGGCCTTAATGCCATCTCGGGCTACTCCCTCTCCCTCCAGGGAGAGGGTTGGGGTGAGGGTGAAGGGCGTGGAAAGAACTAGCGCACTCCGCCGTATTCCAGACTGATCTCTTTAGCCGCATGGATCACCAGCGCGCCCAGCTCAATCACACGATCGTCGGTAATGCGCGACACCGGGCCGGAAATGGAAATGGCGGCAAAGGCCTCGCGGTGCTCATCGAAAATGCAGGCCGCGACGCAGCGCAGGCCGAGCGCATGTTCTTCATCGTCAAAAGAAAATCCCTGTTTACGGATCTGCGCCAAACCCGCTTTCAGATTGTGCGGCGTCAGGGTTTGCGGGGTGTAAGTCTGCATGCCTTTTTTATGCAGCAACTGGGTAACCTGCTCATCCGGCAGGGTGGCGAGGAAAGCTTTGCCCGCGCCGGAGGCATGCATCGGCAGTTTGCCGCCGATCGGCGCCGACATGCGCATCAGCGCCGTACACTGCACCTGATCGATAATAATCGCCTGGTGCTCGGCCTGATCCATCACCGCCAGGTTGACCGTTTCGCCGGATTCTTCCATTAGCCGGCGCAGGATCGGGTGCACCATCGCCAGCAAATTGCGGCTTTGCAAAAAGCTGCTGCCGACCACAAAGGCATGCGCGCCGATGGTCCACAGGCCAAGATCGCCCACCTGGCGCACAAAACCCTGCTGCTGCATGGTGCTAAGCAGGCGATGGGTGGTGGAGTTGGGCAGCCCGGCGCGCTGGGCCAGATCGGTCAGCGCAACGCTGCCCTGCGCTTCGGCGATGAATTCTAACAGTTTCAGGCCGCGGGTCAGGGACTGAACCTGCCCGGTGGCGGTGCTGGCGGCGGGCGCTGCTGCTCTGGGCTTCTTGCCGCGTTTGGCGGGAACGGGAGTGGCCATGGCTGTGCTTCCTTTTTCCGTATTATGGAATCCATTTTCGTTTTTTAAGTGCGAATTGCAATACACTTATCCGCTCATCGGATCTGTTCATGGCATAAGCTGAAAAACTCTCAATTAACGGCCGCCGCTTAACCCTTACAACCTGTGCTAGGATGGCTGTCTGCCTTGGGCGCCCGCGATTGCCGGCGGCAAAGGCGGGGAAACGGGATCACCATGTGTGAAGAGGCGACAGTGACGAATCGAGCAGAGCAATTACGGCAGCAGCTAGCCCAGCGTATTTTAGTGTTGGATGGCGGCATGGGCACCATGATCCAGAGCTACAAACTGGCAGAGCAGGATTACCGCGGAGCACGCTTTGCCGATTGGCACAGCGATCTGAAAGGCAATAACGATCTGCTGGTGTTGACCAAGCCGGACATCATTAGCGCTATCCATTACGCCTATCTGGAAGCCGGCGCCGATATTCTCGAAACTAACACCTTCAACGCCACCCCGATCGCGATGGCCGACTACCACATGGAAGCGCTGTCCGCCGAGATTAACTACCAGGCGGCCTGCTTGGCGCGCGCCTGCGCCGATGAATGGACGGCGCGCACGCCGGAGAAACCACGCTATGTGGCCGGGGTGTTGGGGCCGACCAACCGAACGGCGTCGATCTCCCCGGACGTCAACGATCCGGCATTTCGTAATATTTCATTCGACCAATTGGTGGCCGCCTACCGTGAATCGACCCGCGCATTGGTTGAAGGCGGCGTTGACCTGATCATGATCGAAACCATCTTCGATACGCTGAATGCCAAGGCGGCGGCTTTTGCCGTGGAAAGCGAGTTCGAAGCCCTGGGTGTGGCGTTGCCGATCATGATTTCCGGCACCATCACCGATGCCTCCGGCCGCACCCTGTCCGGCCAGACCACCGAAGCATTTTATAACTCCCTGCGCCATGTGCAGCCGCTGAGTTTTGGCCTTAACTGCGCACTTGGCCCGGACGAACTGCGCCCATACGTGGCGGAACTGGCGCGCATCGCGGAAGGCTACGTCAGCGCCCACCCCAACGCCGGCCTGCCCAATGCCTTTGGCGAATACGATCTGGATGCCGCAGAGATGGCGCGGCAAGTGGGGGAATGGGCGCAGGCGGGTTTCCTGAATATCATCGGCGGCTGCTGCGGCACCACACCGGCGCATATTGCGGCGATGGCGCAGGCGGTGGCCGGGGTACCGCCGCGCCGGCTGCCGGCGATACCGGTGGCCTGCCGCTTATCCGGCCTGGAGCCGTTGAACATTGATGCCGATACGCTGTTTGTCAACGTGGGCGAACGCACCAACGTCACCGGTTCCGCCCGCTTTAAACGGCTGATCAAAGAAGAGAAATACGACGAGGCGCTGGAAGTGGCGCGCCAACAGGTGGAAAGCGGCGCGCAGATCATCGATATCAACATGGACGAGGGGATGCTCGACGCCGAAGCGGCGATGGCGCGCTTCCTTAACCTGATCGCCGGCGAGCCGGACATTGCGCGCGTGCCTATTATGATCGATTCCTCGAAGTGGGATGTGATCGAAACCGGCCTGAAGTGCATTCAGGGCAAGGGCATCGTCAACTCGATCTCGATGAAAGAGGGCGAAGCGGCCTTTATCCACCATGCGAAGCTGGTGCGCCGTTACGGCGCCGCCGTGGTGGTGATGGCGTTTGATGAAGTGGGCCAGGCGGATACTCGTGAACGTAAATTCTCCATCTGCCGCCGTGCTTATCAACTGCTGACGGAAACGGTCGGCTTCCCGCCGGAAGACATTATCTTCGATCCGAATATTTTCGCCGTCGCGACCGGCATTGAAGAACACAACAACTACGCCGTCGACTTTATCGAAGCCTGCGCCGATATCAAAAGCCAACTGCCGCACGCGCTGATTTCCGGCGGGGTGTCCAACGTCTCGTTTTCATTCCGCGGCAACGATCCGGTGCGCGAGGCAATCCACGCGGTGTTTCTGTATCACGCCATTCGCAACGGCATGGATATGGGCATCGTCAATGCCGGCCAATTGGCGATCTATGACGATCTGGCCGCCGAACTGCGCGAAGCGGTGGAAGATGTGATCCTGAACCGTCGCCCGGACGGCACCGAGCGCCTGCTGGAACTGGCGGAAAAATACCGCGGCGGCAAAGATCGGGAAGCCGATGTCCAGCAGGCCGAATGGCGCGGCTGGCCAGTGACCAAACGCCTGGAGTACGCGCTGGTGAAAGGCATCACCGAGTTTATCGAACAGGATACCGAAGAGGCGCGCCAACAGGCTGCGCGACCGATCGAAGTGATTGAAGGCCCGCTGATGGCCGGGATGAACGTGGTCGGCGATCTGTTCGGCGAGGGCAAAATGTTCCTGCCGCAGGTGGTGAAATCGGCGCGCGTTATGAAGCAGGCGGTGGCCTATCTGGAGCCGTACATCCAGGCCAGTAAACAGCAGGGCAGTGCCGCCGGCAAGATCCTGCTGGCGACGGTCAAAGGCGATGTGCACGATATCGGCAAGAATATCGTCGGCGTGGTGCTGCAATGCAACAACTACGAGATTATCGATCTGGGCGTGATGGTGCCGGCCGACAAGATCCTGAAAACCGCCCGTGAACAACAGGTGGATATTATCGGCCTGTCGGGCCTGATCACCCCATCGCTGGATGAAATGGTCAATGTGGCGAAAGAGATGGAGCGGCAGGGGTTTACCATCCCGTTGCTGATCGGCGGCGCTACTACCTCGAAGGCGCATACCGCGGTGAAGATCGAGCAGAATTACAGCGGGCCGACTACCTATGTGCAAAACGCGTCGCGCACCGTCGGGGTGGTGGCCGCGTTGCTATCGCCCACCCAACGCGATGAGTTCGTTGCCCGCACCCGCCGGGAATATGAAACCGTGCGTATTCAGCACGGGCGCAAAAAGCCACGCACCGCGCCGGTCACCCTGGAACAGGCGCGCGCCAATGCGATGGTGCTGGACTGGGCGAGCTATACGCCGCCGGTGCCGAAGCAACTGGGCGTATTCCCGGTGGCGGCGAGCATCGGCACCCTGCGTGAGTATATCGACTGGACGCCGTTCTTCATGACCTGGTCGCTGGCGGGTAAATACCCGCGCATTCTGCAAGATGAAGTGGTGGGCGAAGAGGCGACGCGTCTGTTCCAGGATGCCAATCATATGTTGGATATGCTGGATGCCAGCGGCAGCCTGAACCCGCGCGGCGTGTACGGCCTGTTCCCGGCCAACCGCGTGGGCGACGACGTCGCGGTGTATCGCGACGAGACGCGTGAACAGGTGTGGGTGGTTAGCCATCACCTGCGCCAGCAGACGGAAAAGACCGACTTCCCCAACTATTGCCTGGCGGATTTCATCGCGCCGCAAAGCAGCGGCAAGGCCGACTATCTGGGCGCCTTCGCCGTTACCGGCGGGCTGGAGGAAGACGCACTGGCGGCGGCGTATGACGCCCAGCACGATGACTACAACAAAATCATGCTCAAAGCGCTGGCCGATCGGCTGGCGGAGGCGTTTGCCGAATACCTGCACGAGCAAGTGCGCAAACTGCACTGGGGCTATGCCGCCGATGAAAACCTCAGCAACCAGGAGCTGATCCGCGAAAACTATCAGGGGATCCGCCCGGCGCCGGGCTACCCGGCCTGCCCGGAGCACACTGAAAAAACGCCGATCTGGCAACTGCTGGACGTTGAACGCCATACCGGCATGAAACTGACCGAGTCGTTCGCCATGTGGCCAGGGGCGGCGGTTTCCGGCTGGTACTTCAGCCATCCGCAGAGCAAATACTTCGCCGTGGCGCAGATCCAGCGCGATCAGGTGGTGGACTACGCAGCGCGCAAAGGCATGAGCGTCAGCGAGGTTGAACGCTGGCTGGCGCCAAACCTGGGGTATGACGCGGATTAATCTGCTTAAGCCGCGCCCGGCGCGGCCTAAGCCTGCCCCTCTGTGGCTTCCACATCAATATGCAGCGCGTCGTAGCGCCAGTATTCCAGATCGCAGTCAATCACTCGATCGTGCTGATCGCGGTTAATGCGGGTGATAAACAGCGCCGGGCTGCCGTAGGTGACCTTGAGCAGCGCCGCTGCCTCTTGCGGCAGCAGTGTTGGCAGCATGTCAAAACGCACCCGGCCGTAACGAATGCCATAGCGCTCGGCGTACATACCGGTGAGCGATTGGCTGAGATCGGCATTGAGGATGTCGGGGAAGTAGGCGGGGTTCAGGTAATGTTCGCAATACAGCACCGCCCGGCCGTCGATGTAGCGCAGGCGGCGGATGCGGTACACCGGCGTGCCGTCGGGTAGCTCCAGCCGCTGGCTTAGCGGTGCGCACAGCGCCACCGTGGCGGCGTCAATGGTTTCCGTGCGCGCCTGGCGCCCCTGCTGTTGCGCCATTTCATGGAAGTGGCTGCGCTCCAACGGGTTATACAGCAGCCGCGGTGGCGAAATAAACCAGCCGCGGCGCACCTGGCGGTAAATGATGCCCTCGGCTTCCAACTGGCCAAGCGCTTCCTGCAGCGTAATGCGGGTGGTGGAAAACTGCTCGCTCAGTACGCGCTCCGACGGCAGTTTGTCGCCAGCATGCAGCTCCCCGCCCGCAATGCGCGCATGCAGCGCCTGGCAAATGGCCGCCGCCGTTGTGGGTATCTCACTCATTCAACTTTCGCCTCATTATAGTGCAAAACGCCCTCCATGAAGGCAGCTGTTGCCTCGTCGTTCAGGCCGGTTAGCGCCGTTGCCGAAATGTCGGCTTGCCTGCAACTCGAATTATTTTGGGTGTATGCCGGTGGTTTAACCGCCGTTTCATTGGCTGACATCTGTTTATCACATTTATTCGCTAGATTGGCGTGGTTCTTGCTGGACTAGTCCAGCCCCGACTACACACTACCATCTGGAGCATAAGTGATGAAACGACGTTTGTACGCCTCCGTTTTAACCAGTGCCATGCTATTGGCCAGCCAGATGAGCTGGGCCGCTGATGCCGATTTGGCCGCGCTTGAACAGGCCGCCAAACAGGAAGGCGCTGTTAACAGCGTCGGCATGCCAGACAGCTGGGCCAACTGGAAAGATACCTGGAAAGATTTGCAGGAAAAATACGGCCTGCAGCATCGGGACACCGACATGAGCTCGGCTCAGGAGATTGCCAAGTTTGACGCCGAGAAAAACAACGCCACGGCCGATATTGGCGACGTCGGGGCGGCATTCGGCCCGATTGCGTTACAAAAAGGCGTTACCCAACCGTATAAGCCCACCACTTGGGATCAGATCCCTGACTGGGCGAAGGATAAAGACGGCCACTGGGCGCTGGCTTACACCGGCACCATCGCCTTCATCATTAACAAACAGCAGGTTAAGGATGTCCCACACAGCTGGGCCGATCTGCTGAAAGGCACTTACCAGGTGACCATCGGCGACGTCAGCACCGCTTCACAGGCGGCGAGCGGCGTCTTGGCGGCCACCTATGCGATGGGCGGTGACGAAAAGAACCTGAAGCCGGGGCTGGCGTTCTTCGGCAAGCTGGCGAAGGCCGGCCGCCTGAGCCTGACCAACCCGGTTATCGCTTCATTGGAAAAGGGCGAAGTACAGGTTGGCGTAGTGTGGGATTTCAACGGCCTGAACTACCGCGATCAGATCGATCCGGCCCGCTTTGAAGTGCTGATCCCCTCCGACGGCACCATCACCTCCGGCTATACCACCATCATCAACAAATACGCCAAGCACCCGAACGCCGCCAAGCTGGCGCGTGAATATATCTTCTCGGATGCCGGCCAAATCAACCTGGCGCGGGGCTACGCCCGCCCGATCCGTGCGGAACACCTCACCTTGCCGGATGATGTAAAAGCCAAACTGTTGCCGGCGGAACAATACAAAAATGCGCACCCTATCGCCGATCCGGCCGCCTGGGAAAAAAGCGCCAAACTGCTGCCGCGTCTGTGGCAGGAAAATGTCATTATGTTTATGCAACAGTGAGTTAGAACGTTATGAAAACGATCCTCGTACTGCTGGACGGCCTGAATTATTCAGTGGCGCATGACGCCATGGGCTATTTACAGGCCGAATGTGCGGCAGGGCGTGGGCGGTTATACAAAATGGAGAGCGAGCTGCCCTCGCTCTCCCGGCCACTGTATGAGTGCATTCTCACCGGCGTTACGCCGGTGCTGAGCGGCGTGGTGCATAACAATGTTTCGCGTTTGTCGCATCAGCAGAGTGTGTTCCACTATGCGCGTGCCGCCGGTTTGTGTACGGCGGCTGCAGCTTATCACTGGGTCAGTGAACTGTATAACCGCACCCCGTTCAATGCCGCGCGCGATCGCCACACTGACGAACCGGCGCTGCCGATTCAACACGGTCATTTTTATTACGATGACCGCTATCCGGACTCGCATCTGTTTGATGACGCGGAGAGCCTGCGCAGCCGGCACCAGCCGGATTTCCTGCTGATTCACCCGATGAACATTGATGACGCCGGGCACCGCTTTGGGCTTTCTTCCCCGCAGTACCGCAACGCGGCGCGTAATGCCGATGGCGTGCTGTCGCGTTATCTGCCGGGCTGGCTGGAGGCTGGCTACCAGGTGCTGGTGACCGCCGATCACGGCATGAATGACGATCGCAGCCACGGCGGCGTGCTGCCGGAAGAGCGCGAAGTGCCGCTGTTCGTGTTCGGCAGCGCCTTCAGCCAACAGGAAGCCAGCCCGTTGCAGACCGAACTGTGCGGCACGCTGTGCGAACTGCTGGCCGTTGCCCATGACAAACCGAGCTGCCGCGCACTGCTGGCATGAAGGAGCAAGATGAAAGCTAAATGGATTGCTGCGCTGTGCCTGGTGCCGTTTATCGTACTGTTTGGCGCGTTTCAGGTTGCGCCGCTGATCTGGATCGCCATCAACAGTTTTTTCAGCGAAAGCAGCGGCTGGGGGTTAGGCAATTATATCGACGTGCTGACCTCGCCGTTTTATCTGCAAGCCTTCCAGTTCTCGCTGGAAATCTCCCTGTGGTCGAGCGTCTATGGCCTGTTGATCGCTTTGATCGGCAGCTATTCCCTACGCCAGTTAGGCCCAACCCGGCTGCATGATTTCGTGATGTCGTTTACCAACATGACCAGCAACTTTGCCGGCGTGCCGTTAGCGTTCGCTTTCGTGATTCTGCTGGGGCTGAACGGCTGCCTGACGCTGCTGCTGCGTAAATACGGCCTGATGGAAAGCTTCAATCTGTATTCGAAAAGCGGGCTGATCGTGCTGTACACCTATTTTCAGATCCCGCTGGGGGTTTTGCTGTTGTACCCGGCGTTTGATGCGCTGCGCAGCGATTGGCGCGAATCGGCCGCGCTGCTCGGCGCCAGCCCGTGGCGTTTTTGGCGTTACATCGGCCTGCCGGTGCTGGCGCCGGCGTTGATGGGCACCTTCGTGATTCTGCTGGCCAATGCGCTCGGCGCTTATGCCACGGTATATGCCCTGACCACCGGTAACTTCAACGTGATCCCTATCCGTATTTCGGGCCTGGTGGCGGGGGATATTTCGCTCGATCCCAACCTGGCCAGCGCGTTGGCGATGTTGCTGGTGGCGATGATGGCGTTGATCACCCTGATTCACCAGTGGCTGTTACGCAGGAGCTATACCCGTGCACGTTAGCGGCCTGTGTGCTGCGTCCTGCAGGTTGCCGCGGCGTAAGCCGCAACGCGAAATCTATGGGGTTTAATGGAGGTTGCCGATGCCGCGTTTTGAATTTTTTTATCACCGGGTGGTGACCGGCGTATTGCTGTTGATCCTGCTGTTGCCGCTGGCGGCGACGCTGGTGTATGCGCTGGCTACGCAGTGGGGGGCCACCATTTTGCCGGACGGCTTCACGCTGAAATGGATGACGGCGCTGTGGGCCGATCCACGCTTCCTGCAGGCGCTGTGGCACTCGTTGCTGATTTGCTTTGGCACGCTGGTGCTGGCCGTGGTGGTGATTCTACCGCTGATGTTTGTTATTGCTTACTACTTCCCGAAGCTGGATGCGGTGATGAATATCCTGATCCTGCTGCCTTTCGCCGTGCCGCCGGTGGTGTCGTCGGTCGGGCTGATGCAACTGTTTGCCGCGGATCCGCTGCCGTTGCTTGGCACGCCGTGGATCCTGATCGGCTGTTACTTCACCATCGCGTTGCCGTTTATCTACCGCGCCATCAGCAACAACATGCAGGCGATTAACCTGCGCGATCTGATGGATGCTGCCCACCTGTTGGGCGCCAGCACCTGGCAGGCGGCGCTGTTGGTGGTGCTGCCTAATCTGCGCAAGGGCGGCATGATCGCGGTACTGCTGTCGTTCTCTTTTCTGATCGGTGAGTTTGTGTTCGCTAACCTGTTGGTGGGCAGCCAGTATGAAACGCTGCAGGTTTATCTCTACAACATGCGCAATGGCAGCGGCCATTTCACCAGCGCGCTGGTGATTTCCTATTTCGCGGTGGTGCTGGTTGTCACCTGGCTGGCAAACCTACTGAACAAAACAAAGGGCTAACCTTATGGCATATCTCAACATCACACGCCTGAATAAACACTATGGACCGACCCAGGTGTTTCACGACATCGATTTCAGCGCTGAAGAGGGCGAGTTTGTTACGCTGCTAGGCCCCAGCGGCTGCGGTAAATCCACGCTGTTGCGCTGCCTGGCGGGGCTGACCCCGGTCGACAGCGGGCAGATCTTGCTGCAGGGCGTCGATCTGGTGCCGCTGGCGCCGCAAAAGCGCGGCATCGGCATGGTGTTCCAAAGTTATGCGCTGTTCCCCAATATGACGGTGGCGGGCAACGTGGCGTTCGGCCTGAAAATGCAGCGCCTGGCGAGCGGCGAAATCCAGCAGCGGGTGCAGGAAGCGCTGGCGTTGGTCGAGTTGACCGAACTGGCCAAGCGCTACCCGCATCAGCTTTCCGGCGGCCAATGCCAGCGGGTGGCGCTGGCGCGCTCGCTGGTGACGCGCCCGCGTTTGCTGCTGCTCGACGAGCCGCTTTCGGCGCTGGATGCGCGCATCCGCAAACACCTGCGCGAGCAGATCCGCCGTATCCAGCGTGAGCTGAACCTTACGGCGATCTTCGTCACCCACGATCAGGAGGAGGCGCTGACGCTCTCTGACCGTATCGTGCTGATGAATAAAGGGGAAATTGTTCAAAGCGGCGATGCCGTCACCCTGTATACGCAGCCGGCCAACGCCTTCGCCGCTGGCTTCATCGGCAGTTACAATTTGCTCGAGGCGGAACAGGCCACCGCTTTGACCGGGAATCTGTACCGCGGTAAGGTGGCTATTCGGCCGGAATCCATCACCCTGTTGCCCGCCGGCCAGGGGATTGCCGCTAGGGTGATGAACCACAGCCTGCTCGGCAACGTGGTGCGTTACCGCATTCAGGCGCAGGGGGTGGAGCTATTGGTGGATGTGCTCAACCGCTCGGCGGGCGATTTACACCCCGACGGCGGCGAAATTGGGCTACACTTAGAACCCGTTACATTACGGGAAGTTGCATGACCGTGCTGCGGCATTTGCCGTTATAGCCGAGAGATTTCAACTTGCTGCCGACGCGGCGGCGATTTGAAAGGTGGAGGGTATAACAACAGGGAACCCCGCCAGGCGCCCGCAGCCCGTTGCCGCTGTCCTGCTAAATTGGCGCCCGGCAGGCAGGATAGCCGCCTTACCTTGCCGGGCGTTTAATGGAGCGTTCTTTCCGTGTTGACCCTTCTTCACCTGCTTTCTGCCGTGGCGCTGTTGGTGTGGGGCACCCACATTGTGCGCACCGGTATCATGCGAGTCTATGGCGCCAATTTGCGCCGGGTGCTAAGCAGCAGCGTTGAAAAGAAACCGTTGGCGTTCGCTGCCGGCATCGGCGTTACCGCGCTGGTACAGAGCAGCAATGCCACCGCGATGCTGGTCAGTTCCTTTGTGGCGCAAAACCTGGTAGGGCTGACGCCGGCGCTGGTGATCATGCTTGGCGCCGATGTGGGCACCGCGCTGATGGCGCGCGTGCTGACCTTCGATCTTTCCTGGCTTTCTCCGTTGCTGATTTTCATCGGCGTGATCTTTTTCCTTAGCCGCAAGCAGACCCGCATCGGGCAGATTGGCCGGGTGGCGATTGGCCTGGGGCTGATCGTCCTGGCCTTGGAACTGATTGTGGCCGCCGCCACGCCGATTACCCAGGCCGCCGGGGTGAAAGTGCTGTTCTCTTCGCTGACGGGCGACGTGATGCTGGATGCGCTGACCGGGGCGCTGTTCGCCATTGTCAGCTATTCCAGTCTGGCCGCCGTGCTGCTGTCGGCCACCCTGACCGCTTCCGGCGTGATCTCGCTGAAGGTGGCGCTGTGCCTGGTGATCGGCGCCAATCTGGGCAGCGGGCTGTTGGCAACCATCAACACCAGCGGTGAGAACGCCGCCGGGCGCCGGGTGTCGCTCGGCAGCCTGTTGTTCAAAATCGCCGGCTGCGCGCTGGTGCTGCCGTTTATTTCCTATCTGGCCGATATGATGAGCCGTTTGCCGGGTAAGAATGAAGATCTGGTGATTTACTTCCACATGTTCTACAACCTGATCCGTTGCCTGGTGCTTATCCCGTTGGCCGGCCCGATGGCGCGGTTGTGCGGCATGCTGATTGCCGATACGCCGGAGGACGATCCCCGTCTGCGGCCGCGCCATCTGGACAGCAGCGCGCTGGATACGCCGACGCTGGCGCTGGCCAACGCAGCGCGGGAAACGCTGCGTATGGGCGACGTGGTGGAGCATATGATGATCCTGCACCACGAAGTGCTGCATGGCAAACTGGCGCGGGAAAAGGAAGTGCGCCGCCTTGATGACGATGTGGACGTGCTGTACACCGCCATCAAACTGTATCTGGCGCAAATTCAGAAAGAGGATCTGGGCGAACAGGATTCACGCCGCTGGGCGGAAATCATTGAGATGGCGCTCAACCTGGAGCAGGCCGGGGACATCATCGAGCGGATGACCGACGATGTGGCGGCCAAGTCCCATGCCGTGCGGCGCGCCTTTTCGGCTGAAGGGTTGGCAGAGCTGGATGCCTTGCATGAGCGCCTGGTCGGCAACCTGCGTCTGAGCCTGTCGGTGTTCTTATCCGGCGATCTCACCAGCGCCAGGCGGCTGCGCCGTTCCAAACACCGCTTCCGTATTCTCGATCGTCGCTATGCCCATGCCCACGTTAACCGGCTGCACCAGCAGAACGTGCAGAGCATTGAAACCAGCTCGCTGCATCTGGGGCTGTTGGGGGATATGAAGCGTTTGAATTCGTTGTTCTGTTCGGTGGCATATAACGTGCTGGAGCAGGATGAGCGGGAAGATGAGCGTGACTGGGAGGAAAAAACCAGCGCGTTGTAAACGCCCGGTCTATCTGGTTGCGGGGCGCCGATCGGCGCCCCGCGTGCGTTTACTTTTGTTTCTTGATTGGCCGGCCGGACCAGTAGCCCGCCAGCAGCGAGCCGGAAAGGTTGTGCCAAACCGAGAACAATGCGCCTGGCAGGGCCGCCAGCGGCGAGAAGTAGAGCTTGCCGAGCGTGGCCGCCAGCCCGGAGTTTTGCATACCTACTTCAATCGCCAGCGTGCGGCAGGTGGATTCATCAAAGCCGAACAGTTTGCCCCCCCAATAGCCGCTCAGCAGGCCAATGCCGTTATGCAGAATCACCGCGACAATCACCACCAGGCCAACGGAGGCAATGTGGCTCTGGCTGCCGGCCACCACGGCGCTGATGATCGCCAGGATGCACACCATCGACAGCGCCGGCAGGAAGGGCTCAATGCGTTTAACGGTTTTGGTGAAGGTATGATGCACAATCAGCCCCAGGCCAATCGGCACCACCACGATCTGCAAAATACTCAGCAGCATGCCCATGATATCGACGCTGATTTTGGCATCGACATACAGGCGCGTCAGTAGTGGCGTGGCGAACACCCCGACCAGCGTTGACACGGCCGAAATGGTGACCGACAACGCCACATCGCCCTTGGAAAGATAGATCATCACGTTGGATGCGGTCCCGCTGGCAACACTGCCGACCAGCACCATGCCGGCCGACAAATCCGGCGGCATATGGAACAGCATCGCCAGTAGCCAGGCAGCCAGCGGCATCACCAGATAATGCAGAAAAATGCCGGCGGCCACCGGCGCAGGGCGCGAAAGCACGCGCTTGAAGTCATCCAGCCGCAGCGTGACGCCCATAGCGAACATAATCAGCATCAGCAGCGGGCTGACGTAGGGGCCGACGCCGCTGAACGACGACGGCGTGTAATAGGCGGCGAGCGAGAGCAGGATTGCCCACAGCGGGAACAGACGAGTTACTTTTGCCAGCATGAATGAATTTCCTTAGCCAAGCGGGAACAAGGGGAATGGTGGTCGGTCGTTATGTTGGAGGTGTGGAACATTATTTTTGATATATGTATGTGATTGCAGTGCGGGCACGCGGTGGGTGCCCGCAGAACAGCGCTTATTCGAACAGGTTGCGGTGCAGGGTGCGAACCACTTGCTCGGCATCGTCGCCGGGCACCAGGAAGCACAGGTTATGGGTGCTCGCGCCGTAGCAAATCATGCGGATGTTGAACGGTTCGAGTACGCCAAAGACTTCTTTGCCCACGCCGCAGGCCTGCGACAGATTGTTGCCGATTAGCGCCACCAGCGCCAGGTTTTCTTCAACTTCAACCCGGCACAGCGAGGAAAGCTCGGTCAATAGCGCGGTGGTCAGCAGGCTGCCGCCGGTCGAGGTGGAGCCGGTGGTGTCCATGGTGAGCGCCACGTTAACCTCAGAGGTGGTGATCAGATCCACCGAAATGTTATGGCGCGCCAGAATGCTGAATACCTCTGCCAGGAAGCCGCGTGCGTGCAGCATGTTCAGGCTGTGCAGGGTCAGCAGCGTTTGTTTGCGGCGCAGGGCCAGCGCGCGGAACAGCGGTGGGTTTTCCGTGCCGTTACACACCAGCGTACCGCCGGCGGCAGGATCCTTACTGGAGCCGACGAACACCGGGATATCGCAGCGCACCGCCGGCAGCAGCGTGGCCGGGTGCAGCACTTTGGCGCCAAAGGTCGCCATTTCCGCGGCTTCTTCGAACGCAATGCGGTCGATACGCTTGGCTGAAGGCGCCACGCGGGGGTCGGTGGTGTAAATGCCCGGCACGTCGGTCCAGATATCCACCCGGCTGACATTCAGCGCTTCACCCAGCAGCGCCGCGGTGTAGTCGCTGCCGCCGCGGCCCAGCGTGGTCGTGCGGCCTTTCGGCTCGCAGCCGATAAAACCCTGGGTGATCACCAGGGCTTCTTCAACACGCGGCTGCAGCAGCGTTTGTGCCAGCTCTTTCAGCGCGGCTGTATCTGGCGTGGCACGGCCAAAGTTATCGGTGGTGCGCATCACCTTGCGCACGTCGAACCACTCGGCCTGAACCTGGCGCTGGCGCAGCACTTCCACAAACAGCAGGGTAGACATCAGTTCGCCGTGGCTGACCAGCTCATCGGTCAGTGCCGCCGAGGTGGCCAGTGCGGCGGCTTCCGACAGCATGGCGATGTTTTCCAGCATGCGGTCGATTTCGTCGCGCACGACCTGGGGATTATCCAGGCGATCGAGGATGGCGTACTGGATGCGGCGAATTTCATCGAGGTAATAGCTGCGTTTTTCGGTTTCGTTGCCTTCGGCCAGCGCCACCAGCAGGTTGGTAATGCCGGCGGAAGCGGAAAGCACCACCAGGCGCACATTGGGGTTGGCCAGGACGACGTCCGCGCTGTGGTTCATGGCGTCAAAATTGGCGACGCTGGTTCCGCCGAATTTGGCCACGATGGTGGCATGTTGAGATGCTGCTTGAGTCATGTAAAAAAACCTCGTGTCAGGGAGTGCCGTTTTGACGGCATTTTATTTCCAGAGCCTTGGCACAAGGGAAGAGCGGTAAACAGGGAGCAGGCGTAGAGATGAAGGCTACGGTACACCCAGAAGCGCCCCACCTTGCCGGCCACCTGTGGTGGCCTAGGGTGACAACCCAGGGGATTCAGCCCCTGTAGCCGATACGTTGGCCGCCGCTGGCCGCTGTACCTCGGCGTCGCTCCCCCTCCGGTGCCGTCATGGGAGTACGGCTCCTCTGACACTTTACCTGGGCGACGCGCCTCTTCTGGCTTGCGCACAGGGTGCGCAAGTAGGTTGTTAGGAATAACGGGTTTAGGCCCAACTGTCAACGGCCGGAGGGTGAGGGATTTTCATTTTTATCCTTTGCGGCGGGCGTCGTGCGCCCGGCGTTAAATCCCGCCGGCGTTTGTCGCACAGAGTTAACCGAAGTGCGGACTGTTTGTTGAATAAAGGTAAATGTGATGTGCATGACGTGGGCTGCGTGCGCCTATTGCAAGAAAAGAGATCATAATCATCGGCGTTCAGGCTACAATCGGACGATTACGTCACCTTCATCTCAAGCATAAGAGCGTTGCTATGAAAAATATTAATCCTAGTCAAACCGCTGCTTGGCAAGCCCTGCAGCAACACTTTGAACAAATGAAAGACGTACAGATCCGCGATCTGTTTGCCCAGGATGGCGATCGCTTCGCCAAGTTTTCCGCTACCTTCAACGATCAGATGCTGGTGGATTTCTCCAAAAACCGCATCACGTCGGAAACTCTGGAAAAACTGCTGGCGCTGGCTGAAGAAACCGATCTGCAGGGCGCAATCAAATCCATGTTCGCCGGTGAGAAAATCAACCGCACTGAAGATCGCGCCGTGCTGCACGTTGCGCTGCGTAACCGCAGCAATACCCCGATTGTGGTCGACGGCAAAGATGTGATGCCGGAAGTGAACGCCGTGCTGGCGAAAATGAAGCAGTTCTGCGAGCGCGTGATTGGCGGTGAATGGAAAGGCTATACCGGCAAACCGATTGCCGACGTGGTGAACATTGGCATCGGTGGTTCCGATCTTGGCCCTTATATGGCGACCGAAGCGCTGCGCCCCTATAAGAACCACCTGAACATGCACTTTGTTTCCAACGTTGACGGCACCCATATTGCGGAAACCCTCAAAACGTTGAACCCGGAAACCACGCTGTTCCTGGTGGCCTCCAAAACCTTCACGACGCAGGAAACCATGACCAACGCCCACAGTGCGCGCGATTGGTTCCTGAAAACCGCTGGCGATCAACAGCACGTCGCGAAACACTTTGCCGCGCTGTCCACCAACGGCAAAGCGGTGGCGGAATTCGGTATCGACACCGCCAACATGTTCGAATTCTGGGATTGGGTGGGCGGCCGTTACTCCCTGTGGTCCGCCATCGGCCTGTCGATTGCGCTGTCTATCGGTTTTGACAACTTCGAACAACTGCTGAGCGGTGCGCATGAAATGGACAAACATTTCTCCACCACGCCGGCGGAGAAAAACCTGCCGGTGCTGTTGGCGCTGATCGGTATCTGGTACAACAATTTCTTCGGTGCCGAAACCGAAGCAATCCTGCCGTACGACCAATACATGCACCGCTTTGCCGCGTATTTCCAGCAGGGCAATATGGAATCCAACGGCAAATATGTCGATCGCAACGGCAAACCGGTGGACTACCAAACCGGCCCGATCATCTGGGGCGAACCAGGTACTAACGGCCAACACGCGTTTTATCAACTGATCCACCAGGGCACCAAACTGGTTCCTTGCGATTTCATCGCACCGGCGATCAGCCACAACCCACTAAGCGATCACCACGCCAAACTGTTGTCTAACTTCTTTGCTCAGACCGAGGCGCTGGCCTTTGGGAAATCGTTGCAGGTGGTGGAAGAAGAATTCGCCGCACAGGGCAAGAAACCGGAAGACGTGAAGCACGTGGCGCCGTTCAAGGTATTTGAAGGCAACCGCCCAACCAACTCTATTCTGCTGCGCGAAATCACCCCGTTCAGCCTGGGTAGCCTGATTGCCCTGTATGAGCATAAAATCTTCACCCAGGGGGCGATCCTCAATATCTTCACCTTTGACCAATGGGGTGTGGAACTGGGCAAACAGTTGGCGAACCGTATTCTGCCGGAACTGGCAGGCGCGGACGCCGTCAGCAGCCATGACAGTTCAACCAACGCCCTGATTAACCGCTTTAAAGCGTGGCGTTGATTTATACTCTAAATAATTCGAGTTGCAGGACAGCCAACACGCCTGCAACTTGAAGTATGACGAGTATATCGCCGTTAAGGCGATGCTGTGACAAATGCCGGCCGTGAGGCCGGCATTTGCGTTTATCGGCAACGCTCACCGGTGAGAATGTAATACCCGTGCCCCATGCCGAGCGGCAGATAGCGCGCTCCTTCCCGAATATGCCACGTTGTTTGCCGTCGGCGATGGCGGCCGCGGATAGGCTACCAGCAAAATAGAGGAAGCTAAGAATCATCTCAATGTGTGGGGTTGATGCTGGGGAAAAGGGCGGCTGGCCTGGCGAATGGGCGAGGGGTTTTTCTATCTACTTGAAAATTAAAGATTTATTCTGTGAATGAGCTTTTTCTGAATTTGCACACATCGGCTTTTTTCATTTTTGTTTTATTATTTATTGTGTTATACAAATTAAAACCATCGCTAATGGTTATTTGTCCTGCCTAAAGGATATGACTTATTTTTAGATAATAGCGATGTTTTTTTAACATGATACCTTATACTAGTAGGGCCTAAAAAGTGATCTTTAGGCCGTAGGTTCATTACTGAAAGAGGGTTGTGTATGAAAAAGGTATTATATTCAGCATTAGCCGCAATGGCGCTGCTGGGTGCCTCCAATTCCTGGGCAGCCTTTGATCCAGCCGGGTCAAAAGGTGATGCAGTGATTGTTGGCACTGGCGCGGTTGCTGCTGTAGCAGCGGCTGCATTGGTTGCTCAGAGCAATAGCGATGACGGCAGCTCAACCAGCACCAGCACCAGCACGACAACAAGTACAGCGGGCTAAACCGTAAAAGAATAACCACCTAGTGGTTATTCTTTTTTTTCTTTTTCTTAATGTGCCGGGATTGCTCAGTTGCGCCATCTATTATTATTATTCATATGTTTATCCCTTCAGGCCTGTACCTCAGCCCAAAACAGCGTCAATGATACTGTCTATCACGTATTGTTTGAATCATCGGGCGTTGAGCTGACAGATCAAGAGATCCAGGATTTATCCAGGCCCAGCGTCTATGTCACCATTAACGATCAGCCACAGATCATGATGGTGCTCGGGGCGTTTGAAAACGGCGAAGAAAAATGGGTGAGCCAGGACCGCACGTTAATGACGTTACGCCATGGGCGCCTGGTGAAAACGCTGGGCTGGCATGACAATTTAACCAGCGTCTCCAACCTCGAACAAGATCCTCTGGCAGCGCCTTTGCGGATTATCGACGGTGCGCGCTGGCTGCGCCAAATGTCCTGGACGGAAAATAACCAAACGCGCTTTGGGCTGGCCGAATCCACCTTCCAACGCCAGGAAGATGAAGCCCTGACTATCGGCGGCCAACGTAAGACCTATCGCGTGATTGAAGAACAGGTTGCGGTCAGCGGCTTGAATAAGAACTGGGAAAACCGTTTCTGGGTTGATCCGCAAACGGGCGTGGTTATCAAGTCCGAGCAATATCTGGGTGCGGACTATTTCCCGGTTGAAATTACCCTATTGAAGCAGAGGGACAATGAGAAAAATTAATCTGCTCTTAAGTGCATCACTGTGCCTCTTGCTGAACACTGCCCATGCAGATAGCCGGGTAACCGTGTTTTATCCGAACAGGGCAGCGGTCACGATCAAGGATGCGGCGACGCTGCAAAGCCTGGTGGTGGGTAACCCGGCGTTGCAAGGCAACATCTGGTGGCCGGGGGCGGCGATTGCGGAGCGCAGCGCCACCCAGTTGCAAAAACAGAAGCAACAGCAATTGTTGGCGCGGCTCAGCGCACTGAGCGCCGAACTGCGCCAGGATGGGGATACCACGGTCGCGGCTACGGTGGACAGCGTGCGTACGCAGCTCGCCGGGCTGAACATCGTCGGCCGTCAGTTTGTGTCGCTGGATCCGGATTGGCTGCAGCTGCGCCCGGATTTGGATCGCCGTCTGGCGGGGGAATATCAGGTCTTCGTGGCGCCGGAGCCGAAAGACGTCAGCCTGCTGGGGGCATTGGCGCCCGCCGGCAAACATGATTTTCTGCCTGGCAAAGACGTCAGTGATTATTTAAGCGGGCTTCAACGCCTGGATGGCGCTGAACGCAGCACCGCCTGGTTAATCACGCCTGAAGGTGAGGCCCAGAGCGTTCCAATTGCTTACTGGAACCGGCGGCATCATGAAATGACGCCAGGGAGTCTGCTGTTCCTCGGGTTTGCCTCATCCGCTCTGCCCAGGAGCTATAAAGACATCAATGAGCAAATCATTTCGTTATTGACGCACCGGATCCCTGACTGATGAAAACACGTTACTTACTTAGCTTGGTTGCGCTGTCTGTCGCGAGTGCGTGTCAGGCGGCGTCATATCCTGAACCACTGGGGCCTTCTCAGTCTGATTTCGGTGGCGCGGGGCTGTTGCAAATGCCGAGCGCCCGTATGGCGAAAGAGGGCGAATTCAGTTTCAACTACCGTGATAATGACCAATATCGGTTTTATTCGGTCTCTATTCAGCCGTTGCCCTGGCTGGAAACCACCATTCGTTATACCGACGTGCGGACGCGTCAATACAGCAGCAATACGTCATTCAGCGGCGATCAAACCTATAAAGACAAATCTTTTGATGTGAAGCTGCGCCTGTGGGAAGAGGGCTATTGGTTGCCGGAAGTGTCCGCCGGGATACGGGATATTGGCGGTACGGGGTTATTTGACGGTGAATACCTGGCCGCCAGCAAGGCGTGGGGCCCGTTTGACTTCACGCTGGGCATGGGTTGGGGCTATCTGGGCAACAGCGGCAATGTGAAAAACCCGTTCTGTGAAGCCAGCGACAGCTATTGTAATCGCGGCAACGGCGGCAGAACCGCCGGCTCCGTCGATCTCAACAACTCCTTCAAGGGGCCGGCATCGCTGTTCGGCGGTATTGAATACCAAACGCCCTGGCAGCCGCTGCGCCTGAAAGTGGAGTACGAAGGGAATAATTACCAGGATGATTTTGCCGGCGCGTTGCGCCAGGACAGCAAATTCAACTTCGGCGCCGTTTACCGCATAACGAATTGGGCGGATGTGAACGTCAGCTATGAGCGCGGCAATACCTTTATGGCCGGCTTTACCCTGCGCACCAACTTTAACGATATGAAACCGTCGAATATCGATCAGCCTAAGCCTGCCTATCGGCCGCAGCCGCAGGATAGATACCTGCAGCATGACGTCGTAGCGAACCAACTGACCGATCTTAAATACAACGCGGGTTTCAACGCGCCGAAGATTCAGGTGAAAGACAACACGCTGTATATGACCGGCGAGCAGAGCAAATATCGTTATTCCGAAGACGGTGTTGAGCGTGCGAACGTTATCCTGATGAACCACCTGCCGGAAGGCGTGGATACCCTGGATGTGACCGAAACGCGTTACCACATGCCGCAGGTGACCACGCGTACCGACGTGAACAGCCTGCGCCAGCAGTTGGAAGGCTACCCGCTGGGGCATGAGCAGACGTTGCAGCAAAAACGCATCGATCCCGATCTGCCGAAAACCACCGAACAGGGCTATTACATCGATGATGAAGCGCTGTCCTTCAGCCTGTCACCGACCTTAACCCAATCGCTGGGCGGGGCGGAAACCTTCTACATGTACCAGGTGGGCCTGCTGGGCAGCGCCAACTGGTGGGTGACCGACCATTGGTTGAACAGCGGCAGCGTATTCGTCAACCTGTTCAATAACTACGATAAATTCAACTATACGGCGCCGCCTTCGGACAGCCATCTGCCGCGCGTGCGTACGCACATTCGTCAGTATGTGCAGAACGACGCGTACATTAACGATTTGCAGACCTCTTACTTCCAGGACTTCGGCCAGGGATTCTATGGCCAGGTCTACGGCGGTTACCTGGAAAGCATGTTCGGCGGCGTCGGCGGTGAAGTGCTGTATCGGCCACTCGATAGCAATTGGGCGGTGGGGGCTAATGCCAACTGGGTGAAACAGCGTGACTGGGACGACATGATGCGCTTCACCGACTACAGCACCGCAACCGGCCACATTACTGGCTACTGGATGCCGCCGTTCGTCGATGGCGTGCTGGTCAAACTGAGCGTGGGCCAATATCTGGCCAAAGATAAGGGCGCGACGTTGGATCTGTCCAAACGCTTTGACAGCGGGGTTGTGGTGGGCGCCTATGCGACGGTCACCAACGTATCGAAAGAAGAATACGGTGAGGGTTCATTCACCAAAGGCTTCTATGTCTCTATCCCGCTGGATCTGATGACGGTATCGCCTTCGCGCAGCCGTGCTTCCGTAAGCTGGACGCCGCTGACCCGCGACGGTGGCCAGATGCTGGGCCGCAAGTATCAGCTGTATAGCATGACTTCCGATCGCAACGATAGCTTCCGTTAAGCCGGTCGCCAACCTGCGCACGAGGGGGAGATGACTCCCCCTCATTTATTTCCCAGCACGACATCCCTCTCTTGCCGTTAAATGCGCCCTGTTCGGGTGTTTGGCGCTGCATCCCATCTGCACCTTGTCAGGTTAACAGTATACAATGCGTTTGGGCTGGACTTGCCGCCGGCGGCAATGCCGTGGCCTGACGCCGGCCAAACGAATAATATCCGGATGGGATACCGGGCAATATCACTTTTAACCATGTTGTATAAGGTGGACTATTTTATGGCGAAAACATCACGCTCTATCCTGGTAGCGAAAACCCTACAGCGCGTACTGAACCTGGGGTTGCTGCTGTTGGCCGCCATACTGGTGGTGTTTCTGGGCAAGGAAACCATTCACCTGGCACAGGTGTTGTTTATGAATAACGAAGCTTCATCATCGTATCTGTTGATTGAAGGCATCGTGATTTACTTCCTGTATTTTGAATTTATTGCGTTGATCGTGAAGTATTTCGAATCGGGTTATCACTTCCCGCTGCGCTATTTTATTTATATCGGCATTACCGCGATTATCCGCCTGATTATTGTGGATCATAAAAACCCGGTGGATACGCTGATTTATTCCGCCGCCATATTATTTTTGGTTATTACCCTGTACCTGGCCAATACCGAGCGCCTTAAGCGCGAATAATGCACGCGTCAATGATAAAAAAAGGCGGCCGGTAGGGCCGCCGAGACACAGAGAATGCGTGGTAAGAAAGTACAGCAAAGATTGCAGTGGCTAAAATGAATTACCCCTTCACCCCACCTGCCGTGAGGCCGCCGACCAGCCAACGCTGGGCCAGCAGGAACACCACGGTAATGGGGATGGCCGAGAGTACCGCCGCGGCGGCGAAGTCGCCCCACAGGTAGTTCTGCGGGTTCAGATATTGTTGCATCCCCACCGCCAGCGTATAGCTGTTAACGTCGCGCAGCAGTAGCGAGGCGACCGGCACTTCGGTAACTGCCGCGATAAAGGACAGAATAAACACCACCGCCAGGATCGGCACCGACAGCGGCAGCAGCACCAGGCGGAACGCCTGCCACGGGCTGGCGCCGTCCAGCGCGGCGGCCTCCTCCAGCGAATTATCGATGGTTTCAAAATAGCCCTTGATGGTCCAGACGTGCAGCGCGATGCCGCCCATATAGGCGAAAATCACGCCGCCATGGGTATTCAGGCCGAGAAACGGCACGTACTGGCCCAGACGATCGAACAGGGCATACAGCGCCACCAACGACAGCACCGCCGGGAACATCTGAAAAATCAGCATGCCTTTCAGCAGGCTGCTTTTGCCGCGAAAGCGCATGCGGGCAAAAGCGTAGGCGCAGGTGGTGGAAAGCGCCACGATGCCGATGGCGGTGATCGCCGCCACTTTCACCGAGTTCCATAACCACAGCAGCACCGGGAACGGCGGCGGGGTAACGCTGCCGTCGGCGTGCGTCACGCTCATGCCGAGCGCCAGCCGCCAGTGATCCCAGGAAATCTGTTCCGGGATCAGGCTGCCGGTGGCGAAGTTGCCGGAGCGCAGCGAAATGGCGATCACCATCAGCAGCGGGAACATAATCAAAGCGATAAAGCACAGCATCAGTATATGGGTGATCCACAGGCGCACGCGCTGGGATTTGGGTTGAACCATGGCCATCTTGCTTACTCCTCATGTTGGCGTGGCTGCCGCCGGCAATGAATTAATCAAAGTTCATCTTGCTGGCTTTCAGGTTGAGAATGGCCAGCGCTCCCACCAGCAGGAAGATCAACGTAGCGATTGCCGCCGCCAGGCCAAAGTCCTGGCCGCCGCCGCCTTCAAAGGCGATGCGGTAGGTATAGCTGACCAACAGATCGGTATAGCCGGCCGGCGTGGTGGTGCCGATCATATCCGGGCCGCCGTTGGTCAGCAGTTGAATCAGCACGAAGTTGTTAAAGTTGAAGGCGAAGCTGGCGATCATCAGCGGCGTCAGCGGTTTAATCAGCAGCGGCAGGGTGATGCGAAAGAAGTTCTGCAGCGGCCCGGCGCCGTCCATTGCCGACGCTTCGTACAGATCGTCCGGGATCGCTTTCAGCAGGCCCATGCACAGGATCATCATATAGGGGTAACCCAGCCAGGTGTTGACGATCAGGATCATGCTCTTGGCGGTGAGCGGATCGCTAAACCAGGCCGGTTTGATGCCGAACAGGTGGCTGAGCATCATGTTGATCTCGCCAAAGCTCTGGTTGAACAGCCCCTTGAAGATCAGGATCGAGATAAACGACGGCACCGCGTAGGGCAGTATCAGCAGCACCCGATACAGCGCCTTGCCTTTCAGCGCCTCCCACTGCACCACGCAGGCCAGGACCATGCCTACCGCCACGGTCAGGATCACCGTCATCACCGAAAAGACGATGGTCCAGATAAAGATCGAGACAAAGGGTTTCTGGATGCCTTCGTCATGCAGCACGCGCAGGAAATTCTGCCAGCCGATGGTGACGGTATAGCCGGGGCTGAGGGTTTCCTGCGCCCAGTTGCCGTCTGCGTTCACCGCCTGGTAAAAGCCGATGTCGTCGTTCGGGCGATACTGCACCTGCGTTTGGTTGTTGGTCAGGGTCGTGCCGTCGGCGGCCAGGCTATACAGCGGGCTGGTGCCGGAGAACTGGCGCAGCGAGCTCATGCGCAGTTCGCCGCCGTCGGGCATTTTAGCGACAATCTGGCTCAGCGCCTGGCGGTTTTGCGTGATCACCCGCAGCGTGGCGCGTTCTTCACTGGGCGCGGCGCTGACTGTGGCCATGGCCAGCGTTTGCGGCTGGGCGGCGTTAAAGCTGAACGGCTCGGACAGCATCTGCTGGCCGCTGGCCGGATCGGTCAGTTGCAGCCGCCATTGCTGGGCCGGCGCCGGGAAAAGGGCGAAGGTGAAGGTTTGGCCGCTTTGGAACTGGCGCTGCATCAGCACCGATTGCGCCCGTTCAAAGGTCAGTTGGTTGGTGCTGCTGTAATTGGTAAAGGCGATAGCAATGGTGCAAATCAGTGGGAACAGAACGAACAATCCCATGCCGGCAACGCCGGGGTAGACATAGCGCCAGGCGTAGGCGCGGCGGTTGGCGAAAACGTATATACCGGCGCTAATCAGGAGCAGCGTGATGATGGCGAATAGGTATTCACCCTGTGCATACATCAACACAATCAGATAGCAGGTAAACAGGCTGAGCAGGCCGACTACCAGCCATTTCAGACTATCGTTTTGCCACCACTTCGATTTTTTGCGCACGGATGAACCGGCGTGAGCTAATTGCATGGGGTGTTCCTTTCTTGGCGACAACGGCGGAGCGCCGCCAGGCGCCCCGCACGGCTTGGCTTACTTGGTAATCCGGGTTTGCACATCGTCCAGCGCGGCTTTTACCGTCTGGCGGCCATGGATGGCATTGAGCACGGCGCTGCGTTCGGCATACCAGAAGGCGCTCATCTGCGGAATGTTAGGCATGATTTCGCCATTTTGTGAGTTCTGCATGGTGGCGGCGATCTTCGGATCCTTCGCCAACTGCTCCTGGAACGATTTCAGCGCCACGGCGCCCAGCGGTTTGTCGTTATTGACCTGCGCCAGCCCCTGATCGGTCAGCAGGTAGTTTTCCAGAAACTCGGTGGCCAGTTCCTTGTTCGGGCTGGCGGCGTTGATGCCGGCGGTCAGCACGCCAACGAACGGCTTGGACGGCTGGCCTTTGAAGGTCGGCAGCAGCGTTACGCCGTAGTTGATCTTGCTCTGCTCGATATTTGACCATGCCCACGGGCCGTTGATGGTCAGCGCGGTTTGGCCCTTGTTGAAGGCGGCTTCGGCGATGGAATAGTCGGTATCGGCATTGATGTGTTTGTTGTTTACCAGATCGACGATGAATTGCAGCCCGGCCTGGGAGCCGGCGTTCGCAACGCCAACGTCTTTGATGTTGTATTTGCCGTCTTCATACTTGTAGGCATATCCACCGGCGGCGGCAATGATCGGCCAGGTGAAGTAGGGTTCCTGCAGGTTCCACATGATGGCGCTCTTGCCTTTGGCGCGCAGTTCCTTATCCAGCGCCGGAATTTCTTCCCAAGTCTTTGGCGCTTCCTTGATCAGGTCTTTGTTGTAAATCAGCGACAGCGCTTCCACGGCGATCGGGTAGCCGATCAGCTTGCCGTCGTAGCGTACGGCGTCCCAGGTAAAGGGATAAACTTTATCCTGGAATGCCTGGGAGGGGTGGATCTCCGCCAGCAGGCCGGACTGGGCATAACCGCCGAAGCGATCGTGGGCCCAGAAGATAATATCCGGGCCGTCGCCGGTGGCGGCCACCTGCGGGTATTTTTCTTCCAGCTTGTCCGGATGTTCGACGGTCACTTTAATGCCGGTGTCCTGCTCAAATTTTTTGCCGACCTCGGCCAGGCCGTTGTAACCTTTATCGCCGTTGATCCAAATAACCAGCTTGCCTTCTTCAATCTTGGCGAAAGCCGGGGCAGAGAGCACTAACGTGGTCAGCGCGGAAAGCATCAGCGTACGGGCAGTGCGATTCATAAGCCAGTCCTTCTATTATTGTGGGCACTTCGTGTAAGGAAAGTGGTTTCCTGAGCATAGTGGGTCACAACGCGCCCTTTTCTCATCCTCCCCCCCTCTACGCCCCGCGGCCCGGTAGTGTGATCCAGATAACATTGCGCTCTATTCTGTGGCCTCAGACACAAAAAAGGGGGGCTATTTTTGTCAGGCAGATCACAGAATTGAATTCGGCAGGGAACTTCTCATCCACTTCATCGTTCCCTCATCCTCCCATCTCCTCCCCCATGAAAAAGAACCTCACGGATGATTCCCCCGTGCGCCGATTACCGCACTATCGCCAGCATTGATTTTCGTTATCAGCCGCTGCGGGAGCCGGTCTTATGTCGTCAACACCCATCGCCAGCCAGCCTACGTTGTACCGGATCCATCCGGTGAGTTTCCGTGATGGCAACGGAGATGGCGTTGGGGATCTGTACGGCATGCTCGGCGCGCTGCCTTACCTGCACGCGCTCTCTGTCGACGGCCTGGTGCTGCCGCAAACGTGGCGCGATGAAGCCGGCAGCGTGGTGGCCGCACGCGGATTGGCGCTGTGGGCCTGCGACGGCCAAGGGCGGATACATGGGCCGGGGCGTCAGCCCTATGCCAGCAGCCCGCTGGCGCAGGCGGTGGCGCCGTTCAGCATTGAAAAACTGGTCATGGTGCTCCATGCCCACCGCCGGCGCCTGGCGGACAGTGTATGGAGCACGGGCAGCGCCGATCAGCCGCGGGTGGTCAGCCACTGGGGGCAAGGGGATCTGCGTTCCGCCGCCGCCTTCCTGACGCTGTTGGCGCTGCTGCCGGCGCCGATCTGCCTGTATCAGGGGGAAGAACTGGGCTTGCCCCACGCCGCCGGGCTGCATGAGCTGCAGGGCGCTCAAACGCCGATGCCCTGGCACGAAGCGCCGGAACAGGTGACCGCCGGCGAGAGCCACTGGTACCAGCGGGTCGCCATTGAGCACCGGGCGCTGGCCATCAGCCGCCAGCAGCACGATCGTAATTCGACATTGCGTTATTGCCAGTCACTGTTGGCGCTGCGCCGTTTAGCGGTGATCCAGCAGGGGGAGTTGAGCGCAGTTAGCCAGAACAATGGGGTGGTTCGTTTGCTTATAACCCATCAGGAACAATGCCTTGAAGCGCTGATTAATCTGCAGCCTTATACTCAGCCGGCGGCGCCGTCTGAGGCGACCCTGCCTCTGGCAGGACAGGCGGTGCACAGCCAAGAGGGTCATCAATGGGTTTTGGCAGGGTTTGCCTCTGCCATTTTCACGAAAAATGTTAACTGCGAAAGCAGGGGAGTAACGCATGGCTAGCGTCACACTGCGCGGCGTTTATAAAGCATTTGGCGAGACGGTGATTTCCAAAGACGTCAATTTAACGATCGATGACGGTGAGTTTGTGGTGTTTGTCGGGCCGTCCGGCTGCGGCAAATCCACGCTGTTGCGCATGATTGCCGGGCTGGAGGATATCACCGCCGGCGATCTGTTCATCGGCGAAACCCGGATGAACGACGTGCCGCCCGCCGAACGCGGCATTGGCATGGTGTTCCAGTCCTATGCGCTCTATCCGCACCTGTCGGTGGCCGACAACATGTCGTTCGGCCTGAAGCTGGCCGGCGCCAAAAAGGTGGAAATCACCCAGCGGGTGAACCAGGTGGCCGAAGTGCTGCAACTGGCGCACCTGCTCGATCGCCGGCCGAAAGCGCTGTCCGGCGGGCAGCGCCAGCGCGTGGCAATTGGCCGCACGCTGGTGGCGGAGCCGGCGGTATTCCTGCTGGACGAACCGCTGTCCAACCTGGACGCCGCGCTGCGCGTACAGATGCGCATCGAGATCTCCCGCCTGCATAAGCGCCTGCAGCGCACCATGATTTACGTCACCCACGATCAGGTCGAAGCGATGACGCTGGCCGACAAGATCGTGGTGCTCGACGCCGGGCGCGTCGCGCAAATCGGCAAGCCGCTGGAGCTGTATCACTACCCGGCCAACCGCTTCGTCGCCGGGTTTATCGGCTCGCCCAAAATGAATTTCCTGCCGGTCAAAGTGACCGCCGCAGAACCGCAACAGGTGCAGATCGAACTGCCCAACCGCCAACGGGTATGGCTCCCGGTGGAGGGCTCGGGCGTTCAGACCGGCGCCAACATGTCTCTGGGGATCCGCCCGGAACACCTGCTGCCGAGCGATGCCTCTGAAGTGCGGCTGTCAGGTGATGTACAGGTGGTAGAGCAGCTCGGCAACGAGACGCAAATCCACATCCAAATACCGGCAATACGTCAGAACCTGGTGTACCGCCAGAACGACGTGGTGCTGGTAGATGAAGGTGCCACATTCGCCATCGGCCTGCCGCCGCACCGTTGCCATCTGTTCCGTGAGGACGGTACGGCATGCCGGCGGCTACATCAGGAACCGGGCGTTTAACCGCATCAAGGTCTGTAGAACAGGAGAATAATGATGACTACTCTGCGCAAACTTCCTCTGGCACTGGCTGTCGCCGCCGGTGTTCTCTCTTCACAAGCCATGGCGTTGGATTTTAAAGGCTATGCGCGTTCCGGTATCGGCTGGACCGGCAGCGGCGGTGAGCAACAATGCTTCCAGGCTACCGGGGCTTCGAGCAAATACCGTCTCGGCAACGAATGCGAAACCTACGCTGAATTAAAGCTGGGCCAGGAAGTGTGGAAGGACGGCGATAAAAGCTTCTACTTTGATACCAACCTGGCGTATTCCGTTTCCCAACGTTCAGACTGGGAAGATGTTACTCCAGGCTTTCGTGAAGTGAACGTTCAGGGTAAAAACCTGATCGAATGGTTGCCTGGCTCCACCATCTGGGCCGGTAAGCGCTTCTACCAGCGCCATGACGTCCACATGATCGACTTCTACTACTGGGATATTTCCGGCCCGGGCGCCGGCCTGGAAAACATCGATCTGGGCTTTGGTAAACTGTCTCTCGCGGTGACCCGTAACTCTGAATCCGGCGGCTCTTACGGCTACCTGGACAACGAATGGGATCAGCGGCCGACCATCAACGATACCTTCGACGTACGCTTGGCGGGGCTGGAAACCAACCCGGGCGGCACGCTGGAATTCGGCGTCGACTATGGCCGGGCCAACGTTCAGGATCACTACAGCCTGGCCGACGGCGCTTCCAAGGACGGCTGGTTGTTCACCGCCGAACACACGCAAAGCATCCTCAACGGCTACAACAAGTTTGTGGTGCAGTACGGCACTGACGCCATGACCTCGACCAACAACGGCCGTAACCAGGGCGCCACCATTGATAACGACGGTTCGATGCTGCGCATCCTGGATCACGGCGCTATCGACTTCAACGACAAATGGGCGCTGATGTACGTCGGCATGTACCAGGATATCGACCGCGACAACAATAACGGCACCACTTGGTACACCGTGGGCGTGCGGCCAATGTACAAATGGACGCCGATCATGAGCACCCTGCTGGAAGCCGGCTATGACAACGTCAAGTCACAGCGCACCGGCGAGCGCAACGGCCAGTACAAGGTCACCCTGGCGCAACAGTGGCAGGCTGGCGACAGCATTTGGTCGCGCCCGGCAATCCGCCTATTCGCCACCTATGCCAAATGGGATGAGAAGTGGGGCTACGCCACCAGCAGCGATACCGGCTACAGCACCGGCACAGCCTACAGCGACACCAGCCTGCACACCTTCAGCCGCGGCAAGGATGACGAAGTCACCTTCGGCGCCCAAATGGAGATCTGGTGGTAATAGCGTTACCGCGGGAGAGCGCCACGCGCTTTCCCACGCCTGATTAACCGGCAGCGGGCGCTTGCCTGCCCGCTGCCGGCCTGCATGCTTGATGCGAGAGGGTATAACGATGAAAAAGAATCTACTGGCTCTTTGCCTGTCCGTAGCGCTGGCCGCCGGTGTGCCGTTAGCCGCCTATGCCGCCACGCCAACCAACGTTTCCGTCGCGCCCGCCATTAACCCGGCCACGCTGCAAAACCTGCCGTGGCAACCGCTGGTGCCGCCGGCCAATCAGGATGTCAAACTGGATGGCAGCAGCCCGCAAATCAATCAGGGCGATATTCAGGGCGCGGTGGCCGCCTATACGCTGCCGGCGGATCGCGGTTCACTGGAAATTACCTTAAGCAGTATCGCCAGGGATAGCCGGGTGTACTCGCCGAGCGTGCTGGTGCTGGATGAACATCAGCGGCCGGCGGCCTACTACCCGTCCAGCTACTTTAGCTACCAGCCGCCGGGCGTGATGTCTTCCGATCGTCTGGAGGGTACGCTCAAGCTGACGCCGGCGCTGGGGCAACGGCAGATTTACCTGCTGGTTTACACCACCCGCCAGGATGTGGGCAAAAGCACCCGCCTAACCAACCCGGCGAAAGCCTATGCGCAAGGGGTGGGCAACGCGGTGCCGGACATTCCCGATCCGATCGCCAGCCACAGCAACAGCGGGCTGCTGAAGCTGAAAGTGACGGCGGAACAGGGCAGCGGCAACGTGATGATCGGCATGTTGCAGCCGGCGCCGGCCACCACGCCGGTGGTGGTGGGAGCCAATGCGCCAACGGCGGTGCCTGCGCCGCGACCGGCCGCGGCGAAACCCGCCGAGCCGATGTTGAATGACACCGAGGCCTACTTCAATAACGGTATCAAACAGGCGGTTAAGGCCGGAGATATCGATAAAGCGCTGAAACTGATGAATGAAGCGGAAAAACTGGGTTCCACCACTGCGCGTGAAACGTTTATCAGCAGCGTGAAAGGCAAGGGCTAATACCCCGCGCTGCCGATGCTGGCTGGAGGGTTGGTGCGCCGTGGCGCACCTTTTTTCATGCGCGGGCGAGCTGGCTGGCGATCAGCGCCAGCAGGTGCGCGTTGTCCACGCTTTCCATCACCTGTATCGGTTTCCCCTGCGGTTCCGGCATCCCCAGAGCCAGGCGCAGGCTATCGGGCCGCCAGCGGCGCGAACTGCCGCGTGTCACGCCACCTTCCAACGCCACATCGACAAAATAGTCTTGCGTGGTGACCAGATCCGGTTCCAGCAGCCACGCCACCACCAGCGCGTCATGGATCCAACAGCCCGGCAGTTGGCGGGTGTGGCGCGAATAATCAACCCAGGGTTGCGTGGTCGCGCGCAGGTAGCGGCACAACGGGGTGTCCGGCTGCGTAAGGCGAGTGAGATCCTGCTGCGTCAACATGGTTTGGGTGGTGACATCGAGCGGGGCGAGCGTGATATTGGCGCCGCTGTTCAACACCAATTGCGCAGCCTCGGGATCCAGGCCGAAGTTGGTGTCCTTGATATAGCCTTCCACCGCGAACACCCCGCCCATGATCACGATGGTTTTCACCGCTTGCGCCATCTGCGGATAGAGCTGCAGCGCGTGGGCCACGTTGGTCAACGGGCCGATGGCGGCCAGCGTAATCTCACCGGGGTTAGCGCAAATCAATTCGCCGATGGCGATTGCCGCTTCCGGCCTGGCCGGCGTTGCAGGCTGCGGCGCCGGGGTGTTGCGCCACAGGGCCGCCAACGCCGGATCGGCGATGGTGCGATCCAGATAGGCGCGCCACGGCTCGGGGCGTTCGCACAGCGCCCGCGCCGCGCCGGCGATAACCGGTACGGCATGGCCGCTTTGTTCCAGCAGGGTATTGGCAACGGCGAAGCCCAGATCGCGCGGCGTATTGCCGGCCACAATGGTAATCAGTTCCAGCGCCAGCCGTGGGCGGGCCGCCAGCGCCAGGGCCAACGCCAGGCCATCATCCACATTGGCGCCGGGAACCCCGTTGCCGGGATCGCAATCAATAATCAAACGCATAATTTTACCTGGAAGAAAACGCACAGCCGCAGGAACGGCGGATGTGCAATTGGAAAGCGAATTCGTGCAGCACCGGCTCTTTAGCGCCGGCGGCCAGTATGGCGATCGCCTGTTGCGCCATGGCGTGAATGGGTTGCTCCACCGCGCTTAGCGGCGGCACGCTGAATTCGGACTGCGGCGTGCCGTTAAAACAGATCAGCGCCAGATCGTCCGGGGCGCGCAGATCGTGCTGCGCCAGCGCGGCCAGGCAGCCGAGCGCTTGCTGTTCGTTACTGGTGAATACCGCGCGCGGGCGGGGGCCGGCCAGCAGTTGCCGGGTGGCCTGGTAGCCGCCGGTGCGGGTATAAGGCACTTCAAAAATCCACTCTTCACGCGGCGTGATGCCGGCTGCCAGCAGCGCATCGCGCCAGCCGTTGAGCCGGTCTTGCGCGTTGAGCATGGTCAGCGGGCCGATGAAAATACCAATGTCGCGATAGCCGTGCTCGATCAGATGGCGCGTGGCCTGGCTGGCGGCGCCGCGCTCATCGACGCGGATGGCGCTGATGCCGGCGGCGGGATCAATGGTGTCGATCATCACGCAGGGCGTGCCTGCCGCGCGGATCACGTCGAACCACGGGTGGCGGTCGACGCTGGTGTACAGCAGCCCGTCCACCTGGCGGCGCAGCAGGTTGGTGATCAGTTCGTACTCGCGCTGGCGATCGTCGCCGGCGTCGGCCAGTAGCAGGGCGCGGCCGAATTTGAACGCTTCCTGTTGCAGCGCGCGCGCCATTTTGGCGAAGAAGGGGTTGGAGATGTCCGGCACCACCAGGCCGTAAGTCTGGGTGGAGCCAGAGGCCAGCGCGCGGGCAACGTCGTTTGGCTGGTAGCCGGTCTGCGCAATCGCCGCCAGTACCCGCTGGCGCGTCGCTTCCGCCACCGGGCGCGGGCCGTTATTGATGACATAGCTGACGACGGCAACCGATGTGCCCGCCGCGCGGGCGACATCGGCGCGGGTAATGCGCCGAGCGGGGTGATTATCCACGTTGTTTTCCTGGGCCAGGTTACACCGCATCCTGTGGCAGATTGAGATCGCGGCCGCGGGTTTCGGGTGCAAAGTAAGTGGTGATGAGACCAATGGCCGCCATTACAACAAAATAACTGGCGATAGGCCACCAGTGGCCAAAACCGGACAGCAGGGCGGTGGCGATCAGCGGCGCCGTGCCGCCCGAGAGGATAGAGCCCAGCTCTTTGGCGAAGGCCATCTTCGAGTAGCGGTTCTTCACCCCGAACAGCTCCACGCCATAGGCCGCCTGCACGCCGAAAATGCCCAGCGAGGCAATGCACATTCCGGTGACGATCACGCCAATCACGATAGCCGGCTCGCGGCTCTCCAGCAGCCAGAAGGCCGGGAAGGCATACAGCACCAGCAACAGGCAGAACCAGCGGTAGGTAATGCGCCGGCCGAAGCGATCGGACAGCCAGCCCGCCAGCGGGATCACCAGAAAGCCGCACAGGGAAGCGATCAACACCGCCAGCGCCGGCACGGATTTATCCACCATCAGGATCTTGGCGACGTAGCCGACGATAAATCCCTGACACAGGTAGGACGGCCCGTTTTCGCCGATCCGCAGGCCGAGCATCACCCAAAAGGCGCGGGTACGCTGCAAATAGCTGCGGTTATCAACCGGTTCCGTTTCCGCCGCCTGCAGCAACTGCTGGTGGTTTTGTTCCAGCTCACGCTGAAACACCGGCGTTTCCTGTACGTGGCGGCGCAGATACAGCGCGACGCCGGCGATCAGGATGCTGGCGAGGAACGGAATGCGCCAGCCCCAGCTCATCAGTGCGTCTTTGTCCAACTGCAGCACCAGCAGCCACACCAACGAGGCCAGCAGCGTGCCGCTGTTGGAGCCTAATGCGATGATCGAGGCAATCAGCCCCCGCCGTTGGGCCGGGGCGTATTCGGCCAGCATCACGGCGCCGCCGGACAGTTCGGCGCCGGCGCCGAAGCCCTGCATAAAGCGCAGGAACACCAGACACAGCGGCGCAAAAATGCCGATCTGCGCATAAGACGGGATCAGCCCGATCAGGGTAGTGGAAACCCCCATCATGGCGACGGTGGTGATCAGTACCACGCGGCGGCCTTTGCGATCGCCTATCCAGCCAAACACCAGCGCGCCGATCGGGCGGGCGATAAAACCGACGGAGTAGGTGGCGAAGCTCGCCAGCAGCGCCAGCAGCGGGGTGGCTTCCGGGAAGAATACGTCGCCGAACACCATGCCGGCCGCCAGGCCGTACAGGGCGAAGTCGACATATTCCATGGTGGTGCCAAGCCAACAGGAGAAGGTGGCGCGTATAAACTGGCTGCGCCCTTCTGGAGTGGCCAGCTTTTCATCGGCCGCCAGCGGTGCGCCGGCGACGCCTGGCTTGGCCAGCGTTGTCTCGCTCATCGTGTTATGTCCTCTTTTTTGCCGCGAGCGGCGTCGTTAAAGGTATTTCCCTGGTGTTGGCGAATCCGCCAACCGATGTGCCTGACCGGTAACGATTCAACGCTGAGCCGCAAGGTTATCTACGCGCGTAGATAAAGCAATATAGCCCTGCTTATTGCGTGCGTGCGATCACAGAATAGCGACCGATCAAGAGGAGGAATGTAGGGCACGCAGATGGCAGAAAGATGACATAGGGATACATTCACCGCCCGTTATTTGCCGGGTGTTGCATGATGAATCCGCCTGCCGCTTTTAGATTTCTGCGTTACAATGGCTTTCTGTTAACAGTTTGTGGTGCCGAGGGGTTGCCTGGCGCGTCTCTTTAGCATGGAGAAAGGTAATGTCTGGCAATAGGGGTTCCATCCTGCCACCCATCACGTGGTTGTCTGAACAACATCCTCCTGTGCCTGCTGGCATCAGCGACTGGCTGATGGAGTTGGGATCGATGACCCGCCGCTTTGAACGCCACTGTGCGTGCGTGCACGTTGAGCCGCAGCGTGAGTGTTTCGTCACGCGTGCCGAACTGGGTGAAGAGGCGCAACATCTGCCCGCGAGCCCGCGTTACTGGCTGCGTGAAATTATTTTGTTGGGGGACCATGTGCCCTGGCTGATCGGCCGCACGGTGATCCCGCAGGAAACCCTGACGGGTAAGGATCAGGCATTGGTGGATTTGGGTACCGTGCCGCTCGGCCGTTACCTGTTCAACAGCGGCGCCCTGACGCGGGATTACATTCATATTGGCCGGCATGGCGCGCAGTGGGCGCGGCGTTCCCGTTTGCGCCTGGCGGGCAAGCCGCTGCTATTGACCGAGCTGTTTTTACCGGCGGCGCCTGTGTATAACGCGGGCAATAGCGCACCGGCATGATGAGGGAGGAAAAACGTTGGAGAGTAGCGTGACTCAAAGCAAATGGCAGGCTTATAGCCATTTGATGCGCATTGATAAACCTATCGGCAGCTTGCTGTTGTTGTGGCCGACGCTGTGGGCCTTGTGGCTGGCGGGGCAAGGGGTGCCTTCATGGTCGGTGCTGGCGGTGTTTGTGCTGGGGGTCTTCCTGATGCGCGCCGCAGGCTGCGTGGTGAATGATTATGCCGATCGCGCCTTTGACGGCCATGTGAAAAGAACCGCTAACCGCCCGTTGCCGAGCGGCCGGGTCAGCGAGAAAGAAGCCAAGATCCTGTTTGTGACGCTGGTGCTGCTGTCGTTTCTGCTGGTGCTGACGCTGAACGCCATGACCATCTGGCTCTCGCTGGCGGCGCTGGCGCTGGCATGGATGTACCCGTTTATGAAGCGCGTCACCCATTTGCCGCAGGTGGTGCTGGGGGCTGCGTTTGGCTGGTCGATCCCGATGGCCTACGCGGCGGTCAGCGAGGCGTTGCCACTGAGTTGCTGGCTGTTGCTGCTGGCCAATATTTGCTGGACGGTGGCTTACGACACGCTGTACGCCATGGTTGATCGCGATGACGATGTGCGGATTGGCATCAAATCCACGGCGATTCTGTTTGGCCGCCATGACAAGCTGATCGTCGGCCTGCTGCAATTCGCCACGCTGCTGCTGCTGCTGTGGGTGGGCTACCTGTCGCAACTGGGCGGCGCCTATTACTGGTCACTGCTGCTGGGCGGCGCGCTGTTTATTCATCAACAGCGCCTGATCGCCACCCGCGAGCGCGACGCCTGCTTCCAGGCGTTTCTCAATAACAACTATGTCGGCCTGGTGCTGTTTATCGGCATCGCCCTAAGCTACTGGCAAGCCTGAACCCCAAACCGCCCCTCTCTGCGGAGCTTGCATATTTGGTGTCCCAGGTACTCACTCACAGAGTTCGAGAGTGAGTCGCTAAATATAAATGCAACTCCGGGCTGCTCCCTCTCCCGCTGGGAGAGGGTTGGGGTGAGGGCGTTATGTGACTACGACTCCGGGCTGCTCCCTCTCCCATTGGGAGAGGGTTGGGGTGAGGGCGTTACTCGCCCTTCGCCTCCGCCAGCATACTCACGCTTTCAATCGTCAGCTTGATCTCCGGGGTGATCAGATCGCTCAACATGGTGTAAACCTCCATGGTGTGCTCACGGATCGCGTCGCCGCTGTCGCTGATATATCCCTCTTCGCGCAATGTTCCCACCAGGGTGGCAAATACCGCTTTATCGAAGAACTCCGGCGCGTTGATGCCGTGCAGCACCGACAGGCGCTGGGCCATGATGCGGCTTTCTTTTTCCAGCGCGCCGCGGTTGATGCTTGGGTTGGCGCTGAGAATCGACATGGTAATCGCATAGCGTTGCAGCGTTTCACGCACACCGGCGGCCAGCAACTGCAGCGGGCGAATGCGCGCCGGGTTCAGTTGCAGCTCGTCATCGCTGTAGCTGATTAACTGCTGGCGCGCCAGCTCGTCGATCATCGGCTGCAGCACCTCCGGCAGTTGTTCCTTGCCGTAATGCAGGAACAGTTCCGCTTTCAGCATCGGATAAATCAGGCCGATCTGGCGCAGCAGTTCGCTGCGCGACACGCGGCGGTGATGCATCACGATGGTGGCGATCAGCGAAGGCAGCACCAACATATGGTGAATGTTGTTGCGATAATAGGTCATCAGCACTGCCTGCTCGCGCGGCAGGATGATGATGTCGCCGATGTTATCTTTTTCCACCCCGAACTTATCCATGCCCAGCGCGTGATCCAGCAATTCTTCCGCGGTTTGAGCCGGGACGGTGGCGTCGGCGGCGTAAGGCACGTTACGCATCAGCTGCAGGTAGCAATCCAACTGTTCGATCAACTGCTCGCGGGTCAGCGAACGTTGGCGCGAGGCCAGCAGGGCGGTGGCGCACAGGTTCATGGCATTGGCGGCGGCGGCATTGTTGATGCGCACCATGATTTTGCCGGCAAGATCGTTCACCGTTGGCGTCAGCCAGCTTGGGCGTTGGGCTTCGATCGGATCGATGGCGTCACGCCACTGAGGCACATGCTGGTTAAGATAGGTGGTCAACGGCAGCGGTTCGCCGAAGTTGACGTAGCCCAGGCCAAGATTGCGCAGTTTGCGCAGGCCACGCAGCATTTGCAGCAGACTTTCTTTTTCTTTGGTGGCGCCGCGCAGCTCTTTGGCGTAGGTGCCCACTTCCATCACGTGCTCGTAGCCGATGTAGATCGGCACCAGCGTGATCGGCCGGGTGCCGCCGCGCAGCATCGCCTGGATGGTCATCGCCAGCGTGCCGGTTTTCGGCTCCAGCAGGCGCCCGGTGCGGGAACGGCCGCCTTCGACAAAGTATTCCACCGAGTAGCCGCGGGTAAACAGTTCGCCCAGGTATTCACGGAACACCGTGGAATAGAGCTTGTTGCCTTTGAAGGTGCGGCGGATGAAAAAGGCGCCCAGGCGGCGGAAGATCGGCCCGGCTGGCCAGAAATTCAGGTTAATGCCGGCGGCGATGTGCGGCGGCACCAGCCCCTGGTGATACAGCACGTAGGACAGCAGCAAGTAGTCCATGTGGCTGCGGTGGCAGGGAACATAGACGATCTCGTGGCCGTCCTGCGCCAGTTGGCGCACGCGTTCGGCGTTGGTAACGTTGATCCCTTGATACAGGCGGTTCCAGGTCCAGCCCAGCACGCGGTCTGACAGGCGCACGGTTTCGTAGGAGAAATCGGCGGCGATCTCTTCCATCAGCGCAATGGCGTTCTGCTGCGCTTTTTCGTGAGAGATTTTTTTGCTGCGCGCTTCGTCCTCAACGGCTTTTTCAATCGCCTTGGAAGCCAGCAGCTTGTTGAACAAATCCTGGCGCGCCGGCAGGCTCGGGCCAACCGCGGCCAGGCGCTGGCGGGCGAAATGCATGCGCGCCACGCGTGCCAGTTTCTGCGCGATGGTTTGATCGGTGCCGTGTTCGTTCGCCATATGGCGCAGCGAAACGGTATTGGAGAAGCGGACGAAGCTGTCGCGCCCCAGCCACAGCACGGCGAAGAACTTCTGTATGCCATTCAGCAGGCGCAGGTGCGGGGTGCCGTGGCCTTCCCGGCCGGGGGAGCGGCCGAACATGACGGAAACCGGCAGCATCTGGATATCGAGATCCGGATTGTTGCGGTGCAGATCCAGATAGTCATGGAACAGCTTGACCGACTCTTCTTTCGGCGTGTAGTACCGGAACACGCGCGGGCCGTCGTGAATAAACACATAGCCGGGCAGCACGGTGCCGTCGATTTCCAGCGGAATGAGCGGATCGGGCAGATCCTGCGCCAGACATTGGGCCCGCAGCGTGAGTAAATCCGCCTTTGAGTTATAAGGTAAAACGTACAAAATCGGCCGAGTGGGATCCAACCCTAACTCCGCGACCGGATCTGACGGGATAACCTTACTTCTTACCAGCAGTTTTAGTGAAGAACTCAATAAGTTATAATAAATTTTACGCCAACTTGACATAACAACGTGAAGCCTCTTGTTAGCAACGCGCCGCAAGCATACCAGAAACCGCTTTGCAGATCTGTGGTGTTAAAAAAGCCGGTGCCGTTAAAATGATGTTTTACCCCTGAAAAAGGCGCCCGTAAATGGCAAATCAAGCAACCGGTCTAACGCGTATTATTAAGGCGGCAGGTTATTCCCGGCAGGGGTTTATTGCCGCCTGGCAAAATGAAGCGGCGTTCCGCCAGGAAACCCTCGCCGCCGTGCTCGCCATTATTTTGGCCGCCTGGCTGGACGTTGGGGCGATCGCCCGTATTTTACTGGTGGGTTCCGTGATCCTGGTGATGATCGTCGAGCTGCTTAACAGCGCAATCGAAGCGCTGGTCGATCGCGTGGGCACCGAGCACCACGTGCTTTCCGGCCGGGCAAAGGATATCGGTTCGGCGGCGGTGACGCTGGCGATCATACTGGCGCTGTTTGTCTGGGGCAGCGTGCTGTGGCAGCACTTTGCCTGAATGGCTGCCGCCATTGGGCCGTTTTTTGCCGGTTTTGCGCGCCTACTCCCTGATTTTTATTTATTCTGCGGTTCCCAATCCCCGCGTACCTGTATATACTCACAGCAAAACTGTATAAACAAACAGGGGGCGGGATGAAAGCACTAACTACCAGGCAGCAAGAGGTCTATGACCTGATTCGCGATCATATTTCGCAGACGGGCATGCCGCCCACGCGTGCCGAGATCGCATTGCGTCTGGGGTTCCGCTCGCCGAATGCGGCTGAAGAGCACCTGAAGGCGCTGGCGCGCAAAGGGGTGATCGAGATCGTCTCCGGCGCCTCGCGCGGTATCCGCCTGCTGATGGAAGATGAAGACGGCCTGCCGCTGATTGGCCGCGTGGCTGCCGGTGAGCCGCTGCTGGCACAGCAGCATATCGAAGGGCATTACAAGGTTGATCCTTCCCTGTTCAAGCCCAACGCCGATTTCCTGCTGCGGGTAAAAGGGATGTCGATGCGCGACATCGGTATCCTTGATGGCGATCTGCTGGCGGTGCATAAAACGCAGGACGTGCGTAACGGCCAGGTCGTGGTGGCTCGTATTGAAGATGAAGTGACCGTCAAACGCCTGAAAAAACACGGCAACGTGGTTGAGTTGCTGCCGGAAAACAGTGAATTCAAACCGATCGTCGTCGATCTGCGTGAGCAAAACCTCACCATCGAAGGGCTGGCCGTCGGCGTTATTCGCAACGGTGACTGGATTTAACCCCCTGCGTTTCCCCCTGATGTAAATCGCCCCTGTCCAGGGGCGATGCCTTTCTTGCTTTTTCAATACGCACTGCCACAGGAATAGGTTGCTATGCGCTTGATTACCGCCTTCTTTAGTGACAACGACAAAGCGCTGTGGCGTTTGGCGTTGCCGATGATCTTTTCCAACATTACCGTGCCGTTGCTCGGTTTGGTCGATACGGCGGTGATCGGCCACCTCGACAGCCCCAGCTATCTTGGCGGCGTCGCCGTGGGGGCGATGGTCACCAGCTTCCTGTTCATGCTGTTCTTATTCCTGCGCATGAGCACCACCGGGCTGGCGGCGCAGGCGCAGGGCGCCGGTGATGCGCAGCGGCTGGCCCAGGCCTTTGTGCAGCCGTTGCTGCTGGCCGGGATTGTCGGCCTGGCGATACTGTTGCTGCGCCGGCCGCTGATCGGGCTGGCGTTGCAGGTTGTCGGCGGCGATGGCGAAGTCTTGCAGCAGGCACGGCTTTTTTTGGATATCCGCTGGTTAAGTGCGCCGGCGGCGCTGGCCAACATGGTGCTGCTGGGGTGGCTGCTCGGCGTGCAATACGTGCGTGCGCCGGTATTGTTGCTGATCGCCGGCAACCTGCTGAATATCGTGCTGGATGTGTGGCTGGTGATGGGGCTTGGCTGGAATGTGCAAGGGGCCGCGCTGGCGACGGTGGTGTCCGAGTATGCCATGCTGCTGTTTGGGCTATGGCTCGCTTGGCGGGTGATGAGGCGGCGGGGCATTTCTCTGCCGATCTTGCGCCAGGCCTGGCGGGGAAACCTGGGCCGTTTGCTGGCGCTGAACCGGGATATCATGCTGCGTTCCCTGCTGCTGCAGTTGTGCTTCGCCTCGTTGACCATTCTCGGCGCCCGGCTGGGCAGCGAAGTGGTGGCGGTTAACGCGGTGCTGATGAACCTGCTGACCTTTACCGCCTATGCGCTCGATGGTTTTGCCTATGCGGTGGAAGTGCACTCCGGCCATGCCTATGGCGCGCGCGACGATCGCAAGCTGCATCAGGTATGGCACGCCGCCTGCCGGCAGGCGGGCCTGGTCGCGCTGGGGTTTGCGGCCGTTTACGCTGTGGCCGGCCAACAGATTGTCGGCGCGCTGACCTCCTTACCGGCGCTGCGTGAGCTGGCCAACCACTACCTGGGCTGGCAGGTGGTGCTGCCGCTGGTCAGCGTGTGGTGCTACCTGATGGATGGCATGTTTATCGGCGCGACCCGCGGGGCGGAAATGCGTAACAGCATGGCGGTTGCCGCCGCCGGCTACGCGCTGGCGTTGCTTACCCTGCCGCTGCTCGGCAACCATGCGTTGTGGCTAGCGCTGTGCGTGTTCCAGATGCTGCGTGGCATTACGCTGGGGTGGCTTTGGCTGCGCCATAACCGGCAGGGCACCTGGTTTGCGCACGAGCGGGCCAGGGAGTAGCCTCCCATTTATTGTGGCTTTTGTTAATATCATGTTACATCTTGCCGGGTAAAGAAAACCCCGGTTACCGGGTTGTTTTGCGGTTGTTTTTAACTAAAAAAATGCTTCTTGATGGTGTTTATTGCTGGTTTTTATTTTTAATCCGGAATCAATAGCTAATATTAGTAATATGGCTGGCTGATTAGGCAACGGCTTAATCCTGTGCAGATGAGGAAAATCTGTTACTCACTTTGGTCAGTTAGGCCAGCCGGGTTATCTGAAACTGACTCACTTTAGTTACGGAGAGAAATGATGAACAAAGATCAAGCTGGCGGTAACTGGAAGCAGTTTAGAGGTAAGATCAAAGAACAGTGGGGCAAGCTGACTGATGACGATATGACGATCATCGAAGGGAAGCGCGAACAGCTGGTCGGCAAAATTCAGGAACGCTACGGCTACCAGAAAGAGCAGGCCGAAAAGGAAGTCAAATCCTGGGAAGACAGCAACAAATTCCACTGGTAACAAGCACCTGGCTTTGCCCCTGCGGCAATCCAAAACGGTACAGGGACGTACCCGGTTATTTCCTCGCTGTACGCCCCGCCGGTTATTTCTTCTTCACGACAATGCTGTGATCGTGATCGCAATCATCTGGATGCTTACAGGCCTCTACCTCTACGCAGTCAACGCACAGGCCGTGCGCCTCAACCACGCTGTGGCGCAGGGCAAAGCCGGACTCTTTCGCCAGCTTTTGCAGCGTTTCTTCGATGCCATCGGTCGTGCGCTCAGTCACTTGCCCGCAGCGATCGCAGATAAACAGCGCTGAAGTATGCATCGGCTGTTCAAAGTGGTGACACAGCACATAGCTATTGGTGGACTCCACCCGGTGGATAAAGCCCTGTTCCAACAGGAAATCCAGTGCGCGGTACACCGTCGGCGGCTTGGCCTGCGGCTCAGCCACCCGTAACAGATCCAACAGATCATAGGCGCTGATGGCACCGGGCTGTTGTGCCATCAGGCGTAACACTTCCAGCCGTTGCGGCGTCAGGCGCACATTGCGTTGCTGGCAAAGGTGCTCAGCCTGCGCGAGCAGCTTTTCCTGGTTGGTTGGGGTCATGGCAAATATCCCGGTACGTAAAAAGGCGACTTTACCATGTTTAGGGGCAATAGCCGAGAGGTGCGCGCGTTTGTGCTGGTCGGGATTTCGCCCGCTGCCGTGCTTTTTCCCAACGCTGGCGATTGCCGTTATAATAGCCCGTTTACGGCCGCGCGCCGTTCGTTGAACCCATGACTCAGGTAGCCAGTAACCCAGCATGACGACAGATACCCGCACCCCACAGTATGCCGCCAACCGTTTTTCCATCGCGCCGATGCTCGACTGGACCGATCGCCATTGCCGTTACTTCCACCGTCTGCTGTCCAGGCAGGCGCTGCTGTACACTGAAATGGTCACCACCGGCGCCATTATCCATGGCAAAGGTGACTATCTGGCGTACAACCAGGAAGAACACCCACTGGCGCTACAGCTGGGCGGCAGCGATCCGGCGGCGTTGGCGCACTGCGCCAGGCTTGCCGAACAGCGGGGCTATGATGAAATCAACCTCAACGTGGGTTGCCCGTCCGATCGGGTGCAGAACGGTATGTTCGGCGCCTGCCTGATGGGCCAGGCGGCGTTGGTGGCGGACTGCGTGAAAGCGATGCGTGATGCGGTATCCATCCCGGTGACGGTAAAGACGCGCATCGGCATTGACGATCAGGACAGTTACGCTTTCCTGTGCGATTTTATTTCGACGGTGGCCGGGCGCGGCGAATGCGAGATGTTTATTATTCATGCCCGGAAGGCCTGGCTTTCCGGGCTAAGCCCGAAAGAGAACCGTGAAGTGCCGCCGCTGGATTACCCGCGGGTCTATCAGCTCAAGCGCGACTTCCCGGCGTTGACTATCGCCATTAACGGCGGCGTGAAAACGCTGGCCGAAGCGCAGCAGCATCTGCAACATGTTGATGGCGTGATGATGGGGCGTGAAGCCTATCAAAACCCAGGCGTGCTGGCGCAGGTGGACCGCGAGTTGTTTGGCGCCGAAACGCCGGCAATCGACAGCGTGGCGGTGGTCGAGGCGCTTTATCCCTATATTGAGCGTGAGCTGGCCAACGGTACCTATCTCGGCCATATCACCCGTCACATTCTGGGCCTGTTCCAGGGCGTGCCGGGCGCGCGGCAGTGGCGCCGCCACCTGAGTGAAAATGCCCATAAGCCGGGGGCGGATGCGCGGGTGGTCGAGCAGGCGCTGAGCCTGGTGCGGCAACCGCGGGCTGATGTGGCGTAATTCACCATTGTTCTGACTAATAGTTGGCGATTTTCACCCGGCTGGTGGCCGCAGTGAATATCACTTACGCGAAAAATCAAGCTGTTAGCGTTGCGTGCGGCTTGGCACGCTTCTTGTAACTGACCGGTGAGATACCGTGTTTTGCCAAGGAGCAATCATGTTGGAACTTTTCTTTATCATTGGCTTCGTCGTCATGCTGTTGGTGACCGGCGTTTCTTTGCTGGGGGTGATCGCCGCCCTGTTTGCGGCCGCGGCGTTTATGCTGCTCGGCGGCCTGTTCGCCATGATGTTCAAACTGCTGCCGTGGCTGGTGCTGGCGGTGGTTTGCGTGTGGATCTACCGTGCGGTGCAAAAGCCGCAGATACGCCGTTATTGAGCGGGCATTGTGTTGAATTATCAGGCACTCCCTCAACAGAGGGGGATTCATGCCGGCCGAATGCGGCAGAGATCACACCTTGGAAGTTTAGCGGCACGTAGGCATGTTTTTTATGTTGAAGGGCTGCTAGGATAGCCGCCGAATCGCTGATGCGAACGATTTCATCCCCGTTGGGAACAAACCGATAATTCGTGTTGCACAAGCAACCCCGTTCCCGGCGGACTCTGCTCCACCCCTACGACAACCCTGCAGTAATAAAAACAGAAAGCCCCTTGTGGGAAAATGCCAGCCAGCTAACCCCTGGCTGGCATTTTTATTGCCGCGCTTAATCAGCCGGCCGTTCAGGGGATCAGCAAACTGGAACCAACCGTTGCGCGGCTTTCTAACACTCGGTGCGCCCGCTGCGCATCCCCCAGCGCAAACTTCTGCTCATCGCGCACATCCACATTGATCGCCCCACTGCTAATCTGCGCGAACAGCGCATCGCTGGCCGCCTGCAGCTCTTCACGGTTCGTCACATAGCCGTTCAGCGAAGGGCGCGTCACGTAGAGCGAGCCTTTTTGGTTCAGGATCGCCAAATCCACCCCGGTCACCGGGCCGGAGGCATTGCCAAAGCTGACCATCAGCCCGCGGCGTTTCAGGCTGTTGAGCGAAGCCAGCCAGGTGTTTTTGCCCACCGAGTCATACACCACGCCGACTTTGGCGCCATCGGTCAGTTCCGACACGCGCTGGGCGATATCCTGGGTGTTGTAGTTAATGGTGGCCCAGGCGCCGGCCTGCAGCGCCAGCTCGGCCTTGGCATCGGAGCCGACGCTGCCGATCAGCCGGGCGCCCAGCGCTTTGGCCCACTGGCAGGCGATCAGCCCAACGCCGCCGGCGGCGGCATGGAACAGAAAGATTTCGCCCGGCTGCACCACATGGGTCTGGCGCAGCAGATAATGGACCGTCAGGCCTTTAAGGAACGATGCCGCGCCCTGTTCGAAGCTGAGCGCATCAGGCAGCAGCGCCACTTTGGCGGCCGGCACGTTGTGAATTTCGCTGTAGGCGCCCAGCGGCGCCTGGGCATACACCACGCGATCGCCGGGCTTGATGCCGCTGACGCCGGCGCCCACCTTGTTAACCACGCCGGCCGCTTCGGTGCCCAGCCCGGAAGGCAGTTGCGGCGGCGCATACAGGCCGCTGCGCACATAGGTGTCGATATAGTTGATGCCGATCGCCTTGTTGGCAATCTGTACTTCGCCCGCCGCAGGATCGCGCGGGGTAAAATCAACGTATTGCAGCACGTCTGGCCCGCCGGTTGCGGCGAATTGAATGCGTTTTGCCATGATCGCTCCTCAGGTAACCTATTCAGCCCGTGGCCCAATTGTTGGGGCATGGGGATTTATCATTATGTATACTGACGCGTCGTCACTTGATAACAGGTAATTTATTCCCACTATGGCAGGAAAGAAACCCACCAACAAATCTTACGAGGCCCAGGCACCCCGCGATCGCCAGATGGAAGGGCTGAAGATGCCGCCGCATTCGCTGGAGGCGGAGCAATCCGTGTTGGGCGGTTTGATGCTGGACAACGAGCGCTGGGACAATGTGGCCGAGCGCGTGGTGGCCGGCGATTTCTTTAGCCGCCCGCACCGGTTGATCTTCACCGAGATGCAGCGCCTGCTGGAGATGAGCAAGCCGATCGATCTGATCACCCTGTCTGAATCACTGGAGCAAAAAGGGGAGCTGGATTCCGTCGGCGGCTTTGCCTACCTGGCAGAACTGTCCAAAAACACCCCCAGTGCGGCCAACATCGCGGCCTATGCAGACATCGTGCGCGAGCGCGCAGTGGTGCGGGAAATGATCTCGGTCGCCAATGAGATCGCCGATGCCGGTTATGATCCCCAGGGGCGCAGCAGTGAGGATCTGCTCGATCTGGCGGAATCGCGCGTGTTCCAGATTGCTGAAAACCGCGCCAATAAAGACGAAGGGCCGAAAAGCATCGATCAGATCCTGGAAGCCACGGTGTCGCGCATCGAATCACTGTACCAGACACCGCATGACGGCGTGACTGGGGTGGACACCGGCTATAACGATCTGAACAAGAAAACCGCCGGCCTGCAGAAATCAGATTTGATCATCGTGGCGGCCCGTCCGTCGATGGGTAAAACCACCTTCGCCATGAACCTGTGTGAAAACGCCGCCATGCTGCAGGAAAAACCGGTGCTGATTTTCAGCCTGGAGATGCCCGGCGAGCAGATTATGATGCGTATGCTGGCTTCGCTGTCGCGTGTGGACCAGACGCGGATCCGTACCGGCCAGCTTGACGATGAGGACTGGGCGCGCATTTCCAGCACCATGGGGCTGTTGCTGGAAAAACGCAACATGTATATCGATGACTCTTCCGGCCTGACGCCAACCGAAGTGCGTTCCCGCGCGCGGCGTATTTTCCGCGAGCACGATGGCCTGAGCCTGATCATGATCGACTACCTGCAATTGATGCGTGTGCCGGCCCTGTCGGACAACCGTACGCTGGAGATCGCCGAGATTTCCCGCTCGCTGAAAGCGCTGGCCAAAGAGCTGCAGGTGCCGGTGGTGGCGCTGTCGCAGCTTAACCGCTCGCTGGAGCAGCGCGCCGATAAACGCCCGGTTAACTCGGATCTGCGTGAATCCGGCTCGATCGAGCAGGACGCCGACCTGATCATGTTTATTTACCGTGATGAGGTCTATCACGAAAATAGCGATCTGAAAGGCATCGCTGAAATTATTATCGGTAAGCAGCGTAACGGCCCGATCGGTACCGTGCGGCTTACCTTTAACGGCCAGTGGTCGCGTTTTGATAATTACGCCGGGCCACAGTATGACGAAGAATAATTAACCAAGCCGATCTCAATAGCCCTTGTGCCTTCCGGCACCTATTGCACCCAGGCTTTAAGGAACTGAAATGAAAGCGGCAACCGCTGTAATCGACCGCCGCGCTCTGCGACACAACCTGCAACAGGTGCGCCGTTTGGCGCCACAAAGCCGCCTGATCGCCGTTGTGAAAGCAAACGCTTATGGCCATGGCCTGCTGGATACGGCACATACCCTGCAAGACGCCGACTGCTATGGCGTGGCGCGTCTGAGCGAAGCGCTCACGCTGCGCGCCGGCGGCATCGTTAAACCCATTCTGCTGTTGGAGGGTTTTTTCGCCGCCGAGGACTTGCCGCTGCTGGCGGCCAACAATATTGAAACCGCCGTGCACAGCAACGAGCAGCTGGCCGCGCTGGAGCAGGCCGACTTGCCGCGCCCGCTGCGGGTGTGGATGAAGCTGGATACCGGCATGCACCGGCTGGGCGTGCATCCTGAGCAGGCTGAAGCCTTCTACCAGCGCCTGTGCGCCTGCCGCAGCGTGGCGCAACCGGTGAACGTGATGAGCCATTTTTGCCGCGCCGACGAGCCGCAATTGGACGTGACGCCGCGGCAAATCGCCTGTTTTGAACAGTTCACGCAAGATAAACCGGGGTTGAGGTCTATCTCTGCCTCCGGCGGCATTCTGCTCTGGCCGCAGGCGCACTACGACTGGGTGCGCCCGGGGATTATTATGTACGGCGTCTCGCCGCTGGCGGAGCCTTATGGCGAGAGCTTCGGCCTGCAGCCGGCGATGGCACTGACCTCCAGCCTGATTGCGGTGCGCAGCCATAAGGCCGGCGAGCCGGTGGGCTATGGCGGCACTTGGGTGAGCGAGCGCGACACGCGGCTTGGCGTGGTGGCGATTGGCTACGGCGACGGTTACCCGCGTAGCGCTCCCTCTGGCACGCCGGTGTGGATCAACGGCCGCGAAGTGCCGATCGTCGGGCGGGTTTCGATGGATATGATGTCGGTCGATCTGGGGCCAGACAGCACCGACAGCGTCGGGGATGAAGCGCTGCTGTGGGGCAAACCGCTGCCGGTTGAGCGTATCGCCGCCTTTACCGGCATCAGCGCCTATGAGCTGATCACCAAACTGACGGCGCGTGTAGTAACGCAATACCTCGGCGAATAAGCCCTTCTTGCCGCCGGTATGGCCGGCGGCGCAGCGCGGGTATTGTTGCCCGCGTTATTCCAGATAAAACACTGCTTTGAGTTCCTGGCTGATCGGGCTGTTGTCCGGGTTGCTCGGCATCAATTCACACATGGACGCCCACCAGCGCTGGCACACCTCGGTGCCGGCCACTGCGGCCCAGCGCGCCTCGGACTCAATCTCTACCGTAGCAAACAGCAGGTGGCGATCGGCGTCGAGATAAATAGCATAGTGATGAGCACCGTGCTGTTTAAGAACCGCCGCCAGTTCCGGCCAAATCGGCGTATGGCGGCGCTGATATTCTTCATGCGCATCGGGGTTTACCTGCATCACAAAGGCTTTGCGGATCATAGCGCCTCCAGGTACATCTCACGCACCTCTTCACGGGAAGCGCTGCGTGGGTTGCAGGGCGCGCACGGATCGGCCAGCGCCTTATCCAGCCAATTTTCAATATCGGCCTGCGATATCCCCAGTTGTTGAAACCCGTCGGGAATGCCGACGCGGCGCGACAGTTGGCGGATTGCGGCAATCGCCTGCTGGCTGGCCTGCTCGTCGCTCATGCCCTGACGATCCACGCCCATTGCTTCGGCGATACGCGCAAAGCGCGCCACCGCCTGCGGCCGGTTAAACGCTTCGACGATCGGCAGCAAAATGGCGTTGCAGACGCCGTGCGGCAGATTGTGCGTGGCGCCCGGCTGGTGCGCCAGGGCGTGCACCAGCCCCAGGCCGGCGCTGTTAAACGCCATGCCCGCCAGATATTGGCCGTAGGCCATGTATTCACGCGCCTGCAGATTGTGCCCGTCGTCCACCGCTTTCGGCAGCCACTGGCAAATCAAGCGGATGGCTTCCAACGCGGAGGCGTCGGTCAACGGGTGCGCGCCGACGGAAACATAGGCTTCAATCGCGTGGGTGAGCGCATCCATGCCGGTGGCGGCGGTGACGCTGGCCGGGATCTCCAACATGACGCTGGGATCGTCAACCGCGATATCAGGAATAATGTTCGGATCGATGATCACCTCTTTGACCTGGCGCCCGCTGTCGATAATCACCGCGTTGCTGGTCATCTCGGCGGCGGTGCCCGCCGTGGTATTGATCGCCACCAGCGGCACGCCGGCATGGGCCACTTTGCCCACCCCGGCGTAAGCGGTGGAAGGGCCGGGGTTGGCGGTAAGGATTTTGATGGCTTTGGCGGTGTCGATCGGGCTGCCGCCACCAAAGGCGATGATGTAGCTGCAATTGGCGGCGCGGTAGGCCGCCAGCCCTTGCTGCACCAGTTCTTCGGTTGGGTTGGGGAACACACGGTCGAACAGGGTATAGGGGAGCTGCGCGCTATCCAGGTTGGCGAACAGCGTATCCAGCAGCCCTAACTGCACCAGTTGGCCGTCGGTGACGATCAGCGCCTTGCCCCATTGTTTGCCCGGCAGCAGTTTCACCATATCGGCGATGGCGCCTGTACCATGCAGGCTGATTTTCGGTAGTGCCAACATAAAGCTCATGATCTGTTCCTTATATCTTGAGTGCGGCGGCCATCGGCGTGACGCCAAAACGCTCGCCCAGGGCGATCAGTTGTTCGGTGGTGATGGTTTGCCGCATGCCGCCCATGGCGATCACTTTCACCAGCACTTCCGAGGATTTTTCCGCCGTGTCGATCAGGCCGAACGCTTCATCCAGCGTTGGGCCGGTGGCGAAGATACCGTGGTGCGGCCACAGCACCAGGCTGTGCGCGCGCATCTGTTCTGCGGTGGCGGCGCCAATGCCGTCGGTGCCCGGCACCATCCACGGCACGATGCCGATGCCGTCGGGGAACACCACCAGGCATTCGGTGCTGCCTTCCCACAGCTTGCGGGTGAAGCTGACGCTATCCAGTTCCAGCACGTAGCTTAGGGCGATCAGGTTGGTGGCGTGGCAGTGCATGATGACGCGGTCCGCCCCGCCGGCGCGCTGTTTGCGCACCGCGTGGGATTGCAGATGAGCCGCCAGTTCCGAGGTTGGCAGGCCGCCGTTCACCAGCCCCCAGTGAATGTGGTAGGCCATGCCGTCGTCGCTGATTTGCAGCAGCGCCAGGCTATCCGCCGGATCGAGCTGTACGTTGCGGAAAAACTTGCCGGAGCCGGTAACGATAAACCAGCATCCGGCCAGCGCCGGCGCCGGCTGGCTCAGTTCGACGCAGCGTGGTTCGGCGGCAAATTCATCGCGGTAGGGCGCGATATCTTCGGCATCCAGCCGCAGGCTGACATTGCCGCCGTTGCGCTCATCCCAGCCTTTCAGCCACATATCGCTGGTGGCTTTCACCATGCCCTGAACGAACCATGAAGAGAGAATACGTTGCATAGGGGCTCCTTAGCGTTGGGCTAAAATTTGTTGTTCATAACGGCGGACGGTGGCGAGCCAGGAGGCATCCGCCGGGGTATCGTTGCGCAGGCAGTACATTTCCCACACGGCCTGCCACGGCAGGGATTTTTGCTCTTCCAACAGCGCCAGTCGGGCGGTGTAATCCCCGTCGCGCTCCAGTTGGCGCAGCTGTGCGGTCGGTTCCAGCAGCGCGCGCAGCAGGGCTTTTCGCATGTTGCGGGTGCCGATCACCCAGGCGGCGATGCGGTTGATGGAGGCATCGAAGAAATCCAGGCCGATATGCACCCGGTCGAACAGATCGTGGCGCACGATTTCGTTGGCGATGGCCTGGGTTTCGTCATCCAGCAGCACCACGTGATCGCTGTCCCAGCGCACCGGGCGGCTGACGTGCAGCAGCAGGCGGGGGATATACAGCATGGCGCTGGAGATCTTGTCGGAAATCACTTCGGTCGGGTGGAAGTGGCCGGCATCCAGACATAGCGCGGTCTGGCGGCTGGTGGCGTAGCCGAAGTAGAACTCATTGGAGCCGACGGTGTAGCTTTCCGCGCCGATGCCGAACAGCTTGCTTTCCACTGCGTCGATGTGGTGCGCCGGGTTGAGCTTTTCGGCGATCACTTCATCCAGCGCGGCCAGCAGGCGCTGGCGCGGCGCCAGACGATCGACGGTAATGTCTTTCATGCCGTCCGGGATCCAGATATTCATCACCGACGGCGTGCCCAACTGTTCGCCAAAATAGGCTGACACGCGGCGGCTGGCCTGGCAGTGTTCGATCCAGAACTGGCGGATTTCATCGTTGGCGTGCGACAGGGTAAAGCCGTCGGCGCTCAACGGATGCGAGAAGCACGATGGGTTGAAGTCCAGCCCCAGTTGGTTTGCCTTGGCCCACGCCACCCAGTTTGTGAAGTGCTCCGGTTTGATTTCGTTGCGCGGCACCTGGGTGTCGGCTTCAAGATAAATGGCGTGCAGGTTCAGGCGTTTGGGGCCGGGGATCAGGCTGAGCGCCTGTTCCAGATCGGCGCGCAGTTCGCCGGCGGTGCGCGCTTTGCCGGGGTAGTTGCCGGTGGCCTGAATGCCGCCGCTCAACTCGCCATCCGGGTTCTCGAAACCCGCCACGTCATCGCCCTGCCAGCAGTGAATGGAGATCGGTAAACGATCGAGCTGGCGCAGGGCCTGTTCGACATCGACGCCAACGGCGGCAAAGCGTTGTTTTGCCAGCTCCCAGGCCTGATTGATTTGTGTAGTCATGCGCAAAGCTCCTTACGTGATTGACGATTTTGCAGAATCTGCGCGACGAAGCGGGCAGTTTCGCTATTTGAATCGGGGGTGAACTGTTGCAGCTCGCTGTTGCGGCCGATCAGCGCCCGGAAGGCATCGACGTCGGCGATTTCATCCAGCGCCATCAGTTGGCAGCCGACGTTGCCCAGTGTTGAGGCTTCGATCGGTCCGGCGATCACCGTGACGCCGCAGGCGTCGGCGCACAGTTGGTTAAGAAAGTGGTTCTGGCTGCCGCCGCCGACGATATGCAGGCGGGTGAACGGCCGGCCGCGCAGTTCGCTAAGCTCCAGCAGCACCTGCGCATACAGCAGCGCCAGGCTGTCGAAGATGCAGCGCGCCAGTTCGCCGGCGTCGGCAGGTATCGGCTGGCGGCTTTCGCGGCAGGCGGCCTGGATCTCTTGGCTCATGTTCGCCGGGTTGATAAAGCGATCGTCGTTGGGGTTGATGATCGCGCGGCAGGCGGGGGCGGCCTGTGCCTGGCGGATCAAATCCGGCAGATCGTCGATCGCTTGCTCCTGAACGATGCGTTGCAGCAGCCACAGGCCCATGATGTTTTTTAAAACTCGGTAGCGCCCTTCCGCGCCGCCTTCGTTGGTGATATTGGCCGCCAGCGCGCGTTCATCGACGTAGGGCGTTTTGCTTTCAAACCCCATCAGTGACCAGGTGCCGGACGAGAGATAAGCGGCATCGTCGCTGGCCAGCGGAGCGGCGATCACGGCGCTGGCGGTATCGTGTGTGGCGACGGAAACCACCGGAATGCGTTTTCCCTGCGCGCACACCCAGTGGCCGATGATGTTGCCCGGGTGGGTGGGCGTGCCCAGCCATTCGCGCGGCACTCCCGCCCAGTTCAGCAGGCGCTCATCCCAGTTATCGGTGTTGATGTTCACCATTTGCGTGGTGGTGGCGTTGGTGTATTCCCAGTTCAGCTTGCCGGTCAGGCGGTAATACAGGTAGTCCGGCATCAGCAGCGCGTGCGCCACCTGGCCCAGCAGTTCTGGCTGTTGTTCGGCCAGCGCGCGCAGTTGGTAGAGCGTATTGAACGGCAGAAACTGGATGCCGCTGCGCCGGTAGATCTCCTCGCGGCCCAACGCCTGCTGGGCGCGCGCCATGACGCCCTCGGTGCGGCCATCGCGGTAAGCGATAGGCAGGCCAACGCGCTGGCCTTGTTTATCAATCAGTACATAGTCGACGCCCCAGGTATCAATGCCGATGGAATCGATGGCGGGTGCCTGGTCGCAGGCCTGTTGCAGCCCGAAGCGAATTTCGTTTTCCAGCGCATCCACGTCCCAAACGTCGTGGCCATCAATGTGCTTTAACCCGTTCATAAAGCGGTGAACTTCGCACAACGTCAGGCTGTGGTCGCGGTTGTCGTAACGCGCCAGCATCACGCGGCCACTGGAGGCGCCCAGATCAACGGCAACACTATGGCGGAGAGTCATGGTAGGTGTCCTTATTTGTCTCATTGCCCATCAGTCTAAGAAGTTCGCCGCGCGCCGACCTTCATGCCACTGACATCCGCAAGGGGCGGTTGGCAAAGAGAAAAAGGTGAGTGTGAGTAAGCTCACAGAATGTAATTCGGCGCCCAAACGGCGCCGCTTGTGATGCCAGTCGCATTTCTGAATGATTCCGTCGTGTTTCTTAAAAAACGCACGGGATTTGCGCGTTTTTCTGTCAAAAAATGAAGGTGGCGTTGAGAATCGTTCTCTACTATCAAACGACGTTACAACCGAGTGGGGATGACAATGACCGTTTTACGCAGCGTTGATTTTTTCCCTTCCGAACATGCGTCGGTGGCGATCGAACCTCGTTTGCCGCAGCCGGAGTTTCCGGAGCATTACCATGATTTTTATGAGATTGTGGTGGTTGAGCACGGTACCGGCACCCATGTTTTCAACGGCCAGCCGTATACGCTCAGCGGCGGCTCCGTCTGCTTTGTGCGCGACCGCGATCGGCACCTGTTCGAGCATACGGAAAACCTGTGCCTGACCAATGTGCTGTATCGGGCGCCGAACGGGTTCAACTTCCTGACCGGCCTGGAAAAGCTGTTGCCGCAGGAGCAAGACGGCAATTATCTTTCCCATTGGCGGGTGAATCCGTGCATGTTGCAGCAGGTCAAACAGGTGATTGATCGCTTTGAAACCCTGGCGGATGATGCGGGGGCGCATGCCATCGCCGCGCGTGAGATTTTGTTTATGCAACTGCTGGTGTTGCTGCGCAAGAGCACGTTGGCCGAGTGCGGCGAAGGGGATGATGGGCGGCTGAATCACCTGATCGTCTGGCTGGAGGCGCATTTTGCCGAGGAAGTGTGCTGGGAGCAGCTCGCCGATCGTTTTCGCCTGTCATTGCGCACTCTGCACCGGCAGTTGAAGCAGCAAACCGGGCTCACGCCCCAGCGTTACCTGAACCGGCTGCGGCTGATGAAAGCGCACCATTTATTGCGCCACAGCGATGACAGCGTGACCGATATCGCCTTCCAATGCGGCTTTAGCGACAGCAACCATTTTTCCACCCTGTTCAAGCGGGAGTTCTCCTGCTCGCCACGGACGATACGCCAGGGGATCAACGCCTGAAGGCCGCCGTCGGCATGGTCAATCAGCTTCCCGGTGAATCCGCCGATAAAAAAAGCCGCTCCGTTATCCGTTGCGGCCGTCATCAAAACATTCACTGATGAGCATCGGCGCGGTTTAGCCGCGTTGATAGGTGCTGTATTTTTGCTGCGTCGCTATATGGTCGGCGATATATTTGGCGTCATGCCATACGCCCCAAATAAACGCCGAGCCACGGCGCGATAACCAGGGCAGCCCCAGGAAATACACGCCGGGTTCACTTGATACGCCGCGTTGATGTTTAGGGTTGTTGTTTTCATCGAAAGCATTCACGTCGAGCCAGCTGTAATCCGTCTTGTAGCCGGTCGCCCAAATAATGGTGGTAACCCCGGCGGCGGCTAAATCCAGCTGTAACGTGGGGTGGGTCATACAGGGCGGATCGTGTAAAAATTTACGCGCCTGCGGCTCTTCAGGAAGATCCAAACCATTGCGGGCAATATATTCGTCGGCGGCATCCAGCAGCGACAAATAATTCTGGTCCCCGTTTTTGATGTTCTCGCACAGATCCGGCTGAAACGTCACCACGCCGTGGTGGAAACTTTTGGTCAGGCCGACCAGGTGCACGCCCTGATTTGCCAGCGCGCGGAAATCCACGGTATGGCCACCGCGTGCGCCGCTGACCGCAATCGTCACGTGCTCTTTACCCGGTTGGTTTACCGTTGCATCCCACAGGCCAAGAACGCCTAACCACCAGCAAAAGTCACGGTTACGGTAGGCGCGCGGCGGGCGATCGTGAGCGCCGATCGAAAGATAGACCTTTTTACCGGCGCGCTGCAGTTCATCAGCAATTTGCACGCCGGATGAACCCGCCCCGACAACCAGCACGGCCCCCTCCGGCAACTGCCCGGGGTTCTTGTAATGGGCGGAATGCATTTGCAGCAGGCGCGCATCCTCGGGGGCGACCACGGGGATCACCGGGCGCTGGAACGGCCCGGTGGCCGCGACGATGCGGGTTGCTTCAATGATCCCCGCCGTGGTTTCAACGCGGAAGCCGGGGCGGCCCGGGTTGCGTGCGGCGTGTTTGACTTCAACGCCGGTGCGAATGGGCGCCTGGTACTTTTCAGCATAATCGGCCAAATAGTCGGCGACCCGATCTTTCGGCACAAAATCGTCTTGGCCCATGCCTTTAAATTGCATGCCGGGAAAGCGGTCATGCCAGGCCGGGCCATTGGCGACCAGCGAGTCCCAACGCCCGCTGCGCCAGGCTTCGGCAACCCGGTTTTTTTCTAATACCAGATGCGGGATGTTCAGCGTTGTCAGGTGCTCGCTCATCGCAATGCCGGCCTGGCCGCCACCCACGATAAGCGTATCGGTTTTGATGATTTCGTCTGTCATGTCTGTGTCCTTTGAAGCGCGTAGGAGAGAGATAATTCACCGACTGCGTAGACACTCAGACTATTGAACAGCGTTACCCCGGTAAAATATTATAAATCTGGTTACTAAACATATAATTTAAATGCTCTGCCGCCGTAATTCCCTTGACCGGCGCTAATTGTTCGTTACCCGTGGAGCCACTCAATAAGCGATAGCGCAAGGATCGCCCTCGGCAAGCAATAATGCGGGAACCGTCACCGTTTTTTTCGCCAGAAAAGCGGATATTTGCTGATGGTTTTTTTTCATGAGGCAGCGCTGTGGCCGATCAGTTAATCCTCAAAAAAGACGATTTCTTCGCTACTGCCACCCAGCCGGTGGCGGTGGCCGACCGTTATCCGCAGAATGTATTTGCCGAACACACCCATGAGTTTTGCGAAGTCGTGCTGATCTGGCGCGGCAACGGCCTGCACACCCTGAACGACCGGCCGTACCGGATAACCTGCGGCGATTTGTTCTATATCCGGGCGGAGGACCGCCATAGCTATGAGTCCGTTGATAAGTTGATGCTGCATAATATTATCTACTGCCCGGAACGGCTGAAGTTGAACGTCGATTGGGGGGAACTGTTGCAGCAGCGCCAGCCGCCGGGCTGCAGCCCGCACTGGCGGCTCAGCAGCCACGGCATGGCGCAGGCGCGCCAGGTGATTGGCCAGCTTGAACATGAGAGCCAAAAGCGCGATCAACTGTCCTACTGTTTGGCGGAAAGCCTGTTTTTGCAACTTGCCATTATTCTGCGCCGCCATCGCTACCAGCCGGCGAGCGCCAGCGCCCTGGAAAAGGGCGAAGGTATCGACCTGCTGTTGGCTACGCTTGGCAACAGCCTGGCCCGGCCGTTCAATCTGCAGCAATTTTGCCAGCGCCAACAGCTCGCCGAGCGCCCGCTGCGGGAACTGTTCCGCCAGCAAACCGGGATGACGGTCAGCCAGTATCTGCGCCAGTTGCGCATCTGCCAGGCGCAGCATCTGCTGCGCCATAGCGACATGCTGATCAGCGATATTGCCGCCCGCTGCGGTTTTGAAGACAGCAACTACTTTTCGGTGGTATTCACCCGGGAAACCGGGATGACGCCGCGGCTATGGCGGCAACGGTTCGGTGCCGCCGCGGAACGGGAGAAAGCGCGCGCGCGTTCCGGTTCGCTGTGCTAGCGCTTAGTTCGCCATACCCAGGCCAACGATGTTGGCGGCCAGAATAATCACGATGCAGCCAAGGCTCAGCACGCCCACCGGGCGGCGGCCAACGTTTTTCCACTCCTTCAGCACCAGCCCCACCAGGCCACCGCACAGCACGTAGAAGCTCATGTGCAGCATCCAACTGACGTAATCATACTGGGCCGGGATTTTGGCGTGGCCCCAGGCGTAAAAGAAGAATTGCAGGTACCACATCAGGCCGCCGAGCGCGGAAAACAGCAGGTTGCTGATGATAAGCGGCCTGGCGAGGGAAAAATCGGCCTTGAGCGACAGCGTTTTTACCCTGGCCAGGCGGATAAAGCAGAAGCCAAGGTTAATCAGCGCGCCGCCGCCCATGATCACCACATAGCTTGGCAGCGCCACGTATAACGGATCAACGCCCAGCGCTGCTGCCGCTTCATGCATCGGCTTGGCGGCATCCATGGCGAACGACATCCCGGCAGAGAAGATGCCGCACATGACGGCCAGCAGCAGGCCCTTTTTCAGGTTGAACTCTTCCGCCTGAATGCCCATTTTGCGCTCTTTTAACTGCCCAGCCCGGGTAACGATGCCCACGCCGATCAAGGCGACAAAGACGCCAAGCAGCGTCATCCTGCCGCCCGGCGTTCCGATCAGGACGTCGATTTTGCCGTTCAGGATCGGCGTCATCAGGGTGCCGACGATCAGCGTGATGCCGATGGCGATACCGATGCCCATCGACATGCCGAGATAGCGCATGGTCAGGCCATAGTTGATATTGCCGATCCCCCACATGGCGCCGAACAGGAATACTGGCAGCAGAGTCGACAGGCTGAACGAACCGTAATAAGCCCAGAAATTGGGCAGCAGTGCGATGCTGACCGCCCAGGGCAGGATCAACCATGAAACCATCCCGCCCAGCGACCACATGGTTTCCCACGACCAATTACGCACTTTTTTGAACGGAGCATAAAAGCAAGCGGCGCTGGCTGCCCCGATCAAGTGCCAGACTATCCCCATGGTTATTGCGTCACTCATTTTCCACTCCTCATTTTTTGAGTTGGTGGGGGGATTAGCACTTCCCCCAATAGCCATGAGTCTATGGGGGTGGCAACAGGCCGACCTTCGGTGCAATGCCGCCGGTGGCATAAAGCTGGCAAAATTCAGTGGGTGGGAAGGATGGCGATCACAGTTTGCTGTTTTTGGCATGCGGGGCGGTGCTAAGCCGTGGGGGCGTGAGACGAGCGGCGTTACGGCAGCGGCGGAGGCTACCCGCCGCTGCTTATTGGGCACGGTTAACGGCGGTTTATTTCTTCGCGGCCAGCCATTGATCGAGCACGTGCTGGTATTCCCCAGTGGCTTTCGCCAGGTGCAGCCACTGATCGACATACAGCTTCCAGCTCATGTCGTCACGCGGCAGCATATAGGCCTTTTCGCCATACTGCATCGGCTGATCCGGATTCACGGCGCACAGCTTGGGGTAGTGTTTTTGCTGATACAGGGCCTCGGAGGCATCAGTGATCATCACGTCCGCCTTGCGATCCACCAACTGCTGGAAAATCCCCATGTTGTCGTGGGAAAGCGTTAAATCCGCTTTCGGCAGATAGGCATGCACGAAGGCTTCATTGGTGCCGCCCGCCGGCTCGATCAGGCGCACGCCGGGTTTATTGATTTGCTCGACGGTGCGGTATTTCTTCACGTCCGTGCAGCGTACCAGTGGGATTTTGCCGTCCACATCCAATTTTTCGGCGAAAAACACCCGTTTTTGCCGTTCCAGCGTGACGGAAATCCCGCCCATGGCGATATCGCATTTGCCGGCGACAAAGTCCGTCATCAGGTTTTTCCAGGTGGTTTTCACCCACTTCACCTTGGCGCCCAGGCTGTTGGCCAGCGATTCGGCCATCGCGATGTCAATCCCTTCGTAGCTGCCATCCTCCTTCAGGAAGGTATAGGGCTTGTAGTCACCGGTGGTGCACACATCCAGCGTTTTTTGTTGCAGAACTTTGTCCAGGCGCGATTGGGCGCTGGCGCTCCCGGCGGCGAGCAGCAGGGCAAGAGGCAGTATTCTTTTCATTGAGTTCCCTTGTTACAAATGCATGGCTATACCCGTCATACTTCAAGTTGCAGATGTGTTGGCTTTCCTTGCTCACCCCAGTCACTTACTTGAGTAAGCTCCTGGGGGGTCGCTGCGTTGCCGCCTGCCTGCAACTCGAATTATTTTGGGTATAAAAGTACTACATAGCCGTTAATTGTTGTTGATTTATCGGCGTTAGCCGTTATTTATGCCATCAATGGGCCGTTTGCTGTTGTATCCCGCCTTTTCGGCGCCAGGGGGACTATAACGGCAAAAAAACTGATAGTCTGATATCTCCATCATACGTCAAGTTGCCGCTGGGTTGGGCCCATCTTTGGGCTTGCCCCGACGGGGCCGCTGCCGGGCGCCGTTACCGGATCCCGCGCTGTTGAAAACGCCGGTAGCGTTTTGCCCTGCAACTCGAATGATTTTGGGGATAGCGTCGATATTTCTTAACACAGTTTATGGGTGGCTATGTACAACATTGATGATTTTGATATGAAAATCCTGACGCTGTTACAGGCCAACGGCCGTTTGACCAATCAGGAACTAAGCGATCTGGTGGGGTTGTCCGCCTCCCAGTGTTCACGGCGGCGTATCAGCCTGGAGCAGGCGCAGCTGATTCGCGGTTACCATGCCCGCCTGGCGCCAGAAGCGGTGGGGCTTGGCATGGTGGGGCTGATCGAAGTCAGCCTGACCCACCACGGGCATGAGCGGGTGGACAGCTTTCATGAGCTGCTGGAGCAGGCGGACGCGGTGCTGGATGCTTACAAGACCACCGGCGACGCTGACTATCTGCTGAAGGTGGCCGTGGCCGATCTGGCCGCGTTGAGCGATTTTATCAGCAAAACCCTGTTGACCCACAGCAGCGTTGGGCATGTGAAAACCGCAGTGGTGCTTAACCGCATTAAAGAAAATGGCCTGCTGCCGGTGGCGCGTTAATCCGCCGCGCAGGACGACCTATTTTGGGGCGCAATGCACCAAAATAGGGAATTGCATGCTTGTTTCGCGCCTGTTATTACCCATTATTGGTTTTGTTGTGCGTGATACACATTTTTTATGCGTATATCGTGCATTTTCTTCTTGAGGGAAAACAGCGCATTAGCTAAGTTAACTACCGCCTTGCCGGTCGGCCTTCTCTCCCATGGTGCATTTCTTGCATTATTCAACGCCATAAGCCCGCAGTGCCGGGCGATGATGACTTCCTGACGTAGAGTAATTACCCCATGGATAACTGCATTACCCCTGAAGAAAACCTTTCGCATAGTTGGTTGGAAGATGTGCTGGCGATCATTATCGGCACTCTGATGGTGTCGTTCGGCGTTATTTTATTGCGGCAAGTCGGCGCGTTGACCGGCGGTACCGCGGGCATGGCTTTCCTGATTAGCTACCTGACGCCGCTGTCTTTCGGCGTGGTCTTTTTTCTGCTAAACCTGCCGTTTTACTGGCTGGCGATCCGCCGCATGGGCTGGGCCTTTACCGTGAAAACCTTTTGTTCGGTGGCGCTGGTGTCGATCTTTTCCGATTTGCACCCCTACTTTATCCATTTTGACCGCCTGCAGCCGTTTTACGCGACGGTATTCGGTAGCGTGATTATGGGATTAGGGTTTATTGTATTGTTTCGCCACAAGGCCAGCCTGGGCGGCGTTAATATCCTGGCGCTCTACCTGCAGGACAAATACGGCCTGCGCGCCGGCAAGCTGCAGATGGGGGTTGATGTGACCATCGTGCTGGCCTCATTATTCGTGGTGAGTATTCCCATGCTGATTGCGTCTATATTGGGCGCACTGGTGCTGAATTTGATTATCGCCATGAACCACCGGCCTGGCCGCTATGTCCACTAGATAGCGATTGTGCGCGGCCGGCGAGTGGCAACAAGCGCCGCTGAATCACTGAACCAAGGAGAGCCATTACGTGTTCCAAAATGTTGATGCCTATGCCGGAGATCCGATCCTGTCGCTGATGGAAACTTTCAAGCAGGATCCCCGTGAGCGCAAGGTGAACCTGAGTATCGGCCTGTACTATGACGCGCAGGGTATCATCCCGCAGTTGCAGGCGGTCGCCAACGCGGAGGCGCAACTGAACGCGGCACCACAGGGCGCTTCGGTATATCTGCCGATGGAAGGGTTGCCGGCCTACCGCAGTGCTATCCAGCCGCTGCTGTTTGGCGCCGATCACCCAATGCTGCAGCAGAACCGCATCGCCACCGTGCAGACCGTCGGCGGTTCCGGCGCGCTGAAGGTCGGGGCGGATTTTCTGCACCACTATTTCCCGGATTCCCAGGTGTGGGTGAGCGATCCGACCTGGGAAAACCACGTTGCTATTTTCAGCGGCGCCGGTTTCACGGTGAATACCTATCCTTATTTCGATAACGCCAGCCTGGGCGTGAAGTTCGACGCCATGCTGGCGGCGCTGAAACAGCTGCCGGCGAAGAGCATCGTGCTGCTTCACCCGTGCTGCCACAACCCGACCGGTTCGGATCTGACCAACGCCCAGTGGGATGCGGTGGTGCAGGTGGTGGCCGAACGTGAGCTGATCCCCTTCATGGACATCGCATACCAGGGCTTTGGCGCCGGTATGGAGCAAGACGCCTATGCGATCCGCGCAATGGCCGCCGCCGGCCTGCCGTGCCTGGTGAGCAACTCGTTTTCCAAAATCTTCTCGCTGTATGGCGAACGCGTCGGCGGCCTTTCCGTGGTGTGCGAAAGCAGCGAAGCGGCCGGGCGCGTGCTGGGCCAACTGAAGGCCACCGTGCGCCGCAACTACTCCAGCCCGCCGAAGTTTGGCGCGCAGGTAGTGGCGACGGTGTTGCAAGACGCTGCCCTGAAGCAGCAGTGGCTGGATGAAGTGGAAGCCATGCGGGCGCGTATTCTGGCGATGCGTCATACCTTGGTCGACGCGTTGAAAAGCGCGCTGCCGCAGCGCAACTTCGACTACCTGCTGCAACAGCGCGGCATGTTCAGCTACACCGGCTTTAGCGCGGCGCAGGTCGATCGCCTGCGCGATGAATTCGGCGTTTACCTGATCCAGAGCGGCCGTATGTGCATGGCTGGCCTGAACCATAACAATGTGCACCTGGTGGCGGAGGCATTTGCCGCCGTGCAGTAAATGCTGTTAGGGTGAACTGCGGTTCGCTGTTATTTGAGAAAGGACGATAGCGATATCGTCCTTTTTTTTCGCTGATATTCCACCGCAGTGGGTGAAACCGGGCCAGACAAGCAACCGGCCATGCGTTTTCACACACAATAATGGGATATCGCTTGCAGGGGGCGGCGGCCAGAGTTGTCGCCGATTGGATAAATAATATACTGATTGAGGGGGCTCAGTTATGTGGCATCAGCAAACGCTTATCCTCAGCGCAAAAGCGCGTGGTTTTCATCTGGTCACTGAAGAAATCACCGATCAGCTAACCCATTTGCATCGCGTGAAAATCGGCCTGCTGCACCTGTTGTTGCAGCATACCTCAGCCTCGCTGACGCTTAACGAGAACTGCGATCCCACCGTGCGGTTCGATATGGAACAGCACTTTCTGCGCCACGTGCCGGAAGATGCGCCCTATCAACACGACTATGAAGGGCTGGACGATATGCCTGCCCACATCAAATCTTCGCTGCTGGGCGTGTCGCTGTCTTTGCCCGTCAGCCACGGGCGGTTGATGCTGGGAACATGGCAGGGGATCTGGCTGGGGGAACACCGTAACCACGGCGGCGCACGCCGCGTCGTGGCCACGTTACAAGGGGAATAACCAATGAATCACTCAGCACTGCTGGAATACTGTATGGCCAAGCCGGGCGCGCAGCAAAGCGAACAGCCCCAATGGCAGGCCAGCCAGATCAAGGTTGGGGATGTGATGTTCGCCATGGTATGGGAAGTGGACGGGCGCCCGGCGTTGGCGGTAAAAAGCAGCCCGGAACTGGCGGAAAACCTGCGTGAGCTGCACCCGGAGATCGTGCCGTGCGAGCACCTGAATAAAGCGCACTGGAACGCGGTGTTTCTTGATGGCGATCTGCCCAATTCGCAGTTTTATACCTTGATCGACAGTTCATATCAGTTAGTGCTGGCGGGGTTGCCGGAACAGGTGCGCCAGACGTTGCGTGCCTAAGCGGTGTCTTGCCGTCGTGCGGCGACGGCATCATGATCGAGCCTGGTCATTCGGCTAAACAACATTAACAAGGGATGCTTCTCGCATGGCGATCGGTGACGAAAAACGCAACATGCTGGCCGGTGAATTTTACAATGCCGAGGACGAACAGCTGCGCCGCGAGCGCATGCGGGCGCGCCAACTGCTACATCACTTCAATCACTCGGCGCCGGATGAGGGCGCACTGCGTGCGCAATGGTTGGCGGAGCTGCTGGGGCGGTTCCAGGGCGGCACCATCGAACCGAACTTTCGCTGCGACTATGGCTACAACATCTATCTGGGCAACAACATTTACGTCAATTTCGATTGCGTCATGCTGGACGTGTGCGAAGTGCACATCGGCGACAACTGCCTGCTGGCGCCGGGCGTGCATATTTACACTGCCACGCATCCGTTAGAGCCGGCGCTGCGCGCACGCGGGGTGGAGTATGGCAAGCCGGTGACCATTGGCAATAACGTGTGGATTGGCGGCCGGGCGGTGATCAACCCTGGCGTCACGATTGGCGATAACGCGGTGGTGGCTTCCGGCGCAGTGGTGACCAAAGACGTGCCGGCCAACTGCGTGGTGGGCGGCAACCCGGCCCGGCTGCTGAAAATGCTGCCGCAACAGTAAACAGGCGCCCGGAGGGGCGCCTGATAACGGGTTATTTCTTCTCAAGCATTGGTTTCAGGAAGCGCGCGGTGTGCGAGGCTTCGCACTGCGCCACGGTTTCCGGCGTGCCGGAAACCAGGATCTCACCGCCGCCGCTGCCGCCTTCCGGCCCCAGATCGACAATCCAGTCCGCGGTTTTAATCACGTCCAGGTTATGCTCAATCACCACGATAGTGTTGCCCTGATCGCGCAACTGATGCAGCACCGCAAGCAACTGCTGAATATCGGCGAAGTGCAGGCCGGTGGTCGGTTCGTCAAGGATATACAGGGTTTGGCCGGTGCCGCGTTTTGACAGCTCACGCGCCAGTTTCACCCGCTGGGCTTCACCGCCGGACAACGTGGTGGCCGACTGGCCGAGGCGGATATACGATAGGCCAACGTCGATCAGCGTTTGCAGCTTGCGCGCCAGCGCGGGAACGGCATCAAAGAAATCGCATGCTTCTTCGATGGTCATATCCAGCACTTCGTGGATACTTTTGCCTTTGTATTTAATCTCCAGCGTTTCGCGGTTATAGCGTTTGCCTTTGCACTGATCGCAGGGCACGTAAATATCCGGCAGGAAGTGCATTTCCACCTTGATCACGCCATCGCCCTGGCAGGCTTCGCAGCGCCCGCCGCGCACGTTGAAGCTAAATCGCCCCGGATTATAGCCGCGGCTGCGAGCTTCCGGCACGCCGGCGAACAGCTCACGCACCGGCGTGAAGATGCCGGTATAAGTGGCCGGGTTGGAACGCGGTGTACGGCCGATCGGGCTTTGATCGATATCGATCACCTTGTCGAAATGCTCAAGCCCGGTAATTTCACGGAACGGCGCCGGTTCGGCGAGGGTGGCGCCGTTAAGCTGGCGCTGGGCGATCGGGAACAGCGTATCGTTAATCAGCGTTGATTTGCCCGAGCCGGACACCCCGGTGATGCAGGTGAACAGCCCGACCGGCAGCGTCAGCGTGACGTCCTTCAGGTTGTTGCCGCGTGCGCCGCTCAGCTTCAAGACTTTGCTCGGATCGGCCGAGACGCGCTGCTGCGGAATGGCGATCTCGCGCTTGCCGCTCAGGAACTGCCCGGTGAGGGAATCCGGTTGCGCCATGATGTCGGCAACGGTACCTTCCGCCACCACCTGGCCGCCGTGTACGCCGGCGCCGGGGCCAATATCGATCACGTGGTCGGCGATGCGGATGGCGTCTTCATCGTGTTCCACCACAATCACCGTGTTGCCCAGGTTGCGCAGGTGGATCAGCGTTTCCAACAGGCGCTCGTTATCGCGCTGGTGCAGGCCAATGGAAGGCTCATCCAGCACGTACATTACCCCCACCAATCCGGCGCCGATCTGGCTTGCCAGGCGGATACGCTGCGCTTCGCCACCGGACAGGGTTTCTGCCGAACGGGACAGTGACAGGTAGTTCAGGCCGACGTTCACCAGGAACTTCAGGCGATCGCCGATTTCTTTCAATACTTTCTCGGCGATCTTGGCGCGCTGGCCGCTTAGCTTCATGTTTTGGAAGAAGGTCAGCGCATGGCCGATGCTAAGATCGGAAATTTGCGGCAGCGTGGTGTCTTCCACAAATACGTTACGCGCTTCTTCACGCAGGCGTGTGCCGTTACAGGAAGCGCAGGGGCGGTTGCTGATGAATTTCGCCAGCTCTTCGCGCACCGCGGTGGATTCGGTTTCCTTGTAGCGGCGCTCCATATTGTGCAGCACGCCTTCGAACGGGTGGCGGCGCACTGTGGTATCGCCGCGATCGTTGATGTATTTAAATTCGATCGATTCCTTGCCGGAGCCATACAACACGGCTTTTTGCACGTTGTCGCCCAGGCTGTTGAACGGGGCTTCGATATCAAAATCGTAGTGGTCCGCCAGCGAGCGCAGCATTTGGAAGTAGTAGAAATTGCGGCGATCCCAGCCGCGGATCGCGCCACCGGCCAGAGACAGCTCGGGGTTTTGCACCACGCGGTCCGGATCGAAAAACTGCTGCACGCCCAGGCCGTCGCAGGTGGGGCAGGCGCCGGCCGGGTTGTTGAACGAGAACAGGCGCGGTTCCAGTTCGCGCATGCTGTAACCGCATTGCGGGCAGGCGAAGTTGGCGGAGAACAGCAACTCTGGCGCCTTGGCGTCGTCCATATCGGCGACTACCGCCGTGCCGCCGGAAAGCTCCAGCGCGGTTTCAAACGATTCCGCCAGACGTTGGGCCAGATCCTCACGCACTTTGAAGCGATCGACCACCACTTCAATAGAGTGTTTTTTCTGCAGTTCCAGTTTCGGCGGATCGGAAAGATCGCACACTTCGCCATCGATACGCGCACGGATGTAGCCCTGGGTGGCCAGGTTTTCCAGCGTTTTGGTGTGCTCACCTTTGCGATCTTTAATCACCGGCGCCAACAGCATCAGCCGTTTGCCTTCCGGCTGGCTGAGCACGTTGTCCACCATTTGGCTGACGGTTTGCGCCGCCAAGGGCACATGGTGCTCCGGGCAGCGCGGCTCGCCGACGCGGGCAAACAGCAGGCGCAGGTAATCGTGAATTTCCGTGATGGTGCCCACGGTGGAACGCGGGTTGTGCGACGTTGATTTTTGCTCGATCGAAATGGCCGGCGACAGCCCTTCGATATGATCGACATCCGGCTTTTCCATCAGAGAGAGGAACTGGCGCGCATAGGCGGAAAGCGATTCAACGTAGCGGCGCTGCCCTTCGGCGTATAGCGTATCAAAAGCCAGTGAGGACTTGCCTGATCCAGACAGACCGGTGACCACCACCAGCTTGTCGCGTGGGATAATCAGGTTGATATTTTTGAGATTATGGGTACGAGCACCACGAACTTCGATATTGTCCATTTACACTTCCCGTCTTGATGATACGCTGCGCCCGTTTGCACTTTTTGCGTGCATTCTTGTGACTTAACGCGCAAAAAAACAGTACAGCCAGTACGAAACGCATAATTATGGCACAAAAAAAACTGAATGGATATCCAGTATATGAATGCAACGTAGCCGGGTGTGGGAACACTTCTGGAACCCAATTCGCAGTTATTAACGTAGGTGTGGTTTCGCGTCTGGCATGTTAAACTCACTCGTTTATACTGTGTAAAAATCATTCATCAGGAGAGTGCTCATGGCCAGCCGAGGCGTAAACAAAGTAATTCTGGTCGGGAACCTGGGCCAAGACCCGGAAGTTCGTTACATGCCGAATGGGGGCGCAGTTGCCAACATTACTCTGGCAACCTCCGAAAGCTGGCGTGATAAGGCGACTGGCGAGCAGAAAGAAAAAACGGAATGGCACCGCGTAGTGCTGTTCGGCAAACTGGCGGAAGTGGCGGGTGAATACCTGCGTAAAGGCTCACAGGTTTATATCGAAGGCCAGCTTCAGACCCGTAAATGGCAGGATCAGAGCGGCCAGGATCGTTACACCACGGAAGTGGTGGTGAACATTGGCGGCTCCATGCAGATGCTGGGCGGCCGTCAGCAAGGGCAGGGCGGCGGCGCAGGCGCTGGCCAATCAGCCGGTGGCCAGGGCAACTGGGGCCAGCCACAGCAACCCCAGGGCGGCAATCAATTCAGCGGCGGCCAGCAGGCGCGCCCGGCGCAGAACAGCGCCCCGGCGGCCAGCAGCAATGAACCGCCAATGGATTTTGACGACGATATCCCGTTCTAACGCATGCATTTTTAGCATGTGTTCACGAAGAACGATGAAACCCTGCTTCGGCAGGGTTTTTTATTGTTGCGTACACACCATCTGGGATCCACATTCTGGACGTTGCTCGCATACCATTCAGTCAGTGCGTTACATCGCTTTTTGATACCAGATAACTGTTAACTTCGCTTATTGAACACTCGGTACTGGATGCATCGCTTTGCGTGATTACCTCATAGCGCCCACCCGATTTATCAAGATTCACCGTATCGACAATCCCAGCGTTCTTCATCCAGGCTTCAAGCCGGCCGTTAATGCTCATCTGGCAGCGGAATATCCGCACTAATTCGTACCCCATGCTTATCGAAGATCATGCAGTGCCTGGCCGCAAAGGCCACGTTAATTTTTTGCCAAGGGCGGAAACGAACGTCACCGGGCAATAATACTTTCACGTTGTCATGGCCATAGCATTGGCCGAACAGATAGGTGTTATTTCCCAGCCGTTCCACCACTTCACACTGGAACTCCATGCCCGGCCCGGTTGTGGCTTCCGTCGACAGGTGCTCTGGGCGGATCCCCAGCGTGATGCTCTCGCCGGCTTTTAACGGTGTGGTATCTATCGCCAGGGTGACGGTATGATCTGGCGCCAGGCTGATGCTAAGCTCACCCGGCTGCCAGGCGGTTACCGTCGCCGGCAGCAAGTTCATTTTGGGGGAGCCGATAAAGCCGGCGACAAATTTGTTTATCGGGTTGTAGTATAGGCTCATCGGTGAGCCCATTTGCTCAACCTGGCCGTAGTTCATAACCACGATTTTATCGGCAAGCGTCATCGCTTCAACCTGATCGTGGGTGACATACACCATGGTGGTTTTCATTTCCTGATGCAGTTTTGCGATATGCAGGCGCATTTCAACGCGCAATTCGGCATCCAGATTGGATAGCGGTTCATCAAACATAAATACGCGGGGATTGCGCACAATCGCGCGCCCAATAGCGACGCGTTGCCGCTGGCCGCCGGAAAGCTGCTTCGGTTTTCTGTCCAGCAACTGCGACAGTTGCAAGGTTTTAGCCACCATTTCAACCTGGTGGCGTATTTCTTCTTTGGGGACTTTATTCACCTTCAACCCATAGCCCATGTTTTCTGCCACCGTCATATGCGGGTACAGCGCATAGGATTGAAACACCATAGCCACCCCACGGTGCGCCGGAGCGACATCGTTCATCACTTCATCGCCAATCAATACTTCACCATCACTGACCTCTTCCAATCCGGCAATCATCCGCAGCAGTGTAGATTTACCGCAGCCTGATGGGCCGACAAATACCGCAAATTCGCCATTTTCAATATAAAGATCAACATTATGTAGCGTTACCGTATTGCCGAACCGCTTGGTGACATTTCTCAGTCGTATGCTGGACATCAACGCTCCTCGAACTAGTTAGCCGCTGTTTGCCGTTGGGTTTCTTAGCGTGCTGAAATGATTTTTGTATTACGTATAACATTCCAGAAAAGCGATGCTCAACAGCATTGAATTCATGTATTGACTATAACTTCCCGTGTTTTGGCGCCCTATCGTGATGTTTCATTTCTGTAGCCATGATCACACAATGAGCAGTTTTTTGTAGTTTTATTCCTGCCTGCAGCGTAGCGTATAACAAAATGACGCGGCCAGAGGGAATGGCATGAAATCAAGGTATAGCAACAATTCCTGGGCGTCTAAAAACGGTGATGCACAATAATAATCATTAAATTGTTATACCTTCACATGAGGTTGATAATGAAAAAGAACATACTTGCTGCACTTATCCTCTCTGGCCTGGCCGTTGGGCAGATAATGAGTCTGCCGGCGCATGCCGCGCAACAGCTCAATGTCTGGGAAGACATCAAAAAATCCGTCGGCATCAAAGATGCGATTAGCGACTTTGAAAAACAGTACAACGTAAAAGTTAACGTACAGGAGATGCCTTACGCGCAACAGCTGGAAAAGCTGCGCCTGGACGGCCCGGCAGGGATTGGCCCGGACGTGTTGGTTATCCCTAATGATCAGTTGGGCGGGGCCGTTGTTCAGGGGTTGTTGGCGCCGTTGGATGTTGAAAAAACCAAGATGGATGAATTCACGCCGGCAGCGGTGAAGGCGTTCCGTATGGACAATACGTTGTACGGCGTGCCGAAAGCGGTGGAAACGCTGGTGCTGATTTACAACAAAGATCTGATTGAACAACCGTTAAGCAACCTGCAGGAATGGTACGACTTCTCTAAAAAGCAGCGTGAACAGGATAAATACGGTTTGCTGGCCAAGTTTGACCAGATTTATTACAGCTGGGGCGTGATTGCCCCCATGGGCGGCTATATCTTTGGCGACAACGGCAAGGGCGGGCTTAATCCGCAGGATGTGGGGTTAAATAAACCCGGCGTGGTTGAAGCCGTTACTTTCCTGAAGAAATTCTATGCCGATGGCGTCTTCCCTGCCGGGATCATTGGCGATAACGGCCTGAATGCCATTGACTCATTATTTACCGAGAAAAAAGCCGCCGCGGTGATTAACGGCCCCTGGGCATTCCAGCCTTATGAAGCCGCCGGTATTAATTACGGCGTGGCGCCTCTGCCCAATTTGCCTGATGGCAAACCGATGGGCTCTTTCCTTGGCGTGAAAGGTTATGTCGTTTCTACCTGGAGCAAAGACAAACAGCTGGCGCAACGGTTTATCGAGTTTATTAACCAGCCGCAGTATGTGAAAGCCCGCTATATCGCGACGCGCGAAATCCCGCCGCTGACGGCAATGATGAATGATCCGCTGATCAAGAATGATGAAAAGGCCAACGCAGTGGCGGTGCAATCAACGCGCGCGGCTGCGATGCCTGGCATTCCGGAAATGGGGGAAGTTTGGGGGCCGGCCAATGCGGCGCTGGAACTTAGCCTGACCGGTAAGCAGGCGCCGAAAGACGCGCTCGATAACGCAGAAAAACAGATCAATATGCAAATTGAAGCCATGCAGGCCAGCAATCAGTAGTAATGACTTTGCCGTAGCGGAACGGGGAGCTTTCCCCGTTTTCAGAAGGAGCCGTATGTGATTATCAGTCCCAGCGAGAATTTTGCTAAGGCGCATGGCGCGGGGCGCCATGCCTGGTGTGGCCTGTTGTTGGCTATTGTGCCGGGCTTCGGTCAGTTTTATCACCGCCAGTGGTTAAAGGGGGGGATCTTTCTGCTCCTGTTGGGCAGTTTTATCGGCATTTTTTATGATTTTTTGCGCGAAGGGTTATGGGGGCTGTATAGCTTAGGTGAGCAAGTACCTCGTGATAACTCCATCTTTTTGCTGGCGGAAGGGATCATCAGCGTGCTGATTATTGCCTTTGGCGTCACCATTTATTATCTCTCCCTGCGGGATGCCTGGCTGAACGGGAAAAAACGCGATGAAGGGCTGCAGCTAAACAGCGTGCGTAAGCAATATCAGATGTTGTTAAGCGAAGGTTTCCCGTATCTGATGATTACGCCCGGCTTTATTCTGCTGGTCTTCGTGGTGATATTTCCGATTCTGTTCGGCTTTGCCATTGCCTTCACCAACTATAACCTCTACCACACGCCGCCGGCGAAGCTGGTGGATTGGGTGGGAATTAAAAACTTCATCAATATTTTTACCCTGTCGATTTGGCGCTCCACGTTTCTGGATGTTTTGCAGTGGACGGTCGTCTGGACGTTGCTGGCGACCACCTTTCAGTGCAGCGTTGGGGTGCTGTTGGCGATCCTCGTCAATCAGAAGGATTTACGTTTCAAGCCGTTAATTCGAACCATTTTTATCCTGCCGTGGGCGGTGCCGGGGTTCGTGACGATTCTGGTGTTTGCCGGCATGTTTAATGATTCCTTCGGCATCATTAACAATGCCATCCTGGCGTTTATCGGCATTAGCCCCAAGGCCTGGATGACCGATCCATTCTGGACCAAAACGGCGCTGATCATGATGCAGACCTGGCTTGGCTTCCCGTTTGTTTTCGCCATGACGACCGGTGTGTTGCAGGCGATCCCAGAAGATCTTTATGAAGCGGCGACGATGGACGGCGCCAGCAGCTGGACCAAATTGCGCACCATCACCTTGCCGCTGGTGCTGTACTCGATCGCGCCCATCATCATTACCCAGTACACCTTCAATTTTAACAATTTCAACATCATCTATTTGTTTAACAACGGGGGGCCGGCGGTGGCGGGGTCTAACGCAGGGGGGACCGATATTCTGGTGTCGTGGATCTACAAACTGACCATGTCCTCATCGCAGTACGCCATTGCGGCAACCATTACCATACTGCTGTCTGTTTTTGTCGTCGGCCTGGCTCTGTGGCAATTCCGCGCCACGAAATCATTTAAAAATGATGACATGGCCTAAAGGAAGCAAAATGGCTAAATCACAAAGTATTAAACGTGAAAAATGGGTGCGCCTGTCGTTATCGTGGCTGATTATCGTGCTGGTATCGCTCATCATTATTTACCCGTTGATTTGGACGGTGGGCGCATCGCTGAATGCCGGCAATAGCCTGCTGAGTACCTCCATTATTCCGGAGAATCTTTCTTTCCAGCATTACGCCGATCTTTTTAATGGCCAGGTCAATTACGTGACATGGTACTGGAACTCGATGAAAATCAGTTTTCTGACCATGGTGCTGACCTTAATCAGCGTCAGCTTTACCGCCTACGCCTTTTCCCGTTTCCGTTTTAAAGGGCGGCAAAACGGCCTGATGCTGTTCCTGTTGCTGCAGATGATCCCGCAGTTTTCGGCATTGATTGCGATTTTCGTGCTGTCCCAGTTGCTGGGCCTGATCAATAGCCATTTGGCGCTGGTGCTGATTTATGTCGCCGGGATGATCCCGATGAACACTTATCTGATGAAGGGCTACCTGGACGCGATCCCCAAAGATCTGGATGAGTCGGCGCGTATGGACGGCGCCAGCAACTTCCGCATCTTTATTGAGATCATCATGCCGTTGTCGAAGCCTATCGTGGCGGTCGTCGCGCTGTTTTCCTTCACCGGCCCGCTGGGGGATTTCATTCTCTCCAGCACCATCTTGCGCACCCCAGACAAATACACCTTGCCGATCGGGCTTTATAACCTGGTGGCGCAAAAAATGGGCGCCAGTTACACCACCTACGCCGCAGGCGCCGTGTTGATCGCGATTCCGGTGGCGATCCTCTATCTGGCGCTACAGAAATACTTTGTTTCCGGCCTCACCTCCGGCAGTACAAAAGGATAACCGCATGAAAAGATTCACACCTGTTCTGCTTGCCGTGTGTCTAAGCTGTAGTTTTTCCGCCAGTGCGTATGCGGCGGAAGCGATCGCTACGCGGCCATTTGCCAATATGCCCGCCGATTTTATTAAGGGGGCGGATATTTCCACCTTGCTGGATGCGGAAAAGCACGGCGCGAAATTTTATGACGAAAATCATCAGCAACGGGATGCGATCGCTATTTTGCGCCAAAACGGCGTGAACTATGTCCGTTTGCGCCTGTGGGTGGACCCGCAAGATGCGGCGGGGCAAGGTTATGGCGGCGGCGATAACGATCTGGCGACCACGCTGGCCCTGGCAAAACGGGCCAAGGCACAGGGCATGAAGCTGTTGCTGGATTTTCATTACAGCGATTTCTGGACCGATCCCGGCAAGCAATTTAAACCGAAAGCCTGGGCCAACATGGATTATGCGCAGTTGAAAACGGCAATCCATGATTATACCCGCGCGACCATTGCCCAATTTAAACAACAGGGCGTGCTGCCGGATATGGTGCAGATCGGCAATGAAATCAACGGCGGCATCCTGTGGCCGGAAGGCAAAAGCTGGGGGCAGGGCGGGGGGGAGTTTGATCGCGTGGCCGGCTTGCTTAATGCCGCCATTGCCGGCCTGAAAGAGAATCTTACCGGCGGTGAGCAGGTTAAAATTATGCTGCATCTGGCGGAGGGCACTAAAAATGATGTCTTCCGCTGGTGGTTCGATGAAATTACCCGCCGCAATGTACCGTTCGATGTGATCGGCCTTTCCATGTACACCTATTGGAACGGCCCGATTAGCGCGTTGAAGGCCAATATGGACGACATCAGTAAACGCTATAACAAAGATGTTATCGTCGTTGAAGCGGCCTATGGTTATACGCTGGAAAATTGCGACAACGCGGAAAACAGTTTTCAACAAAAGGAAGAGAAAGAGGGGGGATATCCGGCTACGGTGCAGGGCCAATATGATTATATTCACGATCTTATGCAGGCCGTTATCAATGTTCCCGGCCAGCGCGGCAAAGGGATTTTTTATTGGGAGCCAACATGGATAGCGGTGCCGGGGAATACCTGGGCCACGCCGGCCGGTATGAAATATATTGATGACCAATGGAAAGAGGGCAATGCCCGGGAAAATCAGGCGCTTTTTAATTGCCAGGGGAAAGTGCTGCCATCGGTAAAAGTATTTAATTAATTGTCGTAAGTCTTAGGGTTTTCATTATGAATAAATTTTTGCCTTTAAGTTTGAAGGTCAATGCCTTATTGCATGGCGCAGACTATAACCCTGAACAATGGGAAGACTATCCGGATATTATTGATAAAGACATTGCGATGATGCAGCAGGCAAATTGCAACGTCATGTCCGTGGGGATTTTTAGCTGGGCAAAGCTTGAACCGCAGGAAGGCGTATTTGCGTTTGCGTGGCTGGATGCCATTTTGGATAAACTCTATCAGGCCGGTATTCACGTGTTTCTTGCCACGCCGAGCGGCGCCCGGCCGGCCTGGATGTCGCAGAAATACCCCGAGGTGTTGCGGGTGGGCCGCGATCGCGTGCCCGCCCTGCACGGCGGGCGCCATAATCACTGTATGAGCTCGCCGGTTTATCGTGATAAAACATTGAAAATCAACAGCCTGTTAGCGGAGCGCTATGCTCATCATCCCGCCGTGCTGGGTTGGCATGTTTCCAATGAATATGGTGGAGAATGCCACTGCGAACGCTGCCAGGCGCAGTTCCGTGGCTGGCTGAAGGCGCGCTATCAGACGCTGGATACGCTTAATCATGCCTGGTGGAGCACCTTCTGGAGCCATACCTACAGCGATTGGCAGCAGATTGAATCGCCGGCGCCGCAGGGCGAAATTTCTATTCATGGCTTGAATCTGGACTGGCGCCGCTTCAATACCGCTCTGGTCACCGATTTTTGCCGGCATGAGATCGCTCCGCTGAAAGCCGCCAATGCCGATTTGCCGGTGACCACCAACTTTATGGAGTATTTCTACGACTACGACTATTGGAAGCTGGCGGAGCCGTTAGATTTTATTTCCTGGGACAGTTACCCCATGTGGCATCGCGACAAGGACGAAACCACCCTTGCCTGCTATACCGCCATGTACCATGACCTGATGCGCACGCTGAAGCAGGGCAAGCCGTTTGCATTGATGGAGTCGACGCCCAGCGTGACCAACTGGCAACCGACCAGTAAGTTGAAAAAGCCGGGTATGCATATTCTCTCATCGCTGCAGGCGGTGGCGCACGGCGCGGATACGGTGCAGTATTTTCAGTGGCGTAAAAGCCGGGGCTCGGTAGAGAAATTCCACGGCGCGGTGGTCGATCACGTGGGCCATATCGATACCCGCACCGGGCGGGAAGTCAGCAAACTGGGCGACATACTAAGCCAGCTACAAGGGGTTGTCGGCTGCCGTACCGAAGCCAAAGTGGCCGTTATTTTCGATTGGGAAAACCGCTGGGCGATGGATGATGCGCAGGGGCCGCGCAATTTGGGGCTGGAGTATGAAAACACGGTCGTCGAACACTATCGGCCATTCTGGGAACAGGGCATTGCCGTTGACGTGATCAATGCCGATTGCGATCTGGCCAACTATCAGCTGGTGATCGCCCCGATGCTGTATATGGTGCGCGACGGTTTTGCCGAACGCGCGGAAGCCTTTGTCGCCGCAGGCGGCCATTTTGTGGCAACTTACTGGAGCGGGATCGTGAATGAGTCAGATCTTTGCCATCTCGGTGGTTTCCCGGGGCCGTTGCGCAATCTGTTAGGGGTCTGGGCGGAAGAGATTGACTGCCTGGGCGAGGGGGAGCACAACCTGGTTCAGGGGTTGGCGGGCAATGCCGCTGGCCTTCAGGGGCCGTATCAGGCCCGCCACCTGTGTGATTTGATTCATACGGAATCCGCCCAGGCGCTGGCAACGTACCGTACGGATTTTTATGCCGGCCAGCCGGCGGTGACCGTGAACCCCTTTGGCAAGGGCAAAGCCTGGTATGTGGCTTCTCGCAACGATCTGGCCTTCCAGCGTGATTTCTTCGGCCACATCATTGATGCGCTTCGGCTGCCGCGCGCAGTGGAAAGCCATTTCCCGCCTGGCGTGGTCGCCACCGCGCGTACCGATGGTGAAACGGCATTTGTCTTTATCCAGAATTTTACCGTGCAGCAGCAAACGCTCACGCTGCCGGCGGGGTACACGGATTGTATTGATCGGCAAGCCATTAGCGGGGAGGTGGTTCTGGCGCCCTGGGGCTGCCGTATTGTTAGCCGTAAAGCATAATTATATCCAAAATAATTCGAGTTGCAGGACAAAAACGCAAAAGCGTTTTTGAACAGCGCTAGCGCTGGCCCCGTAGGGGTGAGGCCGAACGGCCGAATTACGCGGCAACGCAGCGAATCCCCAGGAGCTTACTGGAGTAAGTGACTGGGGTGAGCGACAAATCTGCTGGGAGCAGATTTGAACGCTGTTGGCAGCGGCCCCGAAGGGGCGAGGCCCAGGGATGGGCCGAGTAACCAAGCCAACACACCTGCAACTTGAAGTATGAAGGGTATAGCGCATTTGTACGCCTGTTTTTATAACAGGCGTTTTCTTATCTGAAGAAAATGAGGAGTTAATTATGGTCAGTGTTAAATCATTCCTGCACTATTTTTCACCGGCTAAACCGGCGGTAAAACTTAGCGAATCGGAGCAGCAACAGATCCAGCGATTGGTCACTGCATTCGGCGGTGATGCGAATATCGAAAACGTCGATGCCTGTATTACCCGCCTGCGGGTAACGGTGAAAAATCTTTCCCTGGTGAATTCGGCGGCGTTGCAAACAGAAGGGGCATTGGGCGTTATTATTCTTGGCCAACAGGTGCATGCTATTTTTGGCAAACAATCTGATGCGTTGCGTAAATTATTGGAAGAGCATTTTTCCGCAAGCTAATAAAGAATACGAGATAACCGATAATGGGTTAGCCCGTATTGTTTTCCTAAATGATCCGACGGCGAGAAAATAGCGTTCCGGTGTGTAGAAATATACCCAAAATAATTCGATTCGCAGGAAAGCCAACACACCTGCAATTGGAAGTATGAAGGGTATCAACGTATGCCATGAATGAGACTAATGCCGAACAATTACCACCAGGCTTCAACCTGTACGCCAAAGTTCCAGGTGTTATTGGCGGTGCCGTCCTGGAACGACTTGCCATTTTCTGAATCATTCAGGTAAGAAGCGAAGACGCGCAGTTCCGGGCGCGACATAAACTCCGGCCCGTCAGCCAGGCCTAAGGCAACGGTATATTTCTCACCGCTTTGTTTGTAGTGCGAGCCATCTTTATTGGTGTCTTTTTGGTAAAAACCACCGGCTTCACCAATCAGGCGCACATAATCGGTAAACTGATATTGTGCCCGCCCGACCAGCGAGATTAAGCGCGATTTGTCCGTATCCTGCGTGAGATTGTCAGCCGAGCCCCAGGTCAAGACATGGTTGAATGACAGCCGGTCTGTAATGGGAATCAAACCGGTGTTGATAACACGGTAGCCTGTCGCATCGTTGACATAGTTCCACATGTCGTACCAGCCGCCGCCCTGCGAAACCATGTTTTGTGCCAGCCCTTTGTTCGCATACTGTAGAACCAGTTTGTTGTAACCGCCCAGCATATCCTGGCTGATTTCGCCGGTCAGCATCACGCCATTGTCGGCATCATAAAGCCCGCCGTAGGCTTTTTGTTTATTGGTTGGATTCGGCATGGCGTAATCAATGCCGAATTCCGTCCAGGCGCCATTCCAGGGTTTCCAGCCCGCATAGCGCAGGTCGATATAGTTGATATTGACATTGCTATCGCCATCAACGCGGTAGTCGACGTCATTGGCATCGCCACGGATCCAGGCCACGGAAATGGCGCCGGGGCCGAACGTGTAGTTTTCTATCCCGGCGCCGGAACCTGAAATGTTCCAGTATTTGGTATCAATGATGTGCAGATCGTGGCGTTGATAGTAGCGTTTCCCGCCCCAAATCACCGCGTTAGGATCGCCGGGGATCAGCCCTTTGATTTGCAGATTCAACTGGCGCAGGCCGAATTCGGCATCATCCCCGAACGTGGTTTCGTTATCGTTCGAGCCGTCGGACACCATGCTGACCATACTGTCGAGATAAAAACTGACATCGTTTTTCTTATACACCTCGGAGCCCAGCTCCAGTTCGCCATAGGTATCCGCTTCATTGCCCAGCCGGCCAAGCTTATTTTTTTGCCACTCTTCCATACCGCCATCGCGTGAGACGCCGACGCCGGAGCGCAGGTAACCATGAAAATCGATAGGGTTTGCGGCAGCGAGCAGTGAAGGTGAAGCCAGTGCAGTCGCTAACGCAATGGATGCGGCGCGTAGAGTTGTGTTCATAGTAGCCTCTTATCGTTTGTATTACGTTCACATAATTGATGTCATAGAATGCCTAAATGTAAAAACAGGCAAATTGATGATTAAGATATTGTGATTAAGTGCAAATAAATGCGTGGTTTTTGTCAGGATTGGTGAGTTTGTTCGCGTATTGGTAATATGTGAGCGTAGTACTTTATTGGCTTTTTTTTGCCATCGGGAAGGGCGGTGAGCGTTTTTTTCAATGGCCCCTGTTACAATCAATGCATGACAACACAAGGAACCGGATCATGAAGTCTAAAAGCGCAACATTAGAAGATGTGGCCCGTCATGCGGGTGTGTCCTACCAGACGGTATCCAGGGTGCTTAATAAATCGGCGAACGTATCGGAAGCCACGCGCCGCAAGGTCGAGAAATCCATAGAACTATTGCGCTATGTGCCAAACCGCCTGGCTCAGCAACTGGTCGGCAAGCAAAGCCAGACCATTGGCCTGGTGACGACATCGTTGGCGTTGCATGCGCCTTCACAGGTCGCCGCGGCGATAAAGCGTTATGCGAACCTTGAAGGATACGAGGTGCTTATTTCGATGATTGATGAGAACGTCAATCAAAATATCCAAAAATCAATCAACAAACTCAAGTCTCAGTTGGTTGATAAGGTTATCATTAACGTCCCGCTAGAGACGGAGTTGGCGCAAAAAATCGCCACCGATAACGACGATATTGTCTGCCTGTTCCTCGACGTTGATCCTTATAGCGCTGTGTTTAATGTCTCTTTCAATCCTGCGGACGGCACGCGTGCCAGCGTCAAGTACCTCTATGATCTGGGGCACCGCGATATCGCCCTGCTGGCGGGGCCGGAAAGTTCCGTGTCGGCGAAGTTAAGGCTCAAAAGTTGGCTGGAGACGCTGGCCGGTTACGGCCTGGAGCCGGCCAGCGTGGTATACGGGAATTGGGACGCGCAGAGTGGCTACGTTGGGGCGTTGCAGATGCTGCGGGAAACTCCTGATTTTAGCGCCGTACTGGTGGCGAACGATCAAATGGCGCTCGGCGTGCTTAGCGCGTTCCATCAGCACCAAATTTCAATACCGGGCGAAAAATCCATCGTGGGGTATGACGGCACCTATGAAAGCTCGTTTTTTCACCCGGCGCTGACCACGGTTTCCTTGGATCTGGATTTGCAGGGAAAAGAAGCGGTGCGCCGTATTCTTGATTCCAACGAGAACGAAGTGTCGAGAAGCTCTTCGATCCTGCCAGCTCAGCTGATTGTGCGCCAATCAACCGGCCCAAAACGGGAGTCCGGCAACAATCTGCAGGCGATTGCCGAACAGTTGCAGGCGATTGCGCATCAGCTTAGCCGGTAAATGCCGCGCCGTGCGGCATGGTCTTCGCCAAAGGGAACGGCGTATCTCAATGACAGAACCCCTGGCTGAAAGCGGCCCACCGTGGTGACCCATAGCGTTGTAATCGATTACATTAATATCGTGGATATCACACTTTTCACCTGCCGCCCATGCTATTTTTAGCGCATTAAATACGCTAAAGGAGCACGTCATGAGGGTATTGGTTACGGGTGGTATCGGTTACATAGGGAGCCATGCCTGCGTACAATTATTGCAGCAGGGCCACGACGTTATCATTCTTGATAATCTTTCCAACAGTAAATGCAGCGTGCTGCCGGTCATCGAGCGCCTCGGCGGCAAACGGCCCATCTTCGTGGAAGGCGATATTCGTCACCAAGCCTTGGTGGCGGAGATGCTGGGTGATTATGCCATTGAGGCGGTGATCCATTTTGCAGGCCTTAAGGCGGTGGGCGAGTCGGCCGTCAAGCCACTGGAATACTACGATAACAACGTTAACGGTACGCTGCGCCTGCTTTGCGCGATGCGCGCCGCCAACGTCAACAACCTGATTTTTAGCTCTTCCGCCACAGTGTACGGCGATCAGCCGAACATTCCCTATGTTGAAAGCTTCCCAACCGGCACGCCAACAAGCCCCTACGGCAAAAGCAAGCTGATGGTGGAACAGATACTGGCCGATCTGCACCACGCCCAGCCGGCCTGGAGCATTGCCATCTTGCGTTATTTTAACCCGATCGGCGCGCACCCCTCGGGCGATCTGGGGGAAGATCCGCAGGGCATTCCGAATAACCTGATGCCCTATATCGCACAGGTTGCCGTAGGCCGCCTGGCGTCGCTGGCGGTGTTCGGCAATGACTACCCCACGCCGGACGGCACTGGTGTGCGTGATTATATTCATGTGATGGATTTGGCCGACGGCCACGTTATCGCGATGCAGCAACTGGCGGGTAAACCCGGCGTGCATATTTATAACCTGGGCGCCGGGGTCGGCAGCAGCGTTCTGCAGGTGGTTAACGCGTTCAGCAACGCCTGCGGTAAACCCATCAGTTACCATTTTGCTCCGCGCCGCGAGGGCGATCTGCCTGCCTATTGGGCGGATGCCAGCAAGGCCGAGAGGGAGCTGAATTGGCGGGTAACCCGTAATCTTGACGACATGGCGCGGGATACCTGGCGTTGGCAGTCCCGTCACCCGCAAGGTTACACCCAGTGAGAGGCAACATGGCGCCGCTGTTTTTGAGGCGATGAGCGGCGGGTGGAGCGAGCTAAAGAAAATGCCAGGCAGGCGGCGCTGGCTGGCATTTTTTGAATAACCTGGCGGGGTTAGTCATTAGTTGAAGATTTCTGCGGTGCCGTACAGTTTGTTCTGGCCGCCGACAGCGGTGATGCGGTAGGCGCTGGCGCCGGATGCGGCGGCTTTGCTGGCCAGTTCGCTTTCCAGTGAGCTCAGGCTGGAAGCACCGGTGACGGAAATCACGCCGATTTTTTGCGCGCCTTCAGCCGGTTGGCTGCTGATATGGTCAGCGGCGACAGTGGCAAAAGAAGCGGTGGTCAGCAGCAGTGCGGTAACAAAAATTTTGATGCTTTTCATGATAAATTCCTTGGCTTGTTTGTTAGATGAGAGGGCGTTTCCTCTCGATGTGTTGAATAATAGCCCTCTGCCCGGGCGGAGGAAATCGGAGAGTTTTGAGCTAATCAGTCAAATTAATTGACTGATTAATGCGCGTTGGGCGTTGGTCATGGCGGGATACCGTGATCGCCACTACGCTTACAACTGGCGGGCGCCTGCTGCCCGTAACCCACTGGCGCCGCGTTATACCCCGGCCCCTATCACCACGTCTCGCCGGGGCGGCAACCAACCGGAGTGTCGCTATGATTATTGTCCACCACCTGAACAACTCGCGTTCGCAGCGTATTCTGTGGTTCCTGGAAGAATTGAACGTGCCGTACCAGGTGCAGCGCTATCAGCGCGATAGCGTGACCATGCTGGCGCCGCCGGCGCTGAAAAAGGTACATCCGCTGGGCAAGTCGCCCGTGATTGAGGATGGCGATCTGGTGCTGGCGGAATCGGGCGCCATCATTGAATACCTGCAAGAGGCCTATGATGCGCAGGGCCTGTTTATGCCCACCGACTTTCACGCGCGCCAGCAGTACCGCTATTGGCTGCATTATGCTGAAGGGTCGTTAATGCCGCTGCTGGTGATGAAACTGGTGTTTGGCCGTTTGGATCACCCGCCGATGCCCTGGCTGATGCGCCCGCTGGCGGGGGCAATCGGCAAAGGGGTTCAGCGTGAATACCTGGATAAACAGATTGCCGGCCACCGCGCTTATCTTGAACAACACCTGGCCAAGAACGCCTGGTTTGTCGGCAATGACTTCAGCGCCGCCGACATCCAGATGAGCTTCCCTATCGAAGCGATGGCGGCGCGCGGCGGCCTGAACGGTTGCCCGCAGTTGAGCGATTTCTTGCAACGCATCCATGCCCGCCCTGCTTATCAACGCGCCCTGCAGCAGGGCGGCCCGTTTGAATTGCTGCGTTAACCCAACATTGCCAACGCCAATCCTTTATCCCGAGATGGGCGTTGGAAGGGGCGCATTTCAGGTTGCTATCCATCGATTATTTATGTGACAAAGCCCACATTTTCGCTGATGATTAGCATTAATGCCTTTGTGCATATTTTGTCGCTGTTTTTCATTGATTAGACGGTGCGGAAGGTTGGATAATCGTTTGCTTTGCATAAAACATCATAAATGACGCGCACCAGGCGTTAAACGCTAAAACGTTTGCTTTTTTCGCGCTGCATGTTGCGGCGTTAGGGAAAAGTGTGGGGTGAAACCTGGCAACGGCGTTTCGCCATGGCTCAACGCGGAAACAATAAGGCCATATATACCCAAAATAATTCGAGTTGCGGGAAGGCGGCAACGCAGCGAATCCCCAGGAGCTTACTGGAGTAAGTGACTGGGGTGAGCGAGGAAAGCCAACACACCTGCAACTTGAAGTATGAAGGGTATAACAATGGCCGGGATGATCACAGGGGTAAGCATATGTCGAATTCTCAGCCGAAAGGCGGGCTTGACGCATTTTTTAAACTTTCAGAACGGGGCAGTAACGTGCGTCAGGAAGTGGTGGCCGGGTTAACCACCTTTCTGGCGATGGTCTACTCGGTGATCGTGGTGCCGAGCATGCTTGGCAAGGCGGGTTTTCCCCCCACGGCGGTGTTTGTCGCCACCTGTCTGGTCACCGGTTTTGGTTCGCTGTTGATGGGGCTGTGGGCCAACCTGCCGATGGCGATTGGCTGTGCCATTTCGCTGACGGCGTTTACCGCCTTCAGCCTGGTGCTGGGCCAACATATCAGCATTCCGGTAGCGCTGGGCGCGGTGTTCCTGATGGGGATTTTGTTCACCGTGATTTCGGTGACCGGCATCCGTGCCTGGATCCTGCGTAACCTGCCGATGGGCGTGGCGCATGGCACCGGCATCGGTATTGGCCTGTTCCTGCTGCTGATCGCCGCCAACGGCGTTGGCCTGGTGGTAAAAAATCCGCTGGACGGGCTGCCGGTGGCGCTCGGTGCCTTTACCTCTTTCCCGGTGGTGATGACGTTGCTGGGGCTGGCGGCGATCTTCGGGCTGGAAAAGCGGCGGGTACCGGGCGGCATCCTGCTGGTGATTATCGCGATTTCAATTATCGGCTTGATATTCGATCCGGCAGTGAAATATCAGGGGCTGTTTGCGATGCCGAGCCTGGCGGATGCCAACGGTAACTCGCTGATTTTCAGCCTGGACATCATGGGGGCGTTGCAGCCGGTGGTGTTGCCGAGCGTGCTGGCGCTGGTCATGACGGCGATATTTGACGCCACCGGCACGATCCGCGCCGTGGCGGGGCAGGCGAACCTGCTGGATAAAGACGGGCAGATCATCAGCGGCGGCAAGGCGCTGACTTCCGACTCCCTGAGCAGCATATTCTCCGGCCTGGTGGGGGCTTCGCCGGCAGCGGTGTACATCGAATCCGCCGCGGGCACCGCAGCGGGCGGCAAAACCGGCCTGACGGCCACCGTGGTTGGCATCCTGTTCCTGCTGATCCTGTTTCTGTCGCCGCTCTCTTATCTGGTGCCAGCCTATGCGACGGCGCCTGCGCTGATGTACGTGGGCCTGTTGATGCTGAGCAACGTAACCAAGCTGGATTTCAACGACTTTGTGGATGCGATGGCCGGCCTGCTGTGCGCGGTGTTTATCGTACTGACCTGCAATATCGTTACCGGCATTATGCTGGGCTTTAGCGCGCTGGTGATTGGCCGCATCTTCGCCGGCGAGTGGCGCAAGCTGAACATCGGCACGGTGTTGATCGCGGTGGCGCTGGTGGCATTTTATGCCGGCGGCTGGGCGATCTGAGTTTGCTTTTCCCCCGCCGTTCCCGGCGGGGCAACCCGGCAGCGGCGCATTATCCTTGACATGCGCCGCTGCCGTGGCGTATTTCCCCTCAGGCCTTTCTGAAAGGCACAACAAGTTTTATCCACTGTAAAAAAAGTGATCTATCATCGGCAGATACTTTGGTAACACGCCTTGGTAGTTTGAACCGTAGAGTCTAAGGAAAGCATGGAAATCTTTTTTACAATCCTCATTTTGATCCTGGTGGTTTCGCTTTCTGGGGTGGTAACGCGCATGTTGCCGTTCCAGGTGCCGTTGCCGTTAATGCAGATTGCGATAGGGGCCCTGTTGGCCTGGCCACATTTTGGGCTGCATGTCGATTTCGATCCCGAGCTGTTTTTAGTGCTGTTTATTCCGCCTCTGCTGTTTGCCGACGGTTGGAAAACCCCAACGCGTGAATTTATTCACCACGGCCGGGAGATCCTTGGCCTGGCGCTGGCCTTAGTGCTGGTGACGGTGGTTGGCGTGGGCTACCTGATTTATGCGATGGTGCCGGGCATCCCGCTGGTGGCGGCGTTTGCGCTGGCTGCCGTGCTCTCACCGACCGATGCCGTGGCGCTGTCCGGCATTGTCGGCAAAGGGCGTATCCCGAAAACGATCATGGGCGTGCTGGAAGGCGAAGCGTTGATGAACGACGCGTCGGGCCTGGTTTCGCTGAAGTTTGCCATTGCGGTGGCGATGGGCACCATGGTGTTTACCGTCGGCGGCGCCACGCTGGAATTCTTAAAGGTAGCGATTGGCGGTCTGTTGGCCGGGGTCGCGGTCACCTGGACCTACAGTAAATCGCTGCGCATGATGAGCCGCTGGAGCGGGGACGATCCGGCGACGCAGATCGTGTTCCTGCTGCTGCTGCCGTTCGCCTCCTATCTGATAGCGGAACATATCGGCGTATCCGGCATCCTGGCGGCGGTGGCGGCAGGGATGACCATCAGCCAGTCCGGCGTTATCCGCAATGCGCCGCTGGCGATGCGCCTGCGCGCCAACAGCGTATGGGCGATGTTGGAGTTTGTCTTCAACGGCATGGTATTCATCATGTTGGGGCTGCAGTTGCCGGGCATCCTGGAAACCTCCATCCTGCAGGCCGAGCTCGATCCGACGATTGAAACCTGGTACCTGTTTACCGATGTGGCGGTGATCTACGCCGCGCTGCTGCTGCTGCGCTTCAGTTGGCTCTGGTTGATGAAGGGGGCCAGCCGGCGTTTTCTGAAGAAACGCCCGCTGCTGTTCGGCAGCTATACCACCCGTGAACTGTGGGTGGCATCATTTGCCGGTGTACGCGGCGCCATCACGCTGGCGGGTGTGCTTTCTATCCCGTTGCTGTTGAGCGACGGCTCGGCGTTCCCGGCGCGTTATCAACTGGTGTTTATCGCCGCCGGGGTGATCCTGCTGTCGTTGGTGATCGGCGTGCTGGCGCTGCCGCTGCTGTTGCGCGGCGTACAGGTGGCGGACGTTAGCGTCAGCAAAGGTGAAGAACGTATGGCGATCGCCATGGCGGCGGAAGTGGCGATTGAGAGCATTCACAAAATGGAAGAGCGGCTGGCGGCCGACAGCGAAGAGAATATCGACCCGCAGATCCTAAAAGAGATCAGTTCACGGGTGATTGGCACGCTGCGGCGGCGTATCGCCAGCAAGGACGATATCGAAAATGCGCTGGCGCTGGAGAATCTGGAACGGCGTTTCCGCCTGACGGCGCTGCGTGCGGAGCGCGGCGAGCTGTATCACCTGCGCGCCACGCAGAAGATCAGCAATGAAACGCTGCAAAAACTGCTGCACGATCTGGATCTGCTCGAAGCGCTGCTGGTCGAGCGCGAAGGGTAGACACCGGGCATTATCGCAGGGGCCGCCGTGAGCGGCCCTTGTTGTTTGCGCCGGGCTATTTTGCCAGCGGGTAGATATCGCGGCAGCAGGCGATCCACGCCTGCGCGCTGTGGGAAAGGTAGCTGCCCTGGCGCCAGATCAGCCCCACGCTCCAGGCCATACGCGGCGCCAGCGGCAGCCAAAGCAGGCTGTCTTTATCCAGCCACCGGCACACCGGCTCCGGCAGCATGGCGATGCCCACGCCCGCCTGCACCATGGAAGCCAAAAAATCCCACTGGCCGCTGCGCACGGCGATTTGCGGCTCTATCCCGGCCCGCCGGAACGCCGCCATCAGCATCTTGTACAGCACGAAGTCTTCGTTATAAATCAGGATCGGCGAGTTGGCCAATTCGATAATATCGATGGCGGTGCGCTTTTGCCAGTGCGCGGTGCGCGGCACCACGACGCACATCGGGTGTTCCAGCAGGGGGAGAAAGGTGAGCGGTTGTTCGGAATCGGGTGAGTAGGCGGTCAGTGCCAGATCCAGCTCGCCGGCGATGACTGCCTGCTCGCCTGACAGGCCGCCCAGTTCGGAAATACGCAGCTCAATGCCGGGGTAACGCTGGCGAAACTGGCGGATTAAATCGGCGATCTGCCGGCCCACCATCGGTGGAATGCCCAGGCGCAACACGCCTTTTTTGACCGCGCTGATATCGTCCAGCTCGGTTTCTAACTGGCGGAACTCATCCAGGATCGCCAGCCCACGCTGATACACCGCCTGGCCGCTGTCGGTCAAACGCAGCCTGCGCCCTTCGCGGATCAACAATGTGCATTCCAGCTCTTCTTCCAGGTGGCGCAGCATCTTGCTGATGGTCGGCTGGGTCACAAACAGCTTTTCCGCCGCGTGGGTAAAGCTCTGCTGGCGGACCACTTCAACAAAATAGCGCAGGGTGCGGACATCCACGGTAGGTTCTCCTGATGGGCAATACCGGTGAGAAACTATTCCCGTCCGGCATGATGTTGATAATTTTAATTCATTTCATCTCTGGTTTCTTGGCTACGTATACTGTTATTTCTGATTTTTTCGATGGAATTTGAGGTGGTTTGCCATGTCTTTGGCGTTACGCCCAGCGGCGCCTTCCCTGTTGAACCGCCTGCAGGTGCCGGTTCAGGTGGTGCTGTACGCGGTACTGTTTGTGATCGCCGATCGGTTGGTGCAGCACTTTCATCTGCCGCTGCCGGCCAACATCATCGGCATGATGCTGTTGCTGGCGTTGATTCTGCTGCGCATTTTGCCGTTGAACTGGGTGAAAGCCGGCTCACGCTGGCTGCTGGCGGAAATGCTGCTGTTCTTTGTCCCGGCGGTGGTGGCGGTGGTGAATTACGCGCAGTTGCTGATGGTGGAAGGCTGGAAGATTTTTCTGGTGATCGCCGTCAGCACCATGTTGACGCTGGGCGCCACCGGGTTGGTGGTCGATCGGGTGTATCGGTTTGAAATCTGGCTACAGCGGCGTAAACGGCAATGAGTGATTTTATTATCAGCCTGGCCTGCTTTGCGGTAACGCTGGCGCTGTATTTCGCCAATAAGGTGCTGTACCGCCGCCGCCGGAACCTGTTGCTGATGCCGTTGGTACTGACGCCGCTGGTGTTGGTTTTGCTGCTGGTGCTCACCCACGTCTCCTACCAGGATTACCTCGGGGAAACCCACTGGCTGCTGTGGCTGCTTGGCCCGGCCACCATTGCCTTTGCGGTGCCGGTGTATGAAAACCTGCATATTATTCGCCGCCATTGGCTGTCGCTGAGCGTTGGCGTGGTCACTTCCATGCTGGTGGCCGTTTACAGTTCGGTGTGGCTGGCGCGTTTGATGACGCTGCCTGAAGCGGTGCAGCGCAGTTTGGCGGTGCGCTCGATTACCACGCCGTTCGCGCTGGAAGCGGCCAAACAGATGGGCGGCCAGCCGGATTTGGTGGCGCTGTTTGTGGTGATCACCGGGGTGTTCGGCATGGCGGTGGGGGATATTCTGTTCCTGCGGCTGATGGTGCGCAGCCGCCTGGCGAAAGGCGCCGGGCTGGGGGCGTCTTCGCACGGCGCGGGCACCGCCAGGGCCTATGAAATGGGGCCGGAGGAGGGCGTGGTGTCCAGCCTGGTGATGATGCTGGCCGGGATTATCACCGTGGTTTCCGCACCGATGATTGGGCAACTGATGTGGTGACGGGGTTGCTCGCTCCCGCCCTCACCCTAACCCTCTCCCACAGGGAGAGGGGACAGATCGTGCACGGAATTAAGCCCTCTCCCATTGGGAGAGGGGACAGATCGTGCACGGAATTAAGCCCTCTCCCATTGGGAGAGGGGACAGATCGTGCACGGAATTAAGCCCTCTCCCGCTGGGAGAGGGTTGGGTGAGGGGAGATTAGTGAATCACCTGCGCCAGGAACGCCTGGGTGCGTTCTGATTTCGGATTGCTGAAGAACTCCAGTGGCGGTGCCTGCTCCACGATCTCACCGCGATCCATAAAGATCACCCGGTCGGCCACGGTGCGGGCAAACCCCATCTCATGGGTTACGCACAGCATCGTCATACCGTCGTTCGCCAGCCCAATCATGGTATCCAGCACTTCTTTCACCATTTCCGGATCCAGCGCAGAGGTGGGCTCATCAAACAGCATGATCTTCGGCTTCATGCACAGTGAACGGGCGATCGCCACACGTTGTTGTTGGCCGCCGGACAGCTGCCCTGGGAACTTCATCGCATGCTCGGCAATCCGCACCCGCTCCAGATAATGCATCGCCAGCTCCTCCGCCTCTTTCTTCGGCATATTACGCACCCAGCATGGCGCCAGCGTGCAGTTTTGCAACACCGTCAGGTGTGGGAACAGGTTAAAGTGCTGGAACACCATGCCGACTTCGGTGCGCACCCGCTCGATGTTGCGCAGATTGCCGTCCAGCGTGATCCCATCCACGGTGATCTTGCCCTGCTGGTGCTCTTCCAAATGGTTGATGCAGCGGATGGTGGTGGATTTGCCCGAGCCGGATGGCCCGCACAGCACGATGCGCTCGCCGGGGCGCACTTGCAGGTTAATGTCTTTCAATACGTGGAACTGCCCGTACCACTTGTTGACGTTGTCCAGCGTGATCATCATTTTTTCGCCGGCGGTAGTAGTGTTATTCATGCTTGACCTCAGTGGTTGGAACGTCCGGTATTAAAGCGTTTTTCCAAATGCTGGCTGTAACGCGACATGCTGAAACAGAAAACCCAATAGATGGCGGCGGCAAACACGTAGCCTTCGGTCGACATGCCCAGCCAGGCCGGATCGACCGTTGCCTGCTGCACGCTGCTGAACAGATCGAACAGGCCGATGATGATCACCAGGCTGGTGTCTTTAAACAGCGCGATGATGGTGTTGACCAGGCCGGGGATCGTCAGCTTCAGCGCCTGCGGCAGGATCACCAGCCCCTGGGTTTTCCAGTAGCCCAACCCAAGCGATTCCGCGGCTTCGTACTGCCCCTTCGGCAGCGCCTGCAGCCCGCCGCGCACCACTTCCGCCACGTAGGCGGACTGGAACATGATGACCCCGACCAGCGCCCGCAGCAGCTTGTCGATATTGGTGCCTTCGGCCAGGAACAGCGGCAGCATCACCGAGGACATAAACAGCACGGTAATCAGCGGCACGCCACGCCAGAATTCGATAAACACCACCGACAGCACGCGCACGATGGGCAGCGTTGAGCGGCGCGCCAATGCCAGCAGGATCCCCAGCGGCAGCGCGCCGGCAATGCCGACCGCGGCGATGATCAGCGTTAACGTCAGGCCGCCCCATTGGCGTGTCTCAACCAGCGGCAGGCCGAACAGACCGCCGTACAGCAGCACCCACACCACAATCGGGTAAGCCACTACCCAGCAGGCGATGTAGCGCCCACGGCGCGGCAGGGCTTTCCAGAACATCGGGGCAATGGAAAGCAGCCCGATCAACAGGGCCAGGTTGATGCGCCAGCGTTCATCGGTGGGGTACAGGCCGTACATAAACTGGCCGAAGCGGGCATGAACGAACACCCAGCAGGCGCCGTCCCGGGTGCAATCCGTGCGGCTGCTGCCCAGCCAGTTGGCGTCGAAGATCGTCCAGTTGAGCAACGGCGGGATCAGCACCCACATCAGCCACAGGCAGAACAGCGTCAGCAGGCTATTCGCCCAACTGGAGAACAGGTTGCGGTGCGCCCAGGCGATCGCCAATTGCAGGCGGCTGGGCGGAACGGCGGTATGGGAATGCAGTGTCATCGTCATGAAGTTCCCTTAGCGCTCAACCAGCGCGATACGCCGGTTGTAAATATTCATCAGCAACGAAATCGTCAGGCTGATAATCAGATAGACCGACATGGTGATGGCGATGGTTTCTATCGCCTGGCCGGTTTGGTTCAACACCGTGCCGGCGAACAGCGACACCATATCCGGGTAGCCGATGGCGGCCGCCAGGGATGAGTTCTTCACCACGTTCAGGTATTGGCTGGTCAGCGGTGGGATAATCACCCGCAGCGCCTGCGGCAGGATCACCTGGCGCAGCGTGACGGGGTTGGGCAGCCCGAGCGAGCGCGCCGCTTCATGCTGGCCAGAGGGCACCGACTGAATACCGGAGCGGATCACTTCGGCGATGAACGATGAGGTGTAGACCGACAGCGCCAGCGTCAACGCCGCCAGCTCCGGGATCAGCACCAGGCCGCCGCGGAAGTTAAAGCCGCGTAGTTCCGGTATATCCCAGTGCAGGGACGCGCCGAACAGCAGGTGGGCCAGCGCCGGCAGGCCGATCAGCAGCAGCAGGGCATAGGGCCAGGTGCGCCGGCTCTTCCCGGTGTGGATCTGGCGGTGGTGGTTGTAGCGGCGCAGCGCCAGGATGGCGACAATGGCCACCGCTACCGCCGCCAAGAAGGCGTATATGCCTTCACCGGCGATCGGCGCCGGGATATACAGCCCACGGTTGCTCAGGAACAGGCTGCCGAACACATCAATGCTCTGGCGCGGGCCGGGCAGGTTGCGCAACACGGCGAAATACCAGAAAAAGATCTGCAGCAGCGGGGGAATATTGCGGAAGGTTTCAATGTAGATGGTAGAAAGTTTGCGCAATAGCCAGTTGTCGGACAGGCGGCCAAGGCCGACGAAAAACCCCAGCAGCGAGGCGAAAACGATACAGAGCGCCGAAACCAACAGCGTGTTCATCAGCCCGACCAGGAACACCCGGCCATAGGTGTCGCCCTGTTGGTAGTCGATCAGGCTCTGCACGATGCCGAAGCCGGCGGGGTTATCCAGAAAGGCGAAACCAGAGGTAATCCCGCGATGGGATAAGTTGGTCACTGTGTTGTGAATTAAATAGCCGCCGAAGGCGACTAAAGCCACCAGAGCAATGATCTGGTAGAGCCAGGCGCGAACCGCGGGATTACTCAGCGAAAGGTCGCTTTTAACGGTTGGGCGTGGGGACATGATATAAACCTCTGTTAACCAGGACTGTGCCGGCAGGGGTTGTCCCCTGCCGGGCGCTACACGCTAAGCGGGGAATTAACGCACTGGCGGTGCGTACTGGATACCGCCCTGGTTCCACAACGCGTTCTGGCCGCGTTTGATTTTCAGCTCGCTGCCCATGCCGACGTTGCGTTCGAACACTTCGCCATAGTTACCAACCTGTTTAACGATTTTGACCACCCAGTCGTTAGGCAACTTCAGATCTTTGCCGTAGGTGCCTTCATGCCCCAGCAGGTGCGACATATCCGGCGTGGTGGGCTTGGCGGCCAGTTGGTCGACGTTCTTCGAGGTGATGCCCATCTCTTCGGCGTTCAACATGGCGAACAGCGTCCAGCGCACGATCGACAGCCAGTCTTCGTCACCGCGGCGCACCACCGGCCCCAGCGGCTCTTTAGAAATCACTTCCGGCAGTACAATAAACTCATCCGGCTTGCCGAGCTTGATGCGCAATGCATACAGCTGCGACTGATCGGAGGCCAGGGTATCGCAGCGGCCGGAGTCCAGCGCTTTGGCGCTCTCGTCGGAGCGGTCAAACGTGACCGGCGTATACTGCATCTTGTTGGCTTTGAAGTAGTCGGCGACGTTCAGCTCGGTGTCGGTGCCGGCCTGGATACAGACGGTGGCGCCGTCCAGTTCTTTGGCGCTTTTCAGCCCGGCTTTTTGGTGGGTGAGGAAGCCGATGCCATCGTAATAGTTAACCCCGGCGAAGATCATCCCCATGCCGGCATCGCGTGACGATGTCCAGGTGGTGTTGCGCGACAGGATATCCACTTCGCCGGATTGCAGCGCGGTGAAACGCTCTTTGGCGGTCAACGGGGTATATTTCACTTTTTCGGCGTCGCCAAATACCGCTGCGGCGACGCCGCGGCACAGATCAACGTCAATCCCAGAGAATTTGCCGCTGGCATCGGCATAAGAGAAGCCGGGCAGCCCATCGCTGATACCGCACTGGATAAAGCCTTTTTTCTTGATGGCGTCTAATGTGGCGCCGGCGTGTGCTTGTCCTGTAATAGCGAATAATGTGGCCGTAGCGGCCAGCGTAGAGATAATTAGTTTTTTCATAAAGCGTCCTGTAAGCGAATTGCACTGATTGTTGTTACTGGTGCAGTAGGGCGCACCTTCTCAAAATCCATGGAAGTAATGCCAAAGAGTGCTTAGCAAACAGGATGCCAGAATTGCAGGAGACTGATTATTCAAGCTGCCTATGAAGAAGTAGTGCTTAAGAATGCATGGATATGCACTAATAACAGGCGTTGACGCAGCGGCTGCTGTATTTTGGTGCGAATTGATATGGCGTGGGTGATGGGGAAATCAGGCGATGTAAACTGCCGTTCGGCGTGATGGGTACGTGGTGGATAACGCGTTGCCAGAGTAAACGCCCCCGGCGGTGCTGCGGGGGCGATAGCGGGGAATTAATACAGCGACGGGGCGCCGACCGGGCGGGTTTTGAAGCGGCGGTGCAGCCACATATACTGTTCCGGCGCCCGCATAATCTCTTTTTCCACCACTTTGTTCATGTAGGCGGCGGCGGCCATTTCATCGGTCATCGGGTAGTTTTCCAGCGCCGGTTGAATCAGCAGATCATAGCCGCTGCCGTTTTCACGGCGGATTAACACCACCGGCACCAGCGCCGGCTTGGCCATGCGGGCCAGCATAAACGTGCCGCTGGTGGTGGCGGCCTGATCGACGGCGAACAGCGGGGCAAACACGCTGCCGCGCGGGCCGTAGTCCTGATCGGGGGCGAACCATACCGCTTCGCCGCGTTTCAGCGCATGCACCATGCCACGCAGATCTTTACGGTCCAGCATGGCTTTGTTGGAGCGCATACGGCCTTTGGTTTGCGCCCATTCCATCGCCTTGTTGTTGTGCGGGCGATACATGGCCATCATCGGCTGGCATAGCCCCATTGCCCGGCCACCCAGCTCCAGCGACATAAAATGCACGCCGATGACCAGCACGCCGCGGCCGTCTTGCTGCGCCACTTTCAGGTGGTTGATACCGGAGACATTGAACCAGCGCTTAACGCGCTTATCAGACCAGAACCACGCCATGCCGGTTTCCAGCAGCCCCATGCCGAGGGATTCAAAGTTGCCCACCACTTTGCGTTCGCGCAGGTGCGGCTCCATATCCGGGAAGCACAGCTCCAAGTTACGGCGGGTGATGGCGACGCGGCGCTTGAGAAAACGCATTGAAGTGCGGCCAAGCCAGATGCCCAGGCGATGAAGCACCGGGTAAGGCAGTTGAACCAGCAGGAAAAGGACGGCGAGGCCAAACCAGGTCAGCCAGTAGCGGGGGTGCAGCAGGGCTGCTTGAAAAGCTTGCGTACGCTTCATATCGACTCTTTTATGCAATATAGGGAGCAGAAACCTGTAGCGCATTAAGAAGCCGTTCTATAGCGTTACGATACTTCAGACACCCGGCCAGGATGATTGTTTAGCCAATATCATAAATTGACTAAATCTTTACACTCAAGGGGCCGTTAGTATCGGGTGGGGAAACACGGTAACCGCACAGGGCCCTTGGCGAGGCAGTATATCACACCCGCCGGCCTGGAATGGGCGCCAGGGAGTATGAATATTCTGATTAATTCGGGTTAATTCCTACTACCGGATATTTCAGCCGCCGGCGGTTTCGTCTTTGTGGGCCTTATTGTCCGTGTGGCCTAAAGAGCGCTCGGGGAAGCAATGGTCACGTAAACGCTGTTTGAGCGCGGCCGCGTCGGGGAAGCCGCCATCAGTTTTCCGATCCCAGATAAGCGTTTCATCCACCAGGATTTGGTAGATGCCGCCGGTACCGGGGACCAGCGTCACGGAAGCCAGATCGGTGCTGAACGTGTTGAGCAGTTCCTGCGCCATCCACCCTGCGCGCAGCAGCCAGTTGCATTGTGAACAATAGTGAATGGTAACCACCGGGAGTTTTTTCATCAGTGAGACTCTGATTGTAAGATTGCGGTCATCTTCTGCTGACATACTGTTGGTTGTCAACAAGCCCCCACCTGCGCCCAACCCCCTCAGTGCGGGCGGCTGTGCTGTGACAAAGAAAAGGCGCTTAACCGCAAAGGTTAAAGCGCCTTTTATCAATACGTTAACTGACTAGTATCAGTTCATGCCGTATTTTTTCAGTTTCTTGCGCAGCGTACCGCGGTTGATGCCCATCATCAGGGCTGCACGGGTCTGGTTGCCACGGGTGTATTGCATCACCATGTCCAACAGTGGCTGTTCTACTTCAGCCAGTACCAGCTCATACAGGTCATTGACATCCTGACCATTCAGTTGAGCAAAATAGTTCTTCAGTGCTTGTTTAACCGAGTCGCGCAGAGGCTTTTGGGTCACTTGGTCCTGTGAGTTTACGGTTGAAACGGTCAGTACGTCAGAATTTACGCGTTGTTCGAACATAGTTCTGTCAGCTCTTTTTTTACGCTAAGATTTTCGAAATATGCCTCCAACGCCTCCAGCTGTTCGCTGGCATCCTCTATGGCGTTGAATGTGCGCCGAAACTGGTCATTTGGGGCATGCTCCTGGAGATACCAGGATACGTGTTTACGAGCAATTCGAAATCCCTTGCCTTGGCCGTAAAAGCCGTGCAATTCCCGAATATGCCCAATCAACAAGCGTTTCACCTCGCCAAGTGGCATTGGTGGCAGCAGCTCCCCTGTGTCCAGATAATGCTGGATTTCCCGGAAGATCCAGGGTCTCCCCTGAGCAGCGCGGCCTATCATCAGGGCATCGGCCCCAGTGTAGTCGAGCACTGCTCTGGCTTTATGCGGGTCAGTAATGTCGCCATTCGCGATAACCGGAATGGAAACGTTCTGCTTAACTGCCCGAATGCTGTCGTATTCCGCGTCGCCGTTAAACAGGCAGGCACGGGTTCGGCCATGAACCGTCAAAGCCTGAATACCACAATCTTCGGCCAGTTGGGCAATCTCTACACAGTTACGGTGTTCTGGCGCCCAGCCAGTACGTATCTTCAGCGTTACCGGCACATCCACAGCGTTAACTACCGCCTGCAGGATCTGTTTTATCAACTGCGGGTACTGCAACAAGGCAGATCCCGCCAGCTTCCGGTTCACTTTTTTAGCCGGGCAACCCATATTGATGTCGATGATTTGCGCCCCGTTCTGCACGTTAATCCGTGCCGCGGCGGCCATATCATCCGGATCGCATCCGGCAATTTGCACGGCGCGGATCCCGGGTTCATCACTATGTACCATGCGCAGACGCGACTTATCCGTACGCCACACCTCCGGGTTGGAGGAGAGCATTTCGGATACCGTCATCCCAGCCCCCATCTCATAACATAATGTTCTGAAAGGGCGATCTGTAATGCCGGCCATCGGGGCCGCAATCAAGCAATTTGTTAACTGGTGGTGTCCAATGCGCATAGACAAAGAATGACCATACTGTGTCCGCAAGGGCGCGTATATTACGCATTTTTTCGTCGAGATGAAAGGCCAAACTTTGACCAATTTTTCGTTGACGAATACGCGAAATGTGGTTCCGCGCGGTGCGGAAAAATATTATATATATTTAACAATGACTTGTGTTTTTTAGCCCATTTTGTGTTCAGGGAAATATTCCCCTGCCAACAGGATATTATCTGCCATTGCCACGGTTATTATCGGCGATAGCAGGGGGGATAGCGGCTTTATCAGGCAAATGCATCGCCAACCCCCCTGAAACACCGGTATGTTTTGCTGATTGTCGTTAAGCGCCGCGGCGGCGGCTAATCGACAATCACGCGGCCGTTAAGCGGTTGTAGCGGCCGGTTATTGGCATGGTGCATTACGGAACGGAATTGATCGATTTGTTCAGCAGAAGCGCTTACAGGCTTATCCAACACCAGCCAGCTCACCCCTTCGGAACAAGGCGGCGTCGTCAGCGAACCGCTGAAGCGATAATAGTTAGCGTGTGGCGGTATCAGCGCCTGGATATCCACCGGTGTGCTCAGCCGCGCCGGCTCACCGGCCGTCGCCGGCAGTTGATTCCAGGCATGCGCCAACTGTGGATTTACCTTGCCCGCCTGGAACATCAGCGCCAACACCGTCAGGGCGCCGTCGTCAGCCTTATAAACAAAGTGCGCTTCCAGCGGGAACTGTTTGCCGTCAATTTCGTTTTCGCTCGGGGCGTGGAAGTGGAACTGCTGCATGGTAAAGGTTTTGCCGTCCAGCACCAGGGTATTGCCCTGGCTGACGTTCACCTGAACCGTGTGGCCGTTATTGATGATTTGCTGGGCACCCGGTTGGAAGGCGAGCTTCAACTGCGCATGATGGGTTTTCAACGCGCCCTGGATATCGACTGGGGACTGGTTTTTGCCGGTTTCACACAGCGAAAAATCCGGTGAGAGTTTGCCCCAGTGCGCGGGATCTTCCTGGCCTTCATAGCCCCAATGCGCGTGTTCCGCGGCGCCGGCAGAAACGCTGCCCGCCAGCATGATGGCAATCCACAGTTTATTTTTCATTTCCCTTCCCTTTTAAAATAAGTCTCTGCGTTATTCAGCAACTGCCCTGTGTGATGCGGCAGTATGCCTGTCGGAACGCAGGATACACCTACTTTAGTCATGGATAAACGGGATGTGCGGGGAAAAAAACGCCGCCGGAGGATGTTCGCGGCGGCGCTGATGCGGCAAAAAACGGCGATTATTTGCGCTGGCCGGTAATACGGCACCACTCTTCGCGTTCGGCCACCGGATCGAGGGTAAATGTGTCTTCATAGGCTTCGGCTACGCTGGCGGCCTGGGTCGCCAGGATACCGGACAGGCCCAGATAGCCCCCTGATTTCGGCAGGCAGCTGATCAACGGCGCCAACTCACGCAGTGGGCCGGCGAGGATGTTGGCCACCACCACGTCGGCCAGCAGCCCTTCCGGCTGGTCTTTCGGCAGGTACAGCGCCAGGCGATCCGCCACGCCATTACGTTCGGCGTTGTCGCGGCTGGCCTGGATGGCCTGTGGATCGATATCAATGCCGATAGCATGCGCGGCGCCAAGCTTGAGCGCCGCGATGGCCAGGATGCCGGAGCCGCAGCCGAAGTCGATCACGGTTTTGCCCGCCAGATCCAACCCGTCCAGCCACTGCAGGCACAGCGCGGTGGTCGGGTGGGTGCCGGTGCCAAAGGCCAGACCTGGATCGAGCATCACGTTTACCGCATCAGGCTCCGGCACTTCGCGCCAGCTCGGGCAGATCCACAGCCGTTGGCCAAAGCGCATCGGGTGGAAATTTTCCATCCATTCGCGCTCCCAGTCCTTGTCTTCCAACTGCTCGATTTTGTGGTGAAAACCGTTGCCCAGCAGCGGGTGCTGCGCCAGGATGGCGACCACCTCCGCCATATCGGTTTCGGCGTCATACAGGCCAATCACGTCCGTATCGCCCCACAGCAGCGTCTCGCCAGGCAGGGGTTCAAAAACCGGGTTGTCGTGGCTGTCCTGAAAGGTCACCGAGACGGCGCCACTTTCAACCAGCGCATCGCTCAGGGCTTCCGCCTGGCTGCCGGTGGTGTTCAGTTTGAGTTGGATCCAAGGCATAACAGTTCTCTTCAAGAGGGTAAGGATGACGCCGCACGGCGCTTTTCGCCGCAGACGTTACCGATATAAAACGCCAGCAGGCTGAGCAACAGCGAAGGCACTATTGGGTGCAGCGCTGCCAGGTGCAGATTAAAGCTGGCCAGTAGCGTATAGCATACCGCACCCACGATCATTGAGCTAAGCGCCCCTTGCGCGTTGGCGCGCTCCCAGTACAGGCCAAGCACCAGTGGCCACAGGAACACCGCTTCCAGCCCGCCGAAGGCCAGCAGGTTCAGCCAGATGATCATTTCCGGCGGCCGCCAGGCGGCCAACAACACCAGCAGGCCGAGGATCAGCGTGGTCAGGCTGGAAAACCGCTTGATCCTTTTCTCGTTCTGCATCTGCTGTGGCCGGATGCCCAGGTACAGATCTTTGACAATGGTCGCCGCAGACTGCAACAGCTGTGCGTTGATGGTCGACATGATGGCCGCCATCGGCGCGGCCAGGAAGATCCCGGCGGCGAACGGCGGCAGCACGGTGATCATCAGCGTCGGGATCACCTGATCGGGGATCTTCAAATCCGGGATCACCGCGCGGCCGATGGCGCCGGCCAGATGCATGCCGAACATCAGGATGGCGACCACGATGGTGCCAAGGATAATCCCACGGTGCACTGCCTTGCTGTCTTTGTAGGAGATGCAGCGCACGGCGGTGTGCGGCAGGCCAATCACGCCGAAACACACCAGGATCCAGAACGAAGCCATAAACGGCAGGCTGAGGATCTGCTCGCCGCCCTGCGGCGAAATCAACGCCGGATCGATCTGCTGCAGCTTATCCACCGCGCTGTGCAGGCCGCCCGCCGCGTGCACCACGGCAACCAACAGCAAAATGGTGCCAATCAGCATCACCAGCCCCTGCATGGTGTCGTTCAACACGCTGGCGCGGAAGCCGCCAAAGGCGGTATACAGCGCAATGCTGATGCCGAAGATCAGCAAACCGGTGTCGTAGGGGATGCCGGCCGCGGTTTCCAGCAGGCGTGCGCCGCCGATAAACTGCACCGTCATCGCGCCGACAAACGCCACCAACAGGCTAAGGCTGGCCAGCCATACCAGCAGGCGGCTCTGATAGCGGGCATATAGCATATCGTTAAGGGTTATGGCGTTGTAGCGCCGTGCCAGGATGGCGAACTTTTTGCCCAGCACGCCGAGCGATAGCCAGACCGCCGGCAGTTGGATCATCGCCAGCAGCACCCAGCCCAGGCCGTATTTGTAGGCCGCGCCCGGGCCGCCGATAAACGAGCTGGCGCTGATGTAGGTGGCGGTCAGGGTCATCGCCAGCACAAAGCCGCCCATCGAGCGGTTGCCAAGGAAATACTCGTTGAGGAAGTTGCCCTGCTGGCGGCGGCTGTAGGCATAGACCGACAGGCCGAACACCAGCAGCAGATAGGCGATCAGCGGTATGATCACTTCAGTTTGCATCGTTATCCTCCAGCGGAATATCGCGGAACAGCACGCGGACCATCAGCCAGCACAGGCCGATGAACAGCAGCGGCACCAACAGGCAGGCCATCTCAAACCAGTGCGGCAGCCCGGTGATGCCTATTTCGCTGTCCGGCAGGTAGGCCGCCAGCGTCCAGGCCAACAGGTAGAGCAGTGTCAGCCACAGCGCCCAGCGTGCTTCGCGGTGGGCCTGAATAAAGCGCTTTTCCATCCATGTCTCCGGTCGGTTTACGGTTATGGATATCTCAGAAGGAAGGGGATTTTACGGCAAGTGCGGCATTTGCCAAGCGGTTCGGCCGCCGTGGCGATCTTTTTGGGCGTAGAGCGGGCTACCCGGCGGAAAAAACAGGCCCCCTCAACAGGGAGGGGGCGCTGGCAGGGCGTATACGCCGTTTAGGGTAAACCTTAGCGTTCCTGCAAGCCGAGTTTTTTCTCCAGATAGTGGATGTTGGTGCCACCGTGCTGGAAGTTCTCGTCGTTCATGATTTTCTGTTGCAGCTCAACGTTGGTTTTGATGCCGTCGATGATCAACTCCGCCAGCGCGTTTTTCATCCTGGCAATCGCCACGTCACGGTTTTCACCGTAGGTGATCAGTTTGCCGATCATGGAATCATAGTACGGCGGCACGGTATAACCGGCGTAGATATGGGATTCCCAACGTACGCCGAAGCCACCTGGCGCATGGAAGCGGGTGATCTTGCCCGGGCTTGGCAGGAAGGTGTTCGGATCTTCGGCGTTGATACGGCATTCCACCGCATGGCCGTGAACCTTGACTTCTTCCTGTTTGATCGACAGCGGCTGGCCAGCCGCAACGCGCAACTGCTCTTTGATCAGATCCACGCCGGTGATCATTTCGGTAACCGGGTGTTCCACCTGGATACGGGTGTTCATTTCGATGAAATAGAACTCGCCGTTTTCATACAGGAACTCAAAGGTGCCAGCGCCGCGATAGCCGATTTCCACGCAGGCTTTCGCACAACGTTCGCCGATAAATTTACGCTGTTCGCTGGTAATGCCCGGCGCCGGCGCTTCTTCGACCACTTTCTGGTGGCGGCGCTGCATGGAGCAGTCGCGTTCGGCCAGATAGATGGCGCTGCCCTGGCCGTCCGCCAACACCTGAATTTCGATGTGGCGTGGGTTTTCCAGGTATTTTTCCATGTACACCATGTCGTTGTTGAAAGCCGCTTTGGCTTCCGCACGGGTCATGTTGATGGACTGTTCCAGCTCTTTGTCGCTGCGCACTACGCGCATGCCACGGCCGCCGCCGCCGCCGGACGCCTTGATAATCACCGGGTAACCAATGCGTTTGGCAAAGGCGCGGTTTTTATCCATGTCGTCGGTCAGCGGGCCGTCTGAACCCGGCACGCACGGCACGCCGGCTTTTTTCATCGCGGTGATGGCGGAAACCTTATCGCCCATCAGGCGGATGGTTTCGGCTTTCGGGCCGATGAAAATAAAGCCGGAGCGCTCAACCTGCTCGGCAAAGTCGGCGTTTTCGGACAGGAAGCCGTAACCGGGGTGGATCGCCACCGCACCGGTGATTTCCGCCGCCGAGATAATCGCCGGGATGTTCAGGTAGCTTTTGGTTGACGGCGCCGGGCCGATGCACACGGTCTCGTCAGCCAACAGGACGTGTTTCAGATCGCGGTCTGCGCTGGAGTGGACGGCAACGGTCTTGATGCCCAGCTCTTTACAGGCGCGCAAAATACGCAGCGCAATCTCGCCACGGTTGGCGATAACAATTTTATCAAGCATGGTTCGCCTCGTTATTCGATGACGACCAGTGGCTCGTCATATTCAACTGGTTGGCCGTTTTCGACCAGGATGGCTTTTACCACGCCGGATTTGTCAGCTTCGATCTGGTTCATCATTTTCATTGCTTCAACGATGCACAGCGTATCGCCGGCGCTCACTTTCTGGCCCACTTCGATAAAGGCTTTCGCATCCGGGCTTGGCGTGCGGTAGAAAGTACCGACCATTGGGGAACGGACCATGTGGCCACTCACGGCCGCCGGTGCGGCAGGCGCTTCTTCGGCTGGCGCGGCAGCAACGGCGCTGGCCAGGGCGGGCTGCTGCTGAACGGGCATGCTGTACACCTGTTGTGCAGGGTAAGCCTGGGCAGGGGCGGCGCGGCTGATGCGAACTGACTCTTCGCCCTCAGAAATTTCCAGTTCAGAAATACCTGATTCTTCAACCAGTTCGATCAGTTTCTTGATTTTACGAATATCCATGAGTGTGATTCCGTACTCTTTTTGTCTAGCAATTAGTTGGGTTTTGACAAGCGGCTGGCCGCTGCCTGTAAAGCGAATGAATAGCCCTGCGCACCGAGCCCGCAAATCACGCCTACTGCAATATCAGACAGGTAGGAGTGATGGCGGAAAGGTTCGCGGGCATGCACATTCGACAGATGGATCTCGATAAACGGGATCGCAACTGCCAGCAGCGCATCGCGCAACGCCACGCTGGTATGCGTGAACGCGGCAGGGTTGATCAAAATGAAATCCGTATTGCCGCGCGCCTGATGGATGCGCTCGATCAACACATGTTCGGCGTTGGACTGTAAATGGCTCAGGGTGATACCCAGCGTAACCGCCTGGCTCTCCAGGCCGCTGACAATGTCGGCCAGCGTCGTGCTGCCATACTTATCCGGCTCACGCGTCCCCAGCAGATTCAGATTGGGGCCGTTCAAAAGCAAAATGTGAAACTTATCCGCCATTGTGCTGGTATCTCCGGCAATAAAACCATCATCGTAGAAAATAGCCCGATGTCACCGATTTGTCACCTATTGACGGGAAAATTTGCGCCGTGCTCAGGGACAAAGTGAGGCATTATAGCGATATCGTAGCAATTCGCAGCTAAATACTGGTCTTATCAGCGAAGATATTCAACCCCCTTGGATACAAGCGGATTGAGAACTATTGGATTATGAGGGATAGAACACAGAAAAGTTCCCATGGCAAAACGGGAATTTTTACCGTCAACAACGCAGGCCCATAAAGGGTTTACCGGAGCCAGCCTGCGAATTTGCGGTAACGCAGCAGGAGCAACGCCAGCGCGAGCAGGGCGTAAATCACCGGTTGCGGCGAGAGGATTTTCACCGACCATAGATAGTGAATCGGCGCCAGGATCGCGGCAAGATAGACGAAGTTATGCAGTTTCTGCCAACGCGGCCCCAGTCTGCGCATGGCCCACTGCGTCGAAGTGGCGGCCAACGCCAAGAGGATTAACCAACTGATCATGCCCAGCGTCAGGTAAGGCCGGCGCACCAGCTCACTGCCGAGCATGGCGACATTGCTCAGCCCCAATTCAAGCGCCGCATAACACGCCAAATGCAGCGTGGCCCAGGCAAAACACCACAGGCCGACCAGCCGGCGGCAGCGCATCAACAGCGGCTGGCGGCTATAGCGCGCCAGCGGTGCGATCAACAAGGCCGCCAGTAGCAGTTTCAACGCCATTCGGCCGGTAAAATGCTGGATATCCTTGGCTGGATCGGCGCTGAAGCCGCCCTGATTCACCGCCAGCAGCAGCCAGAAAAACGGCAGCAACGCCGCCAGGTGAATGGCGGCCTTAATCCATTTGATGTGGGTTGGGGTTAAACGCACGTTAGAAATTCTCCCGCAGATCCATACCGCGATACAGCGCCGCCACCTGGTCGGCATAGCCGTTGAACAGCAGCGTCGGCTGGCGTTTGACATCCAGAATGCCGCCGGCGCCGATAAAACGCTCGGTGGCCTGCGACCAGCGGGGATGATCAACGTGCGGGTTCACGTTGGCGTAAAAGCCGTATTCGTTCGGCGCAGACACATTCCAGGTGCTGGGCGGCCGATCGCGCGTCAGGCTGATGCGCACGATCGATTTTATGCCTTTAAAACCGTATTTCCACGGCGTCACCAGGCGCAGCGGGGCGCCGTTTTGCGGCGGCAGCGTTTTGCCGTAGACGCCCACCGCCAACAACGCCAGCGGATGCATCGCTTCATCCAGGCGCAGCCCTTCAACGTAGGGGTACGGCAAGCCGCCGCCGATAAAGCGGTCTTTCTGCCCTGGCATCTGTTGCGGATCGTACAGCGTCTGGAAGGCCACATAGCGGGCATGGCCGTTCGGTTCGGCCAATTGCAGCAGTTTGCCCAGTTCAAAACCGATCCACGGCACCACCATCGACCAGGCTTCCACGCAGCGCATACGGTAAATGCGTTGTTCCAGCGGGAAACGGGCGATTAGCCCGTCAATATCCAGCGTCATCGGTTTGCCGACTTCTCCGTCGATCTGTACCTGCCAGCCGGCGGTTTTCAGTTCGCCGGCGTTGGCTGCCGGATCGGCCTTATCCAGGCCAAATTCGTAAAAGTTGTTGTAGCCGGTCACCTTGTCTTCCGGCGTTAACGTCAACTGAGGCTGCCATTCGGGTGGTTGGCTGAACGCCAGCGCTTTGCCGGGCGGCGCTTTTGGCCGATCGTGGCCTTTGAACCACGATCGCCAATCCGCCCGCGCGCTGTTGGGCAACGCCAGCGCCGCGGCGGAAATGCCGAGCGCCTTGAGCACCTGGCGCCGTTGTTGGAACACGCTTTCCGGTGTGACATCCTTTTCCGTCAAGATACGCGGTTTGTTCATGGGTTTTCCTCCTGATATCCCATAAGCATGGCGTGAAAACCGGGCTTCTGCGAACCGCGTGGCGAAAAATTCCACCGGACAATTGGGGTAAACAGAGAAGAATGCAGGGCGCATAGGCGATGCGCCCTGCCGGGAGGGGAATCTAGCGGATGTTAACCAGCGTGCGGCCGGTGACCTTATTGGCCAGCAGATCGGCCGCGGTGGCGGGCACTTGCTCAAGCGAGATTTCCTGGGTGGCCTGCTGGTAGAAACTTTCCGGCAGGATACCGGCCAGGCGCTCCCAGGCGGTCTGGCGGCGGTGCAGCGGCGTATGCACGGAATCCACGCCCTGCAGGCGCACATTACGCAGGATGAACGGCATCACCGTGGTGGGCAGTTGATAACCGCCGGCCAGGCCGCAGGCGGCAACGGTGCCGTTATAGTTCATCTGCGCTAGCACGCAGGCCAGGAGCTTATCGCCGACGGTATCAATCGCCCCGGCCCACAGCTGTTTTTCCAGCGGGCGTGGGGCTTCAATGTAGCCGCTGCGCGCCAGTACTTCTTTGGCGCCGAGGGCTTTCAGGTAATCGGTGTTGCTGTCGCGGCCGCTGATGGCGGTAACGTGGTAGCCCAGCGCGGCCAGAATGGCGATCGCCGTGCTGCCCACGCCGCCGCTGGCGCCGGTGACCAGCACATCGCCGCTGTCAGGGTGGACGCCGCCTTCTTCCAGCGCCATCACGCACAGCATCGCGGTGAAACCGGCGGTGCCGATAATCATCGCTTTGCGTTCATCCAGCCCCTGCGGCAGCGGCACCAGCCATTCGCCCGACACTCGCGCTTGTTCCGCCAGGCCGCCCCAGTGGTTTTCCCCCACGCCCCAGCCGGTGAGCACCACGCTCTGGCCTTCTTTAAAGCGCGGATCCTTACTGCTATGAACCGTACCGGCAAAATCGATGCCCGGCACCATCGGGAAGTGGCGAACGATTTTGCCCTTACCGGTGATGGCCAGTGCGTCTTTATAGTTCACGCTGGACCAGTTAACGTCGACCGTTACATCGCCTTCCGGTAGTTGATCGCTGCTGATATCCCGAATGTGCGCCAGCGTTTGATCGTTTTGTTGCTCTAATAATAGTGCACGCATGTCACGCTTCCTCTTGGTGTGCATTCCTGAATGAATGACCGAATTTGATTTATCGACTATATGCATATAGCTAACCGATACTCTGATTAAGAACAAAGAAAAGCACATGCGCAAAGTCTAAAAAATAGACTATTGTCAACTCATCAGGGTATAAGCGTTATGTGCCTTAAGGGCAGCATACTTCATAAACCATAGTGGATAGGGCACAGGGATGCGATTTACCACCAAACTTTCGGCACTGATCACCTTGCTGGTTGCGCTGGCGATGCTGTTGATGCTGATTGGCTGTTCATACAGCTTTTTTTACGTTACCCAGGATCGGCTGGCGCGGCGTTTCGACGCGCTGGTGACGGCGCTCGATCAGAAAATGCTGCTTGAGCCGCCGGATGAACAGGCGTACTGGCTGCCGTTGGTGATGCGGCCGCTGGGGGTGGTGGCGATCAGCATCGACACCGCTAAAGGCAATCTGTTGTCGTATCATGCGCCGGCGTTCGATGATGCCCCGCTGCCGCTCAGCGGCTATCGACGGGCAGATCTGGCCCTGATGCATTACCCTGGCGCCACCCTGCATATCTCCTACCTCGATCCCTACGACAGCGATGTTCGCAATTTACAATCCACCACCGCGGTGACGTTGGCGATTATCACCATGATTATTATCTTGCTGTTCAGCCTGCGCTGGCTGGGGGCGCAGGCCGAAGGGGAAGACCGCCTGGAGCGGCGGGCGCGCCGCATCCTCAATGGCGAGCGGGAAACGGTGATGCGTGGGCAGGAGGGGGAATGGCCGTCCAGCGTCAGTGGGGCGATCGATCGCCTGCTGGCGGATTTGATGGAATCGCGCGAAGAGCGCAGCCGTGTCGATACCCTGATCCGCGCCTTTGCCGCCAGAGATGCCATGACCGGCCTGAATAACCGGTTGTTTTTTGATAACCAACTGGCGACTCAGCTGGAAGTAGACAATGCCTACGGCGTGGTGATGATGATCCGGCTGCCGGATTTTGAAACGCTGTGGGAAACCCACGGCAACACCAAAGTTCAGGAATTGATGTATTCGGTGGTCAATCTGCTATCAACGTTCGTGCTGCGTTACCCGGCGGCGCTGTTGGCGCGCTATTTTCACAGCGATTTCACCGTGCTGTTGCCCCACTGCACATTAAAAGACGCCGGCAGCATTGCCGCTCAGTTGGTGCATGCCACCGATGCGTTGCCGGCCACGGAGATTATCGATCGCCAGGCGTTTATGTATATCGGTATCGTCGCCTACGGCGGCGGCCAGGCGGCCGAACAGGTGATCGATCGCGCAGAGCAAGCGGCTCGCAATGCCACGTTGCGCGGCGGCAACGGTTGGTTTGTCTACGACAGCCAGGTGCCGGAAAAGGGCCGCGGCAGCGTGAAGTGGCGCACCTTATTGGCCCAGGCGCTGGCGCAGCAAAGCGCCAGGTTTTACCAACAACCGGCGATCACGCTGGCGGGCAAGGTGGATCACCGGGAAATCGTGAGCCGGATCCATGATGGCGATCAGGAGCTGTTACCCGCCGAATATATGCCAATGGTGCAGCAATTTGGGCTCTCGGAAAGTTACGATCGCCAATTGCTCAGCCGCATTATGGCGCTGTTGAGCCGCTGGCCGGATGAAACGCTGGCATTTCCGCTGTGCGTGGACGCTTTGTTGCGCAAGCCATTTCAGCTCTGGCTGCGCGATACCCTGCTGCAATGCGAAAAAAGTCGCCGGCGGCGAATAATGATTGAACTTGCCGAGGCAGATCTCTGTCTACATATAGATCGCCTGCGCCCGGCGCTGCGTTTGCTCGCCGGGCTGGGCTGTCGGCTGGCGGTATCCCAGGCGGGTTTAACCGTCGTGAGCACGTCTTATATCAAGTCGTTGCCGGTAGAATTGGTCAAGCTGCACCCGGGCCTGGTGCGTAATATTGATAAACGCGATGAAAATCAGCTGTTTGTTCAGAGCCTGACCGGGGCCTGCGCAGGAACGCGGGCGCAGGTGTTCGCCACCGGCGTGCGTACGCGCTGTGAGTGGGAAACGCTAAAAGAAAAAGGAGTGCTCGGCGGCCAGGGTGATTTTTTCACGCCGTTGGCGCGGGTCGACGGCAAGGATAAAAAATATTCGCGCCGCTTTCATGTTTAATCTGAATTTTGGGCAGGTTTTAACGTAGAATAGCCTGTCCTTTCCTGGTGGAAGTTGGTGGGCGCTTACCACCCGAGACAATCAGGGAAAATGTTAGATTTTATGAGCTGTGTTACGCCGTTTTATGCGCTGGCAAGGGAGCAAATTGGGCCATTCCTCAAGGATATCAGGCCTTCTTCCATATCCGTGCAGGCGAGCAAAAATAATACAGGCTATTTTTCACCGAAGCAGAACGTTTTTGCGCCTTGTCGCTGCTTCGTGTGGTTGGTAAAGTAGGCGGATTTTATTTTCCGCCCCCAGCTTGCAGGATTATCCTTTAGTATGTTTAAGAAATTTCGTGGCATGTTTTCCAATGACTTGTCCATCGACTTGGGTACGGCCAATACCCTGATTTACGTGAAAGGGCAAGGCATTGTACTGAATGAACCCTCGGTGGTTGCCATTCGCCAGGATCGTGCCGGCTCGCCGAAAAGCGTCGCGGCCGTGGGTCATGATGCTAAACAAATGCTGGGGCGTACGCCTGGCAATATCGCAGCTATTCGTCCGATGAAAGACGGCGTCATCGCCGATTTCTTCGTGACGGAAAAAATGCTGCAGCATTTCATCAAACAGGTTCACAGCAACAGCTTCATGCGGCCAAGCCCGCGGGTGCTGGTGTGTGTGCCGGTCGGCGCCACCCAGGTTGAGCGCCGTGCTATCCGCGAGTCTGCCCAAGGGGCCGGCGCGCGTGAAGTCTTCCTGATTGAAGAACCGATGGCGGCCGCCATCGGCGCCGGCCTGCCGGTTTCCGAAGCCACCGGCTCGATGGTGGTGGATATCGGCGGCGGGACGACCGAAGTCGCCGTTATCTCGCTTAACGGCGTGGTCTATTCTTCCTCCGTGCGCATTGGCGGCGATCGCTTCGATGAAGCTATCATCAACTATGTGCGCCGCAACTACGGCTCGTTGATCGGTGAAGCCACCGCCGAGCGTATCAAACATGAAATCGGCTCTGCCTACCCGGGTGATGAGGTGCGCGAAATCGAAGTGCGCGGCCGTAACCTGGCGGAAGGCGTGCCGCGTGGTTTCACGCTCAACTCCAATGAAATCCTGGAAGCACTGCAGGAACCATTGACCGGCATCGTCAGCGCGGTGATGGTGGCGCTGGAACAGTGCCCGCCAGAGCTGGCTTCCGATATCTCCGAACGTGGCATGGTCCTGACCGGCGGCGGCGCGCTGCTGCGTAACCTGGATCGCCTGCTGATGGAAGAGACCGGCATTCCGGTGGTGGTGGCGGAAGATCCGCTTACCTGTGTCGCACGCGGCGGCGGCAAGGCGTTGGAAATGATCGACATGCATGGCGGTGATTTGTTCAGCGAAGAATAATCAGCTCCAGGAAGGAGGAATCGTATGGGTGAATGCATTGCGCGGGCATCTTGTACGGTTCCTCCTTCTGTTGTCGAGGAACTCGCATAATTTATGAAGCCGATCTTTAGCAGGGGCCCGTCCCTGCAACTACGACTTTTTCTGGCGGTGATCGCCGCTATTGGGCTTATCGTCGCCGACAGCCGGCTTGGTACGTTCGCCAAAGTGCGCACCTACATGGATACCGCCGTCAGCCCCTTCTATTTTTTGGCCAATGGGCCGCGTAAGGTGCTGGATGGCGTTTCTGAAACGCTGGCTACCCGCCAACAGTTAGAGCTGGAAAACCGTGCTCTGCGGCAAGAACTGCTGCTAAAGAACAGCGATCTGCTTCTTCTTGGCCAATTCAAACAGGAAAACGCCCGTTTGCGTGAGCTGCTGGGTTCGCCGTTGCGCCAGGATGAACACAAGATGGTCACCCAGGTGATTTCGACCGGTTCCGATCCTTACAGCGATCAGGTGGTGATTGATAAAGGCGCCGATAACGGCGTGTATGAAGGCCAGCCGGTGATCAGCGATAAAGGCGTAGTGGGCCAGGTGGTGGCGGTGGCGAAAATGACCAGCCGCGTGCTGTTGATCTGCGATGCTTCCCATCTGCTGCCGATCCAGGTGCTGCGCAACGATATTCGCGTCATCGCGGCGGGCAACGGCTGCGCTGACGATCTGCAACTGGAACACCTGCCCGGCAATATCGACATCCGGGAAGGCGACGTGCTGGTGACTTCCGGGCTGGGCGGGCGTTTCCCCGAAGGGTATCCGGTTGGGGTCGTCTCTTCGGTCAAAGTGGATAACCAACGCGCCTATACGGTGATTCAGGCGCGCCCGACCGCCGGGCTGCAACGCCTGCGCTACCTGCTGCTGCTGTGGGGGGCGGATCGCAATGGCGATATGCCGATGTCGCCAAGTGAAGTGCATCGGGTGGCGAACGAGCGCTTGATGCAGATGATGCCGCAGGTGCTGTCACCGGCCACCATGGGGCCACCGCCGCCTGCGCCGGCGCCAGGTGCGGTTTCATCGCCGCCGCCCGAGGTGGTTCAATGAATAGCTACCGCAGCAATGGGCGCTGGATTATCTGGCTATCGTTCCTGGTGGCGCTGGTGCTGCAAATCATGCCGTGGCCGGAACAGATTTATATGTTCCGGCCTTCTTGGCTGGCTCTGATCCTGATCTACTGGGTGATGGCGCTGCCGCACCGGGTGAACGTCGGCACCGGCTTTGTGCTGGGGCTGATAATGGATCTGATCCTCGGTTCGACGCTGGGCGTGCGTGCGCTGGCGCTTGGCATCATTGCCTATCTGGTGGCTTTCAAATACCAACTGTTCCGTAATATGGCGCTGTGGCAGCAGGCGCTGATCGTGGTGCTGTTGTCGCTGGCGATGGACGTTGTTGTCTTTTGGGCAGAGTTTTTAGTGATCAACGTCTCTTTCCGCCCAGAGGTATTCTGGAGTAGTGTGGTAAACGGCGTTTTGTGGCCGTGGCTGTTCCTGCTGATGCGCAAGATTCGCCGCCAGTTCGCTGTACAATGAGGGCATTAATGACATCGCTTTATCTGGCTTCCGGTTCCCCGCGCCGGCGTGAATTGCTAACCCTGCTGGGGGTTCCGTTTGAAATCCTGCTGACCCATACCGTGGAGCAACGTGTGGCGGGTGAAACGGCCGAAGCCTATGTGCGGCGGCTGGCGCAGGAGAAGGCGCAGGCCGGGGTAGCGCTTGCCGAGCAAGACTGGCCGGTGCTGGGGGCGGATACCATCGTGGTGCAAAATAACCAGGTGTTGGAGAAACCGCGCGACGCGGCGCATGCCGCCGAGATGCTGGCCGCGCTTTCGGGCTGCCAACATCAGGTGATGACCGCCGTGGCGATCGCCGATCGTCAGCATCTGCTGTGCCAACTGGTGGTGACGGACGTGACGTTCCGCGCACTGTCGCAGCAGGATATTACCGATTATATTGCCACCGGCGAGCCGATGGATAAAGCGGGTGCCTATGGGATTCAGGGAAAGGGTGGTTGTTTCGTCAAAACGATAACCGGGAGTTATCATGCGGTGGTGGGTTTGCCGCTGGTCGAAACACATGAGCTGCTCAGTAATTTTGTCGCATTACGAAGTGTAAGAACCGGTTGATGAGCATGATGCGGCCGGTTCCGGGGAGAAGACAATGACAGCTGAGCTACTGGTTAATATCACACCGGCGGAAACGCGGGTTGCCTATATAGACGGCGGCATCCTGCAAGAGATCCATATTGAGCGTGAATCCAAGCGCGGCATCGTCGGCAACATTTATAAAGGGCGTGTCAGCCGCGTGCTGCCCGGCATGCAGGCGGCGTTTGTGGATATCGGCCTGGAGAAGGCCGCTTTCCTGCACGCCTCCGATATCATGCCGCATACTGAATGCGTGGCTGGCGAAGAGCGCAAGAATTTCCACGTGCGCGATATCGCCGAGCTGGTGCGCCAGGGGCAGGATCTGGTGGTGCAGGTAGTGAAAGATCCGCTGGGCACCAAGGGCGCGCGCCTGACCACCGATATCACCTTGCCGTCGCGCTACCTGGTGTTCATGCCGGGTGCGGCGCACGTTGGGGTGTCTCAACGCATTGAAAGCGAAGCCGAGCGCGAACGCCTGAAAAGCATCGTGGCGGACTACTGTGATGAGCTGGGCGGGTTTATTATCCGCACCGCCGCCGAAGGCATCGGCGAGGAAGAGCTGTCGCAGGACGCCGCGTTTCTCAAACGCCTCTGGACCAAAGTGGTCGAGCGCCGCAAACGCAACCAGACCCGCTGCATGCTGTACGGCGAGCTGGCGCTGGCCCACCGTATCCTGCGTGATTTCGCCGGCGCGGCGCTCGATCGCATCCGGATCGACTCGCGCCTGACGTACGAGCTGTTGGTGGAGTTCACCGCCGAATATATCCCGGATATTACCCGCAAGCTGGAGCTGTATGCCGGCACGCAGCCGATCTTCGATCTGTTCGATGTGGAAAACGAGATCCAGCGGGCGCTGGAGCGCAAGGTTGAATTGAAATCCGGCGGCTATCTGATCATCGATCAGACCGAGGCGATGACCACCATCGACATCAACACTGGCGCCTTTGTCGGCCACCGCAATCTGGATGAAACCATTTTCAACACCAACATTGAGGCCACCCAGGCGATCGCCCGCCAACTGCGGCTGCGCAACCTGGGCGGGATAATCATCATTGATTTCATTGATATGAGCAATGAAGATCATCGCCGCCGCGTGCTGCATTCCCTGGAGCAGGCGCTAAGTAAAGATCGGGTAAAAACCACAATCAACGGCTTCTCTCAGCTAGGATTAGTGGAAATGACGCGTAAACGGACGCGTGAAAGCATTGAACATGTGTTGTGCCACGAATGTCCTACCTGCAACGGCCGCGGTACGGTGAAAACGGTCGAAACCGTTTGTTATGAAATCCTGCGCGAGATTGTGCGGGTACACCACGCTTACGACTCCGATCGCTTCCTGGTGTATGCATCGGCGGCGGTAGGGGAAGCGCTGAAGAGCGAAGAGTCGCACGCGCTGGCAGAGGTGGAAATTTTCGTCGGCAAACAGGTAAAAGTACAAATCGAGCCGTTGTACAGCCAGGAGCAGTTTGACGTTGTGATGATGTAAAACTGTCCATTGCCCCCCTGCGGCGCCTTGCGCCCGGGCCGAACGGCGCGCGAGCCGGTTATGTGCAGCTTTAAACAGTAACAACCGTTGCCAGGCAGCGGAGCAAGGAGAAATGCGTGAGGCGACTGCCTGGTATTCTGTTAGCAACGGGCGCCACTTTACTTGTCGCTGTGGCGCTGTTGATCAGCGGCCTGCGCCTGGTGTTGCCTGTGCTGAACGATTACCGGCCCCAACTGTTGCAACAGGTTGCTGCCTTTACCGGGCTGCCCGTTCAGGCAAGCTTTATTGAGGGGCACTGGGAATCGTTCGGCCCACGCCTGGAAGTGCGCGATATCAGCACCACGTTCCCGGCCGGCAACCTGCAGGTCGGGCGCGTCACGCTGGCGCTGGACGTTTGGCAGTCGTTGCTGCACTGGCGCTGGCAGTTTCGCGATCTTACCTTTTACCAGCTCCAGCTCGATCTCAACACCACGCTGGGCGGTGAGGGCGACAAACGTGAAACCCTCCAGCCGGGCACCGTCAGCGATCTGTTTTTATATCAGCTTGATCATTTTGACTTGCGCGACAGCCGCGTCTCTTTCCTCACCCCTTCCGACGCCCGCGCCGCTTTCGACATTCCCCGTTTAACCTGGCTCAACAGCCGCGATCGCCACCGGGCCGAAGGGCAGATCGGCCTGTCGTCCTTCAACGGCCAGCACGGCGTGGTGCAGCTGCGCCTGGATCTGCGCGATAATAAAGGGCTGTTGGATACCGGCACGGTGTATCTGCAGGCCGACAATATTGATATGAAGCCGTGGTTCAGCCGCTGGCTGCGCAGCAATACCGGGCTGGAAAGCGCCAATTTCAATCTGGCGGCCTGGCTGAAGGTTGAAGGCGGCGAAGTGTACAGCGGCAATGCGTTGCTGAAACAGGGCAGCGCCAGTTGGCAGGTGGGCGCCCAGCCGCACCGCCTGGAGGTGGATAATCTGGCGCTGGCGTTGAGCCGCCAGGGCAAAGGTTGGCAGCTGGACGTGCCACAATTAAAGCTAGCGACTGACGGCGAGAGCTGGCCGCAGGGGCGGCTCTCTGCGCTGTGGCTGCCGGAAGACACGCAACTGCTTGGCCCGGATCAGCCAGAGGAGCTGCGCCTGCGCGCCAGCGGCATTACGCTTGAGCGCTTAACCCCGCTGCTGCCGATGTTCTCCTTCCTTAGCCCGGATGTGCTGCAACGCTGGGATGTGATGCAGCCGAAAGGCCGGCTTGACGCGCTGGCGCTGGATGTGCCGCTCAAACAGCCCGAAAAAAGCCGTTTCCAGGCTCGCTGGCAGGATGTGAGCTGGCAGCCCTGGCAGCGTTTGCCGGGGGTGAACCACTTTGCCGGCGCGCTGGCCGGCGGCGTGGAAAGCGGCCGCCTGACGATCGATCTGAACAACAGCACGCTGCCGGTGGGCGATATGTTCCGTGCGCCGCTGGAAGTGAGCCGCGCCAGCGGCGCGCTGACCTGGCGATACAGCGATAGCGGCTGGGAGTTGGCGAGCGAAAACCTCGATGTGAAAGCCAACGCGCTGTGGGTGAACGGCAATTTCCGCTACCAACAGCCGGCGCAGGGCGAGCCGTGGCTGAGCATTCTGGCCGGTATCCGCCTGTATGACGGTGCGCAAGCCTGGCGCTATTTCCCCGAGCCGCTGATGGGCACCCATCTGGTGGACTACCTGAGCGGCGCGATCCAGGGCGGCCAGGTGGACAACGCATCGCTGATTTATGCCGGCAACCCGCATCACTTCCCGTATAAAAAGCACGAAGGGCAATTTGAGGTGTATGTGCCGTTGCGCCATGCCACCTTCCAGTTCCAGCCGGGTTGGCCGGCGCTAAACGATCTGGCGATTGACCTCGATTTTGCCAACAACGGCCTGTGGATGCATGCGCCGCAGGCCCGGTTGGGCAAGGTGGAAGGGCGCGATATCAGTGCAGTGATCCCGGATTATCAGCAAGAGCGGCTGTTTGTGGATGCCGAACTCGCCGGCGCCGGGCCGGATGTGCATGACTATTTCAAACAAACGCCGTTGGCGAAATCGGTTGGCTCGGCGCTGGATCAACTGCAGGTCAAGGGTGATGTCAGTGGGCGCTTACATCTTGATATTCCCCTCAACGGCGGGCATACCGATGCGCAGGGCGAAGTGGCGCTGAACAATAACGCGCTGTTGGTGAAGCCCCTGGGCAGCACGCTGGAGCAGGTGAGCGGCAAATTCCGCTTTGATAACGGCAACCTGACCAGCGATACCCTGAGCGCCAATTGGTTCGGGCAGCCGCTGGCGATAGAGTTCAACACCCAGGAAGCGGAAAAAGACTATAAAATCAACGTTGGGCTACAGGGCGACTGGCTGCCGGGCAAATTCCCAGGGTTGCCGCCGGCCGCCGCCGAGGCGCTGCAGGGCAGCGCGCCCTGGCAGAGCAAGGTGGCGATCAGCCTGCCGCATGGCGGCGGCGCCCATTATGACATCGGCCTGGAGGCGGACCTCAAGAAAGTAAGCAGTCACTTACCTTCTCCGCTGGATAAACCGGCGGGCCAGCCGTTACCGCTGAGCGTCAACGTGGAAGGCGGCCTGAATGGTTTCCGGCTAAGCGGCCGCGCGGGCAAACAAGAGCATTTCAACAGCGAATGGCGCTTCCCAGGCAAGCAGGTGCAACTGGTGCGCGCCGCATGGCGCAGCGACGGCGGCGCTACCCCGGCCTTGCCGGGCAGCCCGTCGTTGAGCCTGGACCTGCCGCCGCTGGACGGTGAAAAATGGCTGGCGCTGTTGGCGCCGGCGTTGCCGGCGAGCGGCGGCCGCAGCGGCACCGCAGGCAGCTTCCGTTTCCCGACTACGGTTGCGTTGCATACGCCCCAACTGCTGCTGGGCGGCCAGGCCTGGCACCGGCTGACACTGAGCGCCGAACAGCGCATCGGCGGGCTGGAAATCGCCGCCAAGGGCGATGAAGTGGATGGCCGCCTGCTGAGCGCGAATAACGGCCCGTGGCGCGCCAACCTGCAGTACCTTTATTACAATCCGCAGTTCAACGGCAGCAGCGGGCAGGCCGCGCAAGGCGGTTCCACATCTGCCATGGATAACGTGTCATTCCGCAATTGGCCTTCGCTAATGCTGCGCTGCCAGTCTTGCTGGATACTTGGCCAGAATCTGGGCAAGGTGGAAGCCGATATACAAAACCAGGGGGATACCCTGGCGTTGACGCATGCGCTGATCGATACCGGCAAAGGGCGAGTGACGGCCACCGGGCTGTGGAAGCAAAACAGCCAGGAAGAACGCACCGCGCTGAAAGGCAAACTGCTGGGCGGCAATATTGACGATACCGCCACCTTTTTCGGCATCACCACGCCGCTGAAGGGCGCGCCGTATGATGTGGATTTCGATCTGTATTGGCACGGCAAGCCGTGGCAGCCACAGATAGCCACCTTGAGCGGCACGCTGCAAGCGGCCCTCGGCAAAGGCGAAATTGAAGATATTGGCGGCGGCCGGGCCGGCCAACTGCTGCGGCTGGTGAGTTTCGATGCGTTGCTGCGTAAGCTACAGTTTGATTTCAGCGACACCTTTGGCAAAGGCTTCTACTTTGATTCCATCCGCAGCACCGCATGGCTGAAAGATGGCATAATGCATACCGATAATCTATTGGTCGACGGGCTGGCGGCGGACATCGCCATGAGCGGCCAGATTGATCTGGTGCAGCGCCAGATCGATATGGAAGCGGTGGTGGCGCCGGAAATCTCCGCCACGGTGGGCGTGGCGACCGCCTTCGTGATTAACCCGATCGTCGGGGCGGCGGTGTTTGCCGCATCAAAAGTGCTGGCACCCCTATGGAATAAAATTTCGCTGATTCGTTACCACATTGTCGGCAGCCTGGATCAGCCGAAGATCGATGAGGTATTGCGTAAGCCAAAGGAGGATAAGACGCCATGAAAAAAGCCAACGTTGCGTTGTTACAACTGTGTAGTGGCGATCAGGTGCGGGATAACCTGGCGCAGATTGAGCAGCAGATCAAGCACCTCAAAGGCGGGATTAAGCTGGTCATGACGCCGGAAAATGCGCTGTTGTTTGCCAACTCGGCGGCTTATCGCCAACATGCGGAACCGGCCGGTGACGGCCCCTTGCAGCAGGCGGTGCGCGATATCGCCCGCCGCTACGGCGTGTGGCTACTGGTGGGTTCAATGCCGTTGATCAGCGGCGAAGACCCGGCCCGCATTACCACCAGCAGCCTGCTGTTTGACGACCAGGGCGAGATCCGGGGCCGTTACGACAAGCTGCATATGTTTGACGTGGACATCAACGATGCCCATGCGCACTACCGCGAATCAGACACTTACCAGCATGGTCAGCAGCTGACGGTGGTGGACACCCCGGTGGGGCGTCTGGGCATGACGATATGCTACGATTTACGTTTCCCGGCGCTGTATCAGGCGCTGCGCGCGCAGGGGGCGGAGCTGATTTCCGTGCCGGCGGCCTTTACCCGCGTCACCGGTGAAGCGCACTGGGAAATTTTACTGCGCGCCCGGGCGATTGAAACCCAGTGCGTGATTCTGGCGCCGGCGCAGGTGGGCCGCCATAGCGCGACGCGCCGTACCTGGGGCCACTCGCTGGCCGTGGATGGCTGGGGCAAAATTCTGGCCGAAAATCCGGACTCGGTCTCGGCGCTTAATGTGTGCGTTGATACAGCGGCGTTGCAAACTATCCGTGCGCAGATGCCGGTGCTGCAACATAACCGATTCCAGACGGCGCTGGTTGCGCCGGCTGATAACCCTTTCGCCAAAAAAGAGTGAAAATACTATGAGCCTGACGTTTGTCAGTGAGCAGTTACTCGCTGCGAATAAGCTGAGTCATCAAGACCTGTTCTCCGTATTGGGTCAACTGGCAGAACGCCGACTTGATTACGCCGATCTCTATTTCCAGTCCAGCTACCATGAAGCCTGGGTGCTTGAAGACGGCATCATCAAAGATGGTTCTTACAATATCGATCAAGGTGTTGGGGTGCGTGCGGTCAGCGGTGAAAAGACCGGTTTTGCCTATGCCGATCAGATCACCCTTAACGCCCTCAACCAGAGCGCCGTCGCCGCGCGCAGCATTGTGCGCGACAGTGGCAACGGCAAGGTGCATACCCTGGGTGAAATCAGCCATCAGGCGCTGTATCCGCTGCTTGATCCTTTGCAGAGCCTGCCGCGTGAAGAGAAAATCGCGCTGTTGCACCGGGTAGACAAAGCTGCGCGCGCGGCCGATGCCCGCGTGCAGGAAGTCAGCGCCAGCATCACCGGCGTGTATGAGCAGGTGCTGGTCGCGGCGACCGACGGCACGCTGGCGGCAGACGTGCGCCCGCTGGTGCGCCTTTCCGTCAGCGTGCTGGTGGAACAGGACGGCAAACGCGAACGTGGCGCCAGCGGCGGCGGCGGCCGTTTCGGCTATGACTATTTTCTGGAAACCGTGGACGGTGAAGTGCGCGCCGACGTATTTGCCAAAGAAGCGGTGCGCATGGCGCTGGTGAACCTTTCCGCCATCGCCGCGCCGGCGGGCACGATGCCGGTAGTGCTCGGCGCCGGTTGGCCGGGCGTGCTGCTGCATGAGGCGGTCGGTCACGGCCTGGAAGGCGACTTCAACCGCCGCGGCACCTCGGTGTTCAGCGGCCAGATCGGGCAGTTGGTGGCTTCCGAACTGTGCACCGTGGTGGATGACGGCACCCTGCAGGGCCGCCGCGGTTCGCTGGCGATCGACGATGAAGGCGTGCCGGGGCAATACAACGTGCTGATTGAAAACGGCATCTTGAAAAGCTATATGCAGGATAAGCTCAACGCGCGCCTGATGGGGGTTGCGCCAACCGGCAACGGCCGCCGTGAATCCTACGCGCACCTGCCGATGCCGCGCATGACCAACACCTATATGCTGGCGGGTAAATCCACCCCGCAGGACATCATCGAAAGTGTGGAGTACGGGCTGTATGCGCCGAACTTCGGCGGCGGGCAGGTGGATATCACCTCCGGTAAGTTCGTGTTCTCGACGTCGGAAGCCTATCTGATTGAGAAAGGGCGTATCACCAAACCGGTGAAAGGCGCCACGCTGATCGGTTCAGGTATTGAAGCCATGCAGCAGATTTCGATGGTTGGCAACGATCTGGCGCTGGATAAAGGCGTGGGCGTCTGCGGCAAAGAAGGGCAGAGCCTGCCGGTCGGCGTCGGCCAACCGACGCTGAAGCTCGATACGCTGACCGTAGGCGGCACGGCGTAACGTTTCCCCCTCACCCTGTCCCTCTCCCCAAAGGGGCGAGGGGACGAAATCTGACAGTGAAGCGCCGTTATTTACCAACGGCACGGACAACTCCCTCTCCCGGCGGGAGAGGGTTGGGGTGAGGGCGAGGGGACGGAATCTGATAGTGCAGTGCCTTTATTTATCAACGAGCACGGACGGCCCCTCACCCTGTCCCTCTCCCCAAGGGGGCGAGGGGACGATATCTGACAGTAAAGCGCCGTTATTTACCAACGAGCACGGACTGCCCCTCACCCTGTCCCTCTCCCCAAGGGGGCGAGGGGACGATATCTGATAGTGCAGCGCCTTTATTTACACGGCACGGACGGCCCCTCACCCTGTCCCTCTCCCCAAAGGGGCGAGGGGACGATATCTGATAGTGCAGTGCCGTTATCTACCAACGAGCACGGGCGGCGCCCTCTCCCGGTGGGAGAGGGTTGGGGTGAGGGCGAGGGGACGAAATCTGATAGTGCAGTGCCGTTATTTATCAACGAACTCGGGCGGCTCCCTCTCCCGGCGGGAGAGGGTTGGGGTGAGGGCGAGTGAAGCAGGCGATCACTACTCTTCCAGAACCCACCACACGGCTTCGAATGGCCGCAGGGTTACCGCGTGTGGATGCTCCGGCGCATCGGCGTAGTTGCACACCAGCCGGCGCCACTGTTCGTCCAGTGCGATCCCTTCCACCTCTAGCGCCAGCGGCGCCCGGCTCAGGTTGGCGGCCACCAGCAGGCGCTGGCCGTTCCAGCGGCGCTGATAACACCAGAGCGCCGGGTGCTGCGGCGCCAGATCCTGATAGTCACCCAGCGTCAGCAGCGGGTACTGCTTGCGCAGGGCGATCAGGTGGCGATAGGTATAAAATACCGAATCAACGTCGGCCAGCGCCGCTTCCGCATTGATCTCTTTATAGTTCGGCGCGCAGCCAATCCACGGCGTGCCGTGCGTAAAGCCAGCGTGCGGTGCCGCGCTCCATTGCATCGGCGTGCGGCTGTTGTCGCGTGATTTGCTGGCAAGTATCGCCAGCAACGTATCGCTACCCTGCCCCTGGGCGTTCAATTCAGCATACATATTCAGGCTTTCCACATCGCGATACTGCGCGATGTTGCTGAACCCTGGGTTGGTCATGCCCAGCTCTTCCCCCTGGTAGATATAGGGCGTGCCCTGCATACCGTGCAGCACCATCGCCAGCATCTTGGCGGCAGGCACGCGCAGCGCGCCGTTATCGCCAAAACGCGACACAATGCGCGGCTGATCGTGGTTACACCAGAACAGCGCATTCCAGGCGCGGTTATGCATGCCCTGCTGCCAGTGGCGGAAAATCCGTTTCAGCTCCACATAATCCGGCGCCGCCAGCGTCCACTTTTCGCCGCCGGCGTAGTCCACCTTCAGGTGGTGGAAGTTGAAGGTCATCGACAGTTCCACGCCGCTGCTGGCGGCGTACTGGCGGCAATGCTCCAGCGTGGTGGAGGACATCTCGCCCACGGTCATCAGCCCATTCGGCTGGAACACATCCCGGCTCATTTCCTGCAAGAACTCGTGGATACGCGGGCCGTCGGTATAGAAGCGGCGGCCATCGCCTTGTGGATCGCTGGGGAAGTCCTGCTGTTTGGATACCAGATTGATCACATCCAGGCGCAAACCGTCGACCCCCTTATCCGCCCAGAAGCGGCAAACCTTTTTCAGCTCTTCGCGCACCGGCGGGTGTTCCCAGTTCAGGTCGGCCTGTTCGGTGGCGAACAGGTGCAGATAATACTGCCCGCTGGCTTCATGCCATTGCCACGCCGGGCCGCCGAACTTGGAGCGCCAGTTGTTGGGCAGGGCGTCGCCTTCACCGTCGCGCCAGACATAGAACTGGCGGTAGGGGCTGTTGCTGTCCTGCGCCGCTTTGAACCACGGGTGTTCGGTTGAGGTGTGGTTGAACACCATGTCCATCACGATGCGGATGCTGCGTTGGTGCGCGGCCGCAACCAGCCGTTCAAAGTCCGCCATGGTGCCGTAGGCTGGATCGATGGCGCAGTAATCCGCCACGTCGTAGCCGTTATCCACCTGCGGGGAGAGATACACCGGCGTCAGCCAGATAGCGTCGACCCCCAGTTCCTGCAGGTAGTCCAGCCGTTGGATCACGCCGGCCAGATCGCCATAGCCGTTGCCGGTGCTGTCCTGGAAGCTTTTTGGGTAGATTTGATAGATGACACCGTTTTGCCACCAGGGGATTGGGTTGCTCATAACTGATTACCTTTTGACTGTTACAGCGGGCCCGTGCCAGCCATGTGGCGCAGCGGGCCCCTCCATTCATTTAGACCGGCAGTTCCCCGCGGCGGGCTTTACGTTTGTAGATCATGATGGTCAACAGCAGTGGAATGACGATCGCCACCAGCATCGCCAGCGAGAACACCAGCCAGAACTGCGGTTGAATCGACAGGATGCCCGGCAGGCCGCCTACGCCGATGCCGTTGGCCAGCACGCCGTCCAGGCCGCAAATCAGGCTGGCGACCGCGGAGCCGATCATCGCGCACAGCATCGGGAAGCGATACTTCATGTTGATCCCGTACATCGCCGGTTCGGTCACGCCAAGGTAGGCGGAGATGGCCGCCGGAACCGAGACTTCACGCTCGTTGGCCTTGCGGCTGATGATGATGATGCCCAGCACCGCGGAAGCTTGCGCAATGTTGGAGATGGCGATCAGCGGCCACACCGGGGTGCCGCCCATGCTTTGGATCATCTGCATATCGATAGCCAGGCTGGTCTGGTGCACGCCAGTAATCACCAGCGGCGCGTAGAGGAAACCGAACAGGGCGGCACCGATTGGCGCGAAGCTGCCGGTCATCACCGCTTTGACCGCCCAGGCAACGCCGTCGCCGATCATGCGGCCAAACGGGCCGATCAGCGCGTGTGCCAGGAACACGGCCAACAGCAACGAAACCACGGGCACCACCACCAGATACAGATAATCCGGGATCAGTTTTTTCAGCCGGGTTTCGATCCAGGCCAGCGCCATCCCGGCCAGGATGGAAGGGATCACCTGTGCCTGATAGCCCACTTTTTCAATGGTGAACCAGCCGAAGTTCCACACCTCCGGAAGCTGCATACCGAGCTGATAGGAGTTCATCAACTGTGGCGATACCAGGGTGATGCCCAGCACGATGCCGAGCACCGGGGTGCCGCCCATTTTTTTCACCGTCGACCAGCAGATGGCCACCGGCAGGAACATGAAGATGGCTTCGCCGAGCAGCCACAGGAAGTCGTAGATGGTTTTCCACGCCGGGTGCATCTGCGCCAACGTTTGGCCGCTGGACATCGGAATATCGCCGATAACGTTCCGGAAGCCCAGGATCAAACCGCCGCTAATCAGCGCCGGCAGCAGGGGGAAGAAAATCTCGGCGAAGTGTGAAATGGTGCGTTCGGTCAAGGTCATATTCTGGCGTGCCGCCGCCTTGGCCTGTTCTTTATTGGCTTCGCTGACGCCGGCGCTGGCGATCAGCGCCTGGTAGTAATCACCCACTTCAGGGCCGATGACCACCTGAAACTGACCGGCGTTGGTGAAGCAGCCTTTGACCATCGGTAACGTTTCAATTTCTTTGGGTTTGGCTTTATCCGGATCGTTAAGGACAAAGCGCAGCCGGGTAATACAGTGGCTCACGGTCGCGATATTTTCACGGCCGCCCACCAGGACTATCAAACGATCGATATCCTTCTGTTTTACTTTGCTCATTATGGAATACCTTTTTTATGGATCATGCACAGAGGTATGACGGATGCTCAAAGCTTACTCGTTTGGTTTTTTTATTAAATGGGAACGTTCCCGGTTTGAGCTAAAGATCACAAAATCAGCCTGATGGCTCCCTCATGACAGTCTGCTTGGCACCACAATACGTTGGATCGCCAGCTCGCCGCTGAGCTGCCCGAGCAGTTGTTGCGCCGCCTGTTGCCCGGCGCTGCCGTAGCCGAACTCCACCGAAAGCGTCTCTGGAAACAGGAAGCTGAGCAACGGGGTGTTGCCGATGGCGCACACCTGGATGGTGGTGATTTGCTGTTGTTGCAGGTATTTGATGGCGCCGAGGGCGATGCTGTCGGAGGCGCACACCAGCGCGCTGGTTTCCGGCACGATCACCTCGGCGGCATGCTGAAAGCCGTTTTGGTAGCTAAGTTCGCCCAGTGCGGCGCGTGGCTCGATGTTGTGCCGGCGGCAGGCGGCAAGGTAGGCTTCGTAGCGGCGCTGGCCGGTGGTGGCGTCGCTTTGGTGCACGCCCAGGTAGCTGATATGCCGGTGGCCCTGGCGGCGCAGCCGCTCCATCAGCAGGTTGACGGCGCCGGCGTCGTCGTAGCAAACCGAAGAAAAACCCTCGTACTCCCGCACCATCACCACCATTTTTTCCTGCCAGGGCTGCAGCATGGCGGCGGTGAGCCCGGTAAAACCGAACAGGATCACGCCATCCACATTGCGCTGCGCCAGCACGTGCAGATGCTCCTGCACCAGGCGGGTTTCAAACTGGCTTTCCATGACGATCGGATCAAACCCATGCTGATACAGCAGCGGCAGCATGGTGCGCACCGCCTGGTTTTCCGACGGCGAGTCCAGGCGGGAAACGATAATCCCGACCACTTTATCGCTTTGGCCGCGCATGGCGCGTGCCGACTTGGATGGGGTAAACCCCTGTTGGCGGATCACCGCTTCCACCCGTTCGCGCGTGCGTGGGCTTACGCTGCCTTCGTTATTCAACACGCGGGAAACGGTGGATTTACCCACGCCGCTGAGGCGGGCGATATCTTTGATTGTCAGTCGGTTTTGCATGGTTTACTTATCGTTGAGGTTAAAAGGCGTAAACTCGCAGCCAATAATGATTGCCTGCCAGAATAACGCATTTTTTCAGCGTGATCCTTGCGTAAAACCGGGCTTTCTTTATCGCGTATACGCCGGCTGGGCCGGGTATGCAGTGTGTCACTTACCGGAGGTCATTACCTTAATGGATCCCGATCCTACCCCCATAAGCGCCGATTCGGCTATCCGGTAAAACCCCTCGCTTTTGCGCTGCTGTTTTACCGGTGAATAACACGGTAACCGGCAGCGTGCGTTCTGCGTTCGCTCCTGTTGCTATCGACTGAAAAAGCCCGCCCGGGGCCGGCGTTCGTGCGCCTGTACCGGCTGGGTTTACTGAACCCGCAGCCGTAGGGCTGTGGGCGATGAGGCACGAACGATGAAACTGAAAACTTTGCCACGCCGGCTGCTGGGGCTGTTCAGCCGCAGCCTGCCGCGCCGTTTGGTGCACCGCGACAGCCTGCTGGACAGCGTCAGCGCCGGCAGCCATGAAATGCAGCACGACCTGGCCGAACAACGGCTGGCCTGCGCGGCCGCTACGACTACCCAGCTTTATGAACGTTTCCACAGCCACCCGGAAGGCATCACGGAAACCGACGCGGCGCGCGCGCGCCAGCAGCACGGCGAAAACATCGTTGACGATCAGCAGAAAGAGGCCTGGTGGCAACACCTGTGGCACTGCTATCGCAACCCTTTCAACCTCCTGTTGACCGCACTGAGCATGATCTCCTATGCCACCGAGGATCTGACCGCGGCGCTAGTAATCGCGCTGATGGTGGTGATCTCGACGCTGCTTAACTTCATCCAGGAAGCGCGCTCCAACAGAGCGGCCGATGCGCTGAAGGCGATGGTCAGCAACACCGCCACGGTGATCCGCAGCGACGCGCTGACCGGCAAAAGCGAGCACGTGGAGTTGCCGATCGCTCAACTGGTGCCTGGCGACATCATCAAACTGGCGGCCGGCGATATGATCCCGGCGGATCTGCGGCTGCTCACGGCGAAAGATCTGTTCATCAGCCAGGCAGCGTTAACCGGTGAGTCGCTGCCGGTGGAAAAAAGCGCCGCGCCGCGCAGCCTGGCGGACGATCCGCTGGAATGCCAGAACCTGTGCTTTATGGGCACCAACGTGGTGAGCGGCACGGCGTTGGCGTTAGTGATTGGCACCGGCGGCAATACCTATTTCGGCCAACTGGCGCAGCGCGTTACCAGCCAGGATGAGCAGCCGAATGCCTTCCAGAGTGGGATCGCCAAGGTGAGCTGGCTGCTGATCCGCTTTATGTTGGTGATGACGCCGATCGTGCTGTTGATCAACGGCTATACCAAGGGCGACTGGTGGGAAGCGGCGCTGTTTGCGCTGTCGGTGGCGGTGGGGCTGACGCCGGAAATGCTGCCGATGATTGTCACTTCCACCCTGGCGCGCGGAGCGGTGAAGCTGTCGCGGCAGAAAGTGATCGTCAAACGGCTGGATGCGATCCAGAACTTTGGCGCGATGGATATTCTGTGCACCGATAAAACCGGCACCCTGACGCAGGACAAAATCGTGCTGGAGCGCCATACCGATGTGTTTGGCGAAAACAGCGCGCGGGTGCTGCATTACGCTTGGCTGAACAGCTTTTACCAGACCGGGCTGAAAAACCTGTTGGACGTGGCGGTGCTTAGCTGCGCGGACGTGAACGGCCAGCCGCAGGCGCTGCAACAGTACCGCAAAGTGGATGAAATCCCGTTTGATTTCGAACGCCGCCGCATGTCGGTGGTGGTGGCGAAAGACGCGCAATACCACGAGTTGGTGTGCAAGGGGGCGCTGGAAGAGATGCTGGCGATCTGTAGCCATGTGCGGCATAACGATGAGGTGATCCCGCTGAGCGATACGCTGCTGGCGCGGATCCGCCGCATTACCGACGATCTTAATCAGCAGGGGTTGCGCGTGGTGGCGGTGGCCAACAAGATCCTGCCGGCGCAAAGCGAAGAGTACGGTGTGGCCGATGAATCGGATCTGATCCTCGAAGGTTACATCGCCTTCCTCGATCCGCCGAAAGAGAGCACCGCGCCGGCGCTGGCGGCGCTGAAGCAAAACGGCGTGACGGTGAAGATCCTGACCGGCGACAATGAGCTGGTGGCGGCAAAAGTCTGCCAGGACGTGGGGCTGCAGGCCGATCGCGTGCTGCTCGGCCGCGAAATCGAACGGATGGACGATGCCGAACTGACGCAGGCGTTGGCTGATACCACGGTGTTCGCCAAGCTGACGCCGCTGCACAAAGAGCGGTTGGTTCAACTGTTGCGTAAGCAGGATCACGTGGTGGGCTTTATGGGCGACGGCATCAACGATGCCCCGGCGCTACGGGCGGCCGATATCGGCATCTCGGTGGATTCGGCGGTGGATATCGCCAAGGAAGCGGCGGATATCATTCTGCTGGAAAAAAGCCTGATGGTTTTGGAACAGGGGGTGATCGAAGGGCGCCGCACCTTCGCCAACATGCTCAAGTACATCAAGATGACCGCCAGTTCCAACTTCGGCAACGTGTTCAGCGTGCTGATCGCCAGCGCTTTCCTGCCGTTCCTGCCGATGTTGCCGCTGCACCTGTTGATCCAGAACCTGATGTACGATATTTCGCAGATCGCGATCCCGTTCGACAACGTGGACGACGATCAGATCACCCGGCCGCAGCGCTGGAACTCCGCCGATCTTGGGCGTTTTATGGTGTTTTTCGGGCCGATCAGTTCGATCTTTGACGTGCTGACCTTTGCCCTGATGTGGTGGGTGTTCCAGGCCAACACGGCGGAGATGCAGACGCTGTTCCAGTCCGGCTGGTTTGTTGAAGGGCTACTGTCGCAAACGCTGATTGTGCATATGATCCGCACGCGCAAGATCCCGTTCCTGCAGAGCCGCCCGTCGTGGCCGCTGCTGCTCACCACGCTGCTGGTGATCGCCACCGGGGTTGGGCTGACCTTCTCGCCGCTGGCCGGTTTCCTGCAGTTGCAGGCTCTGCCACTGGGGTATTTCCCGTGGCTGATCGCGATTTTGGCGGGCTATATGGTCCTGACCCAGTGCGTGAAAGGCTGGTTTGTGCGCCGCTACGGCTGGCAGTAAGCGCTACCGCCGCCGGCCCTGATGGGGCTGGCGGTTTAGCTGGCCGCCAGCGCCAGGGCAAAGCCTTTATCCTGCAATGCCTGCTGCTGTTCGGGCTTGAGGTGATTGTCCGTGACCACATCAGTCAGCGTTTCCAGCGGCGCAACGCAAAACAGCGACCAGGAGCCGTATTTGCTGCTGTCCGCCAGCAGCACCCGGCGGCGCGCGTTAGCCAGCAGATCCTGCTTCAGCCCGGCCTTTTCTTCCGTCGGGGTGGTGATGCCTTTCTCCAGGCTCCAGGAGTTGCAACTGACGAAGGCGATATCGGGATTGATGCCGCGCAGCAGCCGGCGGCCATGTTCACCGATGCACGATTGGCTGCTGTCATCAATGCGCCCGCCGATAATGGTGACTTCGATTTGTTTGAATTCCGACAGGAACAACGCAATGTGCAGATCGGCGGTGATCACCCGCAGCGGCAGGTGCGTGAGCTGGCGCGCCAGTTCAAGCATGGTGGTGCCGGCGTCCAGTATGATGGCATCGCCGGCTTTGACAAACGCCACCGCGCGTTGCGCGATAGCCTGTTTTTCCGCCAGATTGCGTTGCATCTTTTCTACCGTCGTGGGTTGTGCAGGGATAAAGCGGTTTAACGTTACCCCTCCGTGCGTCCGGCTGATCACCCCTTCGTGGTCAAGTTTTATCAGATCACGGCGGATCGTGGCCGGTGAAGCTGAAATGGCAGTAACCAGTTGATCAACGGTGACCAGATTATGGCTTTTCAGATAGTCCATAATCTGGTCGAGTCGGCTTTGTCCCTTCATACCTTTCCTAGGCAAGTTGCATGGCAAGTTTGATCGAGATTGCCATGCTCTCAGACTTCGCTTTGCCTGTCCAGGCGATATCAAATGCGGTGCCATGGTCGGCCGAGGTGCGGATAAACGGTAGCCCGGCGGTAATGTTCACCCCGTCATAAAAACCCAGCAGCTTGAGCGGAATATGCCCCTGATCGTGGTACATCGCCACCACCATGTCGTATTGCCCCTCATAGCATTGCAGGTAAACGGTATCCGGCGGGCACGGGCCGTAGGCATCAATGCCGCGCGCTTGCATGGCCTGGACCGCCGGCCCGACAATGGTGATCTCCTCATCGCCGAACAGGCCGTTTTCCCCGGCGTGCGGGTTCACGCCGGCGACGGCGATGCGCGGCGCGGCGTAGCCTACGCGCTTAAGGAAGGTATCCGCCATGCCGATAACGGTTTCTACCCGTTCACGGTTGAGCGTATCCAGGAATTTGCGCAGGGCGATGTGGGTGGTGACATGGATCACCTTCAGCCGGTCGGTATACAGCACCATGGCGTAATCTTTGCTGTGGGTCAGCTTGGCCAGCAGTTCAGTGTGGCCGGGGTAAAGGTGGCCGGCCGCGTGCAGCGCCTCTTTGTTGAGCGGCGCGGTGGCGATGGCGTCTACCTCGCCGGTCAGCGCCAGTTCGGTGGCGCGCTTGATGCAGCGGTAGGCCAGATCGCCGGCTTGCCGTTGCACCCGGCCTGGCTGCAGGCTATCCGGCTGCGCCAGCGGCTCGTCGATCACGTTAATGATGCCGGGCGCGAAGCGTGCGTCGGCCATGCTGCCAAGCAGCCGCAATTCCGCCGGCGGCGTAATGCCCATGCTGATGATGCGCCGCAGCGTGGCGGCACAGCCCACCACCACCGCCGGCGCGCCGGCAAGCTCCCCCTGCGCCAGCGACTTGATGATAATTTCTGGCCCGATGCCCGCTGGATCGCCCATGGTGACTGCAATAGTTTTACTCACTCGACTTCTCCTCAATGAAACGGATGACTTCTACCAGGGTATTTTCATCACCAAAGCCACCGGCTTTAGTCATAACCAGCAAATTGTGCCGGGCGTTCAACAGGTGGCCCCAGGGTACACAGCCCGCCACCTGCCCATAAATCTGAAAGCCGCTGGCGCCCAGCCCGCGGGCGACCGCCAGCGCCACATCGCCGCCGGAAAGGTACAGCCCGGCCGGCGTTTGTATTTCCAGGACTTCCTGGGTCAGTTGGGCCAGCAGCGCGCACAGATCCTCCCCCAACCGGAGGCGCGTGATCCGGTGCTGCCGGCACAGTTGGTCAATGGTTTGCCGTTGCGCCACCTGCCGGCTGGTGCGGATCACGCAGTGCCGGCCTTGCGCCAGTGCCTGAACCACAGCGCTGCGCCAGTGCGCCAACTGCGGCCAGCCCTGGAACATCGCTTCGATATCGATATCCACCAGCGTGATGGCGTGGCTGGCGTTCAACTGTGCGATTTGCCGCTGCGCCATTTCACTCATTGAGCCAATCACCGCCAACAGCGGAGCGGGGCGGCGGTCGGCCAGCTGCCTGCCCAGGGCATCGCTCAGGCCGGTTGCGCCGATCAGCAGCGGCCGCTGTGGCAAGCGGGCCGCCGCCAGCATGAGGCGTTGCAGATCGTCATCGGTTTCGGCATCAACGATGACAAAACGCGCGTGCTGTTGCTGCAACTGCGCCAACGCCGCTTGCAGTTCGCCGCCGCGCACCGCCGCCAAAGGCAGCCGGCTGCAGGGCAGGGCGCTTTGTTGTTGCAGGCGCTGCTGAATGCTGGCGGTGGTGATGGGCGTTTTGGGATCGCTGGCGAATTCCGTTTCCGTTAATAAGCGGCCGTGGATCAGGCAGTTGCCGCCGCGGGTAATACGCCCAAGCCGGGGCACCGCCGGGGCGATCAGCGCCATTGGCGCGCCGCTGGCCAACAGCGCGGCTTCCGCTTCGGCACCCAGGTTGCCGCGCAGCGTTGAATCGATTTTCTTGAACACCCAACCCAACCCCTGCGGCCAGCCGGCCAGCGCCTGGCGAACGCGCTGCGCTGCCTCTTCCGCTGTGGCGGCCCGGCTGTCGGTGCTGATCACCCGCACTCCCTGCGTTTGCGCGGCGGCCGTCTGCGGTTCAAACAGCACCCTGACCTGGGCGCCGGCGCTGGCAAGCCCGATACCGGCATCGTTCGCGCCGGTGAAATCATCTGCGATGACCAGAACCGGTGTGTTCCACTGCATCGTATTCCGCCTTTTTCGTGTTACTCTGTTATTGATTATATTCAATCATAATTGATTATATGTGAGCAAGTTCAAATTAATCAATATCGAGATGGCCTATAAAATAAGCACGGCACGCAGTAAAGATGGCGTGATTTTGAGTAAATAAAATCACCGTTGCCCAATGGGCCGGGAGGAGAGTCGGTAATAATGAATATCAACAGCACCCTTATCAGCGGCTATCAGGCGCTTAGTGACATTGGTTACCTGTTAACGGGAAAGCGCAGCGTACTGCTGGTGACGGACCAGAATATTGCCCGTATCCCTGCCGCCCAGGCGTTTATCACCCAGGTTCGCGCCGGCGCCGGGCATTTGGTGGTGGTGGATAGCGTGCCGCCGGAGCCGAGCCAGCATGATGTTGCCGCCATTTTGCAGCAGTTACCGGTGCAGGAGGCGGATCTGGTGATTGGTATCGGCGGCGGCAGTGTGCTGGACGTCGCCAAACTGCTGTCGGTGCTGTGCATTGCGCAGGCGCCAACGCTGGAGGCGCTGTTGGCCGGGGAAAAGCCGCTCAGGCGCGCCACATCGCTGCTGATCCCCACCACGGCCGGCACCGGCTCGGAAGCCACCCCAAACGCGATCCTGGCGATCCCGGAAAAAGAAACCAAAGTCGGCATTATTTCACCGGTCATGCTGCCGGATTACGTGGCGCTGGTGCCGGAATTGACCACCAGCATGCCGGCGCAGATTGCCGCTTCAACCGGCATTGATGCGCTTTGCCACCTGATCGAATGCTTTACCGCCACCGTCGCCAACCCGGTGAGCGACAATTATGCCCTGATCGGCATGAAGAAACTGTTCGCCAGCCTGGAAACCGCCGTGGCGCAGCCGGACAATCTGCAGGCCAAACTCGACATGCTGTGGGCCTCTTATTACGGTGGCGCGGCGATCGCCCATGCCGGCACCCACCTGGTGCACGCCATGTCCTATCCGTTGGGCGGCAAGTACCACATTCCCCATGGGGTTGCCAACGCCATCCTGCTGGCGCCCTGTATGCGTTTCGTGCGCCCGGCCGCGGTCAGCAAGTTCGCCGTGGCCTATGACCTGATCCCCGATGCCGATGCCTCTCTAAGCGAGGAGCAAAAATCCCACGCGCTGGTGGCCTATTTCGCCGATCTGGTCAAACGCCTGCAGTTACCCGCCAGCCTGGAAGCACTCGGCATTGGCAGCGACCATCTGCCGTATCTGGTGGAAGCGGCGCTGGACGTTCAGCGCCTGATGAAAAATGTCCCATCCAAGGTCAGCGCCGATGATGTGCGCGACGTCTATCTGACGCTGTTCCCGGCTAAAAATACCTGACAGAAACCGAGGAAAACCATGACCAGAAAAATAGAGGGCGTACTCACCGCCATTGTCACCACCTTTGATCACCAGGGGGCATATCACCCAGCGGCGATGCGCGTGCAGATCCGCCGCCAACTGGCCGCCGGCAACGGGATTTTCTGCGGCGGCACCAACGGCGAATTCTTTGTGCTGAATGAAAAAGAGAAGCTGGCGGTGACCCAGACCTGCGTGGAGGAAGTGAACGGCCAGGCGGCGGTGGTCGGCCATATCGGCGAGATCTCCACGCGTGAAACCATTCATCTGGGTAAACAGGTGGCCGCGCTTGGGGTGGACGCCGTATCGGTGATCACCCCGTACTTTGTGCCGCTCAAGCAGGAAGAGCTGATTTATCACTACCAGAAAATCGCCGATGCGGTTCCGGTGCCGGTGTTTCTCTACAACATCCCGGCGCGCACGGGCAACACCCTGCAGCCGGAAACGGTGCGCCAACTGGCGCAACACCCGAACATTATCGGCATCAAGGACAGCGCCGGCAGCTACGACAGCCTGAAAGGCTTCCTGCAGGCGGCCGAAGGCATCAGCGGCTTTAATGTGCTCAACGGGCCGGATTCGTTGATCCACCAGGGCTTTGTCGACGGTTGCAGCGCCTGTATCTCCGGGCTGGCCAACGTGGCGCCTGATGAAATCAATGCCATTTGGGCGCATTTCCAACGTGGCGATATCGCTGCATCGCGCCAGGCGCAGGAAAACGTCACCGGCTTGCGCACCGATCTGTACAGCGTGGCGTTTTCGCCGGCGGCGGTGAAAAAGGCCCTGGCGCTGCTTGGCCATGAGGTGGGCGAAAGCCGTTATGCCGTGCGCTTTAGCGAGCAGGATGAACAACGTATTCGCCAGGTTGTGCAGCAGTATTTGCAATAACGGCGGCAGCGGCGCTGCGGCGCCGCCTTACCACGATGAGGATGCAACGATGAAAGTCATCTGTACTTCGCCTTCTTTCGCCAAATACGATCCCGCACCGATCGAGACGTTGCGCGAATGGGGCTTTGAACTGGTCATGCTGCCGGCGGATGCGGCGCTGTCCGCGCTTGAACCGCACCTTGCCGAGACGGTGGCGATGATCGTCGCCTTCACCGACGTTAACGCCGAGCTGCTGGCACGGGCGCCAAAGCTGAAAATTGTGTGTAAACATGGGGTCGGCGTGGACAATATCGATTTGAACGCCACCCGTGAACGCGGGGTTTACGTCACCAACGTGCCGGATGCCAATAAGCATGCCGTGGCCGATTTTGCTTTCGCGCTGATCCTGGATGGCGCCCGCCAGGTGACCCAGGCGGCGCAGGAAACCCGCGCCGGCACGTGGCCGCGTATTTTCGCCACCGACGTGTACGGCAAAACGCTGGGTATCGTCGGCCTGGGCAACATCGGCAAACAGGTGGCGCTGCGCGCCAGCGGGTTCAACATGCGCGTGCTGGCGTTTGATTTTTATCGCGATGAGGCCTTTGCCGCTGAACATGGCGTGGAATTTGTTGATTTGGCGCAGCTGACCGCGCAAAGCGACTTTATTACCCTGCATACGCCATTAACCGAGGATACCCGCAACCTGTTCAATGCCGCGCGTTTCGAGCAGATGAAGCCATCGGCTTTTCTGATTAACGTATCGCGCGGCGGTATTGTTAACGAGCAGGATCTTTACCAGGCGTTGTTAAATAATGCCATAGCCGGCGCCGCGGCGGATGTTTTCGAACAGGAGCCGCTAAACAATCATCCCCTGTTTACGCTGAATAATTTTATCCCTACCCCGCATATTGCGGGATATACCGACGGCGCAATCAGCGCCATTGGCGAACGCTGCGTGCAGCAAATTATCCAGTGTATCAATCAAGGGGAACGCCCCGTCAATATTATGAATTCACTGTAAACAGCGCGACCAGAAAAATAATAAGAAGGCGCTAACGCTTTCTTATTAATGACTGAAAATATTTTCAGTCAATACGGCCGGAATAATTCAAGCAGCAGCATGGTGAATGCCGCCGCCAGGTTAATTATGCCGGGAATAATCCGATTACTTAGAGCCTATCCCAGTAGGCGTTATTGTCGCAGCCAGTTTGGACACGGACAGCGCGCAGAAACCGGAGCGTACACGGAGTACGTGAGGATTTCGAGCACTGCCCAGGTTCAAAATGGCAAGAAAAATAGCCCTAATGGGATAGGCTCTTATTTACTGGCCCGATAACAATGAATACAACAGCAACCCAAACCCGCATTCGTTGGTGGGTCGCCGGCCTGATGTGGCTGGCGATCGCCATAAATTATATCGACCGCACGGTGCTTTCCGCCGCTGCGCCGCACCTGATTGATGAGCTCCAGCTGTCGCCGGAAATGATGGGGTTCATTATGGCCGCGTTTTTCTGGTCATATTCACTGCTGCAAATTCCCGCCGGCTGGTTTGCCGATCGCTACGGCCAAAAGAAAGGGTTGGGCCTGGCGGTGGGCTGGTGGTCTATCGCCACGGCGGCGATGGGGCTGGCCACCGGCTTTAAATCCCTGCTGGCGCTGCGCCTGGCGCTGGGCGTGGGCGAAGCCGCGGCCTACCCCAGCAACGCCGGCATCGCGGCGCGCTGGTTCCCGGATCGCGAGCGCGCCACCATTTCCGGGCTGTTTGACAGCGCGTCGAAATTTGGCGGCGCGGTGGCGATGCCGCTGATCGTGTGGATGATTTTCGTGGTGGACTGGCGCATGACGTTCCTGATTATCGGCGCCGTCGGCCTGCTGTGGGTGATCGCCTGGTATTTCATTTACGCCGAGAACCCGGAAGACCACAAGCTGATCAGCCAACAGGAAGTACGCTATATCCGCGACGGCCAGAAGCAGCGCCACGGCGATAAAAGCGTGCTGCCAATGCGCTGGTACAAGCTGCTGCGCTATCGCAACATCTGGGCGATGTGCCTGGGCTTTTTCACCATCAACTACACCTCTTATTTCTTTATTACCTGGCTGCCGACCTATCTGGTGCAGGAAAAGGGGATGGACTTCATCAAGATGGGGATGGTTGCCGCGCTGCCGCTGCTCTGCGGGATGGTGGTGGAAGTGATCGCCGGCTGGGCATCCGATCGGGTGGCGCACAGCGGTAAACTCTCGTTGACCGCCACGCGCAAACTGTTTTTAACCATCGGCTTGCTGATGGCGTTGTGCATCGGTTTCGCCCCGTTTACCGATTCGGTGTTTATGACGGTCTTCCTGCTGTGCGTGGCGAAATCCGGTACCACCGTGGCGGCTTCGCAGGTATGGGCGTTGCCCGGCGACGTGGCGCCGAAGAACAGCGTTTCCATCGTGGCCGGGTTGCAAAACACCGTGTCCAACTTTGGCGGCGCGATCGGCCCGATTGTGACTGGGGCGATTGTGGCGGCCACCGGCTCCTTCACCTACGCGCTGGTGTTCTCTGCCGCGTTGGTGGTGTTGGGGATACTTAACTACCTGTTCCTGATGGGGAAAGTTGAACCGATCGGTGAAGATAAAGCGCAGGGTGTGCCGCTGGGCTCCACCCACCACGCCTAGCTGGCAACGGTAACGGGCCGGGCGAGGGGCGCCCGGCCCAAACGGTTACAGCACCAGCGGCGGCAACTGTTTGAAAATACTGACCAGCCCTTCCCCCCAGCCTTTACGAATGGTGCTGAAATAGGGGTGGTTTTCAGTAATGCGGTACTGCTGGGCGGCGCTGAAGCTATCGCGCGGATAGATCATAACATCCAGCGGCAGGCCGACCGACAGATTGCTGCGCAGCGTGGAATCCATCGAGATGAGCGCGCACTGCATGGCCTGTTCCAGCGGCGTATCGTAATCCAGCACGCGATCGATAATCGGCTTGCCGTACTTGCTCTCGCCAATCTGGAAGTAGGGCGTGTCATGGGCCGATTCAATGAAGTTGCCCTGCGGATAGATATTGAACAGCCGCATCTCTTCGCCCTTGATCTGGCCGCCGAGCAGCAGGCTGCAACTGAAATCGGTGGCGGTGCCGTTTTGCTGGGTGCTGCTGTCGCGCTGGATCACTTCCCGCACCGTTTCCCCCACCAGCGTTGCCGCATCGTACATGCTGCGCACGGTCAGCATGCTGTGCTGATCCGGATCCTGGCTGCGGCGCAGCAGCAGGCTAATGATGCTTTGGGTGGTGGCCAGGTTGCCGGCGCTTTGCAGAACCAGCGTGCGCTCGCCGTCTTGCTGGAACACATGCAGTTTACGAAAGGTTGAAATATGGTCGACCCCGGCGTTGGTGCGTGAATCGGAAGCAAACACCAACCCGGATGACAAACCCATGGCCACACAATAGGTCATACAACAGTCCCTCAAACAAGGTGTTACACCGCGCGGCGGTGGATACCGGTGCCTGCATACGCCGCGCGCCGCAGGCTTTGCGCACCGGAAAACGATACCGTTAGCCTGCCGTAATCCAGGCCGTTCGGCAAGGGGCTGCGGCTAAATAATGTTCAGCCGCTAGCTGGTTGATATCCGGTAATAAATTCAATATATCCCGCAGATATTTTCCCGTGGCGCCGCTGCTTATTTGGCCATTAATTTTATTTTGTGAAATAAATATGCTAACGTTAACAACATGACTGAATCTGTCCATTGGGATTAAGGAGTAAGTTTGACTGTAGAAAATAAGCGAACGTGGTTGCATCTTGGGGCTGGCGCATTTCATCGAGCGCATCAGGCGTGGTATTTGAATCAACTGAGGGAGAATGGGGAAACAGACTGGCATATGGCGTTGGCGAATATTCGTAACAGCGCCACGCAAGAAATGCTGCAACACCTCCATCAACAGCAAGGCCGCTATACGCTGGAATCAATCTCACCGCAGGGTGAATTCAATTATCAAACCATTTCCGCTATTAAAGACATTATTCTGTGGGATGAAGGCATCCGCTCCGTTATTAAATGTGGTGCACAGGCGTCAACCAAAATAATTTCTTTTACCGTCACTGAAGGGGGCTATTTCCTGGATGATGACGGCCACCTGGATATTACGGATAAAGCGATTGCCGCAGATCTGCGTGAAGAAGGGGAAACCCGCACGCTGTACGGCGCGCTGAGTAAAATTCTGCGTGCCAGAATGGCCCAGGACAGCGGCCCGGTAACGTTGCTGAGCTGCGATAACCTGCGCAACAACGGCGACAGCTTCTACCGCGGCCTGATTGAGTTCGTGCAGGCGCAGAACAATAGCGCGCTGGAAGCCTGGATCCGCGCCAATACGCGGGCGCCGAACAGCATGGTGGATCGCATCACGCCGAAATACGATCCGCAAATCAACGAACGTTTGGCGGAGCAGGGCATTGAAGACCGCGCGCCCCTGACCTGCGAAACCTTCTCGCAATGGGTGATTGAGGATGATTTCATCGCCGGCCGCCCGGCGCTGGAGAACGTGGGCGTGGAGTTTACCGAACGCGTCACGCCGTATGAAGAAGCGAAAATTCGCATCCTCAACGCCAGCCACAGCGGCATTGCCTGGGCCGGGGCGCTGGTGGGTAAAAAATATATCGATCAAAGCATTGCCCTGCCGCAGGTGGACGCCTGGATCCGCGCCTATGTGCTGGACGACGTGGCCGCGGCGCTGCATCCCGCCGCCTTTGATTTGACAGAGTACTGCGATACGACGTTGGAGCGCTTTGGCAACCGCTGGGTGCGCGATACCAATCAGCGCGTCTCTTCAGACAGCATCGCCAAGATGCATGAGTTTATTGTCCCGACGCTCAAGCAGCGTTATCAGCAGGGTGAAACACCGCGTGCGGCAATGATCCTGCCGGCCCTGTTCTTCTTGTTTATGCAGGCGCGCCAGCAGCAGAAGCTGCCGTTTGACTATCAGGATCGGGCAATCGACAGCGTGGATTTCGATGCTATTTTTGCTGCGGATGACGCTCTACTGGCCTACGCCAGCAATAAAAAACTCTTTGGCTCACTGGCGCAGAAAAAAGAATTGATAAGCGATCTGCGTGATGCCGTTGCTGAGGTTAAGCGATGGTTGAGTAGCCAGGAAAAATAACAGAGGCATAATATGAAAAGTATTCTAATTGTTGTTTTTACCATTGCTGCGGCAATGCTTTCGATCATTTTCCTTTCGCCGTGGCCGTTTGCGCTGGGGACGTTGGCGGCCTGGGTCACCACCGGTTCCTTCTGCCTACAGGTGTTGCACATCATAAAAAACAAAGACACCACGGGTATTTCGCTCGGGATGTACGCGGCGCTGTTCTTCGGCGTTTCCTGCTGGACTTTCTACGGTTTTAAAATGCATGACGTGCCGGTCATGTCTGCCAACGGTATTACCGCGCTGCTGGCGTTTGCGGTGATTGTGTTGAAGCTGTATCACGAAAAAGCGTTGGTGATTAAGCTGCCCGGTAAAAAAAACAAAGCCCCACGCCCGCAAATTCGCTCGCTGAACTGGAGCCATAACGCCACACCGCCGGCGATGATCAAACGCGGGCTGGAAGATAAACTTAGCTAATTTCTATTAATGGCGCCCCAGCGGGCGCCATTATCTTTTCCCCTCTACTGTTCTTGCTCATCCGGCAACATTTGCACCGCAGCCGCGGTTTGCATATTTTCGCTCCCGCCGCCCAGGCGCACGCCGCGTACCGGGCAGGCATCCAGATAGTCAATCCCGACCGCCAGTTTCAGGTGCCTGTGCGGCAGGCAAGTGTTGTTGCTGATGTCGAAACAGTGCCAGCGATCGTTGAGCCAGGCTTCGGCCCAGGCGTGAGTAGCAACGTGCGGCGAATCGTCGTTATACAGATAACCGCTCACATAGCGGGCGGGGATGTTCAGGCTGCGGCAGCAGGCCAGGAACACGTGGGTGTGATCCTGGCAAACGCCCTGGCCGACGGCGAACGCTTCGGCGGCGCTGTCGGTGACGCTGGTGGTGCCTGGGCTGTAGGGCATTTTCAGCAGCAGCTCGCTCATCAGGGTTTCCAGGCTGGCCAGCGCGTCCTGTGGCTGGTAATAGCGCTGGGCGAAGGTGCGGATCGCGCTGTCCGGTTGGGTCAGCGGGCTGTGGCGCAGGTACACCAGCGGTGAAAGATGGCCGGCCGCCTGATCCGCGGCGCTGTCTTCAATCTCGACCACGCCGTGGGCCTGTATGGTGATGGCCTGGTGCGGCACGTCCAGCGTCAGCACGTGCAGCACATTGCCAAACGCATCGGTGGTGCGCACCGCGTTTTCCGGCAGCGTCAACTGCCAGGATATGATGCGCTGATGCTGCGAATCCTGCGGCGTCAGGCGCAGGTATTGGGTGCTGCGCCGTACCTGCTGGGCATAGGTGTAATGGGTGCTGTGCTCAATGTTCAGTCTCATTGTGCCTCCAGATAGGTATGGTGAATGCTTTCGGCAATCTGGTTAATCTGCGCCAGGAAGTCGTTCAGCCAGGTGTGCAGGCCGACGGCATTCAGATCCTGGATACTGCTAAAGCGCAGCTCTGCCAGCAGCGTATGCGCCAGGCGGCGTGGCCCGTTGGAGCGAGTGCCGCCGATTTGTTCCAACTGCTGTACCATATCGCCGACGCAGGCCAGCAGTGAACGCGGGATTTCATTACGCAAAATCATCAGTTCGGCAATGGTGTCGCGGCTAAGCTGCTGCTTATAAATACTGTGGTAGGCTTCGCGCGCGCTGACCGCCCGCAGCAGCGTGTCCATCCGGTAATACTCGCGCACCGGGTCGTCATCGGCCGCCTGCAGTTGGTTTTTTACATCCAGTAAGCGCGCCGTGCCGTCCGCCCGCTCCAGCAGGGTGCCCAGGCGGATAAAGTACATGGCGTCGCTGCGCAACAGGGTGCCGAAGATGGCGCCGCGGAACAGATGGGCGCGCTCTTTCACCCAGTCGAAAAAGCTGTCTGCGCCGACGGAGCCGATGCCCTGGCGGCGGATCAGCTTCATTTCGATCCAGGTGGCGTTAATGCACTCCCACACTTCCGACGACAAGCTGCCGCGCACCGCATGGGCATTGTTCCAGCCCATCTGCAGGCAGCTGTAGATGCTGCTGTGGTTGCGGTTGTCCAGCGCGAAGAAGCTCACCAGATTCGCCATAGTGATTTCAGTATAGGCCGCCGCGTAAAGTTCTCCGGTGTTGGTCAGGTTAAGGGGCACTTTTAAATCGTGGTTTTCGCTGCCGCGGGTCGGCATCATTGACAGCTTGTTGGTGACGTCCAGTACCCGGGCGATGCTTTCGGCCCGCTCCAGATAGCGGGCCATCCAATAGAGTTCACTGGCAGTGCGGCTCAGCATGCGTCATCCTCCAATACCCAGGTATCTTTTGTGCCACCCCCCTGTGACGAGTTGACCACCAGCGAACCTTCCGCCAGCGCAACGCGCGTCAGGCCGCCCGGCACCAGGCGGATCTCGGCCCCGCTTAAGGCAAAGGGGCGCAGATCGATATGGCGCGGCGCCAGGCCCTCGTTGACGAAGGTCGGGCAGGTAGACAGCGCCAGCGTGTGCTGGGCGATGTAATTGTGCGGTTTGGTTTGCAGCAGGGTGCGGAAATGCGCGATCTCGTCCTTCGTGGCGGCCGGCCCGATCAGCATGCCGTAACCGCCGGCGCCGTGGACTTCCTTCACCACCATTTTTTCCAGGTTGGCCAGCACGTAGGAAAGCTCGTTCGGGTGGCGGCACTGCCAGGTGGGCACGTTGTTGAGGATCGGCTCTTCCTGCAGATAGAAGCGCACCATTTCCGGCACGTACGGGTAGATGGATTTGTCGTCGGCCACGCCGGTGCCGATGGCGTTCGCCAGCACCACGTTGCCGGCGCGGTAAACCGACAGCAGCCCCGGCACGCCGAGCATCGAATCCGGGCGGAACGCCAACGGATCAAGAAACGCATCGTCAACGCGGCGGTAAATCACATCGACCTTGCACGGCCCTTCGGTGGTGCGCATAAACACCACGCCGTCTTTCACAAACAGATCGGCGCTTTCCACCAGCTCCACCCCCATCTGCTGCGCCAGGAAGCTGTGCTCGAAATAGGCGCTGTTGAAGCGGCCCGGCGTCAGCACCACCACGGTGGGATCGTTGACGGGGGTGCTTTCACGCAGGGTTTGCAGCAGGTAGGACGGGTAGCGTTCCACCGGGCGGATACGCTGCTGGGCGAACAGCTCCGGATACAGGCGCATCATCATCTTGCGGTTTTCCAGCATGTAGGACACGCCGGACGGGGTTCGCAGGTTGTCTTCCAGCACGTAGTACTGGCCGTCGCTGTTGCGCACCATATCTACGCCGATGATATGCGCATAGATGTTGCGGTGCAGATCGACCCCTTGCATACAGGGCTGGTATTGGTCGTTGGCCAACACCTGCTCCGCCGGGATGATGCCCGCTTTCAGGATATGTTGTTGGTGGTAGATATCATGCAGGAAGGCGTTGAGCGCCTGTACGCGTTGGCGAATGCCGCGATCGAGCATCGCCCATTCGCCGGCCGGGATGATACGGGGCACGCTGTCGAACGGGATCAGCCGCTCGGCGCCGTCGTCCTCGCCATAAACATTGAAGGTAATTCCCACACGGTGAAACAGCAGTGCAGCTTCTTCTTTTTTACGTTGAATGGCCTTTTGGTCGGCCTGTTGCAGCCAATGCCAGTAAGCTTCGTAGTGGCCGCGGTGTTTCCCTTCAGCCAGTAACATCTCATCAAAAAACGGTGAAGCAGAAAGGTCTATATTTAGCATCCATCACCTCGTTGGCATTCCAGGCTGTAGAAGGATTCAGCATAAAATGTGCCAAAATGTTTTCGGGGTGAAAAAGGGCGCTAAAACCGTGAAAAAGGCCGTATCAAGCACGTTTATGGTGCGTGGCCGGCGCGCTGCGCGTTAAAACGGGGCAGCTTTTCGGGGCATAGAGTTAACTATGGTCGCTGATGGCGCACCCTGGACAGCAAAAAAGATCTCATTGCCGGCAGATGCACAACGATGGGCCGTAGGCGGGGGGATTGCACGGCCGGCGTGGCCAGCCGTGGGGCACTGCGGATTACCGCCGATTAGCGGCGAACAGCGATCGCTTCGATTTCGATTTTTACGTCTTTTGGCAGACGGGCCACTTCCACACAGGAACGGGCCGGGAACGGCGCGTGGTGCTCGGTAAAGAAGGCTTCATAAGCGGCGTTAACCGTGGCGAAGTCGTTAAGATCTTTCACGAAAACGGTCGTTTTCACGATATCGGCCACTTTCAGGCCGGCGGCTTCGACGATCGCCTTCACGTTCTCCAGCGACTGGCGCGCCTGGGCGGTAACGTCTTCGGCAACGGCGCCGGTTTTCGGATCGACCGGGATCTGGCCGGAGGTCATGATCATACTGCCCAGATCCACGCCCTGTACGTAAGGGCCAATCGCAGCGGGGGCTAATTCGGTGCTGATATTACGAGACATTTTCTCTCCTGATTAACGGCGTCTTTAATGTAGAAAACGCATTATATACACGTCATCGCTCAAGTTGCATGTACGTTGGCCGGGGCAACCGCCGGCAGCGGATGCGTCCTCCGCCGGCAGCCTGGTCAGTCCGCTTGCAGAACCACCTGATGTTCAAACTCTTTTTCGCAGTAGCGGCATTTGAGGTGCACGTCGCCTTCCCGCGACTTCACGCTGAAGCTGGACGACACCGGCTCGCTGCGGCTGATGCAGTTGCTGTTGGGGCAGGTCAGCACGCCGTCGATGTGATCCGGCAGGCTGAGCGTCAGTTTGCGCACCACTTCGTAATTGTCGATGCGGTTGACCGTGGCCTTCGGCGCGTACATCGCCAACTGGTTGGCCTGCTGCTCGGTCAGGAAGGTGTTCTCGATCTTGATAAGATCCTTGTGCCCCAGCGCCTTGGAAGGCAGGTTCAGGCCGATGGTGATGCGCTGGTCGGTCGCGGTCAGCTTGAACAGGGTGAGCAGTTTAAAACCGATCTGCGCCGGGATGTGGTCAATCACCGTACCGCATTTGATCGCTTCAACCTGGAGTTTGTTATCGTGAGTCATTACGTTTCTCCCCTTAAAAAGCCAATTCTTCGTTTAACACCAGCGCCAGCAACGCCTGGCGGGCAAAGATACCGTTGCCCGCCTGCTGGAAATAGTAGGCATAGGGCGTTTTGTCCACGTCGGTGGTGATTTCATCAATGCGCGGCAGCGGGTGCAGCACTTTCAGGTTGTCGCGCGCGCCGTGCAGATCGGCGGCGCGCAGAATGAACTGCGCCTTCACGTTGGCGTATTCGGAAGGATCGAGCCGCTCTTTCTGCACACGCGTCATGTACAGGATATCCAACTCCGGCACCACTTCTTCAATGCTTTCATGCAGGCTGTAGGCAATGCCTTTCTCTTCCAGCATTTGCAGGATATAGCCCGGCATCGCCAGCGCTTCCGGCGCGATAAAGTAGAAGCGGTTGCCCTGAAATTTAGCCAGCGCCTGGGCCAGCGAGTGCACCGTGCGGCCGTATTTCAGATCGCCCACCATCGCGATGTTGATGTTGTTCAGGCGGCCCTGCGTTTCCTGGATGGTGAACAGATCCAGCAGCGTTTGCGTCGGGTGCTGGTTGGCGCCGTCGCCGGCGTTGAGCACCGGGATACCGCCGGCGAATTCAGACGCCAGGCGTGCGGCCCCTTCCTGCGGATGGCGCATCACGATGGCATCGACGTAGGTGCTGATGACCGAGATGGTGTCGGCGAGCGTTTCGCCTTTTTTGCCCAGCGAGGTGTTGCTGCTGTCGGAAAAACCGACCACCGACGCGCCCAGGCGCTGGATGGCGGTTTCGAACGACAGGCGAGTGCGGGTCGAGGCTTCGAAGAAACAGCTGGCGATCACTTTGTGGCGCAGCAGCTCCGGCTGTGGAGTGGCTTTCAGGCGGGCGGCGGTGCGCAGCGCCAGCTCCAGCTCCTCGCGGCTGAGATCGTTAATAGAGATGATATTCTTATGATACAGCGGGTTGGCCATTTTCACTCTCCTCGACTCGTGCCCGTGGCGCTGGGCGTGTTGAACAAACTGTCTTTTTCAGGCAAAAAAAAGCCCCTCAACGAGGGGCTTGAAGCGATCGGTTTCGCCACAGGAGAAATAACGGCAGCAGGCCGCCGAACGGCAGCCGGTTTTGTCGGTTATGGCGAACAAAACACACGCTGATAGTCATACTTTCTCCTGGCAAATTGTCGCGCATTATACGCATGCTTTTCGCGACTGCAAGCGCTAAAGCGCGCATTTTTGCCCACGAGCAAACGATTGGCTCCGATTTTACTCACCTTAACGAATACAACCGCACCCGGCGCGCGGCTGGGTTATTTACTGACGCGATCGTAGTAGACCATATCGGCATTCAGGCCCTGCTGGTAGCCTTTAACGTTATCGCGCAGCGCCACTTCGGTTTTGGCCTGATCGATAAACACATAGGGTGAGCTGCGTTGCAGCGCCTGCTGCAGTTCAGTATACAACGCGGTGCGCTTGGCCGGATCGGCCTCGGCCACCGCGGCCAGCGTTTGCTTATTCAACTGCGGGATCTGCCAGCCGTTCAAACCGGCGACCGTGCTGGCCTTGCCGTCGTTATAGGCGAAGGCGCTGGCGTTGGAATGGGCGTCGAAATAGTCCGGTATCCACAGGCGGATGGCGGCCTGGTGCTGCCGGGCGCGCACCCGCGCATACACCTGGCTGCCGGCGGCCGGCAGCAGTTCGACCTTCACGCCGCCCGCGGCGAAGCTGGCCTGCAAGGCTTCGGCAATGGTGATGAACGGCGGTTTGTTTTCTACGTCCAGCGTGAAGGCTGCATGGGTGATGCCGGCTTTAGCCAGGATGGCCTTGGCTTTGGCCGGATCGAAACTGAACGGATTATCTTCCAGCGCGCCGGGCATGCCGATCGGCAAGAAGCTCTGGTGAACGAAATACTGGCCCTTCAGCAGATCCCGGGTGATGCCCTGGTAATCCACCAGGTAGCGCGCCGCTTCCCAGAACGCCGGGTTTTTCAGCAGCGGATTAGCGGTGTTGCCGGCGTTGAACGCCAGATAGTTAAGTTCGGCAGAGGGGATCTCCAGCACCTTGATCCCCGGCTGGCTTTTCAACGCAATGGTTTGATCCGGCCCCAGTTCGCGGGCAATGTCGGCATCGCCCTGCTGGATGAGCAGGCGGCGGGTGGCGGGATCCGGCACGTTTTTAATGATGATGCTGTGCAGCAGCGGCTTGCTGCCTGGGGTGGTCGGATTGGCATCCAACACAATCGCCTGGTGCGGCTGGTAAACGCGCATAGTGAACGGGCCGCTGCCGGCCGAGTGCATTTTCAGCCAGGCATTGCCGTAGTCGCCGCTTTTCACGTTGTGCTGCACGGTTTTGCTGTCGACGATGGAGGCAATCGGCGTGGAGAGGATATTCAGCGCCACCGCCGGGCTGACATCGGCGCTCCAGCGCAGTTGCAGCGTGTGTTGGTCGATTTTCGTTAACTGCGCGTCAATGTTATCCGGCTGCCAACCCAGCACGTTGAGGATAAACGCCGGGGATTTATTCATCTTCACCGCGCGGCTATAGGAGAAGAGCACGTCGTCGGCGGTCAATGGGTTGCCGGAGGTGAAAACCGCCTGCGGGCGCAGCTTGACGGTTAATGTTTTCGCCGCCGCATCCGCCTGCCAGCTTTCCGCCAGCACCGGTGTGATTTTAGCCGGAGCATCGCGATCGGCCTGGACCAGCCGTTGGTAAAGGCTGGGGATGGTTTGGATGCTGGACAGTTCGTTGGCTTCGGCCGGATCGAGGCTGACGATATCATCAAGCGATTGCGCCACCACTAACGTGGTGGGCGGCGTGGCGGCCAGCGCATGGGCGGAAAGGCCGGCCAGGATCAACAGAAGCAGCGTTTTGGCTTTCATAGATGAATATCCCCTGAATGCTGTGCAGAGTGCGCAGTAAGACGTTTTTTTTATCATTGGGTTACCCGGCGGCCTGGCGGCCGCATCCCACGGTAGAATTTTGCTCCGTGTCTGGCAAAGGCTAAACGGGTATTTAATATGCCAAAAAGCGATAACGCCTGGGCAGGGGGAGTGGGCAGGGCCGTGGGGGCAGGGCAGTGGCGAACGGGGTACGGGCCTGGCCCGCACCCCGCCAAAGGGGGCTTACAGCGTTTGGCTCAGCGTGGCGACCATCACCGCTTTGATGGTGTGCAGGCGGTTTTCCGCCTGATCGAACACTACGCTGTGCTCGGATTCAAACACCTCGTCGGTGACTTCCATGCCGCCATGCAGGCCATACTGTTCCGCCATCTGTTTGCCAATGGTGGTTTTATCGTCGTGGAACGCCGGCAGGCAGTGCAGGAATTTCACCGCCGGGTTGCCGGTCTGCTGCACCATGGCCATGTTCACCTGATAAGGCCGCAACTGCCGGATGCGCTCCTGCCAGGCTTCTTTCGGTTCGCCCATGGATACCCACACATCGGTATACAGGAAGTCCACGCCTTTCACGCCGATGGCAATCTCATCCGTCAGGGTGATTTTGCCGCCGGTCTGCTGCGCCAGCGCCTGGCACTCGGCAACCAGTTCGGCTTCCGGCCAGCAGGCTTTCGGCGCCACCAGGCGCAGATCCATCCCCACCAGCGCCGCGGCTTCCATCAGGGTGTTGCCCATGTTGTTGCGCGCATCGCCGATATAGGCGAACTTGACGTCCGCCAGGGTTTTGCCCGGCAGGTGTTCCTGCACGGTGAGCAGATCCGCCAGCAGCTGGGTCGGGTGGAACTCGTTGGTCAGGCCGTTCCACACCGGCACGCCGGCATAGTGCGCCAGGGTTTCCACCAGTTCCTGACCGTAGCCGCGGTATTGAATACCGTCGTACATGCGGCCCAGCACGCGCGCGGTGTCTTTCATGGATTCTTTATGGCCGATCTGGCTGCCGCTTGGGCCGAGGTAGGTCACCTGGGCGCCCTGATCGTATGCGGCAACTTCGAAAGAGCATCGGGTGCGGGTTGAGTCTTTTTCGAAGATGAGCGCGATGTTTTTATTCTGCAGGTGGCGGGTTTCCTGGCCCTGTTTTTTCGCCTGTTTCAGATCGGCCGCCAGCTTAAGCAGCGCCAGGATCTCGGCGGGGGTGAAATCCATTAACCTTAAGAAATGACGTTTATAAAATGGGTTCATCGTGCTCATATCCGGGTATCCCTGCAGTTCGAGTTGAATTAAAATTCACTTTATATGTATGAATATTCAATTTCAACCCCGGGATGGAAATCTTTCACGTTTATCGTGCAGCGGCGGCGGCGGTGTGGGAAAATAGCGCCGATAACGGCCATTTGACTTGAGGATATAGGCATGGCAAACCGCGCATTGCTGGAAGAACAACGTGAAGAAACCCGCCTGATCATCGAAGAGCTGCTGGATGACGGCAGCGATCCTGATGCGCTCTATACCATCGAGCATCATCTTTCCGCTGAAAAGTTCGAAGTGCTGGAACAGGCTGCGGTTGAGGCGTTTAAGCTGGGCTACGAAGTGACCGATGCCGAAGAGCTGGAAGGGGAAGATGGCGTCTTGCTGATGTGCTGCGACGTGATCAGTGAACTTGGCCTGAATGCTGATGCTATCGATCAGCAGGTGGAACAGCTGGTGCAGTTGGCCGAGAAAATCGGCGTCAACTACGACGGCTGGGGCACTTACTTCGAAGATCCGAACGGTGAAGACGGCGAGGATGACGAAGACGGCGATTTCATCGACGAAGACGACGACGGCAAACGCCACTGATTACCGCCGAGGCTTTCAGGCATCAGGCCGTGCGCCCGGTGCCTGAAGGGTAAAACATTATCCTGTGGGCCGGCCAGCGCCGGCCTTTGCTAACCCCGATGACATACCAATCACTTTTAACACCCATTCTGAACTTCCTGCATTGTGAAACCCCAGACGCCTGGATTGCCGCCGCGCGCCGCCCGGAAAACCTGCGCCTGCTGCTGACCGACCATATGGTGTGCGAGCTGAAAGCGGCGCAGACCGGCATGTGGCTGATCCGCCGCTATGTGGCGGACAAACAGGGCGGGGACGCGCTGCTGGCATTGCTGAAGCCTTACGAGGCCTTTGTACACGAAGAGCAGGGCGAGCCGGAAACCCTGTTCCGCCAGAGCAATTTCACCAAGAAGATCCTGCCGAAAAACGGCTCGGCCTACGGGCAGGATCTGGTGGATAAGATGGTGCTGCTGATTAAAGAAGAGCTGCATCATTTTTCCCAGGTGTTGGGCATTATGCAGGCGCGGCAGATCCCGTATCGTAAAATCACCGCCAGCCGTTATGCCAAGGGAATGATCCGCGAAGTGCGCACCCACGATCCGGCGACGCTGATCGATAAACTCATCTGCGGCGCTTATATCGAAGCGCGTTCCTGCGAGCGCTTTGCCCGGCTGGCGCCGCACCTGGACGATGAGTTGAACCGCTTTTATGTTTCGCTGCTGCGTTCTGAAGCGCGCCACTATCAGGATTATCTGGCGCTGGCGCAGCAGATTGCCGGTGAGGATATCAGCGAGCGCGTTGCGCATTTCGGGCGGCTGGAGGCACAGCTTATTCTGGCGCCGGACAGCGAGTTCCGTTTTCACAGCGGCGTGCCGGCGGGAGCTGATGGCCGGGCGCTGGGGTAACGCTGGTTTCGCATACCCTGCCATGCTGTTGGCGTGTTGTCCGTGCCTATTCTGGCCGCTGTGCCAGAATAGGCTGTGGTGCTGCCTGCAACGCGAATTATTTTGGCTATAGCTACCCGGAAATAGGGATGATAATTAATTAACGGTTTTAAACGCCCGGCTAATTTATTGTTTAATAGTATAATGTTTATTTTTAATGGGATTATTCTTAATATCACCGCGAGTGGGTATATTTATCAGGGGTGAAATCGGTGGAATGAGACATTGTCTATGGTACGATACCCCTACAGGGACATATTGTTACGGTACTATCAATGAATATCTCAAAAGGGAAATCCAACTATTTAAAGGGCATTGCGATTATATTAATGCTGGCCCACCATCTTTTTTCTTTTCCTGAAAGAATCAGCCCAGAGGTATCAATAAATTACATAGGAATACTGCCAGGTACCGATATGTATATTGAAACCTATCTTGGCTTGTTTGGGCGCATCTGCGTTGCGATGTTTTTATTCCTTTCTGGCTATGGTTTTTCTTTACGGCGAGAAGTCTCCGCTAAATATATTTTCGGTAAGTTGAAAAATCTCTATATTAGCTATTGGCTGGTTATTTTTATTTTTGTGCCAATCGGGATAATATTTTATCCTGGCCCGACTTTCTCAACGTCAATCACCACATTTATTGAAAACCTGATCGGGATAAAATCCACCTACAATGGTGAGTGGTGGTTCTTTAGGCTTTACGTATTGTATCTGCTTTCTCTGCCGTTATTGATTAAACTGAATAACTATACATTATTGTTGGTTATGTTATTGGCTGCGGGTATTGGCAAGGTCTTAACCAGTCATGATTTGGCGCCGTTGTTTATCAGCGATTACTTTGTCTGGCTATTGCCATTTGGCCTTGGCATGGTCTTTGGCCGCGCGAATGACTTTCCTAAGAACGCGTTAATCGCAAAGGTTCTGAATAAGATCGAAACCACGCCGGCTATTTGGCTGTTTCTCCTGACGGCGATTGCTTTCATCTTATTGAAGAACCTGGGCTTGATCCTCGCAACGCCGTTATTTATTAGTGCGTTGATGAAGTCCTCTGAAAAAATAAATGCAACGTTGTATGGCGTTGTCGATGCGCTTGGCCGGCACTCAATGTATATGTGGCTTACCCACAGTTTTTATTGTTACCACTTTGCGCAGAAAGCGATTTTCTACCCGATGTATACGCCATTAATACTCATGCTATTGATCGCGGTTTCATATCTGACCAGCGTTGTGCTGGCCCATATTGAACGCATGATCAAAAGGCCGTTCGTGGCCAACATGGATACCGCAGGTTGAACATCAGCCGTTGTGAGCCATCGCCAGGAGCGCCGGGTTAGGCTGCTTAGCCTAACCGGCGGAAATTATGCTCCCGAGAGGCACTGGGGCTTCAGCGCGGGGAGCGTGCTCTTTGAAGGCTACAGCGTTTTCAGCATCGTGACTTCGCAGTCGCTGTGCCCGGTGGTGCCCATGGCATGATCGATATGCGCAAAGCCCAGGTGCTGATACAAGGCGATGGCCTGCGTCAGGCTGGCGGTGGTTTCCAGGTAACAGCGGCGGAACCCCTGTTCACGGGCAAAGTCCAGCGCTTGCAGCGCCAGGCGTTTTGCCAGGCCTTTGCCGCGCAGCACCGGCAGAAAGTACATCTTTTGCAATTCGCACACGTCAGGCTCGCCGCCCTGTAACGGCGCCACGCCGCCGCCGCCGGCAACCCGCCCGTCGATCTCAACCACCCAGTAGGCGCTGCGCGGCCGACTGTAGAGCTGATAGAGCGTGTCCAGATCGGGATCGGAAACGGTATAGCCTTTATCCGCCGTCAGGCCGTGCTCGGCGGAAACGTCGCGAATGACTTGAGCAATAGCGGCATTGTCTGCTGCCGTAATCGGGCGCACCCGCAGGCGCGTAGAGATTGCTGTGGTCATATCTTTATACTCACTTGCCAATAATCGTGAAAACCTGTCGCGATGGCAGGACAAAACACGCCGGGGCCGCGCCCAAGCGTGTTCTACTATAGCAATGCTTTGTAATAACATTGAAACCCGGCCGGATGCAATGGCGGCAAGCCGCCGCCGTGGGCCAGGCTCTCTGCTGATGCTAACCGTTGCCCCGCACTCTGTGCGGGTGAAGGGCAACGGTTGCGGCTTACAGGGCGGCGATGGTCGCCTGTTGTTCCTGCAGTTTCACTTTGCCTTCTTTACAGGCCGCCAGACGATCGCGCTCTTTATTCACCACCGCTTCCGGCGCGCGGGCGACGAAGCTTTCGTTCGCCAGCTTGCCTTCGATCGCGGCGATTTCACCGTCCAGCTTGGCCATTTCTTTCGCCAGGCGCGCGATTTCCGCATCCTTATCGATAAAGCCCGCCATTGGGATCAGCAGTTCGGCGCCGTCCACCAGTTTGGTGACGGAAACCGGGCCTTTCTCGCCGGCCGGCAGCAGGGTGATGGACTGCAGGCGCGCCAGCTTCTCGATAAAGCTCTGGTTTTCCTGCACGCGGCGCTGTGCATCGGCGTTGGCGTTGCGCAGCAGCACGTCCAGCTGTTTGCTCGGCGCGATGTTCATCTCGGCGCGGATGTTGCGCACCGCGGTGATCGCCTGCTTGATCCACTCCAGATCGTCCAGCGCCTGCTGGTCTTCCTGGGCGGCGTCGTAGGCCGGGAACGGCTGCAGCATGATGGTGTCGGCGGTGATGCCTTTCAGCTGCTTCACGCGCTGCCAGATGGTCTCGGTGATGAACGGAATGATCGGGTGCGCCAGGCGCAGCAACGCTTCCAGCACGGTGATTAGCGTGTGGCGGGTGGCGCGCTGTTCCGCTTCGCTGCCGTTGCCCAGCACCGGCTTGGTCAGTTCCAGATACCAGTCGCAGAACTGGTTCCAGGTGAACTCATACAGAATGCCGGCGGCGATATCGAAACGGTAGCTGTCCAGCGCTTCGCGGTAGGCTTTCACCGTGCGGTTGAACTCTGCCAGCACCCAGCGATCCGCCAGCGAAAGCTGCATTTCGCCGCCGTTAAAGCCGCAATCGTGCTCTTCGGTGTTCATCAACACAAAGCGGCTGGCGTTCCACAGCTTGTTACAGAAGTTGCGGTAGCCTTCCAGGCGCTTCATGTCCCAGTTGATGTCGCGGCCGGTGGAAGCCAGCGCCGCCAGGGTGAAGCGCAGGGCGTCGGTGCCGTGCGGCTCGATGCCATTCGGGAATTGTTTCTCGGTGCGCTTACGGATTTTGTCCGCCAACTGCGGCTGCATCATGTTGCCGGTGCGTTTTTCCAGCAGGTCCGCCAGCGAAATACCGTCCACCATGTCGAGCGGATCGATCACGTTGCCCTTGGACTTGGACATTTTCTGCCCTTCGTCGTCGCGGATCAGGCCGGTCATGTACACGGTTTTAAACGGCACCTGCGGCTTGCCGTTTTCATCTTTGATGAAGTGCATGGTCAGCATGATCATGCGGGCAATCCAGAAGAAGATGATGTCGAACCCGCTCACCATCACGTTGGTCGGGTGGAAGGTTTTCAGCGCTTCGGTCTGCTCCGGCCAGCCGAGGGTGGAGAAGGTCCACAGGCCGGAAGAGAACCAGGTGTCCAGCACGTCTTCATCCTGGTTCAACTGAACGTTGGCACCCAGGTTGTTCTCGCGGCGCACTTCTTCTTCGTTGCGGCCGACGTACACTTTGCCGTTGGCGTCGTACCAGGCCGGGATACGGTGGCCCCACCACAACTGGCGAGAGATACACCAGTCCTGGATATCGCGCATCCAACTGAAGTACATGTTTTCATACTGCTTCGGCACGAACTGGATTTCGCCCTGTTCCACGGCTTCCACCGCCACTTTGGCCAGCGGCGCGGTGCGCACGTACCATTGGTCGGTCAGCATCGGTTCGATGACCACGCCGCCGCGATCGCCGTACGGCACCGTCAGATCGTGTGGTTTGATCTCGGCCAGCAGGCCAAGCTCATCGAAGGCGGCCACGATGGCCTTACGGGCGGCAAAGCGCTCCAGGCCGCGGAACTGGGCCGGGATCTCGCTGCTGTAAACCTGGCTGGCTTCGCCCAGGGTATCGAACACTTCGGCTTCCTGGCGGATGTCGCCGTCGAAAGTCAGAATGTTGATCATCGGCAGGCCGTGGCGCTTGCCCACTTCGTAGTCGTTGAAGTCGTGCGCCGGGGTGATTTTCACGCAGCCGGTGCCTTTTTCCATATCGGCGTGTTCATCGCCGACGATGCGAATGCGGCGGTTGACCAGCGGCAGGATGATCTCTTTGCCAATCAGATCTTTATAGCGCGGATCTTCCGGGTTGACCGCTACGCCGGTATCGCCCAGCACGGTTTCCGGGCGGGTGGTGGCGACGATCAGGTAATCCTTGCCTTCGGCGGTTTTCGCGCCGTCGGCCAGCGGGTAACGCAGGTGCCACATCGACCCTTTGGACTCGCGGTTTTCCACTTCCAGATCGGAAATGGCGGTGCGCAGTTTGGGATCCCAGTTCACCAGGCGCTTGCCGCGATAAATCAGATCTTCGTTATACAGGCGGACAAACACTTCTTTCACTGCGTTGGACAAGCCTTCGTCCATGGTGAAGCGTTCACGCTCCCAGTCCACGGAGTTGCCGAGGCGGCGCATCTGGCGGGTGATAGTGCCGCCGGATTCCGCCTTCCACTGCCAGATTTTGTCGATGAACGCATCGCGGCCATAGTCATGGCGGGTTTTGTTCTCTTCCGCGGCGATTTTGCGTTCAACCACCATTTGGGTGGCGATGCCGGCGTGATCGGTGCCCGCCTGCCACAGGGTGTTTTTACCCTGCATGCGCTGGTAGCGGATCATGGTGTCCATGATGGTTTGCTGGAAGGCGTGGCCCATGTGCAGGCTGCCGGTTACGTTCGGCGGCGGGATCATGATGCAGAAGCTTTCCTGGCTGGTATCGCCGTTCGGCTTGAAGTAACCCTGGCTTTCCCAGTGATCGTACAGCTTCTGTTCGATCTGGGTTGGATCGTATGCGGTGTCGAGTTGACTGTTTGTCTTTTCCATTTTATTTCGTAATTCAGTGAGTTGGCGGCGTTGCCGTGGTCAAGTGGAAGCCGACGCTGCGATAGGCTTTGTAACGTTCGCGCGCCAACTGTTTCAAGGTGTCCTCGTAAGGGACGAAGTCTACCACTTCATGGAAAGCGGTAGCAAAATCTGCAAACTGCGGCTGCAGGTTAATCAGCAAATCGCGCGGGGCGTTGCCGCGTTTGCCGGGCCAGCACAGCTCGACCGGCGCGCCGGCATACGGGCCTTCGCCGGCCAGATTGTGCGGCACGAATTCATGCGGCTCGCGTTGCCACAGCGCTTCGTCCAGGCGCTGGGCCTGTTCCTGGCTTTCACAGGCGATAAGCACCCGCTTGCCGGCGCGCCATCTTTCGGCGGCAACGGCGCAGGCCACGGCTTCATGGGCGCTGAGCGCGCCTGCGGGCTGGTCGTGTTCGAAGAGATAGAACGTTGCCTGTTTGCTCATTAGCTCATTTGCCGTTAGAAAAAAGTAGGGGCGCAACTTGTGCGCCCTTCGGGATCTGCATCACGGCGATTATATACCCAATGGATTTCAAGTTGCAGCCAACAACGCGGCGGCCTGAAACCCACGGAGTATCGGCATCACTCGTCGCCGTTAAGCCCCGCACGGTTCAGCAGGAACTGTGCCAGCATCGCCACCGGGCGGCCGGTGGCGCCTTTGGCCTTGCCGGAGCGCCAGGCGGTGCCGGCGATGTCCAGGTGCGCCCAGCTGTATTTGCGGGTAAAGCGCGACAGGAAGCAGCCTGCGGTGATGGCGCCGCCTGGGCGGCCGCCGATGTTGGCCATATCGGCAAAGTTGGAGTCCAACTGTTCGTAGAACTCGTCCGCCAACGGCAAACGCCATGCGCGGTCGCCGGCCTGCTCGGACGCGCCGATCAGCTCGTGCGCCAGCGGGTTATGGTTGGACATCAGCCCAGTCAGGTGGTGGCCCAGCGCGATCACGCAGGCACCGGTCAGCGTGGCGATGTCGATCACCAGCTCCGGCTCAAAGCGCTCGACGTAGGTCAGGGTGTCGCACAGCACCAGGCGGCCTTCGGCGTCGGTATTCAGCACTTCGACCGTTTGGCCGGACATGGTGGTCAGCACATCGCCGGGGCGATAGGCGCGCCCGCCGACCATGTTTTCGCAGCCGGCCAGCACGCCGATCACGTTCAGCGGCAGGTTCAGCTCCGCCACCACGCGCATCACGCCGTAAACCGTGGCTGCGCCGCACATGTCGTACTTCATTTCGTCCATGGCTTCGGCCGGTTTGATCGAGATACCGCCGGAATCGAAGGTCAGCCCTTTGCCCACCAGCACGATCGGCTTAGCGTCCGGGTTCGGGTTGCCCTTATATTCCACCACGGACATCAGCGATTCGTTTTGCGAACCGGCGCCGACCGCCAGATAGGCGTTCATGCCCAGCTCTTTCATCTGCTGCTCGCCGATGACGCGGGTGGCGATATGGCTGCTGAAGGCATCCGCCAGCTGGCGCGCCTGCGAAGCCAGGTAGCCGGCGTTGCAGATGTTCGGCGGCATGTTGCCGAGATCTTTGGCGGCCTTGATGCCGGCGGCGATCGCCAGGCCATGCTGGATGGCGCGCTCGCCGCTGGTCAGTTCGCGGCGGGTCGGCACGTTGAACACCATTTTGCGCAGCGGGCGGCGCGGTTCGATCTTGTTGCTTTTCAACTGATCGAAGGTGTAGAGCGTTTCTTTGGCGGTTTCCACCGCTTGGCGCACCTTCCAGTAGGTGTTGCGGCCTTTGACGTGCAGCTCGGTCAGGAAGCAGACCGCTTCCATCGAGCCGGTGTCGTTGAGGGTGTTGATGGTTTTCTGGATCACCTGTTTGTACTGGCGCTCATCAAGTTCGCGCTCTTTGCCGCAGCCGATCAGCAGGATACGTTCAGAGAGAATGTTAGGCACATGGTGCAGCAGTAATGTCTGCCCGACTTTGCCTTCCAGTTCGCCACGGCGCAACAGGGCGCTGATATAACCATCACTGATTTTGTCGAGTTGTTCTGCGATAGGTGACAGGCGGCGCGGTTCAAAAACACCGACGACAATACAGGCGCTGCGCTGTTTTTCCGGGCTACCGCTTTTTACACTGAACTCCATGCACTCTCCTGAATCTTAAAGACAAAGGCGGGCGCTACGGCTAGAATGACCAACTCCGTAACGATCTCCCGCCATTGAGTTAACTGTGTGTGTTAACCTGAACGGCGAAAATTTCTCTGTTTTGGCGACTATAGGCGCGTTCCTATAGGACACACAAACAGCTTGATGTTGTAATACTATTTTAGCTGTGAAGGTTGCCATATGATGAGAATAAATGGCGGATTAGCGAAGAAACTATCGATTTTCCTGCAAAAAGACAAGTTTTCACAGGCGTAATAAGCGTGATTATCATTAGATATCTGGTACGGGAAACGCTCAAGAGCCAAATCGCGATTCTGTTTGTCCTGCTTCTGATCTTCGTTTGTCAGAACCTGGTCAAGGTGTTAGGCGATGCGGTGGACGGCAGTATTCCGACAAATTTAGTCATTTCCCTGCTTGCGTTGACCATCCCGAAGATGGCGCAGCTAATTCTCCCTTTAAGCCTGTTCCTCGGTTTGTTGATGACGCTTGGGCGGCTCTACACCGAGAGTGAAATTACCGTTATGCACGCCTGCGGCCTGGGGAAACGCACCCTGGTGGCCGCCGCGATGGTGCTGGCGTTGCTGACCTCGCTGCTGGCGGCGGTGAATGTGTTTTGGGTGGGGCCGTGGGCCACCGGCTACCAGGTGGAGGTGCTGGCGGAAGCCAAGGCCAACCCGAACATCGCCGGGCTGGCGGAAGGCCAGTTCAAGCCGCTGCAGGACGGCAATGCGGTGCTGTTTATCGGCAACGTGAAGGGCAACACCTTTGATAACGTATTTATGGCGCAGCTGCGGCCCAGCGGCAACCAGCGCCCTTCGGTGGTGGTGGCGCAGCATGGCGAAATCAACCAACTGAAAGACGGTACGCAGGTGGTGACGCTGGACAAAGGCTCGCGCTTTGAAGGCACCGCGCTGCTGCGCGATTTCCGCATTACCGATTTCACCGATTACAAGGCGGTGGTTGGCCACCGCGCCGTGACGCAGGGTGAACCCCAGACCGAACAGATGTCGATGCGCGCGCTGTGGCATTCCGACGATCCTGAAGCGCGCGCCGAGTTCCACTGGCGCCTGACGCTGGTGGTTTCCGTGGTGCTGATGGCGTTGATGGTGGTGCCGCTCAGCGTGGTGAACCCACGCCAGGGGCGCGTGCTCAGCATGTTGCCGGCGGTGCTGCTGTATCTGGTGTTCTTCCTGTTGCAAACCTCGCTGCAGTCTAACGCCGGCAAAGGCAAACTCGATCCGCTGCTGTGGCTATGGGGGGTGAACGGCGTTTATCTGGTGATCGCCCTGGGGCTGAACCTGTGGGATACCGTGCCGATGCGCCGAGTGCGCGCGCGCCTGAGAGGAGCCGCCTGATGTTTGGTGTATTGGATCGCTATATTGGCCGGACGATTTTCAACACGATCATCATGACGTTGTTCATGCTGGTTTCGCTGTCCGGCATCATCAAGTTCGTCGATCAACTGCGCAAAGTGGGGCAGGGCGACTATTCGGCGTTGGACGCAGGCATGTATACCCTGCTCAGCGTGCCGAAAGACATTGAGGTGTTCTTCCCGATGGCCGCCCTGTTGGGGGCGCTGCTCGGCCTGGGGCAACTGGCGACGCGCAGCGAACTGGTGGTGATGCAGGCTTCTGGCTTCACCCGGCTGCAGATCGCCGGCTCGGTGATGAAAACCGCTATTCCGCTGGTGTTGCTGACCATGGCGATTGGCGAATGGGTGGCGCCGCAGGGCGAACAGATGGCGCGCAACTACCGTGCGCAGCAGATGTACGGCGGTTCGCTGCTTTCTACCAAGAACGGCCTGTGGGCGAAAGACGGCAACGATTTTATTTTTATCGAGCGGGTAGCGGGCGAGAAAGAGCTGGCCGGGGTGAACATTTACCACTTTAACGATCAGCGCCGGCTGGAAACGGTGCGCTACGCCGCCACCGCCACCTTCGAAGACGGGGTGTGGAAACTGGCGCAGGTGGACACCTCCGATCTGACCAACGACAAGCTGGTGACCGGCAGCCAGACGCTGACCGGCGAATGGAAAACCAACCTGACGCCGGACAAGCTGGGCGTGGTGGCGCTGGAACCGGATTCGCTTTCCATCAGTGGGCTGTATAACTACGTGAACTATCTGAAGGTGAGCGGCCAGGAATCCAACAGCTACCAACTGAACATGTGGAGCAAAATCTTCTCGCCGTTTTCCGTGGCGGTGATGATGCTGATGGCGCTGTCGTTCATCTTTGGCCCGTTGCGCAGCGTGCCGATGGGCATTCGCGTGGTCACCGGTATCAGCTTCGGCTTTCTGTTTTACGTGCTGGACCGGATCTTCGGCCCGCTGAGCCTGGTGTACAACATGCCGCCGGTGCTGGGGGCGCTGCTGCCGAGCATGTTGTTCCTGTTGATCAGCGTGTATTTGCTGCTGAAGCGGCGCTAGAATAGCGTGTTATGGGAAAAGAAAAGGCGCGGCCGCAAGGGCGCGCCTTTTTTGATCGCGGGCGGCGCGCTTAGCCTGCCTGCTCGATGCTCAGCAGCGCAATACCGGCTTCCTGATATTCTTCGGCGTTTTCCGGCAGCCGATCGAGCACTACGGTGTCGATTTGCGCCGCGGTGGCAAACTGCGCCAGCGAGGTATTGCCCAGCTTGCTGTGATCGCAGACCACGATCACCTGGTTGGCATGTTCCACCATGCTGCGCTTGGTTTCCGCCAGCATGATATCGGCCACGCAGGCGCCTTGCTTCAGCGACAGGGCGTTAACGCCCATAAAGGCTTTATCGATGTTCAGCGAATCCAGCAGCGAACGGCCGCTAATCGCCACCGCACAGTGGTAGCCTTTTTTGACGATGCCGCCGAGCAGCACAATTTGAACGGATTCCACATCTTCCAGGCTCTTGGCGATAATAAAATCATTAGTGATCACCGTAATATTGCGGCGCTGGCGGATGTGACGGGCGATTTGCAACGTTGTGGTGCCGGTATCAAGCACGATGATATCGCCATCTTCCACCAGGCTGGCGGCCAGTTGGCCGATTTGCTCTTTGGAGGAGAGATTGACCTCTTCACGCTGATCCGAGCTGATTTCGAAGCTGGCGCGGGTGCGCAAGATAGCACCGCCGTGGGTGCGGGTGAGCATACCGGCGTCTTCCAGAATACGCAGATCGGTACGGATGGTGGCGCCAGATACATTAAAACGCTCGCTCATCTCGCTGACGGACAGCTTGCGTTTTTCTTTCAGGATAGCGAGAAGTTTTTCCTGGCGTTCCTCTGCGTACATACCCATTCCCTGCTTGCTGAACGATGTGCGGATTAATATAACCCGCACATGCGTTGCTGGCAAAAGCGCTGTTGCCGCTAACTCTGGGACCAGGGAGCGTTAGCCACAACACCGTACCTGCTCCCTCTCCCTTGGGGAGAAAGAGAGTTAACCACAGCACTGTATCTGTTCCCTCTCCCTGTGGAGAGGCGGAGTTAGCTACAGCACTGTACCTGCTCCCTCTCCCTGTGGAGAGGCGGAGTTAGCTACAGCACTGTACCTGCTCCCTCTCCCTTGGGGAGAGGGTTGGGGTGAGGGGGAAGGGGAAGCTACAGCGGCTGATTAAACTCCACCCGCTCCCCATCGGGCCCGGCGATCATAAAGTAGCGCACGCCGTGGCAGCCGCTGGGTTGCAGCGCGGGGCCTTCCGTCAGCGGATAGCCGAGCCGCTCCACCCACTGCTGCGCCGCCGCCAAATCGCTAACCCGCAACGCCACATGGTCAAGGCCAAAGCAGGCCGCGTTGCGCGCCTGCCCCTGCCAGGGCAACTGATACAGCTCCAGTATCAGCTCACCCAGCACCAGAAAACGCACCTCAACCGTGCCCTGCGGCTCCTCAATGGCCAATGACTGGCGCGTGGTAAAACCCAGTGAGTGGTAAAAGCGGGTCGCCTGTTCGATATCCGCACTGCGCAGGCCAACGTGCGCCAGGCCGGTAATCAGATTCGCCATACTAAATCCCCTTTTTCACACAGTAGAAACCGTAGAAGGCGACGTAGGCGAAGCAGACCAGCGGCACGGCGAAGGCGATCTGCATATTGCCGCCGTGGGCATCGGAAATGATCCCCATGATCAACGGTACCACCGCGCCGCCGATGATCGACATCACTACGATCGAGCCGGCGATTTGCGTTTCCTCCCCCAGCCCCTTGATGGTGAGGCCGAAGTTGGTCGGCCAGCACAGCGCCATACAGAAATTGGTGCCCATGATGGCGACCACGGCGACCAGGCTTTGAATGCTGACGGCAAACAGCAACAGGAACACGCAGAGTGAGCAGAACACGCCAAGCAGCAACGCCGGGTTGAATTTCTTCATCAGCGCGGTGGTGACTACCTTGCCGGCGCAGTAGCACACCAGTGTGGCCAGCAGCCAGTAGGTGGCGGAATGTTCGGTCGTGCCCTGTTCGATGATCTGCACAAAGCGGATGGTGAAGCTCCACAGCCCCACCTGCGCGCCGACATACAGGAACTGCGACAGCACGCCGAAGCGAAAGCGCGGCAGCGCCAGCAGAATTTTCAGCGACTGTATCAGCGGCTTGCCCACGCCGTTGTGCGCGCGTTGCGTTTTGCAGGCGGGGAACTTGACCGCCACGAAGATCAACGCCAGCACCACCAGCACGGCGCCGATGATCAGGTATGGCGTTACCACCTGCGACACCATTTGCACGCGTGCTGCCTCGGCCTGTGCCAGCGGCATTTGCAGCAGTTCGGCGTGAGAGGGATCGTTTTTGCCGAATACCAACTGCTGGCCGATCAGTACGCCGAAAATGATCCCCAGCGAGTTGAAGATCTGCGAGAAGTTAATGCGCTGGGTAGAGGTTTCCAGCGGCCCCAGCAGGCTGGAGTAGGTATTCGCCGACGTTTCGAGGAACGACAGGCCGGTGGCGATGATGCCGAGGCAGGCCAGGAACGCGCCATAGGTCATCATCATTGCCGCCGGGATAAACAAGAAACAGCCCAGCGCATACAGGCACAGCCCGATGACGATCGCCACTTTGTAGGAGTAGCGTTTGATTACCGCGGCGGCGGGCAGCGCCATCAGGAAATACCCGAGGAAGAAGATCGATTGCACCAGCGCGGTTTGCGTATCGGAAAGATCGAAACCTTTTTTGAACTGGGCGATCAGGATATCGTTCAGGTTGCCGGCCATCCCCCACAGGGCAAACAGGCAGCAGACCAGCATCAGCTGCAGCCAGGGCGTGGCGGGCAGATAGGCGCTGCGGTCGATGCTTTCCGCCGCGGCGTGCTGCGCCCCCTCGCTTTTGTTAATCAGAGAGTCGCTCATTGTGGTGTTCCTTTATCCGCAGAAAAAGAGAACGAGCTAATAACGTCAAGCTGTTCGTAGAGAGGTTGCGCCTGGTGGTAGAGCCGTTCGAACAGCTCAAAGCAGCGCATATAGTGATCGTGCTGCCGGGGATCCGGCATAAATTCCCGTTCAACGCTGACGGTGCGCTGCACGCCTTCGGCAAAACTGTTGAACAGGCCGATACCGACGCCGGCGATAATTGCACAGCCGGTGGTGCCGTTTTCCTGGTTGCGGGTTTGCAGCAGCGGCAGGTTATAGACCGAGGCTTTGATCTGCAGCCACAGCGCGCTGCGGGCGCCGCCGCCGGAGGCAATGATCGCCTCTGGCGATTGCGCGCAGCGCTGCAACTGCTGCAGGTTGCGCAACGAGGCCAGCGCCACGCCTTCCAGCACGGCGCGGTAGAGGTGCCCTTGCCGGTGTTTACGCTGCAGGCCGAAGAACTGCGCGCGTGAATTGGTGTGCGCCGCCAGGCGTTCGCCGGTGAGGTAGGGCAGAAAAATCAGCCCTTCTGCCCCCGGAGCGATCTCGGCCGCCAGATCGAGCATTTGCTGGTGGCTGAGCCGGCTGTCGTTCAGCGCCATACGCGCCCAGCGCATGGCATCGCCGCCGGCATCGAGAATGGTGAAGCCGCCCCAGGCCGGATTGGCCAGATGCAGGTTATTCACCCAGGGATCGCGCAGCGGCTTGCCGGCCACCATCGTCAGCAACGTGGAGGTGCCGGTGCTGTCGGAGGCGGCGCCGGGTTGATAGACGCCGGAACCCAGCAGCGTGGCGGCCATATCCGCCGCCCCGGCCACCACCGGGATGCCCACCGGCAAACCGGTGGCCGCCGCCGCTGCGGGGCCGATCTGACCGATGATATCGCTGGAGAGGTGCAGCGCCGGCAGTTGATCCACCCGCAGATGAAAATGGCGCAGAGCGGGTTCCGACCAGGTTAGCGTGCCGCTATCCAGCAGATAATAACAGGAGGCTTCGCTGTAATCGGTGGCGCGGGCGCCGCAGAGCCGGAAGTTGATGTAGTCTTTCGGCATCAGCACTGTGGCAATGCGTGCCCACTGATCGGGGTGGTGTTCGCGCAGCCAGGCCAGTTTGAACGCCGGCCAGGCGGCCGTCGGCGGGTTATTCAGCATCGCCAGCCAGCTTTCCGCCAGCCTTTGCTGTTTAAAGCGATCGACCTGTGGTTGTGAGCGTTTATCGTTCCACAGCAGGGCGCGATCGACCACCAGTTCGCCTGCGGCATCCAGCAGCACGGTGCCGTGCATTTGCCCGCAGACGCCAACCGCGGCGATGCGCGGGCGCTGGTCGGCAAAGCGCGCCAACAGCTCTTGCAGACACTGGCAGGCGCTTTGCCACCACAACGAAGGCGGTTGCTCCGCCCAGCCGGCCTGCGGCGTGATTTGATCGTATTCGCGCTGCGTGAAGCCGAGGATTTGCCCGGTATTTGTGACCAGCCCGGCGCGGGTACTGCCGGTGCCGACATCAAGGGTAAGAAGTATATCTTTCATTATTATCACTCCCGTTTTGGGCGGCGGGCGCCGCCCCTAGAAGCGTTATGCTGATGGCGCCAGAGGCCGCCTATCAGGTTTTAGTTATCGTGCAGCTCCGGGAACAGGTTGGGATCCTGTTCCAGTTGTTCCAAGACTTTTTGGGTGGTGGCGGCGCTCATGCCGAAGCGGCGCACGCCCAGGCGATACAGCGCCCGGATGGTGGCCAGATCGCGAATGCCGCCGGCCCCTTTGATCTGGATGCGGCCGCGCAGCTGATCGGCGATGATCGCCACTTTTTCCACCGTGGCGCCGGTCGGCGCCCAGCCGGTGGCGGTTTTCACCCAGGCCATGCCGACCTCAACGGCGATTTCGCACAGCGTGCGTATCTGTTGCTCATTCAGGTAGTGCGTTTCCAGAATGACTTTGGCTGGCACCGGCGCGGCGGCTTCCACCACGCGGCGCAGATCCTGACGCACGTAGTCGTAATCGCCGGAGAGCACTTTGCCTATATTCACCACCATATCGACCTCGCGCGCGCCGTCGGCAATCAGCTGGCGCACCTCTTGAACTTTGATATCGGTGGCGTGCGCCCCGCCAGGGAAGCCGACCGGCCCGCCGATCATGACGTCTGCCCGGCCCTGCTCGGGCAGTAGCGTGCTGAGAAAGCGCGTCCAGCAGGGCAGCACGTGGACGGAAATGATGTGATAGCGGGTGGCCAGCGCGGCGCAGTGGCGGACATCTGCTTCGGTGTTGGTGGCCTGCACGGCGCTGAGATCGATAAGCCGGGCCATACGTTGAGTGATGTTGTTCATTGCTATATCCTGATTTTTGTTTTCATTTAATTTCATATTTGCACTGTATTTGTTTTCAAATGCATTTGGTAACGCATTTATCCGCAAACGTGATCTGTTTTGCAGTTTTTTTGTTCAATTGCTTTCACCGCGGGGGAGGTAGACAGGGAAGGGCGATTTTGGGCGGGGAAGGGGTGGGAAAGACGAGGTATGACGCTTTTTTCAGCATTCAACCCATTGAATGCTTGATAACTCTTGCGTGCCGATCGCTGGCAGGTATAATGCACCCGTTTTCCGCATACTACTTCAGTGCCGAAGTGGCGAAATCGGTAGACGCAGTTGATTCAAAATCAACCGTAGAAATACGTGCCGGTTCGAGTCCGGCCTTCGGCACCAAAAAGCGAAAAATCAGACGTCAACAGACGTCTTTTTTTATGCCTGAAATCCAGTATCCGCAAGGCTTTCCTCGCTTTTCACTCAACCTGATTCAATCTACATCAATTTACTGATGCGGTTACAACTGCGGGTATATCCCGGTTCGATAATGTTTGTACCCACACAGAACCCTTGAAAGGATACTCATCATGGCTCTGAGTGATGTGAAGGTTCGTTGGGCGAAGGCGGAAGCAAAAGCCTATAAGCTGACTGACGGCGAAAGCATGGTGTTGCTGGTTTACCCTAACGGTTCCAAATACTGGCGGCTGCGTTATCGCTTCGGTGGTAAAGAGAAGATGCTGGCGTTGGGGAAATACCCCGAAGTCTCGCTGGCGGATGCCAGGGCTCGCCGGGATGAAGCCCGTAAGCTGTTAGCAAACGGCGTGGATCCCAGTGAAAACAAGAAAGCCTTTAAGGTAGAGCAGGAGCAAGAGGAGATAACGTTTGAAGTGGTCGCCAGAGACTGGCACGCCAGCAATCAGAAATGGTCTGCATCGCATAGCGCGCGTGTATTGAAAAGCCTTGAAGATAATCTCTTTACTGCTATCGGTAAGCGGAACATTGCGGAACTGAAGACTCGGGATCTGCTTGTACCCATTAAAGCCGTCGAGTCATCCGGACGACTTGAAGTCGCAGCTCGTTTACAGCAGCGTACTACCGAGATTATGCGCTTTGCCGTTCAGAATGGCTTAATCGACTACAACCCCGCGCAGGAGATTGCTGGTGCGGTTGCTACGGCGAAAAGACAGCATCGTGCTGCTCTAGAACTTAATCGCATTCCTGAATTGCTTCACCGCATCAATCACTATTCTGGCAGGCCGTTAACCCGACTGGCGGTTGAACTCACTTTGTTGGTTTTCATCCGTTCAAGCGAGCTGCGTTTTGCCCGCTGGTCAGAAGTCGATTTCGAAACTGCTATGTGGACGATTCCGGGTGAGCGTGAACCGCTGGAAGGTGTTAAACATTCTCAGCGTGGTTCGAAGATGCGTACTCCACATCTTGTTCCCTTGTCGCGTCAGGCTCTGGCTATTCTTGAAAAAATTAAAAGCATGAGCGGGAACCGTGAGCTGATTTTTGTGGGCGATCACGATCCTCGTAAGCCGATGAGTGAGAATACGGTTAATAAGGCTCTACGAGTGATGGGTTATGACACGAAAACGGAAGTGTGGGGGCATGGTTTCAGGACGATGGCTTGTAGTTCTCTGATTGAGTCAGGATTGTGGTCGAGGGATGCTGTGGAGAGGCAGATGAGCCATCAGGAGCGTAGTTCAGTTCGGCGGCTTATATTCATAAGGCGGAACATCTTGAGGAGCGTAGGCTGATGTTGCAATGGTGGTCGGATTATCTGGATGCGAATCGGGAGAGGGGGGTTAGTCCATTTGATTTTGGGAACCTAACGTGTATTAGCTCAGACCTGATCTGACAGTTACCGGTTATTTATACAGGTATCTGTCAGATTACATCTGGCTTAAATTTTTCTCGGCCCAGATGCGCTTTCCATCAAGTAATGTTTCCATTGGCGTCCGGCCACAGCACATTTTCCCCTGATGAGTTCGCTCATTATTATAGTGAGCCAGCCATTCATCAAGATCCGATTGTAATGTATCAAGATCGCCATATAACTTTTTGCGGAACGTCACCTGATAAAACTCGTTCAGTATCGTTTTATGGAACCGCTCGCAGATGCCGTTGGTCTGTGGTGACATCGCCTTAGTTTTTGTGTGTCCGATGTCATTTATCGCCAGATAAAGCTGATAATCATGGTGGTCCACTTTGCCGCAATATTCTGTACCTCTGTCTGTCAGTATTCTCAGCATCGGCAGGCCCTGAGACTCATAAAATGGCAGTACACGATCATTCAGCAAATCAGCCGCTGTAATCGGCGCTTTGGTGACGTAAAGCTTGCAGTGAGCCACCTTCGAGTACGTATCAACGAACGTCTGTTGATAGATACGCCCGACGCCTTTCAGGTTGCCCACGTAGAACGTGTCCTGTGAACCCAGATAACCCGGATGAGCGGTTTCAATCTCACCACAGGCTTCATCATCACTGGCTTTACGTTCCAGCACTGCGATCTGGCTGTCAGTCAGTTCAATGCCGTCACGGGCCACTTTTTCTTCCAGCGCTTTCAGGCGCTTTTTGAAGTTCTCAAGGTTATGACGTAACCAAACGGAACGGACACCGCTACCGGAGATAAAAACGCCCTGTTTGCGCAGCTCGTTACTGGTCCGGTGCTGGCCGTGAGCCGGGAACTCAACGGCATAATCAACAACAGCCCGCTCAGTGGCATCATCAATACGGTTCTTAAGGTTTGGTGCGCGACGACTCCGGTTTATCAGCGCATCCACGCCACCTTCATCGGCCAGTTCGCGGTAACGATAAAATGTATCACGTGAAACGCCCATGATTTTACAGGCTTTCGATACGTTGCTGAGTTCTTCCGCCAGATTGTAGTGATGTGATGGACGCCCTTCCCTGAAGTAGCCAGTGCCATACTCTACTGACTGCAATTAATTCTGGAGTGATATCACATGAACACAATCAGAGTTGTTGGTATCGACATTGCCAAATCTGTTTTTCAGGTATGCGTCTGGATGGTTGATGGTTCAATTGCATATAACAAAAAGATCTCCCGTTCAAAATTGCTGGATATCATTCGACAGTTCGAGCCCGGAACGCTTATCGCGATGGAAGCCTGCTCTACTTCGCACTTCTGGGGCAGAACTTTCAGAACGATGGGATACAACGTCAGACTGATACCTGCCCAGCACGTGAAAGCCTTTGTAAGAAGCCAGAAAAATGATGCAAATGATGCGCTGGCGATTTGTGAAACAGCATGCCGCCCGGGTATCCATTTTGTTCAGGTTAAAACTGCTGAGCAGCAGGATATCAAAGTGCTGCGAAATGCCCGTCAGCTCATGGTTGAGCAAAGAACGGCGCTGGCTAACCAGCTTCGTTCTCTGCTCGCTGAATATGGTCTCATTATCCCTGTTGGGATCCAGTGTATCCAGCAACACCTGCCTGAACTTATTGAAGATGCGTCGAACGAGTTAACTTTCACCGTTCGCCGTTTACTTTCTTCATTGCGGGAAGATATGCAGGCACTGAATGAACGCGTCACCGGTCTGGACAAGGAAATTGCTGCACTGTCTTCACAGCAGACAGCATATCGCCATTTATTAACGATCCCGGGAGTCGGCCCGCTCATTGCGGCGGCATTTATCAGTGATGTGGATGCAGGACAATTTTCCAGCGGCAGAGAATTATCCGCCTGGTGCGGCCTGGTTCCCCGGCAGCACAGCTCGGGAGGCAAGCAACGATTATCCTCCGTGACAAAAAATGGCAATCGTAGTCTCAGAACATTAATCATCCATGGAGCACGGTCTGTAATGCGCTGTATGAAAAAGCGCGATGACAGTCTGGGCCTTTGGCTGCAAAGGTTTGAGGCTCGCCGAGGGTTCCTGAAAACCACGGTTGCACTGGCGAATAAACTGACGAGAATTATCTGGCGTGTGTTGACCGATGGTGTTGATTTTAATATGCACAAGGCCGTTGCGATGAATTAACTAAAAACAACAATTTACAGAAAGCATATTTAACTGAGTTTGCAGGCACTGATGAGAAAACGGCTACCGTCCCTGTAACAGCCTGAAGTTGACCTGGGTAATCATATACCGGTGTAGTGATAAGGAAACAGGGCTCGGATAACATCATGGCGCGGGTAAATTAACCCACTAATGACGTCGGATATATGGTCGCAAACCGTATCGAACCAGTACTTGTAACACCCGGGGCGTCCATATATGGTCAACAAAAACTGGCCACCGCTTTAGAGTTTTTCCAGTATCGGTTTTCCGATTCGTTTGGGGGTAACCCACCGTTATAGTCATGCGGCCTTAGCGAGCTGTAATACCCGACGATATAGTCGGTGATCGCATGAGCAGCTTCGCTAAAGTTTATATAACCTGTCACTGGCACCCACTCGTTTTTCAGACTTCTGAAGAAGCGTTCCATTGGGCTGTTGTCCCAACAGTTTCCGCGTCGGCTCATACTCTGCCTGATCCGGCAACGCCACAGTAACTGACGGAACTGCCTGCTTGTATAGTGGCTGCCCTGGTCACTGTGGAACATCACTCCGGCTGGTTTACCGCGAGCTTCCCATGCCATTTCCAGCGCTTTGATGGTCAGCTTGCTGTCCGGCGAGAATGACATTGCCCAGCCCACCGGTTTCCTTGCAAACAGATCGAGAACAACAGCGAGGTAAGCCCAACGCTTGCCCGTCCAGATATAAGTCACATCGCCGCACCACACCAGGTTAGGTTCTGTCACTGCGAACTGTCGCTCAAGGCGATTCGGGATAACGATATGCTCATGACCACCACGTTTATATCGGTGGGTCGGCTGCTGACAACTCACCAGCCCCAGTTCTTTCATGAGCCTGCCGGCAAGCCAGCGCCCCATTATGAAGCCTCTCATGGTTGCCATAATCGCGATACTTCTTGCGCCAGCAGAGCCATGGCTGATGTTATGCAGTTCCAGAACCTGACTACGTAACATAGCTCGCCTGCCGTCGGGCTTTTCGGGGCTTTTTTCCCAGTATTTGTAGCTGCTGCGATGAACCCCGAACACGTGGCAGAGTGTGACCACAGGATACTGCGCTCTGAGTTTCCCGATTAACGAGAACTGTTCAGGGAGTCTGACATCAAGAGCGCGGTTGTAGATTCAATCTGTCAACGCAACACCCCTTTCAATTATCTCTTTCGGTGTTTTGAACTTCAGTGTCTTTCTTGGTCTGTTGTTTAGCTGAGCTGCAACCTGATCCAGCTCATGTTGAGTATATTG
>NZ_BAABDG010000009.1:0-308921 GCF_039539505.1 Gibbsiella dentisursi
AAGCGTTTATTTCGCTTTCGTCTTGCTGACCCGGCGGCTTGTCAGTCGTTGTTCCCGGTCAGTGGAGGCGCATTATAGGGACTTCCCGGCAGCCTGCAACCCCTAATTTAAAAAAACTTTTCAACCGGGTGCTTTTTTCGCCAAAAGGCGAAAAAAACGGCGTTTTCGTGCCACATTTTCCACCAACAGGCACAATAAGGCGCAATCTGTAGCGTAAAATGAAAAGTAACGAGACAGCCAAGGATCCGCAGCGATGCAATTTACTGCCCAGCAACAAGCCGCCCAACGAAATCTTTCTTATCTTTTGGCGGAAAAACTCGGCCAACAGATCCTTGCTGGCGTATATGCGGCAGGCAGCATCCTTCCTGGCGAGATAGAAATCGGCGAGCAATTCGGCGTGAGCCGCACTGCCGTGCGTGAAGCGGTGAAAATACTGGCGGCCAAAGGCATGCTGCTGCCCCGCCCACGCATCGGCACCCGGGTCATGCCGCAGAGCAATTGGAATTTCCTCGATCAGGACCTGCTGAACTGGTGGATGACGCAGGACAACTTCGATCAGGTGATGCAACACTTCCTTATCTTGCGCAATTCACTGGAGCCCCACGCTTGCTCGTTGGCGGCTACTCACGCCAATCAACAACAAAAAAACCAGTTGGCCGCGCTGATGGCGGAAATGCGGGCGCTGCATGCCGATTTTGATCGGGAACGCTGGATAGAAGTGGATACACAGTTCCACCAGTTGATTTATGAAGCCAGCGCCAACCCGTTCCTGACCTCGTTCGCCAATCTGTTCAGCTCGGTATATCAAAGCTATTTCCGCGCCATTACCGGCAATGAAGTGCTCAAGTTGAACCATCACCAGGCCATCGTCGATGCCATCTTAGCCAGCGACGGCGCAACGGCACAGATCGCTTGCCAAGTTCTGTTAAACGAAAAAGACGAACTTTCTATATAAAGACGACACATCTATTACTCAGGGAATAATAATGACCAAATCCGCGCGCAGTATGGCTGGGCTACCGTGGATCGCTGCCATAGCGTTCTTTATGCAGGCGTTGGATGCCACTATCCTCAACACCGCATTGCCGGCCATCGCCGTTAGCCTTGAACGCTCGCCGCTGGCGATGCAGTCAGCGGTCATCAGCTATACGCTGACGGTGGCCATGCTCATCCCGCTCAGCGGCTGGTTGGCCGATCGGTTTGGCACCCGGCGCGTATTCATCTTCGCCGTCTCACTGTTTACCCTTGGTTCGCTGTTGTGCGCCATGTCGCCCACGCTGACGTTTCTGGTGATCTCCCGGGTGATCCAAGGGGTTGGCGGCGCAATGATGATGCCGGTCGCCAGGCTGGCGCTACTGCGCGCTTATCCGCGCAGTGAACTGCTGCCGGTGCTTAACTTCGTCACCATGCCCGGGCTGGTTGGGCCGGTGGTGGGGCCACTGCTCGGCGGCTGGCTGGTGACTTACGCGACCTGGCATTGGATCTTCCTGATTAATATCCCCATCGGCCTGCTGGGCATTATCTACGCCCGCAAATATATGCCGGATTTTACTACGCCCAAGCGGCCGTTCGATTTCTTTGGCTTCATGCTGTTTGGTTTTAGCCTGGTGCTGGTTTCGATGAGCCTTGAGCTATTGGGCGAGCGCGTGCTGGCGAGCTATATCTGCCTTGGCGTAATGCTTTGTGGCATCGCCATGCTTGTGGGGTATATCGCCCACGCCCGCCGCCATCCCCAGCCGCTGATCGAGTTAGGCTTATTCAAGACGCGCACATTTTCCGTCGGCATCGCCGGCAACGTCGCTTCGCGCCTGGGCACCGGCTGCGTGCCCTTCCTTATTCCGTTGATGCTGCAGGTTGGCTTCGGCTATTCAGCACTGGTGGCAGGCTGCATGATGGTGCCGACGGCGATCGGCTCATTAACGGCGAAATCCACCGTAACGCACGTGTTGCGCTGGCTGGGCTACCGGAAAACGTTGGTGGTGATCACCGTGATAATCGGCCTGTTGATTGCGCAGTTTTCTTTGCAAAGCCCGACCATGCCGCTGTGGCTACTGATCCTGCCGCTCTTTATTTTAGGCATGGCGATGTCCACCCAGTTTACCTCGATGAATACCATCAGCCTGGCCGATCTGAACGATGGCAATGCCAGCGCGGGTAACAGCGTGTTGGCCGTCACCCAGCAACTCTCCATCAGCTTTGGCGTGGCCATCAGCGCTGCGGTGCTGCGTTTTTACGAAGCGACGGCGCCAGGCACCATCATCGACCATTTTCATTACACCTTTATCACCATGGGCATCGTTACGGTGATCTCGGCATTGGTCTTTATGCTGCTTAAAAAGAGGGATGGCCGTAACCTGATCGCCAATCGGCCAAAAGAGGGTAAGGCCGCCAGCAACGCCGGCTAACGGCGGGCGACGGAAGCCCGCACCACCAGCTCGGGCGTCAGTACCAAAACCTGGGCTTCGCGCTCCGGGTTTTGCAGGCGGTTGATCAACGCATCAACCGCCAGTTCCCCCAGGGAATCTTTTGGCTGATGGATGGTGGTTAGCGGCGGCGCCAGATACTTCGCCAGCTCGATATCATCGTAGCCCATCACCGCGATATCCTGCGGCACGCGAAGGCCGGCCTGGAAAAGCACCTGATAAACCCCAACCGCCACCGCGTCATTGCCGGCAAATACCGCATGCGGCGGTTCCGCCAACGCCAGCAGTTGCTTCATGGCGCTAACGCCGCCTTCAAATTCGAAATCGCAATGCACTTCATACCCCGGCAATATCGCCAACCCGGCGCGCCGCATCGCATTCCGATAGCCTTGCAGACGGTGGTGTGCGGTAGCCTTATCCTGCGGCCCGGCGATACAGGCGATTTTGCGGTAGCCGCAGGCGATCAGATATTCGGTTGCCATTTCACCGCCCAGCAACGAGTTATCCTGGATAATGTCATTGGCGCCGGCAAACGGGGACCAGTCCATCATCACGATAGGCAGCGAGGGATAACGGCTCAGCGCATCCTGCGGCGGGCGATGGTTCTCGGTACACATCAACAACAGCCCATCAACGCGCTTTTGCAATAGCGTTTCCATGCTGCGGTGCATGCGGGCCATATCTTCTTCGGTATTACACAGAATCAGGCTATAGCCGCGCTCATAGCAACTGCGCTCAACGCCGCGCACCACTTCTGCGTAAAACGGGTTATTGCTGGAGGTGACCAGCATGCCGATGGTGCGGGTTTGCTTGATCTTCAAACTGCGCGCCAGCGCGGAGGGCGCATAGTTGAGCTGTTCGACAGCCGCCATGACCTTGTTACGCACCCCGTCGCTGACAAAACGGTTGTTGTTGATAACGTGCGAAACCGTGGAAGTTGAGACGCCCGCCAGGCGGGCAACGTCTTTCATGGTAGCCAAGGATCACTCCTGCTGCTGTAAAAAGGCGTCTATCTCTTGCCGCCACGGCACCGAGGGCTGTGCGCCGGGCCGGGTTACGGCAATGGCCGCCGCCGCATGGGCAAACTGCACCGCATCGCCCATTGGCCGCCCTTCCAGCAACGCAGTAACCAGAGCGCCGTTGAAGGTGTCACCCGCCGCTATGGTATCTACCGCCTGCACGCTAAACCCCGGAATCCGTCTACCGCTGCCACCTTCACTCAGCCAAACGCCACGGCGCCCCAGAGTGATAATGACCGTCGCAATCCCCTTGCCATGCAGAGCCTGTGCGGCACGCGCCGCGTCTTCATCGCTGTTTACCGTAACCCCGGTCAGGCGCTGGGCCTCGGTTTCATTCGGGGTAATGATATCAATCATGGCCAGTAAGGCGTCGGGCAGGTCACGCGCCGGCGCCGGGTTGAGAATAACCTGGGTATGATGCTGTTTTGCCAGGTTGGCGGCGGCGATCACCGTCTCCAGCGGGGATTCTAACTGCATCAGCAGCGCCTCCGCGTCGATAACGGTTTGCCGATGGCGGCCCAGATAATCGGGCGTCACCGCCGCGTTGGCGCCGGCATTGATGCCAATGACGTTCTCACCTTCGCCGTTAACGAAAATCAACGCGACGCCGGTGGTGCTATCGGCAATCGCCTCTACTGGCCGGGTGTCGATGCGATCGGCGGCCAGCTGCTGGCGGATGCGTGCGCCGATATCATCCCCGCCAACGCAGGCGATAAAAGCGATATTCGCCCCACTGCGCCCTGCGGCCACCGCCTGATTAGCGCCCTTGCCGCCGAAGGCGACCTTATACTGCTTCCCGATCACCGTTTCGCCCGGGGTGGGAAATTGCTCAACGTTAAGGATATGGTCAGCATTGATGCTGCCGAGAACCACCAGCTTTCCTGTTTCCATCCTATTGATTCCTGCTTGTTTGCCGGCGCCGTTGCGGCGCCGGCACAACTGACTTATTGCGTGACCAGTTTCAAGGCAACCGGGATCGTCGCCGGCACCTGCTCGCCTTTCAATACTTTATCAGCGGTTTCCACACCAATCACACCAATCTGATCCGGGCGCTGCGCCACCGTTGCCGCCAGCTTGCCGCCCTCCACCGCCTTCATGCCATCTGCGGTGCCGTCGAAACCGACCACCACCACATCCGTTTTACCGGCGGTTTGCAGCGCCCGCAGAGCGCCCAACGCCATTTCATCATTCTGGGCAAACACCGCCTGCACGTCCGGGTGCGCGGTCAACAGATTCTGCATGACATTCAGCCCCTTGGTGCGATCAAAATCCGCCGGCTGGCTGGCCAGCAGTTTGAACTTGTGCTGATCGAGCGATTGTTTGAACCCTTCGCCACGTTCGCGGGCGGCGGAAGTGCCGGCGATGCCCTCCAGTTGGATCACTTTAGCTTCTGCGCCAACCTTGCCGGCGATGAAATCGCCAGCCATCTTACCACCGGCGCGGTTATCGGAAGCGATATGGCTAATGACGGTGCCGGCAGATGCCACGCGATCCAAGGTTATCACCGGGATCTTGGCCTGATTGGCCATTTTGATGGCGTTGCCAACCGCATCGGAATCTGCGGGGTTAATCAGCAGCACTTTCGGATTCTGCACCATCAGATCCTGCACGTTCGCCAGCTCTTTCGCCGGGTTGTTCTGGGAATCCAGAACCACCAGGTTATAACCCAACTTGTTGGCTTCCTGCTGCGCACCGTCTTTCATCGAAACAAAAAACGGGTTATTCAGTGTGGAAACCACCAGCGCGATAGTCTCTTTCGCCAACGCGTTGGCACTCAGGCTCGCGCTTAACGCGAGTGCGGAAACTAAAGTGGCCAATTTTCTCATTTTCATGGTCGTCATTCCTGTAGGGGAGGTGAGTTAGGCTAATCAGCAATGGGCAACGGCATAACGCCGCCTGGCGTGCTCAACCGCAATTTATGGCAAACCCGCCGCGTTACTCGCCTACTGCTTTTTGTTATCTACCAATACCGCCAGCAATATCACTATCGCTTTCACGATCATTTGGTAGTAGGAAGAAACACCTAATAAATTCAATCCATTATTCAAGAAGCCCAAAATCAGCGCGCCAATCAGCGTGCCGACGATGCGCCCCTTGCCGCCGGCCAGGCTGGTGCCGCCCAGCACCACCGCCGCAATGGCATCCAGCTCATAGCCCGTACCGGCGGTGGGTTGGGCAGAGGAGAGGCGCGCGACTTCGATAATTCCGGCCAGCGCCGCCAACAGGCCGCACAGCGAATAGACGATGATTTTGACCTTATCCACGCTGATGCCGGACAAGCGGGTTGCCGCTTCATTGCCCCCCAGCGCATAGATATAGCGCCCCAGCCGGGTGTGGTGCAGCATGTACCAGGCAGCGAGAAAAACGATCGCCATAATCCAGATGGGCGTGGGCACGCCGAGCGGGCGGCCAATGCCAAACCAGCCAAAGGTATCCGCCACGCCGGAGAAACCGGTGTTGATCGGGCTGCCGTTGGTGTACACCATGGTGACGCCGCGCAACAGCAGCATCATCACCAGGGTGGCGATAAACGCCTGTACCTTGCCCTTGGCGACAATCACCCCGGTGCAAGCCCCCACCGCCGCGCCGAGCGCCAATGCCGCCGCAACCGCCGCCAACGCATTGACTTCGAAGCCCACGATCGACGCAGCGACGGCGCCGGTCAGCGCCAACAGCGATCCCACCGAAAGATCGATACCGGAAGTCAGGATCACCAGCGTCATCCCCACCGCCATAATGGCGTTAACCGACGTCTGCTGCAGAATGTTGAACAGGTTGTTCAGGGTAAAGAAATTGGGGCTCATGGATGAAACCACCGCGATCAAAACCAGCAGCGCAATCAGCGATTTCTGCTCTAACAGCCATTCTTTACTGAACCAGCGCTTTGCTGCGATAGTTTGGGAACTCATATCCGATTACTCCTGCTTTCGCCGTATTGCTTGCCAACGGCCGCGGCCATCAGCGCTTCCTGGGTGGCCTGTTCAATCGGGAACTCGCCGCTAAGGCGCCCTTCGTGCATCACCAGGATGCGATCGCTCATGCCCATGACCTCCGGCATTTCGGAAGACACCAGGATGATGCTCAGCCCTTCCTGCTTGAACTGGTTGATAAGTTGATAAATTTCCTTCTTGGCGCCAACGTCGACGCCGCGGGTTGGCTCGTCCAGGATCAGCACCTTCGGCCGGGTCATCAGGCCGCGGGCGATGGCCACTTTCTGCTGATTGCCGCCAGAAAGCAGGCCGATGGGTTGATCCAGGGTCGGCGTTTTAATGTTGAACAGGCGGATAAAATCCCCCACCGCCTGCCGCTCTGCGGCATGCTTCAGGCTGCCGCCAGCGCGGCTGAAATAACGTAGCGCGGTCAGCGACATGTTTTCCTTTACCGACATCCCCAGCACCAACCCATCGCGTTTGCGGTCTTCCGAAATATAAACAATGCCGTTCGCCAGGCCATCCTGCGGCGTGCGGGCCAGCACCTCACGGCCATCCAACTGCACCGAGCCGCCGCTGCGCAACGCCGCGCCGTAAAGCAGCTTCATCAACTCCGTCCGCCCGGCGCCCATCAGCCCCGCCACACCGATAATTTCACCGCGGCAGAGAGAAAAGCTGACGTCATCCACGCCAGGGCCGGAAAGGTGGCTGACCTGCAGCCGTTTTTCGCCGTGCGGCAGGTTAAGGCGCGGATACTGCTCTTCCAGCCGGCGGCCCACCATCAGTTCGATCAGCGTATCTTCCTGCAGTTCGGCGACCGGGCGTTCGGTAATGAACTGCCCATCGCGAAAAACCGTTACGTCATCGCAGATTTCAAAAATTTCTTTCAGGCGATGGGAGATATAAACAATGCCGCGCCCCTGGGCCTTCAGTTCGTTAATCACTTTGAACAGGGAGGCGGTTTCGGTATCCGTCAGGGCATCCGTTGGTTCATCCATGATCAGCACCTGCGATTCAAAGCTCATCACCTTGGCGATTTCCACCATTTGCTGATCGCCAATCGACAGCTCGCCCACCAACCGGTGGCTGCTGTATCGCAGGTTCAGCCTGGCAAGCAGCTTGTCGGCCTCGGCATACATGCGTTTCCAATCGATTCGGCCCCAGCGGTTAACGAATTCGCGGCCAAGAAAGATATTCTCCGCGATGGTCAACTGCGGGATCAGATTCAGTTCCTGATGGATGATGCCGATGCCGGCCGCCTGGGAATCCTTCGGCCCGCTGAACGCCACCTCTTTCCCCAAAAACTGCAGGCTGCCGGCATCCTTGCTGTAGATCCCCGTCAGCACTTTCATCATGGTGGATTTGCCAGCGCCGTTTTCCCCCACCAGCGCCATCACCTTGCCGGGATAAACGCTGAGCGCGGCGCCAGACAGCGCTTTCACCCCGGGGAAAGCCTTATCAATTCCTTTTAGTTGCAGTAAAGGTTGCATAAACGCCTCAAAAGGTTACGCCGGCACACAGGATCACATTGGCATAGGGGGAACATTCCCCGCTGCGGATCACCGCCCGGCTGTAGGCCGTTTGCGCTTTGAATTCCGCATGGCTGATATAACGCACGCTAACGGTATTCCCCTGGCTCTGGCCAAGCACGGCCAACTGCGCCAGCAACGCTTCATGCAGCGATGGGTTTTGCTTCACGATCTCTTCCGCCAGAATCGCGCTCTCCACCTGCATCTCCTGCGTAACGGCGGAAAAAACCTGTAGGAACGAAGGGATACCCTGGGTCAGCGCAAGATCGATACGCGGCGTTGCCGCCGGGATCGGTAACCCCGCATCGCCAATCGTGAGCTGATCGGTATGGCCAAGACGGGATACCACCGCAGAGACTTCAGCATTCAATAACGCACCCTTTTTCATGTTTTCCTCTGCTGGCTGGCGAAACGTTTCGCTGGTGAGGGGAGTTTAAAAAAAAATCAACATGAGGCAACAAAAATGATGCAAAATTGTGATCGCTATCGAAACGTTTCGCTGCTCAATCGCAACGGCAAAAGAAAAGGCCCAGCGAATGCTGGGCCTCGGCAAGATGGCGGCTAGATTTCGATCTGGGTGCCCAGCTCGATAACGCGGTTAGGCGGGATTTCGAACTGGTCGGCGGCCCGCAGGGCGTTACGGCTAAGCGCAATGAACAGTTTGCCGCGCAGCAGCAGGTACCAGGGGCGCTTGGCCAACAGCAGCGATTCGTGGGACATAAAGAACGACGTTTCCATCATCCGGCACGGCAACCCTTCCAGCCCGCAGCGGTGGAAAATCTCCTCAACGTTTGGCGTTTCGCGCCAACCGTAGCTGGCCACCACCCGCCAGAAGGTAGGCGAAAGCTGTTCAATGGTCACACGGCGCACGTTGTGCACGTAAGGCGCGTCTTCAGTGCGCAGCGTCAGCAGCACCACCCGTTCATGCAACACTTTGTTGTGCTTGAGGTTATGCAACAGGGCGAAAGGAATGGCCGTCGTCGCACGCGACATAAACACCGCAGTGCCCGAGACGCGCACCGGCGGCGATTTCTCCAGCGAGGCGATCATCGCCTCCAGGGAATTGCCGTGCTCATGCATGCGGCGCAGCAGGCGGAAACGCTCGCTCTTCCAGGTGGTCATGATGATGAACATCACCAGGCCCAGCGTCAACGGCAGCCAGCCGCCGGAGAATAGCTTCAAGGCATTGGCGGTAAACATCGGCACATCGATAAACAGCAGGATCGCCAGAATGCCGATCGCCAGAAAACGCTTCCAGTGCCAGTTTTTAATCGCCACAGAGGTCACCAGAATGCTGGTTAACACCATGGTACCGGTAACGGCGATACCGTAAGCCGCAGCCAGATTGCTGGAGCGTTCAAAACTGGCGATCACCAGCACCACCGCGATATACAGCAGCCAGTTAATCGCCGGAATGTAGATCTGGCCAGACTCCATCTCCGAGGTATGGATAATGCGCATCGGCGACAGATACCCCAGGCGAACCGCCTGGCGAGTCAGCGAAAACACCCCGGAAATCACCGCCTGTGAGGCGATGACAGTCGCCAGGGTTGCCAGAATCAGCAGTGGAATCAAAGCCCAGTCCGGCGCCAGCAGGAAGAAGGGGTTTTTAATCGCTTCGGGGTTTTTCAGCAACAGCGCCCCCTGGCCGAAGTAATTTAGCACCAGCGAAGGCAACACCAGTGAAAACCACGCCAGGCGGATAGGGAATTTCCCGAAATGCCCCATATCGGCATACAGCGCTTCAACGCCGGTGATCGACAGCACCACCGCTCCCAGAGCAAAGAAGGACAGCTTTTGGTATTCAAGGAAGAAGTTCAACGCCCACTTGGGGTTCAGCGCCTGCAGCACTTCGGGGTTGACGATGATGCTGCGGATGCCCAGCACCGCCAGGGAAAAGAACCAAATCAGCATCACCGGAGCAAACAGTTTGCCAACGCTGCCGGTACCATGCTTTTGGATTGCAAACAGCAGCGTCAGCACCAGTATTGAGAGTGGGACAATATAGGTGTCCAACGAAGGCGCGGCAATTTCCAGCCCCTCAATCGCCGACATCACCGAAATGGCCGGAGTAATCACCACCTCGCCATAGAAAAAGCTGCCGCCGATCAGGCCCAAAATCACCAATATCGAGGTGGCGCGCGCCGACGTATTACGCCCGGCCAACGACATTAATGTGAGGATCCCCCCTTCCCCGGCGTTGTCCGCTCGCATCACATAAGTGAGATACTTCAGCGAAACAATGATCACCAACATCCAGAAAATCAGGGAGAGGAAGCCAAAAACGACATCCGGACGAACCTCAAAACCATAATGGCCGGAAAAACACTCTCTCAGCGTATAAAGAGGACTGGTACCAATATCACCGAACACCACCCCGATGGCAGCCAATGTGACTGCAGATAATGATTGCTTGTTTTCTGTGCTCATAATTCGTTTCTTTTGTGAGTACATCCCTTAGCCGATACACCCTGTATCGATCCAATAGATGCGGGCTCCAAGATCCGTTACGCCCACTAAAAAGCGCACAGTATGCACGAATTCTACTACTTGCCTACTCTTTAATAGACCCGCCAAAAAGGCAAAAAGATGCGCCAAATATCGATTAAACCAAAGAAATTTATTACTAATCAATAATCTATATCATTAAAAACGGTACTGTTTTAGTATTAGTCGTTTAAGTAAGTTTGGTCAACTAACGGACAATACGATAAATCTATGGTCTCTTCATCACATTTGGCAGAACGCATTTCCCGTCTCAGCAATGCGCTGGAAAGTGGCCTGTATGAACGGCAGGAAGCAATCCGCCTGTGCCTGTTGGCCGCGCTAAGCGGCGAGAGCGTATTTTTGCTTGGCCCTCCGGGCATCGCCAAAAGCCTGATAGCCCGCCGCCTGAAGTTTGCCTTTCGCAATGCGCGTTCATTTGAATATCTGATGACGCGCTTCTCCACCCCGGAAGAAGTGTTCGGCCCGCTATCCATTCAGGCGCTAAAGGACGAAGGGCGCTATCAGCGCCTGACCGCCGGCTATCTGCCGGAAGCGGAGATCGTCTTCCTGGATGAAATCTGGAAGGCCGGCCCGGCGATCCTCAACACCCTGTTGACCGCCATCAATGAGCGCCGCTTCCGCAACGGCAACAGTGAGGAGCCAATCCCCTTGCGCCTGCTGATCGCCGCATCCAACGAGTTGCCGGAAGCCGATAACAGCCTGGAAGCGTTGTACGATCGCATGCTGATTCGCCTGTGGCTGGATAAGGTGCAAGATAAGCAGAATTTCCGCGCATTGTTGACCAACCGCCAGAACGACCACGACAACCCGGTGCCGCAGGCGTTGAGCATCAGCGACCAGGAGTTCCAGCAATGGCAGGGGCAGATTGATCGGGTGGCGCTGCCGGAACACTGCTTCGACCTGATTTTCCAACTGCGCCAGCGGCTGGATGCCCTGGAGCAAGCGCCCTATATTTCCGATCGCCGTTGGAAAAAAGCGCTACGTCTGCTGCAGGCCTGCGCCTTTTTCAGCGGCCGGGACAGCATTGCGCCTATCGATCTGATGCTGCTCAAAGATTGCCTGTGGCACGATCTGGCTTCGCTGAAACTCCTGCAGCAACAGGTGGATCAGATGCTGGCCGAGCAGGCGTATCAACAGCAGACCCACTTGCTGCAACTGCAGCAGCTGCATACCCGCTGGATGCAGCATCAGCAGCAGCAAAGCGAACGCAGGGCAATCCAACTGGAGAAAAAAAGCGGCATGTTCAGCCGCCGGCCACAGTATGCGTTGAAAGAAGCGCTCAGTGGCACCAGCCAAACCCTGCTGCTGCAAACGCCATTAAAGCTGCACGACATACAGGTGACCCACCTGAGTATAGAAAACAGCGCCCTGGAAAACTGGTTGCAGAAGGGCGGAGAGGTGCGCGCCAAGCTGAACGGCATCGGTTTTGCGCAGCAAATCGATCTGCTGGTGGATAACCAACAGTATCTGTGCGTACTGGACGTCAGCCGCCAGCCTGCGCTGCTCGCCCTGCCCGGCGGCCCAAGCGGCAGCACGCCGCCGGAACTGCAGGACGAGCTGGATACGCTGGCGCTGCGGCTGGCGGAACAGCGGCGCTTATTCAGCCAGCATCAGCCATGCCTGTTTACCCCGGCGGAAGGCCTGGCCAAAATTGAATCCAGCCTGTTACAGGTGGCGGAACAGCTTAAACAGCTGCAACAACAGATGCGCGGCCGGTAAACATGCTCAATCTGGAAACGCTCGATCTGTTGCTGGCGATCGCCGAAGGTGAACTGATCGAAGACACGATCGTCGCCATGCTGGCGTTGCCGCAGCTTGCGGTGTTTTTCAAGAAGTTCCCGGCGATGCGGCGGGCGCTGGATCGCGATCTGCCACAATGGAAACTGCGTTTAAAAGAGCGGCTCCACCAGGCGATGGTGCCACCGGCGCTGGCGCAGGAGTTTTATCGCTATCAGCAGTGCCAGTTGGAAAGCAACAGCCAGTTTTATCAAAACCTGAATGACACGCTGGATCTGCTGCAGCAGTTGGTTTCTCCTTTTTATGAACAGGCCCGCCGGCTGGTCGACGCCGCGGATTTGCCCAATCATCCCCTTGATGACAGCTTTCAGACGCTATTCCTGCAACGCTGGCGCATTAGCCTGACATTACAGGCCACGCTGCTGCATCATCAGTTGCTGGAGCAGGAGCGGGAACAGTTGATGGCGGAACTGCAGGAACGCCTGGCGCTCAGCGGCTCGCTGGAGCCGATATTGGCCGAAAACGACACCGCGGCCGGGCGGCTGTGGGACATGAGTAAAGGCAAGCTACAGCGCGGCGATTATCAGCGGCTGGTGGAATATGGCCAATTTCTGCAAACGCAGCCAGAACTGAAAAAGCTCGCGCAGCAACTGGGCCGCAGCTACGAGGCCAAAAGCGTACCGCAGCCTGATGCCCCGTTGGAACCGTTTCGCAGCCTGGTGCGTACGCCGGCCACCCTGCCGGAAGAAGTTAACGGCATTCATCAAAGCGACGACATCCTGCGTTTGCTTCCCCCCGAGCTGGCGATGCTGGGGGTTGAAGAGCTGGAATTCGAATTTTACCGCCGCCTGCTGGAAAAACAGCTGCTGAGCTATCGCCTGCAGGGCGATGCCTGGCACGAAAAAACCGTGATGCGGCCGGTGATCCACCAACAGCAGGATCGGCAACCGCGCGGGCCTTTTATTGTCTGCGTTGATACCTCGGGCTCTATGGGCGGGTTTAACGAGCAGTGTGCTAAAGCTTTCTGCCTGGCGCTGCTGCGCGTGGCGCTGGCGGATAATCGGCGCTGCTACATCATGCTGTTCGCCAACCAGATCGTCCATTATGAACTCACCGCCGCCAGCGGCATCGAACAGGCCGTGCGCTTCCTCGGCCAGCATTTTCGCGGTGGCACCGATCTGGCCGCCTGCCTGAACGCCAGCGTGGATAAAATGGCCGAAAGCGGTTGGGTTGACGCCGATGCGGTGATTATTTCCGATTTCATCGCTCTACGCCTGCCTGAAGAAACCATTAACAAGGTCAAGCGCCAGCAGCAAAGCCACCAGCAGCGTTTCCACGCGGTGGCGATGTCGGCCTATGGCAAACCAGGCATCATGCGGATCTTTGATCACATCTGGCGCTTTGATACCAGCCTGAAAAGCCGCCTGCTGCGCCGCTGGCAGCGCTAAGGCTTTCCTCACCACTCCAACCATTCACCATTGCGCAAAAACGTGCCGTCAGCACTCAATTTTCGCTAACGGAAGTTGCTATTCGCCGTCCACTATTCCATCTTAAAACCCGATCAATTCGATATTCATCAATAAAGAGAAACAGCATGGCGGAAACTTATCAGATCGATAATCTCGATCGCGGCATTCTCAACGCTCTGATGGAGAACGCGCGTACCCCCTATGCGGAACTGGCCAAGGCGTTTGCCGTCAGTCCGGGCACCATCCACGTTCGGGTAGAAAAAATGAAGCTGGCGGGCATCATTTCCGGCGCCCGTATCGACGTGAACCCCAAGAAGCTGGGCTACGATGTGTGCTGCTTTATCGGCATCATTTTAAAAAGCGCCAAGGATTACCCTTCCGCGTTGAAAAAGCTGGAAAGCCTGGAAGAAGTGGTGGAAGCCTATTACACCACCGGGCATTACAGTGTCTTCATCAAGGTGATGTGCCGCTCGATCGATGCGCTGCAATTGGTACTTATCAACAAGATCCAAACCATTGATGAGATCCAGTCAACGGAAACGCTGATCTCGCTGCAAAACCCCATTATGCGTACCATCACCCCTTAGCCGATGATTTTCTATACCCCTATTATCCACAGGTAGATCCCAGCCGATTCACAGCGTACAATGCAGCCTCTTTTCGAATCGCTGGGATCATTCATTCATGGTAGACATAACCCTGATCAGTGGCAGCACGCTGGGTAGCGCGGAATATGTGGCCGAACATCTGGCAGAAAAACTGGAAGAAGCCGGCTTTTCTACCGAAATGCTGCATGGCCCTGAACTGGATGAACTGACATTGGCTGGGCGCTGGTTGGTAGTGAGCTCGACGCACGGCGCGGGTGAACTGCCGGATAACCTGCAACCGCTGTTGGAACAGATAGAAGAACAGCAACCGGATCTTTCCGGGGTGCAGTTTGGCGCCGTTGGTCTGGGCAGTTCCGAATACGACACCTTTTGCGGCGCGATCAAACTGATCGACGAGAAATTTAGCGCATTGGGTGCGAAAAGGATCGGCGATCGTCTTGAGATCGACATCACCAAGCATGAAATTCCCGAGGATCCGGCAGCAGAATGGATCAATAACTGGATTAAATTGCTCTAATTCGCATAAAGATCACGCGATCAGTTGTGGATAACTCTGCTTGAAAGCGGCGTATAAGCGGTAGTTATCCAAATAATAACCGCTGTATGCTTTTTGTCCTGTGCATAACAACCGTTTTAGATCCCAGCTTATTCGTGATGGGATCACCGATCATTCACAGCTAACGATCCTCCTTAATCTGCTGATATAAGTCATGAATATTCACTTATCCACAGAAGATCGCGATCCTAATAAGAGATCTAATAAAGAGATCTTTAAATAAAAAAGATCTTCTTTTAATTACCGGACGATCCTGGCCACTTGGCGGGTCGTCTAAACTTGAGTAGAATCCCCATCCCCAGGGCAAATAACGATCGTTCGCACGTACTCCGAGGTGAGTTCCATGTTTTATCCAGATCATTTTGACGTCATTATCATCGGTGGCGGCCATGCAGGCACCGAAGCAGCAATGGCAGCTGCGCGCATGGGGCGTCAAACCTTATTATTGACACACAATATCGACACGCTTGGGCAAATGTCTTGCAACCCAGCGATTGGCGGCATTGGCAAAGGGCATCTGGTTAAAGAAATTGATGCGCTCGGCGGCCTGATGGCAACGGCGATCGATCATGCCGGCATCCAGTTTAGGATACTAAACGGCAGTAAAGGCCCTGCGGTACGGGCCACCCGTGCTCAGGCCGACCGGGTGCTGTATCGCCAGGCTGTGCGCACCGCCCTGGAGAACCAACCGAACCTGATGATCTTCCAGCAGGCGGTGGAAGATCTGATCGTGGAAAACGATCGCGTCGTCGGCGCTGTAACCCAAATGGGGCTGAAATTCCGCGCCAAAGCGGTTGTGCTGACCGTAGGCACCTTCCTGGACGGCAAGATCCACATTGGGCTGGAAAACTACAGCGGCGGCCGCGCAGGGGATCCGCCTTCGATCGCGCTTTCTCGTCGCCTGCGGGAACTTCCGCTGCGCGTGAACCGATTAAAAACCGGCACCCCGCCGCGCATCGACGCACGCACTATCGATTTCAGCGTGCTGGCGCAACAACATGGCGACACCCCAACGCCGGTATTCTCATTCCTGGGCTGCGCCAGCCAGCATCCGCAGCAAATGCCGTGCTACATCACGCATACCAATGAGAAAACCCATGAGGTGATCCGCAATAACCTGGATCGCAGCCCGATGTATGCCGGGATCATCGAAGGGATCGGCCCGCGTTACTGCCCGTCGATCGAAGACAAAGTCATGCGCTTTGCCGATCGTAACGCGCACCAGATTTTCCTGGAGCCGGAAGGGCTGACCAGCAATGAAATTTACCCGAACGGCATTTCCACCAGCCTGCCGTTCGATGTACAGATGCAAATTGTCCGTTCGATGGAAGGGATGCAAAACGCTCGCATCGTGCGCCCAGGCTATGCCATTGAATATGACTTCTTCGATCCGCGTGATCTGAAGCCGACTCTGGAAAGCAAATTTATCCAGGGGCTGTTCTTCGCCGGCCAGATTAACGGCACCACCGGCTACGAAGAAGCCGCCGCGCAGGGGCTGCTGGCCGGCCTGAATGCAGGCCGCTTTGCCGCAGACGAGGAGGGCTGGGCGCCTGCGCGTTCCGAAGCCTACCTTGGCGTGCTGGTGGACGATCTCAGCACCCTGGGCACCAAAGAGCCGTACCGCATGTTCACCTCACGGGCGGAATACCGCCTGATGCTGCGTGAAGACAACGCCGATCTGCGCCTGACGGAAAAAGGCCGGCAGTTGGGCCTGGTGGACGATGTTCGCTGGGCGCGCTATAGCGAAAAAGTGGAGCGTATTGAGCGGGAACGCCAGCGCCTGCGTGATATCTGGGCGCATCCGCATGCTGAAAATATTGCGCAGGTGAACGCACTGCTGAAAGCGCCGCTATCGCGCGAGGTCAACGGCGAAGATCTGCTGCGTCGGCCGGAAATGGATTACGCTGCCCTGACGGCGATTGACGCTTTCGCGCCGGCGTTGGCGGATAGCCAGGCCGCGGAGCAGGTGGAAATCCAGGTAAAATACGAAGGCTATATCGCCCGGCAGCAGGATGAGATCGAAAAGCAACAGCGCAACGAGAATACCGTGCTGCCGTTGGATCTTGATTACCGCCAGGTTTCCGGCCTGTCCAATGAAGTGATCGCCAAACTCAACGATCACAAACCCAACTCGATCGGCCAGGCTTCGCGAATTTCCGGCGTTACCCCAGCCGCCATTTCCATCCTGTTGGTGTGGCTGAAAAAACAAGGGTTGCTGCGCCGCAGCGCATAAGCCTTGTTGCGCGGCCGGCTTTACTGGCTGGCCGCTGACATCCCCTGCAGCCTGAATTATCATAGTTGCCTTTATCAGTCTGCCCGCGTTAACGGCGCGGCCAGCGCCAGGCAGAGGACCCCATTGTGCAAAAGAAATTAGATTCGCTGCTGCTAGCGGCCGGCATTGTGCTCCCCGATCAGCAAAAACAGCAGTTGCTGGGCTACGTCGGCATGCTGGACAAGTGGAACAAGGCTTATAACCTGACTTCCGTGCGCGATCCGCAGCAGATGCTGGTGCGCCACATTCTCGACAGCATCGTGGTGAACCCGTATCTCCAGGGCTCGCGCTTTATCGACGTCGGCACCGGGCCAGGCTTGCCGGGGATCCCGCTGGCTATCGTGCGCCCTGATGCGCATTTCACCCTGCTCGACAGCCTGGGCAAACGCGTGCGCTTTCTGCGCCAGGTGCAGCATGAGCTGGGGCTGAAGAACGTGGAGCCGGTACAGAGCCGCGTAGAGGAATACCCGCCAGAGCCGCCGTTTGATGGGGTGATTAGCCGCGCCTTTGCTTCGCTGCAAGACATGCTCGCGTGGTGTAGCCATCTGCCCGCCAAGGGCCACGGGCGTTTTTACGCGCTGAAAGGCCTACGCCCTGAAGACGAATTGGCGCAGTTGCCTGCCGGCATTAGCCTGGAAACGGTGGTGCGTTTACAGGTGCCGGAGCTGGAAGGTGAACGCCATCTGGTGGTGCTGAAAGCCAACTGAGTTTTGCTTTTGATCAAACTAGCATGAATTAATCGATTATTTAGTCGTTAAAAGTAAGCAGGCTAATTAAAAGCATCTTTTTTTAGTTATTTTACTTTTTTTTAACACAAAAATAGCCGTCGATTGGCGATAATGGCCGATTACAAGTGTAAATAGTCACGCGCGTAACTATCTGCGCTACCGTTGGCTTTATTCTGAATGTTAATTGGCTGTTGCAATAAACCTTGGTGGAATGTCAATAAAAGGTTTTTGGCGGGTATAAGGATTGTTTTCGAACAGTTAACCTGTAATATTTTGATTTATAATATTTTTTGATCGCTCAATTAGCTAAAGACGGACGATGGCGCGGTGGGCTATAAATGGGGGAATGCCATTATTGTGATCGGCGCCACGTTTCTAGCCTCTCAGCGAGAATAAATGGGCAAATAAAAGCGTGGTATTATTCCGACTTATTTCTTGTAAAAATAGCAGGAAACCGGGGGATTTAAATAATTGTTCACCTTTTCGCTACTTATCGATTGAATTCGTTGGTGTGCCCCGTATAATTTCCTCGTTTTTTGCTGCTTGACTCAGGATAGCAAAGGCAGTTTTATTACGTCACTCAGCATACCCCGACTGGGGTACGGAGAGAACAAACGTCATGTCTGTATCCCTTTACAGTGGGAAAGTCGCACGCAAATTGCTGCTGGCGCAGCTAATGACTTTTGTTCTTATCAGCGCTGTTTTTGGCCTCAAGAGTCTGGCATGGAGCGGTTCTGCGCTGGCCGGCGGCCTCGCTGCCTGGTTACCGAGTGCAATGTTTATGCTGTTTGCCTTGCGCCACCAAGCGCAAACGCCGGCGCCTGGCAGGGTTGCCTGGTCGTTTGCCATTGGCGAGGGGCTGAAGGTCGTGATCACCATCATTTTGCTGATCGTGGCGCTTGGGGTGTTCAAGGCGGCGTTTATGCCACTTGGCCTGACCTATTTAGCGGTGTTAGTTGTGCAGATAGTGGCACCGGCCGTGATTAACAGTTACCGAACTTAACTAAATAAGGGTAAGAGGCATCATGTCTGCAGGAGAAGTCTTTACTCCACGGGAGTATATCAGTCACCACCTGACGCAGCTTCAGGTCGGAACGGGGTTCTGGTCGCTCAACATCGATTCGATGTTTTTCTCTGTTGTCCTCGGGGTTCTCTTCCTGGTGATATTCCGCAGAGTGGCGAAAAACGCAACCAGTGGTGTTCCGGGCAAGCTGCAAACCGCCGTTGAACTGGTCGTTGGTTTTGTCGACAGCAGCGTGCGCGATATGTACCACGGCAAAAGCAAGGTGATTGCTCCGCTGGCGCTGACCGTGTTCGTCTGGGTGTTCATGATGAACCTGATGGACCTGATCCCGGTTGATTTCCTGCCGACCGCTGGGCGCCTCCTCGGCCTGCCGTATTTGCGCGTGGTGCCTACCGCCGACGTGAACATCACGCTGTCGATGGCGTTGGGCGTATTTATCCTGATTCTGTTCTATAGCATCAAAATGAAAGGCGTTGGTGGGTTCGTCAAAGAGTTAACCATGCAGCCGTTCAACCACCCTGTATTTATTCCTATCAACCTGATTCTTGAAGGTGTCAGCCTGCTGTCCAAACCGGTTTCACTCGGTCTGCGACTGTTTGGCAACATGTATGCGGGTGAGTTGATCTTCATCCTGATTGCCGGTCTGTTGCCGTGGTGGTCACAGTGGGTCCTGAGCTTGCCTTGGGCTATCTTCCACATCCTGATCATTACGCTTCAGGCCTTTATTTTCATGGTTCTGACGATTGTCTATCTGTCGATGGCGTCTGAAGAGCACTGATTTTTCCTACAACACTACTAGCACTTTTTAACTGAAACAAACTGGAGACTGTCATGGAAAACCTGAGTATGGATCTGCTGTACATGGCTGCCGCTGTGATGATGGGCTTGGCGGCAATCGGTGCTGCGATCGGTATCGGCATCCTGGGTGGTAAATTCTTGGAAGGCGCGGCTCGCCAGCCTGACCTGATTCCTCTGCTGCGTACACAGTTCTTTATCGTTATGGGTCTGGTTGACGCAATCCCAATGATCGCCGTTGGTCTGGGTCTGTACGTGATGTTCGCCGTCGCGTAACGCAGAAGAACATTCTGCATTGCAACCGTACTATTTAACTTTTAAAGAGGCATTGTGCTGTGAATATTAACGCAACAATCCTCGGCCAGGCCATTGCGTTCGTTCTGTTTGTCTGGTTCTGCATGAAGTACGTATGGCCGCCAATTATGGCTGCCATCGAGAAGCGTCAGAAAGAAATTGCTGATGGTCTTGCTTCCGCAGAACGTGCCAAAAAAGACTTGGACTTAGCGCAAGCCAATGTGACCGACCAGCTGAAAGCGGCGAAAGCTGAAGCTCAGGTGATCATCGAGCAAGCGAATAAACGTAAGGCTCAGATCATGGACGAGGCGAAAGCCGAAGCCGAGCAGGAACGTAACAAAATCGTGGCGCAGGCTCAGGCTGAGATCGAAGCCGAACGTAAACGCGCTCGTGAAGAGTTGCGTAAGCAAGTCGCGATGCTGGCTATCGCCGGTGCCGAGAAGATCATCGAACGTTCCGTGGATGAAGCTGCTAACAGCGACATCGTTGATAAACTGGTCGCTGAACTGTAAGGAGGGAGGGGCTGATGTCTGAATTTGTTACTGTAGCTCGCCCCTACGCCAAAGCAGCTTTTGACTTTGCCGTCGAGCATAAAAGCGTCGACCGCTGGCAGGAAATGCTGGCGTTCGCTGCGGAAGTCACCCGTAACGAGCAGATTGCCGAATTGCTCTCTGGCGCCATCGCGCCAGAGACGCTGTCAAAAACGTTCGTTTCGATTTGTGGCGATGCGCTCGACGAATATGGCCAGAACTTCATCCAGGTGATGGCTGAAAATGGGCGTTTATTGGTTCTTCCCGCGGTGCTGCAGGAGTTTGTTGAATTGCGCGCCGCTATGGAGTCCACCGTCGAAGTCGAGGTGCTCTCTGCGAGCGCACTGAGTGACGAACAGCAGGCAAAAATCGCCGCTGCGATGGAAAAACGTCTGTCACGCAAAGTTAAGCTGAATTGCAAAATTGATAAGTCTGTACTGGCCGGCGTGATTATTCGCGCAGGCGACATGGTGATTGATGGCAGCGTTCGCGGTCGTCTTGAACGCCTGGCAGACGTCTTGCAGTCTTAAGGGGACTGGAGCATGCAACTGAATTCCACCGAAATCAGCGAACTGATCAAGCAGCGCATTGCTCAGTTCAATGTAGTGAGCGAAGCTCACAATGAAGGTACTATCGTTTCCGTCAGTGACGGGATCATTCGCATACACGGTCTGGCCGATGTTATGCAGGGCGAAATGATCGCACTGCCAGGCAACCGTTATGCAATCGCATTGAACCTGGAGCGCGACTCCGTCGGTGCTGTGGTTATGGGTCCGTATGCGGACCTGGCCGAAGGCCTGAAGGTGAAATGTACCGGCCGTATTCTGGAAGTGCCGGTTGGCCGTGGCCTGCTGGGCCGCGTGGTTAACACCCTGGGCGCGCCGATTGACGGCAAAGGCCCGGTTGAACACGACGGCTTCTCTCCGGTTGAAACCATCGCGCCGGGCGTTATTGAGCGTCAGTCCGTTGATCAGCCGGTTCAGACCGGTTACAAATCCGTTGACGCCATGATCCCAATCGGCCGTGGCCAGCGTGAGCTGATCATCGGCGACCGTCAGACCGGTAAAACCGCGCTGGCAATCGACGCCATCATCAACCAGCGTGATTCCGGCATTAAATGCGTTTATGTGGCTATCGGCCAGAAAGCGTCCACCATTGCTAACGTGGTGCGCAAACTGGAAGAACACGGCGCGTTGGCCAACACCATCGTGGTGGTGGCTACGGCGTCCGAATCTGCCGCGCTGCAATACCTGGCGCCGTACGCCGGCTGCGCAATGGGCGAATACTTCCGCGATCGCGGTGAAGATGCGCTGATTGTGTACGATGACCTGTCCAAACAGGCCGTTGCCTACCGCCAGATCTCCCTGCTGCTTCGTCGTCCACCAGGCCGTGAAGCTTACCCTGGCGACGTATTCTACCTCCACTCTCGTTTGCTGGAGCGTGCTGCGCGTGTTAACGCCGAATACGTTGAAACCTTCACCAAGGGTGAAGTTAAAGGGCAAACGGGTTCTCTGACCGCACTGCCGATCATTGAAACCCAGGCGGGTGACGTTTCCGCGTTCGTTCCGACCAACGTAATTTCGATTACCGACGGCCAGATCTTCCTGGAATCCAACCTGTTCAACTCCGGTATTCGTCCGGCAGTTAACCCGGGTATCTCCGTATCCCGTGTGGGTGGTGCCGCGCAGACCAAGATCATGAAAAAGCTGTCCGGGGGTATTCGTACCGCGTTGGCGCAGTATCGTGAATTGGCGGCGTTCTCCCAGTTCGCATCCGATCTGGATGATGCAACCCGCAAACAGCTGAGCCACGGCCAGAAAGTGACCGAGCTGCTGAAACAGAAACAGTATGCGCCGATGTCCGTAGCGCAACAGTCTCTGGTGCTGTTTGCCGCCGAGCGTGGTTATCTGGAAGACGTTGAAGTTGCCAAAGTGGTGAGCTTTGAAGCCGCGCTGGTAGCCTACGCCGACCGTGAGCATGCCGAACTGCTGAACCAAATCAACCAAACTGGCGCCTACAGTGATGAGATCGAGGGCAAGTTGAAAAACCTCCTCGAAACCTTCAAGAAAACCCAGTCCTGGTAACGCGTAGCGGCCTGCAGTTGAAAGACGGCAGGCCGCTGGCAATGAGGAGAAGCAGAGATGGCCGGCGCAAAAGAGATACGTAGTAAGATCGCAAGCGTGCAAAACACGCAGAAGATCACTAAAGCGATGGAAATGGTCGCCGCCTCCAAAATGCGTAAGTCTCAGGAACGCATGGCGGCCAGCCGTCCTTATGCAGAGACCATGCGCAATGTGATAGGTCACCTTGCGTTAGGGAATCTGGAATATAAGCACCCGTACCTGGAAGAGCGTGACGTTAAGCGCGTTGGGTATCTGGTGGTGTCTACTGACCGTGGTCTCTGCGGCGGCTTGAACATCAACCTGTTCAAGAAGTTGCTGGCAGAGATGAAAGGCTGGTCCGAAAAAGGCATCGAAGTTGATTTGGCGTTGATTGGCTCTAAAGCGGCTTCTTTCTTTGGCTCTGTAGGCGGCAACGTGGTTGCCCAGGTCACTGGCATGGGGGACAACCCTTCCCTGTCTGATCTGATCGGGCCGGTAAAAGTGATGCTGCAGGCCTATGATGAAGGCCGTTTGGACAAGCTGTACATCGTCAGTAATAAATTCATTAATACGATGTCCCAGGTGCCGCAGGTGCTTCAGCTGCTGCCGTTGCCGCCAGCCGATGACGCTGAGCTGAAGAAAAAATCCTGGGATTACCTGTATGAACCCGATCCCAAGGTGCTGCTTGATACTTTGCTGCGCCGTTATGTGGAATCGCAAGTTTATCAGGGCGTCGTGGAAAACCTGGCCAGCGAGCAGGCCGCACGAATGGTCGCGATGAAAGCCGCAACCGATAACGGCGGTAGCCTGATCAAAGAGCTGCAGTTGGTTTACAACAAGGCGCGTCAGGCCAGCATCACTCAGGAACTCACCGAGATCGTCTCGGGAGCCTCCGCGGTTTAAGGCTCGGTTTACGAATTACGTAGAGGATTCAAGATGGCTACTGGAAAGATTATCCAGGTAATCGGCGCCGTGGTGGACGTCGAGTTCCCTCAGGATGCCGTACCTAACGTGTACGACGCCCTTGAGGTAGAAAACGGTAATGAAAAGCTGGTGCTGGAAGTTCAGCAACAGCTGGGCGGCGGCGTTGTGCGCTGTATCGCCATGGGGACTTCCGACGGCCTGCGCCGCGGTCTGAAAGTGACCGATCTGCAGCACCCGATCGAAGTTCCGGTTGGTAAGGCTACGCTGGGCCGTATCATGAACGTGTTGGGGCAACCCATCGACATGAAGGGCGACATCGGCGAAGAAGAGAGCTGGGCGATTCACCGCGCAGCGCCAACTTACGAAGAGTTGTCCAACTCCCAGGAACTGCTGGAAACCGGTATCAAGGTGATGGACCTGATTTGCCCGTTCGCGAAGGGCGGTAAAGTCGGTCTGTTCGGCGGTGCGGGCGTAGGTAAAACCGTAAACATGATGGAGCTGATCCGTAACATCGCGATCGAACACTCCGGTTACTCTGTGTTTGCGGGCGTGGGCGAACGTACCCGTGAAGGTAACGACTTCTACCACGAAATGACCGAATCCAACGTACTGGACAAGGTTTCCCTGGTGTATGGTCAGATGAACGAGCCACCGGGTAACCGTCTGCGCGTTGCGCTGACCGGCCTGACCATTGCGGAAAAATTCCGTGATGAAGGCCGCGACGTACTGCTGTTTATCGATAACATCTACCGTTATACCCTGGCCGGTACGGAAGTATCCGCACTGCTGGGCCGTATGCCTTCTGCGGTAGGTTATCAGCCAACGCTGGCGGAAGAGATGGGCGTTCTGCAAGAACGTATCACCTCAACCAAAACCGGTTCTATCACCTCCGTACAGGCCGTTTACGTGCCAGCGGATGACTTGACTGACCCGTCGCCAGCCACCACCTTTGCGCACTTGGATGCCACCGTGGTACTGAGCCGTAACATCGCGTCCCTGGGGATCTACCCGGCCGTTGACCCGCTGGATTCCACCAGCCGTCAATTGGATCCGCTGGTGGTTGGCCAGGAGCACTACGACGTTGCGCGTGGCGTGCAGTCTATTCTGCAACGCTATCAGGAACTGAAGGATATTATCGCCATTCTGGGTATGGACGAGCTGTCGGAAGACGACAAGCTGGTGGTATCCCGTGCGCGTAAAATCCAACGCTTCCTGTCGCAGCCGTTCTTCGTGGCAGAAGTCTTCACCGGCTCTCCAGGCAAGTTCGTATCGCTGAAAGACACCATTCGTGGCTTTAAAGGCATTATGGACGGTGACTACGATCACCTGCCGGAGCAGGCGTTCTACATGGTTGGCACCATTGAAGAAGCAGTGGAAAAAGCCAAGAAACTGTAACGCCTTGAGAGGAGGGTGATATGGCTATGACTTACCATCTGGATGTCGTCAGTGCGGAAAAACAGCTGTTTTCCGGCCTGGTGCAAAAGATCCAGGTGACAGGCAGCGAAGGCGAACTGGGTATTTATCCGGGGCATGCGCCGCTGCTGACTGCCATCAAGCCTGGCATGGTGCGTATAGTTAAACAGCATGGTGAAGAAGAGTTCATCTATCTGTCTGGCGGTATCCTTGAGGTACAGCCGAACGCTGTGACCGTGCTGTCCGACACCGCCATCCGTGGGGAGGATCTCGACGAAGCGAGAGCGCTGGAAGCGAAGCGCCGAGCTGAAGAGCACATCCGCACCTCTCATGGCGATGTTGACTATGCTCAGGCATCCGCTGAACTGGCGAAAGCGATCGCAAAACTGCGCGTTATCGAGCTCACCAAAAAAGCGATGTAACAGTCGGGCACTGCGTGCAGTGCCTGAAATTAAGAAAAGCGGCCCCTGTGGTCGCTTTTTTTTTCATTTAAAATAAGTGCGTTGGCGCATGGGGAATTCGCGTTTATCCCCGATAAAACGGGTGGGAAAATTTGCCTGCGTCCGCGGGTTTTTCCGCGTTTTCGCCGAATAGGCCGGCACGCTAGCGCCTAGAGCCATGCGGTTTGCGCCGGCTTCGCGCCGAGAAATATGTAGTATTTTTATCTTTAAACGGTTTTACTTTCGTTTATCAAAATGGAGTTAACAGATTGCTTATGTCGAACAGCGCAATGAGTGTGGTGATCCTTGCCGCGGGCAAGGGTACACGCATGTATTCCGATCTCCCTAAAGTGTTGCACCCACTGGCGGGCAAGCCAATGGTTCAGCATGTCATTGATGCCGCGATGAAACTCGGTGCGAAGAACCTCCATCTGGTTTATGGGCACGGCGGCGATCTGCTGAAAAGCACGCTGCAGGACGGGGCGCTGAACTGGGTTCTACAGGCAGAGCAACTGGGAACGGGCCATGCGATGCAGCAGGCGGCGCCGCATTTTGCCGATGATGAAGACGTGCTGATGCTGTATGGCGACGTGCCGTTGATTTCAGTGGATACGCTTACGCGCCTGCTGGCGGCCAAGCCGCAGGGCGGCATCGGTCTGCTGACGGTAAAACTGGACGATCCAAGCGGCTATGGCCGTATTGTGCGTGAAGGTGGTGAGGTGGTAGGGATCGTTGAGCACAAGGACGCCAGCGATGAGCAGCGCCGCATCAACGAAATCAACACCGGCATTCTGGTGGCCAATGGCCGCGATCTCAAGCGCTGGTTGGGGCAGTTGACCAACGATAACGCCCAGGGCGAATACTACATTACCGATATCATCGCGCTGGCCCATCACGAAGGCCGGAAAATTGAAGCGGTGCACCCTTCACGCCTAAGTGAAGTTGAAGGGGTGAATAATCGCCAACAGTTGGCCCGCCTGGAGCGTGCCTACCAGTCGGAACAGTCTGAAAAGTTGCTGCTGGCGGGGGTGACGCTGCTTGATCCTGCGCGTTTTGATTTGCGCGGTGAGCTGGATCATGGCCGTGACGTGTCTATTGATGCCAATGTGATTATTGAAGGCCAGGTTCAACTGGGCAACCGGGTGAAAATTGGCGCCGGCTGCGTGTTGAAAAACTGCGTGATCGGCGACGATTGTGAAATCAGCCCATACAGCGTGCTGGAAGACGCGGTGCTGGCAGCGGAGTGCACCGTCGGGCCGTTTGCTCGCCTGCGCCCGGGCGCAGAGCTGGGCCAGGGCGCCCACGTCGGCAACTTCGTGGAAATGAAAAAGGCCCGCCTGGGCAAGGGCTCCAAAGCCGGCCATCTGACCTATCTGGGCGATGCGGAGATTGGCGCGGATGTCAACATTGGCGCCGGGACCATCACCTGTAACTACGATGGCGCCAACAAGCACAAAACTATTATTGGCGATAATGTGTTTGTTGGGTCTGATACGCAGCTGGTGGCGCCTGTCGCCGTTGCGGACGGCGCCACCATCGGCGCCGGCACCACGGTCACTCGCAATATCGGCGCGGGTGAGCTGGTGATCAGCCGGGTCAAGCAGCTGCATATCCCCGGCTGGCAACGCCCGGTGAAGAAAAAGTAGTTTCCCTCACCCTAACCCTCTCCCAGCGGGAGAGGGGACGTTCAGGGGAACCTGTAGCAAAAGCTTCTGTTTTTGCATAGCTTTCTCTCTACGAGGCAGCATGCTGATGTTTAGCACGTGCGGCTCCCTCGCCCTATGGGAGAGGGCTGGGGTGAGGGCCGGCCCCATCACTGTTTTGCCCTGCGTTTTGGCGCAGAGCGCAGGGCAAAACATAATAACCCCACCCTCTACAAGGCTCGGGGATGCACGGTAAAAACCGGCAAAAATCAGGTCAGGACATCGAAAGCGCCCTGAAAGGCGTTTAATTAGGAATACAGCTGATGTGTGGAATTGTAGGCGCAGTAGCGCAACGTGATATAGCAGAAATCCTGTTGGAAGGTTTACGCCGCCTGGAATATCGTGGCTACGACTCTGCCGGCTTGGCAGTGGTTGATAACGAAGGCCACCTTAACCGCTTACGCCGGGTTGGCAAGGTGCATAAGCTGGCTGAAGCCGCGGAGCAACACCCGCTGCACGGCGGCACCGGCATTGCCCATACGCGTTGGGCAACGCACGGCGAACCGACAGAAGCCAACGCTCACCCTCATATCTCCGATCATATTGTGGTGGTGCATAACGGCATCATCGAAAATTACGAGCCGCTGCGTGAAAAGCTGATCGGGCGCGGGTACCGTTTTGCGTCTGAAACCGACACCGAGGTTATCGCCCATTTGGTGCACTGGGAGCAACAGCACGGCGGTACATTGCTGGAAGTGGTGCAGCGTACGATCGCTCAACTGCGCGGCGCCTATGGCACCGTGGTGATGGATAGCCGCGATCCCAATGTGCTGGTGGCCGCGCGCTCCGGCAGCCCGCTGGTGATTGGCCGCGGCGTGGGGGAAAACTTCATTGCTTCCGACCAGTTGGCGTTGCTGCCGGTTACTCGCCGCTTTATCTTCCTGGAAGAGGGCGATCTGGCCGAAGTGACCCGCCGCACGGTTAAGATCCTGGATAAACAGGGTAACCTGGTCGAACGCCCGGAAATTGAATCCAAAGTGCAGTACGACGCCGGTGATAAAGGCGCCTATCGCCATTATATGCAGAAAGAAATTTTCGAGCAGCCGATGGCGCTGAAAAACACCCTGGAAGGCCGTTTTAGCCATGGGCAGATTGATCTGAGCGAATTGGGCCCGCATGCCGATACCTTGTTGGCGAAGGTTCAGCATGTGCAGATCGTCGCCTGCGGCACGTCTTACCATTCGGCGATGGTGGCGCGTTACTGGTTCGAATCGCTGGCGGGCATTCCTTGTGATGTCGAAATCGCTTCCGAATTCCGCTACCGCAAATCTGCCGTGCGCCCTGGCAGCCTGATTATCACGCTGTCGCAGTCCGGTGAAACCGCCGATACATTGGCGGCGCTGCGTCTGGCTAAAGAGCTGGGTTATCTTGGGTCTTTGGCGATTTGCAACGTAGCCAGCTCTTCGCTGGTGCGTGAGTCCGATCTGGCGCTGATGACCAAGGCGGGCACGGAAATCGGCGTGGCCTCCACCAAAGCCTTTACCACCCAATTGACGGTGCTATTGATGCTGGTGGCGCGCCTGGGCCGGCTGAACGGCATGGAAGAACGCGTTGAGCATGAGATTGTGCACGGCCTGCAGGCGTTGCCGGCGCGCATTGAGCAAATGCTGTCGCTGGAAAAACGCATTGAAGCGCTGGCGGAAGGTTTTTCCGACAAGCACCATGCGCTGTTCCTTGGCCGCGGCGATCAGTACCCCATCGCGATGGAAGGGGCGCTGAAGCTGAAAGAGATCTCCTATATCCACGCGGAAGCTTACGCAGCCGGTGAGCTTAAGCACGGCCCGCTGGCGCTGATTGACGCCGATATGCCGGTGATCGTGGTGGCGCCAAACAACGAACTGCTGGAAAAATTGAAATCCAACATCGAAGAAGTGCGTGCGCGTGGCGGCCAGCTTTATGTCTTTGCCGATCAGGACGCCGGCTTCGTCAGCAGCGAGGGGATGACCATCATTCCATTGCCGCACGTCGAGGATATCGTCGCGCCGATCTTCTATACCGTACCGTTGCAACTGTTGTCATATTATGTGGCGTTGATCAAAGGCACGGATGTCGACCAGCCGCGTAACCTGGCCAAGTCGGTTACCGTGGAATAACCGCGGCAGGTAAAATCGCTGCTATTGCTCTTATGCCCGCGCTCATGCGGGCATTTTTGCCGCCCTGCCAGCCCGCTTTTTGGGCGGTTGTAATATGACAATACGATGACGCGCCAGGGGTAAAATGGGGTTATTTTTTGGCGATAAAGCGATTAAATTCCCGCCTCGTTGGCAGCCAGATTTATTTAATTTATTGATATTTAACCATTTGTTTGTTTTTTGATGCCACTGTCACATAACTGTCATATTTCCTACATTTTACTGTCACTAAATTGTCCTATTTTCCCTCCTGCAGCAATACTTACTCTGATTAAAACGATCTCAGATCGATTTAAATATCCCATTAGGAGGGATTATGAAACTGATGCGTACCACCGTCGCCAGTATTGTGGCAGCGACTTTTTCTCTGGCCTCTGTTTCCGCGTTCGCTGCCGCCAGCCTGACCGGTGCAGGTGCGACATTCCCCGCGCCGGTGTATGCCAAGTGGGCAGATTCTTATCAGAAAGAAACCGGCAACAAAGTCAACTATCAGGGGATTGGTTCCTCTGGCGGCGTAAAGCAGATTATTGCCAACACCGTTGATTTTGGTGCCTCTGATGCGCCGCTGACTGATGATAAGCTGGCGGCCGATGGCCTGTTCCAGTTCCCGACCGTGATTGGTGGCGTCGTGCTGGCGGTGAATATCCCGGGCATCAAATCTGGCGAACTGACGCTGGATGGCAAAACGCTGGGCGATATCTACCTGGGCAACATTAAAAAGTGGAACGATCCGGCGCTGGTTAAGCTGAACCCGGGCGTGAAATTGCCGGATCAGAACATTGCCGTCGTTCGCCGCGCTGACGGTTCCGGCACCTCCTTCGTGTTCACCAGCTATCTGGCTAAAGTGAACGCGCAATGGAAAGAAAAAATCGGCGCAGGCTCCACCGTTAACTGGCCAACCGGCCTGGGCGGTAAAGGCAATGACGGCATCGCCGCCTTCGTTCAGCGCCTGCCGGGTTCTATCGGCTACGTTGAATACGCCTATGCAAAACAGAACAACCTGGCTTATACCAAGCTGATTTCTGCCGACGGTAAAGCGGTTAGCCCAACGGAAAACTCCTTCAGCGCTGCGGCGAAAGGCGTGGACTGGAGCAAATCTTTTGCGCAGGACCTGACCAACCAACCTGGCGACGACGCCTGGCCAATCACCTCCACCACCTTCATCCTGATCCACAAGGAACAGAAGAAACCTGAACAGGGCGCTGAAGTGCTGAAGTTCTTCGACTGGGCCTACAAGTCCGGCGGCGAACAGGCGAATGCGCTGGATTACGCTACACTGCCGAATGAAGTTGTTGAGCAGGTTCGTGCCGCATGGAAGACCAATATTAAAGACAGTTCAGGTAAAGCACTGTACTAAGTGAAGGGCGACGCACCCTCCGCGATAAAAAGGCCCCGGCGTTAGCCGGGCCTGTCTGGTAATAAACTGAGAGTAATTTATGGCTGGGTATAAGCCGACCATCAAACCACCAGGTAAAAATGGTGATGTTATTTTCAGCGTGCTGGTACGGCTGGCAGCGCTGATAACCCTATTGCTGCTGGGCGGCATTATCGTCTCACTGATCTTTGCCTCCTGGCCGAGCATTCAAAAATTCGGCTTCGCCTTTTTGTGGACCAAAGAGTGGGATGCACCTGCCGAACAGTTCGGTGCGCTGGTGCCGATCTACGGCACGTTGGTGACCTCGTTGATCGCCCTGATCATTGCGGTGCCGGTGAGCTTTGGTATCGCGCTGTTTCTGACCGAGCTGGCGCCAAACTGGCTGCGGCGCCCGCTTGGCGTTGCCATTGAACTGCTGGCCGCGATACCGAGCATCGTCTACGGTATGTGGGGCCTGTTCGTGTTTGCGCCGCTGTTTGCTCAATACTTCCAAACGCCGGTGGGCGACGTGCTCTCCGGCATTCCGTTCGTCGGCGCGCTGTTTGCCGGCCCGGCTTTCGGCATCGGTATCCTGGCCGCCGGGGTGATCCTGGCCATCATGATCATCCCGTACATTGCGGCGGTAATGCGCGACGTGTTTGAACAAACGCCGGTGATGATGAAGGAATCGGCTTACGGCATCGGCTGCACCACCTGGGAGGTGATGTGGCGCATCGTGCTGCCGTTCACCAAAAACGGCGTGATCGGCGGCATTATGCTGGGCCTGGGCCGCGCGTTGGGGGAAACCATGGCGGTGACCTTCATTATCGGCAACACTTACCAGCTCGACAGCATTTCGCTGTACATGCCGGGTAACAGCATCACTTCGGCGCTGGCCAACGAATTCGCCGAAGCGGAATCCGGGCTGCACACCGCAGCGTTGATGGAACTGGGGCTGATTCTGTTTGTTATCACCTTTATCGTGCTCGCGCTGTCTAAGCTGATGATTATGCGCCTGGCTAAGAATGAGGGCCGCTAAGATGGCGACAATGGATATGCAAAACGAAGTCGTGCTGGCGGAAACGCGCCGCAAGATGCAGGTCTGGCGCCGCCAGAAAAACCGTATTGCGCTGACGCTGTCTATGGCGACGATGGCCTTCGGCCTGTTCTGGCTGGTGTGGATCCTGATTTCTACCGTCACCAAAGGGATTGACGGTATGTCGCTGGCGCTGTTCACCGAAATGACCCCACCGCCGAACACCGCCGGCGGCGGCCTGGCTAACGCCATCGCCGGTAGCGGCCTGCTGATCCTGTGGGCCACCATTTTTGGTACGCCGCTGGGCATTATGGCCGGTATCTATCTGGCGGAGTACGGGCGCAAGTCATGGCTGGCGGAGCTTATCCGCTTTATCAACGACATTCTGCTGTCGGCGCCATCGATCGTCGTCGGCCTGTTCGTCTACACCATCGTTGTCGCTAAGATGGAGCACTTCTCCGGCTGGGCGGGGATCATTGCATTGGCGCTGTTGCAGGTGCCGATCGTGATCCGCACCACGGAAAACATGCTCAAATTGGTGCCGGACACGCTGCGTGAAGCCGCCTATGCATTGGGTACGCCGAAATGGCGCATGATTTCCGCCATCACGCTGAAGGCATCGGTTTCCGGCATTATTACCGGGGTGCTGCTGGCCATTGCGCGTATTGCCGGCGAAACAGCCCCGCTGCTGTTCACCTCGCTGTCGAACCAGTTCTGGAGCACCGACCTTATGCAGCCGATCGCCAACCTGCCGGTGACCATCTTCAAATTCGCCATGAGCCCGTTCGCCGAATGGCAACAGTTGGCCTGGGCCGGCGTGCTGCTGATAACCCTGTGCGTGCTGTTACTGAACATTCTGGCGCGTGTGATTTTTGCCAAGAAAAAGCAATCATAAATAATTTAGCGCTGCTCGCTGCGGCGCTGTGCATAGAGAGAAGTCTTGATGAGTATGGTGACTGACGCTTCCAGCAGCAAAATTCAGGTACGCGATCTGAACTTTTACTATGGTAAATTCCACGCGTTGAAAAACATCACGCTGGATATCGCCAAGAACAAGGTAACCGCTTTTATCGGCCCTTCCGGCTGCGGAAAATCCACCTTGCTGCGCACCTTTAACAAAATGTACCAGCTGTATCCGGAACAGCGTGCTGAAGGCGGCATTCTGCTTGATGGCCAGAACATCCTGACGGATAACCAGGACATCGCGCTGTTGCGCGCCAAAGTAGGCATGGTGTTCCAAAAGCCCACGCCGTTCCCGATGTCGATTTATGACAACATCGCCTTTGGCGTGCGGTTGTTTGAAAAGCTGTCGCGCGCCGATATGGATGAGCGTGTGCAGTGGGCGCTGTCCAAGGCCGCATTGTGGAATGAAACCAAGGACAAGCTGCACCAAAGCGGCTATAGCCTGTCTGGCGGCCAGCAGCAGCGTCTGTGTATTGCCCGTGGCATCGCCATCCGCCCGGAAGTGTTGCTGCTGGATGAGCCGTGCTCGGCGCTGGATCCGATTTCCACCGGCAAAATTGAAGAGCTGATCAGCGAGCTGAAGTCTGATTACACTGTGGTGATCGTAACCCACAATATGCAACAGGCCGCACGCTGTTCTGACTCAACGGCATTCATGTATTTGGGCGAACTGATCGAGTTCAGTGACACCGACACCCTGTTTACTGCACCGCAGAAAAAACAAACTGAAGACTACATCACCGGCCGTTACGGTTGATTACGGGAACGCACATGGAAAACCTGAATTTAAACAAACACATCTCCGGCCAGTTCAACGCAGAGCTTGAGCACATCCGTACCCAGGTGCTGACCATGGGCGGTCTTGTGGAGCAACAGTTGACGGACGCCATTACCGCGATGCACAACCAGGATGGTGAATTGGCAAAGCGCGTGATCGATGGGGATGCCAAGATCAACATGATGGAAGTGGCGATCGATGAGGCCTGTGTGCGCATTATCGCCAAACGCCAGCCAACCGCCAGCGATTTGCGCCTGGTGATGGCGATCATCAAGACCATTTCCGAGCTGGAGCGCATCGGCGACGTAGCGGACAAGATTTGCCGCACCGCGCTGGAGAAATTCTCCCATCAGCACCAGCCGCTGCTGGTGAGCCTGGAGTCCCTGGGCCGCCACACCGTGCAAATGCTGCACGGTGTGCTTGATGCCTTTGCGCGTATGGATCTCGATGAGGCGATTCGTATCTACCGCGAAGACAGAAAGGTCGATCAGGAGTATGAAGGCATTGTACGCCAACTGATGACTTACATGATGGAAGACCCTCGCACTATTCCGAGCGTGCTGACGGCGCTGTTCTGCGCCCGCTCTATCGAGCGTATCGGCGACCGCTGCCAGAATATCTGCGAGTTTATTTTCTATTTTGTGAAGGGGCAGGATTTCCGCCATATGGGCGGCGACGCGCTGGATCAACTGCTGGCTGCCGATGGCAAAACCCCGAAAGACGAAGAGTAATTCCCTTCCCCCAGGGGCCAGTTACGGCCCCTGAATAAACACCGAACGCGGCGCTTATTTCTGCTGCTTGCATTCAGCCTTGTGTTTGCCACTGTATGTTTTACCGGTTAGTTAGGTTGAAAAAGGTACTGATATTCCCCCGTGCCACTTAGCCATATAAAATAAATGGTTATAATATAGTGTTTTATTTTATTTCATTTCCTGATCAAATAAGTGCTTGATAGTGTTAGGTCTAATCGGGACATCAATTTATCAGGAGCTTTACATGAAACAGCGCGTTTTAGCCTTAACTCTGCTTGCCGGTTTGGCTGGCTTTGCCGCCAGTGCCGCCCACGCGGATAAACTCGATGATATCAAGCAGGCTGGCGTGGTGCGTATTGCGGTATTCGACAGTAACCCGCCGTTCGGTTACATCGATCCGCAGAGCAAAAAGCTGGTGGGTTATGATGTTGATATCGCCGAAGCTATCGGTAAAGCGCTGGGCGTGAAAGTGGAGCTGCGGGCCACTAACCCGGCTAACCGTATTCCGCTGTTGGTGTCCAAAAAGGTGGACTTGATCGCCGCCAACTTCACGATTACCGATGAGCGCGCCAAAGAAGTTAACTTCAGCATCCCTTATTTTGCCACCGGCCAAAAGTTTATTGCCCGCAAAGGCGTGTTGAAAACGCCTGATGATATCAAGAACCTGCGCATCGGCGCGGATAAAGGCACGGTGCAGGAAATCACGCTGCGTGAGCATTATCCAACGGCCAAAGTGATCTCCTATGATGATACCCCGCTGGCATTTGTGGCGCTGCGCAACGGCAACGTGCAGGCGATCACCCAGGACGATGCCAAGCTGGTTGGCCTGCTGGGCAATTTGACGGCGGCCCAGAAAGCCGATTTTGAAATCTCGCCGTTCAGCATCACCAAAGAATACCAGGGCGTCGGCATCCCGAAAGGCGAAGAACGCCTGACCGCAACGATTAACGACACGCTGATCGCGCTGGAAAAAGACGGCGAAGCGGTGAAAATTTACGATCGCTGGTTTGGCCCGGAAACCAAATCCGCACAGCCACGCGGCGACTTCAAGTTTGCCCCGCTGGATCAACAGCCCAAAGCCTGATTAATGGCGTTACCGATGCCAGACAACAGGGCGCAGCTTGCTGCGCCCTTGGCGCATTCTGCAATCTAAGGATTATTATGAATTGGCAACAACTCTCAGACTGGCTGCTGGCGCCGCAGTATCTGAGCTGGCTGTGGCAGGGCTTTTTGTTAACGCTGTGGCTTTCGGCATGGGCCGGGCTGGCGGCGACGTTGTTGGGCTTTGTCCTGGCGGCGATGCGAGACAGCACCTTGGCGCCGCTGCGTGCTTTTGCGGTCGGCTACAGCTCGCTGTTTCGCAATACACCGCTGCTGGTGCAGCTGTTTTTCTGGTATTTCGCCGCCGGGCAAATTCTGCCTGCCGGCGCGATGCAATGGCTGAATGAGCCGCACCATCTGGGCTGGTTTAGCTGGCCATCGTTTGAGTTTCTGGCGGGGTTCTTTGGCCTGACGCTCTATTCCACTGCGTTTATTGCCGAAGAAATTCGCTCCGGCATTCGCGGCGTGGCGCGCGGCCAAAGGCAGGCGGCTAATGCGCTGGGCCTGACGGCCTGGCAGACCATGCGCTTTGTCATTTTGCCGCAGGCGCTGCACATTGCCTTCCCGCCGCTGCTTGGCCAGTACATGAACGTGATCAAAAACTCCTCGTTGACCATGGCGATTGGCGTGGCTGAACTGTCTTACGCTTCGCGGCAGGTAGAGACGGAAACCCTGCGAACCTTCCAGGCCTTTGGCGTAGCCACGGTGCTGTATATCGCGATTATCGCCGTACTGGAGGGCTGGGGCATGTGGCGCCAGCAGCGCAAACCATTGAAGGGGCACTAAGATGGATTTTACCGTTATCCAGGAAAACTGGACCTATCTGCTATGGGGCACCTGGCCGGACGGGCCGCTGGGCGGCGCGGCGCTGACGTTGGCGATCAGCCTGATGGCCGGCGTGGCTTCGGCGCTGCTTGGTACGTTACTTGGCGTGGCGCTGGCGATGTCGCGCGGCATTTGGGCCGGGCTGTTGGCCGCGCTGCTGGGTTTTTTCCGCGCGATCCCGGTGATCATGCTGATTTTCTGGACCTACTTCCTGTTGCCGATGGTCTTCGGTTTCGATATTCCGGAGATCACCACCGTGGTGTGCGCCCTGGCGCTGATCGCCTCCGCCTATCTGGCGCATGCGGTTAAGGCCGGCATCGCCGCCATTGGCCGAGGGCAATGGCAGGCGGGGATGTCGCTTGGCCTGACCCAGTGGCAGACATTGCGTATGATTGTGCTGCCGCAGGCGCTGCGCATGATGGCACCTTCCTTCATCAACCAGTGGATATCCTTGATAAAGGACACCTCGCTGGCCTATATCGTCGGCGTGGGTGAACTGACTTTCCTGGCCACCCAGGTGAACAACCGCAGCATGGTCTACCCGATGGAAGTGTTCCTGTTTGTGGCGCTGGTGTATTTCGTGTTCTGCCAGGTGTTGGAACTGCTGGCCAACGCGCTGAACCAACGTTTTAGCCCACAGGGTAAATTACCGCGCCGCGGGCGGCGCTGGTGGCGCAACAAACTGCCCGTGCCGGCGAGTTAGCCATTCGTCAGCCGCCAGCCGCGCTGTTTCCACAACGCAGGCAACTGATCCAGGCGATGAAAGGTGGTGACTAACGGGTGTGCGATCGGTTTATTGTGCGGATCGGCGCAGAAATAAAACACCGGAATGCCGGCAGCGATGCCGGCCTGGGCTCCAGTCATTGAATCATCGATTAAAATACAGCGTTCCAGCGGCACCTGCATTTTCTCTGCCGCGTGGCGCACAATGGCCGGATCTGGCTTCCAGCGCTGGATATCGTAGCCGCTGAACAGCCGGTCATCGAAATAGGGCAGCAAGCCGGTCAGGCCCAGCGAATGCTGCATTTTGCTCACCGGGCCGTTGGAGACGGTGCAAACCGGCACGGCGATCTGTGCCAGCAGTTCGGCAGCGCCAGGGATGGGTTGCAATTGGCTATCGAACAGGCGCGCCAGCTCCTGGCGATAAACCGGCTCCATCTGTGCGGTTGGCAATGAGATGCCCTGTTCGGCGCCCACCCGTTCGATAATCTCGTACAATTTCACCCCTTTGTACTTTTTGAACACCTCGTCCAGCGAAAGCGTAATGCCCTGTTGGGCAAACATATGTACATAGGCCATACTGCACAGCACTTCGCTGTCGACCAACGTGCCGTCGCAATCAAACAGAATACATTCAACCGGGTTCATCTGGGGGTAGGTCCTCATTTAGCGGTGATAGCGGTTACTTTACCGGCAGATGCTGGGAATGTGATGCTTTATTTGAATAATTAGCGCCGATCGCTAATTGCCGCCAGGATGGCGCCCGCCGTAGATTTACTACGCGTCAACCTGACCGGTGAGGATGAAAAAAAAGCGTGATGGCGGTCAAATCCTCAATTTTTTGTTATAGGATAGCCAACGGACAGTCCATCCCCTTCTGCGGAATTCTGATAATGAATAAATCTGTATCTGGCCTTGATGCCGAGCAAGGCTTACTTGGGCGTGTGTTTAAACTCAAGCAGCATGGAACTACGGTACGTACGGAAACGATTGCGGGTATCACCACCTTTTTAACCATGGTGTATATCGTCTTCGTTAACCCGCAAATTCTTGGTGCGGCGGGGATGGATACGCAGGCCGTATTCGTCACCACCTGCCTGATTGCGGCGTTTGGCAGCATCTTTATGGGGCTGTTGGCCAACTTGCCGGTGGCGCTGGCGCCGGCGATGGGGCTGAACGCCTTTTTCGCCTTTGTGGTTGCCGGGGCGATGGGTATTTCCTGGCAGATTGGCATGGGGGCCATTTTCTGGGGCGCCGTCGGTTTTCTGCTGTTGACCCTGTTCCGTATTCGTTACTGGATGATCGCCAATATCCCCGTTAGCCTTCGTGTAGGGATCACCAGCGGTATTGGCCTGTTTATCGGCATGATGGGGTTGAAAAACGCCGGCATCGTGGTGGCCAACCCGGAAACGCTGGTCACTATCGGTAACCTGTCTTCCCACAGCGTATTGCTGGGGGCGTTGGGCTTCTTCATTATTGCTGTTTTGGCATCACGCAATATCCACGCAGCGGTGTTGGTTTCCATTATTATTACCACGCTGATCGGTTGGGCGCTGGGCGATGTGAAATACGGCGGCGTGTTCTCAATGCCGCCAAGCGTCACCTCGGTGGTTGGCCAGGTGGATATCGCCGGCGCGTTGAACGTTGGGCTGGCGGGGGTGATTTTCTCCTTTATGCTGGTTAACCTGTTTGATTCTTCCGGTACTCTGATTGGCGTGACCGACAAAGCCGGCCTGGCGGATGAAAAAGGCAAATTCCCGCGCATGAAGCAGGCGCTGTACGTTGATAGCATCAGCTCGGTTGCCGGGGCATTTATCGGCACCTCTTCGGTTACCGCGTACATTGAAAGTTCTTCCGGCGTTTCCGTTGGCGGCCGTACCGGCCTGACGGCGGTAGTGACCGGTATCCTGTTCCTGCTGGTGATCTTCCTGTCGCCGCTGGCCGGTATGGTGCCGGCGTATGCCGCCGCTGGCGCATTGATTTACGTTGGCGTGCTGATGACCTCTAGCCTGGCCCGCGTGAAGTGGGACGATCTGACCGAAGCCGTACCGGCGTTTGTCACTGCGGTGATGATGCCATTTAGCTTCTCGATCACCGAAGGCATTGCGCTGGGCTTTATCTCTTACTGCGTGATGAAGCTGGGCACCGGCCGCTGGCGTGAAATCAGCCCCTGCGTCATCGTGGTGGCGCTGTTGTTTGTGCTGAAAATCGTGTTTATCGACGGCCACTAGGCCAGTGCAAAAGGCCGGTTTCCCGGCCTTTTATCGTTCTTAAGTGCCGGGGGTTGCCTCCGGCGCTTTGCCCAAGACCCACTTCAACGGGTGTGAAAAGCGCGCTTGCCAGCCGCCGATATCCCTTTCACTTTTGCTAAACTGTTGCACGCTCACCTGGTTGCCGCTGTTGAACAGATTGGCAAAATGCAACGCCAGCGCTTGTTCGCTAAAGTTCTGCCATGCGTAATACGCCAACACAATACGTTTGTTTTGCGCCAGCGATTGCAGTGCTGGCTGCACCAACCCGTTTGGGGCAATCAGCATGGCGCCGGCATAAAACTGCGGATATTTAGCCAGCAAGTTGGCGGCGTGTAGCGCCCCCTGGCCGCGGGCGGTCAGATAAATTTGCTGCGGGTTCAGGTGCAACTGCGGCACCAGATTCGCCAGCGCTTGCTGGATCGCGCTTTGCGTACTTTCATCGCTATAGGTTGACCAACGGAAGCTGTTTTCCGACAGCATTTGCGTGCCGTTCAACTCTATATAAGCAACCCCCAGTTCCGCAAAAAACAGGCGTTCTTTCAGCGTGATATTGGCTGCTTTTCCATACGGGTGCAGATAGACGATGGTTGGCCACCCGCCCTCCGGCGGTGGCCCATTGGGAACGCTATAAATCGGTTTGCCTTCAAATTGATGGGCGTGTTGCTGATAGCGTGCTTTGGTTTCGGCGAGAATGGATTGATAGGTACGTGTGTGCTGAATGCTGATAAACGCATTATCTTCCAACAGGTTGTAGTAATACCATAGCCCGCGTTTCGCGCTGAGCTGCAGATAACGCTCGGCCAGCTCGGTTTGGCCCTTTTCTGCCGAAGACACCGCGAGTTGATAGGGCGCCCATATGTTGTGCTGATCCTCGCGTATCAACGTCAGGTACAGCGACATTGCCTCTATTTCTTTCTTTTCCAGGGTCTGCGCCGGGCGCGGCTGGGTATTAAGCGTATTATGCTTAGGCAACGCCACGGGATCTTCCCCGGCAGGATAGCGCATTTCTGCGGAAAAGAGCGGTCTGGTGATAAAAGCCAACAAAATGGCCAAAATAAAACAAGGCATGAGTTAATAACTTTATTTATTAATGCCGTAGCGGCATTTCACATTCCTCTGTGATGGCACTTTCAGCCGTTTGGCGGTGAAAGTGCCAAAGCAGCCCTTATCGTACGCGCAGGATATAATCGCGGAATGCCGCTAACTGGCCGCTCAGGAAGTCGAGCGAGCGTTGTTCCGTCAATTCACCTTTCGCTTCATCCACTTTGTTTTGGATGACGCCGCCCATGAATTCAGGTTTGTTCATCACCATGGCGTCCAGGAACACCAGGATCTGGCGCAGGTGATACTGGCAGCGCGCCCCGCCGATCGGGCCCATTGAGCAGGTTTGGATCGCAACCGGTTTGCCGGCCAGCGGCTGATTAGGCAGGCGGGAAATCCAGTCGATAGCATTTTTCAAACCGCCTGGCACCGAGTAGTTATACTCAGGCGTAATGATAATCACGCCGTCTGCCTGGCGGATTTGTTCTGCAATGGCCTCTACCGCGGCAGGGAAACCTTCATCTTGCTGCAGATCGGCATCGTAGAGCGGGATATCGCGGATTGAAGGCAGGGCTTCGATAGTAACGCCTTGAGGGGCGAGGTTCGGCAATGTACGTGCCACCATGGCATTGTAAGAACCTTTGCGCAAACTGCCGAGCAGGGTAACGATTTTTAACGCTGGATCTGACATGTTAACTCTTCCTTATCGAATGAACAGATTTAGGCTAAAACTCCCACAACAGATAGTATGGCAAATATGATAATGATAATAGGCCAAGCATGAATCTTTATTCGTTTTTATAATTGGTAGTAAGAATTAATAGCATTAAAAAGAAAAAGACATTTAACTTATATAAATCAATGAATTAATTTTATCATGCGTGAGTTTTATACTGCAGCAGTGCAGCACAGCGTGGCGTGATCCCACTACGGGTTGTGGTTCACCTGGGTATTGAAAACCGCAAACTGATGCGAGGCGATTTCCTGCAATAGTAAGGGTAACGGCATCAAGGTTCGCCACGGGCGGCCATCCTGCCAGAGCTGATAATGTGCCCGATCATAGTTTTGCTGTTTTGCCGCCAGCTTCGGTTCGCCGCACATGCTACTGACGATGAATATGCCACCGGGTTTGAGGATCCGCCGAACCTGATTGAGGCAGCGCTGCCGCTGTTCACCGAGCAGGCAATGCAGGCAACTGCCGTCAAAGACCAGATCGAACATCTGGTTGCCGAACATGCTCAGCGTGCAGACATCGCCATGCTGGAAGGTGCCCGCCAAACTTTGCGCAGCAAATGCCTCCTGCGCCCAGCAAATGGCGGTGGGGGAAATATCCCCCCCGTAAACCCGGTAGCCTTTGTGTGCCAGCCACTGCGATGCCATGGCGCCGTTGCCACATCCCAGTTCAAGGCAGGCGGCGCCTGGCGTGGGCAAAATCCCGTTATCTTGCAAGGATTGCAGTGTTACTGCCAGTTGCCGTGAAGCGCGTGGGTACCCTTCACCGGCCCAGGCCTGATAGCCCTGTTTTTTTAACGCCCGGTAGCGCTGTTCGTAAATCGTCATAGTCTGTGCCGTTCGGATGATAAGCCATAACGTGGTAAGACAATATGCTAACGCCGATGAGTATTAGCTGAAATGCCTATGTTATGCCGGCTTTTTTACATTCAGACGGCGGGTGAGATGTTATTGAGGGTTATATGCGGTAGAAACGGGAATTCAGGTTCCGATCTCGCATAACAAGCCGCTATGCGGGATCGGTGGAGGTGAGTGGACGCTTACATACTGAGCGTTACTTGCCGATGCAGAAGCTGGAGAAAATGCGCCCCAGCAGATCGTCGGAGGTGAATGCGCCGGTGATCTCGCTTAGCGCTTGCTGCGCCAGGCGCAGTTCTTCCGCCAGCAGTTCGCCGGCGTAGGCGCCGACCAATTGCTCTTTCCCTTGTTCCAGGTGCTGCGCAGCCTGTTCTAGCGCTTGCAGGTGGCGGCGGCGGGCCAGGAAGCCGCCTTCCATGTTGCTGGTAAAGCCCATGCTCTGCTTCAGGTGGTCGCGCAGTTCATCAATACCTTCACCCGTGCGGGCAGAAAGACGAATGAGTGAGTGACCGTTCACTTCGTTGATGCCCAGCGTTTCGCCTGTGATGTCGGCTTTATTTCGCACTACGGTAATCGGCAGGGTACCCGGCAGGCGCGCCATAAACTCCGGCCAGATCTCGCTTGGGTCGGTGGCCGCCGTGGTGGTGCCGTCGACCATAAACAGCACGCGGTCTGCCTGTTCGATCTCATTCCATGCACGTTCGATGCCGATACGCTCTACTTCGTCGCTGGCTTCGCGCAGCCCGGCGGTGTCGATGATGTGCAGCGGCATGCCGTCAATGTGAATATGCTCGCGCAGTACGTCGCGCGTGGTGCCGGCGATATCAGTGACGATCGCCGCTTCGCGGCCGGCCAGGGCGTTGAGCAGGCTGGATTTACCGGCGTTCGGCCGGCCGGCGATCACCACCCGCATGCCTTCACGCAGCAGGCTGCCCTGGCGGGCCTCACTGCGCACGCTGTCCAGGTCGGCCATCACGCCGTTGAGTTGGGCCTCTATTTTACCGTCCGAGAGGAAGTCGATCTCCTCATCAGGAAAGTCGATGGCCGCCTCCACGTAGATTCGCAGGTGAGTGAGTGCTTCCACAAGCTGGTGGATACGCGCCGAAAATACCCCTTGCAGCGAGTTCACGGCCGAACGTGCGGCCTGCTCGGAACTGGCGTCAATCAAATCGGCAATGGCTTCGGCCTGGGCCAGATCGAGCTTGTCATTGAGGAACGCCCGTTCGGAAAACTCGCCCGGCCGCGCAATGCGTACGCCAGGCAGCGCCAGAATGCGTTTAAGCAACAGATCGAGTATCACCGGCCCACCGTGGCCCTGCAGTTCCAGCACGTCTTCCCCGGTAAAGGAGTTGGGGCCGGGGAACCACAGCGCAATGCCCTGATCGAGCGGCGTGCCGTTTGCGTCGCGGAACGGCAGATAATCAGCGTAGCGGGGTTTGGGCAGCTTGCCGAGCACGGCCTGGGCCACGTCTTTAGCGTTGCCGCCGGAAATGCGCAGAATGCCGACGCCGCCGCGCCCCGGCGGGGTGGCAAGGGCTGCGATAGTATCGGATGTGCTCATAGCGGGTTCTCTCTCAATATGCAAAAAGGCGGTCTTATGACCGCCTCTTGGTTACGTAGCAGGGGGGCGAAATGCCTAACCCCTCAATACGCTTACGACTTTTTCTTTTCGCGGCTGTGCAGGCCACGTTTTTCCAGCCCGCGGTAAATCAGCTGCTGCTGGATGATGGTGACCAGGTTGCTGACGATATAGTACAACACCAGGCCAGACGGGAACCACAGGAAGAACACGGTGAAGATCACCGGCATGAAGGTCATGATCTTCTGCTGCATCGGGTCCGTCACGGTGGTCGGCGACATCTTCTGGATGAAGAACATCGTAACGCCCATCAGGATTGGCAGGATGTAGTATGGATCCTGCGCGGACAGATCGTGGATCCACAGCGCGAACGGTGCGTGGCGCAGCTCAACCGAGCCCATCAGCATGTAATACAACGCCAGGAAAATAGGCATCTGTATCACCAGCGGCAGGCAGCCGCCCAGCGGGTTCACTTTCTCTGACTTGTACAGCGCCATCATTTCCTGGCTCATGCGCTGTTTATCATCACCGATGCGCTCACGCATTGCCTGCAGTTTTGGCTGCAGCATGCGCATTTTGGCCATCGAGGTGTACTGCGCTTTGGTCAGCGGATACATGATGCCACGCACGATGAAGGTGATGATGATGATCGAGAAGCCCCAGTTGCCGATAAAGCCGTGAATGAACTTCAGCAGTTTGAACAGCGGTTGGGAAATAAACCACAGCCAGCCGTAATCCACGGTCAGATCCAGGTGCGGCGCCAGCTGAGCCATCTGATCCTGCAGTTCTGGGCCAACCCACAGCGTCGCGTTAAGCTGCTGTTGTGCGCCCGGCTGCACGATAACCGGCGCAGATTTAAAGCCGATGGCAGACAGATTGTCGCCCGGTTTGGCGGTGTAGAAGGTGTTGCTGCCCTGCGTCGCCGGCACCCAGGCAGTGGCGAAATATTGCTGCAGCATCGCAACCCAACCGCCCTGCGTGTTGACGTTCAGGTATTCTTCTTTATCGAACGCGTATTTCTCGTATTTGGTGTCGTTGGTCGAGAACGCGGCGCCGCGGAAGGTGTGCAGCGCAAAGTTGTTGCTGCCGGTATCGCGGTGCTTAGGCAGTTCGGCGGTTTGTTTCAACTGGCCGAACAGAGACAGCTCCAACGGGTTGGCGCTTTGGTTGTTGATGCTGTAATCCACACCCACGGCATAGTGGTTGCGTTTGAGCACGAACGTCTTGGTGAATTCCACGCCGTCACGGGTATAGGTCAGTGGGATTCGCAGTTCATCCTGGCCATCCGCCAGCGTAAAGGTGTCTTGCGCCGCCTGGAACAGCGGGCGTTCGCCGTTGGCTGGGTTGTCCGGCCCGTTTTTGCCCGTCAGGCCGCTTTGCGCCTGATAAACAAACGATGGCGTCGTTTCCAGCAGTTGGAACGGCGTTGATGAACCCAGAGTATCCGGGTAAGCCAACAGTTTAGCCTGCTCGATGTCACCACCACGGGTATTGATGGTCAGCGACAGCACGTCTGTATTAACCGTAATCAGCTTACCCTGCCCACTGGCTGGCACGGCCTGGCTGGCTGCATCACCGGTTGCTGCGTTCGTGGTCTGTTGCGTGGTCTGGGCGGCTGGTTGCGGAGCATTATCCGTTTGCCAGGCCTGCCAGATCATGAAAGACACGAACAGCAGAGCGATGAGGAGAAGATTGCGTTGCGAATCCATCGTTAGTGTTCTCTGTTATTGTCAGTTTTCGGCGGCACGGGATCATCACCACCTGGGTTCAAAGGGTGGCATTTTAATACGCGTTTCACTGCCAACCAACTGCCTTTTATCATGCCAAACCTGCGTAATGCCTCAATTGCGTAATGAGAGCATGTTGGCTGGAAGCGACAGCGCGGCCCAAGCAACGGGCTGAGCACGAGCTGATAGGCCCGCACCAGCCCGATCAGGATGCGGGCGCCTGGCGACAGTGACGACGCCATAATTTTTCCAACGCTTCCGTCAGCGCGCGGTTATCAAGATCCGCGACCCCCTTTTTGGCAACCACGACAAAATCCATCGGCGGCAAATTGTGCTGGTGCAAACGGAAGCTTTCGCGGGTAAGGCGTTTGATCCGATTGCGCTCATGCGCGCGCTTGACGTGTTTTTTGGCGACGGTAAGACCGATGCGGGGATGCCCCAGCTGGTTCAGGCGGCCGAGGATGGTGATTTGCGGCGTGCCAGCCCGTTGTGGCTGCTGGAAGACGAAAGTGAAATGAGTGGGAGTTAACAAACGTAACTCCCTGGGAAAAGCGAGCTTAACCACTCGGTGGGTTAGCTTTTATTACTTAGAAACAGTCAGACGAGCACGGCCTTTCGCACGACGGCGGGCCAGAACTTGACGACCATTTTTGGTGGCCATACGAGCACGGAAACCGTGGCTACGGTTGCGCTTCAATACGGACGGTTGGAAAGTGCGTTTCATAGCGATTTCTACCTAAACTTAAAATAATTACTGATCAGTAAACGCGTTTGGCTACTCGGCGTGAAAACGACCGACGCCTCAATCGCAACATATAAAGAGGCGGGATTGTAATAATTGTACAGTCCTGAGTCAATTCACATCGCGCTAGCCTACCTGGTTGCTTGCCAATACGGAGGAAAATCCGGTTTTGGCCCGTGGTCACCGCAGAATCCTGTCTGGCAAATAACACACCATGAAGGAACCAGGTATCACACGTAGGGCGAAGATTATACGGACTCGCGCTTAAAGCGCAAGGATCCCGGCGCGATCCTTGCGCTTTGGCGAAAAGATCCGCCGTGGATAACCGGGTATAACCTGTTGGCGGTGAAAAAACGCCGGCCTGAATTCGGGATCTCTCCTGTATTGAACGGCTTATGATGAAAAGATCGTCGCCGGCCACGGCCTGTGGATAAAATGGATCTAATCTGTGATGAAGGGGAGGATCTCTTGCGCCATTTGCGCTATGATCCGTCATTCCGATCGCGATCCCCATCGTGGGATCGTGATGGGCATTAACCCCGATGGATGTCGAACCTCGGTCTGGTGGCTTGTACATAAAGCCGGCGTTGCTGCGGTTCGCACAAATACAGGGGATAAACCGTGAAAGGCGGTTCGCAGGCCCACAGGCAGTCAGCCGTTGCCGGGCGTGTGTCAAAAATCATGAGTCATATAAAGTAGCCCGATTCTTTTCTTTTATTGATCTTGTTCGAGTGGAGTTCGCCGTGTCACTTTCGCTTTGGCAGCAGTGTCTTGCCCGATTGCAGGATGAGTTACCTGCCACAGAATTTAGTATGTGGATACGCCCCTTGCAGGCGGAACTGAGTGACAACACCCTGGCGCTGTATGCGCCGAATCGCTTTGTGCTGGACTGGGTGCGCGATAAGTACTTAAACAATATCAATGGTCTGCTGAATGATTTCTGCGGTACCGATGCCCCTTTGCTGCGTTTCGAAGTGGGGAGCAAGCCGGTGAGCCAAATCCTCAACCCGGCGGTGGCCGAAAGCCGCAGCAGCGCCCCGGTGGCGCCGGTGGCAGCGCGCATGGCGGCGCCCTCACGCCCCAGCTGGGATAACGCGGCACCGCAGCCCGAGCTTTCTTACCGTTCCAACGTCAATCCCAAGCATACGTTCGATAACTTCGTTGAAGGTAAATCGAACCAGCTGGCGCGCGCTGCGGCGCGCCAGGTGGCAGACAACCCCGGCGGCGCGTATAACCCGCTGTTTTTGTACGGCGGCACCGGCCTGGGTAAAACTCACCTGTTGCACGCGGTGGGTAACGGCATTATGGCGCGCAAGGCCAACGCCAAGGTGGTGTACATGCATTCGGAACGCTTTGTTCAGGATATGGTCAAAGCCTTGCAGAATAATGCCATTGAAGAGTTCAAGCGTTACTACCGCTCGGTTGATGCACTGCTGATCGATGACATCCAATTCTTCGCCAACAAGGAGCGTTCGCAGGAAGAGTTCTTCCACACCTTCAATGCGCTGCTTGAAGGCAACCAGCAGATCATTCTGACGTCAGACCGCTACCCTAAAGAAATCAATGGGGTGGAAGATCGCCTGAAGTCTCGTTTTGGCTGGGGGCTGACTGTGGCGATCGAGCCGCCGGAGCTGGAAACCCGCGTGGCGATCCTGATGAAAAAGGCCGACGAGAACGATATTCGTCTGCCGGGCGAAGTGGCGTTCTTCATCGCCAAGCGCCTGCGTTCCAATGTGCGTGAGCTTGAAGGCGCGCTGAACCGGGTGATCGCCAATGCGAACTTTACCGGGCGCGCCATCACCATCGATTTTGTGCGTGAGGCGCTGCGCGATCTGCTGGCGTTGCAGGAAAAGCTGGTCACCATCGATAACATTCAGAAGACGGTGGCGGAATATTATAAAATTAAAGTCGCGGATTTGCTGTCCAAACGGCGTTCACGCTCGGTTGCCCGCCCGCGCCAGATGGCGATGGCATTGGCAAAAGAGCTCACCAACCACAGTCTGCCGGAAATCGGCGATGCGTTTGGTGGTCGCGACCATACCACGGTGTTGCACGCCTGCCGTAAAATCGAGCAGTTGCGTGAGGAAAGCCACGACATCAAAGAAGATTTTTCCAATTTAATCAGAACATTATCCTCATAGCGCTATGAAATTTATCGTTGAACGTGAGCATCTGCTAAAACCGCTGCAACAGGTGAGCAGCCCACTGGGCGGCCGCCCGACGCTGCCGATTCTGGGTAACCTGCTGCTGCAGGTGACGGAAGGCTCGTTGCTGCTGACCGGCACCGATCTGGAAATGGAAATGGTGGCGCGCGTTGCCCTGTCTCAGCCCCACGAAGCGGGCGCGACGACAGTCCCTGCGCGTAAGTTTTTTGACATCTGCCGTGGCCTGCCGGAAGGCGCTGAAATCGCCGTTCAGCTGGAAGGCGAACGGATGCTGGTGCGTTCCGGCCGCAGCCGCTTTTCGCTGTCTACGCTGCCGGCGGCGGATTTCCCCAATCTGGATGACTGGCAAAGCGACGTCGAGTTCACGTTGCCGCAGGCCACGCTGAAACGCTTGATCGAAGCGACCCAGTTTTCCATGGCGCACCAGGACGTGCGTTACTACCTGAACGGTATGCTGTTTGAAACCGAAGGCGAAGAGCTGCGCACGGTCGCCACCGACGGCCATCGCCTGGCGGTGTGCTCCATGCCTATCGGCCAGCAGTTGCCTTCCCATTCGGTGATCGTGCCGCGTAAAGGGGTGATGGAACTGGTGCGTTTGCTCGACGGCGGTGATTCGCTGTTGCAGCTGCAAATCGGCAGCAACAACATTCGCGCCCACGTCGGCGATTTTATCTTTACGTCCAAGCTGGTTGACGGCCGTTTCCCGGATTATCGCCGCGTATTGCCGAAAAACCCCGACAAAACCCTGGAAGCCGGCTGCGATCTGCTCAAACAGGCGTTTGCTCGTGCGGCGATCCTGTCGAACGAGAAATTCCGTGGCGTGCGGCTGTATGTGAGTGAGAACCAGCTCAAAATCACCGCCAACAACCCGGAGCAGGAAGAAGCGGAAGAGATCCTTGATGTCAGCTACGGCGGCACTGAAATGGAAATCGGCTTCAACGTCAGCTACGTGCTCGACGTATTAAATGCGCTGAAATGCGAAGACGTGCGCCTGCTGCTGACCGATTCGGTTTCCAGCGTGCAGATTGAAGACAGCGCCAGCCAGGCGGCGGCGTATGTTGTCATGCCAATGCGATTGTGATCGATGCCGGGGCTTGCTGACTTGCTATGTTTCCGTTTGGGCGGCGCCCGCCAGCCTCGCGTAGTTGGTGTACGCGCCGGCGGTTGTGCGCGGCCCACAGGTAAACGGCCTGTGCCGATAGCGCCCTTACATTGAGCATATTTTTCCCAATGATGGAATTGGTATGGCTCTGACGCGTTTACTGATTAAAGATTTCCGCAATATTGAAGCGGCGGATCTGGAGCCGGCCGCCGGCTTTAACTTTCTGGTGGGCGCCAACGGCAGCGGCAAAACCAGCGTGCTGGAAGCGGTATATACGCTGGGGCATGGGCGCGCATTTCGCAGCCTGCAGGCCGGGCGCGTGATCCGCCACGATCAACCTGAATTCATTTTGCATGGCCGGATCGACAGCGGCGCCGAACGCGAGCTGTCGGTGGGGCTGAGCAAAAATCGCCAGGGAGACGGCAAGGTGCGCATTGACGGCAGCGACGGCCATAAGGTGGCCGAGCTTGCCCAATTGTTGCCGATGCAACTGATTACGCCTGAAGGTTTCACCCTGCTTAACGGCGGGCCGAAATTCCGCCGCGCCTTTCTGGACTGGGGGTGTTTTCACAACGATCCCGGTTTCTTCATCGCCTGGAGTAACTTAAAACGCTTGCTGAAGCAGCGCAATGCCGCGCTGCGTCAGGTAAGCCGCTACGCGCAGATTCGCGCCTGGGATCAGGAACTGATCCCGCTGGCGGAACGTATCAGCGCGTGGCGGGCGGATTATTGCGATGCGCTTGCCGCGGATATTGCCGCGACGTGCACGCAGTTTCTGCCCGAATTTGCCCTGAGCTTTTCATTCCAGCGCGGTTGGGATAAAGAGAGCGACTATGGCGAACTGTTGGAACGCCAGTTTGAACGCGACAGGGCGTTAACCTATACCGCGTTGGGGCCGCATAAGGCGGATTTCCGCATTCGTGCCGATGGCACGCCGGTAGAGGATTTATTATCGCGCGGTCAGCTAAAACTGCTGATGTGCGCGTTGCGCTTAGCGCAGGGTGAGTTTCTCACCCGGCAGAGCGGGCGGCGTTGCCTGTATCTGATTGATGATTTTGCCTCCGAGCTGGACACCGGCCGTCGCCGGTTGCTGGCCGATCGCCTGAAAGCTACCCAGGCCCAGGTATTTGTCAGCGCCATTAGCGCTGAGCAAGTTACCGATATGGCTGGTGAAAAGGGCAAGATGTTCCGCGTGGAACAAGGTAAAATAGAGGTTCAACCACAGGACTAAAATGAGCGAGAAACGTTGATGTCGAATTCTTATGACTCCTCAAGTATCAAGGTATTAAAAGGGCTGGACGCGGTGCGTAAACGCCCAGGCATGTATATCGGTGATACCGATGACGGCACCGGCCTGCATCACATGGTATTCGAGGTTGTGGACAACGCTATCGACGAAGCACTCGCTGGCCACTGTAGTGACATTCAGGTAACCATCCATGCCGACAACTCCGTCTCGGTGCAGGATGATGGCCGTGGGATCCCAACCGGTATTCACGAGGAAGAAGGGGTTTCCGCGGCGCAGGTAATCATGACCGTCCTGCACGCCGGCGGTAAGTTCGATGATAACTCCTATAAGGTTTCCGGCGGCCTGCACGGCGTGGGCGTATCGGTTGTTAACGCCTTGTCCGAGAAGCTTGAGCTGGTGATTCGCCGCGAAGGCAAGGTGCATGAGCAGACCTACAGCCATGGCGAACCGCAAGGGGCGCTGAAAGTGGTGGGTGAAACCGATCAAACCGGCACCATGGTGCGTTTCTGGCCAAGCTACCAGACGTTCACCAACCAAACCGAATTCCAGTACGAAATCCTGGCTAAACGCCTGCGGGAACTGTCGTTCCTTAACTCCGGGGTTTCTATCCGCCTGAAAGACAAGCGCACCGATAAAGAAGACCACTTCCACTATGAAGGCGGGATCAAGGCGTTTGTTGAATATCTGAACAAAAACAAAACCCCGATCCACCCAACGGTGTTCTATTTCTCCACCGTGAAGGATGATATCGGCGTGGAAGTCGCGCTGCAGTGGAACGACGGCTTCCAGGAAAACATTTACTGCTTTACCAACAACATCCCACAGCGCGATGGGGGTACCCACCTGGCCGGCTTCCGCGCCGCCATGACCCGTACCCTAAACGCCTATATGGATAAAGAAGGCTACAGCAAAAAAGCGAAAGTCAGCGCCACCGGCGACGATGCGCGCGAAGGCCTGATTGCCGTGGTGTCAGTAAAAGTACCGGATCCGAAGTTCTCTTCTCAGACCAAAGACAAACTGGTTTCTTCAGAAGTGAAAACCGCGGTTGAACAACAGATGAACGAACTGCTGGCGGAATACCTGCTGGAAAACCCATCTGATGCCAAAATCGTGGTCGGCAAAATCATTGATGCGGCGCGTGCGCGTGAAGCCGCGCGTAAGGCCCGTGAAATGACCCGCCGCAAGGGTGCGCTGGATCTGGCCGGCCTGCCGGGCAAACTGGCCGACTGCCAGGAGCGCGATCCGGCCCACTCCGAACTGTACCTGGTGGAAGGGGACTCGGCGGGCGGCTCTGCCAAGCAGGGGCGTAACCGCAAGAACCAGGCGATTCTGCCGTTGAAAGGTAAAATCCTCAACGTGGAGAAGGCGCGCTTCGACAAAATGCTGTCTTCACAGGAAGTGGCTACGCTGATCACCGCGTTGGGCTGCGGCATTGGCCGCGATGAATACAACCCGGATAAACTGCGTTACCACAGCATCATCATCATGACCGATGCCGACGTCGATGGTTCGCACATCCGTACGCTGCTGTTGACCTTCTTCTATCGCCAGATGCCGGAAATCATCGAGCGCGGCCACGTGTTTATTGCTCAGCCGCCGCTGTACAAGGTGAAAAAAGGCAAGCAGGAACAGTACATCAAAGATGATGAAGCGATGGATCAGTACCAGATCGCTATTGCGATGGACGGTGCTTCGCTGCATACCAACGCCAGTGCGCCAGCGCTGGCCGGCGCGCCGCTGGAGAAGCTGGTCGCCGAGCACTATAGCGTGCAGAAGCTGATCGGCCGCATGGAGCGCCGCTACCCGCGTGCGCTGCTGAACAACCTGATTTACCAGCCGACGCTGCACGAAGATGATTTTAGCGATCGTGCCAAAGTGCAGGCCTGGATCGAATCACTGGTGAAACTGCTGAACGAGAAAGAGCAGCACGGCAGCAGCTACAGCTACGTTATTCACGAAAACCGTGAGCGCCAGATGTTTGAGCCGGCGCTGCGTATCCGTACCCACGGCGTGGATACGGACTATCAGCTGGATTTCGATTTCATTCACGGTGGCGAATACCGCAAGATCTGCCAACTGGGTGAAACACTGCGCGGCCTGATTGAAGAAGACGCCTACATCGAACGCGGCGAGCGCCGCCAGCCGGTGAGCAGCTTCGAGCAGGCGCTGGAATGGTTGGTGAAAGAGTCCCGCCGCGGCCTGTCCGTTCAACGCTACAAAGGGTTGGGCGAAATGAACCCGGAACAGCTGTGGGAAACCACCATGGATCCGGAAGGCCGCCGCATGTTGCGCGTGACCGTGAAGGATGCGATTGCGGCAGACCAGCTGTTTACCACGCTGATGGGGGATGCGGTTGAGCCACGCCGTGCCTTTATCGAAGAGAACGCCCTGAAAGCGGCGAACATCGATATCTAACCGCCGCCAACGCGTCTGAAGTCTTGCGTTATCGGCTTGGCAAAAATCCGCGCAGGTTATCCTGGGCGGATTTTTTTATGCGCGTTTATCGCTGACAGGGCGGACAAAAACGCGCTAGCATGTGGGAAATCACTGGGAGAACGTGTTGATGGCTATTGAACTGATCGCAATTGATATGGATGGGACGCTGCTGGATCCGCAGAACCAGATAACGCCAGGGGTCAAGGACGCTATTACCCAGGCGCGCCGCCAGGGGGTACACGTGGTGTTGGCAACGGGGCGGCCTTACGTTGGCGTGCAGAATTATCTGCGGCAGTTGGATATTCAAGGCGGCAATGATTATTGCATTACCTACAACGGCGCTCTGGTATTACAGGCGGCGGATGGCGCTTGCCTGCTGCAGGAAACGCTGGATTTTGATGACTATCTGTATTTTGAGAAACTGGCGCGCGAGCTCGGCGTCCACTTCCAGGCCTTTGATTTCAACACGCTGTATACCGCCAACAAAGACATCGGCAAATACACCATCCACGAAGCATCGCTGACCGGCATTCCGCTGAAATACCGCAGTGTGGAAGAGATGGATCGCCAGCTGCGTTTCCCGAAAGTGATGATGATTGACGAGCCGGCATTGCTTGACAGCGCCATCGCCCGCCTGCCGCCGGAAGCGAAGGCAGGTTACACCATAGTGAAGAGTGCGCCTTACTACCTCGAGATCCTGAGTAAAAAGGCAGATAAAGGGGCCGGGGTGCGGAAACTGGCCCAACATCTTGGCATCAAGCAGGAAAACGTGATGGCGCTGGGCGATCAAAGCAACGACTACGCAATGGTCGACTATGCCGGCGTCGGCGTGGCGATGGGCAACGCCATCCCGGAACTCAAGCAGATAGCACAGTTCGTCACCACCACCAATGCCGAAGATGGCGTCGCGCGCGCCATTGAAAAGTTTGTGCTCAACGCCTGATTCCCGCCAGGCTTCGCCTTCTCTGCGGCGGGCAGAGAAGGCGAGGTTGCTTATACCTGCTGGCTATCGCCGAGAGCTTTCAGGTATTTATCCAAATCGATATTTCTGCCGCACAGTACCACCGCCACCTTTTTCCCTTGATATTCCGGCGCCAGTTTAATCGCCGCTGCCAGCGCCACGCCGGCGGCGCCTTCTATCATCCAGCGTTCGCTGGCGGCGAGCAGCCGCATAGCCTGTTTGATCTGCGCCTCACTGACCAGCACTTTACGGTCGATCAATTGTTGGCAGGGCGTGAAGGTGACGGCGCCGGGTTCTACGCCGCCGGCGGTGCCGTCGGAAAGCGTTTCTTGTTCTTCCACCGGGAAAATCTCCCCGGCTTCCAGCGCGCTGTACATACTGGTGGCGTTTTCCGGCCAGCAGGCAATAAGTTCAGTTTTTGGCGACAATCGCTGCAGAACGGTACCAATACCGGTAATGTAGCCACCACCGCCTACGGCGACGAATACCGCGTCCAGATCGGGCTGTTGCTCTACCAGCTCCATGCCGCAGGTACCTTGGCCGGCAATCACCTGCACATCGTTATAGGGTGAAACATAGGTTTTTTGTTGTTCGGCAGCGGCGGCTTTGCCTTGCAATTCGGCATTGAGCCCATCGCCCGGCACCAGTTCCACCTGCGCGCCCAGCGCGCTAATCGCCGCCCTTTTTATTTTGGCGACGCTTTCCGGCGCATAAACGGTAACGTTAATGCCCGCCAGCCTGCCGGCCTGCGCCATCGCCAGGCCGTGGTTGCCGGTAGACGCCGCGATCACGCCGCGCTTGCGCTGCTCGCTGCTCAACAGGCGCAGTTTGTTGCTGGCGCCGCGGAACTTGAATGAGCCCGTTAGTTGCAGGTGATCGCACTTCAGATACAGTTCGCAGCCCAGTTGCTGCGACAATGCCGGGCTGTGCTCCAGTGGCGTCACGCGTACCTGCGGGCGCAATAGCCGGTGTGCGGATACGATCTCATCAAATAGGTTGCTCATGCAGATTCCTTAATGTTTCTCTGATAGTGGTAACCCGTTGTCCGGTTGACGGGTTTCGCCATGTAAGCCTACGCCGCTTTTCCTCTGGACGTAACTTAAGAGCATAAGTTAATCATAAGGATAGCGCTAATACATTCATATTTTTTGTGTTTAATCCCGGCGCCTGGTTATTTTAATATTTATCTGATTTATATATCTAACGGAATATATAAATCATTTCCTAAGCATAATCCTATTTTTATCGCAGATATAACACGCTATAAATTCCTGCGTTATTATAGGCCGCAGCCGCAGAGCATCAGCGGAAACATGATAGGCAAACCAATAAAAAAGAGAACGGTAATATGAAAAAATGGGTTTTGGCATCCCTGCTGAGTCTGTTTAGCGTTTCCGCTATGGCGCATACGGTCAGCCAGGCAAAACACATGCGCGATAATCAGGATGTGACGTTGACCGGGAAAATCGTTAAATATCTGGGTGATGAAAACTACTTGTTTAAAGACCATACCGGGCAGATCGTTATTGAAGTTGATGACGACGACGACGAAAGGCTGCGCCACTATACCGGCACCGTTACGCTGGTGGGGGAGATCGATCGTAACGATAGCCGGGTAAAAATCGACGTCGATTCCGTCAGAAAAAGATAACATAGCCGGAATAGCATGCCGGTAGCCAACCGGCATGCTATTTATAAATCATTTTAATAGCCTATTTAGCGCGTTGCGTTGACCTTCTATCTATGCCATCGATTTAATTAAGCGATTCGAGTAAATAGCGCACCGGTAACGGCAAAGAGTAAATCTATTATTTAAGCGCTGTTTATTTTTTTATTGCCGGCCAATAAAACGACGTCATACATGGGGATTTCGAGCACGGGCCAGGTTCAAAATAGCCCGTAAGCCGTTATCATGGTGCCTCTGTCTGAAAGGAGCCGCCATGAGCTATCGGGAAAAACAGCTGACCTTCGCTGAGCGCGGGCATCAGCTAACCAACATTAACGTCTGGACGCCGTGTGGCCAGTGGTTGGCCTATGACGTGCGCCCCAGCGGCGCGTCTTTTACCGGCTTGACCATTGAACGAGTCAATGTGTTCACCGGCGAGGTTGAAGTGGTATACCGCGCCCAGTTCGGCGCGCACGTTGGCGTGGTCACCGTCAGCCCCGATGCCCCGGCGCGTTATGCCTTTATCCACGGCCCGGAACACCCGGACAGCCGTTGGCAGTATGATTTCCATCACCGCCGCGGCGTGATCGTCAGCGAGCCGGATCGCGAACTGGCGGTTACCCTGGATGCGCTCGATATTACCCCGCCCTTCACGCCCGGCGCACTGCGCGGTGGCAGCCACGTACACGTGTTCAGCCCGGATGGCAGCCGCCTGAGCTTCACCTATAACGATCACGTGCTGCATGAACGCGATCCGGCGCTGGATCTGCGCAATGTGGGGGTAGCCATACCGCTGCACGGCGTTACTCCGCCGAAACAGCACCCGCGTGAATATGACGGCAGCCACTTCTGTGTGCTGGTCAGCCGGACGGTGGCGCAGCCGCAGCCAGGCAGCGATGACATCAACCGCGCGTATGAAGAGGGGTGGATCGGCAATAATGGCTATGTGAAACCCGACGGCAGCCGCCAGCGTTGGGCATTGGCGTTTATTGGCGATACCGTCTCTGCCCGTGGGGAAAAGCAGCCGGAAGTCTTTATCGTCGATTTGCCGGCCAACGATGCCGCCTATGCCAAAGCCGGCGCCGAGCCGCTGCAGGGCACCGAAACCACGCTGCCGGCGCCGCCGCTTGGCGTTACCCAGCGGCGCCTGACTAACACCGGCGCTCGCCGCTATCCCGGGGTGGCGACCACGCCGCGCCATTGGTTACGCAGTTCGCCCGACGGTAGCCAAATCGCGTTTTTGATGAAAGATGACCGGGGCATGGTACAACTGTGGTCCGTTTCGCCGAACGGCGGCGCGCCGCGCCAGATTAGCCAGAGTGAACATAGCGTGCAGTCAGCCTTCAGTTGGCACCCGCAGGGGGATAAAATCGCGTTGGTGTGTGATAACAGCGTGATGCTGTGTGATGTTGCCAACGGGCGCATGCAGCGCCTGACGGCGCGGACGCCACAGCCGCCGAGCGGCGATGCGGTGGTGTTTTCCCCGGATGGCCAATGGATTGCCTATATGCGCGAAGTCGCGGGGGTCAGCCAAATCTTTGTGGTTGGGCCGGTGGTGTGAATCAATAGCGCAGTCCGGCCCGCGCTATTGATTGGCCGGCGCGGTGTTTTGTTTGCCGGCCGCCGTCTGCTGCCCTTCATTGCGCAGCAGGCGTTCGCGCGGTGAATCCTCCGCCTTGTCTTTGCCGGCGCGCATATAGTCGTAAGGCAGCAGTACCGTATCCATCACCGCAGAAAACGGCAGATCGATAGCCACCAACGGCATCATGGCCCAGCTGGTATTGTCATCCTTTAGCATATCAACGCTGGCACGGGTGCCAGGGTAGTAGCCCTGGTTTGGCCCGGTATGGCTCATCACACTCGAACACCCGCCGGTGGCCAACAGCAGGCAACTGGCCGCTATCACTTTTATCTTTATCATCATTATCCATCCTGATGGGGAGTAGAACCCCTAATTTGCTGATTTATAACATCATAAGATGTTTTTAAAAGAGCAAAGTCCCGCTCTGTGGCCGTTCTCTCACTTCATTGTAAGAGATAAATGGGCTTTCATCGCATTTTGCCATTATTTTTTGCGCGTTACCCATTGAAAAAACACCGTCCACCCCTATCTGATAATGAGAGCAACGCGGAGTTCGCCGTCAGGGGATTCCGGCTAGCGGCCTGTCCATAATGGAAGGCCAAATGTTTAAACCTTGCTGAGGTATTTTAGGAGGCTGTTTTATGCGTAATTTCGATCTGGCACCACTCTACCGTTCCGCGATTGGCTTCGATCGCCTGTTTAACGCTCTGGAAGCGGGCCAAAGCCAGGGCAACGGCGGCTACCCGCCGTATAACGTTGAACTGGTTGATGAAAATCATTACCGCATCGCTATCGCCGTCGCCGGTTTTGCCGAAGATGAGCTGGACATTACCACGCATGACAACCTGTTGACCGTCCGCGGTGCGCATCAACGCGAGAGCGCGGAAAAAACCTATTTATACCAGGGGATTGCAGAGCGCAATTTCGAACGCAAATTCCAGCTGGCGGAACATATCCAAATTAAAGGCGCCAAACTGGAAAACGGCTTGCTGTATATCGATCTGGAACGCGTGGTGCCGGAAACCTTAAAGCCACGCAAAATTGAAATTAAATAATTGTTATTTTCATCGGTGATTTTTACCGATGAAAATATCGTACTGCCCGCCGACAGGGGGCAAATAACGTCATGCCCGATCGCCGTTGCAAGGCCACGGGTAATAATCTCGCTTCATAGAAGGAGTTAATATTATGCGTAATTACGATTTATCCCCACTACTGCGTCAGTGGATCGGCTTTGATAAACTGGCAAGCTCAATGGGCAGCCAGGAGCCGCAAGGGTTCCCGCCCTACAATATCGAAAAGAGCGACGATAACCATTATCGCATCTCCCTGGCGCTGGCCGGTTTTAAACAAAGTGAGCTGGATATTGAAGTGGAAGGCCCACGCCTGACCGTGCGCGGCAAACCTGCACTGCCGGAAAAACCGGTGGAATATCTGCACCAGGGGCTGGTATGCAAAGAGTTTACTCTGAGCTTTACCCTGGCTGAGCATTTGCACGTATCCGAGGCCGCGTTTGAAAACGGCCTGCTGCATATCGATCTGGTGCGCCAGATACCGGAAGCGCTGCAGCCACAGCGGATCGCGATTGGCAGCACGCCCGGGATAGAAGCAAAATAACCGCCTGAAAAGCGTTATATTTTACGGGGGAGGCCTGAAAGGGCTTCCCCCGTTTCGTTCTGTGGCACACTCCGCATTCACTCGCGTTGCCTTATGTCAGAATCCCTCAGGTTAAGCATCTATCCTACAACGTAGAGCAAGGTTTCAAACTTGTCTTAAGGTCGTAACCTATGAGCGATATTGCACAGGCTGTCAGCATGCTGGCGTTGGTGGCCGTTCTTGGGCTGTGGATCGGCAACTGGAAAGTGTACGGCGTGGGGTTGGGGATCGGCGGCGTGCTGTTTGGCGGCATTATCGTCGGCCATTTTGCCCAGGTTTACCAGATCGATCTCAACAGTGACATGCTGCATTTTATCCAGGAGTTTGGCCTGATCCTGTTCGTCTATACCATTGGCATTCAGGTTGGGCCGGGGTTTTTTTACTCCCTGCGCGTTTCCGGGCTACGGCTAAACGGCTTCGCCATCCTGCTGGTGTTGATTGGCGGCGTGGTGGCGGCCGTGGTGCACAAGCTGTTTGACGTTCCCCTGCCGATTATCCTCGGCGTTTTCTCCGGCGCGGTGACCAACACCCCGGCATTGGGCGCCGGCCAACAAATCCTGACCGATCTCGGTTCCGATCCGGCGCTGGTCGATCGCATGGGAATGGGCTATGCGATGGCATACCCGTTCGGCATCTGCGGCATTCTGCTGGTGATGTGGCTGCTGCGGCTGTTTTTCCGCATCAACATCGAGCAGGAAGCGCAGGCATTTGACGATAGCCAGGGCAATAGCCGTGAACTGCTGCACACCATGAACGTCGCGGTGCGTAACCAGAACCTGCACGGTATCGCCATTCAGCAGGTGCCGCTGCTTAACGGCGACGACATCATCTGTTCGCGGCTGAAGCGGGGCGATCTGCTGATGGTGCCCGCACCGCACGAAAAGCTGGAACTGGGGGATTATCTGCACCTGGTCGGCAAGCGGGAAAGCCTGGAAAGCGCCCGGCTGGTGATCGGGGAAGAGGTGGACGCCTCGCTTTCCACCCGCGGCACCACGCTGCAGGTCGTGCGCGCCGTGGTCACCAATGAGCAAGTGTTGGGCAAGAAAATCCGCGAGCTGAACCTGAAGCAAAAATATGACGTGGTGGTGTCGCGGCTGAACCGGGCCGGGGTGGAGCTGGTCGCCGGCAGCAATGTGTCGCTGCAGTTCGGCGACATTCTCAATCTGGTTGGCCGGCCGGAGGCGATTGACGCGGTGGCGGCCATCGTGGGCAACGCCAGGCAAAAGTTACAGCAGGTGCATATGCTGCCGGTGTTTATCGGCGTGGGGCTGGGGGTGTTGCTCGGCTCGATCCCGCTGTTCGTGCCCGGTTTCCCGGCGGCGCTGCGTCTGGGGCTTGCCGGCGGCCCGCTGGTGGTGGCGCTGATTCTGGGGCGGATCGGCAGCATCGGCAAGCTGTATTGGTTTATGCCGCCGGGCGCCAACCTGGCGCTGCGTGAACTGGGTATCGTGCTGTTTCTGGCGGTGGTGGGCTTGAAGTCGGGCGGCAACTTTGTCGATACGCTGGTGAACGGCGACGGGCTGGCATGGGTGGGCTATGGGGTGCTGATCACCGCCATCCCGCTGATCGCGGTGGGCGTCTTGGCCCGGCTAGTCGGCAAGATGAATTACCTGACGCTATCGGGCATGCTGGCCGGCTCAATGACCGATCCGCCGGCGCTGGCTTTTGCCAACAACCTGCACCCGACCAGCGGCGCGGCGGCGCTGTCCTATGCCACGGTTTACCCGCTGGCGATGTTCCTGCGCATCATCTCGCCGCAGCTGCTGGCGGTGCTGTTCTGGGCCATATAGGGGCTGCCGCGGCGGCCCCGTTGGCGGCTAGCGGATTTGCACGGCAGGCGCCGCGGCATTCACTTCCCGGTGAGCGCGCTCAATCTCTTCCGCCAGGATTTTCACCCCTTGCTCTATTTTCTCCGGATCGGGCACGTAGTTCATGCGCATGCACTGGTGGGTGTGCGGCCACTCATGCTCCAGCCCCGGGAAGAAATAGTGCCCCGGCACCATCAGCACGCCGCGCTTTTTCAGCCGCTGATAGAGCAGCTCGGTGGTGATCGGCAGATCCTTAAACCATAGCCAGAGGAAGATAGCGCCTTCCGGTTTGTGGATCAGGCAACGCTCCGCCGGCAGGTAGCGGCGGATAATGTCGATCGTCTGCTCCACGCGTTGGCGGTAAAAGGGGCGAATAACCTCATTGGACAGGCGCAGCAGATCGCCGCGGGCGATCATTTCCGCCGCCAGCGCGGGGCCGATACTGCCCGGCGACAGGCTGATGATGCCGTTCATATTGCTCAATGCGCTGATGGTCTTCTCGTCGGCAACCACGATCCCGCAGCGCGAACCCGGCAGGCCGAGCTTGGACAGGCTCATGCACAGAATGATGTTGGGGTTCCACAGCGGGGTGGCTTCACTGAAGATAATGCCGGGGAACGGCACGCCGTAGGCGTTATCGATCACCAGCGGGATATCGTGCTGCTGCGCCAGCGCGTCCAGCTTGATCAGCTCGTCGTCGGTGATCACGTTGCCGGTGGGGTTGGTCGGGCGGGAGACGCAGATCATGCCGATATCGTTGCTGATGTTCAGGTGTTCAAAATCGACGTGATACTTGAACTGGCCGCCCGGCAGCAGTTCGATATTGGGTTTGGCGGAGACAAACAGCCCTTCGTCCAGGCCGGCATCGGCGTAGCCAATGTACTCCGGCGCCAGGGGGAACAGCACGCGGCGGCGGCTGCCGTCGGCATAGCGGCCGGCAAACAGGTTAAATAAGTAGAAAAATGCGCTCTGGCTGCCATTTGTCAGTGCAATATTCTGTGGCTCTATTTGCCAACCAAGCTCGTCACGCAGCAACTTGGCCAGCGCTTTCAGCAGCGTATCCTTGCCCTGAGGGCCGTCATAGTTGCACAGGGCTTCGGTCAGCTTGCCCTGTTCGAGCATCTCCTGGCACAGCTGTTTGAAGTAGCTCTCCATCTCGGGGATTTGCGCCGGGTTTCCGCCGCCAAGCATGATGGCGCCTGGGGTTCGCAGGCCTTCGTTCAGATCGTCCATTAAGCGGGTGATGCCCGCGTAACGGGTAAATTTGTCGCCGAAAAGTGAAAAAGTCATAGGTGTAGCAATATTATTTTTAGCAGGTTAATCCGTCACCATACCGCCAGACAAACTCCGGTGCAATGCGCCGGAAAAATAAACCACCGGGCGTAAACTTCATTCGGCGGTTTATTTTTAGCATAATCCACTGTTTTACTGTGGCCGTTCGCCCACCCAAACCACCATCACTTTATCGCCGGCGTGCTGGCGGCTGAAGGCGTAGTAACGGGCGGTCTGTTGCGATTGCTGCGTGCCTGCGCCAACGGCCGGGTGGCGGGCGCGGAATGCGCCCAGGCGTTGCCAGTGGGCCAGCACCGGCGCTTTGGCGCCCTGCAGTTCCTGCCAGTTCATGTCCGAACGGGTGCCCTGCAACGGATCGGAGCCGGTGGGGCCAAAGGCGCGCGCGCTCTCATCGCCGTAGTAGATCTGCACCGCGCCCGGCGCCAGCAACAGCAAATCCGCCGCGCGCTGTTGCAGCGGCAGCGATCCTTTGGCATCGCTGCTGAAAAATAGCCGTGTGTCGTGCGATGAAAGATAGCTGAGCACATTGAAGCCTTGCAGCTTGTCGGCCATCTGCTGGTAAGTGGGATCGATATTTGAGAAACAGTTCAGCGCTTCGGCCGCCCGATCCTGAAAGTCGAAGTTGATCATTGCATCGAAGCCGTTGTGGTAATAATCGCTTTTCATCACGCCGTGGCCCCAGGCTTCGCCGGTCATCCAGAAGGGGCCGTCATCCAGCGCCTGGCCGGGGTTGGCGGCCTTCCAGGCCTGTAGCGCCGCGGCGGCGCGCTGTTTTAGCTGCGCCAGCGTTGGCTTATCAACGTGCTTGGCGGTGTCGACGCGAAAGCCGTCAATGCCGTAGTCGCGCACCCATTGGCTGAGCCATTGCGTCAGGTAGTCGCGGGTGGTGGCGCCCGGGATCTCTTTTGCCGCCGTATCCGGTTTGTGGCGGTAAAACAGCGGCAGGCCGCTGGCGCCGGCGGTTTCGGTTTTGATGTCCGGCAGGAACGCCAGCGACATGGTGAGATCGCTATAGCCCGGCGAGTCGTAATCCCCGATGTCGGTGCGGATCCAGTTTTTGCCCCACCAGGTCGCCCAGCCGGCTTTATCGCTGAAATTGATGTAATCATTGAAACTGTGCCAGTTCTGGCCGCGCGCTGGCTGCCAGTCGCCCCAGTTTTTACCCAGCGTTTTTTCAATGTCACTGCCCTTCAGATACAGCGAGCCGAACTGGAAGGTTTGCATATCGGCCAGGGTAGCGTAGCCAACGTGGTTCACCACCACATCGAACAGGATGCGGATGCCGCGCTTGTGCGCCTGTTCAACCAGCGTACGCAGATCCTGTTCGTTGCCCATGTTTGCATCCAGCCGGGTCCAGTCCTGGGTGTAGTAGCCATGGTAGGCATAGTGCGGGAAGTCGCCTTTGGTGCCGCCGCCAACCCAGCCGTGGATTTGTTCCAGCGGCGAGCTTATCCATAGCGCGTTGACGCCAAGCTGCTGCAGGTAATCCAGCCGGTTGGTCAGGCCGGCCAGATCGCCGCCGTGGAAAGTGCCGATCTCCTGCATACCGTCGCTGCGGCGGCCATAGCTATGGTCATTGCCGGGGTTGCCGTTTTCAAAGCGATCGGTCAGTACAAAATACACGGTGGCGTTTTGCCAACTGAACGGCGCGGCGTTTTCCGTCATCGCCGTTTCAAGCAGCATGATGCCGCCGCTGTCGGCGGCCGGCTTCAGGGTGACTTTGCCCTGTGTGACGGTGGCGGTCTGGCCGGAATAGAAATCGCGCACCGTTTCGCCTTCGGCGAAGGTGCCGCCGACATCCACCGTCACCGGGTTGCCGTCCCAGCGCTGGCAGGTGTGGGCCGTTACCGCGGCGCTGGCTTCCTGCGCCTTCAGGCTCAACTGCAGGGTTGGCGTGCCGCTGCGGGTATCAATACGCACCTGGTATTCGCCGTCGCGGAACAGCCGCCAGTTCACCGGCGGATTGTTGCCGCACGGCTGTAGCGAAAGGGTTTGGTTGAGCTTTACTGCCTCGGTGGGCTGCCAGCACTGTTGGTCCTGGTAGAGCCGCAGCGGCAGTTGCCCCTTTTGCAGCGTGGCCTGGCTGCTGAACAGGCCGCTGGGGGATTCCTGAAATGCGGGGAAGGGTTGCAGCGCCCAGTCGGCCAGCGCCGCCGGGGGCAATAGCATCAAAAGGGTGAGGGTCAGGCGTTTCATAGCGCTCCTTACACGTGGCGGGAAGCATTGTTATCGTAGGGTCGCTTTCAGTGTGCAGGAGAAGGCAAAAATAGCCTCATCCCCGCGGCGGAAATGCGGGGATGAGGCGTCAGGGGGAGGCGCGTTAGCGCTTCAGGATCTGGGGGTTAACGCAGTTTTCCGTTACGGTGCCGGTCAGCGCGGCAATCAGGTTATCTACGGCGCACTCAGCCATACCGTAGCGTGTTTCATGGGTTGCCGAGCCGATGTGCGGCAGGGCGACCACATTCGGCAGCTTCAACAACGGGGAACTGACCGGCAGCGGCTCCTCTTCGAATACGTCCAGCCCGGCGGCATGAATGGTGCCGTTTTGCAGCGCGGCGATCAGCGCGTTTTCATCCACCACTGAGCCACGGCCCGCGTTGATCAGGATGCCGCTCTTTTTCATCTTCGCCAGCTGTTCGGCGCCAATCATGTGGAAGGTCTGCTCCGTCAGCGGCAGCGTGATGCAGATAAAGTCGGATTCCGCCAGGAGCGTATCCAGATCGCAGCGGCGGGCGTTAAAGCGCCGATCGGCTTCTTCATGGGTGCGGCGGGCGTTATACAGTATCGGCATACCGAAGCCGAAGTGCGCGCGCTGCGCCAGCGCCAGCCCGATGCGCCCCATACCGAGGATCCCCATGGTCTTATGGTGAACATCCACCCCGAACCAGTCCGGGCCGATACTGTGTTGCCATTCGCCGGCTTTAACCCGCTCGGCCACTTCTACGATACGGCGTGCGGTCGCCAGCACCAGGCCCATGATGGTGTCCGCTACGGTTTCCGTCAGCACGGTGGGGGTGTGCATCAGGACGACATTGTGGGCGTTGAGTGCGGCGACGTCGAAGTTGTCGTAGCCGACGGAAATGGTCGAAGCCGCGCGCAGATTCGGCGCCTGTTGCAGAAAGGCTTCATCCACTTTGCCGCCGGTGCCGATGATCCCTTCGGCCTGTTGCAATACCTGTTTCAGGTGTTCCGGGTTATCCGGGGTCAGGCTGTTGAAGGTATGCACGGTAAAATGCTGCTCCAGCCGTTCAAGCAGATCGGTCGGGATGCTTCGGTACAATACAATGGAAGGCTTCATTACAAACTCCAGCAGGCTAATAATTCATCCAACATAGCATAAAGCATAGCGTGCAGAGGGGCGTGCCGCCTGCCCCTCTGCTGAGATAATCCATCCCCATCAGGCCATTTGCGGGTGGGTTTCAGCGCGGGCGGGCTTTACCACCAGCGTCAGCACTACCGCTACCACCAGCGCGATGGCCATAAACATGTATGAGGCGGCCGGCGTGCCGGTTGCGCCGTTCAGGTAGCCGACGAACCAGGAGCCAAAGAACGAGCCCAGGGCGCCCATGCTGTTAATTAGCGCCATGGCGCCGCCGGCCACGTTTTTCGGCAGCATTTCCGGAATAATGGCGAAGAACGGCCCGTATGGGGCGTACATCGCCGCGCCGGCAACCACCAGCAGGCCGTAAGAGATCCAGAAATGATTCGGGCCAATGGCGTAGGAGCCGAAGAACGCCAGCGCGCCCAGCAGCAGCAGCGGCCAGACAAACAGCTTACGGTTTTGCATTTTGTCCGACGCCCAGGAAACCACGATCATGGCGATGGTCGCGGCCAGGTAAGGCACCGCAGACAGCCAGCCCGCTTCAACCATGCCCATCTGCATACCGCTGCGCAGGATGGAAGGCAGCCACAGCACAAAACCGTAGACGCCGATGCTCCAGGCAAAGTATTGCACGCACAGCAGGATCACGTTGCGGGAACGGAAGGCTTCGCTGTAGTTGCGCACCGCCTTGATGCCTTTCTGTTCTTCTTCCAACTGCTGTTGTAGCGCCAGCTTTTCGTCTTTGCTCAGCCAGTTGGCCTGCGCGGGTTTGTCTTGCACCAGCACCCACCAGCAGAAGGCCCAGATGATCGCCGGGATGCCTTCAAAGATGAACATTTCCCGCCAGCCGAAGGCGTGGATCAGATAGCCGGAAACGACCGACATCCACAGCACCGTCACCGGGTTGCCCAGGATTAAAAAGGTATTGGCGCGCGAACGTTCAGATTTGGTGAACCAGTTGCTGATGTAAATCAGCATCGCCGGCATGACGGCGGCCTCCACCACGCCAAGAATAAAGCGGATTGCCGCCAGCATGGGGATGTTACTGACGATCCCGGTCAGCGAGGCGCAGCCGCCCCACAGGATCAGGCACCAGAAGATCAGCTTTTTGACGCTGCGCCGTTCGGCGTAGATCGCGCCGGGGATCTGGAAGAAAAAGTAGCCGAGAAAGAACAGGGCGCCTAGCAGGGATGCCATGCCTTTGGTGATGCCGAGATCTTCATTGATGCCGGCGGCAGAAGCAAAACTGAAGTTAGCGCGGTCGAGATAGGCCAGGCTATAGGTGATAAACACGATGGGCATGATGTACCACCAGCGTTTGACTGCGACAGTTGCTGTACTCATGTTCAGACTCCTCAGTGGTGTCTTGTTTCCCCGTTGGCAGCCTGGCTTATAGCCTGGCAACCCACGGGGCCAGTATTCTCCCAGCACGTCCTGGCTGTAGGGCAAGAGGCGTACGCCGTTGGGAGCGGGCGGTTAATCCGTGAATCGTTTTTATCGGTTTATGATTCGGCCAAGGCGGCGCGGGTCGGCAGGCCTTCGCTATCGCCGATGGCCTGGATCGCCAGCGAGCCGATTTTATTGCCGCGTTGCACCGCCTGTTTCAGCGTTTTGCCTTCCAGCAGGGCGCTGATCGCCCCCACGGCAAAGCCGTCTCCCGCACCCACGGTATCCACCACGTTGCTGACTTTTACCGCCGGCACCACGGCCTGATCGCCGGCGGCGGTTTTGAACCAGGCGCCTTCCGGGCCGGTTTTGATCAGCACCGCCTGCACGCCGTGCTCCAGATAGAAATCGGCGATGCCTTCCGGCGTTGACTGGCCGGTCAGGATTTGGCCTTCCTTCAGCCCTGGCAGCACCCAGTCGGCGGCAAACGCCAGTGCGTTAAGCTGCGCGATCATCACCGCCTGGCTTGGCCACAGCACCGGGCGCAGGTTGGGATCGAAGGAGATGGTTTTGCCCATGGCGCGCATTTCGCGTGCGGCGTAGTGGCACAGCGCCAGCGAGGAGCCGGACAGCGCCGCCGCCACGCCGCTCAGGTGCAGGTGGCGGGCGCGGCCAAAGTAATCCCGATCAAAATCGGCGGTGGAAAGATGGCTGGCGGCCGAACCTTTACGGAAATACTCCACAATGGGATCGGTTCCATCCAGGGCTTTGGATTTCATCTGAAAACCGGTCGGGTAGTGGCCGTCCACGGTAACGCAGTGGGCGTTAACCCCCTCTTGTTTCAACTGCTGCAAGGTGAAACGGCCAAAAGCATCGTTGCCCACCCGGCTCACCCAGCCGACGTTGAGGCCCAGGCGTGACAGGCCGATGGCCACGTTCAACTCGGCGCCGGCAATGCGCTTGGTGAAGGTTTCCACTTCTGCCAGATCGCCCGGTTGCGCCGCGACGAACATCGCCATGGCTTCGCCCAGGGTGACGACGTCCAATGCTGAATAGCGTTCGGTTGTCTGTGTTGCCATCATGTTTACTCCGCACGTAAAAGATTAACGTAGTGGCGGGTGACTGCCGCCAGATCGTCGCCCTGTAATGGGAACTCAATACCCCGCGGCGCGTCCTGCGGCAACAGGGCCAACAGATTGCGCCAACTGCCGTCGGTTTCATCCAGCGCAATGGCGCGCCAGCCGTGCGGGCCCTGGGCGGCGGCCTTCACGTGGATATAGCTGACGTGGCGCGCCAGGCGCTCGGCCGCGGCCTGCGCGTCTTGCCCCACCCACAGCCAGTTGGCCATATCAAAGGTCATCCCTACCGGCAGGTGGTTGTCTTCTGCGGCGTGGAAGAAGGCGTTGAGCATCGGCAAAACGCCGCAGTCGGGGGTTTGATCGTTTTCAACCACCAACTGCAGCGGGTATTTTTCCAGAGCCACTTTCAACGGGGTGAAGTCAAACCCCGGCTGATAATGGCCGAGCGACAGCTTGAGCTGGCGGGCGTGCAGGATCTGTGCTTCGGCCAGGCGCGCTTCCAGGTTTGGGTTAAGCGCATGCTGCGGCGTAAATAAGGCTTCCGGAGCGGAATAGACGGCGAATAGCCCGTGCTGTGCGATGGCCTCGGCTAGCGCCGGCAGGGCGTCGATGTCTTGCGCGCTGAACAGCTCGCGGCGAATCTCCACGCCGTCTGCGCCAGCCTGCGCAATAAGCGGCAGCAGCGCCGCCTGGCCACCTTGCTGGAGGACGGCTTCGGCGCCATAGGCACCGGTCACGACGATAATTTCTTTTTTCATACCCGCTCCTGAATCGGCTGCGTTTTTTATTGCTGTTATAAATACGTTAGATGGAACCGGTTCCATGCGAAAGCGACAGAGTGTAAAAGTATGATCGAAATCACGAACGGTGAACAAAAAATAGTCGGAGTTTAAGCGGGTAAAAGCTGGCGCGCAGGCGGCGGATGTTTCCCTCACCCGGCACCCTCACCCCAGCCCTCTCCCAGAGGGAGAGGGGGAAAACCGGAGTTCTTATCAAGATTAGTGCCGCGCTAAACCCTGTTGTAGCGCTATTTTTAAATTATTTGATAAGCGGAATACTGAGCTTCCACTATTGCACGGATGGCTCCCTCTCCCAGAGGGAGAGGGGGAAAACCGGAGTTCTTATCAAGATTAGTGCCGCGCCAAACCCTTGTTGTAGCGCTATTTTTAAATCATTTGATAAACGTCCACTATTGCACGGATGGCTCCCTCTCCCTGTGGGAGAGGGGGAAAACCGGAGTTCTTATCAAGATTAGTGCCGCGCCAAACCCTGTTGTAGCGCTATTTTTAAATCATTTGATAAGCGGAATGACGAGCTTCCACTATTGCATGGGCGGCTCCCTGTCCCTGTGGGAGAGAGGAAACCCCCTGTTGTAGCGCTATTTTTAAATTATTTGATAAACGGAATACTGAGCTTCCACTATTGCACGGGCGGCTCCCTCTCCCAGAGGGAGAGGGGGAAAACCGGAGTTCTTATCAAGATTAGTGCCGCGCCCAACCCTGTTGTAGCGCTATTTTTAAATCATTTGATAAACGGAATGCCGAGCTTCCATTATTGCACGGGCCGCTCCCTCTCCCTTTGGGAGAGGGTTGGGGTGAGGGAAAAAACCTAGCGGGTCGTTGAACCTCGCACAATCAGCTCACCGGAAAACACCCGCTCTTCCGGCGCAGACGCCAGCCCCTGAATACGTTGCAGCAACTGCTCCAGCGCGGTATGCCCCATCTGATAGGTCGGCTGCTTTAGCGTAGTAATCCCCACCCCGGCCAGCTCCGCCCATTCCAGTTCGTCAAAGCCCAGCAGGCCGATATCGCTGCCCCAGTGCAGGCCGAGGCGGCGCATGGCGCGCGCCACTTGCAGCGTCAGCGCGCCGTTGGCGGAAATCACCGCCTTGCGCATACCGCGATGGCGCAGATTAAATTCCCGCAGCACCGTTTCCAACTGTGGGCCGTCGTTCAGCGGCGTTTCCGCCTGTTCCGCCGCCAGCGCCGGGTGCTCTGCCATGGTTTGGCGGAAAGCGAGCAGGCGCTCCAGGCGGGTGTTAACGGTGCCGACCGGTTCACTTAGGAACAAAATGGCTTCAAACCCCTGTTGCAACAGGTGCTCCGTGGCCCGGGTTGCCGCTTCATGGTTGTTTAGCCCTACCACATCGCAGGTGAAATCCGGGATTTTCCGGTCGATCAGCACCATAGGCAGCTGCGACTGATGCAACGCCGAGAGCGCATCTTCACGCATCCCGACGGCATTGACGACGATGCCCTCGACCCGGTAGCTGCTGAGCAGTTGCAGGTAGTGCTGCTCCTGGTTGACTTCATTGTTGGTGTTACACACCAGAAGGGTGAAGCCGTGCTGGCGGCAGGCGGCTTCGATGCCGCGCATCACATCCACCGAATAGGGGTTGGTGATATCGGCGATAATCAGGCCGATCAGCCGGGTCTGGCCGCCTTTCAGGCTGCGCGCCATCTGGCTTGGCCGGTAGTCGAGCTGTGTAATCGCCTGCTGGATGCGGCGTTTGAGATCGTCAGACAGCAGGTGCTGTTCACCGTTCAGGTAACGCGACACGCTGGTCTTGCCGGTTTTGGCGGCTTTGGCCACATCGCTGATGGTAGCGCGCCCGGCGGCGCGCGATGCCTTCACACTGCTCACGGTCGATCCCTCCTGAGGTAGATAGCCACAGAGCCTAACACACCCGCCGCGCCGCCGGGAGCCTCTGCTATCAGGATGTGGCGCTGGGCGCACCTTCCGGCAGCGCCCGGCTTTTTGGCGTGCTGCTCAGCGTAAAGGCGGAGATTAACGTCACGCCCAGCGCCAGGCCGCCGAGGATCATATAGGTGCTGTGAAAACCGATCCGATCATACATATTGCCGGCAAAGGCGGACAGGAAGATTGCCGCACCCTGTTTGGCAAACTGGAAGCCGATCAGGTAGATAGTCGCGGAAAGCCGGGTGTCGAAGATGGCGGTGATGTATTTGAAAGTCCCGACCAGCAGGAAGGGCACTTCCAGCGCGTGCAGCATTTTCAGCAGCACCACCTCCAGCGCGGTGGTGGCAAAGGAAGAGCCGATGATGCGGATTGACATGATCACCCCGGCCAGCAGCAGCGTATTTTTCGCCCCGATGCGGTTAATGATCCACGGCGAGCAGAACATGATCAGCGCATTGGCCAGTTCGCCGGCGGTGGTGACGTAGCCGAACACTTCGGTGCCGCGCTGCGGTGAGCTAAAGAATGATTTAAAGAAGTTGGCGAACTGCTGATCGAACACGTCATAGACGCAGGCGACGCCCACCACGTACAGGATAAACAGCCACATTTTCGGCATTTTAAACAGCTCGGCGGCCATTTTGATCCTGAACTGCGGCTGGTTGGCCCCGAGCTGGTTCATCACCACGGCGGTGGGGTTTTCTTTGGGATCGGCCAGCAGCAGCAACAGCATCAGCAGGACGGACGCCCCCGAACCCATCCAAAATACAATGTCCGGGTTGATGTTGAACAATACGCCGGCGGTCGAGGCGCAGATCCCCCAGCCAAAGCAGCCGAACATGCGCGCTTTGCCATATTCAAACGCGCTTTTGCGGCTGACCCTTTCGATATAGGCTTCTACGGCGCCGGAACCGCCGGAAAACACAAAGCCGATGTAGGCCCCGCCGCTTAACGCGCCGAGCAGAATGTTGGTCTTGAGCAGCGGAGCGAAGACAAACAGGAAGAAGGGCGCAAAGAACAGCAGCAGCAGTGAAATGATCCACAGCAGATGTTTTTTCAGCCCCAGTTTGTCGGAAATAATGCCGAAAATCGGTTGGAACAGAATGGCAAACAGCGACAGGCAGGAGAAAACCAGCCCGGTTTCGGTTTTATTCAGGCCAATCACTTCCGACAGCCAAATCGGCAAGAACGGGAAGCAGGTGGCCATGATGAAAAAGTACAGGAAAAAGAAGGCGCCGAAGATCCAGAAGTTACGGTTGTTTTTGTAGGTACAGACGGTGGCGTTCATTGCTATTGTCCTTTCGCTACTGACTGGCGATGAGCATGCGGCGGCGCCAGGCCGCCGCACTGGCTTTATTAAAGCTGTTCGATATTAATCAGCATGGCGCTTTCCGGATCCAGCACCGGCAGCGCCAACCCGGCCTGCGCCAGCCACTCGCCGCTGGCTTCACACGGCTGTTTCATCCAGGCCGGCAGTTGGCGCATGGTGTGGCCGCCCCGCTGCTGGTGGATCAGCGCCGGGGTATCCAGCAGGCTGATGCAGTAGCGCGTCTGTGGGTTTAGCCCCGGGATGCGCAGGTTGCCCGGCAGGGTGTACTCCGGCATCGCCAACTGGCTGACCAGGATCACCGCGCGATCGCGCGTGGGGCTGATCACGCCGTTGATCAGCGTGTTTTTGTCGTGATGATCGATCCGCACCACGTCGCCGCTGTGCAGCAGCGGCCGCAAGGCTTTATGCAGCGCCACGTAGCGGGCAAAGCCCCGTTGCTCTTCTTCCCCTTCTTTAACCGGATCCAGCTCAATGCCCATGTGGCCGAACAGCGCCGTCAGGCCGCGAAAGCCGATGCTGTGCTGGCGTTCGGTGGCGTGGCATTGGCGGTTGCCGATGTGCGCGCCCATCACTTCCGGCGGGAAAAAGTAGCTCATGCCGCGTTGGATGCTCTGGCGCTCCAGCGCATCGTTGTTGTCCGAGGTCCAGAAACGGTGGCTGCGTTTGAGCACTTCGTAATCGATGCGGCCGCCGCCGGATGCGCAGGATTCAAACTCCACCGCCGGGAAACGCTGTTGCAACGTATCCAGCAGCCGGTAAAACTGCGCCGTCTGCGCGGTCAGCGACGCGTGGCCCAGGTGCGCGGGCTGGACGATTTCGCGGTTCATGTCCCATTTCACATAGTCGATATCATGCGCGCTCAACAGCCACTCCAGGCGCGCCAGCAGGTAATCAAACACCTGCGGGTTGCACAGATCGAGCACGTACTGGTGGCGGCCGGTGGGCTGTTGGTAACCCGCCAGCCCCAGCACCCAGTCGGGGTGGGCGCGGTACAGGTCTGAATCCGGGTTAATCATTTCCGGCTCCACCCAGATGCCGAACTCCATCCCCAGACGTTTTACGTGGCCGATCACCGGTTCCAGGCCGTCGGGGTATTTGCGTTCGTCAAGATACCAGTCCCCCAGGGCGGCGCGATCGTGATCGCGGCCGCGGAACCAGCCATCGTCAATGATAAAGCGTTCGACGCCCAGTTCGGCGGCCTGGCTGGCCATGCGCATGATGTATTCGGGCTGGTGATCGAAATAGATGCCTTCCCAGGTGTTAAGGTGCACCGGGCGCGGCTTGTTGCCGGGAAAATGCAGAATGTGCTGGCGCACATAGCGGTGGAACTGCTGGCTCAGGGCCGTCAGGCCGCGTTGCGAGCAGGCGGCGTACAGCCACGGCGTGCTCAGGCTGGCATTTTCTTCCAGCGCCATTTCCCCCGGCAGATACAGCGCTTCGGCCTGCACCAGGCGGCGGCCGTCGGTTTTCACCTCCGCGCGCAGGCGGTGATTGCCGCTCCAGCCAAGGTGCACGCCCCAGACTTCCCCTTGCTGCTCGCTAAAGCCGGCGGTGCCGATCATCATGCCGGGGAAATATTCGTGCGAGGTGCGGCCGCGGCGGTTTTCCTGTTGATAGCCGCCGTGGGCCAGCGGGATGCGGTGTGGTTGAAACTCGCGGATCCAACGGCCGTGGAACGCCATCACTTCGCCGGCGCGCTCCGGCAGCGGCAACGTTAGCGCCAGGCGGTTCAGCCAGTAACGCTCCGGCTTGGTGTTGGTCAGGGTGTGGCGCATTTGCAGTACGCTGCTGGCGGTATCCAGCACCAGTTCGCTATGCAACTGCAGCCCAGCTTGGCGATCTTCAGCCAGAATCTCCAGTTGTTGCCCGGTATGGATCACATCACAGGTGGTAAATACCGGCGACCAGTCCAGGCCGTCCCGGTGGCCTTCAACGCCGGGTGCGCCAAACAGGCCACGCCCCGCTTCGGCCGCCAGCGTCAGCGGGGTATCAACGTCCAGGCGGCCATTCGGCACCGGGCGCCCCAGGGTCAGCACGTCCTGGGCTGTAAAATAGCTCAGATGCGGCCCCCAGTAGAGGATTTCTGCAAACGGGGAACAGCGCACGATAACGTCGGTCGCGGCGCTGGTTAGCCGCACAACGGTAGCTTCCATGATCGGGTTCCTTAATAAGCCATATTTGTGCTCCGATCAATAATCCGAAACGTTTTGGATTAAAACCGAAACGTTTCGGATCTGTGATCTGACTGGGCAAAAATGATGCTTATGGAAAGCTAGTCTGCGAGCGGCAGATCGTCCGGGCTGGGTTTCAGTACCGGTTGCCACAGCACCTGTAGCTGATTGAGCGGCTGGCGTTGGATCAGGCCTAGCGTCATTTCGGCGATCTTTTTGCCCACCTGCTCACGGGTGGCTTGCACAATCGCGCTGACGGGCAGATCGAGCAGGCTGTCCGGCGGCAGGCCGTCGTAGACCACCAGCGGAACCCCACCCGGCCCCAGGCGGCCGGCGTCGCGCAGCGCCATCGCCGCGCCTTCGCCGTGGCCGTTGCAATCGGTGATGATCGCCGTCGGCGGCGTGGCCTGCGCCAGCAGCTGTTGGGTGGCAAGATAGCCGGCGCGCCGGCTGGGGGTAATGCGGCACAGGTATTCTTCATGCAGCGGCAGATGGTTGGCCGCCAGCCCGTCCAGATAGCCCTGGCGGCGCTGGCTGATAAAGGATTGGTGATTATTTTCCCCGAGGTAGGCAATACGGCGGTGGCCAAGGTGCGCCAGGTAGTCCACCGCCATTTTGCAGCCCGCGTGGTTGTCAAAGTCAAACCACGCGTAGTCGCCTGCCAGCTGGCTGCGGCCGAGCGCCAGAAACGGGAAGTTCAGGCGCTGTAGCTGGTGCAGGCGCGGATCGTCATTCAGCGTGTGCGCCACGATCAGCGCATCCACCCGTTTGCTTTCGATCAGGCGCGTAAAGGATAAGTGTGGCGCTTCATCGGCAACCAGCAGCAGATCGATCTCATGGCGCACCAGTTCATTGCTGATGCAGCCGACCATTTCCATAAAGGTGGAATTGCCAAACGGGTGGGAATTGAAGGGGAAAACCAGGCCAACGGCGTCGATCTTGCCCATTTTCAGACGGCGCGCCAGCGTATTCGGGCGGTATCCCATCTGGTTTGCCATCGCCTCCACCCGCTGACGCGTTTTTTGCGCTACGTCATCGTAGCCGTTCAGCGCGCGGCTGACGGTGGTTATGGACAGGCCAAGTTCCTTGGCGATCGCTTTCAGGGACATAACATTCTCTGCTGAAAAATGGCGGAAAGGGCAAGGCGAGAGTACCACAGAGCGCGGCGCTGGCGGGAGTGGTGCCGCACCGATGCCGGAAAAAGGCCCGGTAAACTTTACTAACCGGGCTATCTTCCAACCTTCTTTCGATAATCGCAGGGGGAAAGTTATGGTCTGGATGCGGTGCCATCTGGCGTACGCGCCATCGTCCAGGACGGAATGCCCCCGGCGCACGGATATTTTGCCGCTTTGGCTTCATCGATATCAATGCCCAGGCCCGGCTTGTCATTCAGATAAGCATAACCGTGATTAATCTCCGGGCAGCCAGCGAAGACTTCACGCAGCGCGTCATTCATCGGCGTGTATTCCTGAATGCCAAAGTTTGGCGAGCTTAAATCAAGTTGCATATTGGCGCACACACCCACCGGAGAAATGTCGCCCGGCCCGTGCCACGCGGTGCGCACGCCGTTCAGTTCGCTGTAAACCGCCAGTTTCCTGGCTGGCGTAATACCGCCGATGGTGCTGACATGGCAGCGAATATAATCAATCAGCTTGTTGTCGATAAGCGGTTTCCACTCATTGACATTAACGAACAACTCGCCCATGGAAATTGGCGTGGAGGATTGTTGGCGCAGCATGTTCAGCCAGTCGATGTTTTCCGGCGCTACCGGATCTTCAAGATAGAAAAGTTGATATTCTTCGAGTCTTTTGGCCAGATTGATGGCGGTTACCGGCGTCACGCGCTCGTGTACGTCGTGGATAAATTCAATACTAAAGCCCAGTTTATTGCGCAGATGATCGAACAGGCGTGGGACGCTTTTTGCGTAGGCATCCGGATCAAAATAGATGCCGGGGGTTTTACTGCGCGGTGAACGTTTGGGTTGAATGTTCTTCGCGCGTGCCAACTGGGTGGCAATCAGTTTGAGATCGTCGGTCCCTGCGCCGCCGTACATGCCCATCTGGCAGCGAACATACTGGTAGCCCTCTTCCATTCTGGCGCGAATGTTATCTTCCACTTCTATTTCATCGCTGCCATCCGTATGGCAATAAAGCGGAATACCGTCGCGGCACTTACCGCCCAGCAACTCATAAACCGGCATGCCCGCAAGTTTGCCTTTGATATCCCACAGCGCCATGTCCACGCCGGATAACGCATTGTTCATGATCGGGCCGTTGCGCCAGTAACCGCTGACCGCGCCAGACTGCCAGATGTCTTCAATGCGGCGAGGGTCTTTGCCAATCAGAAAAGGGGCCATGTACTCATCAATGGCGCTTTTCACGGCAAAAATGCGTTGCGTGAATGTCGCGCATCCCAAACCGTACAGCCCTGGTTCGTTGGTTTCGATCTTCACGACGGCCAGGTCAATGCCACCCGGTGCCGTCAGAATCGTTTTCACATTGGTGATTTTCAGGTTACTCACTTTAACTCCTCAATTCAGCGAATTAACGGCATATCATTGATACGTTTTTACCTGTAGGTTGTCCTACAAATTGATGTTGTTATATCACGCTTTGCCGGGTCAGCCTCTTTCAGTGCGCCATTTTGTGATAACGATCAAATACCATAACGCAAAAAAACATAAATATATTTTATTATCAATTAATTATATGATTTTTTGCGATCGGTTATAACCTATTGTTTGTGATCTTTGTTGCAAATTCATTTTTGCGGTGTTGATTTTATTAAAGTGAAAACTCACTCTTAAAAAAGATAGTTGTCATACAAATTAAATGGGCGAGGAAAATTATATGACCGATTTATTTGGCTTAACGGGGAAAACGGCTCTGGTAACGGGCTCCGCACGTGGCCTGGGGTTTGCCTATGCGGAGGGCCTGGCCGCTGCGGGGGCGCGCGTCATTCTGAATGATATTCGCGATACGCTGCTGGCTGAATCCGTGGATAAGCTGGCGCGTAAAGGCTACAGCGCGCATGGCGTGGCATTCGATGTTACCAATGAAGACGCCATTGAAACCGCCTTCGCTCAGCTCGATGCGCAGGATGTCCACGTCGATATTCTGATTAATAACGCAGGCATTCAGTACCGCAAGCCGATGGTTGAGCTGGAGCTGGCAAACTGGCAGAAGGTGATTGATACCAACCTGACCAGCGCCTTTCTGGTTTCGCGCGCTGCGGCAAAGCGCATGATTGCACGCAATAGCGGGGGAAAGATCGTCAATATTGGTTCATTAACCAGCCAGGCCGCCAGACCCACCGTTGCGCCTTACACGGCGGCAAAAGGCGGCATTAAAATGCTCACCTGCTCTATGGCAGCCGAATGGGCACCGTTTAATATTCAGACCAACGCCATCGGGCCGGGCTACATTCTGACCGACATGAACACCGCGCTGATTGAAGATAAACAGTTCGACAGTTGGGTTAAAAGCAGCAACCCCTCACAGCGTTGGGGCCGGCCGGAAGAATTAATCGGTACGGCGGTGTTTCTGTCATCAAAAGCATCGGATTACATTAACGGCCAAATTATTTACGTCGATGGCGGCTGGCTGGCTGTACTGTGAACCTGTTATCGAAAAAGACCATGGAGAATTAACATGCTTAAAGTAGATTTCGATGCCTGTATCGTAAATGGCAAAAAAGATGTGGCGGTAGAACATCGCGAATTGCAGTATTCAGAACACGATGTAGTGATAAAGGTGGAGTGCGGTGGAATATGCGGATCAGATATTCACTATTATCATGAAGGGCGTGCGGGGCTGTCTGTCATTAAGCATCCGCTGGTGATTGGCCATGAGTTCGTCGGCCGTATTTTCCATGCGCCCGCCGGCTCTGAATTGAAGGTGGGGCAAAAAGTCGCGGTGAACCCATCGCAGCCTTGCCTGCAGTGCGAATACTGCTATGCCGGCAAACAAAATGAATGCCAGAATATGCGTTTTATGGGGAGCGCCCAGTTTACTCCTCATGTACATGGCGGGTTCGCGCAATATGTCGTGGTATCTGAAAAACAATGTATTACTTATGATGAACGGGTGGCGGCGAATATTATGGCGCTCGCGGAACCAACCGCCGTGGTGATCCACGCTCTTAATGTTGCAGGTAGCGTGGTTGGGAAAAAAGTACTGGTGATTGGCGCGGGGCCGATTGGCGCACTTGCGATTGCCGCGGTAAGGGCCTCTGGCGCTTCAGAAATTGTAGCCTGCGATCTGAGTGAGAGATGTCGGCGCATTGCTATTGAAATGGGCGCCGATGCGGCAGTCGATCCCCGCACGCAAAATAGTATGGCGGAATATTATGATAACAGAGGCTATTTTGATGTGACGCTGGAAGCGAGTGGCGCCGAAGCGGCGATTGAATCCAGCATTCTGGCAACGCGGCCGGGTGGGGTTGTGGTACAGATCGGGATGGGTAAAAGCCCGGTTAATTTACCCGTGGCGCAGATGCTGGTAAAAGAGCTTTCCTGGAAAGGTTCTTTTCGGTTTATTGATGAATTTACGACCGCCGTAAAATGGCTGGAAAAAGGAATTATCGATCCACGCCCAATTATTTCATCAACATATCAATACAATAAAATAGAAGATGCGCTAATAGCCGCCAGCGATAAAAACATCTCATCCAAGGTGCTGGTTACCTTTTAATAACGGTATGTTTTTTATATCGGATCAAATCGAATATCTGAAAAGTAGTGGGATTTAATCCATTAATCAGCTGAGTTTGTTGGTTGTTAGATATTAATATATTCTCTAACCCTGTGGTGAAAGTATGAGTCATTCAACCCCTAACACAGAACGAAATACCTCTGATCTTGTTAGAGCATCCGTTTCCGGCTGGCTTGGGACAACATTAGAGTTTATGGACTTTCAGCTATATTCTTTGGGCGCCGCGTTAGTGTTTCATGAGGTATTTTTCCCGGGCCAATCAAGTGCCATGGCTTTAATCCTTGCGATGGGTACTTATGGTGCCGGTTACGTCGCACGTATTTTCGGCGCGGTTATCTTTGGTAAGATGGGCGATAAAGTAGGCCGTAAAAAGGTCCTTTTTATTACTATTGCCTTAATGGGCGTTTGTACGACATTAATCGGTGTTTTACCAACGTATCAGCAGGTGGGCATTTTGGCACCGTTATTGCTGGTTACGCTGCGGATTATTCAGGGGCTGGGGGCCGGGGCGGAAATTTCCGGCGCTAGCACCATGCTGGCGGAATATGCGCCAGCGGGTAAAAAAGGCATTATCTCTTCACTGGTTGCCATGGGCACAAACTGTGGCACATTAAGTGCGACCGCCATTTGGGCAGCCATGTTTTTCTTCTTTGATAATGAAGATATTGTTGCCTGGGCCTGGCGTATTCCTTTCCTGGCCAGTTTTATCGTGATGGGCTTTGCTATTTGGCTACGGCTGAATTTGAAAGAAAGCCCGGTCTTCGAAAATGTCAAAGAAGTAGGCAGTGTGGCCCAGCAACAAAGCGAGCCTTTATGGAAATTAATGAAAGGGCGTTCGTTCTGGATCGCCACCGGGCTGCGTTTTGGGCAAGCGGGAAACTCGGGGATTATCCAGACATTTCTCGCGGGCTATATGGTTCAGACTCTCCTATTTAATAAGGCCATACCAACGGATGCGATGATGATGAGTTCTGTTATTGGCTTCTTAACGATCCCGTTAATTGGCTGGATATCAGATAAAGTGGGGCGGCGTATTCCTTATATTATTCTCACGCTCTGCTCTATTATCTTGGCATATCCCATGCTTTCTTTTATCGTCGATAAAGATCAGTCGATAGGAACGATCACCCTTTGCCTGATACTTATCCATAACTGTGCGGTTCTGGGCCAGGCGGCTATTGAGGGGATTACCATGGCGGAGATGTTTGGTTCAAAGAACCGCTTCGCTTTGATGGCGATTTCTAAAGAGATTGGCGGTCTTTTTGCCACCGGCTTAGGGCCGTTATTGGCCGGGATATTCTGCCAGCTCACGGGCTCGTGGTATCCAATCTTCATCATGCTGATCGGGTACTCATGTATTGGCCTGTTATCGTCCTGTGTGATGCCTGAAGTGAGCGATCGCGATCTCACCGATCTTGCAAACGCGACGGAATCAAAACAACTGAATAAAAGAAACATTGATCGGGCCGTTAATGCTAATCGCTGCCCTTGAGGCTTTCCGGTATGAGAGGCCAGGGCGCGGGGAAACCCGTTCCCTGGATTAATTATTCGGCGGTTCAGATTAAATGATGATTAATTGTACGATAAATAGATATGATATATAGTTTACTTCTGTAGGACATCTTATAGGTCGCTGGTGTGAGTATTAAATCTATCCAGAAAAAAAATGTGGTTAATGAAATCTTTGACCAGATAAAGGAAAAGCTGCTGGACGGCAGTTGGACGCCGGGTAGCCGTTTGCCCTCGGAAGCGGAGCTGACCACCTCTTTTAATGTTAGTAGGGTTAGCGTGCGTAGTGCGGTTCAACGCTTTCGCGATCTTGGCATTGTGGTCACCCGCCAGGGAAGCGGCAGCTACGTCAGTAAAAACTTTACCCCGCAGATGCTGAGTAACGATCCCCGCCCCATCATGCATCTTAGCCGCGAAGAGTTTCACGACATGATGATTTTCCGCCAGACCGTGGAGTTCAAATGCGTGGAGCTGGCGGTCACCCATGCGACCGATGATGACATTCGCCAACTGGAACAAGCATTGAACAATATGCTTATCAACAAAGGCGACTACAAAAAATATTCGGAAGCGGATTACGCGTTCCATCTGTCGATTGTCCGGGCATCACACAATAGCGTGTTCTACAACGTGATGAACTCGATCAAAGATATCTATTACTACTACCTTGAAGAACTCAACCGTGCGCTGGGTATTACTCTGGAGAGTGTTGAAGCGCATATCAAGGTTTATATGGCTATCAAGAACCGCGACGCCAGCACGGCGGTAGAGGTACTCAACGAGGCGATGTCGGAAAACATTCTCGCTATTGAGAAAATCAAAGCGATGGACATTTCAGAACAGTGATCTTGCCCGCCACCTCCAGCAGGTTTTGGTTTTCAAATTCACCCACGCAGGCATTCACTACTGCGAACGATCAGCCTGATGGCAGATGCATTGGGTGAGATGATCGTTCACCAGCCCGCAGGCCTGCATAAAGGCATAGCAGGTGGTGGAGCCGATAAACTTGAAGCCGCGCTTTTTCAGCGCCTTGGACATGGCATCGGACTGCGGCGTTTTTGCCGGCACTTGGGCCAGCGTTTCCCAGTGGTTCAGCAAGGGTTTGCCATCGACAAATTGCCAGATGAACGCCACAAAATCTTCGCCTGCGGCCTCCATCGCCAGATAGGCCCTGGCATTGTTGATGATGGCTTCAATTTTGCCGCGGTGGCGGATAATGCCGCTATTTTGCAGCAGGCTTTCTATGTCTTGCTCGGTCATGGCGGCAATCTGCTGCGGATCGAACTGGTGGAAAGCCTGGCGATAGTTTTCACGTTTTTTCAGCACCGTGATCCAAGAAAGCCCAGCCTGTTGGCCCTCAAGGCATAGCATTTCAAACAGCGCTTGGCCGCTGAGCGTGGGCTGGCCCCATTCATTGTCGTGGTAATCGAGATACAACGGATCGGCTGTTACCCAGCCACAGCGTTTGTCTGTCATGCTGAATGCCCTTTCACTGTGTTTATTTACAGGTAATCATCGCCTGAAGCGGCCGGTTTGGCAAGTGTCTGTGGGGGTTATAATCGCCGCGGGTATTAACAGAGTGCGCGTGAGCATGTTGGCAGGCTGGGAGCCATACTTTCATGATGTTCGAGCATATCGCGGGTTTATCCGTCTTTTTGCTGCCGATATCTCTAAGTCATGTGCGAATTAGGGAATAAATACCAAAACGTTTATCCACTGATAGCAGAAAAAGACTATACTTTAGTATAGTCTTGTTTATCATTGAACAGTCGAAAGTGTTATTTTCGCCGGCAAGATAGCCGGGAAATAAAAATAAAAAAAAGCTGATTCTGAGAACAGAATCAGCTAGCCAATTCGGCCAACACCAGGGAAAATAGTTTAATTATTATCATGTCACTGTAGAACAATTGTCAATTTATTTCTTTCTCGGTAGCCGATTTATGGAGGAGTTTATTGCTTTTTTTCTGCTTAGTCAGTTATTTGAATTTAGCTAACTGCATAATATCACCGTTAATTTTCACCCGGCGGTGAGATGATTGAGTTCTTTTCAGCTTCCTGTTCACAAAAATTCACTTTGTTTTTTTGATATATGAAAATTAATAATATGTAATCAATAAATATAACAAAGTGGATTGTCTTGTGTTTTCTTCATCTATTATTCATCCATTCTTCACTCATCCCTCATCCCTCATCCCTCATCCCTGCTTGTCTAAAGAAGAACATGATTTTGATGTGTTAATGTACCGATGGTAGAATAATCACCCTATCGTGATATGGGTTTTATTGATAATTTGATTGCTAACTAATGGTTTACATGCGTTATTTTTTTAGTTTCCTATAATTATACTCCCCCCCTTTGTTATGTTAAATTTTTACGTGTGTCATGCTATTTGAGGAGCGCGTTAGGTGTCTGCATTGTTCTTTGATAATGAGGTGGTTAACACCTCAATGCAAAAGTGCCTGGAGAAAAAACTAAGCCAATATAACAAGATAAAATTCGCTTATGCCATCATGGACAAAAATAATCCGGCGAATTTTTCTATAATTTCAAACTGGATGCCGTGGTTTGAACTCTATATTAAAGAACATTGTCAGTTTATCGATCCGGTGCTGATTATGGCATCGCAACGCCTCACCCCTTTTTCCTGGGATGAGAATATCATGATCGGCTCTGGGCTGAGGCTCCACAAGATTTTTGATATGGCGAAGGACTACAACGTCCTTAATGGATATACCTTTGTGCTTCACGATCATCACCATAATCTTGTCGTCTTATCTCTTATCTTTGATAAGAATCGCGGTGATAACGTAGAAAAAAGAATAGAACAAGATAAAGACAGGCTTCAGATGTTATTGATTAGCACGCATGAGGAACTCACCGCACGTTATCAGGCGGTGAGCAGCCCTACCAACGTTGAGAAAATGAACGGGAAAGCGATATTTTCGCCGCGTGAGAATGCCATTCTTTACTGGGCAAGCATGGGGAAATCCTATCAGGAAATTGCACTTATCCTGGGGATTAAGCTTGCCACGGTGAAATATCACGTTGGCAACGCCGTTAAAAAGTTGGGCGTTACCAATGCCAAACATGCCATCAGGCTTGGGGTGGAGTTGCAGCTTATCCTGCCGCCGGATGCGGGAAAATAGCAGTCAGTATTTAGTCCTTCATGGTAGTAAAGGGGCCGCAGGTAGCCTTGGCGCTGGTGATTTTCCCGGCCTTTAAGCATCCCAAACCGCTTTTTGTTTGATGATTCGCACTTGATGCTGGATTGTGGCTGTATATCTTACGGTCAACGGGTATACTTGCGCATTCAATCTAAAACCACTTGTACCGCGTGCGAATTCAACATGCAAAAGTTTGATACCAAGACCTTTCAGGGCCTGATCCTGACACTGCAGGACTATTGGGCGCGCCAGGGCTGTACCATTGTTCAACCATTGGACATGGAAGTCGGCGCGGGTACCTCCCACCCTATGACGTGCCTGCGTGCGCTTGGCCCAGAGCCGATCGCCGCTGCCTATGTGCAACCTTCACGCCGCCCGACCGACGGCCGTTACGGCGAAAACCCTAACCGCTTGCAGCACTACTACCAGTTCCAGGTGATCATCAAGCCATCGCCGGAAAATATTCAGGAACTGTATCTGGGCTCGCTGAAAGAGCTGGGGCTGGATCCCACCATCCATGACATCCGCTTCGTTGAAGACAACTGGGAAAACCCGACGCTCGGCGCCTGGGGCCTGGGTTGGGAAGTGTGGCTGAACGGTATGGAAGTGACGCAGTTCACCTACTTCCAGCAGGTGGGCGGCCTGGAATGCAAACCGGTTACCGGCGAGATCACCTACGGCCTGGAGCGCCTGGCGATGTACATCCAGGGCGTGGACAGCGTTTACGATCTGGTGTGGAGCAATGGCCCGCTGGGCGTTACCACCTACGGTGATGTGTTCCACCAGAACGAAGTGGAGCAGTCCACCTATAACTTCGAATACGCCGACGTCGATTTCCTGTTCACCTGCTTCGAGCAGTATGAAAAAGAAGCGCAAAAGCTGCTGGCGCTGGAAAAACCGCTGCCGCTGCCGGCTTACGAACGTATCCTGAAGGCTGCCCATACCTTCAACCTGCTGGATGCACGCAAGGCGATCTCGGTCACCGAGCGCCAGCGTTATATTCTGCGTATCCGCACGCTGACCAAAGCCGTTGCCGAGGCCTACTACGCTTCCCGCGAAGCGCTGGGCTTCCCGATGTGTAAAAAGAATTAAGAGGCAGCCATGACACAACAGACTTTCCTGGTGGAAATCGGCACGGAAGAGCTGCCGCCGAAGGCTCTTCGTTCACTGGCAGAAGCTTTTGCCGCTAATTTTACCGCCGAACTGGATAACGCCAGCCTTGAACATGGCGCCGTCACCTGGTTTGCCGCGCCGCGCCGTCTGGCGCTGAAAGTGGCCAACCTGAGCGCCGCCCAGGCCGATCGCACCGTTGAAAAACGCGGCCCGGCGATTGCCCAGGCGTTCGACGCCGAAGGCCGCCCAAGCAAAGCGGCCGAAGGCTGGGCGCGCGGCTGCGGCATCAGCGTTGATCAGGCGGAACGCCTGAAAACCGACAAAGGCGAATGGTTGCTGTACCGCGCCCACGTGAAGGGGCTGTCGGCGCAGGAACTGCTGGTCGATATGGTCAGCAATGCGCTGAGCAAACTGCCGATTCCAAAATTGATGCGCTGGGCCGATAAAGAAACCCAGTTTGTGCGGCCGGTGCACACCGTTACCCTGCTGCTGGGCGAGCAGGTGATCCCAGGCACCATCCTGGGCATCGAATCCGGGCGCACTTTGCGCGGCCACCGCTTCATGGGCGAAGCGGAGTTCACCATCGACAACGCCGACCAATATCCGCAGATCCTGCTGGAGTGCGGCAAAGTGGTGGCGGATTACGCCGTGCGTAAAGCCATCATCAAGCGCGATGCCGAACTGGCGGCGCAAAAGATTGGCGGCAAGGCCGATCTGAGCGACAGCCTGCTGGAAGAAGTGGCGTCGCTGGTGGAATGGCCGGTGGTGCTGACGGCCAAATTCGAAGAGAAATTCCTGGCGGTGCCGGCGGAAGCGCTGGTCTATACCATGAAGGGCGATCAGAAGTACTTCCCGGTGTATGACGCCGCGGGCAAGCTGCTGCCGAACTTCATTTTTGTCGCCAACATCGAATCCAAAGATCCGCAGCAAATCATCGCCGGTAACGAAAAAGTGGTGCGCCCGCGCCTGGCGGACGCCGAGTTCTTCTTCAACACCGACCGCAAGCAACGCCTGGAAGACAACCTGCCGCGTCTGGAAACCGTGCTGTTCCAACAGCAGCTGGGTTCGCTGCGCGACAAGACCGATCGCATTCAGGCGCTGTCGGGCTGGGTTGCCGGCCAGATTGGCGCCGACGTCAACCACGCTACCCGCGCCGGGTTGCTGTCGAAGTGCGATCTGATGACCAATATGGTGTTCGAATTCACTGATACCCAGGGCGTGATGGGCATGCACTACGCGCGCCATGACGGTGAGGCCGAAGATGTGGCGGTGGCGCTGAATGAGCAGTACCAACCGCGCTTCTCCGGCGACGATCTGCCGCACTCCCTGGTGGCTTGCTCGCTGGCGATCGCCGACAAGATGGACACCTTGGCCGGTATTTTCGGCATCGGGCAACATCCGAAAGGCGATAAAGACCCGTTCGCTCTGCGCCGTGCCGCGCTCGGTGTGCTGCGCATCATCGTTGAGAAAAACCTGCCGTTGGATCTGCAAACCCTGGCGGAAGAGGCGGTGCGTCTGTATGGCGATAAGCTGACCAACGCCAATGTGGTCGACGACGTGGTGGAATTCATGCTGGGCCGCTTCCGCGCATGGTATCAGGAAGAAGGCCACGCGGTGGACACCATTCAGGCCGTGCTGGCGCGCCGGCCGACCAAACCGGCGGATTTCGACGCGCGGGTGAAAGCGGTGAGCCATTTCCGCACCCTGGATGCGGCGGCGGCGCTGGCGGCAGCCAACAAGCGTGTTTCCAACATCCTGGCCAAGTCTTCCGATACGCTGAATGACGAAGTCCAGGCGTCGGTGCTGAAAGATTCGGCCGAGCTGCAACTGGCCACCCACGTGGTGGTGCTGCGCGATAAGCTGCAACCGCTGTTTGCCGCTGGCCGTTATCAGGAAGCGCTGGTGGAACTGGCCGCGCTGCGCGAGCCGGTCGATGCGTTCTTTGATAGCGTGATGGTGATGGCGGAAGATAACGACGTGCGCGTCAACCGCCTGACGCTGCTGAGCAAGCTGCGCGAGCTGTTCCTGCAGGTGGCGGATATTTCCGTGCTGCAGTAAGCGTTGCCGCAGTCAAACAGTAATGCCAGCCGGTTATGCCGGCTGGCATTTTTTTATGTTACGCCGCGCTGATTTCGATCAGCATCAGCAACTGCCCGGCCTGGACCTGGCTGCCCGCCGGGCGGTTAAGAGTACGCACCACCCCGGCCACCGGGGCGGCGATCGGTATCTCCATTTTCATCGATTCCAGAATTCCCAGCGTTTGCCCTTCCTGCACCGTTTCACCGGGCGTGACCAACCACTGCCACACGCTGCCTGCCACCAGGCTGTCCACCCCATGGCAGTTCTCCGGAATGGTTTCCTGTTCCAGCGGCTGCTCTTGCTGCTGGCTGCTGTCAAAGGTGAATTGGCCGTCGGCGCGCCAGCGTGCCAGTTCGGCATCAAACGCCAGCTGGCGCTGCTGCGCAAAGGTTGTAATCTCCGCCTGCTGCTGCGCAAGGAACGCCTGATACTGCGACAGGCTGAAGCTGCCTTCCTCCACCCGTAGCGGGTAATCGCCGTACGGGAAGCGTTCGCGGATATCGAGCAGTTCCTCGGCGCTCACCGGGTAAAAACGCAGCTGATCGAAGAAACGCAGCAGCCACGGCTGGTTGAATTCCGGGGTTTGACGATCGCGGTTCCACATTTGCAACGTGCGGCCGACGAACTGGTAGCCGCCGGGCCCTTCCATGCCGTACACGCACAGATAGGCGCCGCCGATCCCGACGGAGTTTTCCGCCGTCCAGGTGCGCGCCGGGTTGTATTTGGTGGTGACCAGCCGGTGGCGCGGATCGAGCGGGGTGGCGACCGGCGCGCCCAGGTAGACATCCCCCAGCCCCATCACCAGATAACGGGCGTTGAACACGATCTCTTTGACCTGCTCCACCGAATCCAGGCCGTTGATGCGGCGGATAAACTCAATGTTGCTCGGGCACCAGGGCGCACCGGGGCGCACCGACTGGGTATATTTGGCGATGGCTTCATGGCAGGCGGCGTCATCCCAACTGAGCGGCAGCCACACGGTGCGCGAAGGCACCTGCGCGCCCTGCAGATCGCCCAGCTGTTGTTCCGCCGATTGCAGGTGTGCCAGCAAGCGCTCGCGCGGGCAGCACAGCGCGTCGAAATGGATCTGCAGCGAGCGAATACCCGGCGTCAGTTCCAGCATGCCCGGCAGCGGGTGCTGTTCCAGCCACTGCATCAGCGCATGCACCCGGAAGCGCAACGCAATATCCAGCACCTGTTCGCCATACTCCAGCAGCAGGAAACGATCGCCGGCGCGGCGGCAGGTCACCGCCGGCAAGCCGCCGTGCGTGGCGCGGTGGAACAGAATCGGGTTGCCCGGCGCGGCCGGCGGTATGTGTACAGGCGCGGCCTGCAGCGCGGCGATTTCCTCTTCCGCCCGTTGGGCGAAGCGGTCGGCAGCTTCCAGCGTCACGGGGATAAAGCGCAGGGTATCGCCGGCCTTGAGCTGGCCGAGCTTCCACAAATCGGCGTGGATCACCGTTGCCGGGCAGACGAAACCGCCGAGCGACGGGCCGTCCGGCCCCAGGATCACCGGCATATCGCCGGTGAAGTCGATGGTGCCGAAGGCGTAGGCGTTGTCGTGGATGTTGGACGGGTGCATGCCCGCTTCGCCGCCGTCGCTGCGCGCCCACTGCGGTTTCGGGCCGATCAAGCGCACGCCGGTGCGGCTGGAGTTGTAGTGCACCTGCCACTCGGCGGCGAAAAAGGCGCTGATGTCGCTGTCGGTGAAGAATTCCGGCGCGCCGTGCGGCCCGTAGATCACCCGCAGTTGCCAGGTATTCCGCCACCGCGGCGCCATTTCGGTCGGCAGCGCCTGGGCGCTGCGGTGCGCAGGGGCCGCCAGGTGCAGCACATCGCCGCTGCGCAACGCACGCCCGGCATGGCCGCCGAAGCGGCCCAAGGTGAAGGTGCTGCGGCTGCCCAGATAGGCCGGGCAATCCACGCCGCCGGCCAGCAGCAGGTAGCTGCGGCAACCGGCGCCGCTCACCTTGCCCAGCGCCAGCGTTTGGCCAGCTTTGGCGTTCACCACTTGCCACAGCGGCAAGGGCTGGCCGTCGAGAGTGGCGTCAATCTGCGCGCCGGTAATCGCCAAGGCGCAATCGCAATTAACGCGCAGCGTCGGCCCGCGCAGAGTGATCTCCAGCCCGGCCGCCTGCGGATCGTTGCCCAGCAGGCGGTTGCCGATCCGGAACGAGCGGCCGTCGAATGGCCCGGAAGGCGGCACGCCGATATGCCAGTAACCGATGCGCCCGGGCGCGTCCTGAACGCTGGTCAGGGTGCCGGGGCTGAGCACGTCCAGCGTCGCCGGCCGGTATATCACCGTGCCAAGGGTGGCGGTAATGAGAGTGCCGTCGCGCACCGCGGGCTGCGTTAACAGGTGGCGCAGGTAGCCGAGGTTGGTTTCCACGCCGTACAGCGTGGTCTGGGCGAGGGTAGTTTGCAGCGCCGCCAGCGCGTTGGCGCGATCGGCTGCGTGAACGATGACCTTAGCCAGCATCGGATCGTACAGCGCGGGCACTTCGCTGCCGCTGTCGACCCAGGTGTCGATCCGCAACCGGGCGCCGGGCGCTTGCTGCGGGAACGCCACCTGGCTCAACAGCCCGGCGCACGGCTGGAACTGCTTGGCGGCGTCTTCGGCGTATAGCCGCACCTGCACCGCATGCCCCTGCGCCGGCGGCACGCTGAGGGCCGGCAGGCAACCGGCGCCCAGCTCCACCATCCAGCGCACAATGTCCACGCCATATACCATTTCGGTGACGCCGTGTTCCACCTGCAGCCGGGTGTTGACCTCCAGAAAGTAGAAGCGATCCTGGGCGACATCGTAAACGAATTCCACCGTGCCGGCGCTGCGGTAGTTGACCGCCTGGCACAGCCGCACCGCGGTTTGGTGCAGCGCGCTGCGCACCTCATCACTGAGGTGCGGCGCCGGGGTTTCTTCGATCACTTTCTGGTTGCGGCGCTGCGCCGAGCAGTCACGCTCGCCCAGGGCGATCACCTGGCCCGCGCCGTCGCCGAAAATTTGCACTTCGATGTGCCGGGCCTGGGCCACAAATTTTTCCACAAACACGCCGTCGTTGGCGAAGTTATTGCCCGCCAGCCGTTTGACGTGGGTAAACGCTTTGGCCAGCGCCTGGCCATCGTCGCAGCGCTGCATGCCGATACCGCCGCCGCCGGCGGTGCTTTTCAGCATCACCGGGTAGCCCATCGCCGCTGCGGCGCTCAACGCCTGCTGCTCGCTGGTCAGTAGATCGCTGCCCGGCAGCAGCGGCACCTGGTTTTGCTGCGCCAACGCCCGCGCCCGGTGTTTAAGGCCGAACGCCGCCATCTGTTCCACCGTGGGGCCGAGAAACACGATCTGTGCCTGTTCGCAGCGGGTGACGAAACCGGCGTTTTCACTGAGAAAACCGTAGCCGGGGTGAATGGCCTGTGCGCCGGCGCGCTGTGCGATGGCGATCAGTTTGTCCTGATTGAGATAGGTTTCGCGCACGCTGCCTTCGCCCAGGCTGAAAGCGCAATCGGCATGACGGACGTGCAGCGAATGGCGATCGGCTTCGGCGTAGACCGCAATGGCTTTGATGCCGAGCTGTTGCAGTGTGCGGATGATGCGCACTGCGATTGCGCCCCGGTTGGCGATCAATACGCAGTTGAACATGGTGCGTTCTCTTTCAAAGGCAGGCCGTCCTGCGTTTTGTTATGCGATGGCGGGTCGTCCCGTCATGTTCCCTGACTCGCCCCCAGGAAAAGGGGCCGTTCCCGTGCGATTAGGGTTACCAGACTTCCACTTCAATCGGCGTCGGGTTGTAAGCGTTGCACGGGTTGTTCAACTGCGGGCAGTTGGAGATCAGTACCAGTACGTTCATTTTCGCCACCAGCTCGACGTATTTCCCCGGCGCGGAAAGCCCGTCGGCGAAGGTCAGGCCGCCCTCCGCGGTGACCGGCACGTTCATAAAGAAATTGATGTTATGGGTGATGTCGCGCTTGGTCAGCCCGTATTCCGGGTGTTCGGCGATCGCCAGCATCCAGCTGTCGCGGCAGGCGTGCATATGGCGTTTTTCCAGATCGTAGCGCACGGTGTTGCTTTCGGTGGAGCAGGCGCCGCCCAGGGTGTCGTGGCGGCCGCAGGTGTCGCCGACGATCTCCAGCATCGGGCGATCGTCGTTGGAGCGCAGCACGGTGCCCAGGCCCAGGTACAGGTTTTGCTGGCCGCGCAGGGTATCCATGGCGCTGTAGCGCTCGGCGGTGTCATCGGCGTTGAAGAACAGCGTATCCGCCGCCTGGTTGCCTTCCAGATCGGTGATACGCAGCGTTTGCCCGGCGTTGACGCGGTACAGCCAGTAATCGCCGGCGCCGATGGTTTTGCGGTAAACGGAAGGGGTTGCGGTGTTCATCATCAGGCTCCTGCGTAGTAGAGGTGGTTGTTGGCCAGGCCGCGGCGGTTTTCCTCGATGGTCAGGCAGTGTTCCGGCAGCGGCGCGCTGCCGGCCAGCAGGGCGATGCCGACCGCGCCGCGCGGGTATTGGGCGGCGGTGGACAGCGGGTGCGGGCAGGTGTGCAGCAGCACCAGCGCGTCCATCGCAAAGCGCAGCGTGACGCTGGCGCCGGGGTGCGGCGTTGCCGTCAGGCGCAGGTTGCCGTCGGCGTCGGCCTCCACGCGGGAGAACAGATTGAGGCTGGCGGCCATATCGCGTTTGCCCAGGCCGTATTTCGCCAGTTCGGTCAGCAGGCTGTCATAGCCGTTCTGGTGGCGCTCGTTCCGCGCCTGCTGGTAATCCAGAGCGCCGAACTGTTTGGCTACCTGCGCGGCGTTGCTGGTGCCGCAGACGGTGTCGTGCCAGCCGGCGTCATCCTGTTCAATGCCGCAGAAGATGCGGCCCATATCGGAATACAGGCAGTGCCCGGCGGTCAGGCGGAACGTGTGCTGGCACTTCAGCGTATCAGCGGCGTTGTAGCGTTCCAGCAGGTTCTCCGGGTTGTAGAACAACATGCCGACGTTGGCGCCGCCGGTGATATCGGTGATCCGCAGCGCCATGCCGCGGCGCACGCGCAGCGACCAGTGGGCGCCGGCGGGCAATTGGGTTTGGTACAGGCTGTCTGTCATCATTCTCTCCTTTTAGCGTTCAGGCCCGTTGGGCCGGCGGATAGACCAGGCTGCTCACGTGCTCGATCGGCACGGCGGGCGTGCGGTCGAGCGGAATGTCATAGGTGATGCTGGCGCCGTATGCGTCCGGGGCCTGTGGATCGTGGCGCAGTTTGTCGAATACCCACAGGCGCGAGCCGAGGGAAAACCCTTCTTTCAGATCGTGGGTGATCATAAAGATCGTCAGGCGGTGCTGTTGCCACAGCTCGGTGATCAACTGGTGCATATCGGCGCGGATGCCGGGATCGAGCGCGCCGAACGGTTCGTCCAGCAACAGGATGCGCGGCTTTTTCATCAGCGCCTGTGCCAGCGCCAGCCGTTGCTGCATGCCGCCCGAAAGCTGGTGCGGGTATTTTTGCAGCGCCTGGCCCAGCCCCACCTGTTGCAGCATGGCGGCGGCCCGCTCGGCAATGGCGCGGCGTTTGCTTCCCCACACGCGGCCGAGCAGGCGCGCCTGGCTGAATTCATCGCCCAGCATCACGTTTTCCTGGGCGTTGAGGTGTGGGAAAACCGAATAGCGCTGGAACACCACGCCGCGGTCTTCCCCTGGTTCCTGGCGGATCGGCTGGCCGTCCAGCAGCAGTTGGCCGCGGCTGGGGGATTCGGTGCCGAGCATCATTTTCAGGAAGGTGGTTTTCCCGCAGCCGGAGGCGCCGACGATCGACACGAACTCGCCTTCCTCCACGCTGGCGTTGACCCGCTCCAGCACCACCTGGGCGCCGTAATGTTTTTCCAACTGCTTCATCACTAACAGGCTCATGGTGTGTTCCTTAACGTGCGTAATACCAAGGCCAACAGCGGCGGCTGATGCTGCTGAGCAACACATCCAGCAGGAAGGCCAGTAGCGTGATCCAGGCGACGTAAGGCAGGATCACATCCATTGCCAGATAGCGGCGCATCAGGAAGATGCGGTAGCCCAGCCCTTCGGTGGAGGCGATGGCCTCGGCGGCGATCAGGAACAGCCAGGCGGAACAGAGCGACAGGCGCACGGCTTCCAGCAGGCGCGGCAGCAGCTGCGGCAGGATGATGCGCCACAGGATCTGGCCACTGTGCGCCCCTAACGTCAGCGCCTTGATCAGCTGCTCTTGCGGAATGGCCTGTACCCGCTGCTGCAAGTCGCGGGCGATAAACGGCGCCACGCCGATCACGATCAGCACCACCTTCGAGACTTCCCCCAGCCCGAACACAATGAACAGGATGGGCAGCACCGCCAGCGGCGGGATTAACGCAAACAGTGTGATCAGCGGCGACAGCAGGGCGCGCACCGCGGGCAGGGCGCCGCAGAATACCCCGAGCGCCAGCCCCAGCCCGCTGCTGATCAGAATGCCGATCAGCAGGCGCAGCAGGCTGGCGCCGGTATCGATCCACATCAGGTATTCCCCGGTGCGTGGGCTTGGCTGCAGCGCCATGCGCGCCAGCGCGTCGCCCATGCTGCCAAAGCTCGGCAGCAGTTTGTCGGAGGCATTAGCCGCCAGCCGTGCGTCGGAAGCCATCAGGTAGATCACCGTCAGCAGCAACAGCGGCAGAAAGCCGAGCAGTACCCGTGACAGCCTGTCCGGCTGGTAGTTAATGATTTTTTTCATCATCGGCCCCGTGGCTTTACAGCTGGTTGGCTGCCGCCAGCTTCAGATAGCTGTCATCAAAATGCAGTTTGACGTTGCCGGCGTTGCCCCATGTGCCTGCCGGCGTGCTGATGCCCACCACGTCGGCGCTGGGGGCGTTATCGCCCAGCAGCCCATGACGGAAGGAGAACTCCGCCACCGCCTGCATGGTGGTTTTCAACTGTGCACTTTGGGTAAACGCCAACGCCTGTTGCGGCGTGCTGAACAGATGGGTGGCCGCCAACTGCTGGTCGAAGCCGGCCAGATCGGTGCCGGAGGCCTGCGCCATTTGGCTGCGTGCGGCCACCGCTTCGGCGCCGTCGCCCGCCATGGTGCGCAGGGTTTCATACCAGGCGCCGGTCAGCGCTTTGCCAAGCTCGGGGTGTTTTTGCAACGTAGCGCGGTTGACCACCAGCAGATCGAGGATCTCGCCGGGGATTTGCGCGGAAGAGAACAGCAGGTGGCTGTCGGGTTGCTGTTTAGCGGCGGCCAGCAGCGGGTTCCAGGTGACGATCGCTTTCACGCTCGGCGTGCTGAAAGCGGAGACCAGATCGGCGTCGGCGGTATTGACCACCTGCACGTCTTTTTCGCTCATGCCGGCCTTTTCCAATGCGCGCGCCAGCAGGTAATGCGAAACGGAAAGCTCCACCAGGTTGATCGGCTGCCCTTTCAGCGCCGTCATATCGCCCTGGCCCTTGATCAGGATGCCGTCATTGCCGTTGGAGTAGTCGCCGACGATCAGCGCCGTGCTGTCCACGCCGCCAGCGGCGGGAATGGTCAGCGCGTCCATGTTGGTCATGGTGCAGCCGTCAAAGCTGCCGGCGGTATATTGGTTGACCGACTCGATGTAGTCGTTGATCTGAACGAACTGGATATCAATGCCGTATTTATCGGCCCATTTTTTGACGATGCCGTGCTGCTGGGCGTAATCCCAGGGCATCCAGCCCACATAGACGGACCAACAGAGTTTGAAACTGGGTTTGGCGCTCGCCAGGGTCGGCAGGCTGGCCAACAGGGCGCTCAATAAGACGGTGCCCTGCAGCAGGCGTTGGCAGAATTTAATCATGTAATGTCCTCTGACGTTAACCACGGAATAAAGGCAGGTCGGCGGCGAGAACGATCTCGCGTTGGCCTCCCGGGCTTTTATCCCGCCGTGTAACCGCCAGAGGGCGGTCGGCCACTCTCGGACCAGCGTCTGTTGCCAGACCGGAACCCTAGTGACCTATTGCAAATTGTCGTGCGACAACGGTGACCCGCTACCGCTCCTGCAGGTAAAAATTAAGCAAGATACTTGCCAGTTTGTGAAAAAACCGCCTATCCGGCTTGTTTTATCAGGTTATTTGTTCGCCATTGACGTGCTGCGCTATTCGGTGAATGATGGGCGGGCGGTCGCTTTTGGCGCAGCCTGCACTACGGCGAAGCATTTCACCGCGCAATGGGCGCACCATGGTGAATCGCGTATCGAATTGCCGGCAGTTGATCTATTCTTATAGGCGCACGGAGTGCGGCAAAAGGCATGGAGCCCGATGAAAAAGTACGTTTATAACAGGAGTTATGTCACATGGCGGTAGGGATCCAGAGCAGAAGCCTGATGCGTTGGTTGGTGCCGGTATTGGCATTGTTGGCAGTCCTGCAGTTGACTGCCTGTGGCGATAAAGAGCCGGAACAGCGTAAGGCGTTCATTGATTACTTACAAAATACTGTGATGCGCAGCGGCGTGAGAATTCCCACGCTGAGCGAAGATCAAAAGCAGAAGTTCGGCAATTATGCCGGCGATTATGCGATTTTAGTCGGCTTTTCCCAGCAGTTATCCAAATCGGTGGACGCTAGCCTGACGCCGGCGCTGGATCTGGTTAATCAGATCCGCGTTGCGCCAGACTATATCGCCAAGCGCGATGCGCTGCAGCAGTCCGTCGGCGCGCTGAATCTGCTCGGCCAGCAGATTCAGTCGGCGAAATCGCAGGCGGATACGGCGCGCGCGGCGTTGAAACAGCCGGACGATCTGAAAGCTGTGTACAACCAGGTGTATGACAAGGTGGTCACCGATCCGGCCAACGCACTGATGCCGGCTATCCCGACCACCGCCACGTTCCTGCAGGATTTGGTGCAGGTGGGGGATTTCCTGCAGGCGCAGGGTAACCAGGTGAGCTTCAACAACGGCGGTGTGCAGTTCCGCACCCAGCAACAGGCGGCGCAGTACAACACCATGATGTCGAACCTGGTGGCGCGCCAGCAGAACCTGTTGAATGCGCAGAGCACCGTACAGCGCGTGATGCAGTAACCGTAAGGCCAGCGGCGGCGCCCGTGCAGGGCGCTGCCACCGGGGCGGCGCTTAACCCGCCGCCATTTCGCGCTTAAATACCGCCAGCGTATGGGCCTTGACCCGAATGAACTCCGGGTCGCTCATGGCTTCGGCGTTGCGCGGGCGTGCCAGGTTGAACGGCACAATCTCCGCCACCTGGGTGGGGCGCCGCGTCAGCAGCAGGATCTCATCGGCGAGGAAAACCGCGTCTTCCAGATCGTGCGAGACAATCAGCATGGTAACGCCGGTCGCGAGCTGCACCTGTTGCAGCTTGTCGCGAATAAACAGCGTCATTTCAAAATCGAGTGCGGAAAACGGCTCGTCCAGGAACATCACTTCCGGTTTAACCGCCAGCGCGCGCATGATGCACACGGTTTGCTGTTGGCCGCCGGAAAGCTCATACGGGTAGCGGTTCAGATCAAAACGGATATCAAACATTTGCGCCAGTTCTTCCACCCGCGCTTTGACTTCACTCTCTTTCATGCCGCGCCGTTTCAGCGGGTAGGCGATGTTTTTCCAGGCGCTCATCCAGGGGAACAGCGCATCGCGGTAGTTTTGGAACACGTAGCCGATATTGGTTTCGGAAAGCTTTTTGCCGTCGAATAAAATCTGCCCCTGATCGAGCGGCAGCAAGCCGGCAATCATGTTCATCAGCGTTGATTTGCCGCAGCCGTTGGGGCCGAAAATGGAAACGATCTTCCCCCGGGGCAGATCCAGATTCAGATCGCTATACAGGGGTTGGCCCGCGAAGGATTTATACAGCCCACGGATGGTAACGTGGGTGTTGGGCTTTGGCCAGGATGGATTACTCATGCTTTGCCACTCCAATGTACGCAGCGTTTTTCAATTAACAAAAACGCCAGGTTAAGCAGATAGCCAAAGGCGCCGGTCAGCAGAATGGATGCATACATATCCTTGATATTAAACAGCTGCTGCGCATCAATAATGCGGTGGCCAAGGCCGGTTTCCGAGCCGATAAACATTTCCGCGACGATGACGATGACCAACGCCATCGAGACGCCGGTGCGCAGCCCAACGAAGGTTTGCGGCAGGCTTTCCATCAGCATGATGTCTTTGAAGATATGCCAGCGGGGCACCCCCATGACGTGGGCCGCCATGATGCGGGTCTTTTTGGCATTCATCACCCCGTAGGCGCTGTTAAACAGGATGACCAACACCGCGGCGAAAGCGGCGATGGCGATTTTATTGGCATCGGTGATGCCGAAAATCAGCATAAACAGCGGGATCATGGCCGACGAAGGCGTGGAGCGGAAGAAATCCACCAGGAACTCCACGCTGCGGTAGACGCGCTCATTACTGCCCAGAATCACCCCCAACGGCACGCCGATCACGGCGGAAAACACAAAGGCCATCATCGTGCGGTACAGCGTGGCGCCGATATCCTGATTCATGCCGCCGCTCACCAGCGCCTCGAACAAATAGCGCAGCGTTTCCACCGGCGAAGGCAGCAGCACCGGGTTGAGCCATTTGGCGCTCACCGCCGTTTGCCATAAGACAAACAGGATGGCAGGCCCGATCAGGGGTAAGAGCCTGTTTCCCCAATTTTTGGTCATATCATCCCTCTACGCACGATAAATCAGTGAAGCAACGTCTACCGGTTTGCTGAAAATCTTGCGCTCGGTGAACACGTCGTAAAATTTCTGGAACCACTGCAGATTGTCGCCGGTGAGCTGGTCATACATGACAAAGCCGGGCAGCGGCACTTCATGCACCAGCGCCGGCTCAATGCCGGTATAGCCCGCCACGTATTGGCGCGAAGCCTCCGGCTGTTGCTGAATAAACTCAACCGCCTGGCCGTATGCCTGGGTGAACTGCTGCGCCCGTTGGGGGTTGGCGCTGATAAAGCTGCTGGTCAGCGCCGCTGCGCCGCCGAACCAAGGGGCACTGGCATCGCCCAGCACGTATTTGGAAATCACGCCGGTTTCCAACACCTTGCCCATTCCCTTGATGCGCGCCACCGTACCGGTCGGCTCCAGGGTATACACCCCGTCGATTTGCCCGGCGGCCAGCGATGGCGCATGCTGGCCCACTGGCAACTCGATGACTTTGGTGTCGCTGAAGCCGTTTTTTTCCAGAATGATTTTCGTCATGGTCACGTTCTGGATGCCGGGGCCGCAGGCGATACGCTTGCCCTGCAGATCCGAAATGCGCGTTGCGCTGCTGTTGACCGGCACCAGGAACTCGTCCAACACCATTTTTTCATTGGATGGGTTCGAGCAGATGATTTTGAATAGCTCTGGGCTGGTGATGGCGCCAAGCCCCAGCGCGCCGGTAGCGGTGCCGTTAGCGCAGCCGTGAATGCGGCCGGTGATCATCGCTTCCACGACCTGCTGCGGGCTGGCGAACTTCACGGCCTTCACGTTCAACCCTGCCTGTTTGAAAATGCCTCTTTCAACGCCGGTGTACAGCGGCAACCCGCCGACAATCGGCCAGTAGCCGATAAGGATTTCATCATCGGCCGCCAAGGCCGGCGTGCTGTGCAGCATGCTGGCCAAGGTTATGCCGCCCAAACTTAGGGCGGATAACTTCATTAACCGACGACGCTGAATATCAATTTTTTCATCATTATGGTCGCGCATAAATGTTCCCCCAGTGTTATTGACAGGATACAAACTTGTATACAAGGCCAGCTAACGTATGCAGAACTTATGCCAAGAATAAAAATCAAGTTAATTCAATAGGATGTAACATGTTCGGCCCAGGCGGCGCACCGCAATGAGGCGGAGCGCTGTGGTGGTGCACTGCCGGCATCGCCTTCATGGGGCACGGTATGGCAAGGACGATTTGCTGGCTTTATTTACCCACTTTTCGTGTTGTTATTGTTCTCTCCAGCGCCGGCGGGGTGAGAAATGTAATTTTATTTCATTTTTTACGTTGCCGTTTTCAGCGCCATATCGGCGAAAACCAGGAACGAGATCGAGCTCTCGTTTTGCTCGCCGCAGCGAAAAGTTAATTGTGATTAACATCACAATTAACAAACAAAGTTGTCATACAAAATAGTGATACAAATCACATTTTTTACGGCATGACCGGTCTGTTTTTAACAATGTGCTTTTTTTACATTCAATTATTGTGATCTAAATCACCATTACCCCCCGGTAATGGGCATGTCTGGTGTGATGTATATCACAAGATTTTCACACGATATTCCCCCCAAAAAGCGCGTGCTAGAGTCCGCTTCGCATACAGCAGCAACTCGACGATTCCGTCACGACAAATATCACGCGCTCTTATTGTCAGCGCGTAACAATAGGGGTGGGGTTTATGTTTTCACCAGATATCAAGGTCAAGGTTCAGAACTTTGGCCGCTTCCTGAGCAATATGGTGATGCCCAATATCGGTGCATTTATCGCCTGGGGCATTATCACCGCGCTGTTTATTCCAACCGGTTGGCTGCCGAACGAAACGTTAGGCAAGCTGGTCGGCCCGATGATCACCTATTTACTGCCGCTGCTGATCGGTTATACCGGTGGGCGCCTGGTGGGTGGCGAACGTGGCGGCGTGGTCGGCGCCATCACCACCATGGGGGTGATCGTCGGCGCCGATATGCCAATGTTCCTCGGCTCAATGATCGCCGGCCCGCTGGGCGGCTGGGCCATCAAACGCTTTGACCGCTGGGTTGACGGCAAGATCAAAAGCGGCTTTGAGATGTTGGTCAACAACTTCTCCGCCGGCATTATCGGCATGCTGCTGGCGATCCTGGCTTTCATGGCCATCGGGCCGCTGGTTGAAGGGCTTTCGCACATCCTGGCGGCGGGCGTCAACATCATGGTGCAGAACAACCTGCTGCCATTGACGTCGATCTTCGTCGAACCGGCGAAAATCCTGTTCCTGAACAACGCCATCAACCACGGCATCTTCTCGCCGCTGGGTATCCAGCAGGCAACGGAAGCCGGCAAATCGATCTTCTTCCTGATTGAAGCCAACCCCGGCCCGGGGATGGGCGTGCTGATGGCCTATATGTTCTTTGGCCGCGGCAATGCCAAGCAGTCCGCCGGCGGCGCGGCGATTATCCACTTCTTCGGGGGTATCCACGAAATCTACTTCCCGTATGTGCTGATGAACCCACGCCTGATCCTGGCGGTGATTTTGGGCGGCATGACTGGGGTGTTCACCCTGACCTTACTGAACGGCGGCCTGGTTTCCCCGGCTTCCCCTGGCTCAATCCTGGCCGTGCTGGCGATGACGCCAAAAGGCGCTTACTTCGCCAACCTGGCGGCGATCGCCGCGGCATTTGCGGTTTCCTTCGTGATTTCGGCCTTGCTGTTGAAAACCACCAAGGCGAAGGACGAAGACGAACTGGAAGAAGCTACCCGCCGCATGCAGGACATGAAGGCGCAGTCGAAGGGCGCAGCGGCGCCGGCAAATGCGCTGGTGGATGGCGATCTGAGCACCGTGCGCAAAATCATCGTCGCCTGTGACGCCGGTATGGGTTCCAGCGCCATGGGCGCCGGCGTGTTGCGCAAAAAAGTGACCGACGCCGGGTTGAAAAACATCTCGGTGACCAACTGTGCGATCAACAACCTGCCGGATGATGTGGATCTGGTGATCACCCACCGCGATCTGACCGAGCGCGCCATGCGGCATGCGCCGCAGGCACAGCACATCTCGCTGACCAACTTCCTCGATAGCCACCTGTACAGCAATTTGGCCGAGCGCCTGGTGGCCGCCAGCAAGACCAGCGAAAACCAGCAGAAAGTGATCTCGACGCTGGACGACAGCTTTGACGCCACCGAGCAGAACCTGTTCAGGCTGCGTGAAGACAATATCTTCCTTGGCTTGCAGGCGGCCGACAAAGAACAGGCGATCCGCTTTGCCGGTGAACAGCTGGTGAAAGGGGGCTATGTCGAAGCGGAATACGTGCCGGCGATGCTGGAGCGTGAAAAGCTCACCTCCACCTATCTGGGGGAATCCATCGCGGTGCCGCACGGCACCATCGAAGCCAAAGACCGCGTATTGCGCACCGGGGTGGTGTTCTGCCAATACCCGCAGGGTGTGCGCTTTGGTAACGAAGAGGATGAGGTGGCGCGCCTGGTGATCGGCATTGCGGCGCGCAACAACGAACATATCCAGGTGATAACCAGCCTGACCACTGCGCTGGACGACGAAACCGTCATTGCGCGCCTGAGCACCACCACCAGCGTGCAGGATGTTCTGGATCTGCTGAACGGTAAGCAGGCGTAACTCCCTACGGGGGGTTGCGCAAGCAACGCCCCCGTGATGTTTGAAAAGGCTAAGATTATGAAAGCATTACATTTCGGGGCAGGTAATATTGGCCGCGGCTTTATCGGTAAGCTGCTGGCTGACGCGAACGTTGAATTGACCTTTGCCGATGTCAACCAGGCAGTACTGGACGAACTGAACAAGCGCGGTAGTTATGACGTGCATGTGGTGGGTGAACAGGCGCGGGTAGAACCGGTGAATAACGTCAGCGCCGTGCATAGCGCCAGCGATGAGGCGGCAGCGCTGATTGCGCAGGCCGATCTGGTTACCACGGCGGTCGGGCCGCAGATCCTGGATAAAATTGCCGGCACTATTGCCAAAGGGCTGATTAAACGCCGCCAGCAGGGCAATGAAGCGCCGCTGAACATTATCGCCTGCGAAAATATGGTGCGCGGCACCAGCCAACTGAAACAGCACGTGTTTAACGCTCTGCCGGTGCAAGAGCAGGCCTGGGTGGAGCAGCACGTCGGCTTTGTTGATTCGGCCGTCGATCGCATCGTACCGCCGGCAGCGGCAGGCACCACCGATCCGCTGGAAGTGACGGTGGAAACCTTCAGCGAATGGATTGTTGATAAAACGCAGTTCAAAGGCGAGCCGCCAGCCATTGCCGGCATGGAGTTGACCGATAACCTGATGGCGTTTGTTGAACGCAAGCTGTTCACGCTTAACACCGGCCATGCCATTACCGCTTATCTGGGGCAGCGGGCGAACCTGCCGACCATCCGCGAAGCCATTCTCCATCCCGACGTGCGCAGTGTGGTAAAGGGCGCAATGGAAGAGAGCGGCGCGGTGCTGATCAAACGCTATGGTTTCGCGCCGGAAAAACACGCGGCGTATATCAATAAGATCCTCGGCCGGTTTGAGAACCCCTACCTGCATGATGACGTGGAACGCGTCGGCCGCCAGCCGCTGCGCAAACTGAGCGCCGGCGATCGCCTGATCAAGCCACTGCTGGGCACGCTGGAGTATGGCCTGCCGAACGAAAATCTGATCCAGGGCATCGCCGCGGTGCTGCATTACAACAATGAGCAGGATCCGCAGGCGCAAGAGATGGCGGAACTGCTGGCACGGCTGGGGCCGCAGGCGGCGCTGGTGCAAATCACCGGCCTGCCGGAAGACAGTGAGGTGGTACGCAAAGCGGTGGCTGCATATACCGCTATGCATCACGCATAATGGCATACCCTTCATACAGTAAATTGCAGGTGTGTTGGCCTGGCGACGCTGCCTATATCAGAGGCCCCGTTTTAGCGCGGCTCTGGGAATCAGGCCCGCGCATCTGCCGCTTAAAATAAGAGGGGGATAAATGCATTTTCTCTGGTTAGGGAGGAGGCCGGGTGAGCAACATTCGTGATATTGTTCACGCTTATCCAAAACTTCCCCTGTCGGGAGAAGGGATCCCACTCCACGCCATACGAAGAACGACGATGGAAGAAGCGCAGGCATTTGAAAATAAGGTTCTGGAAAAGCTTAACGCCGGCAAGACGGTGCGCAGCTTCCTGATTGCAGCGGTGGATCTGCTGGCGGAAGCGCTCAACGTGCTGGTAGTGCAGGTTTTTCGCAAGGATGACTATGCGGTGAAATACGCCGTCGAACCGCTGTTATCCGGTGCCGGCCCGCTGGGCGAACTGTCTGTGCGCCTGAAGCTGATGTACGGGCTTGGGGTGATTTCCCGCCATGAATATGAAGACGCTGAGCTGTTGATGGCGCTGCGCGAAGAGTTAAACCACGACGGCAGCGAATACCGTTTCGTTGATGATGAAATCCTTGGCCCGTTTGGCGAATTGCACTGCGTGGCGGTGCTGCCGCCGGTGCCGACGTTCCTGCAACCCGGCGAAGCCGACGAATTGCTGATCGCCATGCAGCACCAGCGTTATCAGCAAATGGTGCGTTCCACCATGGTGCTGTCCCTCACCGAGCTGATCGCCGGCATCGGCGCCAAACAGCCTTCCCGCCTTTCTCCGCTCGGCCCGGCTTAAGCCAGGGCGATCCGCCACTCATCATACAGCAGCCACAACGCCGTGGCCGCCATCAATCCGGCCATGATCCCGTTAAACACCCGCAGCTTCCAGGCCACGCGCAGGGCAGTGCGCAGCCGATCGCCCATGAGCGCCCACACCAACACGCAGGGAATATTCAATAAGGTGAAACCGGCGATGATCGCCAGCGTTTGATGCAGGCTGGCGCCGCTGCGCGGGGTAAACAAAATAGCCACGTTGATCGCCATCAGCCAGGCTTTCGGGTTCACCGCCTGAAACAGCGCGCCGGCGATAAAGCGCATTGGCTTGGCCTGCTGTTTGGCCGTGGGCGTTGCAGCCTGAAACAGCTTCCACGACAGCCACAGCAGGTAGGCGCAGCCCATCAGCGCCAGTGGGAAACGCAGCCCGCTGGCGCCGCTGAGAATAACGTTGAGCATGGAGGTGGTTAGCGCGAGCTGCACCGCGCAGCCGGCGCCGATGCCAAAAATCATCGGCAGCGTCCGGCGCAGGCCAAAGTTGACGCCGGATGAGGCCAGCAGCAGGTTATTCGGCCCCGGGGTTATCGACATCACGGTGACGTAGCTGATAAAAGCAGAATCCAGCATAAAAAAGCTCCTAAAACAGGGTGTTGGGCAGTAACACCAGCATAAGGCGCTTGGCGTGATGGTGACAGAACCAGAGATCGGCTATTGTGATGGATACAGTTTGTTAAAGATGAAACTGTACCCATTGCCTGGAGATAAACTGTGTTTCTTGATGAATCCACTGCGGAAACGCGCTATTTACAATTGGCCGAAACGCTGGCGGAGGCCATTCGCCGTGGCACGCTACAGCCTGGCAGCCGCGTGCCTTCCGTGCGCCGCTGCGCGCAGAGCCACAGCGTCAGTATCAATACCGTGGTGGCGGCTTACCGTATGCTGGAAGATCGCGGGCTGATCGAGGCGCGGCCGCAGTCCGGCTTCTATGTGCGCAGTACGTTGCCGGCGCTGAAAGCGGCTTCGCCGCCGAGCGATCGTATTGAAAAGCCGGCGGATGACGTGCTGGCGCTGATCGATACGGTGTTCGCCGCCCAGCAGAATCCGGCGTTTACCAACCTGTCGCTGGCCTGCCCGCAGACGGCGGATTTTTATCCCGGCGGTAAACTGGGGCGCATGCTGGCTTCACAACTGCGGCGCCAGCCGGATTTGATCGGCCAATATGCGCTGCCGCCCGGCAGCCTGCGGCTGCGCCAGCAGATCGCTCGCCGCGGGATGGCGCTGGGTATGCTGCTGGAGCCGGGTGACGTGGTGCTGACGCACGGCTGCATGGAGGCGCTGCAACTGGCATTGCGCGCTACCACCAAACCCGGTGACTGCATCGGGCTAGAGTCACCCACCTATTTTTACCTGTTGCCACTGTTGGCCAGCCTGGGGTTGAAGGCGCTGGAAATCCCCACCGATCCGCAGCATGGCCTGTCGTTGGATGCGCTGGAACTGCTGTTGGACGAGAAGCGGCTGAATGCGGTTATCGCCATGCCGACGGTGCAGAATCCGTTGGGGTGCACGATGCCGCTGGCGGCAAAAAAGCGGCTGGCCCGGCTGATGAACGATCACCAGGTGCCGTTGATCGAGGATGGGCTGTATGCCGAAATCCAGTTTGGCGGTGTGCTGGAGCCGGCGGTAAAAGCCTTTGACCATGGCGGCTGGGTGCTGTTTTGCTCCAGCTTCACCAAAACGCTGGCGCCGGATTTCCGCATTGGCTGGATGGCCGGCGGGCGCTTTAGCGATGCGTTGCGTAAGCTGAAGGCGGTATCATCGATGGCGGAGTCGCAGCTGCTGTCGGAAACGCTGGCCACGTTTCTGGCCAGCGGGGGGTACGATCACCACTTGCGCAATCTGCGTAAACGCTATGCCGCCCAGGTGGATGAGGCGCGAGCGATTATCGCTCGCCACTTCCCGCGCGGAACGCGCGCCACCCAGCCGGCGGGCGGTTTTGTTTTCTGGGTTGAGTTCCCGCACGGGGTGGACTGCGTGCAGTTGTTTCACCAGTTGCTGGATGAGCACATCTGCCTGACGCCGGGTATGCTCTATTCACCCAGCGGCCGTTATCGCAATGGGCTGCGCCTTTCCTGCTGCTATCCGTTCAACGAACGCTACAGACAGGCTTTAGCACGCGTCGGGGCCCGGGCTTGTGCGATGAGCGGCCTGCCAGCCGGGATCGCATCGGGCGGGTAACCGGCTGCGCATTTTGCTACAATGCCGCACTGAAAATCACTTCTTAGCGTGCCGCAAGCGGCACAACAGGCCGGATACCATGAAAGAGATAGAAAAGGCAGAGATTAAGCGCCTGAGCGACCAACTGGATGCACTGAACCACAAGGATAGCCAGGTGATCCAACAGGGCAACCCGGATCTGATCGCGCAACACAATAAAGAAAAAGAAACGCTGGCGGCGGAAATTGAGCGGCTGAAAAACGTGCGCGTGCAGAAGCTGAGCAGCGAGGCGCAAAAGCTGGAAAAGCTGCCGTTCAGCCGTGAGATCACCAAGAAAGAGCAGGCGGATATGGGCGCGCTGAAGAAAAGCGTGCGCGGCCTGATCGTGGTGCACCCGATGACCGCGCTGGGCCGTGAAATGGGGCTGAAAGCGGTAACCGGCTACGCTAAAAAACCTTTCTGATCCCGCCTGCCGAATACGTCAGCAGTGGGTATGCACACTGCTGATGCCTCGTTATCCAGTCAATCAACGGGTTGCGGGCACGTCTTCCCTGCGTCAGCTTACTTAGGCTTTGCTCGTTTTTACCGCCTATAGTCCTTTTTTCCTCTCGGTATCCCACTATTTTGCGATGGTGAACCATAGTCACGTTTTCCCACAAATATTCCCCGAACGATAGACAAACATGAGGTCAACTGGAACGAATGGCTAAATACCAGATGTATATGAGTTCCGGCAGATGAAGCGATGTGCGTGCGGCGTTAAGCTTGGAGTAATGTAAAAACTTGGGTAGACACACAGGTGAATCGCATGTTTGAAAATCCGAAGAGCTGAAATCCATATCCTAATAAAAATAATCATAACAGTTATTTTAATATTTATAACGTGGTCAATACCACTTAAGTAGTATAAATAAGGATATTTAGTATGAAGGGCTAAATAAAATAAATTAAGAAGCAAACCGAAGCTCATTTATTGTTTGTATTGTTTGTATTGTTTTAGTTTAACAGTGTAATAAATCATTACATCATTTGATTGTTTTTTGAACATTGGTTTAAGTGCTGCAGAAATAAACTATCGAGTTTTCTATAGTGGGCTCCATAGTAAAAGTATCGATGAGTAATCGATTGGACGGTATTAACGAGCGTCTACATATTAAGAAAATTCCCAGTGGTAACATGAAATTAGCTACATAATAACTTTACGTAACTAATCAATTTTTTTTGGAAAATATGGTTTGGTGCATGAAGCGAAATACGCCACTAATAAAGATGTCATTGTTGAATATTTGAACTCTAATGGAAATATAAACAGCAAGTAAACAGCGAGATCAAAAAATAGGCATGTTGTAAAAATTGATCTGCATCAATTGCAAGAATAAGTCGTAGAGGAGTACGATCCCTAACGTTGATTAAAGTTTTTCCTAAAATGGAAAATTCAATAATTGATTGAGCTCGTATGCGAGTGAGATTGGTTTTTGTGTGTAAAAATTAACTTCATTGATTAAACAGGTGGGCTATGGAAATGTTTTAATTTTGTAATAGTTCAGGCTAAGGATTGATGTCAATCTGATTTCAGATTATGCATTTTTAAAATAGGGTTCACAAAAAACGAGTTATTTGTATGAAAGATAAAATTTTTACTCGAGCTTTATTGGCAGTTGCAATGGGTGGTTTAGCGCTTTCAGGTACTGCGATGGCGACAACCAGTTCATCAGTTGGTGGGGGTACGATTACGTTTTCCGGCTCCGTAACCGATACGACATGTAACGTTACGACTAACAATGGCAGCGACTTTACAGTTAGCCTTGAACCGATAACTACGGATGCACTCGGCACCTCCACGGGGATTCTTACCAGTGGCGCGACCGCATTTACTATCGCGGTCTCCGGTTGTTCGGGGTATACGGCAACTAGCACGACGGCTCAGGCGCTGGATATAACATTTAGTGGCGCTAACATTTCAGATGATGAAACCTATCTGAAAAATGCGACTGGGACCGCTACTGGCGTTGGTATTGCTCTTACCAGCGATGGATCCAAAGCAATTACATTGGATACAGCATTGGATACTGGGTTAGCAACTACCAGTTCTAGCAGTTCAACTGATTCCGCGGTATATGACACGGGTGCAGCGGGCGATATTACCTACTATGCAAATTACTATAACTATGGTGGTTCTAGCGTTACCACCGGTAGCGTTGTAACAACAGCAACCTACGTATTTAGCTACGAATGACAGGTAGTGGAGCCCGGCCCGGTGTACCAGGCTCCATTTATTATAAGGAGTGGAAATATGTTTAACTTTGGCAAATATTTTTTGGTGGCTGTTTCCTTGCTCTCTGGCCAAGCATCAGCCAGCGTAGTTATAAATAGGACCCGATTGGTTTATCCTTCAGATGAAAGCAGTGTTTCTGTGCAACTGCTTAATAAGTCACGTACGGTTCATCTTGTCCAGGCATGGATCGATGATGGAAATCCGCAGTCTCGTCCGGAAGACGTCCATGCCCCTTTTATCGTTTCGCCTCCGGTCGTCAAAATTGATGGCGAAGGTGGCCAGACGCTAAAAGTATTATTGACAGGTTCCTCAAGCAAACTTCCTCAAGATCGCGAGTCTGTATTCTGGCTTAACGTTCTTGATGTCCCCCCCATGCCCGATAAGCATGGTAGCAATTACATGCAAGTTGCACTGCGTAATCGCATCAAGTTATTTTGGCGGCCTGCAGGGCTTTCGATAGCCGTCGATGATATTCCTAAGTATGTTGCTTTATCTCGTGGTGCCGATGGGAAAGCCTGTATCAACAATAAATCACCTTATTATCTGACGATAGTGCAAATAATGCGCTGGGATGGGAAAAGCTACACCCCTCAAAAAGGGAGGGTTACGGATAATTTCCTGAAGAAAGCGGTTTTTGTGCCGCCGTTCTCTTGTACAACGCCGGAAGAAATCCGGGGGAATTTATCATCGGGCACTTACCAAATGGTTAGAATCGACGATTATGGCTCGAAAGTACCATCCGTTGCTAAATTTTAATCACCAGGCTCCACAAGTTAATACTATCTGTTGATACCTTGCCAGTAAGAGTGTGATAGGAATGCATATTTTAGCCGATCGAAGCTTTAAACTGGCCTTGTTATCTTTGGCTATAATTGCTGGCCTACAGGGTAAGGTGCACGCTGCTGCAGGATTCGACACCAGTTTTCTCGTGGGGGAAGCGGCAAGCGTGAACTGGAACTCTTCAGATAAAAAAATCGCAGCCGGCACTTATTTGTTCGATGTGTATATCAACAGTACATGGCGTGGTAAATATAAATTTATTATTACCGATGATAATAAAATGAAAATAAGTCGGGAAGCCGTCCCCCTCATTGGTATTACTGATGCAGATGATATCCTCAAGCAGGCAACGGCGGGTCAGTGGGTCGATGTTGATTTACTTCTGCATGGCGGTCAGTCCTCACTGAGCAGTGGTCAACTGCGGGTAAATCTTACGATACCACAGGCCTTTGTCACTAAATTTGATGCCCGCTGGCTTCCGCCGTCTCAGTGGGATGAGGGTATTAATGGTCTCTATACCACCTATAATGCAAACTATTATCATGCCTGGCGATCAGATGGGATCAGTGATACTGACAATCTATATTTAACGCTGAATAGCGGCCTTGATCTGGGGGGGAGCCACCTGGTTGATAAATCTGTCTATCGTAAAACCCGTGCAAACCCTAATGGCTATTGGACGAATAATGAACGCTATATCGAACGGCCTTTCCCTTCCCTTCACTCTGTTATCCGGGTGGGTGAAAGTTATACCGGCTCGGACTGGTTCGATTCCCTCCGCTATAAGGGGATCTTACTGAAGCAAGAACAGAAAATGTACCCGGATATATATCGTACATATATGCCGGTTATCTATGGGGTGGCAAAAACTAACTCTGTCATTAGGGTATACCAAAGCGGCAGTGTGATTTATCAGAATAGCGTTCCGCCAGGTCCGTTTGCGATCAGGGATCTCATGCCGACGGGATCGCGTGGTGATCTGACCGTTAAAGTACAGAATGCAGATGGAACCGTTGAATCTTTTGTGGTTCCTTTTTCTACGTTGTCGGACATGTTAAGGCCCGGCTCGTCTGAATGGCTGTTCAATGCCGGGCAGGTGGATGTCCGCGATGTCGATAGCCATCCTGATTTTATGCAGGGGAGTTTTTCTCATGGTATCAATAATTACCTGACGTTATATGCCGGAGGAACGCTGAGTGAAAAATACCACTCGATACTGGGAGGGGTGGCTTTTTCCGTTCCTTATATAGGCTCATTATCGCTGAGTGTTGATGACGCGAAGGCCGAGCTTGGCGATGAGACAACTCATGCAGGGCAACGCTATAAAATATCATGGAGCCGGTACTTCCCCACCCGGACAAACCTGACGTTAGCGACGTATTATTATGATACGCAGAATTACTTGTCATTTTACGATACGGTAAAATTAAATGCGCTTTTCAAAAAAGGCTATAGCGCCAGTAGCTATAAGCGAAGCAAACATACGCTCAGCGCAACGCTTGATCAGCCACTTCCCGATGATTGGGGGAAAATCGCTTTACGAGGCAGCTATAGCACCTACTGGCAGTCAATGCAGAAAACCAAACAATATTCAGTCACGTACAGTAACTCTTGGCGCGATATCTCTTACAGCGTGGCGGCTTCACGCATTCATTACGAATACGATCCAAATGATGACAGTAGTGAATATGATGAGGCTAACTATGGCATCGTGAAATCCGATGAAAGCCGGATTGATTTATCTTTGACCATCCCGTTTAGCATTTTTGGTCGGCAGGCCAGCTTGAGCAGTAATCTATATGCTGCCAATGGCCGATATAGTTCATCAACGGTGGGTATTAACGGCGCCACCCAGACGGTGGGCTATAGCGCCAGTTTTTCTGACAGCCAGTCGTCAGCTTCACGTTCAGCAAGCCTTTATGCAGATTGGCAATCGCCATGGAGCAAACTGACCGCAAGTTATACCGATGCTAGCAGCTATCGTCAAATGGGGGCATCGGCGAGCGGCACGTTGATGCTGTGGCGTGGCGGATTATTGGCTTCCGGCGATACGGGGAACACTTTTGTAATACTGGATGCTCCTGGCGCCGCTGGCGCTATTGTAAATAATAATCCTGGGGTGCAAACCAATAGCCGTGGTCAGGCACTGATTGCATCAGCTTCTGCTTACAGACGGAATAAATTTATAATGGATGATAAAAATAGCTCTAATAAGGGGCAGGCGGAAATATTGGGCAACGTCGCCTACGCCGCGCCTTGGTACGGCAGTATATCCTACCTCAAATATCAGACCGACAGGCGCCAGGTTTTTACTTTTGATGCCGAATTGAATAATGGCGAGCCGTTGCCGTTTGGCGCATCAATTTTGAATAAGCAGAAAGAAGATACCGGGTATGTTGCCCAGGGATCGCAGCTCTATGTTAAGTCGGAGGCCCTGCCGGAAATACTCTATGTCCGGTATACCGACAGCAGCAGTAAAAAAGAACGCCTTTGCGCCATCAGCCACCCTGTAGAGGAGCATCGCAATGAATGTACCCCGGCTCAATAACCGTTGGCCTATACATAAAACTTGTCTATTTTTTTTAGCGGGAAGTATGTTGGCGCTTTCAGGCTTCTCTTATGCTCAGTGCTGGCCAACTTCATCACTGCTTTCTCCCATTGCGTCGGATGTACATTCGGCTACTTCGACTTGGGATATATCCAGCCTATTGACCTCGACGGATAACGCTACAGGAAGTGCTTCTACTACCTGGACGTCGAACGCTGGGGCCATGTATTGTACGATACTTTCAACTGCCTACGTGGTTTCTCCGATGAGCGGTGGATATTACGTCCATTTTACCGATACTAGCAACGATGTTGATCAGTGGGTCAAATTCACGGCAACTGCGGATGAAACTACTCTTCCTCTTGGTTCAATTCTTGTGGTCACCTATTACAATCTCAGTGCTTACCAGGTCACTTATACCATTACCGCAGAGCTGGTCGACAGCGATTCCGTTCCATCAAGTAGTTCTACAGTAAATGCCACCACAAGTATAGATCTGCCGGTGGTGGCCGTGGCGCGAAGCTCAAGCGCTACCGCGTCTGATGCGCTTGATGCTTTTTTGAGTAATTCCTGGAGTAATACACAGTGGATTGGCTATCAGCAAGTAGATGTCACATTCTCTCCGACGCCGACGACCTGTTCAGCGACGGATACGACCGTCACGCTGCCGACGATAAGTCCGACATCGTTGAAACAAGGTGAAGTCGGTAGTACCTCTTTCACCATCCCTTTGACATGCAGCGGCGCGCTGAACAGCGCCAGTACCCGTAATGTATCCGCGTGGTTTTACAGTGCTGATATAGTTAGCGGCCAAACGACGGTATTGCGTAATAGCGCCTCTGACAGTAGCGGCGTCGGGGTGAAAATTTTGAGTGACGGTAGCGACCTGACCTTTAGTGACAGCGCCGGGGTTCAGGGTGATGCAACGGAGATATCGTTGGTCTCTAAAGGCGATACGGTGGGCAGTTTGTCTTTGCCGCTGACCGCTGAGTATTACGTCTATGATGAATCGTCGCTGGCTGCGGGTAGTTTAACTGCTACGGCTGTGCTGTACCTAAACTACGACTGAGGAGCGAGTCATATGCTTAAGTTCTTGGCGATGATAGCAGGTTTTTTATTTTGTGCATTATATCAGGCGCCGGTTTATTCAGCGGCGGTTGCGCGTGCCGCGACTGTCACGGTGAGCGGCACCATTGCGGACACCACCTGCAGTATCAACAGTGACAACACCGATGCTAACGGCGACATGACTGTTATTTTGCCCAGTATCAACACCGCTGAGGCGATCACCTCTGGGGTGGGCACGGTTGGTGAACCGACAGAGTTTTCATTCACCGTAAGTGACTGCGACCCAAGCGGTGTGTGGGGGACCGCTGCCACAACAACCATTGGTACAAACGCGGCAACATTCTATCTTACCATCGACAGTAACAATGCCTCTGCGAATGGAGACTATATACAGAACTCGGGTACTGCCGAAGGCATCGGCATTTCGCTGAAAAACGAGACAGGCAATGCGATAACTCTGGGACAAGCTTTTACTTCCAATAATAAGAGTGTATTCGAGGCAAGCAATAGCGAAGCAGTTTGTAAACTCCTCAACACTGTAGGGATAAAGTGTGGTATTGCGCTATATGCCTATTATTACAATTATGGCGGATCCAGTATTTCTGCCGGTTCTGTTATCGCAACAGCAACATATACCATTAACTGGGAATGATTACCCGCTGGTACCATCTAAATAGAATGTCATTGAAATATTTATTTTGGTTTTTTGTGAATATTCGCATGCGTACTGGAGGAGTATCTATGTTTTTATTGGGTGTGAGTAATCATGTTCAAAATTTGAATGCATGACCCAATAGTTGAGAAAAGACTGTTTAGAACTTTAAAATAAGTAATATTAATGTCGGGCCTGTATACATAGAGATTTTGTCTTTTTGCTGATTTCATATTTGACAAGTAACTCCAATACATTAGCAGCCAAAAGTTTTCTCATGACGGCTCTTTTATGTGCACTGACTGTTTTTATACTTACACCCAGAATTCTTGCGATCGAGGTTGGATTATAGCCTTTCATATAATATCTTATGAAATTAATTTCACAGTATGTTAGTTTTCTTTTCGACTGATGAGTAGAAGTCTTAATGTTATAACTGTCATTTTCCCTTTGAATAAATCCGCCAATAGTATCAGGCTTAGAATGTATATCGATAAACTTAAACCGTCTGTCATTGATACCGTCTATAACTTTCCACACTGATGACGGGCAAATAAAAAAAATAATCTTATGTGACTTAAAAAAGTCAAGATGTGCTAATAAAAATCGATAGGCTTCCATAATATCACTTTGACTAATTATGAAAACCCCCGCTTCGGAAAATATAGCGTTTTTTATATGAATTTTTTCAAAGTAATAAGTGAGCCCATCCAGAGCAAAACGATCCTCTGATGCCATTTTAACGGTTAAGTTATCCACTTTCACCACGTGTAACATATATTATCCATACCTTAATTTATTGTTCTCATTCAGATGACTTGGCGTTATTAGTCGTCAGTTGTCATGAATTATGGATGTTTATCCTAATTCTATTAAATATAATTCTCCACCCATACAGGTATTATATTAAAATAAATATATGTAATATTTTGTTTCTATGGTAATTGCAATCCAAGGTATGTTGCTGGATGTTTATTCTGATATGGAAAATTATTTTTCCGTATGATGCCCATCTGTTGCATATGATATTGCAGATACAATTGGGAATGGTGCGGCGGAGTGTTTTATGGCTGATTAATTACAAATCAAGTGGCTATCGACATTTTAATATTGGCTTGGCCCTCCGCCAATAACCTTAATTCTTTAAGGTTACGCATTACATCGCCCATAATATTAATTTCTGATCGTGGTGTATTGTCTATAAGTGGTATTTTTATTACCCCAATATGATTGGAATTACTATCTTATCGTATCAGCAGACTGTTATTTTACACATTGCTTCGTTAAGTACGCTGGCGGGGTAAACGGCCGTGTATTGAAACCTGTTGCCGGCGCTTCCCCGCGCCCGGCGCAGTTTTTATTCCAGCTTGGTAGTGACGAACGCCTGGGTTTGGTAAGGCACCGTTACGGTTTCCTTGCCGCACAGTTCTTCTTCCGCCGCCACCAGCTCACGCAACTGTGCGATCACCTGTTCCTGCTGCGCCTGCGGCAGGGCGGCGATAAAGCTGGTTGAGCGCACCCGGTTGTAAATCACGTCTTCGGTGGCGCCTCTGTGGCCGAACATAAACCCTTGCTCCCGCAGGCTATCAAAATGCTTCACCGGGAACAGACTGCGCCACGCGCCGGAATAGAAACGCGGCACGTCCCCTTCGTAGCGATCGACAATCTGGTTGAGTTTGCGCACCCAGTTCACGCGCGCATCGCGCATGTTCCAAATCAGCCCGAGTTTGCCGCCCGGCTTCAGAACGCGGCGGATTTCCGCCAGCGCCGCCGGGGTGGCAAACCAGTGGAAGGACTGTGCGCACACCACGGCGTCGACGGATTCGTCCGGCAGCGGGATGGCTTCGGCGGTTCCCGCCAGGGTCTTTACCTGCGGCAGCGCGGCGGCCAGCTTTTCACGCATCTGCAACACCGGCTCGACGGCGATCACCTGCGCCCCGGTTTCCAGCAGGCGGGCGGTGAATTTGCCGGTGCCCGCGCCGAGATCGATCGCGGTTTTCCCCGGCTGCAGGCCGACGGCTTCGCGCAGCCATGCGCTGACTTCTGGTGGATAATCCGGGCGGCCTTTAACGTAGTATTCCGCATTGGCCTGATAACCTTCGGCTGCGGCAGGATGGATGAGTTGTGTCATGGTCTTTGCCTATCTGTTTAATCTCTCACGTTGCTGGGGTGCCAGCGTGTTATGTGGCCCATCCCTGACCCTTGCGCGCTGTGTCTATCCGTTAGTGGCCGAACAGGCGCCGGTTGAAATCTTCGATCTTGCCGGTGGTGATGCGCGCCAGCATGGTTTTGCTCCAGGTGGCGGACAGCCCAGCAGCCGCCAGCAGGCGGTGGTATTGTTCTTCGTCGAACGGCATATGCCAGGCGATGCTGATGGCCTCCGCCACCGAGATTTCGCTGTTGCGCGCCGCCAGCGTTAACGGGCGATCGCCGCTCACTTCACCGCTGGCGATCACCCGGTACAGCCAGCCGCAGCGGCCACTTTGCTGCATCAATAGCGAAATATCGTCGATATCGCAATGGAAATTGAGTTTAAAGCAGGGGGAACGCGGCTGAGTGACCTGAATCAACGCCTCGCCCCAGTGGAAGATATCGCCGATAAATACGTTGTGCTCAGTCAGGCCGAGGGTGGAGATATTCTCGCCGAAGGCGGGCGCGCAGAACTGCTCGGCCTGCACCGGAAACTGTGCGCGCCAGTGGTTGTAGTGTTCGCGCGGATAGTGGCACAGCGCGCGGTCCGGCCCGCCATGGTGGCGGGTTTCCGCCTGCTCATCGCCCGCCAGCCCCTGCGGGGTGAGCTGAACGGCACCGTCCACCTGGCGCTTGGCGATCGCGCTCGGGCGCCCGCCCTCGTAAGGTTGAATGCCGCCAATATAAACGTCGGGGTGGTGCATGTGAGCCTCCTTACTGTCACGTCAGGTTTCAGGATAGCGTGAGTTGCCGGCCAGGGACAGGATAAAGCGGTGCGGCCGTGATAGGGAAAACGGAAGCGGGGCAGCGGCGCGGAATCAGGGCAAAAAAAAACCGCTCCCCCGGTGGGGAAACGGTTAGCGTGGCTGGTGAGCGTGCGCTTATTTCGCGGCTTCGGCGAAGCGTTTGGCGGCTTCGTCCCAGTTCACGACGTTCCAGAAGGCCTTGATGTAATCAGGGCGTTTATTCTGATATTTCAGGTAGTAAGCATGTTCCCACACGTCCAGGCCGATAATCGGGAAGCCGGAAACGCCGGAAATGGCTTCGCCCATCAGCGGGCTGTCCTGGTTGGCGGTGGAAACCACAGCCAGTTTGCCGTCTTTCAGTACCAGCCAGGCCCAGCCGGAGCCGAAACGGGTGGCGGCGGCTTTCTCAAAGTCTTCCTGGAATTTTTCTACGCTGCCGAAATCGCGTTCGATGGCGGCTTTCAGCTCGCCAGACAGCGTGGTACCGGTTTTCAGCCCTTTCCAGAACAGGCTGTGGTTGGCGTGGCCGCCGGCGTTGTTGCGCAGCGCGGTTTTTTTGTCGGCCGGGACTTTATCCAGGTTGGCGATCAGCTCTTCAACAGACAGTTTGGCCAGTTCCGGCAGGCTTTCCAGCGCCGCGTTGGCGTTGTTGACGTAGGTTTGGTGGTGTTTGGTGTGATGGATTTCCATCGTCTGCTTGTCGAAGTGCGGTTCCAGTGCGTCATAGGCGTAAGGCAGGGATGGCAGTGAATAACTCATGATCATCATCTCCAGTGGTTTTTGGGCGGCGCAATATGTGAGCACCGCGTAAGCAGTTGGATCATTATAGTTAATTAATTGGTATTGAAAATGATTATCAATGCCCTATTAAGTATAAGGATTTGTGCAATCTGGCAAAAGCAACACGTTGTTTTTATACCTTGCCGGTGCTGGCGCGCATTTTAAGCGTTGCCGGCAGCTCATTGAATGCCGACGGTTCGTCGCCGTTTAACGCGGCAAGCAGGCGCTTGCCGGCCACTCGCCCCATCTCCTCATACGGCAGCGCGACGGTGGTCAGCGGCGGGGAGCAAACCGCAGAGAGATGGCCGCCGCCGATGCTGGCAATCGCCAACTGGCTGGGAATGGCGATGCCCGCGGCGTGGCAGGCCATGATCGCGCCGCAGGCGACCTCCTCCGCGGTGCAAATCAGCACATCCAGTTCAGGCCACGTCAGGCGGATCTCCGCCAGCAGCCCATGCCCGGTGGCGAAAGTCGGCTGTTGCGGCGAGGTGACTACGCGATGCGGCGCCTGATTCATCGCCAACATGCCGCTATGCCAGCCATTAAGCAACTGCCTGAAAATGGTGCTGTTGGTTTGGGTGCAGAGCAGGCCGAGATTACGGTAGCCGTTTTCAACCAGCTTTTGCACCAACTGGCGAATGGCTTTGGCGTAATCGACGCCGATGCTGATGCCGGGGGCATCGTGGCGCACGCCGCCAATGTCCATCACCGGTAAACCGGAGTTGCTCAGCAGACGGTGCGCGTCGGTGGCGTTATCGAAATTAAAATGCACCATCGCCGCCGGGTTGTAAGAGAGCAACATTTCGATCAGGTCTTTCTCTTCAGACGCCGAATGGTTGGCTTCCGCCAGCATCATGTTATAGCCCTGCGGGCGCAGCACGCTTTGCAGGGCTTCCGACACCGCCGCACAGCCGGGCGTGGCGAAAGAGGGCACCACCATGGTAATCAGGCGCGATGAGGCCGAAGCCAGATTACGTGCTTGCACGTTCGGCACATATCCCAGCTCAATCACCGCCGCATCGATCTTTTCGCGGATTTCAGGAGAGACTTTTTCCGGTACGCGCAGCGCGCGCGATGCGGTCATCGTACTGACACCCACTAAACGGGCGACATCGGCGAGGGTGCTTTTGCCGGTATTGCGCCGTCGTTTTTCTGCCATGGCGTTCTCCTGACTGGCCTATTTTTAACTGGACGCAGCTTAAGACCAAATGCGTTTGCGCGCTATGTTAAAAACCACACTTTTTGGTCATCGCACAAACCTGCGCTGCGCTTCAGAACATGCCAACCTACTTGCCACGGTGCAAACCACGCAACCGTAAATGCGAAAAATGTTAGCGGTAACTCATTTTTTAACAATAACTGTGTTACCGCTAACTTTTGCGACTAGTATCACAGAATGGCGTTCACTAAATCACCAGAATGCAGATCATTCACCAACCGACGGGAAATTAGCATGCTTACTCAGTGGCTCACCGCCGACGCTATCAACATCGTGGACGAGGTTATCGACTGGCAGGATGCGGTGCGCAAGTCCGCCGCACCGCTGCTGGCGCGGGGTGCCATTACGCCTGCGTATCTCGAGGCGATTTTCACCGCGCACGCTGAAATCGGCCCTTTCTATGTGCTGGCGCCTGGCCTGGCGATGCCGCATGCCCGCCCCGAACAGGGTGCGCACGAAAATGGCCTGTCGCTGCTGCATATCAAAAACGGCGTTAATTTTGATGCCGGGGAAAACGATCCGGTGTACGTGGTGATCATGCTGTGCGCCGTGTCCGGTGATGAGCACATCCAGATGATCACCCAGTTAGCTGAATTATTCAGCGATGAAGCACGCCTGCAACAATTGTTGACGGCAGATACCCTACCCGCCATTCAGGCGGCCATTAGCCAGTAATCACCAGAGATGACGATGATGAAAAAAGTACTGATTGTGTGTGGAAACGGTTTAGGCAGCAGCTTTATTGTCGAAATGAACGTGAAAAAGATAGTGGCGGAATTAGGAAAAGAAGCGGAAGTCGGCCATACCGATTTAACTTCCGCCAAATCGGAAAAAGCCGACCTGATTATTAGCGCCAAAGATATCGCCGATCAATTAGCCGGCCACAGTGCGCAGGTATTTGGCTTAAGTAATTTGCTGGATAACGCACGGATTAAAGAAATTCTGGCAGAGCACCTGTAATTATTCCCGATTGCATGGAGTAAATTATGCTGCAGTTCATCATTAAGGATGTTCTTGGAACACCCGCAATACTTGTCGGCCTGTTTTCTCTGATCGGGTTATTACTGCAAAAGAAACCGATCTCCGATGTTATTTCCGGCACGCTAAAAACCGTTATGGGTTTTGTTATTCTGATCGCCGGTGCCAATCTGATCGCCGCGACGCTGACTATTTTCAGCCAGCTGTTTGAACACTCGTTCTCGATTCAGGGCGTGGTGCCAAATACCGATGCGATGGCGGCGTTGGCGCAGCGGAATTACGGTACTGAAACCGCGATGATCATGGTGTTCGGTATGCTGGTGAATATTCTGCTGGCGCGCATTACGCCGCTGAAGTACATCTTCCTCACTGGCCATCACACGTTATATATGGCGGCGATGTTGGCGGTGATCCTGTCGGTGGGCGGCGTGAGTGGCTTTTGGCTGGTGCTGATTGGTGCGCTGATTCTCGGCACCATGATGGTGGTCAGCCCGGCGATTTTGCAGCCTTTTACCCGCAAAATCACCAATTCGGACGATCTGGCGCTCGGCCACTTTGGCTCCACCGGTTATCTGCTCTCGGCGTTGGTTGGCAAGTTGGTTGGCAAAGGCAGCCCGTCGATTGAAGAGCTGAAGGTGCCGAAAACCCTCAACTTCCTGCGTGATTCATCGGTGGCGATCTCGCTCACCATGATGATTCTGTTCATCGCACTGGTGCTGGTGGCAGGCAAAACGTTTACCGAAAGCCAGGTGAGCGGCGGCCAGAATTTCATCGTGTTCGCCATTATCCAGTCGATCACCTTTGCGGCGGGCGTTTACATCATCCTTGCCGGGGTGCGCATGATCATTGCCGAAATTGTCCCGGCGTTTAAAGGTATCGCCGACAAGTTAGTGCCGAATGCCAAACCGGCGCTCGATTGCCCGACGGTGTTCCCGTTTGCGCCTAACGCGGTGATCATCGGCTTCCTGAGCAGCTTCGCCGCCGGCCTGATCAGCATGTTCCTCTGCCCGCTGTTTGGGTTGAGCGTTATCGTGCCGGGCCTGGTGCCGCACTTCTTCTGCGGTGCGACCGCGGGTGTGTACGGCAACATCACCGGCGGGCGCCGCGGCGCTATCATCGGCGCCTTTGTTCAGGGGTTGCTGATCTCTTTCCTGCCGGCGATTCTGCTGCCGCTGATGGGCGATCTGGGCTTTGCGTCAACCACCTTCGGTGATGCCGACTTCGGTATTATCGGCATTATTCTCGGCCATATCGTTGCATTCTTCCATTGATGTCATGAGCAGCCGATGGCTGCTCATGTAATGAGGATTACCTAATGAACGCGAAATTTTCCCCTTCGCTGATGTGCATGGATTTAACCCGCTTTCGCGAACAAATTGAGGCGATGAACAGCACGGCGGCGTTTTATCACGTCGATATTATGGATGGCAGCTATGTAAAAAATATTACCCTGTCGCCGTTCTTTATCGAAAATCTGCGCAAAATTACCGAAGTGCCGATCGACGTGCACCTCATGGTTAACCACCCGGAAGATATTATTCCGATGTGTATTGATGCCGGCGCGGATATTATTAGTTTTCATCCGGAAACGGCGAATAATAAAATATTTCGCTTGTTGAATCAGATTAAAGACGCCGGGCGCCGCTGCGGCGTGGTATTAAACCCAGCAACGCCGGCTGACAGCATTCGTGAATATGCGCATTTGCTGGACAAAGTGACGGTGATGTCGGTTGATCCCGGTTTTGCCGGCCAGAAATTTATACCGGAGACGCTGGATAAAATTCGGCAACTGATTCGCCTGCGTGAAGAGCACGGCTATCACTATCTGACCGAGATCGACGGTTCGTGCAACGCACGCACCTTCCGGCAAATTGCGGCCTCGGGCGTGGATGTGTTTATCGTCGGCACCTCCGGCCTGTTCAGCCTGGCTGATGATGTGGCTGAAGCCTGGCAGAAAATGGAAGCTGTGTTCGCCGCCGAAACCGCTGCCTGATCGCCACCGGCGGCGAGGTGGCCGCCGGTTTCTCCTGCCTTACCCTGCGCGCAATGCCGTTTCCTTTTCACCGGTTCTTAAACCAGCCGCTGCGGATGGGTATAGACGCTCGCCCGGCCAGGCCGGCTGAAGCCCACCAGCGTCAGGTTACAGCGTTCGGCAATCTCTACCGCCAGTGAGGTGGCGGCAGACACGGCGAACAGGATCTCGGCGCCGCACATGGCGGTTTTTTGCACCATTTCATAGCTGGCGCGGCTGGAAACCAAAATCGCCCCTTGTTGCCAGCCCTGTTTGGCGCGCACGCCCAGCAGCTTATCCAGCGCCACGTGGCGGCCAACGTCTTCGCAGCCGCCCAGCAGCTCGCCCTGTGGTGTAATCCAACCGGCGGCATGGGTGCAGCCGGTCAGTTGGCCGACCTGCTGCACGTCCTGTAGTTGGGCCAATGCGCCGTCGAGCCGGCTGAGCGTGAAGGTTTGGCTAAATGGCAGCGGCGCCAGCGGGCGGAAGATATCGGCCAATTGCTCAATGCCGCAGACGCCGCAGCCGGTGCGCCCGGCCATAGCCCGGCGGCGTTCTTTCAGGCCGGCGAAGCGGCGGCTGGAAAGCTCAATGTTCACTTCCAGGCCGTGGCAGGTGGCGGCGATATCCATGCCGTAAATCTCGTTTGGCGAAGCGATAATTCCTTCAGACAGGGAAAAGCCAACGGCGAAGGCCTCCAGATCCTTGGGTGTGCACATCATCACCACGTGAGAAATGCCGTTGTAGACCAGCGCCACCGGCACTTCTTCCGCCAGCCAGTCTTGCCCGGCCGCCGCCAGGTCATCGCGTTGAAATACCTGGCGCTGGATGGCGCCGGCGAGCCCGGGCGCGCTGGTTGTGGGTTCTGCGTCTATATTATTCACTGACTTGGCACCTCGGCATAACACCCATACCTACCCTGTGGTAATGTGGCGTCAAATAATGTCTCTGCCTTTATCTTAGCGCTGTAACCCGATAAAGGCTTATGCACAATGTGATTATTGCTTGGCGCACAGGGCACTGCGCCGGCATGAGCCAACAGGAAAATAAACGCTGATGAGCATTCGTATCGTTCCTAAAACGCCGTCAGAGGCACCGAGCGCCAAGTTTACGGCGGCGCACGCTATTCCGCCGTTGCTGTTCGCTAACCTGAAAAGTCTCTATCGCCGCCGGGCGGAACGCCTGCGCACGCTGGCGGAAAATCATCCGCTGGGGGATTACCTGGAGTTTGCCGCGACCCTGGCCGAAGCGCAGCATAATGCCCTGCACGATAACCCGCTGCAGTTGGATCTGAGCGAAGCCCTGGCGCAAGGCGCGCGCAGCGGCAAACCGCCGCTGGACATCAGCGTGTTTGCGCGCAGTGGCCATTGGCGCACGCTGCTGGCTTCGCTGATCGCCGAACTGCGCCCGCAGGCGCCGGAACATATTCTGGCGGTGCTGGATAATCTGGAAAAAGCGTCTGTCACGGAGCTGGAACTGCTGGCCGATGGCTTGCTCAACCGCGAATTTAGCCAAATCGGCAGCGATAAGGCGCCTTTCATTTGGGCGGCGCTTTCGCTGTACTGGGCGCAGATGGCCAGCCTGATCCCAGGCAACGCCCATGCCGAAGACGGCGAGCACCGCCAGTTCTGCCCGGTGTGCGGCAGTATTCCGGTTTCCAGCGTAGTGCACATGGGCACGGCGAACGGCCTGCGTTACCTGCACTGCAACCTGTGTGAAAGCGAATGGCACGTGGTGCGGGTCAAGTGCAGCAACTGCGAGCAGACGCGCGATATCAATTACTGGTCGCTGGGCAGCGAGCAGGCGGCGGTGAAGGCGGAAAGCTGCGGCGATTGCGGCACCTACCTGAAAATTCTTTATCAGGAGAAAGATCCGCAGGTTGAAGCGGTGGCCGACGATCTCGCCACGCTGATCCTGGATGCCAAAATGGAAGACGAAGGGTTCGCCCGCAGCAGCATCAATCCTTTCCTGTTTCCCGGCGAATAAGCGGCTATCCCTTTATGCGGTTGCCATGTGGCAAATCGGGCCGCATCTCTGGCAAACGCCAGGGTGACTTGCTACGGTTAGGCATAGATGTGTGGTAGCAAAGGAAAGGGACGATGTTAACAACATGCGTAAAATTCGTCACGGTGGTCTGGCTGGCCGGCGCTCTGGTTGCCTGCGACAACCCGGACAGCAAAAAGCCGGAAATCCCGAAGCCGGAGCCTAAACCCATCGTGACTCAGCCCGCCGCGCCGCCGGTTGCGCCGGTGGCCGAGAGCGTGCAGCAGGCCGGCCTGCCGGTTTCCCTGCAGCAAGGGCGCATCACCTTTGAATTGCCGCCGGGCTTTAGCGATCAGACCAAGTACAGCGGTATTATCAACGATAGCAAATCCACGATTCAGCTGTTCCTGGACAGCAAATCGCGCCAGCGCACCGTCTCTTCCGAGGTGATCCCGCCGGAAGGGATGAAGCTCAGCAGCAGCGATGCGATGCTGAAAGAACTGATGCAGAGCATGATCACCGAGCTGGCGGATCGTTATCAGAATATCAAGAAGACCCGGGAAGAGAGCTTTAGCGTCGGCAAACAGCGCTTTCGCCGCCTGGATAGCGAACAGAACGTCAGCGGCCAGCAGGTGGTATCCACCATTGTGGTGACGGTATTCAACCAGCGCGTGGTCACGTTACAGATCCTGTCGCCGGCCAAAACGCCGAAGGCGCATCAGGCACTGGTGCAGCGGATTATTGAAACCATGGTGGTCAAATAACCCGGATAGTAAAGCTATCCCCGGATCGAGGAGCGACTGATGAAGCTGATCGGCAGTTATACCAGCCCGTTTGTGCGCAAGATTTCCGTGCTGCTGCTGGAAAAAGGGCTGGTGTTTGAATTCGTCAACGATCCGCCGTACGACGCAGGTAGCCAGGTTGCGGCCTTCAACCCGCTGGGGAAAGTGCCGGTGCTGGTGGCCGACGACGGCGAGCTGTTTTTTGATTCCCGCGTGATTGCCGAATACCTTGAGCTGCAGCAGGCAGCGCCGGCGTTCCTGCCGGCCGATCGCCTGGCGGCGCTGCGTATCCGCCGGGTCGAGGCGCTGGCGGATGGCGTGACCGAAGCCGCCGCCATGCTGTTTCGCGAAAGCAAGCGCGCGCCGGAGAAACAGGATGAAAACGGGATGCTGCGCCAGCGCCAAAAGCTCACGCAGGGGCTGGATGCGCTGGAAGTGTTGGCGCAGCAAAAAACGCTGCTCAACGCCGAACAGCTCACGCTGGCGGATATCGCCACCGGCTGTGCGCTGGGCTACCTGAATTTTCGCCGTATCGTGCCGAACTGGTGCGTTTCCCGCCCGGCGCTGATCAAGCTGGCCGAGCGGCTGTTCAGCCGCGAAAGCTTTGCCCGCACCCTGCCGCCCTGATCGGCAGGGCGGTGATACCGCTGCCAACCATCAGGCAAAACCGTGCCGGTTTAGCTGCCCACGGGGTAAAACTGTGACCCCCTTCCAAGAGTTGATCATTATTTCTGCCTGATGGGCGCTTCCTGCCTAAGCTTGCTATAGAGATTTTTCCCAGATTCTGATTCTTGCAACTTCATATACCACTGTATTAGCGGCCGCCCCGCGATACTGCTTACTGCCTGCGGGCGGTAATCATGATGCTGCGTAAAAGGAGACAGAACATGGCAACCCATACCACTGCAACCCAGATCACGCCCGAAAACACCGGTTTTCCGCTCAAGCTGAAAAAACGTTACGACAACTTTATTGGCGGTGAATGGGTGCCGCCGGTTCAGGGGGAATATTTCACCAACCTGACCCCGGTTACCGGCCAGGCGCTCTGCGAGGTGGCCAGTTCCAGCTCGCACGATGTCGATCTGGCGCTGGATGCGGCGCACCGCGCCAAAGCCGCCTGGGGAAAAATGTCGGTACAGGATCGCGCCAACCTGCTCAACCGCGTGGCAGACCGCATGGAGGAAAACATCGAGCTGCTGGCGGCGGCGGAAACCTGGGACAACGGTAAACCGATCCGCGAAACCCGTAACGCCGACGTGCCGCTGGCCATTGACCATTTCCGCTACTTCGCCGCCTGCGTGCGGGCGCAGGAGGGCGGCATCAGCGAAATTGATTCGGAAACCGTCGCTTATCACTTCCATGAACCGCTGGGGGTGGTGGGGCAAATTATCCCGTGGAACTTCCCGCTGCTGATGGCCTGCTGGAAAATGGCGCCGGCGCTGGCGGCGGGCAACTGTATCGTGCTCAAGCCCGCCAAGCTGACCCCGCTATCGGTGCTGGTGCTGATGGAGTTGGTGCAGGATTTGCTGCCGCCGGGGGTGATCAACGTGGTCAACGGCGCCGGCGGCGAGATCGGTGAATATCTGGCCACCTCGAAGCGCATCGCCAAGGTGGCGTTTACCGGTTCCACCGAAGTGGGCCGCCAAATCATGAGCTACGCCACGCAGAACATCATCCCGGTTACGCTGGAGCTGGGCGGCAAATCGCCAAACATCTTCTTTGCCGACGTGATGGATAAAGAAGACGCGTTCTTTGATAAGGCGCTGGAAGGGTTTGCGCTGTTTGCCTTCAACCAAGGGGAAGTTTGCACCTGCCCGAGCCGCGCGCTGGTGCAGGAATCGATCTACGAACGCTTTATGGAGCGCGCGATCAAACGGGTTGAAAGTATCCGCAGCGGCAACCCGCTGGACAATCATACCCAGATGGGCGCGCAGGTGTCGCAAGGGCAGTTGGATACCATCCTCAACTATATCGATATTGGCAAGCAGGAAGGCGCCCGGGTGCTGACCGGCGGCCGGCGCAAGGCGTTGGAAGGCGGGCTGGACGGCGGCTACTACCTGGAGCCTACCATCCTGTTCGGCAAAAACAGCATGCGGGTGTTCCAGGAAGAGATCTTCGGCCCGGTGCTGGCGGTGACCACCTTCAAGGATATGGATGAAGCGCTGGCGCTGGCCAACGATACCGATTATGGCCTGGGCGCCGGGGTGTGGAGCCGCAACGGCAACGTGGCCTACCATATGGGGCGTAACATCCAGGCCGGGCGCGTGTGGACCAACTGCTATCACGCCTACCCGGCGCACGCGGCGTTCGGCGGCTACAAACAGTCGGGGATTGGGCGAGAAACCCACAAGATGATGCTGGATCACTACCAGCAGACCAAATGCCTGTTGGTCAGCTACTCGGAAAAAACGCTCGGTTTGTTCTAACCGCCGCACCCCATGTTTTGCTTGCATGGCCCCTGCCGTTGGCAGGGGCCATTTTGTTGGCGGCAGCGCCGCAATAGCGCGTTTGGCTTGTCGCCGGCAGCGCCGCTCTATACCCTTTGGTGTTTGGAACCTACGACGAGGCCAGCGGCAAAGGGCGTTGATGAGCAATAAAATCGGCTGGATAGATAACCTGCGCGCCTTGGCGTGCCTGATGGTGGTGATGATTCATGCCACCACCTATTACGTGACTCACGGCATGGCAGTGGGCGAGACGCCCTGGGATGTGGCCAATGCGTTGAATGCGTTGTCGCGCGTTGCCGTGCCGCTGTTCTTTATGATTTCCGGCTACCTGTTTTTCGGCGAACGCAGCGCCAGCCGCCGCCACTTTAGCCGCATCGCCTGCTGCATTGCGTTTTATAGCGCCGTGGCGCTGATCTATATCGCGCTGTTTACCCGCATCGGTTTCTGGCCCTCGCTGCGCGGTATAGTGGAAAAGCCGGTGTTCTATCACCTGTGGTTTTTCTACGCCATCGCGGTGATTTACCTGCTCTCGCCGCTGATTTGCGTCAAGCCGGTGGCCGGGGGCTATCTGGCGGCGGCGCTTGCCGTGCTGGCGGTGATTGCCAATCCCAATACCCCGGCGTTAAACGCCGGCCACGCATCGTTATTGCCGGTGAATCTGTATATCAACGGCGATACGTTCTATTACCTGCTGTATGCGTTGGCCGGGCGGGCGATTGGCATGATGGATACCCAGCGGCGTGGCGCCAGCCTGCTGGCGGCGTTGGCGTTTGTGGTGTGCGTAGTGTTGATCATCGCCGGCACCAAGCGCCAGCTGTTTATCAACCGCAACTTTGCCGATACCTTTTACATTTACAGCGGCCCGTTGGTGTTTATTGCCGCCGTTGCGCTGCTGGTGTGGTGTAAAAACTGCCTGCCGGAGCCGATCGGTTGGCTGGGGCTATTTTCCCGCCATTCACTGGCGATCTACGGTTTCCACGCCATTATCGTCAATGCGTTGCGCAGCGGCCATCTGACGCTGAGCGCCTATCCGGTGCTGGATATCTTTTGGGTATTCGGCGCGGCGTTGGGGCTGAGCCTGCTGCTTTCCGCCGGCTTGCAACGCATCGATAAACGGCGGCTGGTTTCCTGAAGCCTATGCCGTCTGCGGCCAGCGCTGCTGGGCTCGGCGTAACTGCCGGCCGGAAGAGAATCCGGCGGCGAGGGCGGCCTTTTCCAGCCCGTAGCCCTGCTGCAGGCGTTGCTGCGCTACCGCCAGCCGCAGTTGCTCATGGTATTCACGCACGCTGATGCCAATGTGGCGGCGGAACAGCCGCGCCAGGTGGCGGCTGCTGACGTGAGCCCTGTCTGCAATCTGGGCGACCGACCATTCGGCTTCCGGCTCGGCGGCCATCACGTCCTGCGCGCGGTGCACTGCCGGGTGCAGGTGATTACGGTAGCGCAGCCAGGGCGATAACTGCGGATCGTCCCCGGAACGGCGGAAATACACCACCATTTCTCGTGCCACCGCCAGCGCTGCTGTGGCGCCACAGTGGCGGCCGATCAGATGCAAAGCCAGATCGATGCCTGCGGTAATGCCCGCGCTGGTATATATGCTGCGATCTTCGACAAAAATACGGTTTTCTTTTACCAGCGCCTCCGGCGCCTGCTGGCGCAGGCGAGCGATCACCTCATGATGCGTGGTGCACTGGTAGCCGTCGAGCAACCCGGCCTGCGCCGCCAGCAGCGCGCCGGAACAGATACATACCAGCGTGATGCGTTGTTCGCGCAGCGCCGGCAGAAGTTGCTGTAGCCACTGGCGCGCCAGCGCGGCTTCCTCATTGGCGAAAAAGGCGCTGGAGTCGGTTACGCCGGGCAGCACCAGAATATCGCCGTCCGCCAACCGTGGCGGCAACGGCTGGAGCTGGCCCAGCGTCATACCGATGGAACAGGTGATCTGCGGGCACGGGCTGATATAGCGCAAGGCAAACTGCCCGCTTAGGCGCAGGGTTTCCGCCGGGCCGCTGACGTCCAGCGACAGCACGTTGGGCAGCAGTAAAAAATAAACGGTTTGGGTCATCAGGGTTCCTGGCGCAGATCCGCCAGTGCCTGGTCGACGCTGGCGAGCTGGGCGAAACGGCCGGCCAGCACCGTTTCAGTATGCCGCTTTAGCTGCGCCGTGGTAAAGCTCGCGCCGTCCGGGTGCTGCATGGGGAAGGTGAGCGTAGCCTCGGTGACGAAGGTCACCCGGTAGCCCAGATCGGACGCCACCCGGGCGGTGGTTTCGCAGCACTGTTCGGTGCGCAAACCGGCGATGATCAGGTGCCTGACGCCGCGCTCCCGCAGCCAGGCGTCCAGGCCGGAATCGGTCAGGGCGTTGTGAACCCGTTTGTGTACCGTCACATTCGCCTGATGCTGCAGGAACGGCAAGCGCTGCACCAACCCGGACGCCAGGGAAAAGGGCCCCTGCGGCGCAACGTGGAACACATCGACCAGCGCCACGCCCTGCTGTTGGCAACCGGCGATGAGCCGCTGCAGGTTGGCGGTGAATAATGGCAGATCGTCTTCCTGCCAGAATGGCCGGTGCAGGAAGGAGTGTTGAACATCAATGATTAACAGTGCGCTGTGTGGCATTTTCGGCCCTCCGCCGTGTGGGATTAAGCCTATCATGCGCGGCTTTCCACAACGGAAGAAGGCCAAAAACGGCCATCATGATGACACCAACGGACCCTTGGTTAACGGCAGCAGGCAGCGATACAGCTCGCGGAAGGTCGCGCGCTGTTCGGCATAACGCGCATGGCGCTCGCTATCCGGTTGGTGAACGTGTTCCAGCGGCAGTTCCGGTAGCAGTTCGCTCAAGGGGCGCTGCGGGTTGAGGGCAATCTGCGCCAGCCGCGCCGCGCCCAGCGCCGGGCCGACGTCGCCGCCGGTGCGGTATTCCAGCCGCTGGCCGCTGATGTCCGCCAGCATTTGGCGCCAGTACGGGCTGCGCGCGCCGCCGCCGATCAGCCGGATGCTGGTGGGCTGCAGGCCGCTGGCGTGCAACACATCCATCCCGTCGGCCAGCGCAAAGCCCACGCCTTCCAACACGGCGCGCGCCAGATCGTTCGGGCCATGCTGATGAGTCAGGCCCCAAAAGGCGCCCTTGGCGTTAGGGTTGTTGTGCGGCGTGCGCTCGCCGGAAAGGTAGGGCAGGAACCACAGGGGCACCTCTGCCGGTTCGGCCTGCTCGACGTTGCGCAGCAGGGTGGCTACGTCTGCCACCTGGGTTAATTTGCATACCCAGTCCAGGCAGGAAGCGGCGCTCAGCATCACCGACATCAGGTGCCAGGTGGCGGGCAGCGCGTGGCAGAAGCTGTGCACGGCGCTGGCCGGGTTGCTAAGGAAGCCGTCGCTGACGGCGAAATAGACCCCGGAAGTGCCGAGCGACAGCATCGCCTGGCCGGCCTGGTATAGGCCCACGCCCACCGCCCCGGCGGCATTATCGCCGCCGCCGGCCACCACCGGCACCGGCTGTATCCCCCAGCGTTTGGCCAGTTCCGTATGCACCTGGCCGGTAATCTGGTTGCCTTCAAACAACGCCGGCATCTGATCGCGCGTCAGCCCGCAGGCGGCGAGCAGTTCATCGCTCCAGGCGCGCTGCGCCACATTGAGCCACAGGGTGCCGGCGGCGTCGGACATATCGCTGGCGAATTCGCCGGTGATGCACCAGCGCAGGTAGTCTTTCGGCAGCAAGACTTTGTCGATCTGGCTAAATATCTGCGGCTCATGCTGTTTGACCCACAGCAACTTCGGTGCGGTAAAGCCCGGCATCATCAGGTTGCCGGTGATGGCGCGCGCGTTCGGCACCGCCTGTTCCAGCGCCTGGCACTCGGCCGCGCTGCGGCCATCGTTCCATAAAATGGCCGGCCGCAGCACCCGCTGTTGTTTGTCCAGCAGCGTGGCGCCGTGCATTTGGCCGGTCAGGCCGATAGCCTTGACCGCCTGCAGATTATGCTGTTTCGCCAGCGCCAGCATGGCGCGGTCGGTGGCTTTCCACCAGTCCTGCGGCGATTGCTCCGACCACAGCGGATGAGGGCGTGAGATCGGCAAGGGTTCGCTTTGGCTGGCCAGCAGTTGCCCCTGTTCGTCGAGCAGAATGGCTTTCACGCCAGAGGTGCCAAGATCGATGCCAATGTACATGAGCGCGTATCCTTCAAAGCGTGGGGCCGCCGGGCGGCAAGGCACGCCAGCACCTTGCCGTGGCCCTCGGGGGTTTAACACAACGGCGGGCAACGCCGCCGGATGGGGCTAACCGAACAGATAGCGGTTGACCAGGTTTTCCAGTTTTTCCTGGTGGCCGCTTTGGTGCTGCGGCGCCAAAGCCTGTTGTTCAGCGTACTTCGCCAGCGCATCAAGCGACAGTTTTCCCTGCAAAATTTGCTGGCCCAGTTCACTGTTCCAGCCGGCGTAGCGCTTGGCGACCTGCTGATGCAACTGGCCGTCTTCGACCATCTTCGCCGCCACTTTCAGCGCCAGCGCCATGGTGTCCATTGCGCCGATGTGGCCGTAGAACAGATCGTATTTGTCAGTGCTCTGGCGGCGCACCTTGGCGTCGAAGTTCAGGCCGCCGGTGGTGAAGCCGCCCGCCTTGAGGATTTCGAACATCACCAGCGCATTTTCCTCCACGCTGTTCGGGAACTGATCGGTGTCCCAGCCAAGCTGCGGATCGCCGCGGTTGGCGTCAACCGAGCCAAAAATACCCAGTGCGATGGCGGTGGCGATTTCATGATGGAACGAGTGGCCGGCCAGGGTAGCGTGGTTGGCTTCAATATTGAGTTTAATCTCTTTTTCCAGCCCGAACTGCTTAAGGAAGCCGTACACGGTGGCGACGTCGTAGTCGTATTGGTGCTTGGTCGGCTCCTGCGGTTTGGGTTCGATCAGCAGCGTGCCCTGGAAGCCGATTTTGTGTTTGTGCTCCACCACCATCTGCATAAAGCGGCCGATCTGTTCGCGTTCCTGGCGCAGATCGGTGTTCAGCAGGGTTTCATACCCTTCGCGCCCGCCCCACAGCACGTAGTTTTCGCCGCCGAGCTTTTTCGTGGCGTTCATGGCGGTAAACACCTGGGTGGCGGCCCAGCAGAACACGTCCGGATCCGGGTTGGTCGCCGCGCCGGCGCCGTAGCGCGGGTGGGTGAAGCAGTTGGCGGTGCCCCACAGCAGCTTAACGCCGCTGCTCTGCTGCTTCTCGGCCAGCACGTCGCTCATCACCGCAAAGTTGTTCAGGTATTCTTTCAGCGATGCGCCTTCCGGCGACACGTCAACGTCGTGGAAACAGTAATAAGGCACGTTGAGCTTGTGGAAGAACTCGAACGCCACATCGGCCTTTAATTTAGCCAGCGATAGCGCATCGCCCGGCTGTTGCCACGGGCGATCGAACGCACCCACGCCGAACATATCCGCGCCGGTCCAGCAGAAGGTATGCCAATAGCAGGCGGCAAAGCGCAGATGATCGGCCATGGTTTTGCCAAGGATGATCTCATCCGGGTTGTAATGGCGGAATGCCAGCGGGTTGGTGCTGCCGGTGCCTTCATAGCGGACGTGTTCGAGCTTTTCAAAATAGGATTGCATTCTTGACTCCTTAATTGACAGAACCCTGCGTACGGGATACTGCCTCATCTTCGGAGTTCATTGCCGGCTGCTCAATTACGTTATTTCACACTTAAACGCACAGAATTATTAAATGTGCGCAAGATCCCATAACGACGATAAAACGTAGCCGGAAAGAGACAGACGGGATGTTTCTATTTAGCAGCGTGAAAGTCTCTGGGTGAAAACGTGATCGCCACCATAAAAACAACATTAAACCAAAAAACATAATTGGTGGGTAAAAATCAGTAATTGCTGAATTCGAAATAAGCGTCAACAATTCGCAGGACGTTATCAAAAAGCCTGTTTCAATTATTACCCCTACACATTCAATAACAAAGGTATATAAGATGAAATTCAAGCACATTTTCCTCTCTGCCTGCGCTCTCCTGGTGCTGGCCTGCCAGCCGGGGTTCGGTAAAGAAATAAAAATCGGTATGGCGATCGATGATTTGCGCCTGGAACGCTGGCAAAAAGATCGCGACATTTTTGTGAAAAAAGCCACCTCGCTGGGTGCCGACGTGTTTGTTCAGTCCGCCAACGGCAATGAAGAAACCCAGATGGCGCAGGTTGAGAACATGATCAACCGTGGCGTCGATGTGCTGGTGATCATCCCTTACAACGGCCAGGTGCTGAGCAACGTGATCGCCGAGGCGAAGCGCGAAGGCATCAAAGTGCTGGCTTACGATCGCATGATCAATAACGCCGACATTGATTTCTATATCTCGTTCGACAACGAAAAGGTGGGCGAAATGCAGGCGCAAAGCCTGGTCGAACGTGTGCCGCAGGGCAACTACTTCCTGATGGGCGGCTCGCCGGTGGATAACAACGCCAAGCTGTTCCGCAAGGGGCAGATGAACGTGCTGCAACCGCTGATCGACAGCGGCAAGATCAAGATAGTGGGCGATCAGTGGGTTGACGCCTGGCTGGCGGAGAACGCGCTGAAGATTATGGAAAACGCCCTGACCGCCAACAACAACCATATCGATGCGGTGGTGGCCTCCAACGATGCCACGGCGGGCGGCGCTATCCAGGCGCTGGCGGCGCAGGGGTTGGCCGGTAAGGTGGCCATTTCCGGCCAGGATGCCGATCTGGCGGCGATCAAACGCATCGTGGCCGGCACCCAGACCATGACGGTGTATAAACCGATCAGCAAACTGGCGGATGAAGCGGCGGATATCGCCGTGCAGCTGGGCAAGGGCGAACAGCCGAAATCCAATAGCGTATTGAATAACGGCAGCCGCGACGTTCCCGCCTGGTTGTTGACGCCGATCGCGGTGGATAAATCAAATATCGACAGCACCGTTATTGCCGATGGCTTCCATAAAAAATCCGATATTCATTAATTTTCATTTGACGCAGTAATGCGGAGGGAATAATGCCCTGCCTGTTGGAAATGAAAAATATCACTAAACAGTTCGGCGTGGTAAAAGCCGTGGATAACGTCAGTCTGCAATTAGACGCGGGGCAGGTATTATCCTTATGTGGTGAAAATGGATCGGGTAAATCCACTTTAATGAAAGTGCTGTGCGGAATATATCCGCACGGCAATTACCAGGGGGAGATTTATTTTTCCGGGGATTTATTAACCGCAAAAACTATTCGCGATACTGAACAAAAGGGTATCGCCATTATTCACCAGGAGCTGGCGCTGGTGAAACAAATGACGGTGCTGGAAAACATGTTTCTCGGCAGCGAGTGGGGCCGTTTCGGGTTAATGGATTATGACGCGATGTTCTTGCGCTGCCAGCGCATGCTGGCGCAGGTCAAGCTGGCGGTGGATCCCCACACCCGCGTCGGCGAGCTGGGGCTGGGGCAGCAGCAACTGGTGGAGATCGCCAAGGCGCTGAACAAACAGGTGCGTTTATTGGTGCTGGATGAACCGACCGCATCGCTGACGGAAAACGAAACCGCCACGCTGCTGGCGATCATCCGCGATCTGCGCGATCACGGCATTGCCTGCATTTATATTTCGCACAAGCTCAATGAGGTAAAAGCGATCTCGGATCTGATCTGTGTGATCCGCGACGGCAAGCACATCGGCACCCGCGCGGCGGCCAGCATGAGCGAAGATGACATCATCGCCATGATGGTCGGGCGCGAGCTGACCGAACTGTATCCCCAGGAGCCGCATGATATCGGCGAGGTGATCCTGCAGGTGGAAAACCTCAGCGCCTGGCACCCTGTGAACCGCCATGTGCGCCGGGTTGACGATGTTTCCTTTACCCTGCGGCGCGGCGAAATCCTCGGCGTGGCCGGGCTGGTCGGCTCCGGCCGCACCGAGACCATGCAGTGCCTGTTCGGCGCTTATCCCGGCCGCTGGCAAGGGCGTATCACCATCGACGGGCAGCCAGCCACCATCAACAACTGCCGCCAGGCGATGGAATACGGCATCGCCATGGTGCCAGAAGATCGCAAACGCGATGGCATCGTGCCGGTGATGGGGGTGGGTGCCAATATGACGCTGGCCGCGCTGGGGGATTTCAGCGGCAGGCTCACCACGCTGGACGACGCGCGTGAGCAGGCCACCATTCAGCAGTCGCTGGCGCGGCTGCGGGTGAAAACCTCTTCGCCGGAGCTGGCGATCGCCCGGCTAAGCGGCGGCAATCAGCAAAAGGCCATCCTGGCGAAATGCCTGTTGCTGAACCCGAAAATCCTGATTCTGGATGAGCCGACGCGCGGCATCGATATCGGTGCGAAACAAGAAATCTACAAGCTAATCAATCAATTGGTGCAGCAAGGTATCGCGGTGATCGTCGTGTCTTCCGAACTGCCGGAAGTGCTGGGGCTAAGCGATAGGGTGTTGGTGATGCACCAGGGGCAGATTAAGGCTTCCCTGACTAACCGCGGCCTCACTCAGGAACAGGTGATGGAAGCGGCTTTGCGGAGTGAAACACATGTTGAAAAGCACAGAGTCTGAAGCAAGCCTGTCGGCAGCGGCAGAGAAGCAACCGTTGCTTAAACGCAGCCCGATTAACCTGCAGGTGTTCGTGATGTTGGCGGCGATCGTCGTCATTATGCTGTTCTTTACCTTTACCACCGACGGCGCCTACCTGAGCGCGCGCAATATTTCCAACCTGCTGCGCCAGACGGCGATCACCGGCATCCTGGCGGTGGGCATGGTGTTCGTAATTATTTCGGCGGAGATCGATCTGTCGGTGGGATCGATGATGGGGTTGTTGGGGGGCGCGGCGGCGATCTTCGACGTTTGGTTTGGCTGGCCGCTGCCGTTGACCATCGTGGTGACGCTGGTGGCGGGGCTGCTACTGGGGGCATGGAACGGCTGGTGGGTTGCTTATCGCAAGGTGCCCTCGTTTATCGTCACCCTGGCCGGGATGCTGGCATTCCGCGGCATCCTGATCGGCATCACCAACGGCACCACGGTATCGCCGACCAGCAGCGCGATGTCGCAGATCGGCCAGAGCTATCTGCCGGGCGGCGTGGGCTTTGGCATTGGTGCGATTGGCCTGATGCTGTTTGTGGCCTGGCAGTGGCGGCAGCGCAGCCGGCGCGCGCAGCTTGGCCTGCCGGTGGTCGCGGCACGCGGCGACGTGGCCCGCCAGAGCATCCTGGCGGTGATTGTGCTGGGCGCCGTTTATCTGCTGAACGACTACCGCGGCGTGCCGACGCCGGTGCTGATCCTCACTGCCCTGATGCTGGCCGGGATGTTCATGGCCACCCGCACCGCCTTTGGCCGGCGGATTTACGCCATCGGCGGCAATATCGACGCCGCGCGCCTGTCGGGGGTGAACGTTGAGCGCACCAAGCTGGCGGTGTTCGCCATCAACGGCCTGATGGTGGCGATTGCCGGGCTGATCCTCAGCTCACGCCTGGGCGCCGGTTCGCCTTCCGCCGGCAACATTGCCGAACTGGACGCCATCGCCGCCTGCGTGATCGGCGGCACCAGCCTGGCCGGCGGCATCGGCAGCGTGGCGGGGGCGGTGATGGGGGCGTTTATCATGGCGTCGCTCGACAACGGCATGAGCATGCTGGATGTCCCCACTTTCTGGCAGTACATCGTGAAAGGCAGCATCTTGCTGCTGGCGGTGTGGATGGATTCCGCAACCAAACGGCGGGTGTAAAAAGCGCGCTGGCTCACAGTTATCGTGCAATTATTCCAGCTCGCTGGCCGGCGTGTGCTATCCAGATAGCCGGGCTGTGTCCCGCCATCGTGCGTGAGAGCCGCTGGCGGCCATTGGGCCGCGCTTCTGCGTTGCTCGCCGTTTAATTGGGGCCGGCCAAACTGCACGGCTCGCGCCTTGATGTCTTTATAAATGGCTACTCACTGCCGGCTCTCGCGGGCTTTGCCCGCGTGTTTTCCAGGAGTGTACACCATGTTCGAGAAGCGCTACCGCATCACGTTACTGTTCAACGCCAACAAAGTATATGACCGCCAGGTTGTGGAAGGCGTCGGCGAGTATTTGCAGGCATCGCAGTGTGACTGGGACATTTTTATCGAAGAGGACTTTCGTTGCCGTATCGATAACATCAGGGAGTGGTTGGGGGATGGGGTGATCGCCGATTACGACGATCGCGAAATTGAACGCCTGTTGGCGAACGTGAATGTGCCGATCGTCGGCGTCGGCGGCTCTTATCACCGCCGCGAGGATTACCCGCCGGTGCATTATATCGCCACCGATAACGCCGCGCTGGTCGAAGCAGCCTTTATGCACCTGAAGGAAAAGGGGCTGAACCGCTTTGCTTTTTACGGTTTGCCGATCGAGGGCGGTAAACGTTGGGCGCAGGAGCGTGAGCATGCCTTCCGCCAACGGGTGGCGGCCGAGCAATATCAGGGGGTGGTGTACCAGGGCATGGCCACCGCGCCGGAAAACTGGCAATACGCCCAGAACCGCCTGGCGGACTGGGTGCAAACGCTGCCGCTGCAAACCGGCATTATCGCCGTGACCGACGCCCGTGCGCGCCATCTGCTGCAGGTGTGCGAGCATCTGGACATTGCGGTGCCGGAAAAGCTGTGTGTGATCGGTATCGATAACGAAGAGCTGACGCGCTACCTGTCGCGGGTGGCGCTCTCCTCGGTGGCGCAGGGAACGCGCCAGATGGGCTACCGCGCCGCCAAACTGCTACATCAGTTGCTCAATGGGCAACGGCCGCCGCTGCAGCGCATTCTGGTGCCGCCGGTGAAGGTGATTGAACGCCGCTCCACCGATTTCCGTTCGCTGCGCGATCCGGCGGTGATTCAGGCGATGCACTACATTCGCCACCACGCCTGCAAAGGCATCAAGGTGGAGCAGGTGCTGGATGCGGTGGGCATGTCGCGTTCCAATCTGGAAAAGCGCTTCAAAGACGAAACGGGCCAGACCATCCACAACATGATCTATCAGGAAAAGCTTGAGCGCGCCCGCAACCTGTTGACGGCCACCTCGTTGGCGATTAACGAGATTTCGCAAATGTGCGGCTACCCGTCGTTGCAATATTTCTATTCGGTGTTCAAAAAGGGCTACGGCACCACGCCCAGGGAGTATCGGGCGCGGTTTGGCGAAGTGGGGTACTAATGGCGGCCCAGGGATGGGCCGCATCATCCCGCCGATGCATCGGCAACTTGAAGGATGAAGGGTATAAATCATATTTCTGTCATTACGGCTCCCTATAGTGGCGTTGCTTTTACCTTTGTGTACAGATAACAATCAGGGAGCCTGAAAGATGCATATAACAAAAACACGCCTGGCGCTGTTGGCCGCCTGTATGATGTGCAGCCAGCCGCTGTGGGCACAGCAAGAAGTTTCCGCCGAGCTGGCCGGGCATGCCCTGCTGCCGGTGAAATCCACCGTAGCCACGCCCGCCGATGCGCCGGTGGATCTGCAGCAGAGCGGCAAGTACACCAGCGGCCAACGGGTGACGGAACTGGGCAGCGTGCCGGGGAAATCCGCCGATCGCTTAACCGGCATCGGGTTGCCGATTAATGGCCAGCCGCTGCAAGGGCATTCCGGCATCAAACATATGCCGGACGGCACTTACTGGGTGCTGACCGACAACGGCTTCGGCAGCAAGGCCAACTCGCCGGACGCTATGCTGTATCTCAACCATTACAACATCGATTTCAAGGCCGGCACCGTTACGCCGCTGAAGACCGTGTTCCTGCACGATCCGGATAAAAAGGTGCCGTTCCATATCGTCAACGAGAGCACGGAAAAACGCTATCTGACCGGCAGTGATTTTGATCCGGAAAGCTTCCAGTTTGCCGGTGGCGCGCTGTGGATCGGCGATGAGTTCGGTCCGTATCTGATTAAGGCCGATCTTGACGGCAAGATACTGGCGGTGTTCGACACCCTGGTCGACGGCAAGATCGTGAAATCCCCCGACAACCCGACGCTGACCCTGCCGGGTACGCCGAATAGCAAGCTGAACTTCCAGGTGTCGCGCTCCAAAGGCTTTGAAGGCATGGCCGCCTCGCCGGACGGCAGCAAGCTGTATCCGCTGTTGGAAGGCGCGCTGTGGGATGGCGAGCAGTTTGAAAACGTTGACGGCAAGCGCTATCTGCGCGTGCTGGAATTTGACGTCAAACAGCAGCAGTGGACCGGCCGCAGCTGGCGGTATGTGCTGGAAGACAACCAGAACGCGATTGGCGATTTCAACATGATTGACGCTACGCACGGGTTGGTCATTGAGCGTGATAACGGTGAAGGCACCGAAGACAAGGCCTGCGCCAACGGTGCGGCGACCGCCAACTGTTTTAGCGACGTGGCGAAATTCAAGCGCGTGTACCGCATCGCGTTTTCCGATGCCAACGTCGGCAAGCCGGTGGACAAACAGGCCTATATCGATCTGCTCAAGATTAAAGACCCTAACGCCGTGGCGCGTAAGCCGCTGAACAACGGTGTGTTCACCTTCCCGTTCTTTACCATTGAGAACGTCGACGTGGTGGACGGCAGCCATATCATCGTTGGTAATGACAACAACTTCCCATTCTCCTCCAGCCGCCTGCCCAACGTGGCGGATGACAACGAGTTTATTTTGTTAGAGGCGAAGGGCTTGCTGCAGCCGTAATCGGCAATGGTAATCAAGCCCCCGGCAGGGGGCTTGATTAAGCCCGGCTCTCCCCGTGCCCGCCAGGGCAAAATGTTAAACTGTGACGCCTCTCAAAAAAGCAGCCTTTATTCGTTCGGCTTGCTAATTGGTTTTTCCCTTTTCCTCTCGGGCATCTTCCCCCTTTTCCGCGCGGAAGTAACGTTCAGCCTATTAATTCGATAGTGGCCGTTGGCTCACTAATCCGTGTAATGCCATGTAGAGTGAGCGTGATTTCAGGCAGATAGCCTGTATCACCCGACGCAGGAAAAGCCAAGGCGGCGGCAACGCGCAGATCAAGGTGGGGAACAGCGAGCCCGGATAAACAAAACGGCCGATAGGCCAGACCTGACAGAAACAATAAGTGTGCTGAATGTGTTCGGTGATTCCACGTCGCCGTTACGCAGGGATGCCCTTTGCGTTTTTTTAGCAGATGGCGCCGGTCGGCGGCGAAGCACGAGCCAACGGACGGCTTTCCTTATCCTCTGCCTTTGCGCCGTAAAAAAAAACAGGCTGTGGGCGCTAGCGCCAGCGCGGGAATGCGTTTTACCACAATAACCGATGAGGATAGCGTTATGAGCAATAACCGTATCACCGGCGGCTTCATCACCCGGAAAAAGCTGCTGGTTGTTTTAACTTCGTTGGCCATCAGCCCGATGACGCTGGCAGAGACCTTAACCCGCGATAACGGCGCGCCGGTGGGTGATAACCAGAATTCGCAAACGGCCGGCGCCGGCGGCCCGGTGCTGTTGCAGGATGTGCAACTGCTGCAAAAGCTCCAGCGGTTTGATCGCGAGCGTATCCCCGAGCGCGTGGTGCACGCGCGCGGCACCGGGGCGCACGGTGAGTTCACCGCCACGGCGGATATTTCCGATCTGACCATGGCGAAAGTGTTTACCGCAGGCAGCAAAACGCCGGTGTTTGTTCGTTTCTCTAGCGTGGTGCACGGCAACCACTCGCCGGAAACGCTGCGCGATCCGCGCGGGTTCGCCACCAAGTTCTATACCACCGAAGGCAACTGGGATCTGGTCGGCAATAACTTCCCCACGTTCTTTATTCGCGATGCCATCAAGTTCCCGGATATGGTGCACGCGTTCAAGCCGGATCCCCGCACCAACCTGGATGACGATTCACGCCGCTTCGATTTCTTTTCCCACGTGCCGGAATCGATCCGCACCCTGACGCTGCTCTACTCCAATGAAGGGACGCCGGCTTCCTATCGCAATATGGACGGCAACGGGGTTCATGCCTATAAGCTGGTGAACGCCAAGGGCGAAGTACATTACGTCAAGTTCCACTGGAAGACGCTGCAGGGGATAAAAAACCTGGATCCACAGCAGGTTGAGCAGGTGCAGGGCAAAGACTACAGCCACATGACGCACGATCTGGTGGCGGCGATCAACCGTGGCGACTACCCAAAATGGGATCTCTACATCCAGGTGCTGAAGCCGGAAGATCTGAAGACGTTTGATTTTGATCCGCTGGACGCCACCAAGATTTGGCCCAACGTGCCGGAGCGCAAAATCGGCCAGATGGTGCTGAATAAAAACCCGGACAACGTATTCCAGGAAACCGAACAGGTGGCGATGGCGCCTTCCAACCTGGTACCGGGGATTGAACCTTCGGAGGATAAACTGCTGCAGGGGCGCCTGTTCGCCTATGCCGATACGCAGATCTATCGCATCGGGGCCAACGGGCTGAGCCTGCCGATTAACCGGCCGCATAGCCCGGTTAACAACGGCAACCAGGACGGCAGCCTCAACGGCGGCCACACGCAGGATAAAGGGGTGAATTACCAGCCAAGCCGCCTCTACCCGCGCGAAGAGCTGGCTTCCGCCCGCTACAGCCACACGCCGCTGGAAGGCACCACGCAGCAAAGCAAAATCCAGCGCGAACAGAACTTCAAGCAGACCGGCGAACTGTACCGCGCGTACAGCAAGAAAGAACAGGACGATCTGGTGAACAGCCTGGGTACATCGCTGGCCGGCACCGATACGGAAAGCAAGAACATCATGCTGTCCTATTTCTACAAGGCGGATAAGGACTACGGCACGCGCCTGACCGGCGTGGCAAAAGGGGATTTGGCCACGGTACAAAAATTGGCGGATAAGCTTTCCGACTGATGTAAAGAGTAGGCGCCCGCACCACGGTGTGGGCTGCCTGGCATGCTGATGAGGAAAACGCGATGAAAGCGCTTTATCTACTGTTTTGCCTGTTGGCCGCGCCGGTGTCGGCCGTTCAGGCGCCGAATGCCGCCAACGAGCAACAGATCAAGCAACAGCTGAACAACTACCTGTGGGATGCGGCGCGGGCGGGCGATGGCGGCGTGATCGATAGCTTTATCGCCGCCAAATACAATCTTAACGTGCAGGATGAACACGGCTATACCGCGGTGATCCTGGCCGCCTACCACGGCCATCAGGCGGCGGTGGAAAACCTGTTGAATGCCGGGGCCGACCCTTGCCTGCGCGATAGGCGCGGCAATACCGCGCTGATGGGGGCGATTTTCAAAGGCGAGGTGAAAATCGCCCGCCGGCTGATCGCCGCCAAATGCAATCCGGATACGCGCAACAATGCCGGGCAAACGGCGGCCATGTATGCCGCGTTGTTCCAGCGGCATGCGCTGTTGGAACAGCTCAAGGCCAAAGGCGCCGATATGCGCGCTACCGACGCCAACGGCAATAACGTCGCCGCGCTGGCGCGCGGGGAAATTAACGGCCATTGAGCCAGGCCGGCCCGCGCCGTGGGGATTTTTTCGCCCGCCGGTGATATAAAATCACTTGCCCCGGGCGGTGGCGGTTGCTGCCTGCCGGGGCGCGCCGCATTGTAGAGCCGCCTGGAGCAAGGGAATCATGACCAACGCACCGCACCGTTTATTGCCGCCTAAAACGCCGCTGACCAGCCACCAGCTTTCACGGCTGCACACCTTTGAGGCGGCCGCGCGCCTGGGCTCGTTTGCGCAGGCCGCCGATGAGCTGGCCATTACCCCCAGTGCGGTCAGCCACCGCATCAACCAACTGGAGGCGGCGCTGGGCTTTCGGTTATTCCAGCGCTTTCACCGCCGCATCGCTTTGACATTGGAAGGTGAACGGGTGTTCTGGCGCCTGAGGGCCTCGCTCGACAACATCAATCAGGAAATTCTCGACATTAAAAGCCAGGCGCTTTCCGGTGTACTGACCGTCTATTGCCGCCCGTCGATCGCCCAGTGCTGGCTGGTGCCCAGGCTGGCCGATTTCGCCCGCCGTTATCCGGCCATCAGCCTGAATATTCTGACCGGCAACGAGCGGGTAAACTTTAGCGGCGCCGGGGTCGATCTGGCCATCTACTTTGACGACCAACCGCCGGAAAATCTGGCCTGTGTGCCGCTGATGGCGGAATCCATCTTGCCGGTTTGCAGCCCCGACTATGCCCGGCGCTTTGGCCTGACTGGCCGGCCGGAAAAGCTGGCCGGTGCCGCTTTGCTGCACGATCGCCAGGCGTGGAGCGATGATTCGGGCAGCGGCGAATGGCACGCCTGGGCGGCGCATTTCGGCATGGTGCTGGATACCGCCCAGCCGGGAATGGGGTTTGATCGTTCGGATCTGGCGGTGATCGCCGCGATCAATCACGGCGGCGTCGCCATGGGGCGGCAGCGGCTGGTCAGCGCATGGCTCGCCAGCGGCGAACTGGTGGCGCCGTTTCCGGGTATGGCGATGCCGTGCGCCCAGCGCTACTACATCGCCACCCCGTCGGAGCGCCGGTGGCCGAAAATCGCGGCTTTCAGCGATTGGTTGAGGGCGGTCGCCGAGAACGGCTGATGCCGTCTAGCCGCCGGGTGTGGCCTGCAGCCAGCGGCACAGGCGCAGCATAAAGGCATCGCAAGCCTGCAATTGCTCAAGGGTGATGAATTCGTCTGGCTTATGGCCTTGATCCATCGCGCCGGGGCCGCACACCAGCGTCGGCACGCCATGCTGTTGGAACAGACCACCCTCGGTGCCGAATGCGACGGTTTGCAGCGCGGCGGGCGGGGGCAGCATGGCCAGGATAGCATCGAGCGCGGCGGCAGGCTGGGTTTCCAACGCCGGATAACGGCTGAGCGTGGTGAAGGTGATGTCGCACTCTGGCGCCACCGCCCGCATCTCCGGCAGCAGGCTGCGCTGCGCCCAACGGGTGATGTCGTCCACCAGCCGTTGGGCGTCCACGCCCGGCAGCGTGCGGATTTCAAAATCAAACTGGCAGTGCGCCGGGACGATGTTCAGCGCCTTGCCGCCGGCAATCACCCCTGTTTGCAGGGTAGAAAACGGCGGATCGAACGCCAGGTTTTGCTGCTGATGCAGCGTCTGCGCCAGAGCCATCAACCGCTGCATGATGCGCACCGCGTACTCAATGGCGTTAACTCCGGCGGGCGTATAGGCCGAATGGCAGGCAAACCCGGTCACTTCGCAGCGCACGGCGATTTTGCCTTTATGGCCTAGCACGGGCCGCATCGACGTGGGTTCGCCAACGATGCAGGCGGCGGGCCGGCTCGGCAGGTGCTCAAGCCCCGCCAGCAGGCTATGCACCCCTTTGCAGCCCACCTCTTCGTCATAGCTGAACGCCAGCCACACCGGCAGGCGCAGCGGTGCGGCACACAGGCGCGGCACCAGCGCCAGCACCGCCGCCAGCCAGCTTTTCATATCGGCGGTGCCGCGCCCGTACAGCTTGCCGTCGCGCTCCGTCAGGGCAAAAGGATCGCTTTGCCAGCGTTGCCCATCCACCGGCACCACGTCGGTGTGGCCGGAGAGCATAATCCCCGGCCGATCCTGTGGCCCAATCACCGCCAGCAGGTTGGCTTTGTCGCCGCCGGCATCGTGAAACAGCCGGCTGCTGATGCCATAGCCGGCCAGATAGCGGCGCACGTAGTCGATCAGCGCCAGGTTGCTGTTGCGGCTGACGGTGTCAAAGGCGATCAGATCGGCCAGAATGGCGCGGGTGCTGGGGTTACTCATCACCTGGCACGCCGTAGCTGGGCGCCTCCAGCGGGTTAACCGCCCGCACCAGGTAATCTTCACTCTGCGGTTGCCAGCGTTGCCACAGGCCAGCCAGTTGATTGATGGCGTCTTCATGCCAGTCAACGCGCAGATCGGTCAATGGCCAGCTCTGATTACTGACGATTTTCATTCCGGCGGAGTAGATCGGCCCGGCTTCGCCGCCAGCGTGTAAACCGGCCTGCAGCGCGGCGATCAGCCGATCGCCCAGCGCCAGGTGGGGCGCGCGGGTAAAGGCGGCGATCATGGCGTCAATCACGCCGGGGTTGGCCAGCATATTGCCCGCCGCCACGCAGTGTTCGCCGATGGCGGTGTGGTGCACGCCCAGCGTGTGCGCGCCTTCAAACACCGCGCGGTTGCCGCGGTTATCCAGCACGGTGACCTGGCGATAATCGGCATAGGGCTCTTGCGCCATGGCGGTATCCAGCGCCTGTTGCGCCGTGTGCCCCTGCGCCAGCAGCGCCAGGATTTGCGGGCCGAGCGCGGGCAGGGTGACGTTCTGGCTGGATACTGCGCCCACGCCGCTCATCAGCCACGGGCAGCGCGCCGCCACCGCCATGCTGGACGAACTGAGCGCAATGCCGTACTGCCCACTGCGCGGGCAAAATCCGCTTACCGAAAAGGTCATGCTTCCTCCTCGGGGATCACCGCGATCACATCGATTTCCACCAGCCACTGCGGCTGCGCCAGCCCGGAAACCACCAGCCCGGTCGAGATCGGGAATACGCCTTTCAGCCATTTTCCCACTTCCTGATAAACCGGTTCGCGGTAGCGCGGGTCGGTAATGTAGGTGGTGGTCTTGACGATATGGCGCAGATCGCTGCCCGCCTCTTCCAGCAGTTGTTTGATGTTTTTCATCGCTTGCTCGGCCTGTTTGCCCGCATCGCCCAGCCCGATCAGATTGCCCGCGAAATCGGTGCCGACCTGCCCGCGCACATACACGGTGTTGCCGGCCCGAACGGCCTGGCAGAGATCGTTATTCAGCGTTTGGTTGGGGTAGGTGTCCTTGGTGTTGAACATGCGAATGCGGGTATGGGTAGGTTGACTCATGATTAACTCCTTAATAGGCCGGCCGGCTGGTGATCATCGTGGCGCCTGATTACCCGGGGCGCCCTCGTTGCATAACCGCCATTCTTCATGCGGGAGCGGCGGAAAATAAATAATGATTTTTCTTCGGGAACGCTAAAGAAAAACTGGCCTGGTTAAATTCGCGTTATTTCACCTTAACGCAGGGAAAAATACCCACATAGCCCGTTTGCGCGGCGGCGTTTTGCCGCCAAGGCCAGTTTTTGACTATAGCCTGCGTCGGAAAATATGAATTTAACTCCCGGCCGCGCCGTGAAAGAAATAGGGAAACCAATAAAAACCATCGTGAGCCTGCACCGGAGAAGCCAGACATGCATTCATACCTGCCAATTTGCATCCCTGCGGCACACGGCCTGGCGGTCGCGCCGCAGCATAACGACACCCGGACGGCTATTCCCGCCGCTGCTGTTTATCTGCTGGTAACGCCATAAACCTGCGGGAGTAGCGTTATGACCTTTGACTGGAGCTACATGCTTGGCCTGCTGAGCGACGTAGACTTCTGGCTGGCCACCTGGACGGTGATCAAGCTAAGCCTGCTGACCTGGGCCATCAGTATCGTGCTGGGGTTTATTCTGGCGCTGGGCAAACAGGCGCGGCACCCCTTGCTGAATCTGTCGGCCAGGGGCTATATCTGGCTGTTTCGCAGCATGCCGTTGCTGGTGCTGCTGATCTTTGTCTATAACCTGCCGCAGGCGTTGCCGGCGTCTTCGGTGCTGCTGGGCGATCCTTTCTATGCCGGCCTGATTGCGCTGGTGTTGAGTGAAGCCGCCTACATCGCTGAAATCCATCGCGGCGGCCTGCTGTCGATCCCGAAAGGGCAGAGCGAGGCGGCGCGGGCATTGGGGCTGCGTTTCACCGGCATCCAGTGGCGGGTGATCATTCCGCAGGCGCTGCGGGTGGCGCTGCCGGCGCTGGCCAACGAATATATCTCCATCGTGAAGCTCAGCTCGCTGGTTTCGGTGATCTCGCTGACGGAGATCCTGATGGTGGGCCAGCGGCTCTATTCGCAAAACTTCCTGGTGATGGAAACCATGACCGCCGTCGCGTTCTATTACGTGCTGATCGTCACGGTGTTTGATTTCCTGCTCAAACGTCTGGAGCTGTACCTGGATGTTACCCAGCGTAAAAGCGCGCGCAGCGTCGAGCCGGCATTGTTTGAGCTGGCCGCGCAGCCTGCCGCCGGCGTGTTGCGCCCGGCGCCGACCAACGGCAGCCCGGCCCTGCAGGCTACGCGGCTGCATAAAGCCTATAACAATGTTGAAGTGCTCGGTGCCGTCAGCCTGCAGATTCAACCCGGTGAAGTGGTGTCTGTCATCGGCCCTTCCGGCTCGGGGAAAACCACGCTGATTCGCCTGCTGAACGGCCTGGAGCAGATCGACAACGGCGAAATCATGATCAACGGCCAGCCGTTTATTCACCTGAATCAGCAGGGGCAGCAGAAGCCGCGTTTTGTTGAGCACTCCGAGCATCGTTTGAATATCGGCATGGTTTTTCAAAGCTTTAACCTGTTCCCGCACCTGACGGTAATCAACAACCTGCTGCTGGCGCCGCGCTACCACCGGCTGGCAGAGGAAAGTGAACTGCAACGCCAGGCCTGCGCGCTGCTGCAAAAAGTGGGCATGCTCGAGCATGCCTATAAATACCCGCATCAGCTTTCCGGCGGCCAGCAACAGCGCGTGGCGATCGCCCGGGCGTTAATGATGCGCCCGCAAATCATGCTGTTCGACGAACCCACCTCGGCGCTTGATCCGGAAAAGGTCAATGAAGTGTTGCAGGTGATTGAAACATTGGCCAAAGAAGGGATCACCATGGTGATTGTCACCCATGAGATGAACTTCGCCTTCAAGGTTTCCGACCGGATTGTGTTTATGGAGAAAGGACGGGTGGTATGCGACGAGGCGCCGCAGGCGCTGCGTGACGGCCGCCACCCGCGAGTGGAAGCATTTCTGAAGGACGTTTCGCTGGCTTAGGCATACATACCGGCCTCGCCTTGGGCGTTGTTTAACGTTATTTCATCGGGGGAATCATGATTACGCAAGCACAGATCGACAGGTTTCACCAGGACGGTTATTTGGTGGTCGAGGACGTTTTAACACCACAAGAGATCAGCGCCCTACAGGGCGATTTTGACCGCTGGGTGGCGCAAAGCCGCGAGCACAGCGCCGCCTATGGCCATACCCAGGACGGCCGCGCCCGCTTTGATCTGGAAAACGACCACCGGGCGGATCATCCCTCGCTGCGCCGGGTCAGTTCGCCCACCGAGATCTCGCCGGCCTATTACCAGGCGGCGTTCCAGTCACGCATGGCGGAGATTGCCGCGCAACTGATCGGCGGCAGCGGCATACGTTTTCACCACAGCAAGGTCAATTCCAAACTGCCGCATACCGCCACGCAGGTGAAGTGGCACCAGGACTTTCTTTTCACCCCGCACAGCAACGACGACATCATCACTGCCCTGCTGATGGTGGGCGACGTTACGCCGGAAAACGGCCCGCTGAACGTGGTGCCCGGCAGCCATAAAGGGCCGCTGTACTCGCATTGGCAGCATGAGCGTTTCAGCGGCGCGGTGAGCGATGAGGTGGTTGCGCAGCACTGCCAACGGCCGGTGGCTTGTTTTGGCCCGGCCGGTTCCGTGTGCTTTATGCATACTCGCCTGCTGCATGCTTCCAGCCCGAATGAAACCGAACTGCCGCGCACGCTGTTTATCTGCGTCTATGCGGCAGAAGACGCACTGCCGTTTGGCGATAACCCATTGCCCAGCGAACACGGCGGCCAGATGGTACAGGGCACGGAAAGCGGCCTGGTGCGTTGCACGCCGAACCAGGTGCGCCTGCCGCAAAAACCGCGCGGCGCGTCGTTCTTTGTACAGCAGGCCGGCCAGGAGGCCAATTGAGGCGAGCCGCCTTGTCGTTATAACCCTGGGGATGTGCACGTGGCTCTATCCCTGACAATCCTTGATCGCTGTGGAGGTTGTATGAAACTAATGACGTGTTTTCGGGCTGCTCACCGGGCCGCTGGCGTGTTAACCGCAGGGGCCTTACTGCTCGCTTCCCACGGGGCCGGTGCGGCGTTCCTGCAGCCGGGCAAAATCATTGCCGGCTCGGATTTGACCTTTTTCCCTTATGAATACATGGAGAAAAACAAACCGGCGGGCTTCGACATCGAGTTTCTCGATGGGTTGGCTGAGGTGATGGGTCGCCAGGCCGAGAATATCGACACCCGCTTCCCTAACCTGATCACCGGCCTGCAAGGCGGGCGGTTCGATATCATTAACTCGTCGATGTACATCACGGCGGAGCGCATGAAGGTGATCGACATGATCCCCTACCTGAAAAGCGGCGAGGCGATCCTGTCGCTGAAAGGCAGCGACTACCAGCCCAAACGCCCGGAGGATTTTTGCGGCCACAAAATCGGTTCAATGGGTGCCACTTCCTGGCTACAGCAATTGCATAAACTCTCGGCGGAGTACTGTGTGAAAAACGGCCTGCAGCCGATCGCCATCAGCGAATATACCACCGATCCGCAAACCACCCAGGCGCTGCTGTCCCGCGCAGTTGAAGCGCAGATCACCGATGCGGCGGTGGCGCGCGGCGCGGTGGAGAAGCTGAGTAACCGCATCGTGATTTCCTCCGACACACTGATCTATCCGGTGCTGAATGGCTTTGGCGTGAAAAAGGGCAATGATGAAGTGAAACAGGCGCTGATTGAGGGGTTGGAGAAATTCAGCAAGACGGAAAAATACGCCGCCCTGCTGCAAAAATACCGCTTCCAGGCACCGACGGCGGAAGACATCAAAACGTTGATGCCAACGCCGTAGAATCATCCGCGGCTCGCCGCCGGCCACACGGCCGCGGCTGAACAGGGTGTGGGCAACATTGCCCACACGCCGGCAGGTTAACGATGCACAGCAGGTACAAATATGGCACTCACTTTTGAAGAGCAAACGCGTATCGATCTGGCGGCGGCGTTTCGCATTATCGCTAAGCTGGGAATGCATGAAGCGGTGGCTAACCACTTCAGCGCCGCGATTTCCGCCGATGGCAAACAGTTTTTACTCAACCCGAAATGGATGCACTTTTCACGCATCCGCGCCAGCGATCTGCTGCTGTTGCACGCCGACGATGAAAGCGCCGGGCAGCGTAGCGATGTCGACGCTACCGCCTGGGCGATCCACGGGCAAATCCACCAGCGGCTGCCGCAGGTGCGGGTGGTGATGCACCTGCACCCGGTTTACGCCACCACCATCGCCTGCCTGGAAAACGCGACCATTCCGCCAATCGATCAAAACACCGCGCGCTATTTCAACCGGGTGGCGCTCGACAGCCTGTACGGCGGCATGGCTGATACGCGAGAGGAGGGGGCGCGGCTGGCTGCGTTGCTGCAGGGGCATAGCCGCCTGCTGATGGGCAACCACGGGGTGATGGTGACGGCCCCCACGGTGGGCGAAGCCTTCGATGATATCTGGACGTTGGAGCGCGCCTGCCAAATTCTGGTGAACGCCTACGCCACCGGGCAACCTTTGCGCATTCTGGATGCGGCGGTAGCGGAGAAAACCGCGCGTGACTGGGAGAAGATCCGTGATTTTTCCCAGCGGCATTTTGCCGAGATGAAGCTGTTGCTGCAGCGTGAAGATCCGTCGTTTGCTGACTGATGCCACTCTGGCCGCCAGGGCAGACAGTTGAAATAACCTGAGGTTTATTCTTGATATTCCGGGGTAAAACTTCCTACTATTCAGTGCTGCCTGGCAGCATATGGGCATTTACGCCTCTGGGATGGTGAATTATATGGAAGGATTACAATGAGGAATATTTTCTTTTTCGACGCGATGCTCACCCCGAAAATCATCACCGCCGTGTATTGGCTGTGCCTGCTGAGCATTGTTTTCGGCGGCGTCGGCGCGATGTTCTACGGTGAGTTTTTTCGCGGTTTGTTTGCGATCATCATCGGCGGTATTTTTACTCGCGTCTGTTTTGAAATGATCATTATTGCGTTTAAAAATAATGAATACCTGCGGAAAATCGCTGAAAAACCGTGATTTCCCCAGTCAGCGCCGGGCTTGCCCCGGTGTTGCCGGCCCTGTCTCTCTTAAACAACCCTTTCTTGCGCATTCCGCGCGCTATAATCACGGTGAATTTTGCGTTAATCAGGAGCAGGCATGCTTTCCAGGGTAATAATCAGGTGGACCAAACGGCTGGTGGTGGTGATTGCCACCGTATTGCTGACGCTGTTTGCGGTGCGCATTTACGATAGCCAACGCGGGCCTGCGCTGGAGCCGTGGCACACTTTTGTGCCGCATGAAATGAACAGCGCAGAGCTGGACAAAGCTACCTGGGCCGATTACCTGGCCGCCGAGCAGCGGGTGTTTGATGAGGTAAAAACCCAGGTTACTGACAAGCTTGATCCCAGCGAACGTATCCCGATTAACCGCTATTTTGCCGGTAGCCCGATTTATCCGGGGCATTTCGCCCAGGACTGGAACCGTTCCTATGAGCTGATGCCGCAGGGGGCGCCGCGCGGCGCGGTGGTGCTGTTGCACGGCCTGACGGATTCACCCTATAGCCTGCGCCATATTGCCGAGAATTACCGCCAGCACGGCTATGTTGTCGTGGGTATTCGCCTGCCGGCGCACGGCACTGTGCCCGGCGCGCTGACCGATATCGAATGGCGTGATTGGCTGGCCGCCACCCGGCTGGCGGTGCGCGAGGCGCATAGCCGGATAGGCGCCGACAAGCCGCTGCACATCGTCGGCTTTTCCAACGGCGGCGCGCTGGCGATGAAATACGCGCTGGACGCGCTGAACGATCCGCACCTGGTTGCTCCGCAGCGGCTGATTTTGATTTCACCGATGATCGGCGTCACCAGCTTTGCCCGCTTTGCCGGGATCGCCGGCTGGCCGGCCGTGTTCCCGGCGTTCGCCAAAGCCGCCTGGCTTGGCGTGCTGCCGGAGTTTAACCCGTTTAAATACAATTCATTCCCGGTCAACGGCGCGCGCCAGTCCTACCTGCTTAGCCGTTCGCTGCAGCAGGAGATCGCCCGGGCGGCGCGTGAAGGGCGCCTGGATAAGCTGCCGCCGGTGTTGACGTTCCAGTCGGTGATGGATTCTACCGTCAGCACCCGCGCGGTGATCCGCGCGCTGTATAACGAACTGCCGGCCAACGGCAGCGAACTGGTGCTGTTTGACGTAAACCGCACGGTGAACTTCGGCCCACTACTGCGGCCCAATGCCGCCTCTGCGGTCAATCAACTGCTGCCTGCGCCGCCGCGCCGCTACCAGACCACGGTGATCGCCAACGCATCACCGGAGAGCAGCGAAGCGATCGCCCGTATTACGCCGGCGGGCGAGGTGGCGGAGAGCACGCAGACGCTGGGGATGAATTATCCGCCGGATATTTATTCGCTTTCCCACGTTGCCCTGCCGTTCCCGGTCAGCGACTCGTTGTATGGCCGTTACCCGCAGCGGCGCGATGAGTTTGGCATCAGCCTGGGAACCATTGCCGCACGGGGCGAGCGCTCCGTGCTGGTGGTGGATCTCGACACGCTGATGCGTATCGCGTCCAACCCGTTCTACCCGTATCTGCTGCAGCGCATCGACAATAAGCTGTAGCGGCCGTCTAGAGGAAGCCGAGGATGCTGAAGGCGTCATCCTGCGGAACGTAGCCGAGCAGGCGGGTGGTTTCTTCCAGCGAGAGGCGTTTGTAGCTATTGTTGGAGATGCCGTGCACCACGGCATACTGCACGTTTTTCACCCGCAGGCAGCGATCGAGCAGATCGGTGGCGTCGCGGTGGCTGAGGTAAGCGCTCATATCGCGGGCGCTCGGGCGTTTATCGGCGGCCAGGGTGGTGAAATTGGCAAAACGCACGGCGACGGCGGATAGCCGTTGTTGATGCGCATAATAGGCGGCGATGCTTTCGCCCAGCGCTTTGCTGAGCCCGTAGAAGTTTTTCGGCCTGGGGGTATCTTCTGGCCGCACCTGGTAATCCAGAGGGTAGCCCTCAACCGCCTGGGCACTGCTGGCGAACACCACGCGCCGGCAGCCCGCTTCTTTAGCCGCGCGGAAAATATTGGCCGTGCCCAGGATGTTATTGTTCATCAGCGAGGGATAAAAACCGGCAGCGGGTGAGGTATCGGCCGCCAAATGCAAGACGGTGTCGATATTGGCGCAGGCCTGGCGGCAGGCCGCGATATCGGTAATATCGCAGGCGATGGCCTGATCGTTGGCGCCGATGTCCGTCAGCATTGCGGTATCCCGTTCCGCTAACCGCAGGGGGTAGCGATCGCCGATGGCCTTGCGGAATACCGTTGCCACACGCCCTGCGGCGCCCGTGATCAGCACCCGCCCCATCTCGTTGCGCAATGTCATGGCTGCATTTTTCCTTAAAAGCAAATCCCGTTCCTTCCCGCACAGTAATAATCCCACCCGCGCATTTTGTCTATACATCAATAAAATAAGTTAATGTATTTGGTGTGATATACATCAATGAAACAGCGAATTTGGCGGCGGGATATGCCGTTTTGTCCAGGCTCCAGTACGGCGGTTTTGATTGGAGTGATTTGTTTGGATAGCTAATTATTACCGACGTTATGTATTTTTTTGCGCATTTTGTGCGAAATGAATCCGGCAGGGTCTCCGCAGGCAATGGCGGGTGTGATTTGAAATTCATTAATTTAATAACATAAGAATTATTTATATTAATGTTTGCCGGGGCGGCGGCGGCGATCTGTATGCCAGATCACACTTTGCAAATTTCGCCGCACAAGCACTTGCCCAGAGAAAAACGGCAGTGTTACCGTCATGGCTCAGCCATTTTAGGGTTGTCACTGTTCTCACAGGCAAAACCTAAACCTCGTGCTTCTGTAGCCCTCATTGGGGCCAGAGGCGATGAGGTTTAGGTTTTTTTTTGCGCCGAATTTGGCCCACGGCGGGTTGGCCACCGCGGTTGGCGCCAGACGGCAAGGGACGTAGCTAAGGATGACAAGATGAAATATGAACAATTAGCCAGTGAGATTTTGGCCGGCGTCGGTGGCCGCGACAATATAAAAAGCCTGGTGCACTGCGCCACCCGGCTGCGTTTCAAGCTGCGTGACAACCAGCAGGCAGACGCCGAAGCGCTGAAGAAAAACGCCGGCGTGATCATGGTGGTAGAGAGCGGCGGGCAGTTCCAGGTGGTGATTGGCAACCACGTCGGCGATGTTTATGCCGCGATTAATCAGGCGGCCGGGTTGGCGGAAGCCGAATCGGGCGCGCAGGATGACGGCGGCAAGAAAGACAACCTGTTCAGCCGTTTTATCGATATCGTCTCCGGGATTTTTACCCCGTTGCTGGGCGTGATGGCGGCTTCGGGGATCCTGAAAGGGGCGCTGTCGCTGGCGTTGGCCTGTGGTTGGCTGCAGGCCGAGAGCGGAACCTACCGTATCTGGTTTGCCGCCAGCGACGCGCTGTTCTACTTCCTGCCGATCATGCTGGGTTACACCGCCGGGAAAAAATTTGGCGGCAACCCGTTCGTCACCATGACCATCGGCGCCGCGCTGACCCATCCGCTGATGATTGCGGCGTTCGACGCCGCGCAGCAGCCGGGCGCGGCGACGGAATACTTCCTTGGCATGCCGGTCACGTTCATCAACTATGCCTCGTCGGTTATCCCGATTATTTTTGCCGCCTGGCTCTCCTGCAAGCTGGAACCGCTGTTTAACCGCATGCTGCACAGCGCACTGCGCAATTTCTTCAGCCCGCTGCTGTGTCTGGCGATTGTCGTACCGCTGACGTTCCTGCTGATCGGCCCGGCAGCCACCTGGCTTAGCCACCTGCTGGCCAACGGCTACCAGGCGATCCACGCGTTTAATCCGATCATCGCCGGGGCGTTGATCGGCGCGTTGTGGCAGGTGTGCGTGATCTTCGGCCTGCATTGGGGGTTGGTGCCGTTGATGATTAACAACCTGAGCGTGCTGGGCCGCGACACCATGGTGCCGCTGCTGCTGCCGGCGGTGATGGGGCAGGTGGGGGCCACGCTTGGGGTGATGTTGCGCACCCGCGACGCCAAACTGCGCGTGATGGCCGGTTCCGCCGTGACCGCCGGGATCTTCGGCATCACTGAACCGGCGGTCTATGGCGTCACTTTGCCGAACAAACGGCCGTTTATCTTCGGCTGTATCGGCGGCGCGCTGGGCGGGGCAGTAATCGGCTATTTCCACAGTGCGGTTTACTCATTTGGCTTGGCCAGCGTGTTTTCCTTCGCGCAAATCATTCCGCCTACCGGCTTTGACGCCACCGTGCTGGGCGCGATTGCCGGCACGCTGCTGTCGTTCCTCTTCGCCGCCATTACCAGCTACCTTTTCGGCCTGGCGCCGCAGCCGGCGAAAGTAGCAGAAGAGGCCCCGGCGGCCGCACCGTCTGCCACCCCGCTGAACCGCAAGACGTTGATTGCCAGCCCGATCGCCGGCGACGTGCTGCCGCTGGATCAGATTGCAGACCCAACCTTCGCCAGCGGCCTGCTGGGCAAAGGCGCCGCCATTGTGCCGCAGCAGGGGCGGGCGGTTTCGCCGGTGAACGGTACGGTGGCTTCACTGTTCAAAACCCGCCATGCCATCGGCATTGAGTCTGATGACGGCGCACAGGTGCTGATCCATATCGGCATCGACACCGTCAAGCTGGATGGCCAGCACTTTATCGCCCACGTTGCCGAAGGCGATCGGGTTCAGCAAGGCGACCTACTGATTGAATTTGACCTGGCGGCCATCCGCGCCGCGGGTTTCGACACCACAACGCCAATCATCATCAGCAACACTGAAGACTACATTGACGTTTTGGCCACCGATCCCGGCCCGGTGCAGGAACAGGCACCGCTGCTGACTTTATTACGCTAAGAGGAGATAACGATGACCAGCAAGTTTCCAGACAATTTCCTGTGGGGTGGCGCCGTAGCGGCAAACCAGGTGGAAGGGGCTTACCAGCAGGATGGCAAAGGGCTGTCGACCTCCGATTTGCAGCCAGCCGGGGTGTTCGGCCCGGTAACGCCGCGCGTCCCTGGCGACAGTGGCATCAAGGATGTGGCGATCGATCTCTATCATCGTTACCCGGAAGACATCGCACTGTTTGCGGAAATGGGCTTCAAATGCCTGCGTACCTCCATCGCCTGGACGCGTATTTTCCCGCAGGGCGATGAAGAAACCCCGAACGAAGCCGGGTTGGCGTTTTACGATCGGCTGTTTGATGAAATGGCTAAATACGGCATCACGCCGCTGATTACCCTGTCGCATTATGAAATGCCCTACGGGCTGGTGAAGCAATACGGTGGCTGGAGCAGCCGACAGGTGATCGGCTTCTTTGAACGTTATGCGCGCACCGTGTTCGAGCGTTACAAACACAAGGTGAAGCATTGGCTGACGTTCAATGAGATCAACATGTCGCTGCACGCGCCGTTCACCGGCGTCGGCCTGCCGGAAGGCAGCAGCAAGAGCGACGTCTACCAGGCCATTCACCATCAATTGGTGGCCAGCGCCAGGGCGGTGAAAGCCTGCCATGAGTTAGTGCCGGGCGGGAAAATCGGCAATATGCTGCTTGGCGGCATTTTGTATCCACTAAGCTGCCGGCCGGAAGACGTGCTGGAAACCCAGCGCCAGAACCGCGGCTGGCAGTTCTTTGGCGATGTGCAGGCGCGCGGCTACTACCCGGCCTATATGCAGCGCTTCTTCCGCGAAAACGGCATTGAAGTTGATATCAGCGAAGAAGACAAACAGGCGCTGCGCGAAACCGTCGATTTTATCTCTTTCAGCTACTACATGAGCGGCTGCGTGACCGCCGACGAAGCGCTGAACCACACGGCGCGCGCCAATATTCTCAATATGGTGCCGAACCCGCATCTGCAAAGCTCCGAATGGGGCTGGCAGATTGATCCTATCGGCCTGCGCTTCCTGCTCAACGAACTGTATGACCGTTACCAGAAGCCGTTGTTTATCGTGGAGAACGGGCTGGGCGCTAAGGATCGCGTTGAGGCGGATGGCAGCATCAACGATGACTATCGTATTGATTATATTAACGATCACCTGGTACAGGTGCGCGAGGCGATTGACGATGGCGTTGAAGTTATGGGCTATACCAGCTGGGGGCCGATCGATCTGGTCAGCGCGTCCAAAGCGGAAATGTCCAAGCGTTACGGCTTTATTTACGTCGATCGCGACGATGCCGGCAACGGCAGCCTGGCGCGTAGCCGTAAGAAAAGCTTCTATTGGTATCGCGATGTGATCCAAAGCAACGGCGGCAGCCTGAAAGTTAAGGGCTAAACGCCACGCTATTTGCCCAGGCGCAACGCCTGGGCATTGTCTGGGCCGATCAACGGCCGCCGCTTGAAAAATAACTTTTACCAACAATGGGTATTACCTCCCAGGGATTGCTGTTGCCTACAGAAAGTGATGCGCATATTTGCGTCGATAAGGAGAATAAAAATGAAATATCGGTTATCCGGCGCGGCGGCCTTTACCGCCGCCCTGCTGATTTGCACCAGCGCAGAGGCGCAAGCAGCGCAGGCCGAACGCGCTGAAACACCCGAATGGCAAGGGGTTGCATTGGGTTTTGAGCCGCCAAAAGCGGGGCTGTTGGGGGATATGTTGGGGATCAGGCCGATCCTGGAAGATCACGGCTTCCACTATACGTTGGGCTACCTGAGCCAGATCTCCTATAACGCCGGCGGCGGGTACAACCATGATAAACAGGCGTCTTATATTGATCAGTTCGCATTTACCTTCAGCCAGGACCTGGAAGCATTAACGGGCATCCCGGATGCGGCGATCGAGGGGAATATCGTTAATCGTAACCATGACAACAGCCTGACGCGCGATCGGTTGCAGGATCAACGGGTCAACATCACCGATCTGTCGCAGGAAAGCTACGGCGGCCAGTCGATTACCCGATTGGGTTGGCTGACATTCAGCCGCAGCTTTGACGATCGCCGCCTGCATTGGCGCATTGGCCTGATGAATAAAGTGCAGGATTTCGATCAGATTATCCCGTGTGATTTCCAAACCCTGAACCTGTGCGGCGGCAAATCAGCCAGTTCGCTCACCTGGTACAACTGGAACGTGCACTACTGGGGCACCACCTTGCAGTACAAGCTTACCGATGGCCTGACCCTGAAGACCGGGGTGCTGGAACAAAACCCGCAGGCGACCAGCCGCAGCCATGCCTGGAGTTGGTCCACCAAGGGTAGCAAAGGCATTCTGCTGCCGGTGGAGCTGGAGCTGAAAACCAATTACTTTAATCAGTTGCCCGGGATTTATAACCTGGGTGTGCTGTTTACCAACGCGGAGCAGCAGGATCTGTATCGTGGCGTCTCCGGCGGGCCGGGCGCGACCGATCCAGACGGCTACCGCACCCATGACCGCACCTGGTTCCTGTATACCGGCTTTAATCAGCAGGTGACGCGCCACGCGGACGACGCCAACCGCGGCCTGAGCGTGTCTTACAGCCTGGGCGTGGGCGATAAGCGCTCCAACTATATCCACTACACCACCTCTGCCAGCGTTCGCTATCGCGGTATGTTTGACGCGCGGCCAAACGACTGGCTGGGGTTGGGTGTTTCCATGGTGAAAGTGAGCGACAGCTATAAAGATAACCTGCGCTATCTGAACCAAATTAATAACGCCAGCAGCGCTAGCGATCCAAACTACTACCCGATACCGGGCCATTCGGTCACGGCGGAGCTGTATTATCGCGTTGAAGTTACCCCGTGGCTGCAGTTGCAGCCGGGCCTGCAATATTGGCATCACCCCGGTGGTGTGAGTGACACGCAGGATGCCTGGGTAACCGCGCTGAAAACGGTGGTGACGTTCTAACGGTTAGGCGGCGTCGTTTTTCTGGTAGCGCTGGCGGGCGGCATCGAACCAACTGGCGGGCACGTTGTGGGGCGGCAGCATCAATTGCGCCAGCCCCTGTTCCACGATCTGGCTGGCCTGGCGCCACAGCGCCGGATCGCCTTCGGTCAGCACTTCCAGCAGCAGTTGCTTTTCCAGCAGGTAGGTTTTGGCAAACTGGCTGTCGTGCTCCAGCAGCGAGCGGGTGTTGTCGATCACATCCGCCAGCTTGATGGTTTTGGCCTGCGGGGAGGCGCCGGCGCTGTGCCGGCGATCGCGGCTTTTGCGGATAAAGCGGCTGCCGCTGCCATGAATGCTGACGTTGGTCAACATATCCACCAGTTGCGCCACCTGCGGGCCGAAACGGCTGGCAATGTCGGCAAGCGTGGTTGGGGTATCTTCTACGGTGTCGTGCAGCCAGGCCGCGGCCAGCATCTCTTCGGTATGCGGCACGCTGCGCACCAGTTCCACCACCGCCTGCGGGTGGACGATATAAGGCGCGTTGGTATATTTCCGGCGCTGATCGATGGCCGCATGCGCCTGTGTGGCGTAGCGCCGGGCGCGTTCCTCCAATGTTGCAGTCATATCCTTTCCTTCCTTTCGCCAGCGGATGGCCCGTTGCCTATAGAGGAAAATAACACATTCGCTTCAAAAAGAAATAGCTTGCGATTACATAGTGCACTATATATATTCGAATAATGAAAAATAAAAACCCTGAACAACTTAACGCGGAAAACACGCTGCTGCTCGATCAGCAGCTGTGTTTTGCCCTGTATTCCGCCAACCTGGCGTTGCACAAGGTGTATCGCAAACTGCTCAATCAGCTCGATCTGACCTATCCGCAGTATCTGGTGATGCTGGTGCTGTGGGAACGGGACGCGTTGACGGTATCGGCCATCGGTGAACGCCTGTTTCTTGATTCCGCCACGCTGACGCCGCTGCTCAAGCGCATGGAGGCCGCGGGCTTGCTGCTGCGCCGCCGGGCCGCCGAGGATGAGCGGCAGGTGATCGTTGCGCTGACCGATGCCGGGCGTGCGCTGCGTGAAAAAGCCCGCACGGTGCCGGAGGCGGTGATGTGCGCGACCGACTGCAGCGTTAATGAAATGCTGGAGATCAAGCAGCGGCTTGAATCGCTGCGCGGCAGGCTGATCAACCAGCTGTGAATCATCGGCACCCGTTTTTAATATAAGATTTAATTAATAAATAGTGAGCGATTAAATAGTAAGTTAAGTTATGTCGGCGCGTGTTTACCTGATAAATCACGCGTCAAACCCGCTAACCTGCAAGCAACAAGAGGTAGTTATGTCTATTGAAAAAGTCGTTTACCAGGCGCATGCCAAAGCCACCGGCGGCCGTGATGGCCGCGCTACGTCCTCTGACGGCGTACTGGATGTGAAACTGGGGGTGCCGAAAGAAATGGGTGGCGCCGGCGGGGCAGTGACCAACCCAGAACAGCTGTTCGCCGCGGGTTATTCCGCTTGTTTCCTCGGCGCTTTGAAATTTGTCGCCGCCAAAGAAAAAGTGAAAATCCCGGCCGACGCCGCGATCGAAGCAACCGTGGGCATCGGTGAAATCCCGAACGGATTCGGCATTGAAGTGCAACTGGATATCTCGCTGCCCGGCGTTGAACGTAGCGTGGCGGAAGCGCTGGTGAAAAAGGCACATGAAGTTTGCCCTTACTCCAACGCCACCCGCGGCAATATTGATGTGACGCTGAACGTTAAGTAACCGTTCGCAGGCGCTTATTCGGTAAGGTGGGGGAAGGCGCCCCGCCTTTTGCGCTGTTCTGCCCTTCATACTTCAAATTGCGGATGTGTTGGCTTGGATCTCTGGGCCTCATCCTGCGCCAGCGCTGTTTAACACGTTTTTGCATTTTATCCTGCGGCTCGAATTATTTTTTTGGGTATAGTTTTATCGCCATCACAAAAAACGGCAAAAAAGCCCCCGCCTGCTAAGAGTTTTCTTGATTATTACCGATAAAACAGTGCTTATTGCCGACTGGCTGAACCTGCCAACATATTGACTGTCTGAATACATCAGTATCTTTTATGTCCTCTGGAGCCACCGCGTTACATGAACAAAGTAAAATCGCTATCACAGCAGAATTTATCGTTATTGTTAGCGATTTATATCGGCATCTTTTTAAACATTTCTGTTTTCTATCGCCGCTTTGACTCGTTGGCGCATGGCCTGCAAGGGATCAAGCTGGTGTCGGCGATCACTGAAGTGATCGCCATCGTCCTGTTTACCTTTTTTATCATGCGGTTGGTTTCACTGGGCGGGCGATTATTCTACCGTATCGTCGCCTCATTGCTGGTGCTGATCTCGGTAGCGGCAAGCTATTACATGACGTTTTTCAACGTGGTGATTGGCTACGGGATTATCGTCTCTGTGATGACTACCGATATCGATCTCTCCAAAGAGGTGATTGGCCTGCACTTTGTGGTGTGGATGGTGCTGGTCAGCGCTTTGCCGCTGCTGTTGATCTGGAAAAATAACCTGCGCGACACGCTGATCGAACAGTTGAAGCAGCCGGGGCACCGTATCCGCCCGCTGTTGGTGCTGCTGGCGGTGGTGGCGCTGGTATGGCTGCCGCTGCGGATGCTGGATAAGGCGCAAAGCGCGCAGGAAAAAATCACCAATATCGATTTGCCCAGCTACGGCGGGGTGGTGGCCCACTCTTATCTGCCGTCCAACTGGCTCTCTGCGCTGGGGCTGTTTGCCTACACCCGCTATGACGAAAGCCAGGACGCGGCCAATCTGTTCGATCCGTCCAAACATTTCACCTACGTGGCGCCACCGGGTATTGATGACACTTATGTGGTGTTTATCATCGGCGAAACCACGCGCTGGGATCATATGGGGATACTGGGTTACGGGCGCGATACTACGCCGAAGCTGTCGAAAGAGAAAAACCTGGCGGCATTCCGCGGTGAATCCTGCGATACCTCGACCAAGCTTTCCCTGCGCTGCATGTTCGTGCGCGAAGGCGGCACCGAAGATAACCCGCAGCGCACGCTGAAAGAGCAGAATATTTTCGCAGTGTTGAAAGAACTGGGCTTCACCTCCGAACTGTTCGCCATGCAGAGCGAAGTGTGGTTTTACAATAATACCGACCCAAACAGCTATTCATTCCGCGAGATGATCGCCTCTGAAAAGCGCAACGACGGTAAATCCGTGGATGACATGCTGCTGGTGAATGAAATGAAGGCTTCGCTGGAGCGCTATCCGAAAGGGAAGCACCTGGTGATCCTGCATACCAAGGGCTCGCACTACCTGTATTCGCAGCGTTACCCGCGCAGCTACGCCCGTTACCAGCCGGAATGCATGGGGGTGGATGATTTCTGCTCCAAGGAGCGGTTGATTAACGCCTATGATAACTCGGTGCTGTACACCGACAGCTTTATCGACAACGTAATTGATCAGGTGCGCGATAAAAAGGCCATCGTGTTTTACGCTTCCGATCATGGCGAGTCGATCGGCGAGAACTCGCACTTGCACGGCACCCCGCGCGAGATGGCGCCGCCGGAGCAGTTCCGGGTGCCGATGCTGGTGTGGGCTTCGGATAAATACCTGGCCGATTCACATAACCGGAAAGCCTTTGAACAACTGCAGGCGCAGCAGCGCATCGGCAAAACGCACCGCCATGTGGAACTGTTCGATACCATCCTCGGCTGCCTTGGCTACAGCTCGCCGGACGGCGGCATCGTGGCGAAAAACAACTGGTGCAGTGCACCGCCGTTGAAAGCCGCTTCCTCGCGTTAATGTCTATCTCCCTGCCGCCCGGCAGGGGGACGCTTTTCGCTTAGCCCAATACTTACCTTCGATCCCGCGCCAGCATGGGGGTATAATTTGCGCCCTTTACCTGACATCGGAGATATCCATGGCCTTACGCGTGGCGTTTATTGACGATCATGACATTGTCCGTTCTGGATTCGTACAGTTGCTTTCGCTGGAGACGGATATTCAGGTTGTGGGGGAGTTCAGCAGTGGAGCCCAGGCGCGCGCCGGCTTGCCGGGGCTCGCGGTGGATGTCTGCATCTGCGATATCTCAATGCCCGACGGCAGCGGGTTGGATTTGTTGGCGGATATTCCTTCCGCCATCCATGTAGTGATGCTGTCGATGCACGATAATCCGGCGCTGGTGGAAATGGCGCTGGCGCGCGGTGCCAGCGGCTTTCTTTCCAAGCGCTGCAAGCCGGAAGATCTGATCACCGCCGTGCGCACCGTGGCCGGCGGTGGGGTTTATCTGATGCCGGAAATCGCACAGCAACTGGCGCGGGTGAAGGTCGATCCGCTCACCCGGCGTGAGCGTGAAGTCGCCCTGCTGTTGGCGCAAGGGCAAGAGGTGCGCCAGATCGCCGCCGTGCTCGGGCTATCGCCCAAAACCGTGCATGCGCACCGCGCCAACCTGTTCGCCAAGCTGGGCATCAACAATAACGTCGAGCTGGCGCAGCGGATGCTCAACCTATGATGCAACGCGCTATCACGCAATTGGCGCTGTTTTTTTTCTATGCCGCTAGCGCATTTTGCCTGTGGGGCATTGGCACGGCGATGATTGAGCCGCCCTGGCAGGCCCTGTTGTTGTTCCCGTTTGGCCTGCGCATGGGCATCTTGTTGCAATGCCCATACCGTTTCTGGCCGGGCATTCTGCTGGCGGACGTGATGCTGATGTGGCTGTTGGCCGATCAGTTTGGTTACGGGCCGGCGCTGTGGGCGTCGCTGGCGGTATTGGTGCTGACGACGTTGCTCAGTATGCTGATATCGCCGTGGTTGCTGCGCCGTCAGCAAAGCGGCAGCGAGTGGCGCTGGCCGTTGCAACAAGGAGCGGTGGTCGCCGCCGCCGCGTTGTTGCAGGCCGCCGTATGGCAGATAGTCAGCGGCGAAGGGGGGCGGGCGCTACTGTTTGGCTTGGCAGGGGGGTTTACCGTGGCGCCGACCTGCCTGCTGCTGTGGCATTACCTGATGCGCCAGATCTGGGTGCCGCTGGAACCCGGGCTTATCCATCAGCCGGTGCGGCTGCGCCTGCTGCCGCTGGGGGGCTATCTGCTGCTGTTTGCCCTGAGCATCTGGCTGCAACAGCAGGTGAATGCGGTGGAGTTGCGCCGTTTCGCGCCGTTTTGCCTGGCGATACCGATCGTCTTTATGGCTTACCGCTACGGCTGGAAGGGGGCGTTATTGGCCACCTTGCTCAACGGCGTGGCGCTGGTAGCTAATGAGCCGCCGCGCCAGGATGCTCACCGCGATCTGCTGCTCTCTCTTTTAGCACAAAGCCTGACCGGGCTGCTGCTTGGCGCGGGCATTCAGCGCCAGCGCGAACTCAACCTGCAACTGCGGCTGCGCCTGAATGAGAACCGCCAACTGGCGCGCGCGTTGGTGACGGCTGAAGAGCGCACCCGGCGCGAAGTGGCGCGGGAACTGCATGATGAAGTCGGCCAGACCATCACCGTTATCCGTACCCAGGCCAGCATTGTGAAACGTCTTGCCGCGCAGCCACCGCTGATCGCCTGTGCCGAGACCATTGAAGCGCAGGCGCTGCGCGTGTACGACGGCGTGCATGACGTGCTGGCCCAGTTATGGCCCGCGGCGCTGAACAACCTGCCGCTGTCGGCGGCGGTGGCGGCAATGCTGCGCGATTTGTTGCCGCAGGACGATTCACTGGTGAGCGTGGTGCAGTGGCAGGTGCCGGACGCATTGCTGGATGACACATTGAAAATCACCCTATATCGGGTATGCCAGGAAGGCATCACCAATGCCTGCCGCCACGCCAACGCCAGCCAGATCGCGCTGGATGCGCGCCTGGAGGACGATCGCCTGCGCGGGCGCGTCATCCGGCTGACTATTCGCGATAACGGCCGGGGCATCGATCCGAGCAGCCACCAGCCGGGTTACGGCCTGCGCGGCATGCAAGAGCGCATCAGCGCGCTGGGCGGCAGTTTGCAATTAATGCAGGACCACGGTACCTGCCTGAATGTGACATTACCCGCAATTTCGCCGCAAGAACGGGAAAACTAGGAAATAGTCCTGGATCGATTGGGAAATCGGCGTAAGGCATTTGCGCGCGCGCGCGGCAAGATAGCGCGACTTTTTTATTCTCTGAGGTTCCATATGTGGTTCTTTCTTAAAAGCAGCCCGGATGCGCCGAAAATAACCGATCAAAAACAGATCGATTCAACCTACAAATACTGGCGTATTCAGCTGATGTGGACGATGTACATCGGCTATGCGGCGTTTTACTTCACGCGCAAAAGTTTCAACTTCATCATGCCGGCGATGCTGAGCGACCTTGGCCTGACGATGTCTGACGTCGGCATCCTCGGCACGCTGTTTTATATCACTTACGGCTGCTCGAAATTTATCTCCGGGATGATCAGTGACCGTTCCAACCCGCGTTATTTCATGGGGCTGGGCCTGATCATGACCGGTGTGTTGAACATCTTCTTTGGCTTGAGTTCGTCACTGTTGATGTTGAGCACGCTGTGGATCCTCAACGCATTCTTCCAGGGCTGGGGCTGGCCACCGTGTTCGAAAATTCTCACTAACTGGTACTCCCGCTCCGAACGCGGTGGTTGGTGGGCGATGTGGAATACCTCGCATAACTTTGGCGGGGCGCTGATTCCGCTGTTGGTCGGCGTTATTTCACTGCATTTCAACTGGCGCTACGGCATGATTATCCCCGGAATTATCGGCGTGATGCTGGGGCTGCTGATGTGCTGGCGCCTGCGCGACAAGCCGGGCAGCATGGGCCTGCCGACCGTAGGGAAATGGCGTAACGATGCCATGGAGCTGGTGCAGGAATCCGAAGGGCAAGGGTTGAGCAGCCGTGAAATCATCAAGCGTTACGTACTGACCAACAAATACATCTGGCTGTTGGCGGTGTCTTATGTGCTGGTGTACATCGTGCGTACGGCGATCAATGACTGGGGCAACCTGTACCTGACGCAGGAGAAAGGCTACTCGCTGATGACCGCCAACTCGGCGATCTCGCTGTTTGAAGTGGGCGGCTTCATCGGCTCGCTGGTCGCCGGCTGGGGTTCCGATAAGCTGTTTCGCGGCAACCGCGGCCCGATGAACCTGATCTTCGCTATAGGTATTTTCCTGTCGGTCGCCGCACTGTGGTTGATGCCGGGTGTAACCTACCTGCTGCAGGCGGCCTGTTTCTTCGCCATTGGCTTCTTTATCTTTGGCCCGCAGATGCTGATTGGCATGGCGGCCGCTGAATGCTCGCATAAAGATGCGGCGGGCGCTGCCACCGGTTTTGTCGGTCTGTTTGCCTACCTGGGCGCGGCGCTGTCCGGCTACCCGATCGCCCGGGTGATGGAAGTGTGGCACTGGAATGGCTTCTTTGTGGTGATTTCCATCGCTGCCTGCCTGTCTGCTCTATTCCTACTGCCGTTCTTGCGCGCGCAGTCACCAAAATTGGCACCGCAGACATAACGCGAAATGCGCTGCGCTGCAGCCGCGTAGCGCGTTTTTTGGCTAATGCGCTGATTTTGTCGCCAGCTAAATGGCCAGCGGCAAAAAGTGATTGACGCCTATTATCGCCAGCAGTAAGATGCGCCCCGCATCGGCGAGTAGCGCAGCCTGGTAGCGCAACACGTTCGGGACGTGTGGGTCGGAGGTTCAAATCCTCTCTCGCCGACCAATCCCTTATGTTGGCTACTGCCGATCAAGATTACAACGATTTACCCCGCATCGGCGAGTAGCGCAGCTTGGTAGCGCAACTGGTTTGGGACCAGTGGGTCGGAGGTTCGAATCCTCTCTCGCCGACCACATTCGAGAAACCTGCTTTCATAAGCAGGTTTTTTTTCGTCTGCAGTTTGGGAAAACCGTGCCGCCGAAGGCGGTTTCTTCCGGCGTTGCGGTGGAGTTGTTACATAATAAAATCCGGCACTGTCACTGCTGAAAGGTGAAAGGAAATGTCCGCCGGATGTGATACACAGGCGAATCAAATACCATAACGACACTATCAAATGTCATCATGGCAAGCCATTTCCCTTTGGCCATCCTCTGGGTGTGGGGCGTTTGGTGAGCTGTTTATGGAAATATAGAGCTTCGTCATAGGCGGAAGGCTCGTTTACTCGCATGTTGACAATCGTGCCCATATCCAGAACAAAGCGATATATTGATTTTAAGTAAAGTAGTTACTTAAAATGACCGCGTAAAGGCGTTTGCTGTTCCATTGTTCCCCAAACCCCTGCATAACTCTTATTAAGGAAGATATATCTGTGAAAATCTGGAATAAAATCAATATTGGCATAATTGTTTGGGCTACGCTCATTGGCGGAGCCATCAGTTCACTGGTGAAATCGGGTACTGAGGTTAATATGCCGCCTAGAGTTACTGGAGAGATCTCCCCCCCGGCTCTTAATATAGATGCCTGGCTTGGCGGATTAGGAATTAACTCTCATTCGCTGGACTATATTTATCAGGGCGTAACCATCCCTGGCGCGGTGATGCTTTATCACTGGCTTTTCAGTTTTGGGTTTGCTTTCTTGTATGTCCTCTTTGCAGCTGTTACCCCTAAAATAAGACTCTGGTATGGCGCTGCCTACGGCATTGTTATCACGCTTGTCATGCATGGTCTGCTCATTCCAGCCCTCGGCTTCCGGAATCCTGTATATCTTCACGGTAAAACAGGATGGCTTTGGGACCTCAATGGTTATGAGTTCTGGAGCGAGCTTATCGGTCATATTTGCTGGTCCGTGTCGATTGAAATCTGTCTCATCGCTGTGCTGGCTATTTTTTCGAAACCTCTCTGGGGAGCATGGGCGAATAAACGGCCAGACATGGAGAGCACTGTGCAGTGACAATCAGGCCGTCCTACGCCAGCGTAGTGGGGCGTTGTCTGCGCGAATTGACCTATTCCGGCTGACGTATGCCCTGACGGCCATGCAGAGAGTATAAGCGGCGGATTTTCGCCGGATCATTTTCAGTCCTACCGGTCATTCTCACGACAGTGCTGCAGTGGTTATGCAGCACTGTTGCAAATCCCAGGCGAGTGATAGTCCTTTCTGGCATTGGTGCGCCGCATGAACGTATTCAACGGCTGCCATCTATCTATGGCTAATAGAAGGTTATTTTTCAGTAGGATAGGCGCACAATTATCAGGGGCATCTGCCTTCGTGGGATCCACTTTTGTAGCACGTTATCGCAGTATAACCTGCCGCTGGCGATCTTTTTACAGTGGAAAGTTTTTTCACGCCGCACAGATTGTTGTGTTTAGCTGTTCAAATAACCGTCACCCGCCAATGCCGTTAACCGGTGCTACAGTATTTCATCCTGTTTTTAGCAACTATTTTGAAATTTATCGAGTAAATATTCATCACTTAATCGAGGTGTTTTTTTGTTTTTTATCGGTTGTAAATGTGGTGTTTAAATAATTTACCGGAGAATAATTCTGCTTAACGGCTTTAATTCCTTATTTAAATACCAATTATGTTAATAACTGGTGTCTTTTATGTTTGTTTGTTGTTTCTCACAAACCGCGTAAAACCCTACAGGTTATATTGACGCCACCCCAAACAGTTGGCAATTTGATAGCCTCAGGGGTGAGTTGGGCGCATGCGGTTGTGAGTTCCCGATGCGTAAATTTCCTATTGCGATGCGTGCCTGCCGGTGCGCATGTGCGATATCTCCCTTTCTTTGCTTTCAGGCGACCATCGTACTGGCCGTGTAATAAAAAATATAAGGCTGGGCGGTAATTAGCCGTGAGTTTTCGCCGCTGCTGCAGTGGGAGCGGAACTCCCGGCTACACACACATCACACGAATGGAGCACTAACGATGACACGTTCCTTGGGTAAATTGGGAATTTTGAAATTCGGTATCGGGTTGGTTGCGTTGGCCGTTGCCGCCGGCGTGCAGGCAAAAACGTTGGTCTTCTGCTCGGAAGGCTCACCGGAAGGGTTTAACCCGCAGCTGTTTACCACCAGTACCACCTATGATGCCAGCTCGGTGCCGATCTATAACCGCCTGCTGGAATTCAAACTGGGCACCACGGAAGTGGAGCCTGGGCTGGCGGAAAGCTGGGAGGTGAGCGAAGACGGGAAAACCTATACTTTCCACCTGCGTAAAGGAGTGAAGTGGCAATCCAACAAAGACTTCAAGCCGACCCGCGACTTCAATGCCGACGACGTATTGTATACCTTCGAGCGTCAGTTGGATCCGCAGCACCCTTACCATAAGGTGTCCGGCGGCAACTATGAATACTTCCTCGGCATGGGTATGCAGGATCTGATCGCCAAGATTGAGAAAGTGGACGAGTACACTGTGCGATTTAGCCTGAACCGGACGGAATCACCGTTCCTGGCCGATCTGGGGATGGACTTCGCCTCTGTCCTGTCGGCGGAATATGCCGACAACATGCTGAAAGCCGGCACGCCGGAAAAGGTCGATCTTAACCCAATCGGCACCGGCCCGTTCCAACTGCTGCAGTACCAGAAAGACTCGCGCATCCTCTACAAGGCGTTTGACGGCTACTGGGGCAGCAAACCGAAAATCGATCGCCTGGTGTTCTCTATCACGCCGGATGCCTCCGTGCGCTACGCCAAACTGCAGAAAAACGAATGCCAGGTGATGCCGTTCCCGAACCCGGCCGATCTGGCGCGCATGAAACAGGATAAATCGATCACCGTGCTGGAAAAACCCGGCCTGAACGTGGGCTACGTGGCGTTCAACGTCGAGAAAAAACCGCTGGATAATGTGAAGGTGCGTCAGGCGCTGACCCTGGCGGTCAACAAGCAGGCGATTATCGAAGCGGTATACCAGGGGGCAGGCCAGCCGGCCAAGAACCTGATCCCGCCGACCATGTGGAGCTATAACAACGCGGTGCAGGATTACACCTACGATCCGGCCAAAGCCAAAGAACTGCTGAAGGAAGCCGGCTTGCCGGATGGCTTCTCCATCGATTTGTGGGCGATGCCGGTGCAGCGGCCGTACAACCCGAACGCTCGCCGCATGGCGGAAATGATCCAGTCCGACTGGGCGAAAATTGGCGTACAAGCCAAAATCGTCTCCTATGAGTGGGGTGAATACCTCAAGCGAGCCAAAGACGGCGAACATCAGACTGTGATGATGGGCTGGACCGGCGACAATGGGGATCCGGATAACTTCTTCGCCACCCTGTTTAGCTGCGCGGCGGCAAAAGATGGCTCCAACTATTCCCGCTGGTGCTACAAACCGTTTGAAGATCTGATTCAACCGGCCCGCGCCGAAGCCAACCATGACAAACGCGTAGCGCTGTACCAACAGGCGCAGGTAGTGATGCACGATCAGGCGCCGGCGCTGCTTGTCGCACACTCGACCGTTTACGAGCCTGTGCGTAAAGAAGTGAAGGGCTACGTGGTGGATCCGCTTGGTAAGCATCACTTTGAGAACGTTTCGTTGGATTAACCGCCAGGTTTGCTACGGGAAAGCACCCGGCGCACCGGGGATGGCCACGGCATCCTGCATGCCGGCGGCCTTTTCCCGTGAGAAGCGTTTCAACGCGTGTGAGCATTAATAAGCCCGGCGGACTATGAGCCGCCGGGCATTTTATACAGAGAACCCGGAATATGCTGCAGTTCATACTCCGACGTTTGGGGTTAGTCATCCCAACGTTTATCGGCATTACGTTGCTGACCTTTGCCTTTGTCCACATGATCCCCGGCGATCCGGTCACCATTATGGCCGGCGAGCGCGGGATATCCGCCGAACGCCACGCCCAGGTGATGGCGGAAATGGGGCTGGACAAGCCGCTTTATCAACAATATTTCACCTACGTCTCCCATGTGCTGCAAGGCGATCTGGGCACCTCGCTTAGAAGCCGCATCGCCGTGTGGGAAGAGTTCGTGCCGCGCTTTAAGGCCACGCTGGAACTGGGCATCTGTGCGATGCTTTTCGCCATGCTGGTCGGTATTCCGGTCGGGGTGTTGGCGGCGGTAAAACGCGGTTCGATCTTCGATCATACCGCGGTCGGTATTTCACTGACCGGCTATTCAATGCCGATCTTCTGGTGGGGCATCATGCTGGTCATGCTGGTGTCGGTGCACCTAAACCTGACGCCGGTGTCGGGGCGCATCAGCGATACCGTGTTCCTGGACGACAGCTACCCGCTCACTGGCTTTATGCTGATCGACACGCTGTTCTGGGGCGAGCCGGGGGATTTTCTGGACGCGGTGATGCACATGATCCTGCCGGCGATAGTGCTGGGCACCATTCCGCTGGCGGTGATCGTGCGGATGACCCGTTCATCCATGCTGGAAGTGCTGGGGGAAGACTATATCCGTACCGCCCGCGCCAAGGGCGTGAGCCGCATGCGGGTGATCGTGGTGCACGCGCTGCGCAATGCGTTGCTGCCGGTGGTCACGGTGATCGGCCTGCAGGTGGGCACGCTGTTGGCGGGCGCCATTCTGACCGAAACCATTTTCTCCTGGCCCGGGTTAGGGCGCTGGCTGATTGATGCGTTGCAGCGCCGCGACTATCCGGTGGTGCAGGGGGGCGTCTTGTTGGTCGCCTGTATGATTATCCTGGTTAACTTGCTGGTAGACGTGCTCTACGGCGTGATTAACCCGCGTATTCGGCATAGAAAATAAGGGGCGCCACGATGACTCAAATCACTGAGCCGGCGGTTAACGCTGCGCCAACGCCGATGACCCCGCTGCAGGAGTTTTGGCACTATTTCAAACGCAATAAAGGGGCCGTGGTCGGCCTGGTCTATATCGTCCTGATGCTGGTGATTGCCATCGGCGCCGGGGTGCTGGCGCCGCATGCGCCGGCGGAGCAGTTCCGCGATGCATTACTCAAACCGCCGGCCTGGCAAGAAGGCGGTAGCTGGAGCTACATTCTGGGCACGGACGACGTGGGCCGCGACGTGCTTTCGCGGCTGATGTTCGGTGCGCGCCTGTCGCTGCTGGTGGGCTGCCTGGTGGTGGTGCTCTCGCTGATTCTGGGCGTGATCTTCGGCCTGTTGGCCGGTTATTACGGCGGCGTGGTGGATGCCGCGATCATGCGCGTGGTCGATATCATGCTGGCGTTGCCCAGCTTGCTGTTGGCGTTGGTGCTGGTGGCGATCTTCGGCCCGTCGATAGTCAATGCGTCGCTGGCGCTGACCTTTGTCGCCCTGCCGCACTATGTGCGTTTGACGCGTTCGGCGGTGCTGGTTGAGGTGAATCGCGACTATGTTACCGCTTCGCGGGTGGCCGGCGCCGGCGCGTTGCGCCAGATGTTTGTCAATATCCTGCCGAACTGCCTGGCGCCGCTGATCGTTCAGGCTTCTCTGGGGTTCTCTAACGCGATTCTGGATATGGCCGCGCTGGGCTTCCTGGGTATGGGCGCCCAGCCGCCGACGCCGGAGTGGGGCACCATGCTTTCCGATGTGCTGCAGTTTGCGCAAAGCGCCTGGTGGGTGGTGACCTTCCCCGGCGTGGCTATTTTGCTGACGGTACTGGCATTTAACCTGATGGGGGACGGCCTGCGCGATGCTCTCGACCCCAAACTCAAGCAGTAACCGAGGAACGGAACATGGCGTTATTGAATATAGACAAGCTGTCGGTGCACTTCGGTGATGAAGGCACGCCGTTTCGAGCGGTAGACCGCATCAGCTACAGCGTGGATCGCGGGCAGGTGGTCGGCATCGTCGGTGAATCCGGCTCCGGTAAATCCGTCAGTTCGCTGGCGATCATGGGGCTGATTGATTATCCCGGTAAAGTCATGGCCGACAAGCTGGAGTTTGACGGCCAGGATTTACGCAAGATCTCTGAAAAAGAGCGGCGCCAGTTGGTGGGTTCGGAAGTGGCGATGATTTTTCAGGATCCGATGACCAGCCTGAATCCGTGCTATACCGTGGGCTACCAGATCATGGAGGCGCTTAAGGTGCACCAGGGCGGCAATCGCCGCACCCGGCGCAGCCGCGCGATCGATCTGCTGACCCAGGTCGGCATTCCCGATCCCGCCTCGCGGCTGGATGTGTATCCGCATCAGCTTTCCGGCGGCATGAGCCAGCGCGTAATGATCGCTATGGCGATTGCCTGCCGGCCGAAGCTGTTGATCGCGGATGAGCCGACCACGGCGCTCGATGTGACCATCCAGGCGCAAATTATTGAACTGCTGCTGGAGCTGCAACAGCGTGAGAATATGGCGCTGCTGCTGATTACCCACGATTTGGCGCTGGTTTCCGAAGCGGCGCACCACATTATCGTGATGTACGCCGGGCAGGTGGTGGAATCCGGCAGCGCTGCGGATATCTTCAGCGCGCCGCGCCACCCCTACACGCAGGCGCTGTTGCGCGCGTTGCCCGAGTTCGCCGCCGACAAGGCGCGCCTGGCCTCGCTGCCGGGCGTGGTGCCGGGCAAATACGACCGGCCAGGCGGCTGTCTGCTCAACCCGCGCTGCCCGTATGCCAACGCGCGCTGCCGTGTTGAAGAGCCGGAACTGCGCAGCATTGCTGGCCGTCTGGTTAAATGTCACACACCGCTTGATGATGCGGGGAGGCCAACGCTATGAGCCAACATCACCCTTTATTGCAGGCGATAGACCTGAAGAAACACTACCCGGTGAAGACGGGGCTGTTTGCCCCCGAGCGGCTGGTAAAAGCGCTGGACGGGATTTCCTTTACCCTGGAGCGCGGTAAAACGCTGGCGGTGGTGGGGGAATCCGGCTGCGGCAAATCCACGCTCGGCCGTTTGCTGACCATGATTGAAACCCCGACCGGCGGGGAGCTGTACTATCAGGGGCAGGATTTATTGAAGCCGGATATCACGGCGGAGAAGCTGCGGCGCCAGAAGATCCAGATCGTGTTCCAGAATCCTTATGGATCGCTTAACCCACGCAAGAAAATCGGCCAGATCCTTGAGGAGCCGCTGCTGATCAACACCTCGCAGAGTGCGGCGGCGCGGCGCGAAAAGGCGCTGGCGATGATGGCGAAAGTGGGCCTGAAAACGGAGCACTACGATCGCTATCCGCACATGTTTTCCGGCGGCCAGCGCCAGCGTATCGCGATTGCGCGTGGGCTGATGCTGAACCCGGACGTGGTGATCGCCGATGAGCCGGTTTCCGCGCTCGACGTTTCGGTGCGGGCGCAGGTGCTGAACCTGATGATGGATTTGCAGCAGGAACTGGGGCTGTCTTATGTGTTCATTTCACACGATCTGTCGGTGGTGGAGCACATTGCGGACGAGGTGATGGTGATGTACCTGGGCCGTTGCGTCGAGAAAGGCAGCAAAGAGGCGATTTTCAGCAACCCGCGCCACCCGTATACGCAGGCGTTGCTGTCTGCTACGCCGCGGCTGAACCCGGCGTTGCGCCGTGAGCGCATCAAACTGACCGGTGAGCTGCCCAGCCCGCTGAACCCACCGCCGGGTTGTGCGTTCAATGCCCGCTGCCGCCGGGCTTTTGGCGCCTGTACGCAACAGCAGCCGCAACTGCGGGCGTATGGCGATCAGCAGGTGGCCTGTTTTGCCGTCGATCAGGATGAAGCGGCCGTGCAGGAGGCATAAATCAACGCTTCGGTGAAGGGGCGGCGAAGGCAAGCCGCCCTGTTGGTCTCGCCGCTATCGGCCACCCGTGGCCGATAGCGTTCTGCCGGAACCAGAGGATTACAACGGATACGGCACCCAGTCGCCGCCCTTCAGGCGAATATAATTTTTATCTTGATACTGCATCATGATCGCGTTTTCGTTTTCAGACACCACCGCGGTTTGCGGCAGCCCCTGCGTCAGGGTTTGCCAGTCAACGCTCGGTGCGGAAAATATCTTGCCGTCCACCAATCGTGAAACCAGCTCCGACAGCGCCAGGAAACTGCTCTGCGTCTTCACATGCCACGGGCTGCCGGCGTGCGCGGCCTGCAAACCGATAACCTTGATGCCCACCGGAATATGGGTAATGCTCGGGCTGGGAATATCGCGCAGGCCCGACATCTGAATCTTGTCGCCGGCCAACGCCGCGCCGTGTTCCGGTATGATCACCACCACCACTTTGCGGCCGGATTTTTCCAACTCGTCAAGGAAGGTGTTCAACTGATCCAGCAGTTGCTGGGCGCGCGGCTGGTAGTCGGCGCTTTTATTGCTGCCAACCAGCCGGTTGCCGTCATGCAGCGGAATAATGTTAAAGAAGGTGGCGCTGCGCGGCGCATTGTTCTTGTTCTGCTGGGCCAGCCAGTTTCTTAACAGCGCCAAATCGTTGAGGATCGGCTCGCCGTCAAACGAGGTCATCTCGTGGCCGATGCCGGCCTGCGACATCAGCGGCGCCTGCATATCCCCCTGTTCGCGGATCTCTTTCAGGTAGTGGCCGAATTCGCCGGAGTGATCCAGCATCAGCTGTTCCTTGAAACCCAGCTTGGCAAGGTTGCTGAACAGATAACACTGCGGATCGGCCGGCCGGTACAGATCGGTATGCGAAGGTTGCCCGCAGCTGGCGCGCAGCAGCCGGATGGAGGCCGGGTTGCTGTAGGAGGTCGCCGAATTGAAGTTGTCGAAGATGACGTCCATTTTGGCCCACAGCGGATGGTGCTCCAGCTTCACTTCGTCCAGATCGGCCCAGGCGAGGGAACAGATGTTGATCATCAGCAGGTCAAAGGGTTGGGCATCCGCCGGCAGCGCGGCCGGGAAGGCCGTCACACGCTTTTTCTCCTGGCTGTAGAACTGTTCCAGATAGGCGCTCAGGTTGGCGTTGGTCGGCGGCCCATTGGCGGCCGTGGGGCTGGTGTCGGCTGCCGAGGCCGGCGCGGGGGCATTGGCGATAGGGGCCGCCACGGTGCTGGCCGGCGTCAGGGAAAATGCCGGGCCGCCGATCGCCAGCAGGTTGAGCCAGGCCAACGCCGCGACGGTAAATACCGTTACGCGGATCCATTGCGATAAAAACAGATAGGCCACCAGTAACACGAAGGCGGCGCCCACCATCTGCCAGTTGATAAAGCGGTCAATCAACTCCAGCAGGTATGCCGCGCTGAAGCTGGTCACCTGTGAGCCCTGGCTGAGGATACTGCTGAGGCCGGGCAGCCAGGTATCGTGATAGAACAGCGCGATGCCGATAGGGATCGCAATCATGTGGCGCCAGCGGTGTAGCCGCAATGCCGGGATCGGCATCAGCAGGAATGCCATAAACACCAGGTTCGGCAGCGGATGAAAATTGAGGTAGCCAAACCACAGCAGGGCGAACTTGGCCAGAAAGTAGTAGTTCCAGCCGCCGAGGCCGCGCCAGTAGCGCCATGGCGCATTGGCGCTCGGCGTTATTTTTTTCTCACTCATGGTCTATTTTTTATGCTTTATGTGGTGTGAAGAACCTTCGCGTACCCATAACCCAGCGGATTTCAAATAGCGCGGTGATGAAAACAGGTTCAGCCAGTATCGCCGCCAATGGGGAAAACGCCGGTGGAACGCGTATCCTAGCGGGATAAAAATCAGTGCAAACAGGATGGCCAGTTGCACGATGTCATTAAGATTCAGCATGCGATGGCTCCCTGGGGTTGCTGGTAAGCAGGGTTATGGCCACCGGTTGGCGGCGTTCCTGCGTTGGCGCGGCGGTTTCGCCGGCGGCGGCCGGGAAAACGGGCAGCGCCGTTTTCCCCAACTGAACGGTGGGCTGAGCATGGCTCAACACTTTGATTTCAGAGATAATATCCGTGTCCTGATACCACACTTTGCGGTTGCTGAATGCTTCATCTACCGGCAGGCGGAAGATATGCTGCAAGGCCGTTTCCAGATCGTTAATGCGGCAGGTGGAGAGATACAACACCAGTTGGCCCTGGATGATGGTCATCACATCCCCAAACCGGCGCAGGTGGCATAGGGTCATCGCCTGTTCGGCATGTAGCCCGGGCGCCGGGCGCAACGCTACCATCACCCCTTTGCCGTTTTCAGGCAGTAGCGTGTTTTCCATCAGCTTCAGCACCGTGTCGGTGAAGTCGCCCGGCCGCATGTAGCCTTTCACCTGCAGCGGCCGCAGGCCGGCCAGCAGGATATCAATGTCCTCCGGCACGTGGCGCGGGAAGCGTTGGCCCTGCACGCCTTCCAGCATGGTCAGGAAACGCGAGAGCGGGGCCAGGTGTGGTGCTATCAGATTGGCGCCGCAGGCCAGCAGCAGGCGCTCGTCGCTGTAGCGCAGGCAGGGCTTCATTTCACGCACCACAATCTTCATGTTGTCGCCGCGCAGCCGGCGCAGGCCGTGGATATGATAGGCCAGGGCTTCTATCTGCTCGGTGTGGGCCAGCGAAAAAATCAGCGTGGCGGCAAGCTGCAGCATACCGTGTTGGGCCAGTTGCGCATTGTCTTCAAACAGGCGCCAACTGCGGGAGAGCGGCGGGGCGCCCTCCAGAATACTGATTTCCGCCAGGTAGTCTTCTTCATCGTTGCGGCCCGAGGTGGCTGCGAGCGGCCTGCCATGCTCTTCAAACGGCTGCCAGCCCAGCTCACCGGGGACAAGCGTCAGCAATTGGTTGGCGTTGATGCTCTTTTGCGTGCTCCACCAGTTCACCAGATATTGCGCGCTGTCCTGTTGCCATTGCAGGCTGGCCAGGCCGCTTAAGATTTGGTGGGCGGTGCCGAGCTGATCGCGCAGCCGGCTTACCCCGTTGCCATGGCTGAGGATCAGCAGCGTGCAGTGCCGGCTGCGCAGCCAGTGGCGCAGGCCATCGGCCCAGGCGTGCAATTCCTGGCTGGTAAAGGTTTGCCATTGGCTGGCGTGGACAAACAGAATCAGCAGGCGGTGGCTGGGGTTCAGGGCGCGCATCAGATCGTCAGGCAGGGAAAGCAGAGCCGCTTTTTTCTCCGGCAGCGTATAGAGCGGCAGTTTTTTCAACGCGGGCGCTTTGATCCCGGCCATTAACTTTTCTGGTTTGCTGCCGCAGCAAATCAAGGCTGCCCGGCTGTCTTCCTGCTGGGCGGCGATAACCTGTTGGCAGAACAGCTGAGCGTCGGATTGGCGGTTGCTGTTGACCCAGTAAAAGCCGGGGGACTGCATCACTGAAAGATCTTCCCAAACTTGCCGAAGACCTAACGAAAAGGATTGTGCCATAAGATTTTTATCTACTTTCTTTAAAATTCGCCGCCCAGACATCAGTAACCGGTTAAATGGCGCCAAACGGTGCGTACAGCGCCAAATTAACCCCGAGCCCCGCGCTAACCGGGGGCAGGCTAATGACGGCGCTAAGCCTTCAATGACGTTTATCGGTTTTGATAATAGCAAAAATCCTAGTGAATAAAGTAATATGAGTTGAGAATTATCTTATCTATTATTTATTGTTTATAGTGAACCGTATTAGCCCTTTTTTTAAGGCTGTGAAATGACGTATCCATTTTCCCACTCTGCCGATACGTTGGCTGAGGCGCGGGACGACTTACAGGCATTAAGCCAGACATTTGCATTGCCGCCGTTGAATTACATCGATATCTCGAGTCAGGAACGCTTAACGCAAATGATGGATAACTGGCCGTTACTGGCCGAGTTGGCGCAGGGCGCCGGGAGCCATTAGCGTATGCCGGTTATTGCGTTACAGGGAATTCGGGGTGGTATTGGTACCACGTCGGTAACGGCTGCGCTGGCGTGGGCGCTACGGCAACTGGGGGAATCCGTGCTGGTGATTGATTTTTCACCGGATAACCTGTTGCGCCTGCATTTTAATACGCCGCTGACGCTGGCGCGCGGCTGGGCCCGCGCGCAGCTCGACGGCGAAGACTGGCGGCAAGCCGCGCTGCGTTACTGCGAAGGGTTGGATTTTCTGCCGTTCGGCCAGCTTACCGAACAGGAAACAAACGTGGTATGCCGGCAGAACCAGGAGCAACCACCGGCGTGGCCCTTGCGCCTGGCCGAGCTGAAGGCTGCCGGCCAGCACCGCTGGATTTTGCTGGATATCCCCGCCGGCAATGATGCGCAGGCGCTGCTGCCACTCGCCGACAGTGTGTTTGTGCTGCTCAACCCGGATGCCAACAGCCATGTGCGCCTGCACCGGCATACTCCGTTACCGCATAGCCATTTTCTGATTAACCGTTATTCCTCAACCAGCCAGATACAGCAGGATCTGCACCAGCTTTGGCTGAATACGTTGCCCGCCCTGTTGCCGGTGGTGATCCACCGCGATGAAGCGCTGGCCGAAGCGTTACTGATGAAACAACCGTTGGGAGAATACCGCCCGGAGAGCCTGGCCGCCGATGAGGTGCTGACGCTGGCCAACTGGTGCCTGCTGCGCCTGAACAAGGATGCGCGATGAGCCGGGTGCTGTCACTGATTCTGGTGCCGCCAGTGCAACGCGTGATCCAGGCGCGTTACCGCGCCTATCGTCAACAGGGCGCTGCGGTGTTGGTGGCCTTCTTCGCCACGTTGCTGGCGGCGCTCGGCTGGTGTTTCCTGCGCCTTGAATCCCCCAGTTGGCAACGTATCCGCGCGAGCCGGCGCTATTGGTTCCCGCATATTACGCCCGGCCGGCCACGGTTTGGCGACGGCCTGCGCTATCTGCTGCAGGGGCTGTGGCTGCTGGTGCTGCGCAGCGAACGCATCGCCGCCCCGCGCGCGCCTTTCGCCGGTTGGCAACGGTTGCAACGTGATTATGCCCGCCTGCTGGCGGCGATTCCCCACCGGCTGCACGCCAGCGGCATCGGGCCGCGCTCCAACGCACGCTTGAACCGGCTGCCTCCGGCGGTACGTAAGGCGTTGTATATCGCCGTCGGCATCGTTATGGGGCTGCTGGCGCTGCTGTGTATCTCCCAACCGTTTGATTTAGTGGCGCAGTTTGTCTTTGTGCTGCTGCTGTGGGCGGTGGCCATGGTGGTGCGCCGCGTGCCGGGGCGTCTGCCGGTGCTGATGCTGATTGTGCTGTCGCTGACGGTTTCTTGCCGCTACCTGTGGTGGCGCTATACCGCCACGCTGAACTGGGACGATCCGCTTAGCCTGGTTTGCGGCCTGCTGTTGCTGGTGGCGGAAACCTACGCCTGGGTGGTGCTGATCCTGGGCTACTTCCAGACGGTATGGCCGCTTAATCGCCAACCGGTGTCGCTGCCGGCCGATCGCGGCAGTTGGCCGAGCGTCGATTTGATGGTGCCCACTTACAATGAAGATCTGGGGGTGGTCAAACCCACCATTTATGCGGCGCTGGGCATCGACTGGCCGAAAGACAAACTGACCATTTACATCCTGGACGACGGTAACCGCGCGGAATTCCGAGCGTTTGCCGAAGAAGTCGGGGTGCAGTACATTGCGCGGCCCACCCATGAGCACGCCAAGGCCGGCAATATCAACAATGCGCTGAAACAGGCCCGCGGCGAGTTTGTTACCATCTTTGACTGTGACCATGTGCCGACGCGCTCCTTCCTGCAACTGACCATGGGCTGGTTCTTCAAGGATAAAAAACTGGCGATGTTGCAGACGCCGCACCACTTTTTCTCGCCAGACCCGTTTGAGCGCAACCTGGGGCGCTTTCGCCGCGCGCCCAATGAGGGCACGCTGTTTTATGGCCTGGTGCAGGACGGCAACGATATGTGGGACGCCACGTTCTTCTGCGGCTCCTGCGCCATCCTGCGGCGCAGCGCGCTGGATGAAATCGGCGGCATCGCGGTGGAAACCGTCACTGAAGACGCCCATACCTCGCTCCGGTTGCATCGGCTTGGCTACGGTTCGGCGTACATTCGCATTCCCCAGGCGGCCGGGCTGGCGACCGAAAGTCTGTCGGCGCACATCGGCCAACGCATCCGCTGGGCGCGGGGCATGGTGCAGATCTTCCGGCTGGATAATCCGTTATTTGGCAAGGGGCTCGCCTTTGCCCAGCGCGTCTGTTACGCCAACGCCATGCTGCACTTCCTGTCGGGCATCCCGCGTTTGATTTTCCTGATTGCGCCATTGGCGTTTCTGCTGCTGCATGCCTATATCATCTGGGCGCCGGCGCTGGCGATCGCGCTGTACGTGTTGCCGCACATGGTGCATTCCAGCCTGACCAACTCGCGCATTCAGGGCAAATACCGGCACTCGTTCTGGAGTGAAATCTACGAAACCGTCCTGGCATGGTATATCGCGCGGCCGACTACCGTGGCGCTGCTCAACCCGCATAAGGGGAAATTCAACGTTACCGCCAAAGGGGGCCTGGTTGAAAACGAGCACGTTGATTGGGTGATCACGCGCCCCTATCTGTTCCTGGTGCTATTGAACCTGGCCGGCCTGGGGTTTGGCATCTGGCGCCTGTTCAACGGCCCGGCAGATGAGGTGATGACGGTGATCATCAGCCTGGTTTGGGTGCTGTACAACATGATTATCCTTGGCGGGGCGATGGCCGTTGCGGTGGAAAGCAAGCAGATGCGCCAGTCGCACCGTGTCGAGATCGCCATGCCGGCGGCCGTGGCGCGCGCCGACGGGCACCTGTTCCCCTGCACGCTGCGCGATTACTCCGACGGCGGTGTGGGGGTGGAGATGCGGGTGGCGGATCGGCTGCAGCCGGGCGACCAGGTACAACTGTTGCTTAAACGCGGCCAACGGGAATTCAGTTTCCCACTCGTGGTGACGCGCGCCTTTGGATGCAAGGTCGGGATGCGTATGCTCACGCTCTCTACCCGGCAACATATTGATTTTATCCAATGCACCTTTGCCCGTGCCGATACCTGGGCGCTGTGGCAGGACGGTTTCCCTGAAGACAAGCCGATCGAGAGCCTGCGCGACGTACTGATGCTGGGGTTCCGCGGCTATCAGCGGATGACCGACTACGCGCCGCCGTTGGTGCGTAACGTGTTGGGGGGTTGCCTGCGTTTGCTGATGTGGGTGCTATCGCTGTTCCCCCATGGCGTGGGGCAGCAACGCGCGGCCGGCGCCAGGATACCGTAGTAACCGGCGGGGATGCCGCCAAACATCGCAGCGCTGGGGCTGCGGCCATACCTGTTTGCTCGTAGTCAGTGAGTGAGCTTTAACATTGATGATGATACCGATGGTGAAAAAAATAACCTGGTTTAACGCCTTGCTCATAAGCTTGTGCTCGTTGCCTTTGGCTGCGCTAAGCGCGCCAGCCGCCAGTCTGCCGCAGGCCGGCGCCCTTAGCGTGTTACCTGTCGAACCCAACGTGCCGCAGGCCCCGGCCGCGCCGGTGCGCGATGTGCGGCTGCCCTTTACCCAAATCAGCACGCTGCCGGGCGCATTTGTGCTGCGCGGCACCCACCCCGATGGGCATCTGGAGTTTGGCGTGCGCAGCGATGAGGTGGTCTCCCAGGCGACGCTGGATATCGAATATACGCCGTCGCCGGCGCTGATCCCGGTGGAGTCGCACGTTAAGGTCTATTTGAACGACGAACTGATGGGGGTCACCACCCTGACCCGCGAGATGCTCGGCAAGCCGAACCGGATCCAGATGGCGATCGATCCGCGCTACATTACGGATTTCAACCGCGTCAGGCTGGAGTTTATCGGCCACTATCAGAGCCTGTGTGAAAACCCGGCCAATGCTTCGCTGTGGCTGGACGTCAGCAAATCCAGCGCTCTTGATTTGCGTTTCCAGGCGCTGCCGCTGAAAGACGATCTGTCCTATTTCCCGGAGCCGTTCTTTGATCAGCGCGACAACCGGCCGCTTTCATTGCCGGTGGTGTTCGCCGGCCAGCCGGATCTTGCCCAGCAGCGCGCCGCCGGTATCCTGGCTTCGTGGTTCGGCAGCCAGGCGCAGTGGCGCGGGCAGTCGTTCCCGGTGCTGTTTAACCGCCTGCCGGCGCAGCACGCGGTGGTGTTCGCCACCAACGCCCAGCGCCCGGATTTCCTGCGTGATTACCCGCCGGTCAATCAGCCGACGGTCGCGATGATCAATCACCCGGATAACCCGTATGTGAAACTGCTGTTGGTGCTGGGGCGCGACGATAACGATCTGATCACCGCGGTGAAGGGCATTGCGCAGGGCGATATCTTGTTGCGCGGCCAGGCGGTGACGGTGGATAACGTGGCGCAACTGGCGCCGCGCCAGCCGTATGATGCGCCGAACTGGGTGCGTACCGATCGGCCGATGACATTCGATGAGCTGCAGCAGTATGCCGGGCAGTTGCAGACCAGCGGCGTGCAGCCGAACCCGATCGGCCTGTCGCTTAATCTGCCGCCCGATCTGTTTTTGCTGCGCAGCAATGGCATTGATATGCGGTTGAAATACCGCTATACCGCGCCGCGGCTGCAGGATGGATCGCGCCTGAATATCAGCCTGAACAACCAGTTCCTGCAGGCGTTTGCGCTGGTGCCGGAGCGTGAACAGGGCACGCAGCTGCTGCGGTTGCCGCTGAACCAGGAACCGTTTGACGCTGACCGCTCGCTGAGCATCCCGGCATTGAACCTGGGCCTGACCAACCAGCTGCGTTTTGACTTCGATTACACCACGCTGCTGGCCAGCGGCGCCGAAGGGCGTTGTGAAACCTACTCATTTACGAAAAATAATGCGGTGATCGACGGCAGTTCCACCATCGATTTTTCCGGTTATCGCCACTTTATCGCCATGCCGGATCTGCATGCCTTTGCCGGGGCCAGCTTCCCGTTCAGCCGCCTGGCGGATCTGTCGCAAACGCTGGTGCTGGTGAGCCCGCGCGCCCAGCCGGCGCAAATCAGCGCCTTGCTCAACGTGTTGGGCAACATCGGCGCACAGACCGGCTACCCGGCGCTGGCGGTGACGCTGAGCGACGATTGGACGCAGGCGAAACAGCACGATGCCGATATTTTAATGATCGGCGCGCTGCCGGCCGAACTGCGGGATGAGAAAAAGGCCAACCTGCTGTTGGAGGCGACCCGCAGTTGGATTACCCAGCCGCAGCGCCAGGTGCCGTTGCCGATCGGCCCCGTGCGGGCTGAAGACGCCAGGGCGGACAGCAGAACCGCCATCGGTTCTGACGGCGCGATGGCCGCTATCGTCGGCATGCAGTCGCCGTTTGATAAACAGCGCAGCATTGTCGCGCTGTTGGCGGACAGCCCGCGTGGCTACGCGCTGCTCAACGGCGCGATGCTGGACAGCGGCAAACGCAACGCGGTGTTTGGCTCGGTGGCGGTGATCCGTGAATCCGGCGTGAAAAGCCTGCGCGTCGGCGATGTTTACTATGTCGGGCACCTGCCCTGGTGGGAGTGGATATGGCATGCGTTGGCCACCCACCCGGTGTGGCTGGCGTTGATCGCGGTGGTGGTGGTAGTGGGCTTCGGGCTGTTGTTATGGCGCGGGCTGAAAGCCTTTAGCCGCCGCCGCTTATCCCCAGAAGACCGGGATTAAGCGCCATGGCGCATTTCAGCATCAGGGAATGGCTGTTGCCGTTGGGGTTGGCGTTGCTGCCCGCCGCGCAGGCGGCGCCCACGGTCGCGCCCGAACAATGGCTGCTTGAGCAGGTGCGCATCGGCGAAGCCGGCTACAAGCATGAGCTGGTGCAGCAGTCGTTGCACCGGCTGGAGCTTATCGATCCTGACAACCCGGAGGTGATTGCCGCCCGGGTGCGCCTGGCGCTGAGCCAGGGGGATGCGGCCTTGGCGCAGCAGCAGTTGGCAAGGCTTAAAGCGGAGGCGCCGCAGTCTGCCGCTTATCGGCAGGCGGCGCTGAACCTACGGTTGGTTCAGCCGGCCATGCGGCAGAAGCTACAACAGGCGCGCCTGCTGGCTACGGCAGGGCGCTTGCCTGAGGCCAAGGCCGCCTATGACGAACTGTTTGGCGGCGAACCGCCAACGCTCGATCTGGCGGTGGAGTATTGGCGTTTCGTCGCCCGCTTGCCGGGGCAGACGCCATTGGCGATCGGCAAGCTGCAGGCGCTGGATCGGCAGTATCCCGGCAATGTGCAGGCGCGTATCGTGTTGGCGCGCCTGTTCTTTAGCCAGCAGCAGGATGAGCAGGGTTTTGCCGTTTTGCGCCAGATCGCCGTCGATCCGCTGGGGCGCAATGAGGCGGCCGATCTGTGGCTGGAGCGGATCCGGCGCATGCCGGTCAGCCCCGCCAGCGCCGCGGCCTATACGCGCTTCCTCGCGGTGTTTGAACAAGGCATTCAGGCCGCCAGCGCGCGGCAAGAACTGGCGCGCCAGCAGGCGATGCTGGCCGATCCGGCCTTCCAGGCGCGGCTCCGTGGGCTGGCGCTGATTGACCAGGGCAGCCGCCGCAGCGCCATTCCGGATCTGCAAAAAGCCCTGGCCGCCACGCCGGACGATTCGGCGCTGTTGGGCGCGCTCGGGCAGGCCTATGCGCGCATTGGCAACCGCCAGCGGGCGCTGGAGCTGTTCAGGCAGGCGTTGGCCGCCGACCAAAGCGGTGATTTCAAGCATAAATGGCAGAGTCTGATCAAGAGCACCGGTTACTGGCTGGCGATCAATGAGGGCAACCAGGCATTGGCCGCCAACGATCTGGCGCGTGCGCAGCGGCAGTTCCTGCAGGCGCGCCAGATCGATGGCACGGACGCTTTTGCCCTGGTGGGCCTGGGCGATGTGGCCGTGAAGCGCCACGATGATGCGGCGGCCGAGCGCTATTACCAGCAGGCGCTGCGGCTTACGCCCGGCAACGACAGCGCGGTGCGTGCGCTGGTGGCACTCTATCAGCGCCGTTCGCCACAGCAGGCGATCGCCTATATCGACAGCCTTCCGCGTGCCGAGCAACAGCGCTTGCGCAGTACGCTCGACAGCCTGCGGCTGGGCATATTGCGCCAGGAGGCCGATGCGCTGGCGGCGCAGCAACAGTGGCGCCAGGCGGCGGAAAAGTATCGCCTGGCGTTACAGCTTGACCATAACGATGCCTGGCTGACCTACCGCTATGCGCAAACGCTGCGCCAGCTTGGCCAGCCGGCGCGGGCCGACGCCGTGTTCCGGCAACAGGTCCGGCAACGGTCGGGCGATACCTCGAGGGTGTATGCCTATGCGCTCTATCTTTCCAGCAGCGAACGCGAGCAGCAGGCGCTGGCGCAGTTGCAGACGCTACCGCAGGCGCAGTGGGATGACGGGATGCGCGCCCTGGCGCAGCGGCTGAACCTGCAACTGCGCGTCGCGCATGCCGAGCGGCTGCGCGCCGCCGGTGATGAGGCCGGCGCTATCGCCTACCTGCGGCAACAGCCGGCGGATAGCCGTATCGACCTACTGCTGGCGGACTGGGCCCTGGCGCGTGGCGAATACGCGACGGCGCTGGCCAGTTATCAGCGCGTGCTGGCGCATGAGCCGGGCAACGCGGATGCCCGGTTGGGCGAAGTCGAGGCCTATGTCGCCGCCGGCCGGCAGGAGACGGCGCGCCAACGGCTGCAGACGTTGCCGGCGCAGAAAACGGCCACGCTGAATAGCCAGCGCCGCATCGCCAACGCCTGGCGCGCCGTGGGCGATCTCGATCGGGCCGCCGGGCTGTTCACCCCGCTGAAAGCGGCCGCGCAACAACAGCCGCCGGGGCAAGACACGGCGCTGGTTTATCGCGACGCCGCCCTGTTGGAACGTGAACGTGGGCAACCGGCGCAGGCGCAGCAGGATTTCCAACAGGCGATGGTCGCCAGCGGCATTACGCCGGCCGTGCCGCAGGATAACGCGCATTACACGGCGCTGACGCGCAATGCCCCGGCGGATGACTGGCTAAAACGCGGCATCCGTGCCGACGCGGCGGACCTTTACCGCCAGCAGGATATTAACGTTACGCTCGGCCACGATTACTGGGGCTCCAGCGGCACCGGGGGTATTTCGGACTACCAGGCCCATGACACCATGCTGCAGGTGGATATGCCGTTGGATGACGGCCGCGCCTTTTTCCGCACCGATACCGTCAGCCTGGACGCCGGCCGTTTTACCACCGTAAACGGGCAGTACTCGGAGACTTTCGGCACCTGTGCCACGGTGAACTGTCGCCGTGGGGTGCACCAGAAAACCACCGGCACCAGCGTGGCGGCCGGTTGGAAAAACGCGGCCTGGGCGGCGGATCTCGGCACCACGCCGATGGGATTTGAGGTGGTTGATTGGGTCGGCGGATTGTCGTACAGCGGCGACTGGCGCCGGATGGGCTGGACGCTGCTGGCTTCGCGCCGGCCGATCTCCAGTTCGCTGCTGGCCTTTGGCGGCGCGCGCGATCCGAACACCGGCACCACCTGGGGCGGGGTGCGCGCCACCGGCGTCAGCCTGAGCGCCAGCTACGATCGCGGCGGTGCGCACGGCGTTTGGGCCGATCTCGGCGCCCATCAACTGACCGGCAAAAACGTGGAGGGCAACCTGCGTGAGCGCCTGATGGCCGGCTATTACTACAAGCTGATTAACGAAGACAATCGGCGGGCCACCGTCGGCCTCAATACCATGATGTGGCACTACCAGCGGGATTTGAGCGGTTATTCGCTCGGCCAGGGCGGTTATTACAGCCCGCAGCGCTATATTTCGCTGGGGCTGCCGGTTAATTACCGCCAACGCACTGAAAATTGGTCATTCGAACTGGGCGGCTCGGTATCGGTTTCCTATTCGAAAACCCAGAACCAGCGGCGTTATCCGCTGCAAGGGCTGGTGCCGGCATCGCTGACCGATCGGCTGACGGTGGAGGAAGGCAGCGCATCTTCCGGCGTCGGTTATACGCTGCGCGCGGTCGTCGAGCGGCGCCTGACCAGCCACTGGGCGCTGGGCGCCGGGGTGGATATCCAGCAGGCCAAAGACTATGCCCCAAGCCATGCGTTGCTGTATTTACGCTATTCCTGGGCGGGCTGGCAGGGCGATCTTGATTTGCCGCCGCAGCCGCTGACCCCTTACGCGGACTTTAAATAGCATTCGAGTCTTGCGCCGGCAACGAACGCCGCCGGCGCATACCGGGCTACGCAAAGCGCGAGATTCAGCGTGTCGCCCATCAGGTATTTTGTTAATCTGCTTAGGAAAAGACTGAAACCCGCTTTTTATTACTTTGGCTACGGGCCTGGCACGGTAAAAAGCACGGGCAATCGCGTATACTTAGGCGGTGTCCCGCCATCGATCGTGGCGCCGTTGTAGCCCCAAAGCTTGCTATCAAAACAGAGAGCGCAAAGCATCGTGGGCCTGGGTAGAAGCCCGATAACGCTGGGGCAGGCTTTGGGGGGGAAGAAGCGTATTGTTTCACCCCCCTTTTATATTTCAGCCCGGATGATGGAGAGCAGTTTTGCGGGTCAGGCGTTCATTGACGATTAAGCAGATGTCTACGGTGTCCTGTGTGGCGCTGGTGACGATCTGTATTTTTATCGTGATTCAGTTGTTCCATTTTGTGCAGCAGCGCAGGGATGACTACGCCCAGCAACTGGAAAACATCGCCCACTCGGTGCGCCAACCCTTGGCCGACGCGGTGCTGCGTATGGATCTGCCGAAGGCGAAACAGGTGCTTAACTCGTTGCTGCCGGTCGGCATTCTGACCCGGGCTGATATTGTTTTACCGAACGAGTTCCAGGCGCTGCATGCTAATTTCCCGCCTGAACGGCCGGTGCCGCCGTTGATTGCCCGGATTTTCGAGCTGCCGGTGCAGATCTCCGTCCCGCTGTATTCACTGGAACGGGTGCCGGCCAACCCCCAGCCGCTGGCTTATCTCGTCCTGCAAGCCGACTCATTCCGTATGTACCAGTTTATCCTCAGCGCGATTTCGACCATGCTCTCAACCTACCTGTTGCTGGCGCTGATCTTGTCGATCGCGATCACCTGGTGCATGAATCGGTTGATGGTCTATCCGCTGCGCGCCATCGCGCGCGAGCTGGAAAACGTGCCGGCGGATGATGCGCCTTACCATCAACTGATGTTGCCTGCGCTGCACAAGGATGACGAGCTAGGGCTATTGGTGCGTTATTATAATCGCAATCAGCAGCGGCTGGCCAAGGCACATGTGGACATGAGCCGCCTCAGCACGCGCCACCCGATTACCGATTTACCTAATCAGGTACTGTTTTCCGCTTTGCTGGAGCAGCATATTGCCTCCAGCCTGCGCCCGGAGCGCTTCAACCTGCTGGTGATCGGCATTGAGACGCTGCACGAGGCTTCCGTGGTGCTCAGCACGGCGCAGCGTGAAGCGCTGGTGCGGCAACTGACGGCTAAGCTGCGCGCATGCATTGATGAAAATGCGGTGTTGGCGCAATTGACCAACAGCGAGTTTGCGGTGCTGGCCAAAGGCGTTGAGCGGCCGCTTCATGCGCTGCAACTGGCGCGGCGTATTCTGGCGCAGATTAACGCACCGTTGAAAATCCAGCAGATGTCGCTGCGGCCGACGGCCAGTATCGGCATTGCCCATTACCTGAATCATGAGGGAAGCGCGGAGCAACTGCTGCGCAGCGCCACCTCGGCGATGATGTCTGCGCACCGCATGGGCAAAAATAAAATCCTGTTCTTTGAACCCAGCCTGACGGAAAAAACGCAAAAACGCCTGACGCAGGAAAGCGAAATCCTGCAGGCGATCGAACAGCGCCGTTTCACGCTGTTCCTACAGCCGCAAATCGACATGCGCAGTAACCAGGTGTTTGGCGTTGAAGCGTTGTTGCGCTGGCAGCAACGGGATGGCAGCTATTCGCTGCCGGCCGAAGTGATCACGCTGGCTGAAGAACTGGGCGTGATCGTGCCCTTGGGCAACTGGGTGCTGGAAGAGGCGTGCCGCATCCTGGCGGACTGGCAGGCGCAGGGGATTACTCTGCCATTGGCCGTGAATATTTCCGCCATTCAGATGCAGCATGAAGACTTTGTGCCGCATCTGAAAACGGTTCTGGCGCAGCACCGGATCGATCCGCGTAAACTGCTGCTGGAGATTACTGAGACGGTGCGCATTGACGATCTGGACCATGCGCTGGCGCTGCTGCGCGAACTGCATGATTTGGGGCTGTCGATCGCACTGGACGATTTCGGTATGGGCTACTCCAGCCTGAACTACCTCAACCGCCTGAAATGCCTGCCGATCGACCAAATCAAAATCGACAAGAGCTTTATTCACAGCCTGCCCGGGGATGATTCCATGGCGCGTATCGTCAGCGTGATTTCCGAGGTGTTGAACCTGCCGGTGATGGCGGAAGGGGTGGAAACGGCGGAACAACGCGATTGGTTGATTCGGCACGGTATCTACTTCGGCCAGGGGTTCCTGTTTGCTCGCCCGTTGCCGCGCGAAGTCTTTGAAGCCAGGTTCTGCCTGCACCCCCATTCCTGAATTGAACGGCGCCAGCGTTAAGCGCGAGCCGGCCAAATTCCCCTGTTTCGTTTCACTAAACAAAACCATAAGTAATGCGTGGTTTTCCCATTCAAGCTGAAGCGTTTCAGCTCTTAAAATCGTATTAATACCTGTATGTAGGCGCAACAATTTATTTCCATGTTGTTATGGGGGTGTTATTTTCGCGCTGGCGATAAACAGGACGGACAAGTTATAAACCACCTGATGCTGATCTCCCCCAAAGGACGTTCATATGAAAACCTCAATCTTTAAGAGCCTCTATTTTCAGGTGCTGACGGCGATTACGCTGGGTATCTTGCTTGGCCATTTCTACCCTGACCTTGGTGCCCAGATGAAACCGCTGGGTGATGGATTTGTTAAACTGATTAAAATGATCATCGCACCGGTGATCTTCTGTACCGTGGTCACCGGCATCGCGGGTATGGAAAGCATGAAAGCGGTGGGGCGCACGGGCGCCATCGCGCTGCTTTACTTTGAAATTGTCAGTACCATTGCGTTAATCATTGGGCTATTGATCGTCAATCTGGCGCAACCGGGCGCCGGTATGAATGTCGATCCCGGCTCACTGGATGCCAAAGCGGTGGCGGTCTATGCCGAGCAGGCTTCGCAACAGGGCCTGATCCCGTTCCTGCTGGACATTATTCCCGGTAGCGTCATTGGCGCCTTTGCCAGCGGCAATATTCTGCAGGTGCTGCTGTTCGCCGTGATGTTTGGTTTTGCGCTGCATCACCTGGGTGAAAAAGGGCAGTTGATCTTTAACGTGATCGACAGCTTCTCACGGGTGATTTTCGGCATCATCAACATGATCATGCGCCTGGCGCCGCTGGGGGCTTTTGGCGCCATGGCGTTCACCATCGGCAAATACGGTGTGGGCACGCTGGTGCAGCTTGGCCAGCTGATCCTCTGTTTCTACCTCACCTGCTTCCTGTTTGTGATCGTGGTGCTTGGCAGCATTGCCCGCGCCAACGGCTTCAATATCTTCAAGTTTATCGCCTACATCAAGGAAGAACTGCTGGTGGTGCTGGGCACGTCATCGTCCGAATCGGTGCTGCCGCGCATGCTGGAGAAAATGGAGAAGCTGGGGTGTAAAAAATCGGTCGTCGGGCTGGTTATCCCAACCGGCTATTCGTTCAACCTTGACGGCACCTCGATTTACCTGACCATGGCGGCGGTGTTTATCGCCCAGGCCACCAATACCCATATGGATATCTGGCACCAGGTGACGCTGTTGGTGGTGCTGTTGCTCTCCTCGAAAGGGGCGGCCGGCGTTACCGGCAGCGGTTTTATCGTGCTGGCGGCGACGATCTCTGCCGTGGGCCACTTGCCGCTGGCCGGGCTGGCGCTGATTCTGGGTATCGACCGCTTTATGTCTGAAGCCCGCGCGCTGACCAACCTGGTGGGCAACGGCGTGGCGACCGTGGTCGTGGCCAGATGGTGTAAGCAGTTGGATGAGCAACAGTTGAAAGATACGCTCTCGGGTAAAACAAAGGAGGCCGTCGCGGCTGAGAAGGCCGATAAGACGCTGCCTTCAGCGTAAATCCGCTTCTTGCCGCGTACGCCGCTTGCCGGGGCAACGCCAACGTTGCCCCGGCCACTGACCCCCTTTAGCCATAGGCGAAGGGGGTTATCTTTTGGTTTTCTCTCGTTATTTTCTGCTATCACCGCCGTAAATTGCTGTTTTTCTCAGCGGCCGGCCGGCCGTTTTCACGTTTTTTTGCATTAAAAATCCCTTTATCCATTATTTTTCACCCTGTGAGTGACATCCGCAAAGGCATGCGGTCTAACACAATGGTACACTTTCTGCTTTCTGCCCCACCGTGAAACTCAGGGCGTAGTTGTTAGCTGTGTCCACTCTGCGGGATACAGTGGGATATTCCGTTGAGGCGAATATCCGTGTTTGTTTACCCTTCATACTTCAAGTTGCAGGTGTGTTGGCTTTATTACTCGGCCCATCCCTGGGCCTCGCCCCGATGGGGCCGCTGCCGGCAGCGTTCAAATCTGCTCCCGGCAGATTTGTCGCTCACCCCAGTCACTTGACTTCGGTAAGCTCCTGGGGATTGATGAGAGACATCCTTGTCTCTCACCGAAGGCTGGCCAGAGGCCAGGCAAATTCGTTCCTGACGAATTTGTCGCAGCAAAGCCGCCTTCCTGCAACTCGAATTATTTTGGGTATATATAGAAATTGGATAGTCATTAAGTAGGGGTTCACATGCAGGGCACCAGAATTCATCTCTTGGTTGGTGGGCTATTGTTGGCCGTGGCCAGCAGCAGCGTGCAGGCTGAAACACTACAACCCGATCCGGCCTGGCAGCAGGGGAAACTGGATAACGGGTTCTCATGGCAAATTCTTAGCACGCCGCAGCGGCCGAATGATCGCATTGAGCTGCGGCTGATGGTTAATACCGGCTCGTTGGTGGAGACCACCCAACAGACGGGGTTTGCCCATTTTCTGCCGCGTCTGGCACTGGCGCGCAGCGAAAGTTTTACGCAGCCGGAGCTGCGTTCGCTTTGGCAACAGGGCATCGACAGCGGCCGGCCGTTGCCGCCGGCGATCAGCTCTTATGATTTCACCCTGTACAATCTCAGTCTGCCGAATAACCGCCCGGATTTGCTGAAAGAAGCATTGGCGTGGCTGGCGGATACCACCGGCCGGCTGGCGATCGATGAAAATACGGTTCACGCCGTTATCAACAGCCATGTTGACCCGATCGGCACCTTCCCGGTTGATCCGCAGGACGTCTGGTGGCGTTACCGGCTGAAAGGCTCGACGCTGCTGCCGCATGATCCGAACCAACCGGTGAAGCGCCCGGTGGATATCGAGCAGCTCAAGGCATTTTACCAGCAGTGGTATACCCCAGACGCCATGACGCTGTACGTGGTGGGCAAAGTGGATAGCCGCAGCCTGAGCGAACAGATCAACAAGGCGTTTTCGCCGCTGGACGGCAAGCGTGAAGTGCCGGCCATCGTGCCGACCCTGGGGCCGTTGCCCCCGCAGCCGGTGAGCCTGATGAGCCCGCATGTGAAGCAGGATCGGCTGTCAATCATGTGGGATACGCCGTGGCACCCGATCCGCGATTCCCAAAGCCTGAACCGCTATTGGCGTGCGGATATCGCCCGTGAAGGGCTGTTTTGGCACATGCAGCAGGCGCTGGAAAAGAGCGATCAAAAGCAGGTTAATCTGGGCTTTGACTGCCGGGTGCAATATCAGCGCGCGCAGTGCGCTATCCATATCGGCACGCCGAATGACAACCTGAACGCCGGCCTGGCGTTTGTGGCGCGGGAGCTGGCCAACGTGCGCAATAACGGCCTGTCGCAGGCAGAGTTTGATACGCTGATTGCGCAGAAGAACGATCAGTTGAGCAAGCTTTTCGCCACCTATGCGCGCACCGATACGGACGTGCTGATGAGCCAGCGCTTGCGCTCCCAGCAGAGCGGCGTGGTGGATATTGCGCCAGAGCAGTATCAGAAGCTGCGCCAGGCGTTGCTTGCCGATCTGACGCTGGACGCGCTGAACCAGGAGCTGAAAGCACAGCTGGCGCAAGATGCGACGCTGATACTGGTGCAGCCGAAAGGCGAGCCGGAAATGAGCATGAAGCAGCTGCAGCAAACCTATGAACGCAGCATGACCCCGGTGCCGGCAACGGTGAGCGAAGAAGCGCCGCCGGCTGACGCGCCGGCCGCGCAGTAAACCCTGCACCAGGCGGTTTAGGCCGCCTGGTGTTGCCCGCCGCGTGGCGGCAGCGGTTAATTGCGGTATAACACCTTGATGATGTGATAGCCGAACTGGGTTTTGACCGGCCCGAAGGGCTTGAGCAGCGGAATGCTGAACACCGCCTTATCGAACGCCGGCACCATGGTGCCTTTGTTGAACTCGCCCAGCGAGCCGCCGTTGCGTTTTGACGGGCAGCGTGAATATTTACGCGCCAGCGTGTCAAAGCTGACGCCGCGTTTGAGTTTAGCCAGCAGTTCGTTGGCCAGCTTTTCGTTATCCACCAGGATGTGCAGGGCGCACGCGGTCTTTGCCATGGGGTTACCTTCGTTGATGCGTAATGGCGTTGATTATACCCGCGATTGCGCGCCTTTTCCGTTGAATGCGGTTCTCAATCCCGGCGCGGCTTTCTGCTACAATCCCTCTCCCACGTTATGCAAGCCGAGCAGAAAAGAGCCATGCGATTAAACTCCAGCCAACAACAAGCCGTCGAATTTGTCACCGGGCCATGTCTGGTGCTGGCCGGCGCCGGCTCCGGCAAGACCCGCGTTATCACCAATAAAATCGCCCATCTGGTGCACCACTGCGGCTACCAGGCGCGCCATATTGCTGCGGTGACCTTCACCAACAAGGCCGCGCGCGAGATGAAAGAGCGTGTGGCGCAGACCATGGGGCGTAAAGAAACGCGTGGCCTGATGATTTCCACCTTTCATACGCTGGGGCTGGAGGTGATCAAGCGTGAATATGCCGCGTTGGGCATGAAATCCAACTTTTCGCTGTTCGACGATCAGGATCAGCTGGCGCTGCTGAAAGAGCTGACCGAGAAATGGTTGGAAAATGACAAAACGCTGGTGGCGCAGTTGATTTCGACCATTTCCAACTGGAAAAACGATCTGGTTAACCCGGAGCAAGCGATGGGGTTGGCCCGCTCGGAGCGCGATAAGCTGTTTGCCCATTGCTACGGCCTGTACGATACGCACATGCGGGCATGCAACGTGCTGGATTTCGACGATTTAATCCTGCTGCCCACGCTGCTGCTGCAGCGCAATGATGAGGTGCGGGAACGTTGGCAAAACCGCATCCGCTATCTGCTGGTCGATGAATATCAGGACACCAACACCAGCCAGTATGAGCTGGTGAAGCTGCTGGTGGGCAACCGCGCGCGCTTTACCGTGGTGGGCGATGACGATCAGTCGATCTATTCCTGGCGCGGCGCCCGCCCGCAGAATCTGGTGTTGTTAAAAGAGGATTTCCCGCAGTTGCAGGTGATCAAACTGGAGCAAAACTATCGCTCCAGCGAGCGCATTCTGAAAGCGGCCAATATCCTGATCGCCAATAACCCCCATGTGTTTGAAAAACGCCTGTTTTCGGAGCTGGGCTATGGGGAAGTGCTCAAGGTGGTGACGGCGAACAACGAAGATCATGAGGCCGAACGGGTGGTGGGGGAGCTTATTGCCCATCACTTTGTGAAGAAAACCCACTATGGCGATTATGCGATCCTCTACCGCGGCAACCACCAGTCGCGGGTGTTTGAAAAGATGCTGATGCAAAACCGCATTCCGTACAAGATTTCCGGCGGCACTTCCTTTTTCTCACGCCCGGAAATCAAAGATTTGCTGGCCTATCTGCGGGTGTTGACCAACCCGGACGACGACAGCGCTTTTCTGCGCATTGTGAACACCCCCAAGCGCGAAATTGGGCCGGCGACGCTGCAAAAGCTCGGTGAATGGGCCAATCAGCGCAATAAGAGCCTGTTCCGCGCCAGCTTTGATCTTGGCCTGAGCCAGTCGTTGAGCGGCCGTGGGCTGGAATCGCTGCAGCGTTTCACCCACTGGATGGCCGAAGTGGCGCAACTGGCGGAGCGTGAACCGGTGGCGGCCGTGCGCGATCTGATCCGCGGCGTGGATTATGAAAGCTGGCTGTTTGAAACCTCCACCAGCCCGAAAGCAGCCGAAATGCGCATGAAAAACGTCAATACGCTGTTTGGCTGGATGACCGAAATGCTGACCGGCAGCGATCTGGAAGAGCCGATGACGCTGACCCAGGTGGTCACGCGCTTTACCCTGCGCGATATGATGGAGCGCGGCGAAAATGAAGAAGAGCTGGATCAGGTGCAATTGATGACGCTGCACGCCTCCAAAGGGCTGGAGTTCCCGTATGTGTTCCTGGTGGGGATGGAGGAGGGGTTGCTCCCACATCAGAGCAGTATTGATGAGGATAACGTCGATGAAGAGCGGCGCCTGGCCTATGTAGGGATAACCCGCGCCCAAAAAGAGCTGATTTTCACCCTGTGCCGTGAACGGCGCCAATATGGCGAGCTGGTGCGGCCGGAGCCCAGCCGCTTCCTGTTGGAACTGCCGCAGGATGATTTGCAGTGGGAAAGCGAGCGCAAAGTGGTGAGCCCGCAAGAGCGGATGCAAAAAGGGCAGAGCCATTTGGCGAACGTCAGGGCGATGTTGGCCAAGGCGAAGGGCGGGAATTAGGGCGCCCGCAAGAGGTTTGCGCGGTTACCCCCCCCAGCCGTAAAATGCTGCCCTGGCTCGAACGCCGGCGCTAACGCGATGAAACACCCGCTGGCGTAGCGGGCTTTAGTTCTGCTCTTCCAGCACCAACGGCCAATGGACATAGCTTTGCCAATGGCTCTCCTGCTCCAGCGTCTCGCCCCGCAGCGGATGCTGCTCAAGCCAGCCATGCGGCAGGATCACCGTCAGTTCCTCATCGCTACCGGCCCGCAGCCGCACCGCCGGCAACGTGTCATCGCGGCGGCGGCTGGCAAAGATAATCGCCAGACGCAGAAGACGGCACAGGCGCTGCGCCATGATCGGCGGCACCGCATTTTGCTGGCTGAGCAGCGCCAGATCGATGGTGTTGCTTTGGTTTTGCAGCAGGGTGGCTAACAGCTTTTTCTGGGCGGGCGTAAAACCTGGCAGGTCGAGATGGCTCACCAGATAGGCGGCATGCTGTGGCGCCCGTTTGAAATCAACGCTAAGGCCGATCTCGTGGATTAAACAGGCGGCATGCAGCAATTCCCGACATCGTTCGTCCAGTTGCCAGGTATTGGCCACCTGTTGGGCGAAGTTGGTCGCCAGCAGGTTAACGCGTTCCGCTTGTTCGGTATCCAGCAGATAACGGCGCTGCAGGTTGCGCAGCGTGCGGTTGCGCACGTCTTGATCCACCGGCAGGTGCAGCATGCCGTACACCAGGCCTTCACGCAGCGCACCGCCGGCCAGCATCATGCTTTCGATGCCCAGCTCCTGGAAAATCGCCAACAGAATAGACAGACCGCTGGGGAAAACCAGCGCTCGCTCAAGCGTCAGGCCTTCAATTTCCAGCTCTTCCAGCTTGCCGCATTGAATGGCGCGTTGCTTCAGCTGGCGCAGTTTCTGCAGGGTGATGCGCTCATCCATGCCTTGCGCCACCATGATTTCCTGCAGCGCCTGCACGGTGCCGGAAGCCCCGACGCAGATTTGCCAGCCCTGTTTGCGCAGTTGGTCGACCACCGGGCGCACCATATCGCGCGCGGCCTGTTCGGCGCGCTCGAAGTTTTCCCGCCCCAGGTTGCGATCGCTAAAGAAGCGTTCCAGCCAAGTGACGCAGCCCATCGGCAGACTGAACAACTGCGAGGCCTGCGCGCCGGTGCCGGTGACCAGTTCGGTGCTGCCGCCGCCAATATCCACCACCAAACGGCGATCCGGCCCCCCGGTAGTGTGGGCGACGCCGTGATAAATCAGGCGGGCTTCTTCTTCGCCGCTGATCACTTGGATCGGGCAACCGAGGATCTGTTCGGCGGTCTGCAAAAATGCGTTGGCGTTATTCGCCAGGCGCAGCGTTGCCGTTGCCACCACGCGGATCTGCTGGGGGGGAATATCCTGCAGGCGTTCAGAGAACAGCTTCAGGCACTGCCAACCCCGCTGCATGGCCTCGTGCGACAAGAGATTGTTCTGATCCAGCCCGGCGGCGAGGCGCACTTTGCGCTTGATGCGAGCCAGGGTCTGGATACTGCCAGCCACCTCACGCACCACCAACATGTGAAAACTGTTGGAGCCAAGGTCAATGGCGGCATAAAGCGTGCTGGAACTGAGCATGATTTATCAGCCTGAACGTTTACGGTTGTTACGTGGCGCACTGCTGCGGCGTTGTGACGTATTGCGGCGCGGGCCGTTGTTGTTGCGCGGGCGCTGCAGGCGTTTTGGCGCCGGCAGATCGGTCAGCAGCGCGTCGCTGTTGTATTTGCTCACCGGAATGCTGTGGCCGGTATAGGCTTCGATCGCCGGCAGGTTGAGCGCGTACTCTTCACAGGCCAGGCTGATGGAGTGCCCACTGGCGCCGGCGCGGCCGGTACGGCCAATGCGGTGCACGTAGTCTTCGCAGTCGTCGGGCAGATCGTAGTTGAATACGTGAGTCACGGCCGGAATATGCAGCCCACGCGCAGCGACGTCGGTGGCGACCAGGATGTCCAGGTTCCCCTTGGTGAAGTCGTCCAGGATACGCAGGCGTTTCTTTTGCGCGACGTCGCCGGTCAGCAGGCCTACGCGGTGGCCGTCGGCGGCCAGATGGCCCCAGATGTCTTCACAGCGGTGCTTGGTGTTGGCGAAGATGATGGCGCGGTCCGGCCACTCTTCTTCGATCAGCGTCTGCAGCAGGCGCATTTTTTCTTCGTTGGACGGGTAGAACAGCTCTTCTTTTATGCGGTGGCCGGTTTTCTGTTCCGGTTCCACTTCAACATATTCAGCGTTGTTCATTTGTTCAAAGGCCAGTTCACGCACGCGATAGGACAGCGTGGCGGAGAACAGCATATTCAGGCGTTGATCCACCGCTGGCATCCGGCGGAACAGCCAGCGGATGTCTTTGATAAAGCCCAGATCGTACATCCGATCGGCCTCATCCAGCACCACCACCTGAATGGCGCCCAAATCGATGTAGTTCTGCTTGGCATAATCGATTAAGCGGCCAGTGGTGCCGATCAGGATATCAACGCCGCTTTCCAGCACCTTGAGCTGTTTATCGTAGCCGTCGCCGCCGTAGGCCAGGCCCAGTTTCAGGCCGGTGGACTGGGACAGGGCTTCCGCGTCGGAGTGGATCTGCACCGCCAACTCACGCGTTGGCGCCATGATCAATGCGCGCGGCTGATTGATCTGACGATCCTGTTTCGCCGGGTGGGAAAGCAGATAATGGAAAGTAGACGCCAAAAATGCCAACGTCTTGCCGGTACCGGTTTGCGCCTGGCCTGCTACGTCACGCCCGGAGAGCGTGAGCGGCAATGCTAACGCCTGAATAGGCGTGCAGTTATGAAACCCTTTCTTTTCAAGGGCTTCAATCACCAATGGGTGCAGGGCGAAGTCGGAAAACTTCTGTTCTGTTAAGTGTGTTTTGCTCATAGTGTGGTAGAATATCAGCTAACTATTGCTTTACGAAAGCGTATCCGGTGAAATAAAGTCACCTTAGGTTGGTTAATGCTACACCAACAAGGTAGACATAATCCTGTGGAGTAAAACATGAGCGATAAAATTATTCACCTGGCTGACGACAGCTTCGACACTGACGTACTGAAAGCTGAAGGTCCTGTCCTGGTCGATTTCTGGGCTGAATGGTGTGGGCCGTGCAAGATGATTGCTCCGATTCTGGATGAAATCGCCGAAGAATTCGAAGGCAAGCTGACCATCGCCAAGTTGAATATCGATCAGAACCCGGCGACGGCGCCGAAGTACGGCATCCGCGGTATCCCAACGCTGCTGCTGTTCAAAAATGGTGAAGTGGCGGCGACCAAAGTTGGCGCGCTGTCCAAAGGCCAACTCAAAGACTTCCTGAACGCGAATCTGTAAGCGGGCGGGATGCCTTTGGAGGGCGTCTGGCGAGATTGTGATTCAACGCTAGACGCCCGCCAGGAAGCGTGCTAAATTTAGCCACAACTGCATATAGTACTTGCCATAAGTTTTAAATCTAAAGAGTTAGAATCTAAGCTTTACTCTGTGTTGAAGCGTCGGCGCTGAAAGAAAAGTGAACCCAGCCGATGTTTTAACAATCAAACGGTTTTGCAAAAAATCAGTTTTAAGGCACCTTCGATCTTACACCGTCAGCGCATGCGTCCACAGTAAGGCTGTACCTTACCGGGCCGGGCTGGTGATCGAACGCCCAGTAAACAGGCACGTATCACGCTGCCATACCATTCACGATACTAAGTTCGAGACATACCCCGAGTTTAAGAACCCACCACTATGAATCTTACCGAATTAAAGAATACGCCGGTTTCTGAGCTAATTACTCTAGGCGAAAATATGGGGCTGGAAAACCTTGCCCGCATGCGCAAACAGGACATTATCTTCTCTATCCTCAAGCAACATGCCAAGAGTGGGGAAGATATCTTCGGCGACGGCGTCTTGGAGATACTGCAGGATGGATTTGGTTTCCTCCGCTCCGCAGACAGCTCCTATCTCGCCGGCCCTGACGACATTTACGTTTCTCCAAGCCAAATCCGCCGTTTCAACCTCCGCACCGGTGATACCATTTCCGGTAAGATTCGTCCGCCAAAAGAAGGCGAGCGCTATTTTGCCCTGTTGAAGGTTAACGAAGTTAACTACGACAAACCGGAAAATGCCCGCAGCAAAATCTTGTTTGAGAACTTGACGCCGCTGCATGCTAACTCCCGTCTGCGCATGGAGCGCGGCAACGGTTCGACCGAAGACTTGACCGCCCGCGTGCTGGATCTGGCATCGCCGATTGGCCGTGGCCAGCGAGGCCTGATTGTGGCGCCGCCGAAAGCCGGTAAAACCATGCTGCTGCAAAACATCGCGCAGAGCATCGCCTACAACCACCCAGACTGCGTGCTGATGGTGCTGCTGATCGATGAACGCCCGGAAGAAGTGACCGAAATGCAGCGTCTGGTGAAGGGCGAAGTGATCGCTTCCACCTTTGACGAACCGGCTTCCCGCCACGTACAGGTCGCCGAGATGGTGATCGAGAAAGCCAAGCGCCTGGTTGAGCACAAAAAAGACGTGATCATCCTGCTGGATTCCATCACCCGTCTGGCCCGTGCCTACAACACCGTGGTGCCGGCGTCCGGTAAAGTGCTGACCGGTGGTGTGGACGCCAACGCCTTGCACCGTCCGAAGCGTTTCTTCGGCGCAGCGCGTAACGTGGAAGAGGGCGGCAGCCTGACCATCATCGCCACCGCGCTGGTGGATACCGGTTCGAAAATGGACGAGGTTATCTACGAAGAGTTTAAAGGTACCGGCAACATGGAATTGCACCTGGCGCGTAAAATCGCCGAGAAGCGTGTGTTCCCGGCGATCGATTACAACCGCTCCGGTACCCGTAAAGAAGAATTGCTTACCACGTCTGAAGAACTGCAGAAAATGTGGATCCTGCGTAAGATTATTCACCCGATGGGCGAGATCGACGCAATGGAGTTCCTCATCAACAAATTGGCGATGACCAAAACCAATGATGAATTCTTCGATATGATGAAGCGCTCATAATTGAGTAAAAAATCCGGAGAACGCCACGCCTAAGCGTGGCGTTTTTCGCATTTGACGGATACGATAAGTAGCAGTAATAAAAGCGTAAGTTATTTTGTAACTTATCATTTTGGATTTCTGTAGCCAAAATAATTCGCGTAGCAGGAAGGCGGCGGCTCCGTAGGGGATAGGCTCTAAGGATCAGCCGGGTAACAAAGCCAATATGCCTGCAACATGAAGTATGAAGGGTTATATACCCAAAATAATTCGAGTTGCAGGAAGGCGGCAACGCAGTGAATCCCCAGGAGCTTACTTGAGTAAGTGACTGGGGTGAGCGAGGAAAGCCAACACACCTGCAGCTTGAAGTATGAAGGGTATACATTATTAGCGGGCAATCCATATGCCACATTACGGTTTCAATGTGGGGGACGGCTATTGCGTAATGGGAATTAATTACTGTTGTCATAGGAAATGACTGAAAGGGAGTACAACATCTGGTGCCTGCTGTAGCCCGTGTTAAGCTGCCTTACTTTCTCAGAGATCTGTTAACTGTGAACTTACTCACATGAGTACTGAACTTCTATTTGTTTTTCTGTTTTCTTTGGCTTTTCTCTTTGTTGCCCGCAAGGTCGCAAAACGCATTGGCTTGGTTGATAGACCCAACTACCGTAAACGCCACCAGGGGATGATCCCGTTGGTCGGCGGCATTTCCGTCTATATCGGCCTGTGCTTCGCCTTTCTGATCTCTGACCAAACGATTGCTCATGGAAAATTATATCTGGCCTGTGCCGGCGTGCTGGTATTGGTTGGCGCGCTGGACGATCGCTATGATATCAGCGTAAAAATCCGTGCCCTGGTTCAGGCGCTGGTGGGTATCGCCATGATGGTTTTTGCCGGCCTGTATCTGCGCAGCTTCGGGCACGTGCTCGGCAACTGGGAAATGCAGCTCGGCCCTTTTGGCTACCTGGTGACGCTGTTCGCCGTTTGGGCCGCGATTAACGCGTTTAACATGGTCGATGGCATTGACGGCCTGCTCGGCGGGCTGTCCTGCGTATCGTTCGGCGCGCTCGGGCTGCTGCTTTATCTGAGCGGGCATACCGACCGTGCATTCTGGTGTTTCGCCATGATCGCCGCCATTGTGCCCTATGTGTTGCTTAACCTCGGCATTCTCGGCCGGCGCTATAAGGTTTTTATGGGCGATGCCGGCAGCACGCTGATCGGCTTTACCGCCATCTGGCTCTTGCTGCAAAGTTCCCAGGGCGTGAGCCACGCCATCAACCCGGTTACCGCACTGTGGATCATCGCCATCCCGCTGATGGATATGATCGCCATCATGTATCGCCGCCTGCGTAAAGGCATGAGCCCGTTCTCGCCGGATCGCCAGCACATTCACCACCTGATCATGCGCGCGGGGTTTACCCCGAACCAGGCGTTTGTATTGATCACCCTGGCGGCCGCGCTGCTGGCGGCGATTGGCGTGCTCGGCGAGCGGCTTACTTTTATCCCTGAATGGTTTATGTTGGCATTATTTCTGCTGGCATTCCTGTTTTATGGTTATTGCATCAAGCGCGCCTGGCGCGTTGCGCGTTACATCAAGCGTTTAAAACGCCGCATGCGGCGTTCCGGCAATAAGCAACAACCTTAACCAGAGGCTGTGATGACTCAAGAGACAACATCTGTCAAAAGGACCCCGGTGGTGGATAACGAGCTGGATATCCGCGGCCTGTTTTGTACTCTGTGGCGCGGTAAAGCCTGGATTATCGGGATGGCGCTGCTGTTTGCCGTGGTGGCATTGGGCGTCTCTTACCTGGTGAAGCAGGAATGGAGCGCGACGGCGATTACCGACCGGCCGACGGTGAATGCCCTGGGCGGTTACTATTCGCAGCAGCAGTTTCTGCGCAATCTGGACGCTCGCGCCACGCCGGTGGCCCCCGCCGATCAACCCGGTATTGCGGATGAAGCCTATAATGAATTCGTGATGCAGTTGGCCGCGTATGATACCCGCCGTGATTTCTGGCTGCACACCGACTATTACCGGCAGCGCCAGGAAGGCGATGCGCGTGCTGATGCCGTGCTGCTTGATGAACTGATCGCCAATATTGTCTTCACCGCGCGTGATGACAAAAAAGTCCCGAACGATAGCGTAAAATTAACCGCCGAAACTGCCAGCGACGCCAACCGCCTGCTGCGCCAGTATGTGGCTTTCGCCAGCCACCGGGCGGCGCAGCACCTGAACGAAGAAATTCAGGGCGCCTGGGCGGCGCGCACCACTTCCATGAAGGCGCAGGTCAAGCGCCAGGAAACGGTGGCCAAGGCGTTGTATCAACGTGAACTGAACACCGTGCAGCAGGCGCTGAAAATCGCCGATCTGCAGGGCATTAGCCGCACCCAGACGACGACGCCGGCGGAGCAACTGCCGGATTCCGATCTGTTCCTGCTGGGCAAGCCGATGCTGCAGGCGCGCCTGGAAGGGTTACAGGCATCCGGGCCGTCTTATGATCTTGATTACGAACAAAACCGCGCGATGCTGGCAACATTGAACGTCGGCCCGACGCTGGATGACAAGTTTCAGACTTACCGCTATCTGCGCACTCCGGAAGAGCCGGTGAAACGCGATAGCCCACGGCGTGTATTCTGGCTGGTGCTGTGGGGGGCCGTAGGTGCCCTGGTTGGCGCGGGTATTGCCTTGGCTCGCCGGCCAACTCATTAAAATATAATAATAATTCTTTTAATGGGTGCGAAAGCGCCCCATTTGCAGGTTCGCCTGCAGTTAACCGACAAGAAGAGACCCACAGTGAAAGTGTTGACTGTTTTCGGCACCAGGCCTGAAGCTATCAAAATGGCTCCTCTGGTACATGCTTTGGCGCAGGATGCTGCCTTTGAATCAAAAGTCTGCGTCACAGCGCAGCATCGTGAGATGTTGGATCAGGTGCTGCGATTGTTTGCGATCGCGCCGGATTACGATCTCAATATCATGAAGCCTGGGCAAGGGTTGACGGAAATCACTTGCCGGATCCTTGAAGGCCTGAAAGGCGTGCTCGACGATTTCAAGCCGGATGTCGTCTTGGTGCACGGTGATACCACAACGACGCTGGCCACCAGCCTGGCGGCGTTTTACCAGCGCATTCCGGTCGGCCATGTGGAAGCGGGCCTGCGTACCGGTAATCTCTATTCCCCCTGGCCGGAAGAGGCCAACCGCCGGCTGACCGGCCACCTGGCGGCGTACCATTTCGCGCCGACGGAAAACTCACGGCAGAATTTGCTGCATGAGCAGCAGCCGGACAGCCATATTTTCGTGACGGGCAATACCGTGATTGATGCGCTGTTCTGGGTGCGCGATCAGGTGCTAAGCGACGCCGCCCAGCGCGCCCGCATGGCGCAGCGCTATGCCTTCCTGGATGCCGATAAAAAACTGATCCTGGTGACCGGCCACCGCCGTGAAAGTTTTGGCGGCGGGTTTGAGCGTATTTGCAGCGCGTTGGCGGACATTGCCCGCAGCCACCCAGAAGTGCAGGTGGTGTACCCGGTGCACCTCAACCCGAACGTCAGCGAGCCGGTTAACCGTATTTTGCAAGGCATCGACAATATTTTCCTGATCGAGCCGCAAGACTACCTGCCGTTCGTTTATCTGATGACGCATGCCTATCTGATCCTGACCGACTCCGGCGGCATTCAGGAAGAGGCGCCGTCGCTGGGCAAGCCGGTGCTGGTTATGCGCGACACCACCGAACGGCCGGAAGCGATCGATGCCGGCACGGTACAACTGGTAGGGACGGACGTGGCCCGGATCGTCAGCGCGGTGACCCGCCTGCTGACGGACGAAGAGACCTATCACATGATGAGCCGGGCCCATAATCCTTACGGTGACGGGCATGCCTGCCAGCGTATCCTCAAAGCTTTGAAGAATCATCAGGTGACACTATGAATTTTGACACGATCTCGGTTATTGGTCTGGGCTACATCGGGCTGCCAACGGCGGCGGCGTTCGCCTCCCGCAGGAAAAAAGTGGTGGGCGTTGATGTGAACCACCATGCGGTCGATACCATTAACCGTGGCGCCATTCATATTGTCGAACCCGATCTGGCCCACGTGGTGAAAGAGGCGGTGGAAGGGGGCTATTTGCAGGCGGTGACCAAGCCGCAGGCGGCCGATGCGTTTCTGATTGCCGTTCCCACCCCGTTTAAAGGCGACCATGAGCCGGATCTGGCCTTTGTTGAGGCCGCGGCCAAATCGCTGGCGCCGGTGCTGAAAAAAGGCGATTTGGTCATTCTGGAATCCACCTCCCCGGTGGGGGCGACGGAACAGATGGCGCAATGGCTGGCCGAAGCCCGCGGCGATCTGCGTTTCCCACAGGATGCAGGCGAAGCCGCCGACGTGAATATCGCCTATTGCCCAGAGCGCGTGCTGCCGGGGCAGGTGATGGTGGAGCTGATTCAAAACGACCGCGTGATTGGCGGCATGACGCCGCGATGCTCCGCGCGCGCCAGCGCCCTATACAAGATTTTCCTCGAAGGCGAGTGCGTGATTACCAACTCCCGCACGGCGGAGATGTGCAAACTGACGGAAAACAGCTTCCGCGACGTGAATATTGCCTTTGCTAACGAACTGTCGCTGATCTGCGCTGAGCAGGGGATTAACGTGTGGGAACTGATTCGCCTGGCGAACCGCCACCCGCGCGTCAACATTTTGCAGCCCGGCCCCGGCGTCGGCGGCCACTGCATTGCGGTGGATCCGTGGTTTATCGTGGCGCAGAACCCGCAGCTGGCGCGCCTGATCCACACCGCACGCCTGGTTAACGACGGCAAACCGCTGTGGGTGGTCGATCGCGTTAAAGCGGCCGTTGCCGACTGCCTGGCGGCGACCGGTAAACGGGCGGCGGAGGTCAAAATCGCCTGCTTCGGCCTGGCGTTCAAGCCCAATATTGACGATCTGCGCGAAAGCCCGGCGGTGGAAGTGGCGCAGTTGATCGCCAACTGGCACGTAGGGGAAACCCAGGTGATCGAACCGAACGTGGAGCAACTGCCAAAATCGTTGGTCGGCCAGGTGGTGCTCAAAGCTCTCAATGCCGCGCTGCAGCAGGCAGATGTGCTGGTGCTGCTGGTGGATCACAACGAATTCCGCGCCATTGCGCCCGAGGCCATCAAACAACGCTGGATTGTGGATACCAAAGGCGTCTGGCGTTAACGCCGGCACCGCTTTAAGGAGTGGGGAATATGTGCCTGTACGCCACCGTTGAGCCGTTAAGCTGGGAAAGCGCGTTTTTCGGCATGGCCAGCGCGAAGCTGAACTTCAGCTCGCCGGCGCCGGCCCTTACGGCCGAGGCGCTGGATGCGTTTACGCTGGTGCAGGCCAGGATCCCGGCGCAGCGTCTGGATCTGGCCGATGCGCTGGCGGGCTTCGGTTTTCGCCTGGTGGAAGGGGCGGTCGATCTTTCCCTGGCCGTCGGCGATGAACAGCCAGCTGCCCAGGATTTGTCGGTACGCCCCGCCGCGCCGGCGGATATTCCCGCGCTGCGCGCGGCGGCCAGCACAGTGTTCGCCATTAGCCGCTTTCGCGCGCCGTGGTATGCGCCGCAAGACAGCGGCCGCTTTTACGCTGCCTGGGTTGAAAAAGCGGTGCTCGGCACCTTTGATCACCAGTGCCTGTTGGCATTGGGCAGCGACGGCCAGCCCGTTGGGTTTGTCAGCCTGCGCGATATCGGCCGGCAGCAGGCGCGTATTGGGCTGCTGGCGGCGTTCCCCGGGGCGGCAGGCCAGGGCGTCGGCGCCCGCCTGATGGCGGCGGCGCAGGGCTGGTGCCAACAGCGGCAACTGGCGCGCCTGTGGGTGGCGACCCAACTGGGCAATATTCCCGCATTGCGGCTCTATCAACGGCACGGTGCCAGGGTGACGGACACCGCGTACTGGTTATACCGAGGTTTACATGATTCCATTTAACGCACCACCGGTAGTAGGTACCGAGCTTGAATACATGCAGGCGGCCATGGGCAGCGGCAAACTGTGCGGTGATGGCGGCTTTACTCGCCGCTGCCAGCAGTGGATGGAGCAACACTTCGCCTGCCCGAAAGTGCTGCTGACGCCGTCGTGCACGGCATCGCTGGAGATGGCGGCCATTCTGCTGGATATCCAGCCGGGCGATGAAGTCATCATGCCGAGCTATACCTTTGTTTCCACCGCCAACGCCTTTGTGCTGCGCGGGGCGACGATCGTCTATGTGGATATCCGCCCGGATACCCTGAACATCGATGAAAGTAAAATCGAAGCGGCGATCACTGAGAAAACCCGCGCCATTGTGCCGGTGCACTACGCCGGCGTGGCCTGCGAGATGGACACCATCATGGCGCTGGCGGAGAAGCACAACCTGCTGGTGGTGGAAGATGCCGCCCAGGGCGTGATGTCCACCTATAAAGGTAAGGCGCTGGGCACCATCGGCCACGTGGGCGCGTTCAGTTTCCATGAAACCAAAAACTACACCGCCGGCGGTGAAGGCGGCGCCACGCTGATTAACGATCGCGCCTTGATTGAGCGGGCGGAAATCATTCGCGAAAAGGGCACTAACCGCAGCCAATTTTTCCGCGGCCAGGTCGATAAATACACCTGGCGCGATATCGGCTCCAGCTATCTGATGGCCGATTTACAGGCGGCCTACCTGTGGGCGCAGTTGGAAGCGGCGCAGCCAATCAACGCGCGCCGCCTGCAGCTCTGGCAAAACTACTACAACGCTTTCAAACCGTTGGCCGCCGCCGGGCGGATCGCCTTGCCGGTGATCCCGGCCGACTGCGTGCACAATGCGCACATGTTTTACCTCAAGCTGCGGGATATTGAGGATCGCTCGGCGTTCATCGCCTACCTGAAAGAAGCGGAGATTTTGTCGGTATTCCACTATATCCCGCTGCACAGTAGCCCGGCGGGCGAGCGTTTCGGCCGCTTTGACGGCGAAGATCGCTTCACCACCCAGGAAAGCGAGCGCCTGGTGCGGCTGCCGCTGTTCTACAATATGTCGGACGTTAATCAGCGCACGGTGATCAGCACCATCCTGAGCTACCTCGCCTGATATGTCGTTGGCAAAAGCATCGCTCTGGACCGCCGGCTCCACGCTGATCAAAATCGGCGTGGGGCTGTTGGTCGTCAAGCTGCTGGCCGTGGCCTATGGCCCGGCTGGCGTGGGGCAGGCGGGCAACTTCCGCCAGTTGGTCACCGTGCTGGGCGTGCTGTCCGGCGCCGGGATATTCAACGGCATCACCAAATACGTCGCCCAGTATCATCAGGATCCGCAGCGCCTGCGCCTGGCGGTGGGCACTGCGTCAAGCATCGTGCTGGGGTTCTCAACCCTGCTGGCGCTGGTGTTCCTGTTTGCCGCCGAGCCGATCAGCATCGGGCTGTTTGGCCATGCGCGTTATGTTAACGTGGTGCGGGCCGTGGCGTTTATTCAGATGGGCATCGCCTATGCCAACCTGTTCCAGGCGGTGTTGAAAGGCTATCGCGACGCGATGGGCAACGCGCTCTCCGTGATCGGCGGCAGCCTGATTGGCGTGGCGGCCTATGCCTTGTGTTTCACGCTGGGCGGTTATGAAGGCGCGCTGGTCGGCCTGGCGCTGGTGCCGGCGCTGGTGGCGCTGCCCGCCGGCGTATTGCTGTGGCGGCGCAGCCCGATGCCGCTGCGCCACCTGCTGCCGGCGTGGGATGGGGCGTTGGCCAGCCACTTGGGCAAGTTCACCATTATGGCGCTGATAACCTCGGTGACGCTGCCGGTGGCTTACGTGATGATGCGTAACCTGTTGGCCCGGCATTACGGCTGGGATGCGGTGGGGATTTGGCAAGGGGTGAGCAGCATTTCCGATGCCTATCTGCAGTTTATTACCGCCTCATTCAGCGTCTATCTGCTGCCGACGCTCTCGCGCCTGGTGGACAAACAGGCCATTTCGCAGGAAATTGTGCGTTCGCTGAAGTTTGTGCTGCCGGCGGTGGCGGCGGCCAGCTTTGCCGTCTGGCTGCTGCGCGATGTGGCGATTTGGCTGTTATTCTCGGACAAGTTCACCGCCATGCGCGATCTGTTCGCCTGGCAACTGGTGGGCGATGTGCTGAAAGTGGGCGCCTATGTATACGGCTATTTGGTGATCGCCAAGGCGGCGCTGCGGTTTTATATTCTGACGGAAGTCAGCCAGTTTTTGCTGCTGACGCTGTTTTCTCATTGGCTGATACCGTTGCACGGTGCACTGGGCGCGGCGCAAGCCTATATGGCAACTTACATCGTGTATTTTGCACTGTGTAGCTGCGTATTTATTCTTTATCGTAGACGAGTATGACCACACTGATTCACGTACTGGGATCTGACATCCCGCATCACAATCAGACGGTGCTGCGTTTCTTCAACCAGGTGCTGGCAACGCGCTTGCCGCAGGAACAGGTGCGCCACTTTATGGTGGCCGCCAAAGACGTGGCCGCGCTGGGGCAATTTCCGGCGCTGGCGGTTGAAAGCTACGCCGGCAAGAAAAGCCTGGCGCAGGCGGTGATCGCCCGTGCGCAGGCCGATCGCAGTTGCCGTTTCTTCTTGCATGGGCAGTTTAACCCCACGCTGTGGCTGGCGTTGCTCAGCGGCAAAATCAAGCCCGAGCAGGTGAGCTGGCATATATGGGGGGCCGATCTGTATGAAAACGCCACCAGCTGGAAATATCGCCTGTTTTATCTGCTGCGCCGTATGGCGCAGGGGCGGGTGGGGCACGTTTTCGCCACCCGGGGCGATCTGATCCATTACCATCAGCGGCACCCGCGGGTGCCAGCTTCGCTGCTGTACTTCCCAACGCGGATGGATCCCCAACTGACCGGCGTGGAGGTCGAGAAGAACCTTGCCGGGCCGATGACTATCCTGGTGGGCAACTCCGGCGACAATACTAACCGCCATATTGAAGCGCTGCAGGCGATCCACCAACAGTTCGGCGCCAATGTGCGGGTGATCGTGCCCATGGGCTATCCGCCCAATAATGGCGCCTATATCGAGCAGGTGCGCAAGGCCGGCCTAGCGCTGTTCGGCGCCAAAAACCTGCAGTTGCTGACGCAGCAGGTGGCATTTGACGATTACCTGAACATCCTGCGCGAGTGCGATCTCGGCTACTTTATTTTCGATCGCCAGCAGGGCATCGGCACGCTATGCCTGCTGATTCAGTTCGGCGTGCCGTTTGTGCTTAGCCGCCAGAACCCGTTCTGGCAGGATTTGGCGGAGCAGCGCCTGCCGGTGCTGTTCTATGGCGATACGCTGGATGAAGCGGTGGTGCGTGAAGCCCAGCGGCAACTGGCGCAGGTGGATAAACAGGCGATCGCTTTCTTCAACCCGAACTACATTGATGGCTGGCAACAGGCGCTGGAGCTGGCGGCGGGAGAACAGCCATGACGCTGGCGCAATTTGGCGGCCTGTTGGTGGTTTATCTGATTGGGCTGTTGTTTGTGCTGGCGCTGACCTACCGCGAGTTTCGGCGCGTGCGCTTTAACTTCAACGTGTTCTTCTCGTTGCTGTATTTGCTGACGTTCTACTTCGGTTTCCCGCTGACCTGCCTGCTGGCGATGCGTTTTGGCGTCGACGTGGTGCCGCCGGCGTTCCTGCTGTACGCCATGCTGTCAGCCACCTGCTTTTATGCCATTTATTACGTTAGCTATAAAACCCGCTGGCGTTTGGCGGCCAGCCGGCCGCGTGCGCCGCTGTTCACCATGAACCGGGTGGAAACCAACCTGACCTGGGTGCTGCTGATGTTGGTGGCGATCAGCACCGTCGGCATTTTCTTTATGCACAACGGCTTCCTGCTGTTCAAGCTCAACTCCTACAGCCAGATTTTTTCCAGCGATGTTTCCGGCGTCGCGCTTAAACGCTTCTTCTACTTCTTTATTCCGGCGATGCTGGTGGTGTATTTCCTCCGGCAGAGCATGGGCGCCTGGTTCTTTTTCCTGCTGGCGACGGTGGCGTTCGGCTTCCTGACCTATCTGATCGTCGGCGGCACGCGTGCCAATATCATCATCGCATTCGCCCTGTTCCTGTTTATTGGCATCGTTCGCGGCTGGATCACCCTGTGGATGCTGGCGGCGGCAGGCATCTTTGGCATCGTCGGCATGTTCTGGCTGGCGCTCAAGCGCTACGGGCTGGATGTGAGCGGCGACGAAGCGTTCTACACCTTCCTGTATCTGACGCGCGATACCTTCTCGCCGTGGGAAAACCTGGCGTTGCTGCTGCAAAACTACGATAAGATCGATTTTCAGGGGCTGGCGCCGATCGTGCGCGATTTTTACGTCTTTATTCCCTCCTGGCTGTGGCCGGGGCGGCCGGACGTGGTGCTCAACAGCGCCAACTACTTTACCTGGGAAGTGCTGGATAACCATTCCGGGCTGGCGATCTCGCCCACGCTGATTGGTTCGCTGGTGGTGATGGGCGGCGTGCTGTTTATTCCCCTGGGGGCGGTGGTGGTTGGGTTGATCATCAAATGGTTCGACTGGCTGTATGCCCTGGGGCGGGCGGAGCCGAACCGTTATAAATCGGCGATCCTGCAGGGCTTCTGCTTTGGCGCGGTGTTCAACATCATTGTGCTGGCGCGCGAAGGGCTGGACGCATTCGTTTCGCGCGTGGTGTTTTTCTGTCTTATTTTCGGCGCTTGCCTGGTGGTGGCGAAGCTACTGTTCTGGCTGTTCGACAGCACCGGGCTTATCCGGGCGCGTTCGCAGCATCGGCCTGCGCCACCGCAGGCTGACGGTTTTCTGTAAGGGTCATAATCATCATGGAAGCAAAGGTGTCTGTTGCCCAATATGCGCTGCGCGGTTTTAGCCTTTGGGGCTTTCGCGATATGGCGCAGTGTCTGGATTTTCTGTTTGATGGCGGCAAGATCAGGCAGGGAACGCTGGTGGCAATGAATGCCGAAAAAGTCCTGAATGCGGAGCGCGATCCGGCGCTGCGCGCATTACTGGACGAGGCGGAATACAAGTACGCCGACGGGATCAGTATGGTACGCGCCATCCGGCGAAAATACCCCGGCGCAGAGGTGGCGCGCGTGGCGGGTGCGGATCTGTGGGAAGCGCTGATGCAGCGTGCGGGCCGGGAGGGCACGCCGGTGTTTCTGATCGGCGGTAAACCGACCGTGCTGGCGGAAACCGAGCAGAAGCTGCGCCGGCAGTGGAATGTGAACATTGTCGGCAGCCAGGACGGCTATTTTGCGCCCGAGGCGCGCGGCGCGCTGTTTGAACGCATTCGTGCCAGCGGGGCGGCGATCGTGACTGTGGCGATGGGCTCGCCGAAGCAGGAAATCCTGATGCGGGACTGCCGCAAGGTGCACCCTGAGGCGCTGTATATGGGCGTAGGCGGCACCTATGACGTGTTTACCGGCCATGTGAAGCGTGCGCCCAAGGTGTGGCAGCGTCTGGGTCTTGAGTGGCTTTACCGGCTGTTATGCCAGCCCAGCCGGCTGCGCCGCCAGCTGAAGCTGCTGAAGTTTGTGGGTTACTATTATGGCGGCAAGCTATGATGGCGCCGGTTTTTGCGCGGCATGTCGGCGGTTATTGCCTCACCGCGTTATCCCCGGCGCAGTGCATACCGCGCCTTTTGCCGGAAAAAACCGCGTTTCTATAACCTCCCGCCCTAATACGCCGCTTGTTTATTTCATAAAGTTTTAACGTGCGGTTTGCTTATAGCCGCGAAATGCGAAACGATACCGACCGGAAATTATTCCTTACGGCCTTTACGCTGGGTTTATCGGGCGAAACTGCGTTTTTTTACTGCGGTTTTGCTGGCTAACCCGTGGATAGTGCTGCCGATGAGGGTAATTAACCAACTAAAACAATAATGACCGGCGCCAGCCGGCAGGCAAACATAACAGGGGTTGTGTTCCATTCGGGCAACGCCGAACGGCGGTGGATGGAAGCGGCCGATAAATAACAACTGAGGATTTATGGCGAGTAAAGAAAAACCGCAGGGACTACAACGGGGGCTGGAAGCCCGGCATATTGAATTGATTGCGTTGGGCGGCACCATTGGCGTCGGCCTGTTTATGGGATCGGCCAGTACGTTGAAGTGGGCTGGGCCGTCAGTGCTGCTGGCCTATATCATTGCCGGGCTGTTTGTTTTCTTCATTATGCGCTCAATGGGGGAAATGCTGTTTCTCGAGCCGGTGGCCGGTTCCTTTGCCGTTTATGCGCATAAGTATATGAACCCCTACTTCGGCTACCTGACGGCCTGGGGATATTGGTTTATGTGGATTGCCGTCGGGGTGTCCGAGATCACCGCTATCGGCGTGTACGTCCAGTTCTGGTTCCCGGAAATACCGCAGTGGCTGCCGGCGTTGATTGCCGTAGGCATGGTGGCGTTGGCTAACCTGGTGGCGGTCCGGCTGTATGGCGAACTGGAATTCTGGTTCGCGATGATCAAGGTCACCACGATTATTGTGATGATCCTGGTTGGCCTGGGGGTGATCCTCTTTGGCTTCGGCAACGGCGGCGAACCAATCGGCTTTGCCAACCTGACGGCGCACGGCGGCTTCTTTGCCGGCGGCTGGAAAGGCTTCCTGTTTGCACTCTGTATTGTCGTGGCGTCCTACCAGGGGGTTGAGCTGGTCGGTATTACCGCCGGCGAGGCTAAAAATCCGAAGGTCACCCTTAAGCGGGCGATCAACAACATCCTGTGGCGTATCCTGATCTTCTACGTGGGTGCCATCTTCGTGATTGTGACCATCTTCCCGTGGAACGGCATCGGCACAGCCGGTAGCCCGTTTGTGCTGACCTTCGCCAAGATTGGCATCGTTGCCGCGGCCGGGATCATTAACTTTGTGGTGCTGAGCGCGGCGCTCTCCGGCTGCAATAGCGGTATGTACAGCGGCGGGCGTATGCTGTATGCGCTGGCGAAAAACCGCCAGTTGCCGGCGGCGCTGACCAAGCTCTCCGGCAACGGCGTGCCGGTCAACTGTATCGTGATTACCATCCTCTGCCTGTTGGCCGGCGCGATGCTGAACTACATCATTCCAAACCCGCAGCAGGTGTTTGTGTATGTGTACAGCGCCAGCGTGCTGCCGGGGATGGTGCCGTGGTTTGTGGTGCTGATTAGCCAGCTCCATTTCCGCCGCGTGCACAAAGAAGCGATCAAAACTCATGGCTTCAAGTCGGTCATGTTCCCGTACGTGAACTACCTGACCATCGCTTTCCTGCTGTGCGTACTGGTTGGTATGGGGATTAACCCGGATACACGTATTTCCCTGCTGGTCGGGGCGGTGTTCCTGGCTGCCGTCAGCGTCTGCTATTTCGCATTAGGCATGAATAAAAAACAGCATCAGGCTGAAAATCGGGTAGAAACTCAGCAATAAGCCGCTAAAAAGGGCTATGGATGGCCCTTTCTTACGCAGTGCTGCGCAAAGCATAAGCAAACGCAACATTTCTGCGAAAAAGCACTAGACAGGATTGGTTTAAATCCGTAGTATCCCCACCCGCAACGGCGCTACGCGCCCGTAGCTCAGCTGGATAGAGCGCTGCCCTCCGGAGGCAGAGGTCTCAGGTTCGAATCCTGTCGGGCGCGCCATTAAGTTTGTGCGCAAGAGCTGCGGTGGTATGATTACCGCGTGATTTTAAGAAGTAATGGTGGCTATAGCTCAGTTGGTAGAGCCCTGGATTGTGATTCCAGTTGTCGTGGGTTCGAGTCCCATTAGCCACCCCATCTTCCTACGGGAAGTGAAGAGTAAAAGCTGTTTTGTGGCCGTGCGAAGGTGGCGGAATTGGTAGACGCGCTAGCTTCAGGTGTTAGTGTCTTAACGGACGTGAGGGTTCAAGTCCCTCTCTTCGCACCACGCAAAATGTCTTAAATAGTTAATATTTTCATAGACATAAAGCTTATTACCCGGTAGTATGCCAGACAAGAAATCGGCGAGTAGCGCAGCTTGGTAGCGCAACTGGTTTGGGACCAGTGGGTCGGAGGTTCGAATCCTCTCTCGCCGACCACATTCGAGAAACCTGCTTTATAAGCAGGTTTTTTTTCGCCTGTCATCTTTGCCCTCTCTTCGGCCGTCAGCGATTTTCCGCTGCCGCGATCTGCTTTTCCCTATGTTGTTCAGCGCGTTACGCCAACCTGTTGGTTATTGGCGACATTGACCCTGTGGCCTGTCGCCAGCAGGAGACATATAATTTACTGAATCTATTAAATAAAAAGCCTAAGTGGTCAGGCTGTCGTTTGCCGGCGACAAATAACCGATGTGCCGCCTGCCGAGGAGCCGCCGCGTAACCGCCGATATCAAAAATAACGAATTTAATCACTTTAAAATCATTATGATAGATTTGTGTTGTGCCTAAGTGACAAAGTTGGCACGCCAAGTGCAATATCTATCTCGTAGATGCTCATTCCATCCCTTATGTTCGCCTTAGGCTTCATAAACCCTGGGAATGATGCAGAGCCGATTTAGGGTGCCTATTGCCTACCAGAACGATGAAAGGTTGCTTGCAGCTGTTTCATCATACTCAGGGCATTACGTTGAGTGAGGCACCGCCCCTGTTGTCCTAGACCTGATTGCTTCTCTTATACACTTGCCGGTTCGGCAAGTGTTTTTTTTGCCTGTCGTTTGGCCGCATGGCACGGCAATGAAAGAGAAGGAGGGGGATGAAGGGGATAAATCCCCCTGGCGGGTGGCCAGGGGGGGAAGGTTAGGCGGCGGGTGGCGCTGGCGGTTGGTTATCGCCATTTTGCTTCAGCGTCAGCATTAGCCCTTCACGGCGCATTTGCGCCGCCTCGCTGGAGCGGTGCAGTTTTTCCAGCGTGTCCGCCAGCCAGGCGTAGTCGAAGGCATCCGGGCGCTGCTGCAATGCGGCACGGAAGGCTTCGCTGGCCGGCTGCCATTCGCCCTGCTTCATCAACAACTGGCCCAGCGTGCTGTTCAACAGCGGCGTGGCGCCGTGCTGTTTGATCTGCAGGCGCAGCGCCTTCTCCAACTGTTCCGGGTTACCGGAACGGATGCGTGGGATCAGCAATACCAGGCGTTCGTCATACTGGCGCTTCAGGCCGTCGAGTAAGATTTCCTGCGCCATTGGATGGTCGTCGCATTGGATCAGGTGTTCTATCATCGCTATCTGCAACGGCACTTCATGGCGAATTTTGCGGCTCTGGTTATTCCACCAGCGTTTCAGCCCGTCGCTGCCTTCATCCGCCATCGCCTGGTTCATCAGGCCGATATAGGCCTGCTGCTGCAAGGCTTGCAGCTCGCTTTCGCTGTGGAGCTTCACCTTGCTCATCGAAGGCAGAATCTCCAGCAGCGAGGCATAGGCGCCGGTGCGCAGGTAAGCCTGTTCCGCCAGCCGCAGCACTTCCGGGTGGCGTGGCGCCTGGTTCAACAGGCGATCGACCCCGTGGCGTGCCGCATGCACTTCGCCCTGCGCCAGTTGAATACGCACCCGGGTGATATCGACCGGCAGTTGATCGGTATCCGCCGCTTCGGCGGCGCGCTCCAGGTATTGGTTGGTGCGGAACTCATCCCCACGCTGTTGCGCCGCTTCGGCGGCCAGCAGGTAGTTCACCACCGGTTGCTCCGCATGGTCGGCGTTGCGCGTCAGCAGTTTTTCCACCTGTTTGTAATCGCCTTCCGCCAGCTTGATCAGCGCCGCTTTGGTTTGCTTGCGCGCCCGGCTGCGTTTGCGGCCAAGGAACCAGCCGCGGGTGCGTGCGCCGGTGCGGAACACCCGGCGCAGGAGCCATTCGATGGCAAACAACACCACGAACAGCAGAATGCCCATGATCACCAGGCCGGTGACGCTGGTTTCAACGTTGTAGTTATCGGTTTGAATCAGCACATAGCCCTGATGGCCGGCCAGCATCGGCCCAAGCACCACGCTGGCAATCAGCACCAGGAACAGGAATAACACGCGTAACATGGCTTATCCCTCCTGATGGGCTGCGGGGCCCTGGGCAAGCAGGTTGCGCACCCGGGTCTGCATCTGTTTTTCCAGCAGCGGCTGGCTTTTCAACTGGCTCGGCACATCCATGGAGATCGACTGTTGGCTCAGGCCGTCCAGCTCTTCCAGGAACGCTTTGGTGGTGGGATCACTGGTATCGAAATAGGCGCGCACCCAGGTTGAAACGGTTTCCAGCGACTGTTTATACACCTCATCCTGATGACGCGGGATCGCCTGGGCGGCAATCAGCAGGCGTGAACGGATATTTTCGCGCAGGTAGATGTCCTGATTCGGCGCCAGCAACGGTTCTGCGCTGGTATCACGGCGGCGGATGGTAATGAAGTCCGCCATAAAGTTATGCCAGCTTTTGCTCAGGTTCTGGCGCCATTCGCTGATCGAGCTGGACAGCTCGCTGCTGTCTTCATCCATCGGCGACTCATCGCTGTCGTTGTCCGCCAGGCGCAGGTTATCCACCTGATTGGACAGCTGGTTGACCTTCAGGATGATGCCGTCAAAATCGACCTGAGTCACGGTAGACAGCGTGCTGACGTCTTCGGTAATCGCCCGGCGCACGTCGATCAGGCTCGGATCGTTCATGTCTGCCAGGCTGGCGTCGGCGCTTTTCAGCAGCGCCGCGGCGGTGTTGACGTCCTGATCGCCCCACAGCTTGCGGCCGGCCATTTTCACCAGGAAATCGGCCTGAGCCAGCAACCAGGTTTTGGCGTCGCTGCCAGAGATCACGGCGACTTTTTCCTGCAGCTCATTCAGTTGGCGCGCCAGGGCCGCCTGTTCACGATCGGCGGTGGCCAGCGATGTGCCCTGTTGCTGCAGCATGTTTTCCAGCGCACGCTTTTCCTGCTGCTGGCTTTGCTGCAGCGTAGCCAACTGGCTTTGCAGATCTTGATTGGCGGCGATCAACATTTGTGCCTGCTTGTGCGTGTGGTAATAACCGCCAGCGCCTAGCGCAATCACCAGCACGATGGCAATCGCGCCCAGGGCAGCGCCGGTGTTTTTACCTTTACGGCTGTTCGCTTCTGGCTGCTGCGGGCTTTCAGCCTTACGAGCCGGCTCTTCAACCGGTGCTGATGGGGGGGTTTGTTCCGTCATAATGGCACGTTCCATAGTCAGGTTTATTGTAGCGCGCGTATTAGCGCGTCATTATCGGCGTTATCAGCTACCCGAACTGCGCTCCATCCCAATGCCTGGGCGAGGGTAGCCAAGCGTTCGCTGACGACCACCAGGCGGCACTGCAAAAGCCATGTCGAACGGTAGTAGTCAGGAACTAAAGTGTGAAGCTGTTTTAACATTTCGCCGCTGGTCACCACCAGCGTATTGACACCGGCCCGCTGCCAGTGAGCGCTTTGCTCTGCGCCGTCGTAATGCACCGGGCTGCGTTGATAACATTCATAATAGCTTACGGCGGCGCCGCGTTCACGCAACGTGTTGCCGAGCAGCGCCCGCCCGCCGTTGCCGCGCAGAATAACCGCCTGGCGGTTTGACAGTGCCTGCAACGCCGGCATTAGCAGCAGCGTTTCGCTGGTTTCCCGCTCGCGCGGGTAATCTACCGGCAGGCTGCTGACGCGGTGCAGCGCCAATGCGGTGGTGCGGCCTATAGCATAATAGGCCAGGTGCGCCGGCCATTGAAACCCAGCGCGGCGAATAACGGCGTTGGCATAGCTGACAGCGTGCTGTGACAGCGTGAATACCAGATCGCCCGGGTTCAATTGCTGCAGCGCCTGCGGCAGCCTGGGCAGATCGCCCCCGGGGGCGAAATCGATCAACGGCGCATGATAGGCAACCCGGCCAAGTGCGCGCAGGCGGCTCACCAACTGCTCCCCTGCCGGGGATGGGCGGGTCACCAGGATGGTCATGCGGGGGGCTGCCCTTGATAAACGTTGCGCAGGATTTCACGCGCGCCCTTGGCCAGCAGTTCTTCCGCCAGCGCAATGCCCATCTGTTCCGCCTGCGCCACCGGGCCGCGGCGTTCGCCACGTATTATCTGCTTGCCATCCGGCGAACCGACCAGCGCGCGCAGCCATATCGTGCCGTCCGCCAGCTCGGCATAGCTGGCGATAGGCACCTGGCAACCGCCTTCCAGCCGGGTGTTCATGGCTCTCTCCGCCTGTACGCGGGCCTGCGTCTCACTGTGGTTAAGCGGAGCCAGCAGCGCACGGGTGATATCATCGTCGAGCCGGCATTCAATGCCGACGGCGCCCTGGCCGACGGCCGGCAGGGAAATTTCGGTGCTTAGCGGGCAGCGGATACGCTGTTGCTGGCCCAGGCGTTTCAACCCGGCCGCCGCCAGAATAATGGCGTCGTAATCGCCGTTGTCCAGCTTCGCCAGGCGGGTGCCGACGTTGCCGCGCAGATCGCGCACCACCAGATCCGGCCGGTAATGGCGCAGTTGGCATTGGCGGCGCAGGCTTGAGGTGCCTACGCAACTGCCCTGGGGCAGGGCGTCCAGGGTGGCGAAATGGTTGGAGACAAACGCATCGCGCGGATCGTCGCGTTCACAAATGGTCACCAGCCCCAGCCCGGCGGGGAAGGCGACGGGCACATCTTTCATGGAGTGCACGGCGATGTCCGCGCGGTTTTCCAGCAGTGCCAGCTCAAGTTCTTTGACAAACAGGCCTTTACCGCCCACTTTCGCCAGCGGCGTATCCAGGATAATGTCGCCGCGCGTGACCATCGGCACCAGCTCAACCTGCAGGCCAGGGTGGCTGGCCATCAGGCGCTGTTGCACATATTGTGCTTGCCAGAGCGCAAGAGGGCTTTGTCGGGTGGCAATTCTAATAATTCTGTCTAACATTGCTGGTTACCGCTCCTTTTATTCTTTGCCCATCCTACCACCGAGAGGGAAAACTGTCAGTGTAAGAAGCCATAGGCGCAGAAAGGGTAATGGAATCAATGGGCGGCATGGGAAGGTGGGGCGCTGGCATGCATGGGCGTGGGTTAGACTCACGATTGTGTCGCGTTACCTCCTTTACGGTCAATCAGCAAGGTGTTAGATTGATCACGTTTCCAGCAATAAGTCGTCAATTATTCTTCTAAACTTACGACGCTGGCAAAAAATACGGTTTTTTCCAAACACCGGGATAATCAGGCGAGACGTCTTGTACCTCTACATCGAGACACTGAAACAAAGGCAAGATGCGATCAACCAACTGCGTATCGATCGCGCTCTGGCGGCCATGAAACCCGCTTTTCAACGGGTCTACAGTCTGCTGCCGGCCTTATTGCATTTCCACCATCCACTGATGCCGGGCTACCTGAATGGTAACGTTCCCCATGGCATCTGTCTTTACACGCCTGACGAAAACCAAAAACAATACCTTGATGATTTAGAAGATAAATGGGGCAGCGCCTTAGCCGCGCAGGCCAGCGGTGAACTGCCTATTACCGGCATTTACTCGATGGGCAGCACCTCATCGATCGGCCAAAGCAGCCGGTCGGATCTCGACATCTGGGTGTGCCACCAGTCCTGGCTCGATGGCGAAGAGCGCAACCGTTTGCAGCAGAAATGCAGCTTGCTGGAAAAATGGGCGGCGTCGATGGGAGTGGAAGTCAGCTTCTTCCTGATCGACGAGAACCGCTTCCGCCATAACGAAAGCGGCAACCTGGGCGGCGAAGACTGCGGCTCCACCCAGCATATTCTGTTGCTGGACGAATTTTACCGCACCGCGGTGCGCCTGGCGGGTAAACGTATTCTGTGGAACATGGTGCCGGGCGAAGAAGAAGCCCACTACGACGAATATGTGCTGTCGCTGTATGCGCAAGGCGCGCTAACGCCCAATGAATGGCTGGATCTCGGCGGCCTGAGCACCCTGTCGGCGGAAGAATACTTCGGCGCCAGCCTGTGGCAGTTGTATAAAAGCATCGACTCGCCGTACAAGGCGGTGTTGAAGACCCTGTTGCTGGAAGCCTACTCCTGGGAATACCCCAATACGCAACTGCTGGCGATGGACATCAAGCAGCGCCTGCATGCGGGCGATATCGTCTGTTTTGGGCTGGATGCCTACTGTATGATGTTGGAACGGGTGACCCACTACCTGACCGAAATCAACGATACCACCCGCCTTGATCTTGCCCGCCGCTGTTTTTATCTGAAAGTCTGTGAAAAGCTCTCCCAATCCAACAGCAAAGCGTGCGTCGGCTGGCGGCGTGAAATCCTGAGCCAACTGGTCAGCGCCTGGGGTTGGGATGAAGAGCGCCTGGCGATTCTGGATAACCGCGCCAACTGGAAAATCGAACGGGTGCGCGAAGCGCATAACGAATTGCTTGATGCGATGATGCAAAGCTACCGCAACTTGATTCGCTTTGCCCGCCGTAACAACCTTAGCATCAGCGCCAGCCCGCAGGATATCGGGGTGTTGACCCGTAAACTGTACGCCGCTTTTGAGGCGCTGCCCGGCAAAGTGACGCTGGTGAACCCGCAGATATCGCCGGATCTTTCCGAACGCGATCTGACCTTCATCCACGTGCCGATCGGCCGTGCCAACCGCACCGGCTGGTATCTGTACAACCAGGCGCCGGCCATGAGCACCATCGTCAGCCATCAGCCGCTGGAATATAACCGCTACCTGAACAAGCTGGTGGCCTGGGCCTACTTCAACGGCCTGCTGACGCCGAGCACCCGTCTGCATATCAAGAGCGGCAACCTGTGCGATATCGCCAAGCTGCAAGAACTGGTGTCCGATGTGTCGCACCACTTCCCGTTGCGCCTGCCGGCCCCGTCGCCGAAGGCGTTGTACAGCCCGTGTGAAATTCGCCACCTGGCGATTATCGTCAACCTGGAACACGATCCGACCGCGGCGTTCCGCAATCAGGTGGTGCATTTTGATTTCCGCAAGCTGGACGTGTTCAGCTTCGGCCAGCAGCAACAGTGCTTGGTGGGCAGTATCGATCTGCTGTACCGCAACTCGTGGAATGAGGTGCGTACCCTGCATTTCAGCGGCGAGCAATCGGTTCTGGAAGCGCTGAAAACCATTTTGGGCAAGATGCACCAGGACGCCGCGCCGCCGGAGTCGGTGGAAGTATTCTGCTACAGCCAGCATTTGCGCGGGCTGATCCGCACCCGTATCCAGCAGTTGGTTTCCGAATGCATTGAGCTGCGTTTGTCCAGCACCCGCCTGGAGCCGGGCCGTTTCAAAGCGGTGCGCGTGGCGGGGCAAACCTGGGGGCTGTTCTTTGAGCGGCTGAGCGTGTCGGTGCAGAAGCTGGAAAACGCCATTGAGTTTTACGGTGCCATTTCCAACAACAAGCTGCACGGGTTGTCGATCAAGGTGGAAACCGATCAGGTGCACCTGCCGCCTGTGGTGGACGGTTTTGCCAGCGAAGGGATTATCCAGTTCTTTTTCGAAGACACCACGGACGACAAGGGCTTTAATATTTATATTCTGGATGAGTCCAACCGGGTTGAGGTTTACCACCACTGCGAAGGTAGCAAAGAAGAGCTGGTGCGCGACGTGAGCCGTTTCTATTCCTCATCCCACGATCGCTTTACCTACGGCTCCAGCTTCATCAATTTCAATCTGCCGCAGTTTTACCAGATTGTGCAGCTCGACGGTGGCACGCAGGTGATCCCGTTCCGCAGCAATACTCTGTCGAGCCTGTGTCTCACCGTGCCCGAGGGGGCGCCGCTGTCAATGAAACAGCATTTCCAGCTCTACTGAGCGCCGGCGGTTAGCCGAAGCGGATGTCTTCCCCCGCCTGGGCGCTGGCCGCTTCGCTAAGCAACGTATAAAACGGTTGCTCGCTGCGATCGCATAGCCAATCGCCGCCGCGGTAGTTGAAGTGGTAGCCGCCCGTTTTGGTGGCTAGCCAGATCTGGTGCAGCGGCTCCTGGCGGTTGATGATAATTTTGCTGCCGTTCTCAAAGCTGAGCGTCATGACGCCGCCGTTGGTTTCGTAATCGATGTCGGCTTCCCCAACAAAATCGTCCAGAGCTTGCTCAATATTCAGCATCAGTTGGTCGGCCAACTGATGAAACTCGCTGTCGTTCATATTCGATTCCTATTGCTTTTCATGATCCACCTGCGATTATAGAGAGCTTAGACGCATGAATTACAGGCATTAATGCAAATGAAAAAACAACTACGCTATGCGCTGATGGCAGTTCTGCTTGCCGGGCTCTCTGGCTGTGGCCTGAAAGGCCCGCTCTACTTCCCACCTGCCGAACAGAAAGCGGCTTCCAAGCCGGTGCAAACGGGTGAGCAAACGCAGAAAAACCAGCAAGATGCATCTGGTACACAGCAAAATTCGTCAATGAGCAACCCGTAATGTGTGAACGCGGTGGCAGTTTGACCGCGTTCAATCCCCTGGCAACCCCGCGGCAGACGATGAGCTTGCCGGGTGAAGGGGATAGACGGATAGCTCGTCCAGATAGCGGAGTATGATATGCAGTTCTCCAAAATGCACGGCCTGGGCAACGACTTTATGGTGGTCGATGCTGTTACACAGAATGTCTATTTTTCCCCTGAGCTGATCCGGCGCCTGTCCGATCGGCATTTGGGCGTGGGTTTTGATCAACTGTTGATCGTTGAACCGCCTTACGATCCAGAACTTGATTTCCACTACCGCATCTTCAATGCCGATGGCAGCGAAGTGGCGCAGTGCGGCAATGGCGCCCGCTGTTTCGCCCGTTTTGTGCGGCTGAAAGGGCTGACCAACAAACGCGACATTCGCGTCAGTACCCAGACCGGGCGCATGGTGCTGAGCGTGACCGATGACGAATTGGTCTGCGTCAACATGGGCGAACCGAATTTTGATCCCCAGGCGGTGCCGTTCCGCGCGGTAAAAGCAGAGAAAACCTACATTATGCGCGCGGCGGAACACACGGTGCTGTGCGGCGTGGTTTCCATGGGCAACCCGCATTGTGTTTTGCAGGTGGATGATGTACAAACCGCCAAGGTAGAGTTGCTTGGGCCGGTGTTGGAAAACCATGAGCGTTTCCCGGAGCGGGCAAACATTGGCTTTATGCAGGTGGTCAGCCGTGAGCACATCAAGCTGCGCGTTTTCGAGCGCGGCGCCGGCGAGACGCAGGCCTGCGGCAGCGGCGCCTGTGCGGCCGTGGCCATTGGCATTCAGCAGGAATTGCTGTCAGAAGAAGTACATGTCGAATTGCCGGGCGGCAGCCTGCATATTCGCTGGAAGGGGCCGGGCAGCCCGCTGTTTATGACGGGCCCGGCAACCCATGTCTATGACGGATTTATTCACTTATGAAGAGCGTTGAAGACCAGGCCGTCACGGGCGTTGAGCTTGATGATGACGCCATCATGCAGTATCTGCTGCAGAACCCGGATTTTTTTATCCGTAATGCGCGCCAGGTTGAACAAATGCGCGTTCCTCACCCGGTGCGCGGCACCGTGTCGCTGGTGGAATGGCACCTGGCGCGGCAGCGCAACCATATCACCCAGTTGGAAGAGGAAATCACGCTGCTGATGGAGCAGGCCAGCGCTAACGAAGCGCTGTTCGCCCAACTGCTGCATCTGCAGGCCGAACTGGCCACGGCCGAAAGCCTGCAGGATATGCTGAACCGCCTGCAGCGTTGGGCGCGCGGTCTGGGCCTGGCCGGCGCCAATATTCGCCTGTTTAACGATCGCTGGAACATTGGCGCCCCTTCCGATTTTACCCACCTTGGCCTGTCGCGTTCGGCATTTGAGCCCCTGCGCATTCAGCGCCTGGGGGACGATCACCACTTTCTTGGCAGCCTGAATGGGCCGGAGCTGTTACTGTTGTTGCCGCAGGCGCGCCAGGTTGGCTCGGTCGCCCTGTCGTTGATGGGGGCAGACGGCGATTTGGGCATGGTGATCTTCAGTAGCCGCGATGTGCACCACTACCAACCCGGCATGGGCACTGTGATGCTCGGCCAATTGGCACGTATGCTGCCAGAGCTGCTGGAACGCTGGATCGAGCGGTTATGATCCCTTCAAGCGGCGGCCTGCAGCAACCGGTGGACGCGTTTTTGCGTTACCTGAAGGTTGAACGCCAGCTTAGCCCGTTGACCTGTCTTAGCTATTCCCGCCAGCTACAGGCGCTGATCACGCTGGCCGAGGCGCTCGGCATCACCCAGTGGCCGCAGCTAGACGCCGCCGGTGTGCGCCAACTGGCCGCCCGCAGCAAACGCGCCGGCCTGCACGCTTCCAGTTTGGCGTTGCGCCTGTCGGCGCTGCGCAGCTTTCTGGATTGGCAGGTGGGCCAGGGCGTGTTGCAGGCCAACCCGGCCAAGGGTATCCGCACGCCGCGCAGCGGCCGCCATCTGCCGAAAAATATCGACGTGGACGAAATGCACCAACTGCTGGAGATCGATCTTAACGATCCGCTGGCCGTGCGCGATCGCGCGATGTTGGAGGTGATGTACGGCGCCGGGCTGCGTCTTTCAGAGCTGGTGGGGCTGAACTGCCGCCATGTCGATCTGGCGGCCGGCGAAGTGTGGGTGCTGGGCAAGGGCAGCAAGGAGCGCAAGCTGCCGATCGGCCGCACGGCAGTGACCTGGCTGGAGCACTGGCTGGCGCTGCGCGATCTGTTCGCGCCGGAAGATGACGCGATGTTCCTGTCCAATCAGGGGAAACGCATTTCGGCGCGCAATGTGCAAAAGCGTTTTGCCGAGTGGGGGGTAAAACAGGGGGTGAACAGCCATATCCACCCGCATAAGCTGCGCCACTCGTTTGCCACGCATATGCTGGAATCCAGCGGGGATCTGCGCGCGGTGCAGGAACTGCTGGGCCACGCCAACCTGAGCACCACGCAAATTTATACCCATCTTGACTTTCAACACCTGGCAAATGTGTATGACGCCGCCCATCCACGCGCCAAACGGGGGAAATCCTGATGCGTTTCTACCGGCCTTTGCGCCCGCTTGCAGCGTTGACGTTCGATCTGGACGACACGCTGTACGATAACCGCCCGGTGATCAAGCAGACCGAGCAGCAGTCGGTCGCTTTTTTGCAGCGCTACCATCCGGGGCTGCGTGATTTTCAGGCGGCGGACTTTCACCGCCTGCGCCAGGAACTGCGCCAGCAGGAGCCGGAGATCTACCACGACGTCACCGAATGGCGTTGGCGAGCCGTCCACCTGGCGCTGCGCCGGCAAGGGGTGAGCGAGGCCGCCGCGGTAAGCGGCGCCGATGCCGCGATGCACGATTTCGCGCACTGGCGCAGCCAGATTGATGTGCCGCAGGCGACACACGACACTCTGCGGGCGCTGGGCGAACGCTACCCGCTGGTGGCGATCACCAACGGCAATGCCGATCCGGCCGCGTGCGGGCTGGCGGGCTATTTCCAATTCGTTTTGCGTTCCGGCCCCGACGGCCGTTCAAAACCCTATCACGACATGTACCACCAGGCCGCCCATCGGCTCGGTGTGGCGCCCCGGCACATTTTGCACGTGGGCGACGATCTGACCACGGACGTGGCCGGCGCGCTGCGTTCCGGCTTGCAGGCCTGCTGGATCAACGATCGTCAGCGCAGCCTGATGCAGGCGGATGACAGCCGGCTGCTGCCACATATTGAGATTTCGCAGTTGGCATCGCTGACAGCGTTGTTATAATCCCAGCCATAACTCTGTATAAATTCCCAGTGAAAACGTGCGGGCCGCGCGTTTTCCTTTACCAATTAATGGTGCCTATGGACGTTTCCGATCTGCTCGACAGCATGAATGATAAACAACGCGAAGCCGTGGCGGCGCCACGCAGCAACCTGTTGGTGCTGGCCGGTGCGGGCAGCGGGAAAACCCGGGTGCTGGTGCACCGCATCGCCTGGCTGCTGGCGGTGGAGAACTGTTCCCCGTATTCCATCATGGCGGTGACGTTCACCAACAAGGCGGCGGCGGAAATGCGCCACCGTATTGAGCACCTGATCGGCACCAGCCAGGGCGGGATGTGGATCGGCACCTTCCACGGTCTGGCCCACCGCCTGCTGCGCGCCCACCATATGGACGCCAACCTGCCGCAGGATTTCCAAATCCTCGACAGCGAAGATCAGCTGCGGCTGCTCAAGCGCATTATTCGCGCGCTGAACGTTGACGAGAAGCAGTGGCCGCCGCGCCAGGCGATGTGGTACATCAATGGCAAAAAAGACGATGGCTTGCGCCCGCAGCATATTGAAAGCTACGGCAATCCGGTCGAGGCCAACTGGCTGCGCATTTATCAGGCCTATCAGGAGGCCTGCGATCGCGCCGGGCTGGTGGATTTCGCCGAGCTGCTGCTGCGCGCCCACGAGCTGTGGCTAAACAAGCCGCAGATCCTCAACCACTACCGTGAACGCTTCACTAACATTCTGGTGGATGAGTTTCAGGATACCAACCGCATCCAGTATGCCTGGATCCGCCTGCTGGCAGGCGATCGCGCCAATGTGATGATCGTCGGCGATGACGATCAGTCAATCTATGGCTGGCGCGGCGCGCAGGTGGAAAACATCCAGCGCTTCCTGAAGGACTTCCCGGCGGCGGAGACCATTCGCCTGGAGCAGAACTACCGCTCGACCAGCAATATCCTAAAGGCCGCCAACACGCTGATCGCCAACAACGACGGCCGCATGGGGAAAAACCTGTGGACCGACGGGGCCGAGGGTGAACCGATCTCCATCTATTGCGCCTTCAACGAGCTGGATGAGGCGCGCTTTGTGGTCAACCGGATTAAAACCTGGCAGGACAACGGCGGGGCGCTGAACGATTGCGCCATTCTGTACCGCAGCAACGCCCAGTCACGCGTGCTGGAAGAAGCGCTGTTGCAAAGTGCGATGCCGTACCGCATTTACGGCGGCATGCGCTTCTTCGAACGCCAGGAAATCAAAGACGCGCTGGCCTACCTGCGTCTGATCGCCAACCGCAACGACGACGCGGCGTTTGAGCGCGTGGTTAACACGCCGACGCGCGGCATTGGCGATCGCACGCTGGATGTGGTGCGCCAGGCGGCGCGCGATCGGCAACTGACGCTGTGGCAGGCTACCCGTGCGCTGCTGCAGGATAAGGCGTTGGCGGGGCGCGCGGCGTCCTCGTTGCAGCGCTTTGTCGAACTGGTGGACGCGCTGGCGTATGAAACCGCCGAAATGCCGCTGCACGTGCAGACCGACCGGGTGATCCGCGATTCCGGCCTGTTTGTGATGTATGAACAGGAAAAGGGCGAAAAAGGCCAGGCGCGTATCGAAAACCTCGAAGAGCTGGTGACGGCGACGCGTCAGTACAGCTACCAGGATGAAGATCAGGATCTGTTGCCGCTGCAGGCCTTTTTGTCCCATGCCGCGCTGGAAGCGGGGGAAGGGCAGGCCGACGCCTATCAGGACGCGGTGCAACTGATGACGCTGCACTCGGCAAAAGGGCTGGAATTCCCCCAGGTGTTTATCGTCGGCATGGAAGAAGGCATGTTCCCCAGCCAGATGTCGCTGGATGAGGGCGGGCGGCTAGAGGAAGAGCGCCGGCTGGCCTACGTTGGCCTGACGCGGGCGATGCGGAAATTAACGCTGACCTATGCGGAAACCCGCCGGCTGTACGGTAAGGAAGCCTACCATCGCCCTTCGCGCTTTATCGGCGAGCTGCCGGAAGAGTGCGTCGAGGAAGTTCGCCTGCGCGCCAGCGTCTCACGGCCGGTGAGTCACCGCCGCATGGGGACGCCGATCAGCGAAAACGACAGCGGCTATAAGCTCGGCCAGCGTGTGCGCCACCCGAAATTCGGCGAAGGCACCATCGTTAATCTGGAAGGCAGCGGCGAACACTGCCGGCTGCAGATCGCCTTCCAGGGGGAAGGGATCAAATGGCTGGTGGCGGCCTACGCCAAGCTGGAAACCCAGTAACCGTGCGCCCTGGCGCTCGCCGGGGGCGTTTCAATGGGAGTAGCGATCGCCCGGTTGTGCGGTGGCGTACCAGCGCAGCACCGCTTCGATACCCGCGCTCCCTTCCGCCGGGGCCCAGGCCATGCAGTCTTCCGCCGCTAACGGTTGATAAGGCCCCTGCTTCACCTCAAAAAGCGCGCCGCCGTGATCGACCGCCAGCACGGTGTGCCACGCCAAAGCCGGCAACTCCAGCACTTTGATCTCATCCCCCAGCAGGGTGCGGCTGGTAACGGCGCCGCTGTCGTCGAACTGCAGCACCACAAAGCGCCCGCACAGCGGCGCCAGCAGCTCCCAGGTTTGCGGGTGGCGGTGTGGCCGGACGTAGGTGCCGGGCTCCATGGCGATGATCATCCGTTGTACCGGCTCACTCTGCGTATCGTGCAGCAGGCGGTGCGTGCGCAGCCGTGGCTGCAGGGCGGCCTGTTCGCTTAGAGCAGCCAGATCGTGGTTGCTGATTTGTTTCATGAAGATCATCCGCAAGCGTGGGTCACCGTCTAAGCTTAGCAACATTTCATTCTGCGCCCGCGGTAATTTTTTCCGCGCTGTACGTTTGTGCAACGCTCTGCTTTTTTAGCGCCTATCCCATTAGGGCTATTTTACTTGCCATTTTGAACCGGGGCAGTGCTCAAAATCCTCACGTACTTCGTGTACGCTCCGGTTTTTGCGCGCTGTCCGTGTCCAAACTGGCTGCGACAATAATGCCTACTGGGATAGCCCCTTATTATGCTGCCATCCTGATGAAATGTTGCGCAATTATCCGGCATGATGTGTTGACAGGCTTTTTCATCTCGGCGTAACATGCGCGCACCATTATTATCAATGAGGACATTCGCCTTGGACGCACCCAGTAGATACTGGCTCACTGACCTGGACAACAACAGGTACAACTTCTAAGGCTATCCTCTGCTGCTGATAGCCTTCGTGGTTGTCAGCGACCTCATAATGCGTCGCTATGAGCCGGATCTCTTCATGGTCTGGAACACGCGGTGATGCAGAATCCCCCCCTGTTTCCGTGCTTCAATGCGTTGTTAACCTCTCACCATTAGGGAGTTTTGGCACATGCTGAGCGCTTTTACACTGAACAACAGCCGCTTGTCCCGCCTGGAACTGGATGATGCCGACGATCTCACCACTTCTGTATGGGTTGATCTGGTTGAACCGGAAGACGGCGAGCGCGAGCGCGTGCAAAGTGAACTGGGCCAGAGCCTGGCGACGCGCCCGGAGCTGGACGACATCGAAGCATCCGCGCGCTTTTTCGAAGATGAAGACGGCCTGCATATTCACTCATTCTTCTACTTTGAGGATGCGGACGATCACGCCGGCAACGCCACTGTGGCGTTCACGATTCGCGACGGCCGTTTGTATACCCTGCGCGAGCGCGAACTGCCGGCTTTCCGCCTGTACCGCATGCGCGCCCGCAACCAGATGATGGTTGACGGCAATGCCTATGAGCTGCTGCTGGATTTGTTTGAAACCAAGATCGAACAACTGGCGGATGAAATTGAAAACATCTATAGCGATCTGGAGAAGCTCAGCCGTGTGATCATGGAAGGCCACCAGGGCGACGAATACGATGAGGCGCTGTCCACGCTGGCGGAACTGGAAGATATCGGCTGGAAGGTGCGCCTGTGTCTGATGGATACCCAGCGCGCGCTCAATTTCCTGGTGCGCAAAGCGCGCCTGCCTACCGGCCAACTGGAGCAGGCGCGTGAGGTGCTGCGTGATATCGAATCGCTGTTGCCGCACAATGAATCGTTGTTCCAGAAAGTGAACTTCCTGATGCAGGCGGCGATGGGGTTTATCAACATCGAACAGAACCGCATTATCAAGATCTTCTCGGTGGTGTCGGTGGTGTTCCTGCCGCCCACGCTGGTGGCTTCCAGCTATGGCATGAACTTCGAATTCATGCCGGAGCTGAAATGGTCGTTTGGCTACCCCGGCGCCATTGGGCTGATGATCCTGGCCGGCCTTGCTCCTTACCTGTATTTCAAGCGTAAAAACTGGCTGTGAGTGCAACCGGGGTGAGCTGGCTTCGTTAGCCTGCTAGCTAAATAAAGAGTATACTCGTCATACTTCAAGTCGCAGGTGCGTTGGCTTTATTACTCGGCCCATCCCTGGGCCTCGCCCCGATGGGGCCGCTGCCGGCAGCGTTCAAATCTGCTCCCGGCAGATTTGTCGCTCACCCCAGTCACTTGACTTCGGTAAGCTCCTGGGGATTCGCTGTGTCGCCGCCTTCCTGCAACTCGAATTATTTAGAGTATAGAATGCAATCCCCGATATAATTTGCCGGTAAGGCGCACGTTTTGATGGCAAGTCTACCCCGCACGTTACAATGGCTGATCCTGCTGCTGGCTTCGCTGGTGCTGGGGTTCGGCCTGCAGTTTTATCATATCCCGGCGGCCCTGTTACTGGGGCCGATGATTGTCGGAGTGGCGATGGGGCTGCTCGGCGCTTCGGTGCGGATCCATAAATCGTTGTTTGTCGCCGCGCAGGCGATTCTGGGCTGCATGATCGCGCAAACGCTGTCTCCCTCCATTCTGACGCCGCTGCTGGACGATTGGGCGCTGGTGTTGCTGGTGCTGGCCGCCACGTTGCTGGCCAGCGCCGTTTCCGGCTGGTGCCTGGTGCGTTTTAGCGATCTGCCCGGCCCTACCGGCGCCTGGGGCTCGTCGCCGGGCGGGGCTTCGGCGATGGTGGCTATGGCCGGCGATTTCGGCGCCGATGTGCGCCTGGTGGCGTTTATGCAATATCTGCGCGTGTTGTTTGTCGCCACCGCAGCGGCGGTGGTGGCGCGCATCGGCCTGGGTGATGAAGCCGGCCATGGCGCCGCCACGCTGGAGTGGTTCCCTGCGCTGGACTGGCGCTTTATCGCCACGCTGGCTATCGCCGCTGCCGGCGCCTGGCTGGGGCCACGGTTGCGCATCCCTTCCGGGGCTTTGCTGCTGCCGATGATCATCGGCGCGGGGCTGCATGCCAGCGGCACGCTGACCTTACAGGTGCCGGAATGGCTGCTGGCGTTGGCCTATACCCTGATTGGCTGGAGCGTGGGGCTGCGTTTTACCCGGCCGGTTTTCCTGTTGGCGCTGCGCACGTTGCCGCAGATGGTGGTATCGATTGTTGCGCTGATGGCGCTTTGCGGCGCGTTGGCCTGGATGCTGACCTTCTTTCTGCCGGTGGATATCATGACGGCGTATCTGGCCACCAGCCCCGGCGGGCTGGATACCGTGGCGATCATTGCGGCGGGGAGCCGGGTGGATATGTCGTTTGTGATGGCGCTGCAGACCTTGCGGCTGTTTACTATCCTGCTCACCGGCCCAGCGCTGGCGCGTTTTATTACCCGGCATTCACCCACGCTGGCGCAGAGCACGCCAGGTAAAAATGCGTGATCCCGCCTGGCGGCGGGATCCTCAATGAACGGCTTTCGCCCAGGCCGGGCCATTCACCGCTTGCGCTGGGTATAAACCGCATCCAGCGTAAATAAAATCAATGCCGCCCAAATGCAGCCGAAGGTCAGCAACTTATCCTGGCCAATCTGCTCGCCGTAGAACGTCACCGCCAACAGAAACATCAGCGTTGGGCCCAGATACTGGAAAAAGCCCAGCGTCGATAAGCGCAAACGGGTCGCCGCCGCGGTGAAAAACAGCAGCGGCACGGTAGTCACGATCCCGGCGGCCACCAGCAGCAAATTCAGCGACCACGGGTTGGCGCTCAGATGGCTGGTTGGGCTGTCGGCGATCAGGAACAGATAAATCGCGGCCACGGGCAGCAGCCACAGCGTTTCGATCAGCATCCCGGTTTGCGCATCCACGCCAACCTTCTTGCGTAACAGGCCATAGAAGGCAAAGCTGAACGCCAGCCCCAGGCCGATAACCGGCAGGGAGCCGAACTGCCACAGTTGGATCAGCACCCCGGCGAACGCCAGTGCTACCGCCAGCCACTGCATACGGCGAAAGCGCTCGCCAAGAAACAGCATGCCCAGCAGCACGTTAACCAACGGGTTGATAAAGTAGCCCAGGCTGGCTTCCAGCATGTGGTGGTTATTGACCGCCCAGATGAACAGCAGCCAGTTGCCGCCCACCAGCAGCGCGGTCACCGCCAGTAACAGCAGGCGCCAGGGGTGTTGGCAGGTGGCGCGTACCTGCGGCCAGTGGCGGCCGACGGAAATCAACACCAGCAAAAAGAAGAATGACCAGATCACCCGGTGGGTGAGAATTTCCCCGGCGGGCACCTGTTGAATCAGTTTGAAGTAGACCGGGGCAATACCCCAAATAAAATAGGCGGCCAGGGCGAAGATGATGCCCTGCCGCGTTTGTTGTGCATCCATTGCGTAGCTCTGATGGGAAACGTCGTAACCGCCAAGTGTACTGAAGTTGGCTGGCGGTGTCGCACATTCAATCGTGCAGGGGTTCAACCGACCAGATAAGTCGCGGTGGCGCTGGCGATATGCAGGCTTTCATGGTTATGCAGTTCCACGCGGGCAACCGACACCTTATTCCCGCTGCGCAGCACCTGCGCGCGGGCGATGAAGTGCTGGCCGCGGCCAGGGCGCAAATAATCGACGCGCAGATCGATGGTGCCCATGCGTGCCAGCCGGAATGTCAGCTCTTCTTCCGTCAGCGGCAGCAAGCGCAGCAACGCGCTGCTTACGCAGGCCAGGCCGGCGGCCACGTCCAGCACCGCGGCGATCGCACCGCCGTGCAGGATGCCCTGCGCCGCATTCCCCACCAGCTTGGGCTGGTTGGCAAAGTGCAACTCCACGCCGTCGTCGCAGAAATGGTGCAGTTCCAGGCCGAGCTCTTGGTTGAATGGCATGTGGTAGACAAAAATTTCGCCAATCTTTTGGCGGGCGGCTTCCAGGGTGATCGAAGGTTTTGGCGTCATGTCCATTTCTCTGGCGCTGGGCGTAGCGCAGGCCGTCGGTGAATTGTTAAATATTGGTTTATTTTATGGTTGTTTTTCGTTGCTTTCCAGACTAATCCAATAAACGCGCGTTGAACTGCGGTAAACTGCTCCGGGCGTGTAAAATGGCGGCTTGAATTTCAGGGCTGTGTTTATTTTTTGAGTGAGGAAAGCTATGCGCATTTTGTCAGGGCTTATGCTGGTGTTGGCGCTGATGCCGGCATTGGCACAGGCGGAAGAAGCCAAACAGGCCGTGCAGGATAAACCGGCAGTGCGCGGCAGTATTATCGCCAATCTGCTGCAAACGTATGATACGCCGTTTGTTCTTTACCCCTATGAAACCAACTATATTCTTTACACCGACACCAGCGATATCAATAAAGAAGCGATCAGCACCTATAACTGGTCGAAAAATGCGCGTAAAGACGAAGTAAAATACCAGCTCAGTTTGGCGTTCCCGCTGTGGCGCGGCATTGCGGGCGATAATTCCTTGCTCAGCGCGTCTTACACCCAGCGTTCCTGGTGGCAGCTTTCCAACACCGGCGAGTCTTCGCCATTCCGCGAAACCGATTATGAGCCGCAGATTTTCCTCGGCTGGGCGACCGACTATACCGTTGGCGGCTGGACGCTGCGCGATGTGGAAGTCGGCCTTAATCACCAGTCGAACGGCCGCTCGGAGCCGACCTCCCGCAGTTGGAACCGTGCCTATGCGCGCTTTATGGCGCAGAACGGCAACTGGCAGGTGGATATCAAGCCCTGGCTGCGCATCCCGGAAAGCGCAAGCAGCGATGACAACCCGGATATCACCAAATACATGGGCTATTACCGCCTGAAGGTGGGCTATGCCTGGGGCGATAGCGTATTCAGCGCCGAAGGGCACTATAACTGGAACAGCGGTTATGGCGGCGCGGAGCTGGGTTGGAGCTATCCGATCACTCGCCACGTGCGTTTTTACACCCAGGTGTTCAGCGGCTACGGCGAATCGTTGATTGATTATAACTTCCGGCAGACACGGGTTGGCGTTGGTGTCATGCTTAACGATATTATGTAACCTTGCCGCCTTCGGGCGGCGTGATACATCCCTGCGTTTCCAACCTGGAGCCGCGCGGGTACAGCAAATAATGGGGAAGTGAGTGTCTACCGCAGCAGTGATAAACAGAGAGTTGCTGGCAGAGCAGGTATTGCGCGATACCTTTGGTTACCAGCAGTTCCGGCCGGGCCAGCAACAGATTATCAATACGGCGATCGCCGGGCGTGACTGCCTGGTGGTGATGCCGACCGGCGGCGGTAAATCGTTGTGTTACCAGATCCCGGCGCTGGTGATGGATGGCCTGACGCTGGTGGTCTCTCCCCTGATCTCCCTGATGAAAGACCAGGTGGATCAACTGCTGGCCTATGGTGTATCGGCGGCCTGCTACAACTCGACGCAGACCCGCGAGCAGCAGCTGGCGGTGATGGCCGGCTGCCGCAGCGGCGAGGTGAAAATGCTGTACATCGCGCCCGAGCGCTTGATGATGGACAGCTTCCTGGAGTTGCTGGATCGCTGCCAGCCGGCGCTGCTGGCGGTGGATGAGGCGCACTGTATCTCGCAGTGGGGGCATGATTTCCGCCCGGAATACCGTGCGCTCGGCCAACTGAAACAGCGCTACCCTTCGATGCCGGTGATTGCTCTGACCGCCACGGCCGATGAGGCCACGCGCGGCGATATTGTTCGCCTGCTGGCGTTGCAGGATCCGCTGATCCAGGTCAGCAGCTTCGACCGGCCGAATATCCGCTACACGCTGGTTGAGAAATTCAAGCCGCTCGATCAGCTCTGGCGCTTTGTGCAGGATCAGCGTGGTAAAAGCGGCATCATTTACTGCAACAGCCGCGCCAAGGTGGAGGATACCGCCGCGCGCCTGCAAAGCCGCGGCCTGAGCGTGGCGGCCTACCATGCCGGGCTGGACAACGAACGCCGCGCGCAGGTGCAGGAAGCGTTCCAGCGTGACGATCTGCAGGTGGTGGTCGCGACCGTGGCCTTCGGCATGGGCATCAATAAACCCAACGTGCGCTTTGTGGTGCATTTCGACATCCCGCGCAACATCGAGTCCTACTATCAGGAAACCGGCCGCGCCGGGCGCGACGGCCTGCCGGCGGAAGCCATCCTGTTGTACGATCCGGCCGATATGGCCTGGCTGCGTCGCTGCCTGGAAGAAAAGCCGGCCGGGCAGCAGTTGGATATCGAGCGCCACAAGCTCAATGCGATGGGCGCCTTTGCGGAAGCGCAAACCTGCCGGCGCCTGGTGCTGCTTAACTACTTCGGCGAAGGCCGGCAGCAGGCCTGCGGCAACTGTGATATTTGCCTGGATCCGCCCAAGCGTTACGACGGGCTGGAAGACGCGCGCAAAGCGCTATCGGCCATCGGCCGGGTGGGGCAGCGCTTCGGTATCGGCTATGTGGTGGAGGTATTGCGCGGCGCCAATAACCAGCGCATCCGCGAATTTGGCCACGACAAGCTGCCGATCTACGGCCTTGGCCGCGATAAAACCACCGAACACTGGACCAGCGTGCTGCGCCAACTGATTCATCTGGGCTTTATCACGCAGAACATCGCCATGCACTCGGCGCTGCAACTGACCGAAGCCGCCCGCCCGGTATTGCGCGGCGAGGTGGCGTTGCAGCTGGCGGTGCCGCGTATCCAAAGCCTGAAGCCGCGCAGCAGCGCCAATCAGAAATCCTACGGCGGCAACTACGATCGCAAGCTGTTTGCCAAGTTGCGCAAGCTGCGCAAGTCGATCGCCGACGAAGAGAATATCCCGCCTTATGTGGTGTTCAACGACGCCACGCTGCTGGAAATGGCGGAACAGATGCCGACCCGCGCCAGTGAGCTGTTGAGTGTGAACGGCGTCGGCCAGCGCAAGCTGGAGCGGTTTGGTACTCCGTTTATGGCCATGATCCGCGATCATCTTGCGGATGACGAATAAGGATAACTCACGATGCTAATGCTGTTTCTTACCGTCGCCCTGGTGCATTTTATTGCGCTGATGAGCCCCGGGCCGGACTTCTTTTTTGTTTCGCAAACTGCGGCCAGCCGTTCACGCCGGGAAGCGATGATGGGCGTGGCCGGTATCTCGCTTGGCATCGTGGTGTGGGCGGGCGTGGCGCTGATGGGCCTGAACCTGATCCTGCAAAAAATGGCCTGGCTGCATCAAATCATTATGGTGGGCGGGGGCATTTACCTGTGCTGGATGGGGTGGCAACTGTTGCGTTCGGCTCGGGCGCAGCATCGCCAACCGCTTGCCGCGCCGGCAGAGGTGAAAGTGGCGTTGCCTAAAGCCGGGCGCAGTTTTCTGCGCGGCCTGCTGACCAACCTATCCAACCCAAAGGCGGTGATTTATTTCGGCAGCGTGTTTTCGCTGTTCGTCGGCGATAACGTGGGCGCCGGCGCCCGGTGGGGGTTATTTCTGCTGATCGTGGCGGAAACGTTTATCTGGTTCAGCCTGGTGGCGGTGGTGTTTGCGCTGCCAGCCATGCGCCGCGGCTACCAGCGCCTGGCGAAGTGGATCGACGGGCTGGCGGGGGCGCTGTTCACCGGTTTTGGCCTGCACCTGATCTTCACCCGTTAAGCTTCGGCCCGGGTTGCGCCCGGGCGTTCCCCCACGCGTAATCAGGCCTTTCTGGCCGTCGCCAGCAGCCCCGCCACCAGAATAAACAGCGAACCGAAAATCCGGTTGAGCAGTTGCATTTGGCGCGGCGTTTTCAGCCAGCCGGCGATACGTTTGGCCAGCGTGGCGTAACCGATCATCACGATAATATCCACCACGACCGTGGTGACGCCCAGCACCACATACTGTTCGGCCTGGGGCTGATGCGGCACAATGAACTGCGGAAACAGCGCGGCCAGAAACACGATGCTTTTCGGGTTGGTGAGGTTGACCAGCACCGCCCGGCGGAACAGGCGGCGGCGCGGCATATGGCCGGCCAGCGTGTGCAGATCCAATGCGCCGGCGGCGCGCCACTGCTGAATCCCCAGCCACACCAGGTAGGCGGCGCCCAACCATTTCAGGATCTCAAACGCCAGCAGCGATTGCGATACCAGCGCGCCCAGGCCGATGCCGACCAGCACGATATGAATCGCCAGGCCAACCTGCAAACCGGCGATCGACGCCGCAGCGCCGCGGTAACCGTGGCTGATACCCGTGCTCATGGTATTGATGGCGCCGGAGCCTGGCGAAAGGCTAAGGATTAGGGTTGTCAGCAGATAGGTTAACCACCAGTCAAAGGTCATTGTGTGCTCCCTGTGCGCACCGATTTGTGCCAAAATACTACGCTATACCCGCCATACTTCAAGTTGCAGATGCGTCGGCTGCGGCAGTTCTGGCAACGGCGCTCTGGCGGCATTCGTTTGCCACCTTTCGGTAACATTATCGCCTATCGGGTATAGTATGATTTCTTGTGCCAGCGGTCACATTTGTTACACAGGGAAAGGCACCGATGACCTCGTTTACATTCAACACCGATGACTGGTTAACGCGCGAAACGCAGTTTGCCGCGTTCGCCACCGGGCCGTTGTTGGACTTTTGGCGCCAGCGTGAAGAAGGTGAGTTTATCGGCGTTGACGGCGTGCCTATTCGCTACGTGCGCTTTTGCTCCATGCGCCATCATCGGGTGGTGGTGGTCAGCCCCGGCCGTATTGAAAGCTATGTGAAATACCCTGAGGTGGCTTACGATCTGTTCCATCGCGGCTTTGACGTGATGATTATCGATCACCGCGGCCAGGGGCGCTCCGGGCGGTTGCTGACCGACTCGCACCGTGGTCATGTGGTAAACTTCACCGACTACGTTGATGATTTCGAAAATTTTTACCTGAAGCAGGTGGCGCCGCGCGGTTACCGGCAGTGTTATGCGCTGGCCCATTCGATGGGCGGGGCGATACTGGCGCTGTTTCTGGCGCGCCGGCCCAATGCCTTTGACGCCGCCGTACTGTGCGCGCCGATGTTCGGCATCCATCTGCCGATGCCGGGCTGGGTGGCAGGCCAGATCCTCAACTGGGCGGAAAAGCACCCGCCGATGCGCGATTACTACGCGGTGGGCACCGGCCAGTGGCGGCCGCTGCCGTACGTGGTCAATATGCTGACCCATAGCCGCGAGCGCTATCGCCGCAATCTGCGTTATTACGCCGATTACCCGGAACTGCGGGTTGGCGGGCCAACCTATCACTGGGTGCGGGAGAGTATCTGGGCCGGGCATCAGGTGATCGCCCTGGCGGCGAAAATAACCACGCCGCTTTTATTATTACAGGCCAGTGAGGATCGGGTGGTCGATAACCACGCTCATTTGGCTTTTTGTCAGGCAATGTCAGACGCGGGGCACCCTTGTAAAGGGGGGAAACCGCGGGTTATCAAAGGTGCACGGCATGAGATCCTGTTTGAGCGGGACGAGATGCGCGCCGAAGCATTGAACGTAATCCTGCGCTTCTTTGCTCAACACCCATTCAGCGGCGCCCACGCCGCCGATAATTCCATCAGAGGTTAGAACGTATCGCTATGTATCATGTCGTTGCATCCGATTTAGATGGCACGCTGCTGTCGCCCGACCACACGCTGACACCGTTTGCCAAAGAAACGTTGAGGCTGCTGACGCAGCGCGGCGTGCATTTTGTCTTCGCTACCGGCCGCCATCACGTTGACGTTTCGCAGATCCGCGATAACCTCGAAATCAGCGCTTTTATGATCACCTCCAACGGCGCGCGGGTGCATAACACGGCGGGCGAGCTGATCTTCAGCCACGATCTGGACGCGGACATTGCGCGCGATCTCTACGGCGTTGTGCATAACAATCCGCATATCACCACTAACGTTTACCGTAACGACGATTGGTACATCGATCGCGAAAGCCCGGAGCAGAAAGAATTCTTCCAGGAGTCGATCTTCAAATACCACCTGTTTGAACCGGCCCTGCTGGAAACCGACGGCGTGTGCAAGGTGTATTTCACCTGTGACGATCACGAAAAGCTATTGCCGTTGGAAGATGCCATCAACGCCCGTTGGGGCGATCGGGTTAACGTCAGCTTCTCGTTCCCCACTTGCCTGGAAGTGATGGCCGGCGGCGTCTCGAAAGGGCGGGCATTGGATGAAGTGGCGAAAATCATGGGCTATACGCTCAAAGACTGCATCGCCTTCGGCGACGGAATGAACGATCTGGAAATGTTGTCGATGGCCGGCAAAGGCTGCATCATGCGCGACGCGCACCAGCGCCTGAAGAACAAGCTGCCACAGCTCGACGTGATTGGCTCTAACGTGGATGACGCCGTGCCGCATTATCTGCGCAAGATGTTCCTGTCTTAAGCGATTATCGCCGGGGCGTGATGTTTGCGCCCCTGGCTTTTCCAGCCCCGCTTCATGCCTGCTCTTTGGTGAAACGGTTTACTGATCCATCTCCGCCGCGGATTTATGCTGCCCCTGCTGTTGCAGGAACTGCACGGCTTTGTCTGGGAAATCGGTGAACACGCCATCAGCGCCGGCCTGATTGTAGATTACGTCAAACAGTTGGGTGACGTTGGTGACGTATTTCGGCAGCGCGTCGGCGCGGATGGTGAACGGGTGCACCTGCAGCCGGCTGGCATGCGCCTCTTTCGTCATCGTCGTCAGCACCACCTTGCCCGGCTGTGATTGGTCAGCGGCGACCAGCATATGGTAATCCGGCCCGATGCCGTCGGCGTATTGGGCAATTTGTTTCATCGCCCCTGGTTTGAACATCCAGTCGTAGTCATAGTTGACCCACTTGCCGTCCGGCTGCTGTTGGTAAGTTTCATGCCAGTCGGTATAGGCGATCAGCTGTATCAGCTTCAAATCCATCCCCATGGCGGGTTCCAGCGTGTTCTTGATGCGTTTCAATTCGTTGGCGTCGAAGCATTGCAGGTAGACGTTGTCGTTTTTGCCGGTATAGCCATATTGCTTCAGCACCGCTAACACCTTGCTGGAGATGTCTTTGCCTTCCTGCCGGTGGAACCACGGCGCTTTGATTTCCGGGTAGATACCGATATTTTTGCCGGTGGAGTGGTTCAGGCCCTGAACAAACTCGATTTCTTCCTGGAAAGTATGCACACGGAAGCTCGATTTGCCCATCGGGAAGCGGCCGGGGTAGCTTTGCACCGCTTTGCCGTCCTTGATGGTGAACCCTTCGGTGAATGCCAGCGATTTGATCTCCGCCAGGGTGAAATCGATGGCGTAATAGCGACCGTCTTTACGCATGCGATCCGGGAAGCGTTGCGCCACGTCGGTTACGCGATCCAGATAGTGATCGTGCAGCACTACCAGCTCGTCATCTTTGGTCATCACCAGATCTTGTTCAAGGAAATCGGCACCTTGCGCATAGGCCATCGCCTTGGCCGACAGGGTATGTTCCGGCAGATAACCGCTGGCGCCGCGATGGGCAATCACCAGCTTATCGGCAGCGTAGGCCGTGCTGTTCATTGCGGCGGCGAATAAAATGCCCGCCAATAATGTATTGATCTGCATCCGCATGTTCTTCTCCATAAGTGCACCGGGAATAAAAAGGCCGCAATGCGGCCTGTAAAGGTTACTGCGGCTATATGACAGTTAGCCGCGTTTGTTGGCCAGCGCAGCGTGGTGCTTCTTCTCGCTTAGCATGGTCAGCAGCAGCAGGATAACCGCCAGCATGCTGCCGCCGATCATCACCATAAAGCCGCCGTCCCAGCCGAAGAAATCCACCGTGTAGCCGACGATGGCGCTGGCGGCCACCGAACCGCCCAGGTAGCCGAACAGGCCGGTGAAACCCGCCGCTGTGCCAGCGGCTTTCTTCGGCGCCAGCTCCAGCGCGTGCAGGCCGATCAGCATGACCGGACCGTAAATCAGGAAGCCGATAACCAACATACACATCATATCCACCGTCGGGTTGCCGGGTGGGTTCAGCCAGAACACGATGGTGGCGATGGTCACCAGCGTCATGAAGAACACGCCGGTGGCGCCGCGGTTGCCTTTGAACACTTTGTCCGACATCCAGCCGCACAGCAACGTGCCGGGAATACCGGCATATTCGTACAGGAAATAGGCCCAGGATGATTTATCCAGCGCGAAATGCTTCACCTCTTTCAAATAGGTTGGCGACCAGTCCAGCACGCCGTAGCGCAGCAGATAGACAAACACGTTGGCGACGGCGATGTACCACAGCAGTTTGTTTGGCAGTACGTACTGCATGAAGATCTGTTTTGCGGTCAGCTCCTGTTCCGCTTCTTCGCTGTAATCGCTTGGGTAATCGTTTTTGTATTCTTCAATCGGCGGCAGGCCGCAGGATTGCGGGGTATCGCGCATCAGGCCAAAGGCGATCAGCGCGACCAGGACTGCGCCGAAGGCCGGCATATACAGCGCCGCATGCCAGTCGTTGAACCAGGCCATCCCCAGCAGGAACAGCAGCGGCGGCAGGCCGCCGCCCACGTTATGGGCGCAGTTCCACACCGAAACGATGCTGCCGCGTTCTTTCTGCGACCACCAGTGCACCATGGTGCGGCCGCACGGCGGCCACCCCATGCCCTGGAACCAGCCGCACAGGAACAGCAGCACAAACATGACGGCGATACTGGAAGTCGCCCAGGGCACAAAGCCCATAAACAGCATCACCGCCGCCGCCAGGATCAGCCCGGCGGGCAGGAACACGCGCGGGTTGGAACGATCGGATACCGAACCCATGATAAATTTGGAAAACCCATAGGCGATGGAAATGCCGGACAGTGCAAAGCCCAGATCGCCACGGCTAAAGCCTTGATCGATCAGGTATGGCATCGCCAGGGTAAAGTTTTTACGCACCAGATAGTAAGCGGCATAGCCGAAGAAAATCCCCATAAAAATCTGCCAGCGCAGTTTGCGGTAGAGCGGGTCTACCTGTTCTGCCGGCACACGGCCGATGTGGGCTGCGGGCTTGAAAATACTCAACATTCGTGCCTCCGATGGCTTGTATTGTTTATGTCATCAACCGTTCGTTGTGAGGGAGAGAGGTCGCGTTATCAGGATGATGTTTCATCACCGGCGCCATCCTAGTGAAAGCCCGGAGTGCCAACTGTGATGAATCGCGCATTTGTTACAGTTTTATGAAACCATGGCGGATTTTGAGTGATTCGTTAACGTTATGAAATAGATGTGCGACTATAAGGCGTGATGGTGTTCACAAATATGGTTTTTTATGGACATTGTATTTTCGTTTCTTGCTCGTTTTTGTTTCTTATCAAACAAAAACCCCACGGATTGTGGATAAATAAACCCATAACCACAGCGTTTGGGGGCTTAAATGGGCCACAATGCACCTGGCAGCGAAACGGATGTGATCATTATCGGCGGCGGAGCGACCGGGGCGGGGATCGCCCGTGACTGCGCACGTCGCGGCCTGCGCTGTATCCTGTTGGAACGGTATGACATCGCCACCGGGGCCACCGGGCGCAACCATGGCCTGCTGCACAGCGGCGCGCGCTATGCGGTAACGGATAGCGAATCCGCGCGCGAATGTATTGAAGAAAACCGCATCCTCAAGCGTATCGCCCACCACTGTATCGAACGCACCGACGGCCTGTTTATCACGCTGCCGCAGGATTCGCTGGACTACCAGCAGCAGTTTATCGCCGCTTGCCAGCAGGCAGACATTGACGCGCAGGCTATCGATCCGCAACTGGCGCGGCGCCTGGAGCCGGCGGCCAATCCGGCGTTAATCGGCGCGGTGCGGGTGCCTGACGGCACGGTCGATCCATTCCGCCTGACCGCCGCCAATATGCTCGACGCCCGTGAGCACGGCGCGCAAATATTCACCTATCATCAGGTGACCGGCCTGCTGCGTAGCGGCGATCGGGTGACCGGCGTGCGCGTTTTCGACCATCAGTCGGCACGGCAGTACGCCCTTCATGCCCCGGTAGTGGTTAACGCGGCTGGCATCTGGGGCCAACAAATCGCGGAATACGCCGAGCTGCGCGTGCGTATGTTCCCGGCTAAAGGGGCATTACTGATCCTTGGGCACCGTATCAATAACATGGTGATCAACCGCTGCCGCAAACCGGCGGACGCCGACATCCTGGTGCCCGGCGATACCATTTCGCTGATTGGCACGACCTCAACCCACATTGATTACGACCAGATCGACAATATGGTGGTGACGCCGCAGGAAGTGGAGATCCTGATCCGCGAAGGCGCGCTGTTGGCGCCGGCGCTGGCGCAGACCCGTATCCTGCGGGCCTATGCCGGGGTGCGGCCGCTGGTGGCCAGCGATGACGATCCTTCCGGGCGCAACGTCAGCCGTGGCATCGTGCTGCTGGATCACGCCGCCCGCGACGGGCTGGAAGGCTTTATCACCATCACCGGCGGCAAGCTGATGACCTACCGCCTGATGGCCGAATGGGCCACCGATAAGGTCTGTGAAAAACTCGGGGTTAACGTGCCGTGCAGCACCGCAGCGGCCGCGTTGCCCGGCTCCGAGCGCACGGCGGAAGAAACGGCGCGCGGCGCGGCTGGCCTGCCTGCCAGCATTCGCGGCTCGGCTGTATACCGCCACGGCGATCGCGCCGGCCAGGTTCCGGCTGGCAGCCGCCTGGACAACAGCCTGGTGTGCGAGTGCGAAGCCGTCACCGCCGGGGAAGTGCGCTACGCGGTGAATGCATTGGCGGTGAATAACCTGATCGATCTCCGCCGCCGCACCCGCGTCGGCATGGGCACCTGCCAGGGCGAGCTGTGTGCCTGCCGCGCCGCCGGGTTGTTGGCGCACTTTAAGGCGGCCACGCCACTGCAGTCGATCGCCCAGCTATCCCATTTCCTTAACGAACGTTGGAAGGGCGTGCGGCCCATTGCCTGGGGGGATGCGTTACGCGAAAGCGAATTCACCAGTTGGGTTTATCAGGGGCTGTGCGGGCTTGATGAACACGCTGGGCAGGAGGCCGAAGATGCAATTTGACGTGGTGGTGATTGGCGGTGGGTTAGCCGGCCTGAGCTGCGCGATCCGCCTGGCGGAACGCGGCAAGCGCTGCGCGGTGATCGGCGCTGGGCAAAGCGCGCTCTACTTTTCTTCCGGTTCGCTTGATTTGCTGGCGCGCCTGCCCGACGGTTCGCCGGTGGCCAGGCCGCTAGATGCGTTGCCCGCGCTGGCGCAGCAGGCGCCGCAGCACCCCTATAGCCTGATCGGCGCCGCGCGGGTAGCGGCGCTGGCCGGGGAGGCGGAACAATTGTTGCAGCGCTGCGGCGTGCTCTTGCAGGGCAGCAGCGTTCACAATCATCTGCGCATTACGCCGCTTGGTACGCGGCGCGCCACCTGGCTTAGCCCGCAGGCGGTGCCCTCCGCGCCATGGCAAGGGCAACTGCCCTGGCAAAAAATTGCCGTAGTGGGCATCGAGGGTTTTCTTGATTTCCAGCCACAGCTGGCCGCCAGCGCGCTGGCGCGTGAGCAGGGCATCACGGCTTGGGTGGAACAGTTGCATTTGCCGGTGCTGGATCGCCTGCGTAATAACCCCAGCGAGTTTCGTGCGGTGAATATCGCCCGGGCGCTGGATCGGGCGGAAAATATCGCCGCGCTGGGGCAGGCCTTGCACCCATTGGCGGCCGATGCACAAGCGCTGTTCCTGCCGGCCTGCTTGGGGCTGGAAAGCGAACAACCACTGGCGATGCTGCGTGCGGCGCTCGGCAAGCCGGTATGCCTGTTGCCAACGCTGCCGCCTTCGGTACTGGGGATGCGGCTGCACCAGGCGCTGCGCCAACGCCTGCAGCGGTTGGGCGGCGTGTTTATGCCCGGCGACGCCGTGCAGCGGGCAGAACTGACGCAGGGGCGGGTGGCCTGCCTGTATACCCGCAACCATGGCGACATTCCGCTGCGCCCGCAGCAGGTGGTGTTGGCCAGCGGCAGTTTCTTCAGCAACGGGCTGGTGGCCGAATTTGATCGGATACGGGAGCCGGTGTTCGGGCTGGACGTGTTCAGCAAAGCCGAACGGGCTGACTGGAGCCGGGCCGATTTCTTCGCGCCGCAGCCTTATTTGCAGTTCGGCGTGCGCACCGATAATCAACTGCGGGCGCAGAAGCAGGGCGAAGCCATACCGAACTTATATGCCATCGGGGCGGTGACGGGCGGTTTTGATCCGCTGTACCAAGGGTGCGGCGGCGGCGTTTCGCTCATCGGGGCGTTACATGTCGCGCAACAGATCCTTGCGCAGGGGGAAGCCGCATGAGCCTCTCGAAAGACCAGAGTTTTGAAAGCTGCATCAAATGCACGGTCTGCACCACCTATTGCCCGGTGGCGCAGGTTAATCCGCTGTACCCCGGGCCGAAGCAGGCGGGGCCCGATGGCGAACGCCTGCGGCGCAAGGATCCGGCGCTGTATGACGAAGCGCTGAAATACTGCACCAATTGCAAACGCTGTGAGGTGGCTTGCCCGTCGGACGTCAAGATTGGCGACATCATCCAGCGTGCCCGCGCGGAATATGGCCACGGCAAACCAACGTTGCGCGATGCGATCCTTAGCCACACCGATTTGATGGGCACACTGTCGACGCCGTTCGCGCCTATCGTCAATACCGCCACCGGCCTGCCGCCGGTGCGCAAATTGTTGGACAAGGCACTGAAGATTGACCACCGGCGCACGTTGCCGAAATATTCGTTCGGCACCTTTCGCCGTTGGTATCGCCAGCAGGCGGCGGTGCAGCAGCGTTATGCCGAACAGGTGGCGTTTTTTCACGGCTGCTTTGTGAACTACAACCATCCGCAACTGGGCAAGGATCTGATCGCAGTATTCAATGCGTTGGATATTGGCGTGCAGTTGCTCAAACAGGAGAAATGCTGCGGCGTGCCGCTGATCGCCAACGGTTTTATCAAACAGGCGAAAAAGCAGGCTAACGCCAACCTGCAATCGCTGCGTGACATGGTGCTGACGCGCGGGATACCGGTGGTGGCGACCTCATCAAGCTGCACCTTTACCCTGCGGGATGAATACCCGCACCTGTTGGACGTCGATACCGCTGCGGTGCGCGATCGGGTTGAGCTGGCCACGCGCTATCTTTACCGCCTGCTAAGCCAGGGGCGCCGTCTGCCTTTGCGCCATACGCCGCTGCGCGTGGCGTATCATACGCCCTGCCATATGGAGAAAATGGGCTGGACGGCCTACACGCTGGAACTGTTGCGGCAGATCCCGGGGCTGGAGCTGATCGTGTTGGACTCACAGTGCTGCGGCATCGCCGGCACCTATGGCTTTAAATCGGAGAACTACGCCACGGCACAGGGGATTGGCGCCGGGTTGTTCCGCCAGATTGCGGAAAGCGGGGCCGATTTGGTGGTGACCGATTGTGAAACCTGCAAATGGCAGATTGAAATGTCGACCGGCAAACGCTGTGAGCACCCGATCACTCTGCTGGCGCAGGCACTGGCGTAATCGGCCGGATGCGCCCTCCTGGTTGGGAGGGCACAGGCCTGTGTTATTGCTGCAGCTTCAGGGTATTGATCACCCCTTCCGCCTGGCTTTGCGCCTGCTGCTGGTTATCCGCCGGCAGCGTGATCTGGATGGTCAGCAATTGGTTGTCCAGCGTGCCGATCAGGATCGAAGAGTAGGCTTTCTCGCCACCGCTGGTGATGATGCTGTCCAACTGGCGCAGCGGAACACCATCGATTTCAATGGCTTTGTTGGTGATCACCTGCAGGTTGGCATCGCGGGAGCGTTGCTTCTCTTCCAGCCGTTGGCCCAGCGTTTCCAGGCTGTCGGCGGTTTTATCGCCCAGGATCACGATCACCGCACGTTGGCCGGAGCTGTCGGCATAAACGTGCATGTTGTTCGCCTGATTGCCCAGCTTGCCGCTCTGATCGGTCATGCCGTTTGGCAGGGTAAAGACCAGCTTGCCGCCCAGCAGGCTAATCTGTGAGCCTGTCTGGGCGTTGGCGGCGGCGCTGTTGCTGCTGCTGTTATTGCTGCTATTGCCCGCCGGCGCCTGGGTTTCCTGGGTTTGTCCGTCGCAGGCGGCAAGGCCCAGCGCAATCAGGCCAATACCCATTACTTTTACTATTTTTCGCATGGGGCTTCCTTTTTCCTTACAGGTCGTTTTCTCCATGTATCGCAACGTATTCCACGCTGAAATGCAAGGCAGATGTTGTTAGCGGTTTTTTTTCGACATCAGCCGATAGTCAGCCACTTCGCCTTTCTTTTCCAGTGCAATAATCTGATAACCGCTGGCGATCACCGCTAATGTTCATGCAGGTAAAGTATGGCGCGTATCAGCAAAAATGCCGGTCAGTTGAGCTGCAGCTCGCCGTCCTGGCGGCGCACAGCCAGCCGTTTCAGCAGCATATTGAGCAACACGCCATACATCGGCAGGAAGAACAGCATGCAGATCATCACCTTGAAGCTGTAATCCACCAGGGCGATCTCCACCCAGTTGGCGGCCATAAAGGCATCGCTGCTCTTGTAGAAGGCGATAAAGAAAAAGGCCAGCGTATCGCTGATGTTGCCAAGGAACATGGAGGCTGCCGGCGCCACCCACCAGGCGCTGCGTTGGCGCAGCCGGTTGAAGACGTGCACGTCCAGGATCTGGCCAAGCACATAGGCCATGAAACTGGCCGCCGCGATGCGCGCGACAAACAGGTTAAAGCTGCCCAGGGCGCTAAAGCCCTGCCATTCACCCTGATAGGTGACGGTCGAAATCACATAGGAAATGAACAGCGCGGGTACCATCACCGCCAGGATAATCCGCCGGGCCAACGGGGCGCCAAAGATGCGCACGGTTAAATCGGTCGCCAGGAAGATAAACGGGAACGTGAAGGCCCCCCAGGTGGTATGGAAGCCAAAAAGGGTAATCGGCAGCTGCACCAGGTAGTTACTGGAGGTGATGATGGCAATATGGAATAGCGATAGCCAAACTAACGCGATTAAGCGTTGTTGGGGAGTAAATGCATACATGATGTCGCCTTTTTAGTGATGGGGTGAGGGAACCCAGGGATAAACTTTGCGTATTTTACGTGCGCGGCGGCATGATACGCGTTTGCGCAACCAATGCAACGGTTAAATTTGAAGCAAACGTTAACGTATCTTGCGCATAAAAACCACTGGCGTAAACTAAGCGCCAATCAGATTTGGCGGTTGCCCGCCGCACTACGTTGTGGATTAAGAAAGAGTATGAGTGACATTTTTTCCCAGGCGGACCAAACGCTTGATGCGCTGGGGCTGCGCTGCCCGGAACCGGTGATGATGGTGCGCAAAACCGTGCGTCATATGAATGAAGGCGAAACGCTGCTAATTCTTGCCGACGATCCGGCCACCACCCGCGATATTCCGGGTTTTTGCCGTTTTATGGAACATACCCTGCTGGCGCAGGAAACCGATAAAACTCCCTACCGGTATTTGCTGCGTAAAGGGCAATAACGTCGTTCAAGCCCCCTGGCCGCCGCGCCAGGGGGCTGATTTCACTTCTGTTTCTTCAATAGCCGCAGCGCGTTGGCGGTAACCAGCGCGGTGGCGCCCGAGTCCGCCAGCACCGCCAGCCACAGCCCGGTTAGCCCAAACAGGCTGGTGACCAGGAAGATCGCTTTCAGGCCAAGCGCGATAGTGATGTTCTGGCGGATGTTGGCATGGGTCGCACGCGAAATGCGGATCATGTCCGCCACGCCCTGCAGGCGGTTGTGGGTCAGCGCCGCATCGGCGGTTTCCAGCGCCACGTCGGTACCGTTGCCCATGGCAACGCCGATGTTGGCCGCCTTCATCGCCGGCGCGTCGTTGATACCGTCGCCGATCATGGCGGTTTTACGCGTAGCGCTCAGCGCCACCATGGCCTGCACTTTATCTTCCGGCAACAGCCCGGCGCGGTAATCCAACCCCAACTGGCCGGCAATGGCCGCTGCGGCGCGCGGGTTATCGCCGGTCAGCATCACACTGCGTATGCCTAACTGTTCCAGCGCGGCGATCGCCTGGCGCGCATCACTGCGCACCGTGTCGCGCAGCGCCAGCAGCCCCAGCGGGCGGCCGTCTTCCAACACCACCACTACGGTTTTGCCGGCGTTTTCCAACAGGGCTATCCGCGTTTGCCAGTCGGCGGTCAGCGGGTTTTCCGTCAGTTTGCTGGGCGCGGCGATCAGGATCGTTTTCCCATCGATAACGCCCGAGACGCCGATCCCCGCCAGCGCCCGGCGGTTTTGCGCCGACGGCAATGCCGTTTGCCCGGCGTGCCGGATAATGGCCTGCGCCAGCGGGTGATGCGAACCCGCTTCTACCGCAGCGGCCAGCGCCAACAACCGTTGCTCATCCAGTCCGGCGCCCGGCTCTACGTCGGTGACCGCCGGCTTGCCTTCGGTTAGCGTGCCGGTTTTATCAAAGGCGATGGTTTCCACCTGCCCCAGTTGCTCCAGCGCTGCGCCGCCTTTGATCAGCACGCCGCGGCGCGTGGCCGCCGCCAGCCCGGACGTGATGGCCGCCGGGGTCGAGATCACCAGCGCGCACGGGCAGCCGATCAGCAACAGCGTCAGGCCGCGGTATATCCAGGTTTCCCACGGCAGGGAAAACAGCAGCGGTGGAACCAGGATCACCAGCACTGCCAGCAGCATGATGGCCGGGGTGTAATAACGGCTGAAGCGATCGAGAAAACGTTCAATCGGCGCCCGGCGCTCTTCGGCTTCTTCAATCAACTGCAGGATGCGGTCGATGGCGCTTTTACCTGGCTCAGAGACCACCTTCATCAGAGAGACGCGATCGGCCACCAGACTGCCGGCGGCGACCTTTTCACCCTGCTGGCGTTCCACCGGCACCGATTCGCCGGTCAGTGCGCTTTCATCAAAGCTGGCGAACGGGCTGAGCAGTTCGGCATCCACCGGCAGGCGCGAACCGGGCGCCACTTCGATCACATCGCCCGGCCGCAGGCTGGCGACCGGCACCGTTTCACGCACATCGTTGTTGATACGTAGCGCCTGTTCCGGCACCAGCGCCATGAGTGCGCTAACGCCGCGGCGGGCGCGATTGGCGGCGAAAGACTCCAGATGTTCGCCGATCATGAATAGCAGCAATACCATCGCCGCCTCGGCGGTCGCGCCGATAAACAGCGCCCCGATGGCGGCAACGCTCATCAGCGTTTCAATGGCGAACGGCGTGCCGGAGCGGATCAGCCGCAGTGCCTGGGTGGCGACGGGATACAGGCCCACCAGGGTGGTGAGGGTGAAGGCGATGCGCCCGAATGCCGGGTTGACGGCCTCTATCGCCGCGCTGGCGGCCATTAATGCTATCAGCACTATCAATGGACCAAATTCGCGCAGGCGTGCGGTTGTGGCTTTGCCGGCGGCGGCTGGGGCTTGGGCATCAAGCAGGCTAAAGCCGGCGTTTTGCACCGCGTTTTGCACATGAATGCTGACGTCGCTTTGGGCATCGACCACCAGCTTTTCGGTGGCGAACAGTACACGCGCGCTATCAACGCCGGGCAAAGCGATAACGGCATTTTCAATTTTGCGTGCGCAGGAAGGGCAATCCATTCCGTTGATTTTCCAACTGAAATGTTGGCCGCCAGCGGGGGGCCTGTCGCTTTCCTCGTCCGGCGCCTCGCTCGCCGGGCTGCAGCAATCCGCATTGGCCGCTGGCCCCTGTTCATGCGTTTGCGCAGCTTCAACGCAGCAATGGCTGGCGGTGCTGCTGCAACCGTGCTGGGTTTTCGCATGGCTGTGCTGGCAGCCGCAGTGGCTTGATGGGTGTTGGTGCTCCTGATGCTGTGCTTTATGGGTCTGCATAACGCCCCCTGATTGGTAGTTAACGGTGTTCATGCATGACTCTACACCCTGGAGTTGACTCCAGAGTCAAGTGCCAAATGAGAACCGTTGCTAACGGCGTCTTAAGGGGGAGCGCTGCGCCCGGCAATGCCAGAACCTGCGCCGGCGTGCCGCCAGCGCAGATAACCGATCGATGCGCTACAGGTACAGCGAACGGACGATCAGGAAGTGGCCGACAAAATAGCAAAACGCCACAATGGCGTCCGAAGCGCGGAAGGTAAAACGGTAGCGGTTCAGCAGCCACACGATGTTCGCCAGCAACAGCAGCGAGGTGCCCACCAGCAGCGAGAAGCCAAAATCGGTGCTGCGCAGGAAGTACTGCTCGCCCGCCAGCCATACCATCAACAGCGTCATCGCCACCAGCGCGACGATCGGCCAGCGCAGGTTTTCCAGCTTGGTCCAAATGGTGGCCAGCAACAGGGCGCCGATGATCAACAGCGTCAGCGGCAGTGGCCAAAACAGGCTGAACGTCATCTGGCTGGCGAAGCTGAGCGTATACAGCAGATGCGAAAGAAAGAACGCGCCGATGGCGTACAGCACCCGCTCGCGCGGCAGCAGTAATAGCGCATCGCCGATCAGCGTGGCCAGCAGGCCAAGAACCAGCAGATAACCGGCGGCATTGAGCACCGGCGCCTGCCAGGCCAGCAGCAACAGCAGCAGCAAAGTGACCGGCTTGAATACCCAGCGCTGCCAGCGTGGGCCACGGTAGGTTGCGTCAACGAATAGCCAACCGGAAAAGAAGACGGCGAGGAAGGGCCAACTCATAGATTTTCCTTATTCATTAGGGACGGTCGCCCGCTCCAAAGTTTCCAACGTGATGCTGCCAGTGTAGGTGCCCCGCCCGGGATCGACAATGCTTTCTTCCTGGTGTTATGGTGGCGGCGGTTTGATGGGCAAAGGAAAGAAAAAATGAGTAAGCCGCCGTTGATTGTGGTTGCCGTGCTGGTGTTGATCGCCGTGATGGCAACGCACCGCTATTTCAGCCAGCGCCGCGTGGAGGCGGAAAACGATCGCGCGCTGGTGCGCACCCAGCAGGTGAGGGTGGCGGAAAAACGGGAAATCCCCGACACCCGCAACCGCTCGCGCCAGCGTGAACATATCGTCAATGAGCCGATGCGTTATGAAGTGGTGTTCCAGCCGCTGCGCGGCGGTGAGGCGATCACCCTGCGGCTCAAGCAGCCGCAGTATAACCAGATTGAACAGGGCGCCCAGGGCACGTTAAGCGTGCAGGGAACGCGCTTTGTCGGGTTTAGCGCCCAGCAGCCGTAGGCAGGCGACTATTTTTTGCTGATCGGCGGCTGCTTCTTTTGCCAGGCCAACAGCTCGAACACGCCGAAGATGAAGATTTTGGTTTCCTGCCATTTACCGATCGGCTGATCCTTGGGCTGGGTGGATTTCAGCAGCACCAATTGCAAGCCGTGCATCACCACCATAAAGAACAGCGCCACGTCGATAAAATATTTCAGCGGTTTGGGGAACGGATGGACCAAATTGGTCAGTAAAAAGCCCCATACGCACAGCATCAAAAGGCGGCCCAGATTAATCAGCATGTTCGGTTGCCCCTTTGGCAGAACGGATATAAAGACGGTAGGCCACCTGACCGGCGACCTTTTCGCGGTGCAGCGCCCAGTTAGCCGGCACGTCTGCGGCGGCGCTTTCGGCTTCCGCCTCTACATACACCCAGGCTTCATCAGCCAGCCAGCCCTGCTGCTCCAGCAACTGCACCGTGTCTGCCAGCAGCCCTTTGCGGAACGGGGGATCGAGGAACACCACGTCGAACGGTTCGCCGTCGCCCGCCAGCCAGTTCAGCGTATTGGTGTTGACCACCTGCCCGTGCCCCTGCAGCAGCGCCAGGTTCTTTTCCAACTGCTGCGCCACCGGGCGCTCAAACTCCAGCAGCGTGGCGCTGCCGGCGTAACGCGACAGCGCTTCCAGGCCCAGCGCGCCGCTGCCGGCGAAACAATCCAGGCAGCGCGCGCCCTGGATCACCGGCGCCAGCCAGTTAAACAGCGTTTCGCGCACGCGATCGGTGGTGGGGCGCAGCCCGGGGCTGTTGGGCACGGGTAATTTTCGCCCGCGCCACTGGCCCCCAATGATACGAATCTGCCCGGCCGCGGCCGGCTGCGGTTTCCTGGCCGCGCTGCGCGGTGAAAATTTTGCCATAGGTCTGCTTACTGTGTTGCGACGTTAATAAAAAGTTGCTCCTATTCTAGCGGGGACGCGCGCCGGGGGGAACGGTTAAACTTTGTTGCCTGATTTTACAACGGAAAGCAGCGCGCATGCGTGTTGCTGCGAGAGGGAAAGTGGTAGACTCTGCGGTTTAATTAGTCGCATTTGCACGCCATCGGTACGGAGTAAGGTCAGAACATGGCAAAAGATAAGAAACGCGGGTTTTTCTCCTGGCTGGGGTTCGGCCAGAAGGAAGAAGAGCAACAGCAACCTGAGCCGCCGGTAGAAGCGGGGGAAAATCAGGCCGCGGAGACGCCGGCGGAACCGGCCGCCCCTGAGCACGTGGAGCCGAACCCGGCGCCGGCCCAGGAATCTGAGCCAGCAGTGACCGCTGCCGCCCCGATCGAACCGGAAGCGCACCAGGAAGCGGATCATGCCCAGGCGCTGGCCGAAGAGATCGTCAATGTGACCGAGCAGGTTGCCGCGCAGGAGGAGGCGCCAAAACAGGAAGAAGCAGAACCGGAATTGCCAGAGCCGGAACAGCCAGAGCCTGAAGCCGCACCGTCAGAGAGCATCGCGGTTGTCGCCAGCGTAGCTGCCGAGCCGGAAGCCGTTCAGGAAGCGGAAGACGAAGAGGATGCTTTGGCGCCGGCGGTAACGCAGGAGCAGGAGCGCCCAACCAAAGAAGGCTTCTTCGCCCGTTTGAAACGCAGCCTGGTGAAAACCAAACAAAACCTCGGCTCTGGTTTTGTCGGCCTGTTTCGCGGCAAGAAAATTGATGAGGATCTGTTCGACGAGTTGGAAGAGCAACTGTTGATTGCCGACGTGGGTGTCGACACCACGCGTAAAATCATTGATTCCCTTACTCAACATGCCAGCCGCAAACAGCTTAAAGATGCGGAAGCGCTGTACGGCAAGCTGAAGGAAGAAATGTCTGAAATTCTGGCCAGGGTTGATCAACCGTTGGATATCAGTGGTAAAACCCCGTATGTCATCCTGATGGTCGGCGTTAACGGCGTGGGTAAAACCACCACGATCGGCAAACTGGCGCGCCAGTTCCAGGCGCAGGGCAAATCGGTGATGCTGGCGGCGGGCGATACCTTCCGCGCGGCGGCGGTGGAGCAACTGCAGGTGTGGGGCGATCGCAACCGCATTCCCGTGGTGGCGCAGCATACCGGCGCGGATTCCGCTTCGGTGATCTTCGATGCCTTGCAGGCCGCCAAGGCGCGCGGCGTGGATGTGTTGATCGCCGATACCGCCGGGCGCCTGCAGAACAAGGCGCACCTGATGGAAGAGCTGAAGAAAATCGTGCGCGTGATGAAAAAACTGGACGAGCACGCCCCTCACGAGGTTATGCTGACGCTCGACGCCAGCACCGGCCAGAATGCGGTCAGCCAGGCCAAATTATTTAATGAGGCCGTAGGGTTAACCGGCATTACGCTGACTAAACTGGATGGTACCGCCAAGGGCGGGGTGATCTTCGCCATTGCCGATCAGTTCGGCATCCCGATCCGCTATATCGGCGTAGGCGAGGGCATCGAAGATTTGCGGCCATTCAAGGCTGATGATTTTATTGAGGCACTTTTTGCCCGAGAGGATTAATACGGATGATTCGCTTTGAACAGGTCAGTAAAGCCTATCTGGGCGGCCGTCAGGCGCTGCAGGGGGTGGATTTTCATCTGCGCCAGGCGGAGATGGCGTTTCTGACCGGCCATTCCGGCGCAGGTAAAAGTACCCTGCTGAAACTGATTTGTGGTATCGAACGGCCGAGCGCCGGCCATATCTGGTTTAGCGGGCACGACATCAGCCGGTTGAAAAACCGCGAGGTGCCGTTCCTGCGCCGCCAGATCGGCATGATTTTTCAGGATCATCACCTGCTGCTCGATCGCACGGTGTATGACAACGTCGCGATGCCGTTGATCATCGCCGGCGCCAGCGGTGAAGACATCCGCCGCCGCGTATCTGCGGCGTTGGACAAAGTTGGCCTGTTGGATAAAGCGAAAAACTTTCCGATTCAGCTTTCCGGCGGTGAACAGCAGCGCGTCGGCATCGCCCGCGCGGTGGTGAACAAACCGGCGGTGCTGTTGGCGGATGAGCCAACCGGTAACCTGGATGACGCATTGTCGGAAGGCATTCTGCGTCTGTTTGAAGAATTCAACCGCGTTGGGGTGACGGTACTGATGGCAACCCATGATACCGGGCTGATTGCCCGCCGCAATTATCGCATCCTGACGCTAAGCCAGGGGCGTATGGTGGGGGGAGCACATCATGGCGAATAACGTGAAAGCGGCAAAAGGCGCGAACGCGGCCAAGAGCAAGGCGAAGGCGCTGCGCGGCGGCTGGCGTGAACAGTGGCGCTATGCCTGGGTGAACGCCCTGGCCGATATGCTGCGCCAACCCTTGGCAACCTTGCTGACGGTGATGGTGATCGCCATCTCCCTGACGCTGCCGAGCGTGTGCTACATCGTCTGGAAGAACGTCAGCCAGGCGGCCAGCCAGTGGTACCCCACGCCGCAGTTGACGGTATACCTGGATAAGTCTCTGGATGACGATGCGGCGGTGAAAGTGCTGGACGCCATCCGCGCGGAAGCCGGAGTGGATAAGGTGAACTACCTGTCGCGTGAAGAAGCCTTAGGCGAGTTCCGTAACTGGTCTGGTTTTGGCGGCGCGCTGGATATGCTGGAAGAGAACCCGCTGCCGGCGGTGGCCATCATCACGCCGAAGATGGATTTCCAAAGCGCGGATACTCTCAACACCCTGCGCGATCGGGTGGCGGCGGTGCATGGCGTGGAAGAAGTGCGCATGGACGACAGCTGGTTTGCCCGCCTGGCGGCATTGACCGGGCTGGTGGGCCAAGTGGCGGCGATGATCGGTATCCTGATGATCGTGGCGGTATTCCTGGTGATCGGCAACAGCGTGCGCCTGAGCATCTTCAGCCGCCGCGATACCATCAACGTGATGAAATTGATCGGCGCCACCGATGGCTTTATTTTGCGGCCGTTCCTCAACGGCGGCGCGATGCTCGGCTTCTTCGGCGCGCTGCTGTCGTTGATACTTTCGTCGGCGCTGGTGTGGAAGCTGGAGTCGGTGGTTACCGGGGTGGCGCAGGTCTTTGGCACCACCTTTATCCTGCGCGGTTTGGGCTGGGATGAAGCCTTGCTGCTGTTGATTGTTTCCGCGATGATCGGTTGGATTGCCGCCTGGCTGGCGACGGTGCAACATTTACGCCGATTTACACCACAATAACGTTTTTTTGTTATACTCTTCTCCTGCTGCGTTACCCTATTGCAGGAGAAGAGTGTTGGCGGATCCCGCGGATCCTTCCTTCAATTAAGCGCACAATTTCCCGTTAATCTGCTATTTTTTATCTGTCGCCTGGTTTTCCAGGTGTAAAAAAATAGTGAACTAACGGGCTGCAACAGGGTCCAAAATTGCAGCAAATGTTAAGGTGTCCGGCGAGCGGAACCTGTTTTGCACAGCAACTGCCGTAAAATCAGTCTCTCCCCGCCGTAATATTCACCTGCAAGCACGATAGTTTTCTCAAGAGAGGGTTTGAATGACCAAAGAAATGCAAACTTTAGCCTTAGTACCCCAAGGTAGCTTGGAAGCCTATATCCGGGCAGCCAACGCCTATCCGATGCTGACGGCAGAGGAAGAGCGGGAACTGGCTGAACGGCTGCATTATCAGGGCGATCTGGAAGCAGCTAAGCAGCTAATCCTGTCTCACCTGCGCTTTGTCGCTCATATTGCCCGCAACTATGCTGGCTATGGCCTGCCGCAGGCAGACCTGATCCAGGAAGGCAACATCGGCCTGATGAAAGCAGTCCGTCGCTTTAACCCGGAAGTGGGCGTGCGCCTGGTATCGTTCGCGGTACACTGGATCAAAGCAGAAATTCATGAGTATGTGCTGCGTAACTGGCGTATCGTCAAAGTGGCGACCACCAAGGCGCAACGCAAACTGTTCTTCAACCTGCGCAAAACCAAGCAGCGTCTGGGGTGGTTCAACCAGGACGAGGTGGAACTGGTTGCTCGCGAACTGGGCGTGACCAGCAAAGATGTGCGCGAGATGGAATCCCGCATGGCCGCACAGGACATGACGTTTGATCCTACGCCAGACGACGAAACCCGCGACGGGCAGGCCATGGCGCCAATGCTGTACCTGCAGGACAAAAGCTCCGACTTCGCCGAAGGCATTGAGGAAGATAACTGGGAGAGCAACGCGGCCGACAAACTGGCCTATGCGCTGGAAGGGTTGGACGAGCGTAGCCAGCATATCATCCGCGCCCGCTGGTTGGACGACGATAATAAGTCCACGCTGCAGGAACTGGCCGATCAGTACGGCGTTTCCGCCGAGCGCGTGCGCCAGCTGGAGAAAAACGCCATGAAGAAACTGAAAATGGCGATTGAGGCGTAAGCTCGTTCGTACTTACTCTGGGCCGAAATTCTGCCGCAGCTTAATGCCAGTCAGTTAAATCTGACTGGCATTTTTGTTTGGGGGAAGCGAATTCTTGCGGATATACCGTTTCGTCGAATGGGCATGACTTTAAACGCGCGGTGTTTCTTTCTGCCAGTCTTCGCCCTGCTGCGTAAAACCACAGGCGAGCATAAACGCTCCTAGCGCATCACGCGCCTCGGCTGGCAATTCTGCGGCAGACAGCCGCCAGTGCTTAACCGCTGGCATTTGGCGCTGCACATCCTCAATCAGATACAGCCCCACGCCGCGCCGGCGGGTCAGCTCACGCACCTGCAGATCGTGCAACCGGGCGCTGCCGCCATCAAGTTCGACTTTCACCGCTCCCAGCAGGCGTTCATTGAAACGCGCGCCAAACAGCGCCCGCCCCTCGCTGAGCCAGCGTTGCCAGTCGCCCGGCTGCTGCTGCGGCCAAATTTTGCCCAGATCGATCAGATCTTGCGACGATAACGCCGCCAGGCGCTCTATGGTGAGTTTCATGCACAATTCCAGTCAGTTAGACGATATTCCGCCATTGTACGTGGCGCTGCCCGCCGGGCCAAGGAACGCGTAAAAAACGTGCATTTTCCGGGCGATTATCCTGCCCAGCGTATTGTGTAAGTTTTTCTGTACGTTTACTGCGGGAAATGTTTTTAGTAAGCCTTATTTTCAGAGTAATGTGTTAGTTAATTCGCAAAACACAAGAACAATTAACTATTAATTGCTGATATTGTCACCAATTTAATCCGAATTAAATCCTGTTTACACCGCTTGTTTCTGAATATGTCAGTTGATTTGCAGCATAAAATTCCTGTTTAATAGTATGAAAAGTAAAGTTTTATTAAAAAATTTTACCCCAAAAACGCCTAAGCCATTATTACTTATGAATAAAAACCGTAACTAACGATGATGGGCGACAAACACAACAGGTATGTTCACTACACGACAGATGGGGATTACGCGGATGAAATTAACAAAGGGTAAAGCACTGTTGGCCGGCTGTATCGCGATGGCGATGAGCCATGCCGCACTGGCTAAAGACATTAAAATCGCCATCGTTGGGGCGATGTCTGGGCCGGTCGCTCAATACGGCGATATGGAGTTCACCGGCGCGCGTCAGGCCATTGCCGACATTAATGCCAAGGGCGGCATCAAAGGCGATAAGCTGGTTGGCGTGGAATACGACGACGCCTGTGACCCAAAACAAGCCGTGGCGGTCGCCAACAAAGTGATTAATGACGGTATCCGCTATGTTATCGGCCACCTGTGCTCTTCTTCCACCCAGCCGGCTTCCGATATTTATGAAGATGAAGGCGTGATCATGATTACCCCGGCGGCCACCAATGCCGATCTGACCACCCGTGGTTACCAGATGATCATGCGCACCACCGGCCTGGATTCCGATCAGGCCCCAACCGCTGCCAAATACATTCTGAGCACGATTAAGCCAAAACGTATCGCCGTTGTGCATGACAAACAGCAGTACGGTGAAGGCCTGGCGCGTTCCGTGCGCGACAGCCTGAAAAAGCAAGGGACCGACGTAGTGCTGTTTGAAGGTATCACCGCGGGCGATAAAGATTTCTCCACGCTGGTGGCGCGCCTGAAGAAAGAGAACGTTGATTTCGTCTACTTCGGCGGCTATTACCCAGAGATGGGCCAGATCCTGCGCCAGGCTAAACAGGCCGGCCTGAACGCCCGCTTCATGGGGCCGGAAGGGGTGGGTAACTCGTCGCTGTCCAACATTGCCGGCGCCGCTTCTGAAGGCATGCTGGTGACCTTGCCGAAACGCTATGACCAGGTTCCGGCCAACAAACCGGTTGTCGATGCGTTGAAAGCCAAGAAACTGGATCCGACTGGGCCGTTCGTCTGGACCACCTATGCAGCGATTCAGTCCCTGACCACGGGGATGGAGCGCGTAGGCGCGGAACCGGCGGATATCGTCAAAACGCTGAAAACCGGCGAACCGGTGCCAACCGTGATGGGGCCGCTGAGCTGGGATGAAAAAGGCGATCTGAAAGGCTTTGAATTCGGGGTGTTCGAGTGGCATGCCGACGGCACATCAACCCCGGTGAACTAAATCACCAATAAGCAGTTTGCCTGATGGGGCAGGGGCGCGGCATCCGCGTTCTCTGCCCCTTGGGCCGTTGGGCCGGGCCGTTTTGGCCGCAACAACACCTCAAAAAGGTCAGAGTATGTCAGAGCAGTTTCTCTATTTCCTGCAGCAAATGTTCAATGGCGTGACCCTTGGCAGTACCTATGCCTTGATCGCCATTGGCTACACCATGGTGTATGGCATTATCGGCATGATCAACTTCGCCCACGGCGAGGTGTACATGATCGGTAGCTATGTGTCGTTTATTGTGATCGCCGCGCTGATGATGATGGGCATTGATGTCGGCTGGTTGCTGATCGGCAGTGCGTTTCTGGTCTCGATCGTCATCGCCAGCGCCTATGGCTGGAGCATCGAACGCGTGGCCTACAAGCCTGTGCGCAACTCCAAGCGCCTGATTGCGCTGATTTCCGCCATCGGTATGTCTATCTTCTTGCAAAACTACGTTAGCCTGACCCAGGGCTCGCGCGATCTGGCGCTGCCAAGTCTGGTCAGCGGCGGCTGGGTGCTGGGCGAAAGCAACGGCTTTGCCGCCACCATCAGCACCATGCAACTGACGATCTGGATCGTCACCTTCCTGGCGATGCTGGCGCTGACGATGTTTATTCGCTATTCGCGCATGGGCCGCGCTTGCCGCGCCTGTGCGGAAGATTTGAAAATGGCCGGCCTGTTGGGCATCAACACCGACCGGGTTATTTCGCTGACCTTCGTTATCGGCGCCGTGATGGCGGCGGTAGCGGGCGTGCTGCTAGGCCAGTTCTACGGGGTGATTAACCCGTATATCGGTTTTATGGCCGGGATGAAGGCCTTTACCGCCGCAGTGCTGGGCGGTATCGGCAGCATTCCGGGGGCGATGATCGGCGGCCTGATCCTGGGCGTGGCCGAAGCGCTGACGTCGGCCTATTTAAGCGCCGAGTATAAAGACGTGGTGTCCTTCGCCTTGTTGATCGTGGTGCTGTTGGTGATGCCGACCGGCATCCTTGGCCGTCCGGAGGTTGAGAAAGTATGAAACTCAATCTGCTTGGCGCTATCTTCGCCACGGTGGTGCTGTTTGTCATGGCGTCGTTCCTGATGGGGATGCAACTGAGCCTGGACGGCACCAAACTGGTGGTGCATGGCGCGGCGCAAGTGCGTTGGATGTGGATCGGCATTGCCTGCGTCGTGGTGTTTTTCTTCCAACTGCTGCGCCCGTTGGTGCAACAAGGGATGAAAAAAGTCTCTGGCCCGTCTTTTGTGCTGCCGAGCTTCGACGGCACCACGCCGCGCCAGAAACTGCTGGCCGCCGTCTTGATCGCCGCCGCCGTCGCCTGGCCGTTTCTGGTTTCGCGCGGCACGGTGGATATCGCCACCCTGACGCTGATCTATGTGATGCTCGGCCTTGGCCTGAACGTGGTGGTGGGGCTGTCTGGCCTGCTGGTGTTGGGCTACGGCGGGTTCTATGCCATTGGCGCCTATACCTACGCGTTGCTGAATCACTATTACGGCCTGGGCTTCTGGGAAAGCCTGCCGTTGGCAGGGATCGTGACCGCGATGTTTGGTTTCCTGCTCGGTTTTCCGGTGCTGCGCCTGCGCGGCGACTATCTGGCGATCGTCACGCTGGGCTTTGGCGAGATCGTGCGTATTCTGTTGCTGAACAACACGGAAATCACCGGCGGCCCGAACGGCATCAGCCAAATTCCGAAACCGACTTTCTTCGGCCTGGAGTTTAACCGCAGCGCGCGCGACGGCGGTTGGGATACGTTCCACAACTTCTTTGGCCTGCAATACGATCCGGGCGATCGCATTATCTTCCTGTATCTGGTGGCGTTGCTGTTGGTGGTGCTGACGCTGTTTGTCATCAACCGCCTGTTGCGCATGCCGCTGGGCCGCGCCTGGGAAGCGCTGCGCGAAGATGAGATCGCCTGCCGTTCGCTTGGCCTGAGCCCAACCAAAATCAAGCTGACCGCCTTTACCATCAGCGCCGCGTTTGCCGGCTTTGCCGGGACCTTGTTCGCGGCGCGCCAGGGCTTTGTCAGCCCGGAATCCTTCACCTTCGTGGAATCGGCCTTCGTGTTGGCGATTGTGGTGCTGGGCGGTATGGGCTCGCAGTTTGCGGTGATTCTGGCGGCGATCCTGCTGGTGGTGTCCCGTGAGCTGATGCGCGATCTGAACGAATACAGCATGCTGCTGCTGGGTGCACTGATGGTCTTGATGATGATCTGGCGGCCGCAGGGGTTGCTGCCGATGAAACGCCCGCAGTTGAAAGCGGTTATCCATTCCGGTAAGGGGGAACAGGCATGAGTGCGCAACCTTTACTGGCGGTGGAAGGGCTGTCAATGCGTTTTGGCGGCCTGTTGGCGGTCAACAACGTGGCGTTGGAACTGCATGAAGGCGAGATCGTCTCGCTGATCGGCCCGAACGGCGCGGGCAAAACCACGGTGTTCAACTGCCTGACCGGTTTCTACCGCCCCTCCGGCGGAACGATATTGCTGCGCGATCGGCACCTGGAAGGGTTATCCGGCCAGGCGATAGCCCGCATGGGCGTGGTGCGCACCTTCCAGCATGTGCGGCTGTTCCGTGAAATGACGGTGATCGAAAACCTGCTGGTGGCGCAACACCAGCACCTGAAAAGCGGTATTTTCGCCGGGCTGCTGAAAACCCCGGCGTTTCGCCGGGCGGAAGCGGACGCGCTGGATCGCGCCGCCGTGTGGCTGGAGCGCGTCGGCCTGCTTGAGATGGCCAACCGTTCGGCCGGCAACCTGGCCTATGGCCAGCAGCGCCGGCTGGAGATTGCCCGCTGTATGGTCACGCGGCCGGAGCTGCTGATGCTGGATGAGCCCGCGGCGGGCCTGAACCCGAAAGAAACCGACGAGCTGAACCACCTGATCGTCGAGCTGCGCGGCCAGCACAAGGTTTCCGTGCTGCTGATCGAGCACGATATGAAGCTGGTGATGGAGATTTCCGATCGCATCTACGTGGTGAATCAGGGAACGCCGTTGGCACACGGCACGCCGGAAGAAATTCGTAATAACCCGGATGTGATCCGGGCCTATCTGGGCGAGGCTTAACGCGTTATGTTGTCATTTAATCAAGTATCCGCCCATTATGGCAAAATTCAGGCGCTGCATCAGGTTAGTCTGAACATCCAGCAGGGTGAGATCGTCACCCTGATTGGCGCTAACGGCGCTGGCAAAACCACTTTGCTGGGCACGCTGTGCGGTGAACCGCGCGCCACCGAAGGCACCATCACCTTTTTAGGGCAGGACATCACCCAATGGCAAACGTCGCGCATTATGCGTGAAGCGGTGGCCATTGTGCCGGAAGGGCGGCGGGTGTTTTCCCGCATGACGGTAGAAGAGAACCTGGCGATGGGCGGCTTCTTTGCCGATCGCCAGCAGTATCAGCAGCGCATTGAACGGGTGTTCAGCCTGTTCCCGCGCCTGTTGGAGCGCCGTAGCCAACGTTCCGGCACCATGTCCGGCGGCGAGCAGCAGATGTTGGCGATCGGCCGGGCGCTGATGAGCCAGCCGAAGCTGTTGTTACTGGATGAGCCTTCGCTGGGCCTGGCGCCAATCATTATCCAGCAGATTTTCGACATCATTCAGCAACTGCGCGAAGAAGGCATGACCATCTTCCTGGTCGAGCAAAACGCCAATCAGGCGCTGAAACTGGCGGATCGCGGATATGTGCTGGAAAACGGCCGCGTGGTGTTGGAAGATACCGGTGCCGCATTGTTGGCCAATGAAGCAGTGAGATCGGCTTATCTGGGGGGGTAACGAGATAACCCTTGCCAGACAACCAGGGTATACAAGAGAAGGGCGCAATGTATTGCGCCCGTTTTTGTTCATGATTACGAGAAAAGAGAACAATGAGTACCGAAGGACTCCTCGCGCAACGTATCGTTAATGTTAAAAGTTCGGCAATTCGCGAATTGCTTAAACACAGTAAAATGCCGCACGTTATCTCACTGGCCGGCGGCATTCCTTCCGACGCGCTGTTCGATTTTGAAGGCCTGAACATCGCCACCCAGCAGGCCATCACCGAGCAGCCGAAAAGCGCATTCCAGTATGGCCTGACCGAAGGCAGCCCGGTGCTGCGTGAACGTATCTGCACGCTGTGCACCGCGCGCGGCATTACGGCGCGCCCAGAGGATGTGATGGTCACCGCCGGCTCGCAGCAGGCGTTGGATCTGGTGATGCGCGCCGTGGTGAACCCCGGCGATGTGTTTGTGGTAGAACGCCCGACCTACCTGGCAGCGCTGCAAACACTGGAACTGGCGGAAGCCAACGTGATGTCGGTGTCTTCCGACAGCGAGGGCATGGTGGTTGATGAACTGGCCGAACTGCTGAAAACCCGCAAAATCAAGGGGGTGTATGTGGTGCCGAACTTTGGCAACCCGAGCGGCCTGACGCTGAGCGCGCAGCGCCGCGAGCAGTTGGTGAAACTGGCGGCCGAGCACCATTTCCTGATTATTGAAGACGATCCCTACGGCGAACTGCGCTTTACGCAAGAGCGCCACGCCACGCTGTTCCAGGTTGCGCAGCAGGTGTTGGGCCATACCGACAACATCATCTACACCTCGACCTTCTCGAAAATCCTGGCGCCAGGCCTGCGCCTGGGCTGGGCGATCATGCCGCCGGCGCTGTTGCACAAGGTGGCGATCATCAAGCAGGCGGCCGATCTGCACGCCAGCGCGTTATCGCAGAGCATCGTCGAATGTTATCTGGGGCTGGATCGCCTGCCGGGGCAGATCGACAAAATCCGCGCCGCCTATAAAGAAAAAGGCGAACTGCTGGCCGGGCTGATGGAGCAAGAGCTGGGCGATTACATCAGCTTCGTCCGGCCGAAGGGCGGAATGTTCCTGTGGGCGCGCTTCCGCCAGCCGTTCAACGCCACCGAGTGGTTGGCCACCACGCTGGAGCAGGGTGTGGTGTTTGTGCCGGGGGAATATTTCTTTGCGGATAACCCGGATCGCGCGACGTTCCGCCTGTCGTTCGCCACCGCTTCCGAGCAACAGATGCAGGAAGCGGTCGCCCGCCTGCGCCGTTCGCTGTAATGCCTGCGGCGGCAAGGGGCGCTTCCCTTGCCGCCGACATCAAATCGCAATCTGCACTTCACCCTGCTGTCACGCCGCTGTCATCTTTTAGTTATTTTTCTGTCATCCGCGCATGGCATGTTAGCTCCCGAACAAAAACTGATTCTTTTCGCTCACGCGCATATTGCCCCACCAGATTCTTCAGGAGTTAGGCATGCTCACCTACGCTATTCGTAAAACCACGCTGTGCGTTACGCTGGCCCTGGCGGTCAGTTCCCAGGCACTGGCGGCGACCGAGATCCCCTTCTGGCACTCGATGGAAGGCCAATTGGGCAAAGAAGTGGACTCCCTGGCGGAACGCTTCAACCAGGCGCACAGTGATTACAAAGTGGTGCCGGTCTACAAAGGCAACTATGAACAGAGCCTGGCGGCGGGGATTGCCGCTTATCGTTCAGGCAAATCGCCAGCCATCCTGCAGGTGTATGAAGTGGGCACGGCGACCATGATGGCGAGCAAGGCCATCAAGCCGGTGTACCAAGTATTCAGCGATGCCGGCATCAAGTTTGATGAGTCGGTTTTTGTGCCGACCGTATCCGGCTACTACACCGACAACAAGAGCGGCCATTTGCTTTCGCAGCCGTTTAACAGCTCAACGCCGGTGCTGTACTACAACAAAGATGCGTTCAAGAAGGCCGGGTTGGATCCTGAGCAGCCGCCAAAAACCTGGCAGGCACTGGCTTCCGCCACCGCTAAGCTGCGTGCTGCCGGCGTGAAATGCGGCTATGCCAGCGGCTGGCAGGGCTGGATCCAACTGGAGAACTTCAGCGCCTGGCACGGCGTGCCGTTTGCTACGGAAAATAACGGCTTTGGCGGCACCAGCGCCCGGTTGGAATTCAACAAGCCGCTGCAGGTGAAGCACATCGCCATGCTGGAAGAGATGAACAAGAAAGGGGATTTCACCTATTTTGGCCGCAAGGATGAATCGACCGAGAAGTTCTACAGCGGCGACTGCGCCATTACCACCGCGTCTTCCGGCTCGTTGGCGGATATTAAACACTACGCCAAGTTTAACTTCGGCGTGGGTATGATGCCTTACGACGCTGACGTTAAAGAAGCGCCGCAGAATGCCATTATCGGCGGCGCCAGCCTGTGGGTGATGAACGGCAAAGATGCCGCAACCTACAAAGGCGTTGCTGAATTCCTGCAGTTCCTGGCGCAGCCGGAAATCGCCGCAGAATGGCACCAAAAAACCGGCTACCTGCCGATTACCACCGCCGCTTATGAACTGAGCAAGCAGCAGGGCTTCTACGATAAGAACCCCGGCGCCGATGTGGCAACGCGCCAGATGCTGAATAAACCGCCGTTGCCGTTCACCAAGGGCCTGCGCCTGGGCAATATGCCGCAGATCCGTACCGTGGTGGACGAAGAACTGGAAAGCGTCTGGACCGGCAAGAAAACCCCACAGCAAGCGCTGGATGCTGCCGTACAGCGCGGTGATGCTTTGCTGAGCCGCTTTGAGGCCTCAACCAAGTAATGCGTTTGCCGGTTTATTTGCGGCAAATACGATCGATCCCCCTCCTCTCTCCTGCGGGAAGAGGGGGTAGTGCGGGCGGCGGCAACGCGGCCCAACTAACTAACGGTTAACTCTATGTCCTCGTCCCGCCCTGGTTTCGGCTGTAGCTGGCTGCCTTATCTGTTGGTGCTGCCGCAGTTGCTGATAACCGCCGTCTTTTTCTTATGGCCCGCCGGTGAAGCGCTGTGGTACTCGGTACAAACTCTCGATCCGTTCGGCATTTCCAGCCAGTTCGTCGGCCTGGAGAACTTCCGCCAACTGTTCAGCGATCCGCTGTACCTGGATTCGTTTTACACCACGCTGGTATTCAGCTTTCTGGTTGCGGGCATTGGGCTGGTGGTTTCCCTGTTTTTGGCGGCGCTGGTGGACTATGTGATCCGCGGCAGCCGCATTTATCGCACATTGCTGATCCTGCCTTACGCGGTGGCGCCGGCGGTGGCGGCGGTGCTGTGGATCTTCCTGTTCAACCCCGGCCTGGGGCTGATTACCTATGTGCTGCATGGGTTGGGCTATGACTGGAACCACGCGCAAAACAGCGGGCAGGCGATGTTCCTGGTGGTGTTGGCTTCGGTATGGCAGCAGATCAGCTACAACTTCCTGTTTTTCCTGGCGGCGTTGCAGTCTATCCCGCGCTCGCTGGTGGAAGCGGCGGCGATCGACGGCGCCGGCCCGGTGCGGCGTTTTTTCAACCTGGTGCTGCCGCTGATTACCCCAGTGAGCTTCTTCTTGCTGGTGGTGAACCTGGTTTACGCCTTCTTTGATACTTTCCCGGTGATCGATGCCGCCACCGGCGGCGGCCCGGTGCAGTCCACCACCACGCTGATCTACAAGATTTATCGCGAAGGTTTTGCCGGCCTGGATCTGGCCAGTTCGGCGGCGCAGTCGGTGATCCTGATGCTGCTGGTGATTGGCCTGACGGTGATCCAGTTCCGCTTTGTTGAGCGTAAGGTGCGTTACCAATGATTGAGAACCGACGCGGGCTGGATATCTTCAGCCATGTGGTGCTGATTATCGGCGTACTGCTGGTGCTGTTCCCGCTGTACGTAGCCTTCGTGGCCGCCACGCTGGACGATCAGCAGGTGTTTCAGGTGCCGATGACGCTGGTGCCCGGCGGCCACCTGTGGGACAACATCAGCTATATCTGGCAAAACGGCGTGGGCAACCTCAAGGCGCCGTTCTGGCTGTTGCTGCTTAACAGCCTGATTATGGCGCTGGGCATTACCGTCGGCAAAATCGTCGTCTCGGTGCTTTCCGCTTACGCCATCGTTTATTTCCGCTTCCCGCTGCGCAGCCTGTTCTTCTGGCTGATTTTCCTCACCCTGATGTTGCCGGTAGAGGTGCGCATTTTCCCGACGGTCGAGGTGATTTCCAACCTTAACCTGATGGACAGCTACACCGGGTTAACGTTGCCGATGGTGGCCTCGGCGACCGCCACCTTCCTGCTGCGCCAGTTCTTCATGACGCTGCCGGATGAGCTGTTGGAAGCGGCGCGTATCGACGGCGCCGGCCCGATGCGCTTTTTCTGGGACATCGTGCTGCCGCTGTCGAAGACCCATCTGGCCGCGCTGTTTGTCATCACCTTCATTTACGGCTGGAACCAATACTTGTGGCCGCTGCTGATCACCAGCGACGCAGAGATGGGCACCGCCGTGGCCGGCATCAAAAGCATGATTTCTACCTCCGGCGCGCCGACGCAGTGGAACCAGGTGATGACGGCGATGTTCCTGACTTTATTGCCACCGCTGGCGGTGGTGCTTCTGATGCAGCGCTGGTTTGTGCGCGGCCTGGTTGATAGTGAGAAATAAGGGTATACCCGCAATGGCAGGTTTAAAATTACAGGCAGTCACCAAATCTTATGACGGCAAAACCGCGGTGATTCAGCCTTTTGATCTCGATGTGGCCGACGGCGAGTTTATTGTGATGGTCGGCCCATCCGGCTGCGGCAAATCCACTCTGCTGCGTATGGTGGCCGGCCTGGAGCGCGTCAGCAGTGGCGATATCTATATTGATACCGAGCGGGTAACCAACCTGGAGCCCAAGGACCGCGGCATCGCCATGGTGTTCCAGAACTATGCGCTGTACCCGCACATGAGCGTGTACGACAACATGGCCTACGGCCTGAAGATCCGCGGCTTTGGCAAAGCGCACATTCGCCAGCGGGTGGAGGAAGCGGCGCGCATTCTGGAACTGGGGCCGCTGCTGTTGCGCAAACCGCGCGAGCTGTCCGGCGGCCAGCGCCAGCGCGTGGCGATGGGGCGCGCTATTGTGCGCGAACCCGCGGTGTTCCTGTTTGATGAGCCTTTGTCCAACCTGGACGCCAAGCTGCGCGTGCAGATGCGCCTGGAATTGCAGCAATTGCACCGGCGGCTGAAGACCACCAGCCTGTATGTGACGCACGATCAGGTGGAGGCGATGACGCTGGCGCAACGGGTGATCGTGATGAACAAAGGCGTGGCCGAGCAGATCGGCACGCCGAGTGAAGTGTACCAACGCCCGGCTTCGCTGTTCGTCGCCAGCTTTATCGGTTCGCCGGCGATGAACCTGTTGCCGGGGACCGTCAGCATCAACGGCCAGCAGCTGCAACTGGCGGATGGCACGCTGCTGCCGTTGCCGCAGGCCCGGCCGGAATGGAGCGGGCGCCAGTTGACGTTGGGCATTCGGCCGGAGCATATTCAACTGACTACGCATGAGCAGGGCGGCCTTCCGCTGGTGATGCAAACGTTGGAACTGCTCGGCGCCGATAATCTGGCGCACGGGCAGTGGGGCGGCAACGGTGTGATCGCGCGTCTGAGCCATGAAACCATGCCGTCTGTCGGCAGCACACTTTATGTGCAGCTGCCCGCGCAGGCGCTGCACTTTTTTGATACCCATAGCGGGTTACGGATTGAATAATGACGACTGCCTGGCCTTATCCTCCTATCGTCGCCCATCGCGGCGGCGGTTCTCTGGCGCCGGAAAATACGCTGGCGGCGATCGATGTCGGCGCCCGCCACGGGCACCGGATGATCGAATTTGACGCCAAGTTGGCCCAGGATGGGCAAATTTTCCTCTTGCACGACGATACCCTGGAGCGCACCAGCAACGGCTGGGGCGTGGCGGGCGCGCTGCCCTGGGAAAAGCTGGTGCAACTGGACGCCGGCAACTGGTATAGCGCCGCGTTTAAAGGCGAGCCCCTGCCGTTGCTGACGCAGGTGGCTGAACGTTGCCGGCAACACGGCATGATGGCCAACATCGAGATTAAACCGACCACCGGCGCGGAAGAGGTGACCGGCCGCACGGTGGCGCAGGCGGCGCGTTTATTGTGGCAGGGGCAGACCGATCCGTTGCTGTCTTCCTTTTCCGTTGAGGCGTTGGCGGCGGCACAGGCGGCGGTGCCTGAATTACCACGTGGCCTGCTGCTGGATGCCTGGGACGACGGCTGGCGCGCATTGACCGAACGGTTGGGCTGCGTGTCGCTGCACATCAACCATCGTGAACTGACGGCGGAGCGGGTTAATGCGCTAAAAGACGCCGGGCTGCGGATCCTGGTTTATACCGTCAATAGCCCGGAACGCGCGCGCCAACTGCTGGGCTGGGGGGTTGATTGCATCTGTACTGACCGGATCGATTTGATCGGCCCTGATTTTGCGTGATTAACCGGCGGGAGCGGCAGGCAGCGGCGCCTGCGGCACGGACGGCGCGCTGCGATCAAACGGGGAGCGCGGTTGATTGTTGTTAGGGATCAACCGGCTATTACCGGGGGATGTTTGCTGCAGCCGCTGTTGGTTAGCGTCAAACTGGCGTTGCTGCTGTAAACGGCGCTGTTCCCGCTGTTGGTTATCCAACATACGCTGCTGTTGTACGCTGTCCTGATTTAACGGTTGCACGCCGGCAGCGGCATTCAGATTTTGTGCGCCGGCCTGCCAGGCCAGCAGTAGCAAAGCGATAAAGAGTGCTGGTGTTTTCATCATGTTCTCCCTGCCTTAAGCATAACCCAACGCGCTAAATTTGCGATAAGAGCAATTTTCAAACAGACGTCAACCGCCTTTGTGCCACATGGCCGCCCGCCTTCCGTTACAATCGCCTTTTCTGACTCATACTCTAAATAATTCGAGTTGCAGGAAGGCGGCAACGCAGCGAGTCCCCAGGAGTTTACTGGAGTAAGTGACTGGGGTGAGCGAGGAAAGCCAACGTACCTGCAACTTGAAGTATGATGAGTATATTAGGGTGAAACTGACGTGTTTCTTCTGGTTATTACCACCATTTTATGGGCGTTCTCGTTTAGCCTGATTGGCGAATATCTGGCGGGGCAGGTGGATAGCTGGTTTTCGGTGCTGATACGCATCGGGCTGGCGGCGCTGGTGTTTCTGCCGTTCTTGCGCTGGCGCAACATCCGGCCGCGCGTGATCCTGCTGTACATGATCGTTGGCGCTTTCCAGCTTGGCATTATGTATTTGTTCAGCTTCCGCGCTTACATGTACCTGACGGTGCCGGAATTCCTGCTGTTTACCGTGCTGACGCCGTTGTATGTCACGCTGATTTACGATGTGATTAGCCGCCGGCGCCCACGCTGGAGCTATGTGCTGAGCGCGCTGCTGGCGGTGCTGGGCGCGGCGATTATCCGTTATCACCAGGTGAGCGAGCATTTCTGGTGGGGGCTGTTGCTGGTGCAGGCGGCGAATATCTGCTTTGCTATCGGCATGGTGGGTTATAAGCGCCTGATGGAAGTGCATCCGTTGCCGCAGCATACCGCATTTTCCTGGTTCTACCTGGGGGCGCTGATCGTGGCGGTATTCGCCTGGTGCCTGTGGGGCAACCCGCAGCAACTGCCGACCACCGGCCTGCAGTGGGGGGTATTGATCTGGCTGGGCGTCGTGGCCTCTGGGCTGGGCTACTTCATGTGGAACTACGGCGCGACCCAGGTGGATGCCGGTACGCTGGGCATCATGAATAATATGCACGTGCCCGCCGGGCTGCTGGTTAACCTGGCGATCTGGCAGCAGCAGCCGCACTGGCCGAGCTTCCTGATCGGCGGCGCGGTGATTGTCGCTTCGCTGTGGGTGCACCGCCGCTGGGTGGCGCCGAACAGCAAAAGCTGAACCGCGCTTCCCTCACCCCGACCCTCTCCCATAGGGAGAGGGAGAAAAGCCGCCCGGCGCTCAAAAGGGGGAAACCGTGTTTGCTGTAATACGCACGGCAATGTCCAAATCCAACGCCGAACGATCCCTTCTCCCGCCAGGGTGAGGGCCACAACCCAACACCGAACGGTTCCCTCTCCCTGTGGGAGAGGGTTAGGGTGAGGGCCGCAACCAACGCCGAACGGTTCCTTCTCCCTGTGGGAGAGGGCCAGGGTGAGGGCCGCAACCAACGCCGAACGGTTCCCTCTCCCTGTGGGAGAGGGTTAGGGTGAGGGGGATTGGAGAAGGCTAGGGTGAGGGCTGTAGCGTGGTGAGCGCCGGTGCCCCTGGGCGGCCGGCATCGCGTACGAACGGCAGGTGTTGGCACGCATGCTGGCGCGCCGAGCGAATAAAGGCCTCGGTTACCGCCTGGCGCTGTTCGCCGTCGCGCACCGCCGCATACAGCCGGCTCCACAGACCGTCGCCCAAGGTTTTGGTGACGATCAGCCCCTGGCGCTCGAAGCTTTCCACCACCCAGTGCGGCAGGGCGGCAATGCCCATGCGGGCGGACACCATCTGAATCAGCAACAGCGTATTATCGACGTTTTTCAGCGCCGGGCTGATGCCCGCCGGCTGCAAAAAGTGGCGCCAGATATCCAGCCGTTGGCGCTGCACCGGGTAAATCATCAGCGTCTCATCCGCCAGATCCTCCGGTTCAATCCGCGCCTTGGCCGCCAGAGGATGGTCCGGCGCCAGCACCAGCCGAACTTCAAAATCGAACATAGGCGAATAGTGCAGCCCGCTGCGCGGCAGAATGTCGGAGGTCATCACCAGATCCAGCTCGCCCTGCTGCAGCGCCGGCTGTGGATCAAACGTCACGCCGGATTTAAAATCCATGACCACCTGCGGCCAGCTCTGGCGGAAGTTGTCCAGCGCCGGCGTGAGCCACTGGATACAGCTGTGGCACTCAATGGCGATGCGCAGCGTTGCCTGATGCGGTTCGCGGCAGTCCTGCAGCGCCTGCTGGATCTGCGGTAAAACCTGTTCTGCCAACTGCAGCAGGATCTCGCCCTGGGCGGTAAAACGCAGGGGGTGGCTTTTACGAACGAACAGTTTGAACCCCAGGCGCTGCTCCAGATCGCTGAACTGGTGCGAAAGCGCCGATTGGGTTTGATGGAGTTGTGCAGCGGCAGCGGCCAGCGAACCAGTATTGCGCAGTGCCTGCAATGTCCTTAAGTGTTTCAGTTCGATCATGAGAGTCCTTCACAGTGACAGTGAATAAATTGCGCTTGTGGTTAATACAGTACCTGCTGATTATAGATGTGTAAACATCTGGACGGCTAAATGGGAATATGACGATGGCAATTTTGAATCACACACTGGGTTTTCCACGCGTTGGTCTGCGTCGTGAACTGAAAAAAGCGCAGGAAAGCTACTGGGCAGGTAACTCAACGCAGGAAGAACTGTTAGCGGTTGGCCGCGAGCTGCGCGCTCGTCACTGGCAACAGCAGCAGCAAGCCGGGGTGGATCTGGTGCCGGTCGGCGATTTCGCCTGGTACGATCACGTATTGACCACCAGCCTGCTGCTGGGCAACGTGCCTGCCCGCCACCAAAACAAAGAGGGTTCTATCGATCTGGATACGCTGTTCCGCATCGGCCGTGGCCGTGCGCCAACTGGCGAACCTGCCGCCGCGGCGGAAATGACCAAGTGGTTTAACACCAACTACCACTACATGGTGCCTGAATTCCAAAAAGGCCAGCAGTTCAAACTGGGCTGGACCCAACTGCTGGACGAAGTTGACGAAGCGCTGGCGCTGGGCCACAAAATCAAGCCTGTGCTGCTGGGGCCGGTAACCTACCTGTGGCTGGGCAAAGTGAAAGGCCAACAGTTCGATCGCCTGTCATTACTGAAAGACATCCTGCCGGTTTATCAGCAAGTGCTGGCCGAACTGGCGAAACGCGGCGTTGAGTGGGTGCAGATTGATGAGCCGGCGCTGGTGCTGGAGCTGCCGCAGGAATGGCTGAACGCCTTCAAACCGGCGTATGAAGCGCTGCAAGGCCAGGTAAAACTGCTGCTGACCACCTACTTCGACAGCATCGGCCATAATCTGGACACCATCCGTGCGCTGCCGGTACAAGGGCTGCATGTGGATCTGGTCGCCGGCCATGACGACGTTACCGCGCTCAACCAGGCGCTGCCGCAAGATTGGCTGCTGTCTCTGGGTGTGATCAACGGCCGCAACGTTTGGCGCGCCGATCTGAGCAACTGGTTTGATCGCCTGCAACCGCTGGTGGGGAGCCGCCAACTGTGGATCGGCTCTTCCTGCTCATTGCTGCACAGCCCTATCGATCTGAGCGTGGAAACTCGCCTGGACGATGAAGTGAAGAGCTGGTTTGCCTTCGCACTGCAAAAATGTGCCGAGCTGGCGCTGCTGACCCAGGCGTTGAATGCGCCGGATGCCGATAAGCAGAAACAGCTGGATGCCTACAGCGCGCCAATCCGTGCACGCCGTGAATCCACCCGTGTGCACAATGCGCAGGTGGAAAACCGCCTGGCCGCCATTACCGCCCGCGATATCGAACGCCAGCATGCGTATGTCGAACGTGCGAAAGCGCAGCGTGCGCGTTTCAATCTGCCAGCCTGGCCGACCACGACCATCGGCTCTTTCCCGCAAACCACTGAAATCCGCGGCCTGCGCCTGGACTTCAAACAGGGCCGCCTGGACGGCAACAACTACCGCACCAGCATCGGCGAGCACATCAAGCAAGCGGTCGCCGAGCAGGAACGCCTGGGGCTGGACGTGCTGGTGCACGGCGAAGCCGAGCGTAACGACATGGTGGAATACTTCGGTGAAAATCTGGACGGCTTCGTCTTTACCCAGAACGGCTGGGTGCAAAGCTACGGTTCCCGCTGCGTGAAGCCACCGATCATCATTGGCGACATCAGCCGCCCGCAGCCGATCACCGTCGAATGGGCCAAGTTTGCCCAGTCGCTGACCGACAAACCGGTGAAAGGGATGCTGACCGGGCCGGTAACCATCCTGTGCTGGTCGTTCCCGCGTGAAGACGTCAGCCGCGAAGTGATCGCCAAACAGATCGCTCTGGCGCTGCGTGACGAAGTGGCGGATCTGGAGAAAGCCGGTATCGGCATCATCCAGATCGATGAACCTGCGCTGCGCGAAGGCCTGCCTCTGCGCCAATCTGATTGGGCGGCTTACCTGCGCTGGGCGGTGGATGCCTTCAAGCTCAACGCAGCGGTTGCGCAAGATGACACGCAGATCCACACCCATATGTGTTACTGCGAGTTCAACGACATCATGGACTCTATCGCGGCGCTGGATGCAGACGTGATCACCATCGAAACCTCACGCTCCGATATGGACCTGCTTGAAGCGTTCAAAGAGTTTGAATACCCGAACGAAATCGGCCCAGGCGTTTACGATATTCACTCGCCGAACGTGCCAAGCGTGGAATGGATCGAAGCGTTGCTGCGCAAAGCGGCGCAGAACATCCCGGCTGAGCGCCTGTGGGTGAACCCGGACTGCGGCCTGAAAACCCGCGGCTGGCCGGAAACCCGGCTGTCGCTGGAAAACATGGTGCTGGCAGCCAAACGCCTGCGCGAACAGGCATAAGTACCGCGCTACGGCCGGTGGGCCGTAGCGTAGTTGTCATTTGATGGATACACGATGTTGGGCGCTTCGGCGCCCTTTTTTTGTGCCTGCGGTTCTGACCGGCGTTCCTGCGGCGCCACAGAAAACTACGGCGTTATGGCGACCGAAATCATCGCCGCGCCAGCCAAAAACCATGCTGAGTGCGCCACTGCTTGCACCATTATTGCTCAAATTGTTGCTCTGCCCCCACTTTTTGCTCGCCACTATCCGTTATCATCTGGCGTTATCTTTTCTGGGATGAAAGGTGTGACACATGAAACATCCGCTTGAAGCGGTGCTGGCGCCGTTGCTTGACGATCCGTCGGGTGTCCGGCAGGTCTATTTTGCGGGTAACCAGCAGCCGGCGCCGGCGCTGGCCTATCAGGTAAACTTTCCCCGCCTGGAGCTGGTGCTGAGCGGGGAACTGGATATGACATGGCAAGGCAGCCAGGGCGACGGGCAGCAACGGCGGCTGTTGCCGGGGGATGTGCTGTTTGTGCCGGCGCGCGGCTGGAACAACCCCAACTGGCAGCGGCCGGTCACGACGCTGAGCCTGCTTTTCGGCAAACAACAGTTGGGCTACAGCCTATTACAATGGGATGGGCAGAACACGGTGCCGCTGGGGAAAGGCAACGTCGGGCGCCGCGGCCCACGCGTCGGCTCATTTATGCTGCAGGCGTTGACCGAACTGGCCTGGCACCAGAGCGATCAGCCGACCGCGCGTTTTCTGGTCAAAGGGTTGCTGAGCCATGCGCTGGATCTGTTCAGTTCTTCGGTGCAAACCGCCTCGCGCAGCCAGGCGCTGTTTGGCGCAGTGCGCGATTATCTGGAAGAACACTACCGCGAGCCGCTAACCCGTGAATCGGTGGCGCAGGCGTTTTATATCTCCCCGAACTATCTCTCCCACCTGTTCCAAAAATCCGGCGGCGTCGGGTTCAATGAATACCTGAACCATGTGCGCCTGGAGCAGGCCAAACACCTGCTCAAGCGTTACGATATGAAGGTGAAGGAAGTGGCGCACGCCTGCGGCTTTGTCGACAGCAACTATTTCTGCCGTATCTTCCGCAAAAACACCGAGCGTTCGCCCTCGGAATACCGCGGGCAATACCGCAGTGAACTGAGCGAACGGGAATAGGCGGCTATTCCACCAGAATATGGGTTTCCTGCGGTGAGGTGGCCGCTTTGCGCACCGCGCTAAAGGCCTTCTCCGGCTGGCACAGGAAGGTATTGATGGCGGTTTGCACGCAGCGGCGGTGGGTGAAGCGCTCGCTGCCTTCCAGTTGGATATCGGTGATCAGCAGCACCACATCGGCCTGCGCCAGATCCTGCTCCGTCAGGGGGTTTTCAATCCCCAACGCGCCCTGGGTTTCGACCTTCAGCGGCCATTTTTCCTGCGCGCACAGCTTTTCCAGCTTTTCGGCCGCCATATAAGTGTGCGCAACGCCACTGACGCAGGCGGTTACCGCCACCAACTTAATCGACATGCCAACCCCCTTGCGTTAACCCCCGGTCACCACCCGGTATCCTGCTGCTTCGGCCATGGCGCGCAACGGCGCAATGTCCTGCTCGGTTGGCGGCGCCACATCGCGCAGCGGGTAATCGCGCCCCAGCAGTTCATACTTGGCCGCGCCGTATTGGTGGAACGGCAGCAGATGGATCTCTTTTAACGCGAAAGGGGCCAGAAAAGCCAGTATCTGCGCGACATTTTCCTGGCTGAGGGTGTAACCGGGGATCAGGGGAACGCGTGGAGTGAGGGCCACGCCGCGTGCGGCCAGGGCGGCGAAGTTGGCCAGCACCCGCGGTTGGTTGATGTTCAATACGCGCCTTGCGGTGCCGGCGTCCATGATTTTCAGATCGAACAGCACCTGATCGCAATGCTCCGCCAGCAGCAACAGCCTGGGCAGCGGCGCGTCGCCGGCGGTTTCTATCGCCGTGTGGATGCCGTACCGGCGCAGACGCTGGAGCAGTTGCCCGGCGAAGGGGGCCTGCATCAGCACTTCGCCGCCGGAGAGCGTTACGCCCCCGCCGGAAGTGCGGTAAAACACCTCGTCTTTCAGTAACTGTTGCAGCAGGGCCTCCAGCCCGATGGATTGCCCGATGCGCTCCAGCGCGCCGCTTGGGCATTCGTCCGGATCGTTCAAACAGGGCTGGCAGTGCAGGCATTTGGCCATGCGCCGCACGATGTGCTGCCGCGGCGACATGGATTCCGGGTTAGCGCACCACGGGCAGGTGTGCGGGCACCCTTTGAAGAACACCACGCTGCGGATGCCGTGGCCGTCATTCAGCGAATAGCGCTGGATGTTGAAAATATGGCCCTGCGGCCCGTTGGGCGCCCGGTCTGCACCGGGCGCGATCAGGCTACAGTTGATGCGCTGTACGGCGGATGATGTCATCCTGGATCTCCTTCGACAGCTCAACGAAGAATGCGCTGTAACCGGCGACGCGCACCACCAGCCCGGCGTAGTCCTGCGGCCTGGCCTGGGCGGCGCGCAGCGTCTCGGCGTTTACCACGTTGAACTGGATATGCTGCAGTTTGAGCTTGGTGAAGGCGCCGAGGAAATCCGCCAGCTTGTTCAACCCGGCCTGGCCTTCCAGCGTGCTGGGGGTGAACTTCACGTTCAGCAGGGTGCCGTTGGACAGCAGGTAGTTGTCCAGCTTACTGACCGATTTGAGCACCGCCGTCGGCCCCTGCGCGTCCTGGCCCAGCATCGGCGAAAGCCCGCCGTCCGCCAACTGCTCGCCCGCCAGCCGCCCGTCCGGCGTCGCGCCGACCACCGCCCCCAGCGGGACGTGGGCGGAAACGGTATACGAACCCGGTGTGAACTGGCCGCCGCGCGGGTTACGGTATTTTTCCACCTCTTTGCAGTAAAAACGCAGCAGTTCGGCGCTGATCAGGTCAACTTCGTCAATATCATTGCCATATTTATCAAAGCGGTTGATCAGCCGTGCGCGGATTTTCTGCCCTTCCTGGGTGGCAAAGTTATCTTTCAGCGTGGCCAACAACTGATCGAAGCTCACGAGCTGCTGATCAAACACCAGCCCCTTAAGGGCATACAGCGAGTCGCTTAGGTTGGCGATACCGATACCCTGCACACCGGAGAAGTTATAGCGGGCGCCGCCGGCGGTAATGTCTTTGCCGTTTTGCAGGCAATCTTCCACGAACGACGACAGCAGCGGCACCGGCGCCCAGTCGCGGTGGCCGATATCGCAGACGTTGCTGCCTTCGGCCATCAGCCTGACGTAGTGGCGGATTTTTTCACGGATCTGGCTTAGCAACTGCGGATAGGTCAGCGCGGCGTTGCCTTCGTTTTCCAGCAGCGCCAGCTCCATCACCTTCAACAGGTTGAACATCGCAATATCATGCAGGCCGTAGGTGCGGCCGGGGATCGACAGCTCCACGCAACCCACCACCGAATAATCGCGCGCGTCTTCCAGTGTGACGCCGCGGTTGAGAAACGCCGGCACCACCACTTCATCGTTGAACACCTGCGGGATACCGGTGCCCAGGCGGATGGTTTCGGCGGTTTTCAGCAGGAACGGCCGATCGATAAACTCATTCACCCGCACGCCAAGGTTCGGTTGCGGCAGGCGGATGCTCTGGTAGGCGTCCAGGCACAGGAACGACAGCACGTTGACTGCGCTGCGCCCGGTTTCCGTCAGGCCGCCCAGCAAAATGGTATAGCCGGTGGGGAAGCCGGCGAAGTAGCGTGCGCTGGCGGTGGAACGCAGCAGCACGATGTCGTTGCACTTCACCCATAGGCTTTCCAGCAGTTCGCGCAGGAAGGCCGGATCGTCACCCTGGTTGAGCGAAGCCTGGTAGAACGGCAGCATGTACTGATCGAAGCGGCCGAGCGACAGCGAACTGGCGTTGGATTCGTACTGCAGGATGATGTTCATGTACCAGAACAGCTGGCAGGCCTGATAAAAATCCTTTGGCCGTTGGTGGGCCACCCGTTCAGAAACGTCGGCGATGCGCAGCAGTTCCGCCTTGCGCGCGGCGTTTTCGCACGCCGCCGCCATCTGCTGCGCCAGGCCGGCGTAGCGCAGGATATGGCGCTGTGACGCTTGCAACAGCAGCAGCGCCGCCTGGTAAAAGGGATTATCCGGCTGCTGCGCCACATAGTGCTGCAGTTCGGCCAGCAGGGCATCCAGGCCGTTATTCAATAAGCGCGGGTAATCAATGATGATATGCCCCTGGCCTTTATCGGTCTGGTTGATACTGAAAATTTGGGTCTGGGTGGCGGCCTTGACCGCCGCCGGCATCTGGCCGTTGATGAAATCCTTCATGGAGCGCTGTGCCCAGTAAGGGTAGAGCTGTTCGCGGTATACGTGCTTATCCTGTTCAGAAATGGCGAAGCGATCCTGTGGGCGGGTAGGGAAGGTATCAAGCTCCTGCAGCAGCCAGTAGGGGTCCATCTCCGGCGACATAATGCCGGCGCGTGGTTTGACGGTACGGTTGCCGGCGATCAGTTCATCATCACGGATGCCGATCGCCACGTGATCGAGGATATGCGCCGTGGCCCTGGCCCGCCGCAGCAGGGTGGGTTGCCCTTCGGTCTGGCGATGGCTGGCGGTATACAGCAGCGCCCGCTCCAGCGAGATTTCGCGCGGGGCGGAAAACAGGGCGGCTTTCAGGCGTTCGATACGGGATGTCATGAGGTTATCCTTCTTCCTACGGAACGGGCAAACAACCCCGGCACAGGCGCACCGGGGCCGGCGGTCAGGCGGTTTGCGCCAGGTGTGCGGCGATCTTGTCCATGATGGCGTCGGCACGTTTCACCGCGTCGCTGATCGCCACGCGCACCACGGTTTTGCCTTTGAAGCGTTCTTCAAGCTTGATGCCGATGTCTTTGGTCAGGATCACCAGATCGGCAGCGGCCACGTCTTGCGGCGTGAGTTCGTTTTCCAGCCCGATGGAACCCTGGGTTTCTACCTTGCATTGCCAGCCCTTGGCCTTCGCCGCGCGTTCAATGGCTTCGGCGGCCATGTAGGTGTGGGCGACGCCGGATGGGCAAGCGGTTACAGCAATAATGTTAGCCATGATTATCTCCTTCGTATGCAAAGCGCCGTCTTGTCGGCGTTTGCCGCCCGCACGGGCGCGGTTTAGTTGATTTCAAAATCCAGATCCAGATCGCTCTCTTTTGCCGCCGCCGCCTGTTTTTTGGCCGCGAAACTTTTGAGCAGGTTAACCAGCAGTGCCGTTACCGTCATACCGACCAGCAGCGCGATGATAAAGCCCAGTTTGCCTTCCACCACCGGCAGCACGATAAGCCCGCCCCAGCCGGCATAGCACTGTGCGCCCAGCAAGGCCGCGGTGGTGGCCGCGCTGGCGGCGCCGATCATAATCGCCGGGATCACACGCAGCGGATCGGCGGCGGCGAACGGGATTGCGCCTTCGGTGACGCCGACGCAGCCCATCAAAATGGCGGCCTTACCGGCTTCGCGTTCTTCTACGGTGTAATATTTCCGGCCGATCAGGGTGGCGAACCCCAGCCCGAGCGGTGGGGTGGCGATCGCCACGGCGGCGATGGCGACCACGGTGTAAACCCCCTGCGCTACGCAGATCAGCATGAAGGCATAGGCCACTTTGTTCACCGGGCCGCCCATATCGAAGGCCAGCATCAGCCCCATAATGATCGCCAACACCACGATGCTGCCTTGCTGCATGCCCTGCAGCCATTCCGTCAGGCCGGTGGTCAGCGCGCCGATTGGCGCACCCAGCCCCCACATCATGATGCCGGCCGTCAGCAGCGTGCCGATGATGGGGATCACGAAGATCGGCATCACCGAACGCAGGATCTTCGGCACCGGGATCTTCTTCAGGTAAAACACGATCGTCCCGCCCAGCAGGCCGGCGATAATGGCGCCAAAGAAGCCGGCGCCGAAGGAAGCGCCCACCCAGGCGCCGATGGCCGCCGGCGCCAGCGCGGAGCGATCGGCGATGGAGTAGCCGATGTAAGCCGCCAGGAAAGGCACCATCAGCGTCAGGCCGGCGACGCCGATATCAAACAGCTTTTTCAGGTTGGGATCGGTTGCTGCGTCCGGCACCGCCCCTTTGCCGTACAGCATGACGGAAACCGCCAGTAAAATGCCGCCGGCCACCACAAACGGGATCATGTGGGATACGCCGGTCATCAGGTGCTGGCGCGTATTTTTTAGGATGTTTATCAGCTCTTTCATCATTCATTCCCCCGGTGTTAACCAGCGTGCTCTGAGTACAGAAACCATCAGGAAAAATAACCCTTGCTGGAGAAAGGTTGTTGCCTAACACAATAGGCAAGCGCCCTGCGCGCCAACAGTGGATAAAGTTGCCATTTACTGGATTTTTGTAATGTCAGGGGAAAAGTGAGATCCAACGCAAATTGCACAGCGAGATAAAATGCCGCCGGTATGGCTCGCTTTGTGAGCCAGTTCGCATTTATGCCAGTATCTTACATTTGTCCAGCGTTTGGCATTTTTGTCCGCTAGCCGTCGCGGGGCGGCGGCTCTTATCCTTGTGGCAAACCGGTGCTTTCCGGCACTGCTTTGATATGAGGAAATATCAATGGCCAAAATCGTGACGTTTACCTGTTCGCTGCCCAATGGCATCCATGCCCGCCCGGCCAGCCACATTGAAAGCCTGTGCAACGGGTTTAGCTCGCACTTTCACTGGCATAACCCGCGTACCGGCATCACGGGCGATGGTAAAAGCGTGCTGTCGCTGATCGGCGCCGATATCCTGCTCGGCGACGAATGCCAAGTGACGATTGAAGGGGAAGATGAGCAGGGCGCCTTTGAGCGCCTGAGCCACTTCATTACCCATGAATTCCCGCACTGCGACGAACCGCTGCCGCAGGAAGCGGGGGCTGATGAACTGGAGCCGGTGCCGGCCGCGCTGGCCAACCTGCAGCCCACCTTGCTGCGCGCTAAAGCGGTAAGCCAGGGCTCGGCGCTCGGCAAACTGGTGCATTTGGCGCGGGTCGATCTCGGCGCGCTGGGCGAACTGCCGGCGTCGGCAGGGGTTGAGCAGGAACAGCAACGGCTGGCCGACGGCCTGGCCTGTTTAAGCAAAGCGCTGGAGCTGCAATTGATGGCCGGCGCCGGTACCGCCACGGCTGTGCTGGAGGCGCATCGTTCACTGTTGCGCGACGCGGCCTTCCGCCAGCATCTGTTGGACGGCGTGCTGCAAGGCGCCAGCTGCGCTGCGGCTATCGTCGCTACCGCCGCCCACTTTAGCCAGCAGTTGGCGCAGTCCGCCAGCGCCTACCTGCGTGAGCGTGAGCTGGACATCCGCGATCTGTGCTTTCAACTGCTGCAGCAGATTTACGGCGAGCAGCGTTTCCCCTGCCAGCAGGCGCTGCATGAAGACAGCATCTGCCTGACTGACGATCTGACACCGAGCCAGTTTCTGGAACTGGACAAGCGCTATCTGAAAGGGCTGCTGTTGGGCAGCGGCGGCAGCACCTCGCATACCGTAATTTTGGCACGCTCGTTCAATATCCCGACGCTGGTGGGCGCTGACGCCGCCGCGTTGCAGCCCTACCTGAATCAACAGGTACAGATCGACGGCGATCTGGGGCTGGTCGCCTGCGATCTTAACGAACCGGTACGGCGCTATTACCGCCAGGAACAATGGCTGCGTGAACAGCTGCGCCAGCAGCAAAGCGCTTATCTGGCCGTACCGGCCCACACCGCCGATGGCGTGCGGATGGAAGTGGCGGCCAACATCGCCCATGCGGTGGAGGCCAAAGCCGCGTTTGCCAACGGCGCCGAATCGATAGGCTTGTTCCGCACGGAAATGCTGTATATGGACCGCACCACGGCGCCGACGGAAGACGAGCTGTACAACATTTATTGCCAGGCGGTGGAAGCGGCCGCCGGCAAACCGATTATCGTGCGCACCATGGATATCGGCGGCGACAAACCGGTGGATTACCTCAACATTCCGGCGGAAAACAACCCGTTCCTCGGTTACCGCGCGGTGCGCATCTATCAGGAATTCCTGCCGCTGTTTCGCACCCAGCTACGCGCCATCCTGCGCGCTTCCGCCCACGGCCCGCTGAAAGTGATGATCCCGATGATCTCTTCGATGGAAGAGATCCTGTGGGTGAAGGATCAACTGACCGAAGTAAAACAGGCGCTGCGCGGCGGGCAAGTGCCGTTTGATGAAAAGATCCCGCTCGGCATCATGCTGGAAGTGCCTTCCGTGCTGTTCATCATTGAACAGTGCTGCGAAGAAATAGATTTCTTTAGCATCGGCAGCAACGATCTGACGCAGTACCTGCTGGCGGTGGACCGCGATAACGCCAAGGTGACTAAGCATTACAACAGCCTCAACCCGGCGTTTTTGCGCAGCCTGGATTATGCGGTGCGCGAAGTGCATCGGCAGGGCAAATGGATTGGCCTGTGCGGCGAACTGGGGGCAAAAGGCTCGGTGCTGCCGCTGCTGGTGGGGATGGGGCTGGACGAAATCAGCATGAGCGCCCCGGCGATCCCGGCCACCAAGGCGCGGCTGGCGAAGCTCGATAGCCGCGAGTGCCGCCTGTTGCTCAACCGCGCCATGGCCTGCCGCACGTCGCTGGCGGTGGAGCACCTGCTGGCGCAGTTCCGTATGGAACAAAGCGATGCGCCGCTGATCACCTCTCAATGCATTGCCCTTGATGCCGATTGGCGCAGCAAGGAGGAAGTGATCAAAGGCATGGTGGATAACCTGCTGCTGGCCGGGCGCTGCCGCTATCCGCGCAAACTGGCGGCCGATGTATGGGCGCGCGAGGCGGTCTTCTCTACCGGGCTGGGGTTTGGCTTTGCCATCCCGCACACCAAATCGGAGCACATTGAACAATCGACCATCAGCGTGGCCAAACTGGCCCGCCCGGTGGCGTGGGGCGATGAGGAGGCGCAGTTCGTCATTATGCTGACGCTGAATAAACACGCCGCGGGCGATCAGCACATGCGTATTTTCTCCAAACTGGCCCGGCGCATTATGCATGAAGGCTTTCGCGCCGCACTGGTCAACGCAGGCTCCGCCCAGCAGGTGGTTAGCCTGCTGCAACAGGAACTTGAACTGTAATTTATTCCGGGCGCATGGGCGCCCCTTTGTTTAGCTGTGGGGAACCATTATGGAACTTTATCTCGATACCGCCGATGTCAGCGCCGTCAAGCGCCTGGCGCGCATTCTGCCTCTGCAAGGGGTGACGACCAATCCGAGCATCGTCGCCAATTCGCGCACTCCGCTGTGGGACGTGCTGCCGGCGCTGCGTGATGCGTTGGGCGGTGAAGGCCGGCTGTTTGCCCAGGTTTTGGCCAACAACGCGGCCCGCATGGTGGAAGAAGCGGTATTACTGCATGAACGGGTGCCGGAGCTGGTGGTGAAAGTCCCGGCTACGGCGGAAGGGCTGGCGGCCATTAAGGCGCTGAAGGGCATGGGCATTCCAACGTTGGGCACTGCGGTGTACGGCGCCGCGCAGGGGCTGCTTTCGGCGTTGGCGGGGGCGCAGTACGTGGCGCCTTACGTCAACCGGTTGGATGCACAGGGCGGCAACGGCATTGCCACCGTACGGGAATTGCAACAATTGCTTACGCTGCATGCGCCGCACGCCCAGGTGCTGGCGGCCAGCTTTAAAACGCCGCGCCAGGCGCTGGAGTGCCTGCTGGCGGGCTGCGGGGCGATAACCTTGCCGGTCGATGTGGCGGAACAGTTCATCACCGCGCCGGCAGTGCAGGCCGCGGTGGAAAAGTTTGAGCACGACTGGTGCGGCGCATTCGGCGCTTTACAGCTATAACATGCGCCGCCGCGGCTCAGGCCTGGGGCTCGCCGGTGACGCCGTGCCGGGCAAACCAGGCCAGCATCCGTTGCCAGCCATCGGCGGCGGCTTCGGCATCGTAGCTGGGGCGATAGTCGGCGTTGAAGGCGTGGCCGGCGTCCGGATAAACCACGATCTCGGCGTCGGCATTCGCCGCGCGGATCGCCTGGCGCATGGTTTCCACCGTGTTCAGCGGGATGCCGGTATCCTTGCCGCCATACAGCCCCAGCACGGGCGCTGACAGCTCGGTGGCAATATCCACCGGGTGTTTCGGCGTATTGAGGGTTTTCTCACCGACCAGCTTGCCATACCAGGCGACGGCCGCTTTCAACTGCGGGTTATGCGCTGCGTACAGCCAGGCGATGCGCCCGCCCCAGCAAAAACCGGTGATCGCCAGCTTACCTGGCGCCCCGCCGTGCTGCAGGGCCCAGTGGGCGGTATGATCCAGGTCCATCAGCACTTGGCTGTCCGGCACTTTACTCACCAGATTCTGCAACAGTTCACTGATATCGCTATAGTTACTGGCATCCCCCTGGCGGAAGTACAGCTCCGGGGCGAGCGCCAGATAGCCCTGTTTGGCCAGCCGCCGGCACAGATCCCGAATATGTTCATGAACGCCAAAGATCTCCTGAACCACCAGAACCACCGGGAAGGGGCCACGTTGGTTATCGGGCCGGGCAAGGTAGGCCGGCAGGGATTCGTTCTGCACCGGGATAGTGGTTTCGCCGGCGTGAATGCCCTGTTCGTCGGTGTGCCGGGTGGTGGCGGCCAGCGGTTTGACGGCCGGGCTGAAGCCCTGCTGGCTTTGCTGTTGCGTCGTTTGGCTCTCGGTTTTCATTGTGGTCTCCGTGTAAAAGGAAAACGGGGCGGGATCTTGTTAACTATAGGCTCGATTCCGCACGGTGGCAGCCCCACCCTGTTCGCCGTCGGGCAACGGCGTGCGCGCTTGGGCTACACCGTGTAAGGCCGCTGCGTCTGGCCAGCCGCTTAGCCGCGCAGACACTGCACGAGGGGTAAACGGTCGGTTAATTTTGTGATGATTATCACAATAAATATGTATTCTGAAATTCGTTTTCTGTTAACAAGTGATTCGCGTCACGAAATTGGCGATGGATTTTCAGTAGAGTGCGTTTTTGTTCCTCCGACTAAACATGAATAATGAGGGATCCGGTATGTCTCAATCAGATGTCTTCCATCTTGGCCTGACCAAATTCGATTTGCAGGGGGCGCAATTGGCGATCGTCCCCGGCGATCCGCAACGCGTAGAAAAAATCGCCAGGCTGATGGAAAACCCGGTGCATCTGGCTTCCCATCGTGAATTTACCACCTGGCGGGCGGAACTCGACGGCAAGCCCGTCATCGTGTGTTCAACCGGCATCGGCGGCCCTTCCACGTCGATCGCGGTGGAAGAATTGGCGCAGTTGGGCATCCGTACTTTTTTGCGGATCGGCACTACCGGCGCGATCCAGCCTGACATCAACGTGGGCGATGTGTTGGTGACCACGGCGGCGGTGCGCCTGGATGGCGCCAGCCTGCACTTTGCGCCGATGGAGTTCCCGGCGGTTGCCGATTTTGCCTGTACCACCGCGCTGGTCGAGGCGGCGAAAGCCAGCGGCGCCACGACCCATATCGGCGTGACCGCTTCTTCCGATACCTTCTACCCCGGCCAGGAACGTTACGATACGTATTCCGGCCGTGTGGTGAGCCGCTTCAAGGGCTCAATGGCCGAATGGCAGGCGATGGGCGTGATGAACTATGAAATGGAATCCGCCACCCTGTTGACCATGTGCGCCAGCCAGGGGCTGCGCGCCGGGATGGTGGCCGGGGTGATCGTCAACCGCACCCAGCAGGAAATTCCGGATGCGCAAACCATGAAGCAAACCGAAACCCACGCGGTGCAAATCGTGGTGGAAGCCGCACGCCGCCTGCTGTAACCCGCCTCGTTGCCGATGGGCCGCCGCTGCGGCCCATTTTTCATTTCACCATAATCTGTTACGGTGGCAGGCACTGGCGCCATCTGCGCAGCCTGCTGTGTTTTGTGATGGGATGTATCCGCTGCCTGTATCGCGCTGTTTGTCGACAACAATAACGAGGATGTCTATGACCGCTCAGATTCTGCTTCACCCTTCACTGGCCCCGCTCGACGGCGGCATCAACTTTCGTGATTTAGGCGGCAATAGCGTCGCTCATGGCCGCCGTATCAAGCGTGGGTTGCTGTTCCGCGCCGGCGCGCTCGATCGCTTAACGCCGCGTGACTGTGCGTTTTTGGCCGGCGTGCCGGTCAGCGCCGTGCTGGATTACCGCGACAGCGATGAAGTGCAGGATAAGCCGGATGTGCTGTGGCCCGGTGCCGATTACCATCATTTCCCGGCCAACCCGTTGAGCAGCGAAGTGAATGCCAATCTGGAAAAGCTGAACAACGAGGTGCTGGCGGCTTTTGACAGCCGGGCCTTTATGCTGCAGCTGTATCGCCGCCTGCCGTTCAATAACCCGGCCTACCGGCAACTGGCCGCTCTGCTGTTGCAAACGGAAAACGGCGCCATCGTGCAGCACTGCGCCGTGGGCAAAGACCGCACCGGCGTCGGCTCTGCGTTGGTGCTGTTGGCCCTTGGGGCGGATGAGGCCACGGTGCTGGAGGATTACCTGCTGACCGAAACCACGCTGGCAGCCTTCCGCGAACAGATGCTGGATCAGCTTTCGAGCCGCCTGAACGCCGCGGCGCTGGCCCAGTTTGCCTACGTGCTCGGTGCCCGCGAAGAGTTCCTGACCACCGCCCTTGGCTGCATCCGCGAACAGTACGGTTCGCCGGCGCGCTGGCTGGAGGCGGAGTATGGCCTGGGGCCGCAACAGCGTGACGTGCTGCAGGCACGCTATCTGGAGCCTGCCGTTTAGCCCGCCAGCCGGGAAATACGTTATGTTTAATCGGTGTTTAAGCGGCACGGGGCGCGATTCCTTATTCTGTGCGCAGGACAGCCCCATTGAAGGAGTGTGCATTGAGTCTGAATGATGTGATCCACTGGGTCAGCGAAATGGTACGTCAGCATGAAGGCTGGGCGATCCCGATTATCTTTTTCCTGGCATTTGGCGAATCCCTGGCTTTTCTGTCGCTGCTGTTGCCGGCCACGGTGATCCTGCTGGCGCTGGGGGCGCTGATCGGCGAAAGCGGCATCGCCTTCTGGCCGATCTGGGCGGCGGCGGCGGCCGGCGCGTTTTTCGGCGACTGGCTTTCCTACTGGGTGGGCTATCACTATCAGGATCGCGTGGCGCATATGTGGCCGCTTTCCCGTAACCCCAAGCTGTTGGCGCGCGGCCATGCGTTCTTTGAACGCTGGGGCGTGATGAGCATTTTCTTCGGCCGGTTTTTTGGCCCGCTGCGTGCGGTGGTGCCGTTGGTCGGGGGGATATGCGCCATGCCGCAGCGCTACTTCCAGTCGGCCAATCTGGCTTCGGCGATGATTTGGGCCTTCGGCATTCTGGCGCCGGGCGCGTTTGGCATCCAGTGGATCAGCCGTTGGATGGGGTAAGGCCGCCATCGCGGTATTTTTGCTGCCGGGCCGAGTTTATTCGGCCGTAAGCGCCTGGCGCTTACGGCGTTACGCTTTTCTATTACCTGAATTATTTGGGGTAGAAAATAAATAAAGAGTGCGAAACCGATCACGAAACTATCCCAATTAAAAAAAAGCATATTTTCTTCTTTTCCTGATGTGTTAGTCTCACTGAAACTGGATTGTTACTGTTTAACGACAGGCAAAACCCAAACCTATTCGCCATTGGTCATATAGGGTTGGGTTTTTTTGTTTTTAATAAATTAGTTTTTATCTGTAGTACCTGTTTTTCTGTGCCTATTATTCAATGAGGAATATAAGATGAACATAAAAAAAGGGTTCTTCATTTCTTTGCTTGCCGTTTCAACGGTATTAATCAATAACGCGGACGCCGCAGTGGAAGACAGCGTTAATATTTACTTTGCCCGCCACGGGAAAACGGTGCTCAATACTTACGATCGCGTGCAAGGGTGGGTTGATTCGCCATTGACCGCTCCCGGCATTGAAACCGCCCGCTACCTTGGCGCCGGGTTAAAGGATATCTCGTTTAGCCGTTATTACACCAGTGATGCCGGGCGGCAACGGGAAACCATGCAGATTATCCTGCAGGAAATGGGCCAACCCCAGGCGCCAGTGGTGGCGCTTCGTGGCTTGCGCGAGGTGTTCTTCGGCGGTTTTGAAGGGCTGCCGAACGCGGATATGCTCAATGCTACCGCGAAAAAATTAGGCTTTGCCGATAGTAAGGCTATGCTGGCGGCGATGACGGCGGGCGATATAACGGTGCCTGTCGTGATAGACGCCATCAGCCAAATTGACGAGAAGCAAGCGGCGGAAAACGCCGCCCAGGTGAAAGTCCGCACGCAGCAGGCGTTGCATACGATGGTGCAGGATGCGTTAAAAGCCGGGGATAAAAATGTACTGGCTGTCTCTTCCGGGCTTTCCATGCTGATGATGATTTCAGATATGACCGACAGCCCGGCAAAGAACAGGCCGCTGGCCAACGCCGCGGTAGTCAAAATTACCTATAAAAACGGTAAATATACCGTAGCCGATATTGGCGATATGCAATATGTCGCCAAAGGCAAGGCGGCGCTGGAAAAAACGCCGTAGCGCANAAGAGTAATTCTCCGTCAGTGGATTGCTATTTTTTATATCAGGGAGAGTCATTACAATGAAAACTTATTCCGCCCGAAGATTTATTCATATCCTGCTCTTGTTTTTCATCACCAACGCCGCCGCGGAAAGCACGCTCAGCGCAATGGCCGCTTCGCCTTTTTTCACCGACGGCCAGGCGGAAATAGCGTTAAAGAATTACTGGAAATATTTAAAGGAAGATGCCGCCAACCCAAAGGCGGTGCACAACGCCTGGGGGCAAGGGATTGCAATGGGCTATCAGTCCGGCTATCTGGCTGACACGATCGGCGCCGATATCCATTATTATGGTGCGGTAAAGTTGGGGGCCAGCGATTATTTTAATTCCCGTGGCGTGCTGTACAGCACCCATAGCGCCAGCAGCAAACACGATGCTGCCGGCTACAGCAAGTTTGGCCAGCGTTATATCAAGCTGAAGGGGAATATCGGCGGCGCCGATCTCAACGCGCGTGTCGGTTGGCAAATGTTGCGCAATGATGGCGTGATTACCACCTCGAACCGCCTTTCTCCGACCACCTATCTGGGCTGGAGCGGCGGGGTGAGGCATGCTGGTTTTTCGCTGCACGGCGCCTATGTTGAACGCAGCATGGAGCGCAACTCACCGAATAGTCTGCGCTTGCAAACCAACGATGGGCGTTCCATCCAGCATCTGTTTAGCGGTGAGCTGGGCTATGAGGGCAATGCGTTTACCGGCCAACTGGCGTACGGTGAATCGCAAAACTACCTGCGCCGCCAGATCCTGCGTATAGCGTTCAAGCCGGGGGCAACGCTTAGCCTGGGCAGCCAGATTTATACCACGCAGGCGCTGGCAGGTTACCAAGCGATGGCGTTGAGCAAACGCCACTTTGACCGGCACGCCAATCATTATGCCCTTGACGCCAAATGGCAGGCGCCGCGCTGGAGCCTTAAGCTCGGCGTTGGCCATACGCGGGCGCCAAAGGGCGGCGGCGAGCTTGGCTTTTATCCACGCCATATGACGAAGAATTCTCGCGGCACGTTCACCTCAATGGCCTATGCGGGCGAAGACTATATGCGTGACGGGGAAACCATGTTGGCCGCGCAGATCGACTATCGTATCACGCCTGAATTCACCGCCGGTGTGCTGAGCAACTATGGGCAGTTCAGCTATCAGGGCGTCGCCGTGCGTACCGGCGAGCTCAACGTTTTTGGCCGCTGGGCGCCTTCTCATCCTACATTAAACAATCTGACGGTGTTCGCCATGGTCGGGCCGGGCTGGTCTTACAAAAACGTGAATAAAACGCCGGTGATAGCCAACGGGCATTACCGGACGGCGCATACCCTGGGCGCCGAGTTTATCGCCGAATATCGTTTCAAATTATTTTAGCCCGGCGCTTCCCTTTATCGCCCAGGTTGCCGGTGCGTCGGCGTGGTTATTCGGCCCACTTTCCGATAAAAACAAACTGGACATCCATACAGCAGCCCTTTAACGTGGCAGGCAGCAGGCGCGTTTGCGCCGAAATGGCATTGCGTATACAGGAGGCAGGGTGGATACCAGCGTGATTTATGGTATTGGCGGCGTGGCGATCGGCCTGTTGCTGGGGTGGCTGATCGCCAACCTGCAGGTGCAGCGGCACCGGGCGCAGCACGAGACCGAACTTCGCCTGCGGGAGCAGGCGTTGCAACAGGCGCAGCAGGAAATCGCCGCGCGCCAGGAGCAACAGCAGCGCGATGAACAGCAACTGCGGCAGAACGATCTGGAACTGCGCAACCTGCACAGCCAACTGGCCGCCGGCCAGGAGAAGCTACAGCAGCTTAACCATTGGCGCAGTGAATGCGAACAGCTCAATCAGGAACTGCGCGCCCAGCGGGAAGTGAACAGCGCCCAGGAGGCCGAACTGCGTGAGGTGACCATTCGTCTGGAAGAAACGCGCATGGCGGCGGAAGAAAAACAGCGCTTGCTGCTTAACAGCGAGCAGCGCCTGACCACCCAATTCGAAAACCTGGCCAACCGCATCTTCGAGCACAGTGGCCGCAAAGTGGATGAGCAGAACAGGCAAAGTCTGGATCGGCTGTTATTGCCCTTGCGGGAACAACTGGACGGCTTTCGCCGCCAGGTGCAGGAAAGCTTCGGCCAGGAAGCGCGTGAGCGCCATACCCTGACCCACGAAATCCGTAACCTGCAACAACTGAATGCGCAAATGGCGCGCGAAGCCATCAACCTGACCAAGGCGCTGAAAGGGGATAATAAAACCCAGGGCAACTGGGGCGAGGTGGTGTTGAGCCGGGTGCTGGAAGCCTCTGGCCTGCGCGAAGGCCATGAATATGAAACCCAGGTCAGCGTGCGGCTGGATCACCAAAGCCGGATGCAGCCAGACGTGATCGTCCGCCTGCCGCAGGGCAAGGACGTGGTGATCGACGCCAAAATGTCGCTGGTGGCCTATGAGCGCTATTTTAACAGCGAAGACGATCTGGCGTGTGAAGCGGCGCTGAGTGAGCATATTTCCTCATTGCGTAACCATATCCGCATGCTGGGCCGCAAGGATTACCAGCAGTTGCCCGGCCTGCGTTCGCTGGATTATGTGCTGATGTTCATTCCGGTTGAGCCGGCGTTCCTGTTGGCGATCGATCGCGAGCCGGAGCTGATCGGTGAAGCGTTACAGCACAATATCATGCTGGTCAGCCCCACCACGCTGCTGGTGGCGCTGCGCACTATCACCAATCTGTGGCGCTATGAGCACCAAAGCCAGAACGCCCAGCGCATCGCCGAACGGGCTGCAAGGCTGTATGACAAAATGCGGCTGTTCGTTGACGATATGTCCGCGCTGGGGCAAAGCCTGGATAAAGCCCAGGGCAGCTACCGCCTGGCAATGAACAAGCTGAGCGAAGGGCGCGGCAACCTGATCGGCCAGACCGAAGGGTTCCGGGCGTTGGGTGTTGAGGTAAAACGGCCGATTAACCCAGCGTTGGCGCAACGGGCCTGCGAGCAAGGCGTGGGGGAAGCCGGCGGCGATGCGGTGGTCAGCTCGCTGCCCACGGCGAGCGAAGATGAAAATGGCGATGAACAATCGCGCAGCGCATCACAGGGATGATACGCGTTAGGTGGGGAATTGCGCGCCGTTCTGATACACTTCATAGACTAAATTGACTCAATAGCAGGCGGGACAATGGCAGATCAATCGCAGGAAACGACCGATTTCGGTTATCGCACCGTAGCACGCGAAGAAAAACAGGCTATGGTGGCTAACGTTTTTCATTCGGTCGCGGCCAAGTATGACGTGATGAACGACCTGATGTCGTTCGGTATCCATCGCATCTGGAAGCGTTTTACCATTGATTGCAGCGGCGTGCGCGGTGGCCAGCGCGTGCTGGATCTTGCCGGCGGAACGGGCGACCTGGCGGCCAAATTCTCCCGTATGGTGGGTGAGCAGGGGCAGGTGGTGCTGGCGGACATCAACGACTCCATGCTGAAGATGGGGCGCGAAAAGCTGCGCGATCGCGGCATTGTCGGTAATGTCAGCTATGTGCAGGCTAACGCCGAAGCGCTGCCGTTCCCGGATAACTACTTTGATTGCATCACCATCTCTTTTGGCCTGCGCAACGTGACCGATAAAGATAAAGCGCTGCGCTCGATGTTCCGCGTGCTGAAGCCCGGCGGCCGTTTGCTGGTATTGGAGTTCTCCAAACCGTTGTTGGCGCCGCTCAGCAAAGCCTATGACGCATACTCCTTCCACGTGCTGCCGAAAATCGGCGAGTTGGTGGTGAAAGATCCTGATAGCTACCGCTACCTGGCCGAATCCATCCGTATGCACCCGGATCAGGAAACCCTGAAAGGCATGATGCAGGAAGCCGGCCTGGAAAACGTGTCCTATTTTAATCTGACCGGGGGCATTGTGGCCCTGCACAGGGGCTTCAAGTTCTGATATGGATATGCCGATGCTGCTGACCCCGCTGTTGACCGGCGTGCTGGAAACGTCGCTCAACGGTTTGTTGTTTCGCGAGCGTAGCCTGAAGCCGGCGCGCCAGCGCCTGGCGGGCAAGACGCTGCGCATTGAGCTGCAGGAATTGTCCTCCCCGCTGGTGCTGGTGTTCAGCGAGCAGCGGGTTGATGTGCTCGGCCAGTTCGAGGGTGACGCCGATTGCACGGTGCGCACCCGGATCCCGGCGCTGCTGAAGCTGCGCGATCGTCAGCAGCTTTCGCAGCTGATGCGCTCGGGCGAATTGATCGTCGAAGGTGATATACAGGTGGTTCAACAATGGGTTGGGCTGCTTGATCTGGCCGAATGGGATCCCGCCGAATGGCTGGCGCCCTACGTCGGCGATATCGCCGCGCAGGGTATCAGCCAGGCGGTGGCCAAAGGCGCCGGCCTGCTGAAAACCGGCCTGCAGCGGCAACAGCGCTATGTGGCCGAAACCCTGACCGAAGAGTGGCGTGCCGCGCCGGGGCCGCTGGAAGTGGCGTGGTTCAACGAAGAGGTGGATGCCGTGGCGCGCCGCGCTGAGGCCCTGTTTGCCCGGCTGGGCCAACTGGAGGGCAAACGATGACCCCGGGGGAACTGCGCCGTCTGTATTTTATTGTTCGCGTTTTTCTCAGCTACGGCCTGGATGAACTGATCCCAAAGATGCGTCTGACGTTGCCGCTGCGCTTTGCTCGCCGGCTGCTGTTCTGGATGCCTAACCGCCATAAGGAGAGGGTGCTCGGCGAACGCCTGCGCCTGGCGTTGCAGGAGCTTGGGCCGGTGTGGATCAAGTTCGGCCAAATGATGTCGACCCGCCGCGATCTGTTCCCGCCGCAAATTGCCGATCAGCTGGCGCTGTTGCAAGACCGCGTGGCGCCGTTTGACGGCGCGCTGGCGCGCAAGCATATGGAACAGGCGATGGGCGGCCCGCTGGAAACCTGGTTTGACGATTTCGAGCCCAAAGCGCTGGCTTCCGCCTCGATCGCCCAGGTGCATACCGCCCGGCTGAAAAGCAACGGCCAACAGGTGGTGCTGAAAGTGATCCGCCCGGATATCGGGCCGATTATCAAAGCCGACGTGCGCCTGATGTATCGGCTGGCCGGCTGGGTGCCGAAGCTGCTGCCCGATGGCCGCCGCCTGCGGCCGCGGGAAGTGGTGCGTGAATACGAAAAGACGCTGCTGGATGAGCTGAATCTGCTGCGCGAAGCGGCCAACGCCATTCAGCTGCGGCGCAACTTCGAAGGTAGCCCGATGCTGTATGTGCCGGAAGTGTATTCCGATTACTGCCGCGAAAGCGTGTTGGTGATGGAGCGTATCTACGGTATCCCGGTATCTGACGTTGCCGCACTGGAACAGCAAGGCACCAATATGAAACTGCTGGCGGAGCGCGGGGTGCAGGTGTTCTTCACCCAGGTTTTCCGCGATAGCTTTTTCCATGCCGACATGCACCCTGGCAATATTTTTGTTAGCTATGAGCACCCGGAAGATCCTTGCTACATTGGTATTGACTGCGGCATTGTCGGCTCGCTGAACAAAGACGACAAACGCTACCTGGCGGAAAACTTCATCGCCTTCTTCAACCGCGATTATCGTAAGGTCGCTGAACTGCACGTCGATTCCGGCTGGGTGCCGCGGGATACCAACGTCGAAGACTTCGAGTTCGCGATCCGCACCGTGTGCGAACCGATTTTTGAAAAGCCGCTGGCGGAGATCTCTTTCGGCCATGTGCTGCTGAACCTGTTTAATACCGCGCGCCGTTTTAATATGGAAGTCCAGCCGCAATTGGTGTTATTGCAGAAGACCTTGTTGTATGTTGAAGGCCTGGGGCGGCAGCTGTATCCACAGTTGGACTTGTGGACCACAGCCAAACCGTTCCTGGAAAGCTGGCTGCGCGATCAGGTCGGCATTCCGGCGGTGATCCGCGCGCTGAAAGAAAAAGCGCCGTTTTGGGCGGAGAAACTCCCTGAATTGCCTGAATTATTTTACGATAGCCTGCAGCAGCATAAATTGCTGCAGCAAAGCGTGGATAAACTGACTGGCCAAATGCAGGCGCAGCGCGTGCGGCAAGGGCAATCGCGCTATTTGCTCGGCGTTGGCGCTACACTGTTGGTGAGTGGTACGATTCTCCTGCTCGGTGGTGTTGAAACCGTGCCGGCGTGGCTGATGGCGGCGGGTATTGTCGCCTGGCTAGTCGGCTGGAAGCGTACCGCCTGATTTGGCGCTATATCCAGTTTTCATATGACCGTAGAATGTGGTAACCAGAATAACCCCTGTAAATATAGAGGTAATTGGCATGGGCGGTATTAGTATTTGGAATTTGTTGATCATCGCGGTGATCGTGGTGTTGCTGTTTGGTACCAATAAGCTTCGTTCGCTGGGTTCCGATCTGGGTGCATCAATCAAGGGGTTTAAAAAGGCGATGGGCGACGATACGCCCCCACCGGCCAATACCTCTGAAAAAACTACCCATGATGCTGATTTCACGGCAAAGCCTATCACTGATAAGCAGCCGGAAACCAAAGCTGAAGAGTCGAAGAACAAAGAGCAGGTATAAGCCGTGTTTGACATAGGGTTTGGTGAACTGCTGCTGGTGCTGGTGATTGGTCTGGTGGTGCTTGGGCCAGAGCGGCTACCGGTGGCGGTAAGAACGGTTTCGGGTTGGATTCGGGCGCTGCGTTCGATGGCGGCATCGGTGCAGAGCGAACTTGCCCAGGAGCTGAAGCTGCAGGAACTGCAAGACAGCCTGAAAAAGGCCGAGAAAGCCGGCCTGCAGAATCTGACGCCGGAACTGAAAGCGTCCATGGATGAGTTGAAAGACGCCGCGGAGTCATTGAAGCGTTCTTATCATGGCGGCCAGATTGATGAACCTGCGCACACCATCCAGAATCCGCAGGTGACCGATCCGGAAGCCCAGCACGACGGCGTAACGCCGGCGGAGGCCGCCACCACGGCTTCGGCGCCGGTGAGCGCGCCGGCACCAGCCCCCGAACCGGCCGCGCAGCTAGCCAAAGCGCCGGTTGAACCGGCACAGGCTGCGCCGCAGGCTCAGGCTGGCGCAGCAACGCCGGCGGCGAATGAGCCTGCGGCAGCGGCTTCCTCAGCGTCTTCTCAACCTAGTGGCGATCGTTAAAACATGGCAGTTGAAGATACCCAACCGCTTATCAGTCATTTAATTGAACTGCGTAAGCGGCTGTTGAACTCGATTATCAGCGTGCTGGTGATCTTTCTGGTGCTGGTTTATTTTGCGAATGATATTTACCAGTTGGTTTCCGCCCCGTTAATCAAGCAGTTGCCTGCCGGGGCCAGCATGATCGCCACCGACGTGGCGTCGCCTTTCTTTACCCCGATTAAACTGACGATGATCGTGTCGGTGTTCGTGGCCGCCCCGGTGATCCTCTACCAGGTCTGGGCGTTTATCGCGCCGGCGCTGTATAAACATGAACGCCGCCTGATGATGCCGTTACTGGTGTCCAGCAGCGCGCTGTTTTATCTCGGTATGGCGTTCGCCTACTTCATCGTGTTCCCGCTGGCCTTTGGTTTCTTTGCCAAAACGGCGCCGGCCGGGGTGCTGATCGCCACCGACATCAACAACTATCTCGACTTCGTCATGGCGTTGTTTATGGCGTTCGGCGTGGCGTTTGAAGTGCCGGTCGCCATCATCCTGCTGTGCTGGAGTGGGGTCACGTCGCCGGAAGATCTGAAAAAGAAACGGCCGTATGTGTTGGTCGGGGCCTTTGTGGTCGGGATGCTGCTGACGCCGCCGGATGTGTTCTCGCAAACGCTGTTGGCGATCCCGATGTACCTGCTGTTTGAAGTGGGCGTATTCTTTGCCCGTTTCTACGTTGGCAAACGGCGCCCACGGCCGGAAGAAGAAGACGAGGGCGACGAAAACCCCGCCCCTTAACGTGTTACCAGGCCGCCCGAATGGGCGGCTTCTGATTTGGAAAGCGCATGTTTGATATCGGCGTTAATCTCACCAGCCCACAATTCGCCAAAGATTACCCGCAGGTGGTGGCGCGCGCGCAGGCCGCGGGCGTGCGTGGCATGTTGATCACCGGCACCAATGCCCGGGAAAGCCAGGCCGCCAGCGAGCAGGCTTTGCAGTATGCCGGCTACTGTTGGGCGACGGCCGGCGTGCATCCCCATGATGCCAGCAGTTGGTGTGAGGAAACCGCCCAGCATATCCGCGCGCTGGCTTTGCAGCCGCAGGTCGTGGCTATCGGCGAATGCGGCCTAGATTTTAACCGTAATTTCTCCACGCCGGCCGAGCAGGAAGTGGCGTTCAGCGCCCAGCTTGCGCTGGCGGCAGCGTTACAGATGCCCGTTTTCCTGCATTGCCGCGATGCACACGCACGTTTTGCCGCATTGCTGGCGCCGTGGTTGGATAAACTGCCCGCGGCCGTCGTCCACTGCTTTACCGGCACGGCGGAAGAATTGGCCGATTGCCTGTCGCTTGGGCTGTCGGTGGGCATTACCGGCTGGGTATGTGATGAGCGCCGCGGCCAGGGGTTGCGCGCGCTGTTGCCGCACATTCCGGCCGATCGGTTGCTATTGGAAACCGATGCCCCCTATCTGTTGCCCCGGGATTTACACCCAAAACCTGCATCTCGCCGCAACGAACCCTGTTTTTTGCCCCACATCGTCCAACAGGTCGCCGCCTGGCGAAGAGAAGATCCCGAATGGCTGGGCCACAAAACTGATGAGAACGCCCGCCGGTTATTCCGGCTGGTTTGAGTGAGGAGAACACAATGAGCTATGCATTTCCGGGTACTTTTCCAGGGCGCCGCATGCGCCGCGTGCGCCGTCATGATTTCAGCCGCCGCCTGGTGGCAGAGAACCAGCTGACGGTTAACGATCTGATCTACCCGGTATTTGTTATGGAAGGCACCAATCACTACGAACCGGTGGCTTCCATGCCGGGCGTATCGCGCATGACGATCGATCTGCTGATCAAAGAAGCTGAAGCCATCGCTAAGCTGGGCGTACCGGTGCTGTCGCTGTTTCCGGTGATTGAGCCGGGCCTGAAAACGCTGCAGGCGGAAGAAGCCTACAACCCGCAGGGCCTGGTGCAGCGTACCGTGCGTGCGTTGAAAGACGCGGTGCCGGAGCTGGGTATCCTGACCGATGTGGCGCTCGATCCTTACACCACCCATGGCCAGGACGGGGTGATTGATGAAGACGGCTATGTGATTAACGATGTGACCAAGGACATTCTGGTGCGTCAGGCGTTGTCCCATGCCGAAGCCGGGGCCGAGATCGTGGCGCCGAGCGATATGATGGATGGCCGTATCGGCGCGATCCGCGATCGCCTGGAAGACAGCGGCCTGATGAACACCCAGATTATGGCCTATTCCGCCAAGTACGCCTCTTGCTACTACGGCCCGTTCCGCGACGCGGTGGGTTCCAGCAGCAACCTGAAGGGCGGCAATAAGAAAACCTACCAGATGGATCCGGCCAACAGTGACGAAGCGCTGCAGGAAATCGCTCAGGATCTGCAAGAAGGCGCGGATATGGTGATGGTGAAACCGGGGATGCCCTATTTGGATGTGGTGCGCCGGGTGAAAGACAGCTTTGGCGTGCCGACCTTCGCCTATCAGGTTTCCGGCGAGTATGCGATGCATATGGCGGCGATTCAGAACGGCTGGCTGCAGGAAAAACCGGCGATCATGGAGTCGCTGCTGTGCTTCAAACGCGCCGGCGCCGATGGCGTGCTGACCTATTTCGCCAAACAGGTCGCCCAGTGGCTGCACGATGAGGCCATGCAGCGTTAACCTACAGGGCCATCTTCTTGGCCCTTTGCCAAACTTATCGGGCGGCGTGCGGCGTTGCCGGCACGCCAACCGTTATAGCTTCTGGAACTGCCGGTTATCCAGGCTTTGGCTCACCTGCTTGTTAATCAGGTTCAGCAGCAGGATAGAGCGCGCTTCGCCGTCAGGTTCGGTGTAAATCGCGCGCAGCCCTTCAAACATCCCATCGGTGATCAACACCGTATCGCCCGGCATCGGCGTTTCAGGATCCACATAGGTTTCGCTGGTGTGCGCCTGCAATTCCTCTATCACATTAAGCGGAATGACGGCCGGCAGCGAACCAAAGCGCACAAAGTGGCTGACGCCACGGGTCGCGCTGATGGTTGTGGTATGGATGCGTTCAGGATCGAACTCCACGAACAAATAGTTGGGAAACAGTGGCTCGCTGACGGCGACGCGCTTGCCCCGCACGATCTTCTCCAACGTGATAATCGGGCTCAGGCAGTTTACCTGTTGCCGTTCCAGATGTTCCTGCGCCCTGAGCAATTGGCCGCGTTTGCAATACAGTAAGTACCAAGATTCCATAATTTCACATGCCTTTCTGCCAGCCGGCAAGCATATCAAAAGCCATAGCGGATACCTAGGCCATGGCCGGTATTTGATCGCGATATCGCCGCAGATCTGCCAATTTTTGCGCAGGATCGTATTGCGGCGGCGCGTTCTGATAACGCGGTTATAGCAAGAGCTGAACATGAATGACAGCGCGGCGCTCGCGCGCTGTACATGGCGCCATCGCCGTGTAGTATGGCAAGGCCGTATGACGCTCTGTGTGACGTTACTCATCATTCTGGCAGGCGGAAGGCGAAACCGGCGGCGGCAACCTCGTTTGCTCGCGGCAGGCAATTTTGTCTTTACGGGCATTTAACAAAAGTGCAGCAACAAGCGTGAAGAGCGCTTATAATGCCTTTCTCACTGGCCGTTATAATGATCAGCATGAAATACCGTGACTTACGCGATTTCCTCTCGTTGCTGGAGAAGAGAGGGGAGCTTAAACGCATTAGCCAGCCGATTGATCCCTATCTTGAAATGACCGAGATTGCCGATCGCACGTTGCGTGCGGGCGGCCCCGCATTGCTGTTTGAAAATCCGCGAGGGTATACGATGCCGGTGCTGTGCAACCTGTTTGGCACGGCAAAGCGCGTGGCGATGGGAATGGGGCAGGAAGATGTCGGCGCGCTGCGTGATGTTGGCAAGCTGTTGGCTTTCCTGAAGGAGCCGGAGCCGCCGAAGGGCTTTCGCGATCTGTTCGATAAAATGCCGAAGTTTAAGCAAGTGCTGAACATGCCGACCAAAGTGCTGGGCGCCGCCCCTTGCCAGGAGCAGGTGTGGCAAGGCGATGATGTTGATCTCAGCCGTATTCCCGTGATGCACTGTTGGCCGGAAGATGCCGCGCCGCTGATCACCTGGGGGCTAACCGTCACCCGGGGGCCGCACAAAGAGCGCCAAAACCTGGGGATTTATCGCCAGCAGGTGTTGGGCCGCAATAAAGTGATTATGCGTTGGCTGTCGCACCGCGGCGGCGCGCTGGATTATCAGGAATGGTGCCAGGCCCACCCCGGTGAGCGTTTCCCGGTCGCGGTCGCGCTGGGCGCCGATCCTGCCACCATCCTCGGGGCGGTGACGCCGGTGCCCGATAACCTTTCCGAGTATGCCTTTGCCGGGCTGCTGCGCGGCAATAAAACGGAAGTGGTGAAATGCCTGTCCTGCGATCTGGAGGTGCCGGCCAGCGCCGAGATCGTACTCGAAGGCTATATCGAGCCTGGCGAAGTGGCGCCGGAAGGCCCCTATGGCGATCACACCGGCTATTACAACGAGATCGACCATTTCCCGGTGTTTACCATCACCCACATTACCCAACGGCGCGATGCGATATACCACTCCACCTATACCGGCCGGCCGCCGGATGAGCCGGCGGTGATGGGCGTGGCGCTGAATGAAGTGTTTGTGCCGATTCTGCAAAAGCAGTTCCCGGAAATCGTTGATTTTTACCTGCCGCCGGAAGGCTGTTCCTACCGTCTGGCAGTGGTAACCATCAAAAAGCAGTACCCTGGCCATGCCAAACGCGTGATGATGGGCGTTTGGTCTTTCCTGCGCCAGTTTATGTACACCAAATTTGTTATTGTCTGTGATGACGACGTAAATGCCCGCGACTGGAATGATGTAATTTGGGCGATCACCACACGAATGGATCCAGCAAGGGATACCGTTATGGTGGAGAATACGCCAATTGACTATCTGGACTTCGCTTCGCCGGTGTCCGGGTTGGGATCGAAAATGGGCCTGGACGCCACCAATAAATGGCCGGGGGAAACCCAGCGCGAGTGGGGCCGCCCGATCGAAATGGATGAAAAGGTGCGCGCGCGCGTCGACGAAATCTGGGATGAGCTCGCAATCTTCAGTGGCAGGGAGCCGACGCTGTAGCGTTCGGCACTGTTCTCGGTTTTGCATTGATGACCCAACAGAGGGAACGCATGACAATATTGAGCTGTAAAGTGACCTCCGTGGAGGCCATTACCGATACCGTTTACCGGGTGCGTTTGGTGCCAGAAGCGCCGTTCAGTTTCAAGGCGGGGCAATATTTGATGGTGGTGATGGATGAGCGGGATAAACGCCCGTTCTCTCTGGCCTCTACTCCGATGCAGCAGGACCATATCGAGTTGCATATCGGCGCTTCGGAACTGAATCTGTATGCGATGGCCGTGATGGATCGCATCCTGAAAGAACGGACGATCACCGTGGACATTCCGCACGGCGAAGCCTGGCTGCGCGAAGAGGGTAGCCGCCCGCTGGTGTTGATTGCCGGCGGCACCGGCTTTTCCTACGCCCGCTCTATCCTGCTGACGGCGCTGGAACAGCAACCCGACCGCGACATTTCCATTTACTGGGGCGGCCGTGAGTTGAAACACCTGTACGATCTCAGCGAACTGGAAACGCTCTCGTTGCAGCACCCCAACCTGAAAGTGATCCCGGTGGTTGAACAGCCGGAGGATGACTGGTGCGGGCGCAGCGGCACGGTATTGAGCGCGGTGTTGCAGGACTTTGGCTCATTGGCGGAGCATGATATCTATATCGCCGGCCGTTTCGAAATGGCGAAAATCGCCCGCGAGCGCTTCTGTGCCGAGCGCGGCGCGCAGGAAGCCCGCATGTTCGGCGATGCATTTTCGTTTATCTAACGCGCGGCACTGCCTGGTGCCTAAGACAGCGGGCTGCCATCGGCAGCCCGTTTTTGTCGGCATAAAAAACCCGCCCCTGACAGGCGGGAAGTACAGCAATCAGCGGTAGCCCGATTTGCGGCTTGATTGTTACAACCGTTCAAACACCGTGGCGATCCCTTGGCCCAATCCGATGCACATGGTCGCCAGGCCAAACTGCGCGTCACGGCGTTCCATCAGATGTAACAATGTGGTTGAAATGCGTGCGCCGGAGCAGCCCAACGGGTGGCCGAGCGCGATGGCGCCGCCGTTCAGGTTGACCTTGTCGTCCAACTGTTCCAATAAGCCCAAATCACGGATACAAGGCAGCGTCTGGGCGGCAAAAGCCTCATTCAATTCAAACAGATCGATATCCTGCAGTGCCAGGCCGGCGCGCTGCAACGCCAGTTTGCTGGCGGGCACCGGGCCGTACCCCATGATGGAGGGATCGCAGCCGACAACCGCCATCGCGCGGATGCGGGCGCGGGCTTTCAGCCCCAACGCCCTGGCCTGCGTTTCGCTCATCAATAACATGGCGGCGGCTCCATCGGACAGCGCCGATGCGCTGCCGGCGGTGACGGTGCCGTTGGCCGGATCGAACGCCGGGCGCAGAGCGGCCAGGCTCTGTACCGTGGTTTCCGGGCGGATCACTTCATCATAGTCATAGCGTGTCAGCACGCCGTCGGCGTCGTGGCCGGTGGTGGGGACAATCTCGGGTTTAAAATGGCCGGCCTGCGTTGCGGCGGCGGCCCGCTGGTGTGAGCGGGCGGCGAACTCGTCTTGCATCTGGCGGCTGATATTGTGCATTTTGGCCAGCATTTCAGCCGTCAGCCCCATCATGGCGGCGGCCTTGGCCACCGAACGGCCCAGGCCCGGATGAAAATCCACCCCGTGGTTCATCGGCACATGGCCCATGTGCTCCACCCCACCGATCAGGCAGACCTGCGCGTCGCCGACCATAATCATGCGGGCCGCGTCGTGCAGTGCCTGCATGGACGAGCCGCACAGCCGATTAACCGTCGTTGCCGGTACGCTATGAGGGATCTCGGCCAACAGCGCCGCGTTGCGGCCGATGTTAAAGCCTTGTTCCAGCGTTTGCTGCACGCAGCCCCAATAAATGTCATCGATATCGGCGGCTTGCAGCACCGGGTTGCGGCTCAGTACGCTGCGCATCAGGTGGGCCGAGAGATCCTCGGCGCGCACCTGGCGGAAGGCCCCCCCTTTGGAACGGCCCATCGGCGTGCGGACGGCATCAACAATAACAACGTTTTCCATTTTTATGACCTCATGCCGGTTGGCCCGTGGCGATATCGGGTTGGGGTGTGGGCTGCGGGTAGTAGCTTTGGTTCTCCGCCGCTTTGGCGCGCAGCCCGGCCGGAACCTGATACAGCGGGCCCAGATGGGCATAGCGTTGCGCCCGCTCGACGTAATTTGCCGTACCGATCGTATCCAGATAGCGCAGCGCGCCGCCGCGGAACGGCGGGAAGCCAAGGCCGTACACCAATGCCATGTCGGCTTCTGCCGGGCTGGCGATGATGTTCTCCTCCAGGCAGTGCACCACTTCGTTGACCATTGGGATCATCATCCGGGCGATAATTTCGTCATCGCCGATCTCCTGCCCCGGCCGGCGGATGGCTGCCAGCAGGGTATCTGTCTGTTCATCAGGGGCTTTGCGCGGTTTGCCGTTGCTATCTTGGCCGTAGCGGTAAAAACCCAGCCCGTTTTTTTGGCCGAAGCGCTGGTTGTCAAACAGCACGTCAATCGCATCGCGGCCGTCTTTCGCCATCCGCTGCGGGAAGCCGGCGGCCATAACGGCCTGGGCATGGTGGGCGGTATCAATGCCGACTACGTCCAGCAGGTAGGCAGGGCCCATCGGCCAGCCAAACTGCTTTTCCATCACCTGGTCAATGCGGCGGAAATCCACGCCGTCGCGCAATAACAGATTGAAGCCGGCAAAGTAGGGGAACAGCACCCGGTTGACGAAGAAGCCGGGGCAGTCGTTAACGATAATCGGGGTTTTCCCCATCTGTATGGCATAGGCCACGATGCTCGCCAGGGTGCGGTCGCTGGTATGCTCGCCGCGGATGATTTCTACCAACGGCATGCGGTGCACCGGGTTGAAAAAGTGCATGCCACAGAAGTTCTGCGGGCGGTCCAGCGCTTTGGCCAACTGGTTGATGGGAATGGTTGAGGTGTTGGATGCCAGCACGGTCTCTTCCCCGATCAGGCCTTCCACCTCGGCCAACACCGCTGTTTTAATCTGTGGGTTTTCCACCACGGCTTCGACGATCACCTGCGCCCGCTCTATGCCGGCGTAATTGAGCGTGGGCTGTATAGTGGCAAGCACCTGCGCCATTTTCATGCCGTCCAGCCGGCCGCGTTCCCACTGTTTGTTCAGCAGTTTGGCGGCTTCCGTCATGCCCAGCGCCAGCGCATTATCGCTGATGTCTTTCATGATGACCGGCACGCCCTTGCGTGCAGATTGATAGGCAATGCCGCCCCCCATAATGCCTGCGCCAAGAACCGCGGCCTGCTTAGGCGCCGTGCTTCCCTGCGCCAGCTTTTTCGCCCGGCTTTTAACAAACTGTTCGTTGAGGAAGATCCCGACCAGTGCGCGCGTTTCATTGGTGCGGGCCAGCGGTACAAAGCTGGCGGTTTCCAGCTTGAGTGCCGCATCCCGTCCCAGCCGGGCGGCGCTTTCAATGGTTTTTATCGCGGCCATCGGCGCCGGGTAGTGTCTGCCGGCCGTTTGCAACACCATGCCCTTGGCGGTGGTGAAGCTCATCGCGGCTTCAATCGCCGTCAGCTTCAACGGCTCCAGTTTGGGTTGGCGGCTGGCGCGCCAGTCGAGCTGGCCGGCCATCGCCTGTTGCAGCATTTGCAGCGCGGCATGCCGAAGCTTTTCCGGCGCCACGATCGCATCGATTAGGCCGACTTTCAGCGCCTCTTGGGCGCCAAGATCCTTGCCGGCGGCGATGATCTCCAGCGCGCTGTCATTGCCCAGCAGGCGCGGCAGGCGTACCGTACCGCCAAAGCCAGGGATGATGCCCAGCCGGGTTTCCGGCAGGCCGATGCGGGCATCCGGCGTGGCGATACGGAAATCGGTGGCCAGTACGCATTCGCACCCGCCGCCCAGCGCATAGCCGTTGATGGCGGAGAGCGTGGGGACGGGCAGATCTTCCAGGCGGTTAAAGATGGCATTGGCAAACGCCAGCCACTGTTGCAGCTTTTCGGCCGGCGCGGCGAATAACGGAATGAATTCATTAATATCGGCGCCGACAATAAATGCCGCCTTGTTGGAGCGCAGCAACAGCCCCTGAAGGCCGGGCAGTTTTTCCAGTACGTCAAGCGCAGTGCCCAGGCTGGCGACGGTACGAGTATCCAGTTTATTAATTGGGCCTGGGGCATCGAATACCAGCTCGACAATGCCATTATCGAGCTGGATCAGCTGTAAGTTTTCGCCTTGGTAGAGCATGTCTGTCTCCTTAATCAGCGCGCGATCTGGTATGACCAGATGATAAGGAGTGTGGTTTTTATGTTAAAAATATGCAAATTAAATATTGCATATTTGCAGCATTGATCACGGAGTGTTGGTGGGAACTATTTATTTAACATCAGGTTATGTTTTTTACTGTGTTATCGGTCTGTTTTGCTTTTTGCGGCGATTGGCCGTTGGTCATACTTGCCGTAAGCGGCTGGTTTCTTGCTTTGCGCTGCCGGTGCGGATGGGGTTGGAGCATAAGGGCAGTGTGTTAAGATGGAGCTCCATATTACGGGCATAAGGGTATTGTGATGGGAACGTTGTCTTCTTTGTATAACGATCACCTGGCGGCACTGCAGCAGCGCGCGCAAGAAATATTACAGCGCAATGAGCTTGATGCATTGCTGATCCACTCTGGGGAACTGCAGCCGGTATTCCTGGATGACCATCACTACCCGTTCAAGGTTAACCCACACTTTAAAGCCTGGGTGCCGGTGACCACCGTACCGAACTGCTGGCTATGGGTGGACGGGGTTAACAAACCGAAGCTGTGGTTCTATTCGCCGGTGGATTATTGGCACAGCGTTGATCCGTTGCCGAATAGCTTCTGGACCAGCGCGGTGGAGCTGCTGCCGTTGGCCAACGCCGGCGACATCGCCGGGCAATTGCCGCCGCAGCGCGACCGCGTCGGCTACATTGGCTGTGCACCGCAACGGGCGCGCGATTTGGGCATTGCTGCCGCGAACATCAACCCGCAGTCGGTGTTGAATTACCTGGATTATCACCGCGCGGTGAAAACCGATTATGAATTGGCCTGCATGCGTGAAGCGCAAAAAACGGCGGTGATCGGCCATCGCGCCGCCCATGAAGCGTTTCTTTCCGGCATGAGCGAGTTCGATATTAATCTGGCTTATCTCACCGCCACCGGGCATCGTGATACCGATGTCCCTTATGACAACATCGTGGCGTTGAATGAGCATGCGGCGGTGCTGCACTATACCCGGCTGGATAACCAACCGCCGGCCGAACCGCTGAGCTTTCTGATCGATGCCGGTGCGGAATACAACGGCTACGCGGCTGATTTAACGCGCACGTATTCAGGGCAAAGCGGCAACGCCTTTGCCCTGTTGCTCAAAGATCTCAACGATGAACAGTTGGCGCTGATCGAAACCATCAAAGCCGGGGTGCGCTATACCGATTACCATGTGCAGATGCACCAGCGCATTGCCAAGCTGTTGAAGAAACACCAACTGGTCAGCGGCATCAGCGAGGAGGCCATGGTGGAGCAGGGGATCACTTGCCCGTTCCTGCCGCATGGGCTGGGGCACCCGCTGGGCCTGCAGGTGCATGACGTTGCGGGTTTTATGCAGGATGAAAATGGCACATCGCTGGCTGCGCCGGCCAAATATCCGTTCTTGCGCTGCACCCGGGTGCTGCAGCCAGGAATGGTGATGACAATCGAACCCGGCCTGTATTTTATCGAGTCGCTATTGGCGCCGTGGCGCAACGGCGAATTCAGCAAACATTTCGCCTGGGATCGGATTGATGCGCTGAAGCCGTATGGCGGTATCCGCATCGAAGATAACATCGTTATCCATGAAAAACGGGTGGAAAACATGACGCGCGATCTGCACCTGGCCTGATGCAAGCGTACCCGATCCCTGCCGCGCCCGTTAGCGTCAGCGAAGAAATCAAAAAAAGCCGCTTTATTACCCTGATGGCGCCCACCTGTGGGGTTGAAGCGGCCAAAACGTTTATCCAACACGTGCGGCATGAGCATCCGGCGGCGCGTCACCATTGCTGGGCCTTTGTCGCCGGCGCGCCCAATGATTCTCAACAGTTGGGGTTCTCCGATGATGGCGAACCTTCCGGCACGGCCGGCAAACCGATTCTGGCGCAGTTGATGGGCAGCGGCATTGGCGAGATTACCGCGGTGGTGGTGCGCTATTACGGCGGCACCAAGCTGGGCACCGGTGGGCTGGTGCGCGCCTATGGCAATGGGGTGCAGCAGGCGTTAAAGCAACTACAACTGATCGAAAAAGTGCCCCAGCGCGAATACCGGCTGAATTGCGACTATGCGCAGCTGGCGCTGATTGAAAATGCGTTGCAGCACATGCAAGGGCGGATAGTACATGGGGAATACGGTGCAGAAGTTGTGCTGCAGCTGGCATTGCCGGCGAGTGGCGTTGAGGCGTTTGAGCGGAAATTACGTGATCTGAGTCGCGGTAATTTGCAATTAACCCCTATTTCGCAATAATTCCCTCCAATTGAATTGCTAAGGATCGTGCTGAAATGCATTTTCGCGCCATAACCCGTATCGTTGGTCTGCTGGTCATCCTGTTTTCCGGGACCATGTTTATTCCTGGCTTGGTGGCGCTGATTTATCGCGATGGCGCCGGGCGGGCCTTCAGCCAAACTTTCTTTGTGGCGCTGGTGATTGGGCTGGCGCTCTGGTGGCCCAACCGTAAGCAGAAGCATGAGCTGAAATCCCGCGAGGGGTTTCTGATCGTCGTCCTGTTCTGGACGGTGCTGGGCAGCGTGGGAGCGTTGCCCTTTCTATTTGCCGAGCGGCCAAACCTGTCTTTCACCGATGCTTTCTTTGAGTCTTTCTCCGGGCTGACGACCACCGGGGCGACAACGCTGGTGGGGTTGGACTCGCTGCCCAAGGCGATTCTGTTTTATCGGCAGATGTTGCAGTGGTTGGGGGGCATGGGGATCATCGTGTTGGCGGTGGCCATTCTGCCCATCCTCGGCGTTGGGGGGATGCAGCTTTACCGTGCTGAAATGCCCGGCCCGCTGAAAGATAATAAAATGCGGCCACGCATTGCCGAAACCGCCAAAACCCTGTGGCTGATTTATGTTTTGCTTACGGCGGCCTGCGCGTTTTCTCTCTGGGGCGCGGGGATGTCGGTGTTCGACGCCATCGGCCACAGTTTCTCTACCATCGCCATCGGCGGCTTTTCCACCCACGATGCCAGCATCGGCTATTACGCCAGCCCCACCATCAATACGATTATTGCTGTTTTCCTGCTGATTTCCGGCTGTAACTATGGCCTGCACTTCGCGCTGCTGAGCGGGCGCAACCTGAAGGTCTACTGGCGCGATCCTGAGTTCCGCATGTTCATTTTCGTGCAGCTGACGCTGGTTGTGGTGTGCACATTAATCCTTTGGTGGCATGGCGTTTATCGCAGTGGGATGGAAACCATCAATCAGGCGTTTTTCCAGGTGGTCTCCATGGCGACCACCGCCGGCTTCACCACCGACAGCATCTCCAAGTGGCCGCTGTTCCTGCCGATGCTGCTGCTTTGTTCGGCCTTCATTGGCGGCTGTGCCGGTTCAACCGGCGGCGGCTTGAAGGTGATCCGTATCCTGCTGCTGTACTTGCAAGGCTCGCGCGAACTCAAAAGGCTGGTGCACCCGAATGCGGTCTACACGATAAAGCTGGGAAACCGGGCGTTGCCGGAGCGCATACTGGAGGCGGTATGGGGCTTCTTCTCTGCTTATGCATTAGTGTTCATCGTCAGTATGTTGGCGATTATCGCCACCGGCGTGGATGATTTCTCGGCCTTCGCCGCCGTTACCGCGACGCTAAATAACCTGGGGCCGGGTTTGGGGGTTGTGGCGGACAACTTCACCTCCATGCCGCCTGCGGCAAAATGGATCCTGGTGTTGACGATGTTGTTCGGCCGTTTGGAAGTATTCACGTTGCTCGTGCTCTTTACGCCAACCTTCTGGCGTGACTGATAAAAGGGGTTGCCATGAAGGCACTGATTCTCTATTCAAGCCGCGATGGACAAACGCGGGCTATTGCTTCCTATATTGCAACGCGTTTGCAGGGTGTGTTCGATTGCACCGTGGTCGATCTGCTGCAGGCTGAGCGTATCGATCTGGCGCAATATCAACGGGTGTTGATTGGCGCCTCTGTGCGCTATGGCCATTTTCATCCGGTGCTGGCGCGTTTTGCCAAGCGGCACGCTGCGCAGCTCAACGGGATGCCTTCGGCCTTTTTCGCCGTCAACCTGACGGCCCGGAAAGCGGAAAAGCGTTCACCTGAGACCAACGCCTACACGCAAAAGTTTTTGCACTCTTCCCCTTGGCAGCCAACGCGGTGTGCCGTGTTTGCCGGCGCGCTGCGTTATCCACGCTACCGCTGGTTCGATCGCATCATGATTCAACTGATTATGCGCATGACCGGTGGTGAAACCGACACCCGTAAAGAAGTGGAATATACGGATTGGCAGCAGGTTGATCGTTTTGCCGATGAATTTCGCGATTTACCGTACGAAAAATGACAAAAATGCCGGCCATGCCGGCGTTTTGTTGAAAAAATACCCGGTTGAAAAGTTTTTTTCAATTAGGGGTTGCAGGCTGCCGGGAAGTCCCTATAATGCGCCTCCACTGACCGGGAACAACGACTGACAAGCCGCCGGGTCAGCAAGACGAAAGCGAAATAAATGCTTGACTCTTCGGGCTAAAAGCGTAGTATACGCAGCCCACGCCAGCGAGTTTATCGCGGCGACGCTCTTTAACAATTTATCAGACAATCTGTGTGGGCACTCACAAGACGATATCCAGCACCTTCGGGTGCAAAAAAATATCAAGTCTTGAAGAGTGACTAACTGAAGTAAAATTCATGCAGTAATCTTTGAGCACGCTATTAACTTAGCAAATCAAGCTTTTAATTGAAGAGTTTGATCATGGCTCAGATTGAACGCTGGCGGCAGGCCTAACACATGCAAGTCGAGCGGCAGCGGGGGGAAGCTTGCTTTCTCGCCGGCGAGCGGCGGACGGGTGAGTAATGTCTGGGAAACTGCCCGATGGAGGGGGATAACTACTGGAAACGGTAGCTAATACCGCATAACGTCTACGGACCAAAGTGGGGGACCTTAGGGCCTC
>NZ_BAABDG010000010.1:0-379923 GCF_039539505.1 Gibbsiella dentisursi
GCGGGGAAGCAAGCTTCCCCCCGCTGCCGCTCGACTTGCATGTGTTAGGCCTGCCGCCAGCGTTCAATCTGAGCCATGATCAAACTCTTCAATTAAAAGCTTGATTTGCTAAGTTAATAGCGTGCTCAAAGATTTACTGCATGAATTTTACTTCAGTTAGTCACTCTTCAAGACTTGATATTTTTTTGCACCCGAAGGTGCTGGATATCATCTTGTGAGTGCCCACACAGATTGTCTGATAAATTGTTAAAGAGCGTCGCCGGCGATAAACTCGCTGGCGTGGGCTGCGTATACTACGCTTTTAGCCCGAAGAGTCAAGCGTTTATTTCGCTTTCGTCTTGCTGACCCGGCGGCTTGTCAGTCGTTGTTCCCGGTCAGTGGAGGCGCATTATAGGGACTTCCCGGCAGCCTGCAACCCCTAATTGAAAAAAAACTGTCAAACGAATATAAAAACGCCAAAAAGCCCCTAATGGCGCATTAATTCACCGGAAAACGTTCGTTTTTAGCCCACCACACCGGTAAAGACCGTTAAAGCGATAAAAGAAAAGGGAGCGATTGCTCGCTCCCTTCTAATTCACTTGCAGCCTGGCAGTTATTGTTTAGCCACAATATGCTCGTTTTCGACATCCAGCGTTACCGGTTTGCCCGGCAACAATTTCCCGGACAGTATCTGCTGTGCCAGCGGGTTTTCGATCTCTTGCTGGATAGCGCGTTTCAACGGCCGCGCACCATAGACAGGATCGTAACCAATCTTGCCCAACAGTTCCAAAGCCGGCGTGGTCATGGTGACTTCGTAACCACGTTCTTCCAGGCGTTTATACAGGCGAGCCAGTTGGATCTTGGCAATCGCGGCAATATGTTTCTGGCCGAGCGGATGGAAGACCACCACTTCATCAATACGGTTGATGAATTCCGGGCGGAAATGATGGCTGACCATTTCCATCACGGATTCTTTCATCTGCGCATAGTTCATCTCGCCAAAGTGCGCCTGAATCAGATCGGAGCCGAGGTTGGATGTCATGATCACCACCGTATTACGGAAATCAACGGTTCGGCCCTGGCCATCCGTCAGGCGGCCGTCGTCCAAAACCTGCAGCAGGATGTTGAACACATCCGGGTGCGCTTTCTCTACCTCATCAAGCAGGATCACCGAGTAAGGTCTGCGGCGCACCGCTTCGGTCAGATAACCGCCTTCCTCATAGCCGACGTAGCCCGGAGGCGCACCCACCAGCCGAGACACGGAATGTTTCTCCATAAACTCGGACATGTCGATACGCACCATCGCATCGTCGCTGTCGAACAGGAACGACGCCAGCGCTTTACACAGCTCGGTTTTCCCCACCCCGGTTGGCCCCAGGAACAGGAAAGAACCGATCGGCCGGTTGGGATCCGACAGGCCTGCGCGGCTACGGCGAATCGCGTTGGAAACGGCGTTCACCGCTTCATCCTGGCCGATCACACGTGAATGCAGTTCCTGTTCCAGACGCAACAGTTTATCGCGCTCACCTTCCAGCATTCTGGCTACCGGGATCCCGGTGGCTTTCGCCAGCACTTCGGCGATCTCGGCGTCGGTAACGCGATTGCGCAGCAGCTTCATGGTTTTGCCTTCGGCGTTGGTCGCCGCGGCAAGCTGTTTTTCCAGCTCAGGAATTTTACCGTATTGCAGTTCGGACATACGCCCCAGATCGCCCACACGGCGTGCCTGCTCAAGGCTTATCTTGGCTTGCTCAAGCTCCGCTTTAATATTCTGGGTGCCAGACAACGAAGCCTTCTCTGCTTTCCACTCGTCTTCAAGCTCAGCGTATTCACGCTCTTTCTGATCCAGCTCGCCACTCAGCATTTCCAGGCGCTTCTTACTGGCGTCGTCAGATTCTTTGTTCAGCGCCTGCTGTTCCAGTTTCAGTTGGATGATACGGCGTTCAAGCCTATCAAGCGCTTCCGGCTTAGAGTCCATCTGCATACGGATGCTGGATGCAGCTTCATCGATCAGATCGATGGCTTTATCCGGCAACTGGCGATCGGCGATATAGCGGTGCGACAACGTTGCGGCAGCCACGATGGCCGGATCGGTAATCTGTACATGATGGTGCAACTCATAGCGTTCTTTCAGGCCGCGCAGAATAGCGATGGTGTCTTCAACGCTGGGCTCAGCCACAAACACTTTCTGGAAACGCCGCTCAAGCGCCGCATCCTTCTCAATATACTGGCGGTATTCGTCAAGCGTGGTGGCGCCAACGCAGTGCAGTTCACCACGGGCCAGCGCAGGTTTGAGCATATTACCGGCATCCATTGCGCCGTCGCCTTTACCTGCCCCGACCATGGTGTGCAATTCGTCGATGAACAGGATGACGCTGCCTTCCTGTTTAGCCAGATCGCTCAATACGGCTTTCAAACGCTCTTCAAACTCACCGCGGTATTTCGCCCCGGCGATCAGCGCCCCCATATCCAGCGACAGTACGCGTTTATGCTTTAGCCCTTCCGGCACTTCGCCGTTAATAATACGCTGGGCCAACCCTTCAACGATCGCGGTTTTACCCACGCCAGGCTCACCGATCAACACCGGGTTGTTCTTGGTTCTGCGCTGCAGCACCTGGATGGTACGGCGGATTTCTTCATCACGGCCGATAACCGGATCCAGTTTCCCCTGCTCCGCGCGCTCGGTAAGATCAATGGTGTATTTCTTCAATGCCTGCCGTTGATCTTCCGCACCTTGCTCATTCACACTTTCCCCCCCGCGCATCTGCTCGATGGCCTTACTGATTTTGTCGGCCGTTGCGCCGGCAGCTTTGAGCAAATCGGTCAGCGCGCCGCGATCTTCCAGCGCAGCCAACACAAACAGCTCAGAAGAAATGAATTTGTCCGCACGTTTTTGCGCCAGCTTATCGCACAGGTTCAGCACCCGGACAAGTTCATGGGATGGTTGAACGTCGCCGCCGGTACCTTCAACCTGCGGCAAACGGGATAACGCCTGTTCGAGCTCGGTGCTTACACGGCCTGCATCGATACCGGCAGAAGTTAACAGTGGGCGAACCGTGCCCCCTTCCTGTGCGAGCAAAGCGCTCATCAGGTGTAACGGTTCAATAAACTGGTTGTCGCGCCCAAGGGCCAGGGATTGGGCATCGGCGAGGGCAAGCTGGAATTTGTTGGTAAGACGATCCAGACGCATAACACCTCCAATACAGGTCAGAATTGCTACTGGAGATTAAATGAGGTCATCCCTCAAATTTTCAAGGTTATTCCAACACTTTATTATGAGTACCACGTTATGCGTCAGTGGATCGTCCTAATTCAATAGGTTATATCAGCCAGATTAAACTTGCCATACGCCCGGTGATTCCATCGCGCCGGAAAGAGAAAAATTGGCGGCTTTCCATCACGGTACAACGCCCTCCGCCGTATACGGCAGTGACCCCGGCACGCCCCAGGCGCTGGCGCGCCAGTTGGTAAATATCGGCCAGGAATTTATCGCCGTGGGGTGTAAACGCCGCTGCGGCCTGGGGATCAACCGCAATAAACGCGGCGCGAACCTCTGCCCCAACTTCAAAGCGTTGCGGCCCAATGGCCGGCCCCAGCCAGACGGAAATGTCGCCCGGCCGGGCAGCAAAAGCGGCCACGGTATTTTCCAGCACGCCATGGCATAACCCGCGCCAGCCGGCATGGGCGGCGGCCACTTCATCACCAGAGCGTGAGCAAAACAACACCGGCAGGCAATCTGCCGTCATCACCGCACACACCTGCCCAACCTGGCGCGTGTAAACCGCGTCTGCACGCACATCCTGCGGCGGCGTGCCGTCCAGGTGCAGCACACGGGTACCATGCACCTGTTCGAGCCATACCGGCATCTGCGGCAATGCCGCCCCCGCCACCAGGCGCGCGCGATTAGCCGCCACCGCCTGGGCATCATCGCCCACGTGTGTCCCGAGGTTGAGTGAATCATAAGGCGGGCGGCTGACACCGCCATGCCGGGAAGTAGCACAGGCTCGCACCCTTTTAGGGTGCGGCCAGTCGGGCACGATGAGTGAATCCATCACCAATCCATCTGCTCTTTGAACGCTTCAGTATCCGCTTTCAGCGCATCCACCAGATCGACCATGTCTTGCGGCAACGGCGCATGCCATTCCATTTGAATCCCGCTGATCGGGTGGTACAAGCGCAGCATGGTGGCATGCAGCGCCTGGCGATCAAAACCGCGCAGGGTGTGAATGAACGCCTCCGATGCCCCTTTCGGCGGGCGCGGGCGGCCACCGTAGAGCGGATCGCCCACCAGCGGATGATTGATATGCGACATATGAACGCGGATCTGGTGCGTACGCCCGGTTTCCAGCCGCAGCCGCAGGCGGGTATGGGCGCGGAAATGCTCCATAATACGGTAGTGGGTCACCGCCGGTTTACCCATCGGGTGCACGGCCATATGGGTGCGTTTGGTTGAGTGGCGAGCAATCGGCTCCTCCACCGTGCCACCGGCGGTCATGGTGCCGATCGCCACCGCTTCATACTCACGGGTAATTTCCCGCGCCTGCAGCGATTCCACCAGCCGGGTCTGCGCCGGCACGGTTTTCGCCACCACCATCAGCCCGGTGGTGTCTTTATCCAGGCGGTGCACAATGCCGGCACGCGGCACGTCGGCAATGGCCGGGAAGTGATAGAGCAGCGCATTCAGCACCGTCCCATCCGGGTTGCCGGCGCCGGGGTGCACCACCAGATCGCGCGGCTTGTTGATCACCAGGATGTCGCTGTCTTCATAGACGATATCCAGCGCGATATTCTGCGGTTCCCAACGTGCGTCTTCTTCTATCTGTGCATCAATGGCGACCGTCTCCCCGCCCAGCACCTTCTCTTTCGGCTTGTTTATCGTTTTGCCATTGACCTGAACCCGATCTTCCAGGATCCAATCTTTTATGCGAGATCTTGAATAATCAGGGAACAATTCGGCCAAAGCCTGATCTAAACGTTGTCCGAGTTGAGATTCGGCCACCGTTGCGGTGAGTTGTACTTGTTGTGCCATATGCAGCTTCTTCGTTAACGTTGGGTTTTCACGGCGATGCCGTTTAATATAATGTGCTATTGTAACTGGTCTTTGTCGGGAGCTTAACGGTCAGTCTCCCGGAATAACACCCTGAGGATAATCAAAACGTCATGACGCGTATGAAATATCTGGTGGCGGCAGCCACGTTGAGCCTGGCGCTGGCAGGTTGCTCCAGCTCCAAGGATACGGTTCCCGACAACCCGCCTTCGGAAATCTATGCTAACGCCCAACAAAAACTACAGGACGGTAACTTCAAGGGTGCTATTACGCAACTCGAAGCGTTAGATAACCGCTATCCTTTCGGGCCATACTCCCAGCAGGTTCAGTTGGATCTGATCTATGCCTACTACAAATCTGCCGATCTGCCACTGGCACAAGCGTCTATCGATCGCTTTATGCGCCTGAACCCAACGCACCCAAACATCGATTACGTGATGTATATGCGCGGTCTGACGGATATGGCGCTGGATGACAGTGCGCTGCAGGGCTTCTTTGGCGTCGATCGTTCCGACCGCGATCCGGAGCACGCACGTGCTGCGTTCCGTGATTTCAGCCAGTTGATCCAGCAGTATCCGAACAGCCAGTACGCGACCGATGCGCAAAAACGTTTGGTGTTCCTGAAAGATCGTTTATCCAAATACGAACTTTCCGTTGCGCAATACTACACCAAACGCGGCGCTTACGTCGCGGTTGTTAACCGTGTAGAACAGATGCTGCGTGATTTCCCGGATACCAAAGCGACCCGTGACGCACTGCCGCTGATGGAAAATGCCTATAAGCAACTGCAGTTGAACGGCCAGGCCGATAAGGTCGCGAAGATTATTGCCGCCAACCCGGCTTAACATCTCCGGTGGCAAGACACAAAAAACGGCAGCCTTCAGCTGCCGTTTTTTATTCTGCCGACGCACCCAAAGCGGGCTATACACCTTAATAAAAACAGGCTATTAGCGCTATACGCGGCAAAGTTATCCCATCAATAATGCGCGATCCGGCACCAAGACTCAAGCGCTGTATGCAGGTTTCAACAGCCAAATCACAGAACGCGTGCAATTGACAAAAAGTGACAAAAAAATGTGATCTCCATCACGCATTTAAGCAAAAACACAGGTATGCTGAAGTTATCCAAAGACGGAAAGACACAAGAGGTAAGTTATATGACAGTCAACATTACCAGCAAACAAATGGATATCACCCCCGCCATCCGCAATCATGTCGAAGACCGTCTTACCAAACTGGATAAATGGCAAGCTCAACTCATTAACCCGCATATCGTTTTATCCAAAGAGCCTCAGGGTTTTGTGGCCGACGCCACCATCACTACGCCAAACGGCCCGCTGGTCGCCAGCGCAAAACACGATGATATGTACGCTGCGGTTAACGAGCTGATCGCAAAACTTGAACGCCAGTTGAACAAGGTTCAGCACAAGGGCGAAGCGCGCCGTGCCGCCGCCAGCGTAAAAGATATCGTCCCGGAAGTGGAACCGGAACAGAAATAACCTTCTCACGAACATCATGCATCAAACCCGCTTCGGCGGGTTTTTTGTTGACACAGGGAAAAGCCAGCGGTTAACTTACCCCTGAGCGATAAACCACTGGGCACCCTATGGCACACAAACCGTTTTTCTTTGCATTCTTTTTTACCTTCCCCTGATTGGGAGGCGTTTCGTCGTGTGACAAAGAATGCAAAGACGAACAGCAAAGCCTCCTGAAACAGGGGGCTTTTTTTATGGCTATTCGATAACAAATTAATAAAAACACAAGGCAAAGCTGACTATGACTGACAACCCGTTACTTGCGCTGCGCGAACGCATCAGCGCGCTGGACCTGAAACTGCTGGCGCTGCTGGCGGAACGCAGGAAACTGGCGATTGAGGTGGGCAAAACCAAACTACACTCCCACAACCCGATCCGCGACAAAGAACGCGAGCGCGATCTGCTTGATACGCTGGTTAAGGCCGCTAAACCCCACGGCCTTGACGGATTTTATGTCACCCGCCTGTTCCAACTGATCATCGAGGATTCCGTTCTGACGCAACAGGCGCTATTGCAGCAGCAGCTCAACGCCACCAGCCAACACACTGCGCGTATTGCCTTCCTCGGCCCGAAAGGCTCTTATTCACATTTGGCTGCCCGCCAGTATGCCGCACGCCATTTTGAGCAGTTGATCGAGCATGGCTGCCACAAGTTCCAGGATATCTTCACCCAGGTGGAAACCGGGCAAGCCGATTACGGCATATTGCCGATTGAAAATACCAGTTCCGGCTCAATTAATGACGTCTATGATCTGCTGCAGCACACTAGCCTGGCGATTGTCGGCGAACTGAGCAACCCGATTAACCACTGCGTGTTGGTATCCGGTGATACCGATCTCAGCCAGATAGAAACCGTTTACAGCCATCCACAGCCTTTCCAACAGTGCAGCCAGTTCATCAACCGCTTCCCACATTGGAACATCGAGTACTGCGAAAGCACCGCGGCGGCGATGGAGAAAGTCGCTAACCTGAATTCACCCAACGTAGCGGCGCTGGGCAGCGAGGCCGGCGGCGCGCTGTATAACCTGCAGGTGTTGGAACATAACCTGGCAAACCAGCAGCAGAACATTACGCGCTTCATCGTGCTGGCACGCAAAGCGATAGAGGTTTCCGATCAGGTGCCGGCGAAAAGCACGCTGATCATGGCCACCGGCCAGCAATCGGGGGCATTGGTGGAAGCGCTGCTGGTGCTGCGCGAAAACGGCATCATTATGACCAAGCTGGAATCACGGCCCATCAACGGCAACCCGTGGGAAGAGATGTTTTATATTGATGTGCAAGCCAACCTGCGCTCGGAGGCGATGCAAAAGGCGCTTAAGGATTTGGCGCCCATTACCCGTTCCCTGAAAGTGCTGGGCTGCTACCCCAGTGAAAACGTGGTGCCCGTCAACCCATCCTAAAGACAAAAAGGGGTTTGGCATTGCCAAACCCCTTTTTACACAACACTAATTACTGGCGGCTGTCGTTAGCCTGCCGCAGCAGCGAACGGCTCTCCACCAGGAAGTGCTGGGCGTAATCACCGAACCAGTGTTCCACTTTCTGGAAGCTTTCAATAAACGCCTGCTTATCACCATGTTCAAGCAACGCAATCGCTTCGCCGAAACGCTGGTAATAGCGTTTAATCAACGCAATGTTCTCTTCCGAAGACATGATGATGTCGGCATACAACTGTGGATCCTGCGCAAACAGCCGGCCCACCATCGCCAGCTCCAGCCGATAAATGGGTGAGGAGAGCGCCAGCAACTGTTCCAGCCGCACGTTCTCTTCCGCCAGATGCAGCCCGTAAGCGAAAGTCGCAAAGTGGCGTAGAGCCTGAATAAACGCCATGTTCTGATCGTGCTCAACGGCGCTGATGCGGTGCAACCTGGCGCCCCAAACCTGCAGTTGTTCCAGCAGCCATTGATAAGCTTCCGGCTGACGCCCATCGCAATAGACCACGACCTGCTTGGCGATACTGCCGACATCCGGCCCAAACATCGGGTGCAAGCCAAGCACCGGCCCGCCATGCACTGCCAACATAGCCTGCAACGGCCGGTTCTTCACGGAGGCCAGATCGACCAGGATGCAGTCATCCGGCAGCTTCGGCAAACGCGCGATCACCTGTTCCGTCACGTGGATCGGCACGCTGACGATCACCATACCCGCATCCGCCAGTAGCGTTTCCGCTTGCGGCCAATCCTGCTGTTCCAGCACTTTTACCTGATAACCGGAAAGCGACAGCAGGCGGTTGAACAACCGCCCCATCTGGCCATCGCCGCCAATAATCACGATCGGCCGCAGTTGAGGGCACAACGCCTTGAAGCCTTTGTCATTTTCACTGGTGTAGGACTCGCGCATCAGCCGGCGCAGCACGTCTTCAATCAGATCTGGCGGCACCCCCAGAGCTTCGGCCTCTTTACGGCGTGAAGCTAGCATTTCCGCTTCCCGTTCCGGAACATACACCGGCAAACCATAGCGGCTTTTGACCTCACCAACTTCTGCCACCAGATGCAGGCGTTTTGCCAGCAGATCCAGCAACGCTTTATCTACATCGTCAATTTGATCGCGCAATGCGGTCAGTTCAGCCACCATAAATCACTACTCTCCAGTGCGGGCCGTCAGCGCCGCGCCGAGCTCCTGATGCATTTGGCGCAGCAGCGTTTCCGTGTTTTCCCAGCTAATGCAAGCGTCGGTGACGGATACGCCATAGCGCATCTCGGCACGCGGCATCTCAGAAGACTGGTTGCCCTCATGCAAATGACTTTCCAGCATAATGCCGGTGATCGAACGGTTACCCGCTTTAATTTGCTCAACCACGGATGCCGCTACCAGCGGCTGACGGCGATAATCTTTATTCGAGTTGCCATGGCTGCAATCTACCATTAAGGACGGGCGGAGTCCCGCGTCCTGCATCTGTTTTTCACATGCGGCAACGTGCTCCGCGCTGTAATTCGGCTCTTTACCGCCGCGCAGAATCACATGCCCATTCGGGTTGCCGTGGGTTTGCAGCAGGCAAACCTGCCCCGCCTGGTTGATCCCCACAAAGCGGTGCGGCATCGCGGCGGCGCGCATCGCATTAATCGCCGTGCTCAGGCTGCCATCGGTGCCATTTTTAAAACCGACCGGCATCGAGAGGCCCGAAGCCATTTCACGGTGCGTTTGCGATTCCGTGGTGCGCGCCCCGATCGCTGACCAACTGAACAGATCGCCCAGATATTGCGGGCTGTTCGGATCCAATGCTTCCGTCGCCAACGGCAACCCCATGTTGACCAGATTCAGCAGCAGGCGACGCGCAATCTGTAGGCCGGCCTCAATATCAAATGAGCCGTCCATATACGGATCGTTGATCAAGCCTTTCCAGCCGACGGTCGTTCTGGGTTTTTCAAAATAGACGCGCATAACGATATACAGCTGATCGCTCAATTCAGCTGACAGGGTTTTCAAACGACGTGCGTAATCCAGCGCGGCGTCCGGATCGTGAATGGAACATGGGCCGCAAACCACCAGCAGGCGATGATCGCGCCCCTGCAAAATATTGGCGATGGTCTGGCGCGCCGTCGTGATAGCCGATTCATCATTGGCGGTCAGCGGGAGTTGCCCTTTCAGCTCTTCGGGGGTGAGCATGACCTGTTCGGCACTGATGTGTACGTTATTGAGCGCGTCTTTTTGCATGATGCTAGTCCTGTCGTGTGCTGTTATGCGTGAGCGTGTTTGAAACATTGAACGTTACTGGGCTATACCTTATCACGCGTTGTAAAGATTTCAATCCATTTGGTGTAAATAAAAAATTACCACACCAAGACAAGTAGAGCGAAACCAACACCACACAACAAAATAATGTTATTTATCATTAAACTAATCAATATCATCACTTTAAAAAATGACCATATGCTTTTGACTGCGCCAGCAAAAAAACACCTTAAAGTAAATATAAGTTTACACACGCATTGGCAAATGGAACCGATATGCGTTTTTAGCGCTAAGCGGCTCCCCGCCTAAACGGGTAAAACGGCAAGCTCTTCATGCCATGAGTAGAAGAAAAATGCATAAGTGAAGATGAAAAATGAATAAGTTAAGCTAACTATGGCTATTTTTGTCGCAATTACGAATCGCTATAATACGTTGGCAATCACTCATCACTTTTAACAGACTGGATCCAAAATGCTCTCTTTACGCGTTCGTCGCGCTATCCCGTTGTATATTAGCTGCCTCACCGCTTTCGCCAGTATTCCCTCTTTCGCAGACAATACGCTGTTCACCGCGATGGATGACCCGGCAACCGCGAAGAAGCCATTTGAAGGCAATGTACAGGCGGGTTATAACGCGCAATCCGGTAACTCGGAAAACTCCTCGCTGCTGGCGAACAGTTCACTGACCTGGTTCAATACCTCTACGGCCTATAGCCTGTGGGGAGCCGCCAACAACACCACCTCCTCCAACGTTCGCTCAAGCGAAAAATATCAGGTGGGCGGACGTACCCGTTACAACATGACTGAGCGTAACTACCTGTTCGGCCAGGCTAACTGGCTGAACGATCGCTTTGCCGGTTATGATTCACGTTCGACGCTCACCGTGGGTTACGGGCGCCAGGTGCTGAATGGCCCAGTGCACGATCTGCGTCTCGAATTCGGTCCCGGTGTACGCCACGACGAATATCACGGCGGCGGCCGCAGCACCAAAGCGCTGGCTTACGGGGCCGCAAACTATACTTATCAGTTGACCGATACCACCAAGTTCACCGAAGGCCTTTCCGCTTTGGCCAACGAAGACGTGACCCTGAACTCGGAAACGGCGCTGAACGTCGCGATCAATGAAAAATTCTCGCTGCGCCTGGCCTACACGGTGACCTATAACAATAACCCGCCGGCTTCTGCACCAAAGAAAACCGACACCACCACCTCGGTAACGTTGGTTTACGGCCTGTAATTCCTCTTCTTTCCTGTAAAGCCCACTCCGGTGGGCTTTTTTTATGCCTGAAATTTGCCGTTTCTCCGTGGCTAAAAAGTTTGTGATTTCATGGTTGACCTATTTAGCAAATTGCTTAATACTGGATATATATACAGTATATTTATTGGGAGGAAAATATGACAGGCAACTACTGCGGCAAGCTCCCATGGTCGATAACGCTGATGAACGCCGTTTCTCAGGGCGATACAGGATATGCGTTATGGAAAAAATGACTTCATTGATTACCTATGCCATGGCGCTGTTTCTCGCCTGGCTTGGCAAGCTTTCACCACAGGATATCGCCTTTCTGGTGGGCTCTGCGGTGGGCATTGGCACCTTCCTCGTCAACTGGTACTACCGGCGCAAAAACTACCAGTTACTGAAAGAAATCCAACGAAATGCAGCCGCCAGGAGGATCTACGATGAACTCAATCGCTAAACGATGCAGCACTGCCACTATTCTGGTTTTGGTGGCAACGCTGCCTCAGTTTGATCAATTGAAAACGTCACAGGCGGGCCTGATGCTGATCGCCAATTTTGAAGGCTGCCAACTGACAGCTTACCAGTGCGATGCGGATATCTGGACCCGCGGTATCGGCCATACGCTCGACGTTCTCCCCGGCCAAACGGTGACCCGTAAGCGGGTAGCAAAAGACTTCTTGGCGGACGTTCGCCATGTGGAGAGAGGGATGGCGGTCTGTTTACCGGCTGATATGCCGCAGGAAATCTACGACGCGGTGATCGCGTTTGCCTTCAACGTTGGCGTACACGCCGCCTGCCATTCGACCATGATGCGTTTTTTACAACAGCGGCAATGGCACAAAGCGTGCAATCAGCTGCCGCGATGGGTGTATGTGCTGGGGATAAAAAGCAAGGGATTGGAACGACGGCGGGCGGCAGAGCGCACACTATGCCTGCGCGGCGCCAGACGAGCAGCAGCCAACCAACGTCAGGCCGTGAAAAACACCGGCAATGGAAATGTTCCGGCGCCCATGTTGCTTGCTAAACCCGCAATCTACTGAATTGGTTCAAACACAAAATTTTTTTAATTATCTATCAAGGGGGTTCCTATGATGCATTGTCCACTGTGCGGTAACGTGGCCCATACCCGCTCCAGCCGTTACCTCAGCAACTCAACCAAAGAGCGCTATCACCAGTGCCAAAATATTCATTGCAGTTGCACTTTCGCTACCCATGAATCAGTTGCGCGGGTGATCGCCAAACCGAGCGAGAGCGTTGTGGTGCAACCTCAGCGCCCGGCGGCGGGGAAACAACCGAGCGCCAGCACGGTGTAATCAATGGCTAAACGGCCAAAAAAAGGGGCTTACCATAACGGTAAGCCCCAGATAATTATTAACTTTTGGATGCAGCGTTAGCTGTATCTTAGTTAAGACGCTCTTTGATACGAGCAGCCTTACCAGTACGCTCACGCAGGTAGTACAGTTTGGCTTTACGAACGGCACCACGACGTTTAACAGTAATGCTGTCGATTACTGGGGAGTGAGTCTGGAATACACGCTCAACACCTTCGCCGTTGGAAATCTTACGAACAGTGAATGCAGAGTGCAGACCGCGGTTACGGATAGCGATAACCACGCCCTCGAATGCCTGCAGACGTTTTTTGCTACCTTCAACGACCCATACCTTAACTTCCACGGAATCACCCGGACGGAATGCAGGTACGTCTTGCTTCATCTGCTCTTGTTCAAGTTGCTTGATAATGTTGCTCATAATATGTCTCTTACCCTAGGTAAACTGATATATCGGTCTCGCCTGCGTATCAGGCGTTCCCTTCATGGTCCTGTTGCTCGGCCTGATGTTCCCGTTGAAACTCAGCCAGCAACACCGTTTGCTCGTCAGTCAGAGCTAGGCTTTCTAGAAGTTCAGGTCTTCTAAGCCAGGTTCGGCCCAGCGACTGCTTCAAGCGCCAGCGACGTATTTCGGCATGGTTGCCCGACAGCAGAACCGGCGGTACTTCCATCCCTTCCAACACTTCAGGGCGGGTATAATGTGGGCAGTCCAGCAATCCATCGACAAAAGAATCTTCTTCTGCAGACGCCTGATGGCCCAGCACACCCGGTATAAACCGAGCGACTGAATCGATCAGCGTCATTGCCGGCAGTTCCCCACCGCTGAGAACGTAATCGCCGATTGACCATTCTTCGTCAATTTCGGTTTGGATCACGCGCTCATCAACCCCTTCATAACGGCCGCACACCAGAATAATTTTCTGGTTGGCCGCCAGTTCACACACGCCGGTTTGATCCAGCCTGCGCCCCTGAGGTGAAAGATAAATCACCTTTGCGCCTTCACCTGCCGCTGCTTTGGCTGCGTGGATGGCTTCCCGCAAGGGTTGCACCATCATCAACATCCCTGGGCCGCCGCCGTATGGGCGATCGTCCACGGTGCGATGCCGATCGTAGGTGAAGTCTCGCGGACTCCAACACTGCACGCTCAGCAGGCCATTTTTTACTGCCCGGCCCGTCACTCCGTAATCGGTAATGGCGCGAAACATTTCAGGAAACAGGCTCACAATACCAATAAACACAAGCCAATCCCCATTTGTCTATTCCACGACCCCAGACCGTTAAAGCCGGAGATCAAAAACCAGGATCCCAATCTGCCTCAATCATCTTGGCAGCGAGATCGACTTTCTTGATAACCTGCCCATGAAGAAACGGAACCAGCCGCTCCTTCATACCGAATGCATCTTTCAGGTTTGCTTTTACAACCAGCACATCGTTGGATCCGGTTTCCATCATATCGATGACTTTACCCAGATCATAACCGGCGGGCGTCACTACCTGGCAGCCCATCAGGTCTTTCCAGTAGTAGTCATCGCCATCCAGTTGAGGCAGTTGTTCAGAATCCACTACAATTTCGCAATTGGTCAGCAGATTCGCCGCATCACGATCGTCAACACCTTTAATTTTGATGATCATGTCCTGATTGTGGCGCTTCCAGCTTTCCAGCTCGATATGCTGCCACTGACCCGCCTTCTGGATAAACCAGGGCTGATAGTCAAAAATGCTTTCAGCGTTCTCGGTGGATGAAAACACTCTGAGCCAACCACGAATGCCGTAACTAGAACCCATTTTGCCGAGAACTATCGGCTGGTTGGGCACTGCCGGTTTGAGTTGCTTGCTCATTGCCACCACCGCGACAGATTAAGCTGCTTTCTTAACGTCTTTGATCAGCGCAGAAACGCGATCAGAAACGGTTGCACCCAGGCCGATCCAATGTTCGATGCGGTCCAGGTCCAGACGCAGTGCTTCAGCCTGACCTGCTGCGATCGGGTTGAAGAAGCCTACGCGCTCGATGAAACGACCATCACGCGCATTGCGGCTGTCGGTCACTACTACTTGATAGAACGGACGCTTTTTAGCGCCGCCACGTGCCAAACGAATTGTTACCATAACATCCTCTTTAGTTAATAAAACAGCCGGGCCCCATCGAGGAACGGGGCCCGGTTGCAATATAAAAAGCCCGAAAATTTTACTCATTTTGGCGCAAAAAGCAATCTAAAGCGTCGATTGCGGCCAACAAGTTTTGCAGCCAGTCAAATTTCGGGCGTTTTTACCGCGAACGGTAATTCAACAAACGCGTGCGCCAACGCAGCGCGCACGCCTTAGCGGCCAGGGAAACCCGGCGGCATCATGCCTTTCATGCCGCGCATCATCTTCGCCAAACCGCCTTTTTTCATTTTCTTCATCATGCGCTGCATTTCATCAAACTGCTTCAGCAGGCGGTTGACGTCCTGCACCTGCATGCCGGAACCCATGGCAATACGGCGCTTACGTGAACCTTTGATGATTTCCGGCTTGGCGCGCTCCTTCATCGTCATCGAGTTGATGATCGCCTCCATCCGCACCAGCACTTTGTCGTCCATCTGCGACTTCACGTTGTCCGGCAGTTGGCCCGCGCCCGGCAGCTTGCTGAGCATGCTGGCCATCCCGCCCATGTTGCGCATCTGTTTTAGCTGCTCCAGGAAGTCGGTCAGATCGAAACCGTCGCCCTTCTTCAGCTTGTTAGCCAGCTTTTCCGCCTGCTCGCGATCAACCTTGCTTTCAATATCTTCGATCAACGACAGAACATCGCCCATGCCCAGAATACGCGAGGCGACGCGATCGGGGTGGAAAGGTTCCAGCGCTTCAGTCTTTTCACCCACGCCAAGGAACTTGATCGGCTTGCCGGTGATATGGCGAATAGAAAGCGCCGCACCGCCGCGCGCGTCACCGTCAACCTTGGTCAGCACCACGCCCGTCAGCGGCAAAGCTTCATTAAAGGCTTTGGCGGTGTTCGCCGCATCCTGGCCGGTCATCGCATCAACCACAAACAGCGTTTCCACCGGGTTGATCGCCGCGTGCACCTGCTTGATTTCGTCCATCATCGCTTCGTCAACGTGCAAGCGGCCGGCGGTATCGACGATCAGAACATCGTAGAACTTCAGCTTCGCCTGCTGCAGCGCGCGATTTACGATATCAAGCGGTTTGTCTTGGGCATCCGACGGGAAGAAATCCACACCGACGCCCTCTGCCAGGGTTTCCAACTGTTTAATCGCCGCAGGGCGATACACGTCGGCAGAAACCACCAGCACTTTTTTCTTCTGCTTTTCCTTCAGGAATTTACCCAGCTTACCGACGCTGGTGGTTTTACCCGCCCCCTGAAGGCCGGCCATCAGCACCACGGCCGGCGGCTGCGCGGCCAGGTTCAGCTCGGTATTCACCTCTCCCATCGCGGCAATCAGTTCGTTCTTGACGATCTTGACGAACTCCTGCCCCGGGGTCAGGCTTTTGTTGACTTCATGGCCGACGGCGCGCTCTTTGACGCGGTTGATAAAATCACGCACCACCGGCAAGGCGACGTCCGCCTCAAGCAGGGCCATACGAACTTCACGCAGGGTATCTTTGATATTTTCTTCGGTCAGCCGCCCACGGCCGCTGATATTGCGCAGTGTGCGCGACAATCGATCGGTTAAATTTTCAAACATCGTCTCATGCTCAACGTAAAGACAGGCCGCAGTGGCGACACAATTGCGGCGATTATAACACGAAGCCAACGCGATCTCTGCCTCAGCGTTGGAGATAGGTTGGAGCAAGCGGCATGCAAGGCTATACTGGCAATCTGATTAACCATGCCGATGTTCAAATTAAACGCTATGCCAGTATTCTCCATTGCGGCTATAACGGCCTATCTGATCAGCCTTGGGCTGATCATCCCCAGCCTACTGAGAAAGAACAGCGCATACCGTCGGCTTGCTTTGATTTCAGCCGTGGCGGCATTAGTTTGCCATGCCATTGCCCTGCAGCAGCGGATCTTCGATGTCAGCACCGGGCAAAATCTTAGCCTGCTCAATATCGGCGCCATCGTCAGTCTGATTATCTGTACCGTGATGACCATCGTCGCTTCGCGCAATCGCGGCTGGTTCCTGACGCCGATCGTGTATACCTTTGCCATGATTAACCTGGCGTTTGCCAGCTTCATGCCGGGGGAGTTCATTACCCATCTGGAAGCGACGCCAGGGCTGCTGGTGCACATTGGGCTGGCGCTGTTCTCCTACGCGACGCTGATTATTGCTGCGCTCTATGCGCTGCAGTTAGCCTGTCTGGATTACCTGCTGAAAAACAAAAAGCTCACCTTCAGCGCCGATATGCCGCCGCTGATGAGCATTGAGCGCAAAATGTTTCATATCACCCAGATCGGCGTAGTTTTGCTGACTCTGACGCTGTGCACCGGCCTGCTGTACATGGATAACCTGTTCAGCAAGGAAAATGTTCATAAAGCGGTGCTCTCCATTATGGCGTGGTTTATCTATATCGTGCTGCTGTGGGGCCACTACCACGAAGGCTGGCGCGGGCGGCGCGTCGTCTGGTTCAGCTTTGCCGGCGCTTTTTTGCTGACGCTGGCTTATTTTGGCAGCCGACTGATTCAGGAAGTGATGGTACGCTAAAATAGCATAGCGTCCGCTTTTGGTTCGTCCTCACACCACCGTGTATGGGGCTATCTTCATCCGCCTATAAGGAATACAACGTTGGAGCACGTTTCGACAGGGACCCTCATCATTACCTTGGTGATCATGATCGTGGTCTCCGCTTACTTTTCTGCGTCAGAAACCGGCATGATGACGCTCAACCGCTATCGCTTGCACCACCAATCGAAAAGCGGCAACCGCGCTGCGCGCCGGGTTGAAAAACTGCTGCAGAAGCCGGATCGCCTGATTGGCCTGGTGCTGGTGGGCAACAACCTGGTTAACATTCTGGCTTCGGCGCTGGCGACCATCGTTGGTATGCGGCTGTACGGCGATTTCGGAGTGGCCATCGCCACCGCCGTATTGACGCTGGCCGTGTTGCTGTTCGCCGAAGTGCTGCCCAAAACCTTCGCCGCGCTGTACCCGGAACGTATCGCCTTCCCCAGCAGCGTGCTGTTGGCGCCATTGCAAAAGGTGATGTTCCCGCTGGTCTGGTTGCTTAACTGCATCACTAGCCTGGTTTTACGCGCCTTCGGCATTCGCACCAACGTGCGCGTAAACGATGCGGTCAGCAAAGAAGAATTGCGCACCATCGTCACGGAATCCCAGGCCCAGATTTCACGCCGCAATCAGGACATGCTGATTTCGGTTCTGGATCTGGAAAAGGTGTCGGTGAACGACATCATGGTGCCGCGCAATGAGATTGTCGGCATTGACGTCAACGGCGAGTGGAAATCCATCATGCGCCAGCTTACCCACTCGCCGCATGGCCGCATTGTGCTTTACCGCGATTCGCTGGACGATGCCATTGGCATGCTGCGGGTACGCGAAGCCTATCGCCTGATGACTGAGAAGAAAGAGTTCAATAAAGAAAACCTGTTGCGCGCAGCCGATGAAATTTACTTTGTGCCGGAAGGCACCCCGCTCAACGTACAGTTGGTGAAGTTTCAGCGCAATAAAGAGAAAGTGGGCATCGTGGTGGATGAATACGGCGATATTCAGGGGCTGGTGACGGTCGAGGATATTTTGGAAGAGATCGTCGGCGACTTCACCACCTCCATGTCACCCACGCTGGCCGAAGAGGTCAACCCGCAGGGCGACGGCTCGGTGCTGATCGACGGCACGGCCAACGTCCGTGAATTAAACAAGGCCTTCAACTGGAACCTGCCGGCGCACGAAGCAAGAACCATTAACGGTATGCTGCTGGAAGCCTTAGAGGATATCCCTAGCGCCGGCACATGCGTGCGCATCGGGCTGTATGATATTGAAATCCTGGACGTGCAAGACAACATGGTCAAACACGTGCGGGTTATCCCGCTCCGCCCGTTGCAAGCCAGCGTGCAAGGGCATTGATCGCCGACCCCGGAAGAAAGAAAAAAGACGCGAGCAACCGCGTCTTTTTTTTATTTAAGGCACAAAACGCACAGGATTAAATGTGCAGTTCTTTCAGCGTCTCTTTCGGCAATGCCAGTTCGTCATTGTGGTTAATCACCACGTCATGATCCAGAATGTGCTGAGCGATTTCCTGCGCCTCTTTCAGGGAGTGCATGTGGTAAGTACCACACTGATACTCATTCAACTCTGGAATTTTGCGCTGGTCAGTGACTTTCAGCACGTCCGCCATCGCCGCCTTCCAGGCCTTAGCAACACGTTGCTCATCCGGCACGCCAATCAGGCTCATATAAAAGCCGGTACGGCAGCCCATCGGTGAAATATCGATAATTTCAACGCCCTGGCCATTTAGATGATCACGCATAAAGCCGGCAAACAGGTGCTCCAGCGTATGGATGCCACGCTCTGGCATCACTTCCTTGTTAGGGATACAAAAACGCAAATCGAACACGGTGATGGTATCGCCATGAGGCGTCTTCATGGTCTTCGCAACGCGAACAGCCGGAGCTGCCATGCGAGTATGGTCTACGGTAAAGCTATCCAGCAGTGGCATTTCGTCGCCTCCTCGTACAATCGTATCTGTTTAAGAATTTTTTTAGCTACCAGGGAAACCTTTTCCAAGCCTGCGAGTCTGAATATGTGAAAGACGCGCATTTGTTATCATCATCCCTGTCATCAGAGATGTATATTTGGCCACAGTGATGTGGCCTTTTTCTTTTCAGCCCCCGCCGTTAACCTGCAGGAACTGTTCAAAGCTTAGCGTATCGCTGGCTTCTTTGTTGCGCTGGCGCTGCCATGAAGCCACCTGTTCGGCATTAAAATCCGCTTCCGTCAGGATTTCCAGCGGTTCTTCAATCAGCATATCTCGGTACTGACTTGCCAGTTCCAGGCCCACCCGCCCGGCGCCTTTTTCCTGCATAACCTTCAGGATACGTGCGGAATAGGTTAAATCAGGATCGTCAAACGCGGCTACCAGCGCATCACAGGCCTGCTGATACTGCCGATCCCCGGCGTCATTATCCAACACTTCAGCAACGCGGCGTAAGTCGGCAAACAACGCTTTCCCTACCTGGTCCAATGGTTTGGTGGTATCTCCGCAACCAAAACCGATGGTCTGGCCCGGTTTGCGCCCTTCCAGTATGACCCGGTTCCAGTTTGTGCGCGTACATAGCAACTCATCGCTGCTCATTTCCGGCGCATCCGCCAACGCACACCATACCAAGAACAGATCGAGGAAACGCGCCTGCACCGCATCAACGCCTATTGGCGAGAAGGGGTTGATATCCAGTGAGCGGACTTCAATGTACTCAATACCGCCGCGCAGCAAAGCATCCGACGGCGTTTCACCGCTTTTTGTGACGCGTTTAGGGCGGATCGGCGCATACAGTTCGTTTTCAATCTGCAGCACATTGCTATTGAGCTGCAAATAACGATCGTCGCCCTGGCTTTTCACGCCTAATTTGGCGAACTCTTCAGAAGGCGTGACGATCGCTTTCTTTAACCCGGCGACGTAGGTATGCAGATCGTTAAACGTAATACCCAGGTTACTTTGCGATTTGTTGGTGTAGCCCAAATCACTCAGCCGCAGTGACGTTGCATACGGCAAGTAAAGCGCTCCGCTGTCGGTTCGTTCGAACGGCAGCGCAGTTTCACGCCCTTGCAGGAACGAGGAGCAAATCGCCGGCGAAGCGCCAAACAGATAGGGGATCACCCAGCCAAACCGGTAATAATTGCGGATCAGGCGGAAATAGCCTGCGGAGATCTGTTCTTTGCCGCTTTCTTCATCTTTTACCCCTGCCCACGCCTGCCAGAAAGCCAGCGGCAATGAGAAGTTGTAATGCACGCCGGAAATGACCTGCATCAGTGCGCCATAACGGTTCTTCAACCCTTCGCGATACAGCGTTTTCATCCGGCCAATATTTGAAGAGCCATACTGGGCCAGTTCAATATCCTGCTCGGCGCTGATGAAGCACGGCATGCTCAGTGGCCACATGCGCTCTTCGCCCAGATTCCGCGCCACGTGGCGGTGGATATCGCGCAGGAACGTCAGCATGTGTTCGATATTGTCATCAACCGGCGTAATGAACTCTAACAGCGCCTCGGCGAAGTCTGTGGTAATCCATTGATGCGTTAATGCCGCACCCAGTTTCTCTGGATGCCCAGTCGTGGCGAGCGTACCGTCTGCGGTGACCCGCAGTGTTTCCCGCTCAATGCCACGCTGGATCCCTTTTAAAGCATGGGGATGGCTTTCCAACCAAGAAAGCGCTTGTGATACGTCCGGGATCAAATCGACCTCCCGCTGATAAAAGAATAACTCGTAAGCATACTGAATCTGCACCCGAGAGAATATTGAGTTATATTCATTTCGTTAATGCCACCAGGCAATTCCCTGCAACGTTATCACCGCCAGGACGATATAACGCAACGCTTTTCCAATGCACAGAAACAGCGCGACAGGGCCCCATGGCATCCGCAGCCAGCCTGCCAACACGCACAATACATCGCCGACGACCGGCATCCAACTGAGCAATAGCGCAACTGGCCCAAGGCGTTGCAGCCAATACTGTGCTATTCCCAGCCCCGGCTGGGCCTTCAACGCGGGCAACAGACGCCCAATAATGACGTTTGTCAGCCCACCAAGCGTATTCCCCAGGGTAGCGGCCAATACCAACCACTCGGGTTGCGTAACGCCGTTTGCCAGCAAGGCGACTAATACAATTTCCGAGTTTCCCGGTAACAGGGTCGCACTTAGGAAACTGCTGCCGAACAATGATACGAGAGCTAGCGTACTACTCACAGCGCCCGAACGTCCACCACTGCCATACCGGCGCGTTGCGCAGCCTGAATACCGAAATCGGCATCTTCAAACACAACGCATTTTTCAGGCGGTACGCCAATCAGCCCCGCACAGCGTAGAAAGGTATCTGGCTCTGGCTTATGACGCGTAACGTCGTCGGCGCCCACAATAGCATTGAAATATGGCAATAGCCCCAAATGGCGCAGCAACATCTCGGCCATACGATGTTCACTGCCTGTGCCTACGGCCATTGGCCGGCGGCCATGATAAGCCTTTACCACGTCAATTAACGGCAACGGGCGAACCGTGTCCAACAGCATGGCTTCGACAACCTGCGTTTTCTCTTTCGCCAGCGCATGAGGGTCAAGATCCGCGCCCTGGCTTTCAATCAACGCCTGCGCAATCCGCCAGGTCGGCGAACCATTTAACGGGATGACTTTTTTTTCATCAAATACCATGCCGTACCGTGCCAAAACATCGTGCCATGCCTGGCGGTGCGTAGGCTCGGTATCCAAAATCGTCCCGTCCATGTCAAAGATCAGACCCTGGAAATGATCGTACATTGTCGCCCCATGCGTATTAAATGAAAGTCATCTACTTTAGCGTAAAGCGGAGAAATTGTCGCTGCATGTGCGGAGGGGGAAGTGCCAAGCGGTTAGCATGGTGGTGAAAAAGCAAAAAACCCGCCGAAGCGGGTTTTTCTGATAGGGCGTATTCAGGAGGATGACTTGGTGCTAACGCCTTGCCCTGTGGGCCGTTGCTGAAACAACGCCATCTTCCCTAAAACACGTCTTGTTTACCACACGAATGCGGATTGTTCTTCGCGATACGTGAGGTTAAATATGGTGCATCCAGGAGGATTCGAACCTCCGACCGCTCGGTTCGTAGCCGAGTACTCTATCCAGCTGAGCTATGGATGCACAGAATTTCTTTTTGATACCGTATGGCACGTTGTTGCTACCCACCATACTGCAAAATATGGTGCATCCAGGAGGATTCGAACCTCCGACCGCTCGGTTCGTAGCCGAGTACTCTATCCAGCTGAGCTATGGATGCACAGAACTTCTTTTTGATACCGTATGGTACGTTGTTACTACCCCACCATACTGCAAAATATGGTGCATCCAGGAGGATTCGAACCTCCGACCGCTCGGTTCGTAGCCGAGTACTCTATCCAGCTGAGCTATGGATGCAAATGGCGGTGAGGCGGGGATTCGAACCCCGGATGCAGCTTTTGACCGCATACTCCCTTAGCAGGGGAGCGCCTTCAGCCTCTCGGCCACCTCACCAAACGCCTCTTTCGAGTGTGCGATAAAAACTTTTGTTAAAGCTCATCGGCACTGCGTGGCGCACATATTACTTTCCCCGCCTTATAAGTCAAACAATTTTTCCCAACTCACTGCCGTTTGCACAATTCCCACGCAACATGGGCACTTTCACGGCAAAATGGGAATATTATCAACAGGCAACGGCGGATGAACGGGGAAAAAAGATGAACGGCAATAACAGAAAGCAGGGAGTAACGGCAAGGGGATGCCCCAACAGGCAAAAGTCGTGGACAGCGCCTCGCTTAAACAACGAGACGCTGTTCAGAAATCAGTAAGTCGTCTGCTGAGACTTTTCGGCCTGGATACGCTGATAGATTTCTTCGCGGTGAACAGACACCTCTTTGGGAGCATTCACGCCAATACGTACCTGATTGCCCTTTACTCCTAGCACTGTGACCGTTACCTCATCGCCAATCATGAGGGTTTCACCAACTCGACGAGTCAGAATTAGCATTCTTTGCTCCTTGGTATATTAAAAGAGTCGGGTCTCTCAGTTTCCCGGCCATTATCCATCATATATGGTGAAAACGTAAGCCATGACATTAACAATGGATGTTAATGAGCTTGATATCACCGCAGCTAATGGTAAGTCTAGCCGACTTGAAAAACTTTGTTCCCGTAAGTGTAACAACAATGTAGCAGCACAGTAATGAAATGCCATAAACAACAACTGTTTATAGCATTTCCTTGTACTATTTATTTATATTTCACAGTTTTGAAGCAACCCAAGCCTCTACGCTGCCCAGCGCCGCAGGCAACGCATTAACATCGCTCCCGCCTGCCTGCGCCATATCCGGGCGGCCCCCGCCTTTGCCGCCAACCTGCTGTGCGACATTGCCAATCAGCTCGCCGGCTTTAACCCGGTCGGTCAGATCTTTGGTCACGCCGGCAATCAGGCTGACCTTATCATCCGCAACCGTAGCCAGCACGATAATCGCCGATCCCAACTGATTTTTCAGATCGTCAACCATCGTCCGCAGCATTTTCGGCTCAACGTTGTTTAACTCGCTCACCAGGAGCTTAACGCCATTAACCAGCTTGGCCTTGCTCGACAACGATGCGCTTTCCTGCGCTGCGGCCTGATCTTTCAACTGCTGCAGTTCTTTTTCCAGCAAGCGGGTACGTTCCAGCACGCCGCGCACTTTATCAGCCAGCGTGTTGCTGTCGCCTTTCACCAACTGGGCAACGTTGTGGAGCAGATCACTTTGCTGATGCAGCGAAGCGATAGCGCCCTCGCCAGTCACCGCTTCAATACGGCGAATACCAGCTGCAGTACCGGATTCGCTCATGATGCGGAACAGACCGATATCGCCCGTACGCCCGGCGTGGGTGCCACCGCACAGTTCGGTGGAGAAATCGCCCATGGTCAGCACACGAACATTCTCGTCATACTTCTCGCCAAACAACGCCATGGCGCCTTTTTCTTTCGCCTTGTCCAGCGCCATGATTTCAGTCTGCACCGGGAGGTTACGGCGCACCTGCTGATTGACCAGATCTTCAACCGCGCGGATCTGTTCCGGCTTCATCGCTTCAAAGTGCGAAAAGTCGAAACGCAGGTATTTGTCATTCACCAACGAGCCTTTCTGCGCAACGTGCTCACCCAGGATCTGGCGCAGCGCGGCATGCAGCAAGTGCGTCGCCGAGTGGTTCAGGCGAATACGGTTACGGCGAGCGACATCAATCACCGCATCAACGGCTTCGCCAACCTTCAACGCCCCTTGCGCCAACTGGCCCTGGTGGCCGATGGCCTGCCCGTATTTTTGGCTATCATTAACCACAAAATCACCGGCTGCGGCTTTCAGCACGCCTTTATCGCCAACCTGCCCGCCAGACTCGCCATAGAATGGCGTTTTATCCAGCACCACAACGGCCTCTTCACCCGCGTGAATTTCATCCACCGGTTGGCCGTTACGGAATAAGGCAGTCACTTTGGCCGGTTGTTCGTTATGGCCGTAACCGCAGAACTGGCTGGCGCTATCCACACGGATCACGTTGTTGTAGTCAGCGCCAAAGCCGCTGGACTCACGCGCACGGGAGCGCTGTGCTTCCATCGCGGCTTCAAAGCCGGCTTCATCAACCTTCAGCCCACGTTCACGGCAAACATCTGCCGTCAGATCCAGCGGGAAGCCGTAAGTATCGTAGAGACGGAACGCGGTTTCGCCATCCAGGGTATCCCCCTGCAGTTTGGCCAGCTCGTCATCCAACAGCGCCAGGCCGCGTTCCAGCGTGCGGGCAAACTGCTCTTCTTCCGTTTTCAACACCTGCTCAACCGTCGCCTGCTGGCGCTTAAGCTCGTCAGCGGCTGGCCCCATCACGGCGATCAGCGGCGCAACCAGCTTATAGAAGAAGGTCTCTTTCGCACCCAGCATATTGCCATGGCGGATCGCACGGCGAATGATGCGGCGCAGCACATAGCCACGGTTTTCATTCGATGGGATCACACCGTCGGAAACCAGGAAGGCGCAGGAGCGAATATGGTCAGCAATCACGCGCAGTGATTTATTGTCCAGGTCTGTCGCACCCGTCACTTCCGCAACCGCTTTGATCAGGGTGCGGAACAGATCGATTTCGTAGTTGGAGTTCACATGCTGCAGTACGGCGGAGATACGCTCCAGCCCCATGCCGGTATCAACGGAAGGCTTCGGCAGCGGTTGCATGGTGCCATCGGCCTGACGGTTGAACTGCATGAAAACGAGGTTCCAGATCTCAATATAGCGATCGCCGTCCTCTTCCGGGCTACCCGGAGGGCCACCCCAGATATGGTCGCCGTGATCGTAGAAAATCTCGGAGCATGGGCCACATGGGCCGGTATCACCCATTTGCCAGAAGTTATCGGAGGCATACGGCGCGCCCTTGTTGTCGCCGATGCGAATGATACGTTCCACCGGCACGCCCACCTCATCACGCCAGATGTTGTACGCTTCATCATCGGTTTCATACACCGTGACCCACAGCTTTTCTTTCGGCAGATTAAACCAGCTCGGGCTGGTCAGCAGTTCCCATGCGAAGATAATCGCATCGTGCTTGAAATAATCGCCAAAGCTGAAGTTGCCCAGCATCTCGAAGAAGGTATGGTGGCGGGCGGTATAACCAACGTTTTCCAAATCGTTATGCTTGCCGCCTGCGCGCACGCAGCGTTGCGACGTTGTCGCACGGGAATAGGCACGTTTGTCCAGCCCCAGAAAAACGTCTTTGAATTGGTTCATCCCGGCATTGGTAAACAGCAACGTCGGATCATTGTTAGGCACCAGGGAGCTGCTCGCTACAATCTGGTGACCTTTACTCTGGAAGAAATCGAGAAACGCTTGACGGATCTCAGCGGTGCTCTTGCTCATATTTTTCCCGGAAAGGCAGAATAACGACACGTGAGCAAGAAACTCGACATCCTATGATGGCATCTGGCTCACGAACAAAAAGTGGGGATAAGATAAATTTTCTTCAGAGGGAAGTAAAACCCCGTGTGCGTTCATTGCGCAAAATCGCAATAAATAGACTGGATTTCTTCACGGAAGAAGCCACGATAAAGCAGATAGCGCTGTACTTTGGCTTTATCTTTCCACTCGGTTGGCAACTGTTCACCAAATTTGCGCTGGGCGATCTGTTGCGCCAAGACACACCAGTCGATCGTACACTCTGCCAGCGCGGTACGCACGATCTCTTTATCGACGCCTTTGCGCAACAGTTCAGCACTGATACGTTGCGCGCCATACCCCTTACGGCTACGGCTGCCAATATAGCTTTGGGCAAAGCGCTGATCGTCCAGCCAGTTGTGCTGATAACAATAGGAGATAACCTGATCGATTAATTCAGGAGAGATGGGGTCATCGGGGCTCTGCTGGCCGTGTTTTGAACCCGATCGGGCTTGCGGTACAAACGGCTGCGCCGCAAGTTTGCGGCGCAGTTCAGCTTCACTATGATCGCGTTGAGACAGTAAGCGCATGGCGCGGCTTAGCAGTTCATTCATCATTTTAGCCTGTATTTTCACATGCATGCCTGACTGCATGCATGTACATCAGCAAAGATTAAAACTCTTCACTGGTTTCAGCTTCGCTATCGTCAAACCCTTCGCTGGTAGCGGATGCCGGCTCATTGCTGTTATGCAGCAACAGATCGCGCAGCTTTTTGTCCAGCTCGGCGGCAATAGCCGGGTTTTCTTTCAGGAAGTTGCAGGCATTTGCCTTGCCCTGCCCGATTTTTTCCCCATTGTAGCTATACCAGGCGCCGGCTTTCTCGATCATCTTGTGCTTAACGCCCAAATCGATCAGTTCACCGCGGCTGTTGATCCCTTCGCCATACAGGATCTGGAATTCAGCCTGCTTAAATGGCGCTGCGATTTTGTTTTTGACCACTTTGACGCGGGTTTCACTACCGACAACTTCATCGCCTTCCTTGATCGCGCCGATACGGCGAATATCCAGGCGAACAGAAGCGTAGAACTTCAGCGCGTTACCCCCGGTCGTCGTTTCCGGGTTACCGAACATCACGCCGATTTTCATACGGATCTGGTTAATAAAGATCAGCAAGGTATTGGCGTTTTTCAGGTTACCAGCCAGCTTACGCATGGCCTGGCTCATCATACGCGCCGCCAACCCCATGTGCGAATCGCCGATTTCGCCTTCAATTTCCGCTTTCGGCGTCAGCGCCGCAACCGAGTCGACGATGATGACGTCAACGGCGCCGGAGCGGGTTAACGCATCACAGATTTCCAACGCTTGCTCGCCGGTATCTGGCTGAGAACACAGCAGGTTATCGATATCCACACCCAGCTTCTTGGCGTAAATAGGATCCAGCGCGTGCTCAGCATCGATAAACGCACAGGTTTTCCCTTCACGCTGCGCGGCGGCAATAACCTGCAGCGTCAGCGTGGTTTTACCTGAAGATTCCGGCCCGTAAATTTCTACAATACGCCCCATCGGCAAGCCACCGGCACCCAACGCGATATCAAGTGAAAGTGAACCGGTAGAGATCGTTTCCACGTCCATGGAACGGTCTTCACCCAAGCGCATGATGGAGCCTTTGCCAAATTGTTTTTCAATCTGGCCCAGGGCTGCTGCTAACGCTTTTTGCTTGTTCTCATCAATAGCCATTTTTGCTCCTTCGTTGCGCAATGCCGGTGGTCGCCCACACTGCTACGGAATAATTGTTGTGCAGGTAATGCCGCTGATTATACTGTATGAGCATACAGTATCAAGCCTAATTTTATAAAAATTCATCAAGCGCCGTTTGCAAAGAATAGGCGATAGCCTGTTCGCGCACCGCATTACGATCGCCATCAAAACGCACCTTGCGGGCCAGCACCTTGCCCGAACGCCCGGCAAAGCCGAACCAGACAGTGCCAACCGGCTTCTCCACGCTGCCGCCATCAGGCCCGGCGATACCGCTGACGGCAAGCGCCAGGTCGGCATTGGCCGCATGCAGCGCGCCCTGCGCCATCTCGCGCACCACCTCTTCACTCACGGCACCGTGTGCTTCCAGCGTTGCTGACGCCACGCCCAGTAAATCATGTTTCGCCGCGTTGCTATAGGTCACAAACCCGCGGTCAAAATAGGCCGAGCTGCCGGCGATATCAGTGATCGCCTTGGCGATGCCGCCGCCGGTACAGGACTCCGCACAGGTGATCCACTGGCCATGTGCTTTTAGACTGGCCCCAATGGCCACGCTAAGTTCATGCAGCGTGTTCCCACTCATGATCCCTCCTTAGAGAAACGACTATATGTGCCCGATAGTAGCATTTATCAAGGCCTACCCGCGATTGCACTACGCAGGAGATGCGTGCCGTTGCGCAGAGTAATGCGGTTTGATGCCGCAGGACAAGCTGCTAGTATCAAACGTATCCCGTTTTTCCGGGCCGATTCTCTTATAGAGGCACATGATGGTAGGGGCCGCCCAAACACCGGCCAGGAAAACAATTAGGATGATAGAGTGAAAAAAACGCTGGGCATTTTCCTTCCGCTATACACCACTACCCTCTTGCTGCTGCTAGGGTCTGGCCTGCTAACCACCTATATCTCACTGCGTTTGAACGCGATTCATGTCAGCGGCGGCCTGATCGGGGCTATCATTGCCGCCAACTATATCGGGTTAGTTATCGGTGGCAAAGTGGGCCATTTCCTGATCGCCCGAGTCGGCCATATCCGCGCCTATGTCGCCTGTGCCGGTATCATTACGGCAGCAGTGATCGGCCACGGGCTGACTGAATATATACCCGTTTGGGTCATGCTGCGCCTAATTATCGGCTTGTGCATGATGTGCCAGTTCATGGTGCTGGAAAGCTGGCTTAACGATCAGGCCGAATCCAGCCAGCGCGGCATGGTCTTTGGCGTCTATATGGCGGCGACGTATCTGGGAATGACGTTAGGCCAGGTGGTTTTGATGGTCCAAAGCGGCCTTGGCATGAGTACGCTATTGGTGATCGCACTGTGCTTTGCCCTGTGCCTGGTGCCAATCGCACTGACAACCCGCACCAACGCGCGCCATATGTCGCCGGCTCCGATGGAGCTGCGCTACTTTACCCAGGCGATTCCAAAGGTGCTGGCCACCACGCTGGTTATTGGCATGCTGATTGGCGCATTCTATGGCCTGGCGCCGGTATACACCAGCCAACAGGCGTTGAGCACGCAGCAAACCGGGTTGTTCATGGCGATTGCGGTTTTCGCCGGGCTGGTAGTGCAATTTCCGCTCAGTTGGCTTTCCGATCGCTATAACCGCCAGCTATTGATGCGTGTGAACGCTATCCTGCTGGTGCTTGCCGCCCTGCCCCTGGCCGTACTTCCCCAGATCCATTTCCCGCTACTGTTGGCGTTGGGGTTTGTCGTCAGTATGCTGCAATTCACCCTTTATCCTCTGGCCGTCGCGCTGGCCAACGATATGATCGAACCCGAGCGCCGCGTCTCGCTGGCCGCTTGTCTGCTGATGGCATTTGGCGTGGGCGCCAGCATCGGCCCGTTAATCGTAGGCCTGCTGATTCAGCCGCTGGGCGGCAACATTCTTTACGCCTTCTTTGCGCTTTGCGGCGTCATGATTGTGGCCTTCAACCGTTCCGTGAAAAAAGACGAGGAGCAGTTTGTCCAGGATGCGCCATTGCCCCATGTTCCCATGCCGGATAGTCTGGTCAGTTCCCCGCTGTCACCTGCTCTGAACCCGGCGTTTGACGAACAGATGATTCAGGACACCATGCCACCGCCGGAAACCGCGCCCGAGCCGCCAGCAGAGGGAAACGCCAGCCCGCAGAGCCAGGCCGAAGAAGCAACGGCAGACGATGAGAACGCGCCCCCACAAGGGGCGGATCCTGATGAAGATACCGGGCTGAAAAAAGCCTACACCATGCTGTAGGCGCTTTGTGCATTAAGGCCGCCAGGTACGCGGCCTTAAAGGAAGGGCAATACATCAGCATCGTGCCCATCAACCGTGCGGGGCACGATGCTAGCGAGCGTTCTTTAACTGATGTGGTGCAGTGTTTCGCCGACGGCATCAAACAAACGATCCAGTTCGGCTGCCTGGCTATTAAACATCGGGCCAAATTGCAGGGTGTCGCCGCCAAAGCGAACATAAAATCCGGCTTTCCACAGCGCGATGCCCGCATCAAATGGCCTTACCGTTGCATCCCCTTCCCGCGCAGCAAGCTGAATGGCCCCAACAAGGCCACAGTTGCGAATATCAATCACATGTGGACAACCGCGCAACGCATGCAGCGCGGTGGCAAAATGTGGCGCCAGCGCCGCAGACTGGGCGATAAGGTTCTCCTTTTCCATCAGTTCCAGCGTCGCCAGGCCCGCAGCACAGGCTACCGGGTGCGCAGAGTAGGTGTAGCCATGTGGAAACTCAACCGCATGCTCTGGTAACGGCTGGGACATAAAGGTTTCATAAATCTTGCTGCTTGCAACAACGCCGCCAAGCGGGATCGCACCATTGGTAATTTGCTTGGCGAAGTTGAGGATATCCGGGGTGACACCAAAGAACTCCGCCCCACTCCAACGCCCCATGCGGCCAAAGCCGGTAATCACTTCATCAAAAATGAGCAAGATATCGTGCTCGTCACAGATTTCACGCAAACGTTGCAGATATCCCTTCGGCGGAATGATTGCGCCCGCAGAACCAGACAGCGGCTCAACGATGAGGGCGGCAATATTGGAAGCATCGTGCAGCTCAATAAGTTTAAGCATCTCATTGGCGAGTTCGGCTCCGCCGGTTTCAGCCATGCCCTGAGTGAATGTCTGGCCGGCTTGCAATGTATGCGGTAAGTGATCCACATCCATAAACTGCCCAAACATTTTCCGATTACCGCCAATGCCGCCCAGGCTGGTACCGGCAATATTCACGCCGTGATAACCACGGGCGCGGCCAATCAGTTTGGTTTTGGCCGGCTGGCCTTTGACACGCCAGTAAGCGCGGGCCATTTTGACAGCGGTATCTGTAGATTCGGAACCGGAGCCGGTAAAGAAAACGTGGTTGAGATCGCCCGGCATCAACTGCGCAATTTTTTCTGCCAGCTTAAATGACAGCGCATGGCCATATTGAAACCCCGGCGAATAATCAAGCGTGCCGAGCTGGTTTGCCACGGCGGTTTGAATCTCGCTGCGGGTGTGCCCGGCGCCACAGGTCCACAAACCGGAAAGGCTGTCATAGATCTGGCGGCCTTTATCATCGGTGAGCCAATGCCCCTGCGCGGCAACGATGAAGCGCGGATCACGATGGAAATTGCGGTTAGCGCTGAACGGCATCCAATGCGCTTTAAGATTAAGTGAAGCCGTGTCTAGGTCTTTAGCCATGATCATTCTCCCAACAGATGTTAGAAGAGTTTGCAATCAAAAGTCAGTTGAGATAAATCCATATTATCGAATGATTAGGTTTGGATTTACTCACCTATATGCGAAACAAAGCGCTGGGCCAAATAAGCGATTTCGATATCAAATTGCTGCGTATCTTTAAAACCGTCGCCGAATGCGGGAGTTTCTCGTCCGCCGAAAGTCTGCTGGGCATTACTCGCTCTGCAATCAGCCTGCACATGAGCGACCTTGAAAAGCGACTGGGGATGCGCCTGTGCCAGCGCGGGAGAGCCGGGTTTTCGCTAACCGATGAAGGAAGAGAGATTCTCAAACTTAGCGAGACCATGATGGTGTCAATTGAAAGCTTTCGCCAGCAAGTCAATGAGATGCATAAAAACCTACGCGGCGAATTCAATATTGGGATTATTAATAACCTGGTGACGCAGCCCATCATGCGGATCACCAATGCGCTTGAAATACTCAGCAAGCATGGCCCGGGAATTCGTATAAACCTCAGCATGAGTACAGCCTCAGAAATCGAACGCGGCCTTATGGATGGAAGGCTGCACGTAGGCGCGCTACCTAAATCGGCCCCCGTTTCCGGCCTTGATTACAGCAAGCTATATGATGAAATATCCTTTCTCTATTGCAGTGCAAAGCACCCGCTATTCCACTACAACCATACACCGGATAACAACGAACTTCGGATGTATGACGCCGTCATCCCCACTTACCGCATGACAGCGGATATTATAGAGATGCTTCAACACTTTAACGGTAGCGCAACGGCCTCTGATCGGGAAGGCATCGCTTTTTTGATACTGACCGGCAGATATGTTGGCTTATTACCCGATCATTACGCCGCCTACTGGGAGGAAAAAGGAATGATGCGCGCCATTATGCCAGAGGTAATGTGTGCAAAATCAGAAATTTCAGTAGTTACCCGCAAAGGGCGCAGGCCGAATTCAATATTGGAACTTTTTCTGGCTTCGCTAAACGATCAATGATGCGAGCGACAGGAGAAAAACGCGGAAAACCGGCTCCAGCTATTAACGGCAGGAGGGAAAAATTTGCCGCAGCAGCGTTGAGCCTGGCTGGCAGCACCTCACCGGGAATGGGCACCGAGTCACCAAGCCGCATATGCCATTTGAAGATGGCGGATATACCCCGATAATTAATAGAACGCAGGGTTAGTCACCCAAAACAACTCGGTTTCAACGCCCTCGGCCCAAAACCTTATAAGCGATTTCGCACTAAAGAAAAATGAATCACCTGCATTCACGGTAAACGTATTGCCATCGATTTCAATGCCTAATATGCCGCGCAGCACCAGCCCACATTTCGTTCCTTCAGACTCATTATAGGGATGTTCGCCTGTCGTGCCGTCTGGCGATAATACAATCCGCATCATTTGCAACTGCGTCATGCTATCCGGCGTGAGCATGTCTTTTTCAATGCCATTATCGCTAAAACTAATATGCCGCTGCGCTTCTTTTCTCAGGATGTAACGGCTTTCTTCATCGGCAGACGCTTCGTTGTAAACCGGATCGAGTAACCAGCTCAGCGGCATCTCTAACGCTTTACAGAGCAGCACCAGCTTATCAATAGAGATTGTCGCGTTGCCGCGCTCGATTTGGCTTAACAAGGCGGTAGAAATCCCTGCACTTTCTGCCACGCTCGCAAGCGTCATGCGTTTGACTTTGCGCCGTAAACGCAGGCGGGTTCCTAAATCAGACGTTTTTCCATCGTGAACAACATTCGCAGATGTGCGCATAGTTTTTAAATTAAGTCGTTCATCTATAAACATTACCAATACCCGCTCATAACAATCATGTTTAAAACGTGCCGGCAGACCTACGCATAAATAAGGTTATCTGCCTTTAATCCCATCCAGCATGATATTCCACATCATGCTTCCGGTTGCGCCAACGCGCCAAAAATCATGGAATGCATATTGTGATAAGTTTTTGTCAATAGTAAAGGGGTTATCAGAGGTGCCATGAGAAAGAATCAGATCCGCGACAATTTTGCCTACCATCGTAGACATCGCAACCCCTCGGCCATTATAACCAAACACCAATCGGACACCCGGCTCCGGCTCAACTAAATGAGGCAAGTGGTCTTTGGTAATGGCAACCTGGCCCTGCCATGCCCATGGGAAATTTATCCCCTTCAACTCAGGCCAAAGCTTGATCGCATAATCGATCAGATGCTGATAATCCTTCGCGCCTTTGTCGTCGCGTTGTGGGCCGCGGCCCCCCATTAACACCCGGCCTTCATCATCAACCCGATAATAAATAACATCCCATGCCGCTTCATAAAGCGCAGATTTACACGGCATGATTTTGCTTTTGATGGTTTCAGGCAATGGATCCGTTGCCGCAATATACGTATAAACCGGGACTAAGGATTTACGCATACCGGGCCATAAATTATCCGAATAGCCATCGGTACAAATAATGACTTCCGGCGCAATCACTTTCCCCTGGGCCGTCGCCACATGCCACCGATCATTTTCACGCCGGATGGATATAGCGCGGCTATTTTCATGTAACGCCGCGCCGGCCTGTTGTGCCGCCAAGGCAAGCCCTCTCACATACGCCAACGGATTAAGATGCCCGCCGCGAGCGTCAACTGCGCCGCCAATATAAATGTGGGTGCCTGTCAGTTGAGCCATTTCGTTTTGGTCAGCAAAACGCACCGGCCATCCGCGCTGGCTCGCCTGCTCCACCAGAGCATTAACCTGCTTCAGCCCTTTTTGATCTATTGCCGCACGTATTGTCCCGGTATTGCTTGGGGAACAGTCAATCTGATAACGCTTGATCAAATCAAATACCAGCTTAGGTGCATCAGAAGACAGCCGGTTAAGTTTCTCACCTTGTTGTTGACCAAAATGCGCCACCAGCTCATCGGGAAGCAGCTTTAACCCTGGATTGACCTGGCCGCCGTTACGCCCGGAACCGCCATGGCCGATTTCAGCCGCCTCCAGCACCACGGGCGCCATGCCTCCCTGCGCCAGATGTAACGCAGCCGATAACCCGCTGTATCCCCCGCCGATAATGACGACATCGGCTCGCCTTTCATTGGCCAGCACCGGAGCGGATATTTGCAGCCGGGCGGTTTTCTTATAAAGATTTTTCATTACATGTCCCTCACCTTTTTCACGCAAAGACACAACAATGTAACAACAAGGCTTGACGGATAAAATTATCTGCGCTAAAAATTTACACAGATTTTTTTACATATCAATATATTTTAGTGCATTTATTTAAAGTCATCGACATTGTATAGCTTCGCTTTAACAACCGTCAGAGGAAATGTAATAGCATGAAAAATATTATAAAAATGTCCTTTATCGCCACATTGTTTCACGTAGCGCCGGCCCTGGCCCAAACGCCGGTTGCGGGTGAAACCCCCAGTGATTCCCTCAAGGGTAAGACCGTGACGTTTGCTTCCTATGGCGGCGTCTACCAAGACGGTCAGGTGAAAGCGCTGGATAGTTTTGTGAAAAAATCTGGGGTCAAATTCTATTCGGATGGCCCTACCGAACTCGCAAAGGTGAAAGCGCAGGTTGAGTCAGGCAACGTGCAGTGGGATGTGGTCGATACTGGGGACAGCATGCCGTACGTTTACTGCGGCACGGTGTTTCAAAAGTTAGATCTCAGCCGTATTGATACCTCGAATATACCAAAAGACCAAGTTGGGCCATGCAGCGTTCCGGCGATGAACTACGGCGTGGTGCTGATGTATAACAAAGCGAAGTATAAAGACCACCCGCCAACCAGCTGGCACGACTTCTTTGATGTAAAAGCCTTCCCCGGCACACGTGCAATCCCGGGATATGGTGATGCAGAAGGCTATGTTATTGAACTCGCATTATTAAACGATGGCGTGGCAAAAGATAAACTGTTCCCTGCCGATATAAATCGCGCGTTAAATAAGTATCGGGCAATTCGTGATTCCGGCGACTTGATTCTTTGGCAAACGGGAGCACAATCCCAGCAGCTTATTGAATCGGCAGAGGCCGATATGATCATGGTCTGGTCCGGGCGCGGAATGGCAGCAGTACGTAATGGCGCTGATTACGCGCCCGTTTGGAAAGATTGGGTCGTGGTGAAAGATCAGCTGACTATCCCCGTCGGCACAAAAAACCTGGATGCTGCATATGCTCTGATTAATGATTACCTGGGAAAAAGGCAACAAGAAATCATGACAGAGGCCACATCCTATTCGCCCATCAATATTAACTCTCAACCCAAAGTGGATAGTTTAATCAGCCAATGGTTAACCAATACCCCTGAAAAGCAAAAAGATGCATACCAGCCGAATATCCCTTATTGGGTGGATCACAACCAGGAATTAACGGATAAATGGGCCGAATTCATCACGGGTAATTGATCGCCATCACGCCAAAACGTGAGCTTATTTTCGTGTTATGGTAGCCACTAACTTCTATAGGTAATAACTATGGGTAATGTCTTTAGCTCCCGTGCTACGCCTGAAGAACGGAGGAAATTTAGAGCGTTTCTGATGACGACCCCGGCGTTAGCACTTTTATCATTGGTTTTACTTATACCTATTTTCACAATAATCTATCAGAGTTTCACGCTACCTACCACGGGCTTTCAAAATTACTTATGGTTTTTTAATACCAGTATAAACGTCACCGTTTTAATACGTACCTTTAAGGTGGCTTTAATCGTCACCGTGCTATGCACCGTGATTGCTTATCCTTATGCTTACGCCATGTCGGTGCTCAAACCCAAATACCGTATTCTGCTCATTCTTTGTACCCTGGTTCCTTTATGGGCATCGGATATCGTACGGACTTTCGCCTGGATTATCATCTTACAAAATTCAGGCGTCTTTAATAGCATCCTTGAGTATTTTGGTTTTGAAAAGGTAAGGTTAATCAGAACACAAACCGGGGTGATGATTGGCATGGTTCAAATACTGCTGCCATTTATGATCATGCCGTTGTATTCCGTTATGCGCGGCATAAACTTAGATTTGATCAAGGCTTCATGCAGTTTAGGCGCTTCGCCACTGGTCAGCTTTTTTAAAATCTATTTGCCCTTATCGTTGCCAGGCGTTTTTTCGGGAGCAACCATCGTTTTCATACTGGCGACAGGTTTCTATATTACACCGTTACTCCTTGGTGGCCCGACGAGCACGCTACTCTCAACGCTTGTTCAACAACAAATTTCCTCCCTGCTCAATTGGGGGCATGGCGGCGCCATGAGCGTGGTATTACTTATTCTCACTTTCGGATGTTTGCTCGCGGTGACGCCATTTATGCGTCGCAAACGAAAGAGTGTAAACGAGGATAAATGATGAAGCTTTTTTTACGCATTTCACTGGGGCTGGTTTGCATTTTAATTTCATTGTGGTTGATTGCGCCGACGTTAGTCATCATCCCGATCTCATTTAGCGAGCAACAATCGCTGGTATTTCCACCCAGGGGATTTTCATGGCGGTGGTACCAAAATATTTTCGAGAGCCAGAGCTGGAAGGATAGCCTGATTACGTCCCTGCAGGTTGCGGTGATCGTCTCCATTCTGGCTACTCTTCTTGGTTCGTTTGCAGCCCTGGGGATTGAACACCTTAAAAATAAATTTGGCGGTATGTTAAAGGTTATCTTGCTCACACCGATAGTCATGCCTGGCGTCGTGCTGGCCATTGGCATATATGCAATCTATCTCAAATATCACCTGATCGGCACTTATACGGGATTCATTCTGGCCCATACGCTTTTAGCATTACCATTTGTTGTTATCTCAGTGAGTGCGAATTTGGCCGTATTCGATAACCGGCTGGAAACGGCGGCAGCCAGTCTTGGGGCATCCAAGATAACCACACTATTAACCGTCACCATTCCGCTCACGTTACCCGGGATACTGTCAGGAATATTATTCTCTTTTGTGACCTCATTTAACGAAATAGTCATCTCATTATTTATATCCAGCCCACAGGTAACGACGCTACCCGTAAAAATTTATTCATCAATAACACGGGATACCGATCCTACTATCGCAGCGATAGGCTCGATAACCTTTGCGGTGACGACGCTTCTCATCGGTATTGGCCTTCTCTCTTCGTTAAAGAGGAAAAAATAATGTTGAATAAAGCTGCCACGAAAGGCGCAGAGGTCGAAATTTGTAACATTAGCAAATTTTATAGTGGATTTACTGCGTTAGATAATGTGTCACTCAAGATAAAGGCCGGTGAATTTATCTCTTTCCTTGGGCCTTCAGGATCTGGCAAGACAACGACGCTGAACATTATCGCAGGGTTTATCGATAACGATAGTGGATCGATTCTCTATAATGGATACGAAATCGATAAAGAGCCGGCGCACAAAAGAAACATGGGCGTGGTTTTTCAGAACTATGCGCTGTTTCCACATATGACGGTCGCCGCGAATGTCGCATACCCATTACAACGGCGGAAAATAGCGAAACGCGAACGCGAACGGTTGGTCGCCGAGGTATTAGAGAAAGTCGAGCTAAATTCGTTTTCCAATCGCTACCCCGAAGAGCTGTCAGGAGGGCAACAACAACGCGTGGCCCTTGCCAGGGCGATGGTATTTTCACCCGCGCTGTTACTGATGGATGAACCGCTCGGCGCATTAGACAAAAAGCTGCGGGAATCATTACAGCTCGAAATCAGACGTATTCACCGCGAATTGGGCAGCACCTTTATTTTTGTGACACACGACCAGGAAGAAGCGCTGGTACTGTCTGACAGAATAGCCGTTTTCAACAAAGGGCGCGTTGAGCAGATAGGAACTGGGGAAGAACTGTATAAATATCCAAAAACGTTATTCGTCGGTGAGTTCATCGGTGAAAGCTCCGTGTTACGTGGCCCACATCGTATCGTCGGGGATAAAACCGAGATACAAATAGCCGAAGATGAATATGTCACTATTGATTGTTTGCCTTCAGGCACAAAGGCACAGTGTATTCTCTTACGCCCAGAAGAAATCATGGTGCAACGCCCACGGGCAAGCGGGGCTGATGAAAATAAAAACCGCCTGTCGGGCCAAATCTGCGAGAAGATTTATCTTGGCAATGTGGTTAAGTATCAGGTTTCACTTACTAACGGCACGATTGTTACGGCCCGTATGTCCAACGACGGTGACGCTTTTTCATTAGATGAGCAGGTTGAAGTGATTTGGAGCTCATGTAGTGGGACGCTGCTCTCTGATGATAAAGCGAACGGATAACCAAGAATTCAGCACGGCCTTTATTCTCATCGAAATAAAACTGCACCATAAGGAAACCGATATGCGTCACACGCAGAAATTCTTCATAGATGGCGCCTGGGTAGACCCCGCCGTTCCTGCCATGATGGATGTCATTGATCCCTCTACTGAACGCCAATTTGCGCAAATTGCCGTTGGCAGCGAGGAAGATGTCGATCGTGCGGTGAAAGCCGCCCGCAATGCTTTTCCTGCCTGGGCTGGCGTTCCTGTTGAGGAACGCATTGCCGTGCTGAAACGGGTGCTCACGATATATAACGAAAAATATGAGCTCATGGCCCAAACCATAAGCCGCGAAATGGGCGCGCCGATTTCATGGGCGCGCGATGCGCAAGCCTATGCGGGCAGAGGGCACCTTGAAGCCACCATTAAGGCGGCGGAAACATTTGAATGGCAGTCAAAGCGCGGTTCAACGTTGGTTATCCGCGAACCCATTGGCGTCTGCGGCCTGATTACTCCCTGGAATTGGCCGATGAATCAAATAGTGTGCAAAGTCGCGCCGGCTTTGGTGGCCGGCTGTACGGTGGTCCTCAAGCCTTCAGAGATTGCGCCATTGAGCGCCATTTTATTTGCTGAAATTATTGAAGCAGCGGGCGTGCCGAAAGGCGTCTTCAACCTGATTAACGGTACGGGGCCGGAAGTCGGCCAAAAAATGGCGGCGCACCCGGATATTGATATGATGAGTTTTACCGGCTCGACGCGCGCAGGGATAAACGTCGCCCAAACGGCCGCTGATACAGTAAAAAGAGTGACGCAAGAACTGGGGGGCAAATCCCCCAATATCGTGTTGCCAGACGCCGATTTCGAAAAGGCGATCGGTAGCGGTGTGATTGCCGCCATGAACAACACCGGGCAATCCTGCGATGCACCGACCCGTATGTTGGTTCCCGCCGAGCGCCATCAAGAAGTGCTAGCTATGGCGAAAATCATTGCCGAAAAGATCATTGTCGGCGATCCCCGTGACGAGGCAACAACGATGGGCCCGTTGATTTCTGCTCAGCAGTTTGCAAAGGTCCAGCGGCTTATTCAATCGGGTATTGATGAAGGCGCTGTTTTAGTCACCGGTGGGTTGGGCAAGCCTGATGGCATAACTCATGGCTATTTCGTCAAACCGACTATTTTCGGCAATGTCAGCCAAGAAATGGCTATCGCGCGTGAAGAAATCTTCGGGCCAGTGTTGTCAATCATGCCTTATCGCGATGAAGACCAGGCGATTGATATCGCCAATGATACGTTGTATGGGCTCGCCGCATACATTTGGTCAGGCGATAACAGCCGGGCGCGCAATGTGGCCAAACGTATTCGCGCCGGCTCTATCTATTTAAACGGACCGGATTGGGATCTTTTCGCCCCCTTTGGCGGCTATAAGCAGTCTGGGAATGGTCGTGAGTATGCAGATTGGGGCATTCATGACTACACCGAAATCAAAGGCATCTGCGGCTGGGATTAAGACATCAGGCAACTGGCCAGTCAGCTTACCTGCGCCGAAGGGTTTACCGACGGCGCGCTTGCCATCCGATAGGCCACCCCGTTGGCCGGTGCAACAATATCAACGTCACTTGGGTAACTTCGTCTGGCCATCATGCGGGCGGCATCGCATACATACACAATATCGGCACAATCCGACACCTTAGCCATGATTGATTTGATAATCTCAGACGGCGCATTTCTTCCATTAACACGGCGTTCCCGGCAGCAACCCGCCATGAGGAAGATAAAGGCCTGGGGTCACGCGGGCCGGTGTGCTAAAGCTGCGGGTGAATCGCAGTGATTATCAGTGATAAGATACGGCTTTCGCTCCAGGCGGCAACGGCTTGCCCATCGCGGCCAAAATGCGGTTTGGCCGTCATCATTTAAGTAGCAAGCCTTACCAGCCCGTTCAGCCACGCCGTTAGCGTTTTTTTCTGCGGCTAGAATTGTTTTGGGTATAGATAACTTATTGATTAGAATCGGCTGATTGAGTGTCATGTTCATGCGTTGGTCCAAATGTATACCCGCAGTCCACATGTCTATTTCAGTGCATCGTTGGGATAGCTATGGAATACAAATTTTTGGGTTCATTTGAGTTTCCAGGGGGGTTACAACGAGCCGCCCGAGTACATAGAAGACCTATAAAACGAGTAAAATCAATATGAAAGAGTCTATTGACAAGGACTTCACCGCCCACACGCCAATGATGCAGCAGTATCTGAGTAACAAACCTAACATAATGAAAAATATACAGTAATTATAGTATATCTTTCTTTGGTCTACGTATGGGATACATTTTTTTGGACTTTAACCGGGTGTTCGAAGTCGTTTCAGATAGAAAAGGTTCTTCAATTCGGCTGGCTTCGGTAGGAGCAAAAAGCGATGGTGAGCCTTGAAGGACGAAAGGCTACTTCAAAAACAAAGTAACCTTTCCAATATCCCCATATATAGGGCAAGTAGTATATTAACTGCACATGGTGCAGGAGACGTATGACATAAAAACTCTTTTATTTATGGCATACTTAATAAATAACTTATTTTTTATTTATGTCAATAGGTTTTGGTTAAATACTTTTATAATAATTAATCGCCAGATTTATATTATAGCTTCGCTTGTGCAAGCGAAGATCTTATTGTTCTTTAATAAGTAATGCCAATTATAAGATAAGCAAGGGCTAACCTTACGAAGCTACTGCGTATGCTTCTTCGGGTTGGCCTTGCTTTTCCGCCCTTTGGTTGGAAAAGAGGAAACAAAAATATTAAATCTTTTGCACTATACATTTACAATAAATATAAATTCCACATATAATATATAAACATTATCTGTTTATTGCCTGAGGAAATATGGATAGAAGAATTATAAGTTTTTTTAGCTCTAGTGATATTTTCGATCATATGGTAACTCGCCAACTTAGCCATATAAAGAGTAACTGGGAGCTTACTTGGGATAAAAAAGAAGAAAAGTTTGAACAAGAAGAAGATAGCTATGCTGAAATTATTAATGAACTGCTTACTGAACTAAGCTTACTTCAACCACCGAAGTCCTACCATGATAATGAAGACGAACTCGCAGAATACTGCAAACAATACTTGCGTTGGCCAATTTTTAAATCTGGAAAATTCTGGCGTGGCATGGAATATGTGAGCATACTTGAACAAGGTGGATTTAGTGATGAGGATCAAAAGAATCTCTGTCTTTCAATTGCAGGAAGAATCAGAGCAGCAATAAATCGGCACCAATTTCATTTTGACGATATGGAAAAATCACACCAGAAGATATTAGCAGATGTTATAGCAATTATCCTATATCATCGAAGTGAATAAATTATAGCTATAACATACCCCCTACAAACACAGCAATAACTTGTCACGAGATATTGCTGTGCCCTAGTATAAAATTTTATTTTAAATTTTTGCTGCTTTACAAATCCCATCAAACTTTCTAATAAAAGCACTACGAAGCTCATCATTTTCAGGTTGCATTAATAATGTCTTATATTCATTAATGTACTGAATTATACCAGCCATAAACAATGACCGATGAAGTATTTTTTTACCATCTCTGACAATGATAATTTCATGTTCCTCAATATTTATTACCCAACCATCACAAGTAGAAGCATCATGCAACAATGAACAACGCACACCAATATAAAAACTGTCAGCCAAATCAGGATCGTTTTCAAAAAAACATTTAAATGGTGCTTTTGTTTTTAAAAAAGCCGTAAATAATTTTTTACTACAACCATTTCCATATTCATATTCGCCCGGTTGTGAGCTCTTAAAATTTATACCTCTATGAAAAGTTTCCAGATTTTCAATTAAAGCACAAAGCAACGTACAAATGGCAAAACCTGCTCCACGTAAATTATTATGCCCACCAACGCCTCTTATATTCTCAATAGGATTGAGATAACGTTCATTAATTCTATCTTCAAAAAAATGAAGAGCTTCGCCCCAATTACTTTCAGAAAACTCACCGACTAAACTTCCTGATAAACTTTCCCAATCAGAAACAGTTCTTTTGCCAGCAATCTTTATCATTTTACCCTCTATAATTTTTTCACATCTGTGAAAAAGCCAGTGCAGAACTTTCTCAAAGAGACACTTCAATAAAAATAATTCTAAGTATACACTATTAAATCTATTTCTTTAATTAAATTAATATCAAAATATGACAGACAATAATTGATGTTCTATGTATCAGTAGAACCAACATATCTGGATATATTTAAAATTCACCACACGCCTTGTTATTGTATCAATCTGTTAAACATTTAAAGAAAACATCTCTATTTAATGATCATTATCACAGAATTTTTTTAAATTTTACGACATATTGAAATAAATAAAATCGTCAATGCTTTATAACGATAATAGTCAGTATGAAAAAATTTAAGCTCAAAATTGATTACTCTAATGACATCCTACCAATTGTTTCAGGTAAGGTGTTCCATGTCACCCCGACTTCTAATATGTCGAGCATTAAAGAAACAGGTGCTTTAGTTCCAAACTCTCATCTGCTACATCATTCTGAATTTGGAAACACTGCGAACGGTTTTTTTAGGCTGAAAGGTTGTGTCTCTTTCTTCGATTACAGATGTATTAATACTCAACACTGGGAACAACACGCATATAAATGTTTTCCTACACAAATTCTTAATCATAATGATTCAATATCCATTTTATTACTTAATGAAAATGAATACGACAAATTAATTCCGTGGACTATGTGGAAAAAAGAAAAAGCATGGTCGGAACGTGTAGTTCCCTGGGTTGAAACTGGTTATAAAGGTAATGTACCTCTAATAAGTATTACTCAAGAAATAATAGTAGAGTACAATACATAGATCATGTACTGAATGTAATATTGCACTGATAATAATAACCATTTGTTTTTACATGAATAATCAGTGCAGTTTCATAACAAAGCAAGAATACAAAAAATACATGATGACCTTTACTATATATTTACTTATCACCAATCCTAATCATTATATATTTAAAATCCCATTTTTAATAATTAACACAATAGTGTTTTTATAAATTCATTTTTCAAAATAAAAACAATCAGTTGACCATTAAATAAAGGGTGAAAAAATATTTACACCCTAATACATAAAAATAAATTTGAATTTTATTTATTTCTTAATATATATTCTCTTTAACAAAAACAATAAAGGAGAATAAAAATGAAAAAACAAAACTACTCAACCTTCACAAGTTATCTTTCTAAAACGCACAAAAATGTAGATCTTTATAGATTATACAACCCACATTTTTCAAGCTTCTGCAAAAGCTACACTTATGACCATGATTTCTATCTTACCTATTTCTCTCGTCATATGATTACGGAGAGAAACATTTTAACTATATTTTCAATTTACACTCACTTCTCTTATGGCATGACCAAGAAAGAAACGATCAAAGATTTCATACTGTTTCTTAAAAAAATTAATTCAGTTGTTTTCTGGAAATCACTCTCCTTTCGTGGTTGCAATGTTATTTATTTGGACAAAAAGCGACAACAAAAAGAAATATCATGGTTTACCTTTTCACGAATCTATGACGAAGTATTAGGGATAAAAGAATATCAATTTAATAACAATATTTATAGAAAAATAGCATAACAGGGGATAAGCAATAATGAAAAAAACCAAATCAATAAGAAAAATAATAAAGATCATTACAACTAAATCCAGGTTACCTAAACGGTTCAAAAGCATACAGTATAGGTAATAGAGGTATATTAGAAACATGAATTCAATGTGAAATATCCATAACAGACTCAAGACTAAATATCTAAAGCTAAACCGGGTAAATCTTAAATTATTTTAAGACACTCCTTTATCCGGTGTTTGTTTTTTTCACGATTATACACTTGACGTTTTATTATTATCTTTTATATATGATTCATGACACAATTAAAACTTAGGTATTTCTATGCATTATAATTCTCAAAAACAGCAGCCAGATTTAACAAAAACATCGAGAAGGGGAAAATTTCATACTGAACGGTTACCAGAGAATGAAATCAGATCATACTGTGTAAGTGTCAGATTAAATGAAAATGAATTATCTATTCTAGAAGAAAAAAGAGGTTCCTATAAAAAAGGAGAATGGCTCAGGATGGCTTCGCTGAATAAACTTCCTTTGGTATTACCAGAGATTAATAAAAGTGCATGGGTAGAGCTTGGTCGCCTTTCACAAGATTTAAATCGCCTCCTGACCTACCTCGATGGTAAAAGTCCTGACAGCGATCCAACCCTGACAGAAATGCATGTAATCAAACGGCAGGTGCAGACACTTCGCACTCTTCTACTTTCCTCAACTTTTTGGAGTAATACAAATGAAAGGTATGCAGAAAATCAAGAGAGGTAAGCAATTTACCGGAGTAGTTGTCTATGCACTTGAACCGGCTTCACACCATAAAACAGATCCCAGGGTTATTGGTGGCAATATGGCTGGTAACCATATCGTTGACCTTATCCGCGAGTTTGGGCAAACAAAAATTTTACGACCTGATATCAAAAAACCGGTATGGCACAACTCTCTTCGCTTACCGCATGGAGAAAAATTGTCAGAAGCACAGTGGGCAACCGTAGCCGACGATTATATGTCTCGTATGGGTTTTGCTGATACCCATCTTCGTTGCTATGTTCTTCATAATGATGAGGCGGGACAGCATATTCACATTATTGCGAGTCGTATCGATATTACTGATGGAAAGTTGTATCTTGGAAAAAATGAGAACCTTATCAGCACTCGTATTATCAGTGAGATTGAAAGAGTATATGGTCTCACAGAAACAGCGACTACTTTAAACCGACGATCTCAGAGCATAAAGAAGCTTTCGCGCAACGAAAAGATGCTCTCTGAACGAACGGCAACTCCCTGCCCAAAAGCCGCTTTGCAAACTTGCATCGATAATGTGTTAGCCAATCGCCCAGATTTGTTATCGTTCATTCAGCAACTGGAACAAGTGGGTGTAACCTGCCAGCCCAACATTGCTTCGACGGGCAAAATGAATGGTTTTTCATTTGAATTTCAGGGGATTGCCTTCAAGGCTTCACAGCTTGGGAAAAGGTATGCCTGGTCAAATATTCAGACACTTATTGATTACTCGCCTGGACATGTAAAACTACTTAATACAGGATCTAAATTTGCTCCTGCTCCTTGTAGAGAGCCAGAAGCACAACATCCCAGCAGAGAAACTATTCTCGATAAACTACTGCAACTCGACGAACAAGTCAGAAATGAAAGGGAGAATGAACTTGCCCATACCATCCAGTTGAACCAAAAACTACGCTTTACGGCCCATCAGATATCCAGACAACACCAATCCCACCTCCGGGTGTGGCTTCCATTTCTTAGCAGATTCATACAACTGCTCAGACAGTTGGGTAGTTCTCTGTTGTATGCGACCGCTCGTCCCTTTAGACAAATCTATCATCTTCACTTACTTGCCTCCTCTCCTGAACCTGGCGATGAAATACATTCAGAACAATTGGTTAGCAAAGGATCCAACTACAAACCACATTTCAAATAGTTTATTTTTACAATTTAGTCAAGAAATTATTGATCGTTTATATAGATCGATAATTCAATTGCGATAGATAAAAACTATCAACAAGAATCCATCGATCGGTACAAGCAATTTTACTAAAGCAGTTCATTCATTGAAAATGCTCAAAAAGACATCGCCTTAAATCAGGTCAGGGAGTTGCAATGAGTAAGCAAACTGTTCAGTGCCCCTTTTGTTTTAAAGAAAGTCCCCACGGCGTAAAAATATGCACCGGATGCCATGCAAAAGTGGCCTATGGTGAAAGTCCGCTCAGTGTGGCCTTCCTGTTTCAATTCGTGGCCTTCGGTCTCGCATGGTTAGTATTTTCATTGACCGATAGCACTTCTGTTTCAGTCATTACGTTTTTTGCCAGCATCATTATTCTTATTTGTATAATTAAAAAGACATATGCAAGCAGAGTTTTTTTTATTCAACGAAATTAATTCTGCACTGCATAAAACATTAAAATGAGAGAACTTATGAACAGACTTATTGCTTCTGTATTTTTTATTTCCGTTTCCTTTACTTCTGGTTGCTCAACATCAGGCAATCAACATCTCAAAAACGAAACATCACAAAGTCTACAGTCGCAAATTACTAAAAATAAGACAACGAAATCAGAAATCACCGCCCTCCTGGGCGAGCCAGATACAAGAACCACTCTTGATAACGGTAATGAAGAATGGACTTACTTTATGAATAACAATCAGTTTGACGCCACCACATTCATCCCGATCGTTGGATTACTGACGGGTGGTTCACAGACACAGGCAAAAAGACTCGAAATCGAATTTAAAGACGAAACGGTCAGAAAGTGGACGTTCTCAGAAAATAACAGCAAGATGAAAACCGGTCTTATTCAATAACGCACTCTACCGTCTGGAATTATTTTATGAAAACATATGCAATTACTACACTCATTGCCTCAATTTTTTTACTGAGTGGCTGTAATAATGAGCCCTCCGAGCAAGAACTTTATAATGCAATGAATAAGGTCGTGGAGCAGACGAATGCCATCGTCACATCCATAGCCGGTAAAGATGTCCCAAAAGACGCACTGCGGGAATTAAAATCAGTCAAAAAGCATGACTGTGTGAAAGTATCGGATAAAAGCTATAAATGTAATGTGACGGTTGTTGTCAATAACGACAAGGCCACCGCAGCTGTCACAATGGTCAAAACGGATGATGGCTGGCAGGTCGTAGATAAGTAAAATTCCAGAAAATTATCCCCTCAGGCAGGATCCTGGATAACCAACTCCTGCTTTTTCTTACCCACATATCCCACCGTGCCACGAACTGAATGGTGTGCATAAAGCACATTGCCTTATCCTCATAGCCTTTTCCTGCCACCTAAAGGTGGCGGTACGTAATTCAATGAATGTGAAATGCTCTTCCTTTCATACTGTGCCAGCAAATCTGCATAGAGTTGTTCAACCTCCATGAGGTTACCAGAAATATAATCCACAAGCCCATTCAAGCAATAAAGCATCGTATGTCTGTTGTTGAGCTTTATTAGCACATTAGCCCTGAGTGATGAAACTACACCTGTGAACATCTGCATAATATTATCCACGTGAAAACACGAGTTGCAGTATTGCTTACGTGAGTAATAATATTTAAGGTGATATCCGACGAAAAGTACATACAGCTTTCGGTAAAACATAGCATTAATAGCATCATCACGATGCTGAGTGATATATTTATCAATCAACTGGATAAATTTTTCTTCCTGTGAAAGGGTTATATTATTACACATAGTTTGATCCTTTTTTAATTTTATAATCAAGTACTATCATGCCAACATAAAAAATCAACACCTAAAACAAAATATTATTATATAATTACCAATTAGAAATAATTATCATCTTACTTTTTGGAAAAAAAACAATAATATATGTAAGTTAAATAACAATTTTCCTTTAATCGAATTTAAAACCAATTAATAAAAAACCTTCTACGGATATTTATAACAAAGTGCTTCGCACTGGCTTACGCCCCATATACTGATACGAAGATATTAATTTATACTTTGCTACGGACTTTCTTGCAGCACCGCTGAGTGCACAAAGCACTCACTCGCTGAAGTAAAAAAAAATTTCCAGAGGTTTTCGGCGTAAGCCGATTTTTATAATCATGTAATACAATGATTTTCAGTTATTCTGATATCTTAGCTCTTCTGCGACAACCTTGTTCATTCATTTAATTCCAGATATCTGTATATAGTGTAATTATTTACATTTAGTCCAAAAAAAATAATGATAACCGAAGTCCAATGACGCAACACTGAAGTTGCGCAGACTTCATTACATTATACGCATAAACATAAGGATATATTCGATATTGAATTAAGCAAGACGATATGGCAGATCAAATTAGTATTGTAATGCTATGGTTTCTTATTTCTTTATTTATCTTTTATCTTGCTAAAGAAAAATAAAATAAAACTAAGTTAATCATAATATTAAATCAGATGAGCGGTAATGACTTCCATGAAGTAAATTTATTTATTTTATAACCTGAAACATTAAATCTACCACCCATAGTATTTAATTTAACACTCCATATATCAATATAGATAAAATAATTTGTTTTTTATGAATAAAAATTTGACAATTAAATAAAATATGCAATATATATTATCAGATAAACAACAAAAGGAGATAATATGATAAATACAAATGTTATTCTAACCAGAGAACAAAAATCCGCAATTGCAGAAGCATTAGACGTATCATTAGACGATTTAGAAGAACTTAGAATTAAAGCCAGTAATAAAAGGAAAACCTCGTTTAAAGATGATTTTTCCATGATCTTTAAAACAAATATCGGCACCCTGGCAAAAATGAAGCTAACACCAACTTCTTTTCGAATAATTATTTATCTTTTTTCAATTATTGATTATGGAAATATTCTTGTTAACTTCTCTCAATCGAGGGTAGCAAAAGATTTAGGACTACAAAAATCTAATGTTTCGAGAGCATTCAAAGAGTTATTTGAAAAGAGAATTCTAATTCGCAATACAGAAGACGATCATGTTTATTTGAACTCAAATTTATGCGTTAAAGGGATCCCTCATAAATTTAATGAGGACCAAATGAATAAATTTAAAAATTCAAAAGCGGAGACTGACGTCTTTACTAACGCATTTAATTTATATTGCATAAAAAAAACAAGAAAAACAAATTAGAAACGAAAGACTGAACAATGTTAGGAGTATTAAATAGTTGCTAAATCTCGCACCGCAGCACTTAATAAACCAATTTCATTAACTATCAGTTAATGAAATTGGCATATAAGAAGCGAATTAATTATTATTTATAGGCGTCGATTGTTTTTAATTTTCTGTATGTGATTTTGAATATCATTCAGAATACCATTAATTTGAATGATAAAATCACTATTAACACATTTATATTCAGAATGAAATTTCACCAAGCTTATGAGATATGACCTATAACCACCTAAATAATTTATCAATTGATCTCTATAATATTTCTTTTCAAACTCATCTTTTTTACTCTCATATTTTATATTTTTTTCTTTTAATCTGACTTTAATGTATTTATTGCAAATGTTTTTGTAAGGAATATTCTGAGCTAAAGCATGAGTAACTTTTAGAACGGTATTCAATTTTGACTTAGATAATCTGATAGTACCAATTGAACCGTTCCCTCCCTTATTTTCTATGACATAGCCGTTAATAGATATTTCCTTTTCCCTTGAGATATATTTCGACTGATTGATATTAAAACCCATTATTGAAAGAAGTGACGATATCTCATCAATAAAGTAATCTGACATTAATAACTTGCTTTCTCTTGGGTTAGAAAATAACATATCATCAGCATATCTACTATAGATTACACCTTTTTTGGCACAGAAATCCTGTATAAGTAAATCCATTTTTCTAAACACAATATTAGAAATTGCTGGAGATGTTCGAAATCCCATTGGAATGATCATTCCTTTATCTTTACGTATCGGCGACTCATATCCTACTGAATTTAGAATTGCATCAATTAATTTTTGCTCGGTACCTATAAGGTACTCATCTTTAATATAAGGAGACAAGCTTTGTTTGACGTCGTCAAATGAAATATTGTTGAAAAAAGAAGATATATCCAATCTACAATAGGAGCTACCGTATATATGTGGCTCAAGATATTTTAGATAGCTACCTCCTCTTACGAAAGCTTTGGCCGCAGAGTTGAGAGGAATATGGGATAGAAAAAATCTATTTAATCTTAGCTGGACGTGGGAGTGCGGAGATGTATTGTTAATTGCATAAAATATTTTTGAACCCGAAGAAATAAGACGCACTTCTTTATTTGATATTTTCGGTATCGCACTTTGGGTTATTATATTTTCTTTAAATGATTCAACAGATAAAATCTTCTCATAAAAAACTTTATCAACTAATATCATCTTTTTCGTCTTCATAAAGCTTCTTCTCCGATACCAAGACCAATCTTTACACTCTGTGAGTATTAAAGTTACCTATGGCGCCAAGTGCGCAAAGGATGAGCTAGTTTTTACTGAGGCTAGAGATGGCGAACACCTTATCCAGTCAAACTGGACTCCTCAGCTTCTATCGAAGAAGAAGCTTGTTCGATTATACTAATAATCTCTGGGAAAATAAAGCTTAGTTTTTGTCGAATCCTATCATCATCACTTTCTTCGCTTGTGATTTTTTCAATCGTATAGTTTAAGAATGTAGTAACCCATCCTGATGTCTTGGTCATTTGGGGCTCTAAGAAAAATAGTTCATTATTTTTATAATTTTTAATCTTTTCACGGAACGACTCTGCTTCACCATCTTTTCTCAATTTATCTAAAGTATACTGGGTTTCGGTCTTGCCTCCAAAAGCCAGACGTAAAGCCAGAACAATTTCCTTCTCGTTATTAAAATCACTATATACTTTTCTTTTCAAGTAATTAAGAAACGATAATTTTATTCTTAATGCTTGCTTATCAACTGCCGATGAATAAACCGGATGATTTAGACCTATACAAAAAACACTTTTAAATAATGGAACAACCTGAGATTTTATATTGTATCTTCTCCGCATCGCCTCAATAAACTTATCAGGATTCGGATTATTTATCGTCATTTGTGTTAAAATAACATCTCCAATCCAATTGAAAAAGTAAGGTAAAGACTGCTCATTAATTAGAGCACCTTCAATAGTCGTTGTCATGAAGTAGCGATTTAATTTTCTGCTAACTTTATTTATTCTCGAACTTAAATTATGGAGGCTGAATCTTTTAAAGAACAAACCTGAATCAATATGTTTTTTTGTTGAGGACTGGATATCTGAAAATAAATCGATCTCCTTCCGAACCCTACCAAATCCGGTGTCATAGTAATCGAACTCCTTTGTCAGTTCTTTAATCATTTTTTCAAATAAAGGACGAAGAGAAAATTCCTCCGTCTTGATACTATAATCTATTAAAGTATCTATATCTTTAATAATTACAAATGGAATTGAAGCTTTTGAATAGCCGGGATTGATATTAGCAAGTATAACTTCATTGGCATCGTAGATATCTGCCAAACTAAATGACGGATATAAATTCAAAAGAGATAAATTTCTAAACAATTCGAGTTCAGTCGCTCCCTCAACGAATACAATGTATTCACTAAAAAATAACCGGGCCTCATTATCGCTGAATATATTTAAAAATCTCTCGTCAGAATAGGTTGAATTAATTTTATTAACTCGCGTAGATCCATCTTTTTTCTTAGAAAAATGTAGAACTTGCTGATCTTTCCCAAATAATTTTATTGTTTGTTTTAATATACTTGGAGAATGCGTACTATAAAAAATATTTGGATATGGCGTTTTATATCTACCAGGGCCACTTAACTCACTTGTTTTCTTAAATTTAGAGTATATTTTGTTTAAATTCGAAACAAAGCTTTCTGCGAGCTTAGGATGTAAGCCAACTTCAGGCTCATCGATGTAAACTATTGGACTAATAAACTCTGTTCTGGTTAATGTTATAAGAAGATGAAGCAATGTTTCTAAAAACTTATTAGAATTTGTCCCATCAGACTGTGTAAATAACTCTTCCCCCGCATTGACGAATGAATCTCCCTTTATAGCAACCTTAATATAATTGATAACTTTTTCTTTATATGTATAAGGTTTTGTGTCAATAACAGAGACAACACGATCAATATATTTTTTATAATCCCCTTTTCTACTCGATATCTTTTCATCAAGAAAATTAACTAATTCCTCGTGATCTACATCATCAAAGTTAAATGAATTGAGATTACTGATTAGCTTCCAAATTGGATTCCAATCATATAAATCAATATGCCTTGTCTCTATATATAGAAAAGGATATAAGGTAGCCAAGAGGGAACGAACCTTCGGATCATCTACAGACCACATCACACTATCGTCTTTACAAATAGTTAATGTCAGCGAGAAAAAACTTTTATTTGTGCTGTTTTTTCGAGCTATCAACTCTTCAAAATTAAGCTTTACACTGGAGGATTTAAACAATGTATTGTATATGTGTTTATGAAACCTACCATTGTTTTTCCTACTGGTTACAATTTTTTTTATTCTGGTTGTGTCAAAGGTGAAAGTAATTTCACCTACCGCATTATAGTTAGTATGGAAATCTAATGGTATTACTTTTTTATTCTCCAACTTTGCGTAGAAATATCGTATGACCTTTAGCAAATTTGATTTACCAACATTATTCCTTCCAATAATACAGTTTATATCTCGAAAGTCTCTTAATATGACATCATCAAAGGAAAGTAAATTTTTCACTCTTATACTTTCAATTGTCATTCCTATCTCCCATTAATTATTTGATAAGACTTAACATTACCAATAAAAACCCCAAACATGCAATGATATGACAATTTAACTCACTAAATCTTTAATGACAAAGCTATAAACTTGGTCACATATAATGGATTCCATCATTTTTTTGTTAAGGTAAAATATCTTTAAGATAATACCGTTCATTTTCTGAACCCGAAGCTTGAATAAGACCATTTAAAAAATCAATAAGCAGTTCATGCCATTTCTGTCGGACACCTACATTGTGCCAATCCTTAAATAAAACATCCTCGACAGAGATCCAAATAACTTCCGCATGGGGTGTAGTTAGTAACTCTTTAAATCTATCGTCAGGGATGGTGAGGGCATGAGAGTAAATTTTATTATCAATAGCCCAAAACGGTTCTGGCTTAGTAAAATCAGTCAAACAAGTAAAAGCCAATCCTCGGACCTGTGCGGCCTCCATTGTACTGCTTACCTTATGACTATCCCGCCAAGCTCTTAAATCACCCAGTAGATAATTTACTCGTTGATTCCGTGCTTTGCTGTCTTCTGCTTGGTACTGGATATAAGCAGGGCCATTACCATTCTGGCGATAGCGAGCGAGGGTTTTGACACTAACACCAAGATAAAGAGCCGAAACTTCAGCACTAAGGGTTGCATCATCTGGCATACCACCAAATAAATGCCATACTTCGGCGTATTCCCTTAAAGTGTCTATTGCACTCATTCCCTGTTCTCCTAATTTACTGGTAATGGTGGATATTTCGCCGAAGCCAAAAGTGTATTATACAATCCTGGTGCCGTCATCAGCATATGAAGTTCAATCCTTTGAAGTGCCTCATAAATTCGTTCATTATCAGGCATTGCATACCTTTCAGTGGGGTCGGTGGTATTGCGATGGTTGAGCAATCTTTTCACCACTGCATACGAAGTTAGTTCTTCTGCAACACGACCAAAGGTCCTACGCAGATCATGCATTCCCAACTTCATTATTCCGGCTTCCTGACAGATATTCTCGCGTAAGCTTTTACTGTCTGAATAGTGCCCGACCTTGCTTCGTGACGAACGAGCCGGAAAAACCCATTTGCGTTTATCTGCTCGTTTTTCGGTATCGTTGACGATATCTCGTCGATCTTCCAGAATTCGCTTTGTAGCATCGCAGATTGGCAACTCATGGTCATTGCGGTTTTTTGTGTCGTAAAAGCGAATAACCCGGTTTTCGAGATCGATATAGCTGGTCGTTTTTGCTTCATCTTCTGTCAGAGTCTCTCGCCAGCACAGTGAAGCCATTTCTTCTTTTCTGGCCCCCGTCAGAACGGTCAACAACAGATAATCACACCCCAGACGATTGAAGCTTCTCTTGTTGTGTAATGCGGTAAGAAATCGTCCTAATGTATCCTTAGGTGATAAGGGGTTACGAACACCTTTCGCACGATAGCTATCTTCCAGTTCAGAACGAGTCCTGAACTTTTTCTGCACTTTCAGGATTGAAAATGGATTATATGACAACGAAGGTAGCCGCTGTTGTGTCTGAGCATTTCCAGCCTCAATTTCAATCGCATGTTTGACAGCAACATTGGCCCACCGGAAAGTCTGCTCTGCTGCTGTTCTGGCTTTTGCAGCAATCTCGTCAAACTTACGGAGGATTTCATTACCAGTGAGATCCTTGATTCGAAGGTTTTGCCACTCTTTTAATCGATTTTCTGCTTTGTCCAATACATTTAGGGTGTTGGGTTTAGCTGGCTTGGTTCTGCCAAGCAAGTGACTTCTGTATTGGGCAAAAGCTTCACTTACGGTCAATTCGGCAAGATCGAGTTCCCTCTTAATCTTGTTGGGATTTCTCTTTGTTGCGATCATTGTCTGAACCAACTGCCGAGCTACCTCACGGGCTTGATCGATACTTGGAAAATCGGACACATTCCCAACCTTTACTTTCAAGACAGAGCTTGGCTTCTTACCCTCACTGACATTACGATCTGAAGAGGCTACTCTTCGCTGGATTACATAGGTTTTTTTCGTCAAACTGACCTTCACACCGAAGCCAACGGGTGAATCTCGATGATCGTCAAAAACTATGTAAGGTTTTTGGTCAGGGTTGGCTTCGAAAACGACTTTTCCAGAGCTACTGAGTTCAGGCTTAACACTAATACTTAACTTGTTGATAATAAAAGCCTGATTGAGAGTTGTTTTCAAAGTATCATCACCATTTGTAGCCCAAAGAAAGAGTACAACTAATCTATCACGCATTGAGCTACAAATGAGCTACAAATTTATGGGTTTATGTGGGTTTAAAGGGTTTTTACCTAGGGCCACATGAGCACTTAAAAGAATTAAAAAATGAGTAAAATCAATATGAATGAAGAAATTGATAAGGACTTCTCTAGCCATACGCCCATGATGCAGCAGTACTTGCGCCTGAAGGCGCAACACCCTGAAATTCTGCTGTTTTACCGCATGGGGGATTTCTACGAGCTGTTTTATGACGATGCCAAACGCGCGTCCCAGCTGCTGGACATCTCGCTGACTAAACGCGGCGCCTCGGCAGGCGAACCTATCCCGATGGCCGGTGTGCCGCACCACGCCGTGGAAAACTACCTGGCCAAGCTGGTGCAGCTTGGAGAGTCGGTCGCGATCTGCGAACAGATTGGCGATCCCGCCACCAGCAAAGGGCCTGTAGAACGCAAGGTGGTGCGTATCGTCACCCCGGGCACCGTCAGCGACGAGGCATTGCTGCAAGAACGCCAGGACAACCTGCTGGCCGCCATTTGGCAAGACGCGCGCGGTTTTGGTTACGCCACGCTGGATATCAGCTCCGGCCGTTTCCGCGTCGCCGAACCCGGCGATCTGGAAACCATGGCGGCAGAGCTGCAACGCACCAACCCGGCCGAACTGCTATACCCGGAAACCTTTGAACAGATGGCGCTGATAGAGCAGCGCCGCGGGCTGCGCCGCCGCCCACTGTGGGAATTTGAACTGGAAACCGCACGCCAGCAGTTGAATCTGCAGTTCGGCACGCGCGATCTTATCGGTTTCGGCGTCGAGCAGGCGCAACAGGCACTGCGCGCCGCCGGCTGCCTGCTGCAATACGCCAAGGACACCCAACGCACCTCCCTGCCCCATATACGCAGTATCACCATGGAGCGCCAGCAGGACGGCATAATCATGGATGCGGCCACGCGCCGTAACCTGGAGCTGACGCAGAGCCTGTCCGGCGGGGCGGATAATACCCTGTCCGCCATTCTCGATCGCTCGGTTACGCCTATGGGCAGCCGTATGCTCAAACGCTGGCTGCACATGCCAACCCGCGATTTCAACGTGCTGAATCACCGCCAGCAGACCATCGGCGCCCTGCGTGATTTATACCTGGAGTTGCAGCCCCCGCTGCGCCAGGTGGGCGATCTGGAACGCATTCTGGCGCGCCTGGCGCTGCGGACCGCACGCCCACGCGATCTGGCGCGCATGCGCCATGCCTTCCAACAGTTGCCGGACATTCGCGCGCTGTTGCAGCCGGTTGATACACCGCATGTGCAAGGCCTGCTGCAGCAAATTGGTCAGTTCGATGAACTGCAGGCGTTGCTGGAACGGGCCATCGTTGAAGCGCCGCCGGTGTTGGTGCGCGACGGCGGCGTGATCGCCACCGGCTATAACGCTGAACTGGACGAATGGCGGGCGCTGGCCGACGGGGCCAGCGATTATCTGGAGCGCCTGGAAATCCGCGAGCGCGAAAAGCTGGGCCTGGATACGCTGAAAGTGGGCTTTAACGGCGTGCACGGTTACTACATTCAGGTAAGCCGCGGGCAAAGCCACCTGGTGCCGATCCACTATGTGCGCCGTCAAACGCTGAAAAATGCAGAACGCTATATCATCCCCGAGCTGAAAGAGTACGAAGACAAAGTTCTGACCTCGAAGAGCAAGGCGCTGGCGATAGAAAAAGGCCTGTATGATGAGCTGTTCGATCTGCTATTGCCGCATCTGGCCGAGCTGCAACAAAGCGCGGGCGCGTTGGCGGAGCTGGATGTGCTGGCAAACCTGGCGGAACGCGCAGAGACGCTGAACTACGCCTGCCCGACCATGAGTGATAAACCCGGCATCCGCATCAGTGAAGGCCGCCATCCGGTGGTAGAGCAGGTATTAAGCGATCCGTTCATCGCCAACCCGGTCTCGCTGTCACCGCAACGCCGGATGTTGATCATCACCGGCCCCAACATGGGGGGGAAAAGCACCTATATGCGCCAAACGGCGCTGATTGTGCTGATGGCACACATCGGCAGCTATGTGCCGGCGGCAAAGGCGACCATCGGCCCGGTAGATCGCATTTTCACCCGCGTGGGCGCCGCCGACGATCTGGCCTCCGGTCGCTCCACCTTCATGGTGGAAATGACTGAAACCGCCAACATCCTGCATAACGCCACAGAACACAGCCTGGTGCTGATGGATGAAATTGGGCGCGGCACATCCACTTACGATGGGCTGTCGCTGGCCTGGGCCTGCGCAGAAAACCTAGCGAGCCGCATCAAGGCCATGACGCTGTTTGCGACCCACTATTTTGAGCTGACGACGCTGCCGGAAAAAATGGAAGGCGTGGTCAACGTGCACCTGGATGCGCTCGAGCACGGCGATACTATTGCGTTCATGCATAGCGTACAAGACGGCGCGGCCAGCAAAAGCTACGGCCTGGCGGTTGCCGCCCTGGCCGGCGTGCCACGCGATGTCATCAAACGGGCGCGCCAAAAGCTGCGCGAGCTGGAAACGATCTCCAGCCACACCGCCGCCGGCACCGTCGAGGCCACCCAGATGACGTTATTGGCGGAAGAAAGCTCACCGGCGGTAGAAGCGCTGGAAGCGCTCGATCCCGATACGCTTTCCCCGCGGCAGGCGTTGGAATGGCTCTACCGGTTAAAAAACATGGTGTAACCGGCATTGCACAGATGCGATAAAAAAAGGGTGGGCTTGCGCCCACCCTTTTTATTTGCGTGGTAAAAATGTGCTATTCGCGGAACAGGGCTTCAATACTCAGCCCCTGCATCTGCAAAATTTCACGCAGACGGCGCAGGCCTTCAACCTGGATCTGGCGAACGCGTTCACGCGTCAGGCCAATCTCACGGCCCACATCTTCCAACGTGGCCGCTTCATAACCCAACAGCCCAAAACGACGCGCCAGCACTTCACGTTGCTTCGCATTCAGTTCAAACAGCCACTTAACGATGCTTTGCTTCATATCATCGTCTTGCGTGGTGTCTTCAGGGCCGTTGTCTTTCTCATCGGCCAGAATGTCCAACAAGGCTTTCTCTGAATCACCGCCCAGCGGCGTATCAACGGAAGTAATACGCTCATTCAGGCGCAGCATACGGTTGACGTCGTCCACCGGCTTATCGAGCTGCTCGGCAATCTCTTCAGCGCTCGGTTCATGATCCAGTTTGTGGGAAAGCTCGCGCGCGGTGCGCAGATAAACGTTGAGTTCTTTAACGATGTGAATCGGCAGGCGGATGGTACGGGTTTGGTTCATGATCGCCCGTTCAATCGTCTGACGGATCCACCAGGTGGCGTAAGTAGAAAAACGGAAACCACGCTCAGGATCGAATTTTTCCACCGCGCGGATCAAGCCGAGGTTACCCTCTTCGATCAGATCCAGCAGTGCCAGACCGCGGTTGCTGTAACGGCGGGCGATTTTCACCACCAGCCGCAGGTTACTTTCTATCATTCGACGGCGAGATGGAATATCACCACGCAGTGCCCGCCGTGCAAAGTAGACTTCTTCCTCTGCGGTCAGCAGAGGAGAAAAACCAATTTCGCCAAGATAGAGCTGCGTCGCGTCCAATACACGTTGGGTAACACTCTGCGACAACAGCTCTTCTTCTGCCAGATCATTGTCACTGGTTTCTTCTTCTACCAGTGCTTTCTCATCAAATGATTCAGCCTCAGTTCCGTTCTCGTCGAAATCCGTCTCGTCATGTAACTCGTTAACTTTCAGCGTGCTTTGGCTCATAAGCTGCTCCTACCCGTGATACCGCGAGCAGGATAGCGCTTATCCTGCCCAATCTATCGCTGCGGAAGATAACGCAGCGGGTTTACGGATTTCCCCTTGTAACGAATTTCAAAATGCAAACGTACTGTACTGGTTCCGGTGCTCCCCATGGTTGCTATTTTTTGACCCGCCTTCACTTCCTGTTGTTCCCGGACCAGCATCGTATCATTGTGAGCATAGGCGCTCAGGTAATCATCATTGTGTTTGATGATAATAAGATTACCGTAACCCCGTAAGGCGTTGCCCGCATACACTACGCGCCCATCGGCGGTAGCAAAAATCGGTTGCCCACGGGAACCAGCGATATCAATACCCTTATTTCCACCGTCTGATGAAGAAAAGTTATCAATGATCTTACCGTCTGTCGGCCACTTCCAACTACTGACTGGCGCGCTGTTGCTGACGGTACTGCTCACCGGAGGTGCAGCAGCTGGTGCGGTAACAGGAGCGGCGGCAGAACCTACTGCGGCAGCGCCTGATGCAGGTAACATCTTACCTACATTCTGTTTACCCGAGTTTTCAGAATACGCGTTAGTTGGTTGAGAATCAACCGTTGCGGTTTGTATCTGCGTTGTCGTTTGTATCTGCGTTGAGGAAGGTGGCTTCGGCACACCGCTGCTTGTTGCATCGGTCGCTACCAGCATACCGCCGTTATTTTGCGCAGACCCATTACCAAGTTGAATGGTTTGGCCTACGTTCAGGCTGTAAGGCTCAGGAATATTATTGCGCTGCGCCAGATCGCGGTAGTCGTTCCCAGTGATCCAGGCGATATAAAACAGTGTGTCGCCGCGTTTGACCGTATAGGTGCTGCCGCTATAGCTGCCTTTCGGAATGGACTCATAGCTGCGGTTATAGACAATTCGGCCGCCCTGCGCGCCAGCGTTGCCCACCACCGGCGCCGTTGCTGAACCGGCAATACCGCCGTCGTTTACGCTGCTAATGGGTGCCGAGGTCGACTCGCCATTGGAACATCCTGCCAACCACACACTTATCATTGTACACACCGCAACGCGGCGTAAAGTAATCATTGGGCTTCCCGTGCTCATGCTTCCCCCATGACAGCAATATCAGCGATATATCCAAAATCTCCTTGCACCGCAGTTGGGTATCGTACGTACCACGAAGGCTGCGATGAAAGGCTTCCCCCAGACTAAGCACACACCAACAGCCCGTGCCGGGAAATCAAAAAAACAGCAGGCCGATGCTAACCACATCAACACTGCTCCACAATAAGACAACGGCTAACATACTGCCATTGTAGTGAAAATCAGTCGCATTGAAACGCGAAAAGCGTTTCCGCCAGCGGCTAAAGTGCAACAGAGTTAAAACCGGGCGGTTTATTCAGGCCAGTTCGCCCTTCACCAAGGGGACAAAACGCACGGCCTCAACCGCATCAATGCTGAACTCATTACCATAGCGCTGGATGCGCTTTAACGTCTGGGCCTGTTCACCCACCGGCAGCACCAAAATACCGCCGTCATCCAATTGCTCCATCAGCGCGGCGGGAATTTCCGGCGGGGCAGCGGTAACAATGATCGCATCAAACGGGCCGCGCGACGCCCAACCCTGCCAACCGTCACCGTGGCGGGTAGAGACATTGTGCAGATCAAGCTGCTTCAGGCGGCGTTTCGCCTGCCATTGCAACCCTTTGATACGCTCTACGGAGCAAACATGTTGCACCAGGTTCGCCAGAATAGCGGTCTGATAACCGGAGCCAGTGCCGATCTCCAATACCCGCGAGGTTGGCGTCAGGCTTAGCAGTTCGGTCATCCGCGCCACCATATAAGGCTGGGAAATTGTTTGGCCGGAACCAATCGGCAACGCAGTATTTTCATAGGCTTTGTGCTCCAGCGCTTCATCAACAAAACGCTCGCGCGGCACGGCTTCGATCGCTTTTAGCAAGCGTTCATCCCGGATGCCCTGCTGCCGCAACTGGGCCAATAATGTTTGCATACGTTTGTTCACCATTCCCCGCTAACCTCTGCCTTGGTCAACCACGTTTTTACCACATCCTGGGCCGCGTAAGCGGTTAAATCCACCTGCAGCGGCGTCACCGCCACATAGCCTTGCTCCACGGCGGCAAAGTCTGTATCCGGCCCGGCATCAAATTTATCACCCGGCGGCCCAATCCAGTAGAGATTCTGCCCGCGCGGATCCTGCTGGCAAAAGACCTTTTCGGCCGGATGGCGGCTGCCGCAGCGCGTCACGCGGATGCCTTTGATTTCATCCAGCGGCAAATCCGGCACGTTAACATTGAGGATTTTCCCGGTGCGCAGCGGCTCGCGTTGCAAAGCGCGCAGCAAGCGACAGGTGACCGCCGCCGCAGTGTCATAATGGCGTTGGCCATTCAACGAAACGGCCAGCGCGGGGAACCCCAGGTGGCGCCCTTCCATCGCCGCCGCTACGGTGCCGGAATAGATCACATCATCGCCCAGATTCGGGCCGGCATTGATACCGGAAATCACAATATCCGGCCGCGGCCGCATCAACGCATTAACGCCAAGGTAGACACAATCGGTCGGCGTGCCCTGCTGCACGGCGATATCGCCATTCGGCAACGTCAAGGTGCGCAACGGCGCTTCCAGCGTCAGCGCATTGGAAGACGCGCTACGGTTGCGATCCGGCGCCACCACCTGCACCTCGGCAAAGCGGCGCAACGCCTCGGCAAGCACCTGGATCCCCGGAGCGGAAACGCCGTCATCGTTACTCAGTAATATCCGCATCGCCGTTATCCTGCAGCATAATTTCGCGAACCACGCTGGTGGCAAAACTCCCCGCAGGCAACCAGAAGCGTAGCTCAACGGTGACGTCGTCCCACCAGTTCCACCGCATATTTTGCGGCTGTAACAGCAGCGCACGGCGTGCCGGCTCAACCCGTTCACGCTTTAAAAGCGTAAGCAATTCTGGCTGTTCCGCCAAGCACTGCTGCTCAAACTGCAGCGCGGCATCGGCCGTACCGGGTTCGCCATCGCCAGGCAGCGGTGCCGTCACCCGCAATTCACCAGCATCAACCCGCTGTTGCAAGCTGGGCAGCTCATCCGTCTGCGCCACAAACCAACTGCCGCGGCCGGTCAATTGCAGGGCATCGCCTGCCAGCACGGTGGCCTGCAGGCCATCGGCCAGACGTGCGCTCGCCACTTGATTGAACAGTGCGCTGCGGCTGGCGGAGAGGTAAAAGCTGCGCTTGTTGCGCTCCCTGACGCGAATTTCGTCATTGGCCCAGCGCTTCGCCATCACCAGATTATTGCCGCCATGCCCGAAACGCTGGCTACCAAAATAATTCGGCACGCCCTGGTCGGCGATTGCCGCCAGCCGTTGTTCAACCTCCTGGCGATCGCTGATTTGGCGCAGTATCAGGGTAAACGCGTTGCCTTTCAGGGTGCCGATGCGCAGCTTGCGCCGGTGGCGCGCCGCGCGCAGCACTTCACAGCCCGCCAAAGCAAACTGGCCGAGATCGGGATCGGTTTTTCCCGGCAGATGCAGGCAGAACCACTGTTCGGTGACGGCATTGCGATCCTTCAGGCCGGCATAGCTGACGGAGCGGGCATGAATACCGGCGAAGCGCGCCAAATTCTCAGCCACAAATTGCGTATTGCAGCCATTTTTGCGGATGTTGACCAGCAGGTGCTCACCTTCGCCATCCGGCTCAAAGCCCAGGTCTTCCACCACCACGAAATCTTCCGGGTTGGCTTTCAACACACCGCTGCCGCGCGGTTTAGCATGCAGCCAGCTCAGATGCGCCATGTCCATTCGCTTACTCCTTGATCAACAAGGCGACCGCCTCACAGGCAATGCCTTCGCCGCGCCCGGTAAAACCGAGCTTCTCGGTGGTGGTCGCCTTCACGTTGACGTCGTCGAGATGGCAGCCCAGATCTTCGCTCAGAAAAACCCGCATCTGCGGAATATGCGGCGCCATCTTCGGTGCCTGGGCAATAATGGTGATATCCAGGTTGCCCAGCCGGTAGCCTTTGGCCTGGATACGTTTCCACGCTTCACGCAACAGTGCGCGGCTGTCTGCGCCTTTAAACGCGGGATCGGTATCCGGAAACAGCTTACCGATATCCCCCAACGCCGCCGCACCCAGCAACGCATCGGTGGCCGCATGCAACGCAACGTCGCCGTCGGAGTGCGCCAGCAGGCCGTGTTCATAAGGGATGCGCACACCGCCGATCACCAACGGGCCTTCGCCGCCAAATTTATGCACATCAAAACCATGACCAATACGCATTATTCGCTCTCCTCAGAACCCATTCCAATAGGCGTAGCGCCGGCAAACCCTGGTTGCGCCCACGCGCAAGCGCCGCTACCGGCGCAGCCCGCAACGCTGGTGCCTATTCAAATAGGTTCTTACCTGTTTAACTGAGTTAGATAAAACGCCGCCAGCGCCAAGTCTTCTGGCCGCGTTACTTTAATATTATCTGAACGCCCCGCGATCAACAGCGGATGATAACCGCAATGCTCCAATGCCGAGGCTTCATCGGTCACCGCCGCTCCCTCATCCAGCGCACGCTGCAGGCAAAGTTTCAGCAGTTCCAGCGGGAACAACTGCGGCGTGAGGGCATGCCACAAATCCTGGCGTTCGACGGTGTGGGAAATCGCACATTGCCCGGTTTCCGCTCGCTTCATAGTATCGCGCACCGGCGCCGCCAAAATACCGCCAACTTTGCTGTGTTCGGTGATCGCCAACAGGCGATCGAGATCGTCGTGGTGCAGGCACGGGCGCGCGGCGTCATGCACCAGCACCCATTCGGCGCCGCCAGCCAGGCGCAGGCCAGCCATAACGGACTCTGCACGCAGCTCACCGCCGGTAACCACACGCACACGCGGATCCTGCGCAATCGGCAACTGTTGGAACTGCCGATCGGCCGGGCTGATAGCGACAATCACCTGCGGGATGCGCGGATGGCGCAACAGCGCGTGGATCGCATGTTCCAGAATGGTTTTATCGCCAATGGTAAGGTATTGCTTCGGGCAATTCGCCTGCATGCGGCTACCGATGCCCGCCGCAGGCAGCACGGCAATCACCTGTGAAAGGGCATTTGCGGAGTGATTCATGCGTTATTTTACGTTGTTTTGTGAAGAGGACGTGGCCGTACGCCTGGATTGGTCGGGCACCAAACGGTAAAAAGTTTCATTGGGCTTAATCATGCCCAGTTCATTGCGCGCACGCTCTTCTATCGCCTCTTGACCCCCGTTGAGATCGTCGATTTCAGCGAATAACTGATCGTTACGTGCTTTCAACTTCGCGTTATTGCCCTGTTGGACAGCAACATCGTCATTGACGCGCACATAATCGTGAATACCATTTTTACCCAGCCACAGCGAATACTGTAACCAACCGAGCAATGCCAGCAATAGTAGCGTAAGTTTTCCCATCCCCGCCCCCTGAAAAACCGCACAATCATCCCACAACTTTTGGTTGGACTCCACACCGAGCACGGCATTTCAGCGCCAGAATCAGAATACGGATAATAATTTCCCGTGTTTATCCACTAAATCCGTCGCGAAAGCGACAAAAAAAGTGACTTTTGCCATACCGATGGCGCGCGGTTGCATTCCCCGGCATTACCCCTTACTTTTATGCAGTCAAAATGCATAAATAATTTTTATGGCTATTAATTAATCACAGGGAAACATCATGCTAAAACGTCTGGTTATCATTGGCGCCTGCCTGGCCGCCACCTTATCCGCCGCCGCCTTTGCGGCTGAAGCCACCTATACCGTCGGCGCCGGCGGCACTTACCGCCCGTTTGAATACGAAAACAGCAACAAACAGCTGGAAGGTTTTGATATTGATATCATCAAGGCTATCGCCAAGGCAGAAGGCTTTCAGGTTAAGCTGGTGAATACGCCGTGGGAGGGCATTTTCGCCACGCTGAACTCCGGCGATCGCGATATTATCATCTCGGGGATTACCATCACCGATAAGCGCAAGCAGATGGTGGATTTTTCCGCCCCGTACTTCCCGGCGGAACAGGCGATCGTGGTGCCGCATGATTCTAGCGTTGATTCCATCGCCGCCTTGAAAACGCTGAAGGTTGGCGTGGTTAACTCCAGCACCGGGGATATCGTGGTGTCCGACGTATTGGGCAAAAACAACACGGCGATCAAACGCTTCGATAACACGCCGCTGATGCTACAGGAGCTGTATGAAGACGGTATCAGCGCCGCCGTGGGCGATGTGGGCGTCGCCAAGTTCTACATCAAAACCCACCCGGAAAAACAGTTCAAGCTGGTGTCCGACGCCAAATTTGAACGCCAGTATTTCGGCATCGCCGTTGCGAAAGGCAACGAAGAACTGCGCGATAAGATTAACGCCGGCCTGAAAAAAATCCTTGCCGATGGCACCTATGCCAAAATTTACCAGACCTGGTTCGACAGTAACGTCCCAACGCTGCCGGCGGAATAATCCCAGCGCCTTCCGCCCGCTTTGGGAAGGGGTTGTATCTTGTTGTGGGCAATCGGGCCTGCCTGATTGCCGCTTTTTATCTGTAAGGAACTGAACTTGTCTGCTTTCCGCTGGGAAATCATCCAGGAATACGCGCCGCTGTTTGCCCAAGGCGCCTGGATGACCATCAAATGCACCATCATCTGCGTGCTGCTGGGCACCACCTGGGGCCTGCTCCTCGGTTTGGGCCGGCTGGCGCAAGCACCGCACGGCATCTGGAAACCCATCCTGCGCTACGGCGTGCAATGGCCGGTGCGCATCTATATCAGCGCCTTTCGCGGCACACCGCTGTTCGTTCAGATCATGGTGGTGCACTTTGCGCTGGTGCCGCTGTTTATCAACCCGCGTGACGGTATTTTGGTCACCAGCGGCCTGATGAGCAGCGACTTCGCCCGCATGCTGCGTTCCGACTACGGCGCCTTCCTGTCCTGCGTGGTGGCGATTACGCTCAATGCCGGCGCTTACGTTTCGGAAATTTTCCGCGCCGGCATTCAGTCGCTGGATCGCGGGCAGATGGAAGCGTCGCGCTCGCTGGGAATGAGCTATGGCAAAACCCTGCGCCGGGTGATCCTGCCGCAGGCGTTCCGCCGCATGCTGCCGCCGCTGGGCAACAACGCCATTGCCATCGTCAAAGATTCGTCTCTGGCCTCCGCCATCGGGCTGGCCGATTTGGCCTATGCCGCCCGTACCGTCTCTGGCGCGTACGCGACCTACTGGGAACCCTATCTGACCATTTCGCTGGTTTATTGGGTCATCACCTTCCTGCTCTCGCTGCTGGTGCAACATATGGAAAAGAGGTTCGGCAAAAGTGATTCACGTACATAATCTGCAAAAACAATTTGGTGAGAGCCACGTATTGCGCGGCATCTCCTGTGACATCGCGCCGAATGAAGTGGTGTGCATTATCGGGCCTTCCGGCTCGGGGAAAAGCACCTTCCTGCGTTGCATCAACGCGCTGGAAACGCTCTCCGGCGGCGAAATAGACGTTAACGGCTTCGCCATCCACGATCAGCGTACCGATCTCAACAAAATGCGTGAGAGTGTTGGCATGGTGTTCCAGCGCTTCAACCTGTTCCCGCACATGACGGTATTGGAAAACATCATCATGGCGCCGATGGATGTGAAAAAACTGTCGCGCGCCGAGGCCACACTGCGGGCGGAAAAGCTGCTGCGCAAAGTCGGGCTGCTGGATAAAACCGATGCCTATCCAAACAGCCTATCCGGCGGGCAGCAGCAGCGCGTCGCCATTGCCCGCGCGCTGGCGATGGAACCGAAAATCATGCTGTTTGATGAGCCCACCTCGGCGCTGGATCCAGAGCTGGTGGGGGAAGTGCTGGCGGTGATGAAAGCGTTGGCGCATGAGGGCATGACGATGGTGGTGGTCACGCATGAAATGGGGTTTGCCCGCGAAGTGGCCGATCGGGTGATGTTTATCGATCAGGGCATTATTCAGGAAGAAGGCGCGCCGCAGCAGATTTTTACCAACCCGGCCAATCCGCGTACACGGGCATTTCTAAGCAAAGTTTTGTAACTTTCAGCACCGCTTTGCAATCCCGCCGGGCGCAGCGATCGGCACCCGGCGGTTCACCATCCGCTCAGGCGGCTGAACACCAGCCAGAACAAACACATTACCGTCACACCGGTCAGCAATAGCGTCAACAGTTGGCGCTCGCGCAATATCATGCTGAACGTGATGCCGATCAGCACGGAAAGCGGCATCAACGCCAGGAAGAAAGGCCAGGTATAGAGCAGGAAAAACAACGTGTTGGGGCCATATACCAAAAACGGCACGGCAAAGGCCAGCCAATAAAAAACAAAGCCGCTAACGCCGCCCAGGAAAGAGTACGACGGCTCCTCTTTTTCCCGTTTTGCGCCTGCCAAGATGGGGGTAATGTTCTGCATAGTGGTTCCTGATTACTCGCCTTCCGTCAGCACGCTCTGCAGCGGCTTGAATGCGAAAAACAGAGGGCGCCGAAAACCCCCTCTGCCTTGCTTAAACTCAGGATTTGATAATAACTTTACCACGCAGCACGTCTAACAATTGCACAACCAAATTTGTTACCAATTGTTCGCCATCCAGGTGAATATCCGGGGCCTGCGGCGCCTCATAAACGGAATCGATACCGGTGAAGTTACGCAGTTCACCGGCGCGGGCTTTTTTGTATAAACCTTTGGGATCGCGCGCTTCGCAAATCGCCAGCGGCGTATCGACAAACACTTCGATAAACCGGCCGTCATCCAGCATTTCACGCACCATTTGCCGCTCTGCGCGGTGCGGCGAGATGAACGCCGTCAGCACCACCAGCCCGGCGTCGACCATCAAGCGGGCCACTTCCCCCACCCGGCGGATGTTCTCGCGCCGGTCATCGTCAGAGAACCCCAGATCGCGGCACAAGCCGTGGCGCACGTTGTCACCGTCCAGCAGATAGGTACTGACGCCATAGGCGTGCAACGCCTGTTCCAACGCGCCGGCAACGGTGGATTTCCCCGAGCCGGAAAGCCCGGTAAACCACAGCACCACGCCCTGATGGCCGCTACGCGCTTCACGATCGGCTCGCGTCACCGCGTGCGGGTGCCAGACCACGTTTTCATCATCCGGCCCGGTCAGCCGTTGTTGTGCATCGGCCACCTTATTTTCCCCCAAGCAAATCACGCAGATCGCGCGTACCCCAGTGCGGGAAATGTTTGCGGATCAAGGCATTAAGTTCCAGCTCAAACGCGCTGAATTCGCCGGCCGCGGCGGGAGTATCCTGCAGCGTTTCGCGGATCAACCCGGCACCCACGGTCACGTTGGTCAGGCGATCGATAACGATCAAGCCGCCGGTGTCGTGGTTGCGCTGATAACTATCAAGCACCAGCGGCTCGTCAAACGTCAGCTCCACCAGCCCAATACCGTTCAGCGGCAGCGTGTCCACCTCGTGCTGGGTCAGAGAGTTAATCTCAACCTGATGACGGATGCTCACCACCCGGGCGCGGGTTTTCTTGCCGGCCACTTTGATATCGTAGCTTTGCCCCGGCAGCAGGGTTTGCTCCGCCATCCACACCACGTCCACTAACGCGCTTTGCGCCGGCTGCAGTGTTTCATCGGCGGCGACCAGCAAATCGCCACGGCTGATATCAACTTCGTCCTTCAGTACCAAGGTAATCGCTTCACCAGGCACCGCTTCCTGCAGATCGCCATCAAAGGTGACGATGCGCGCGACGGTCGATTCCACGCCGGAAGGCAGCACCTTCACCCGCTGGCCGACGCGCACCACACCGGCGGACAGCGTGCCGGCATAGCCGCGGAAATCCAGGTTCGGGCGGTTAACGTACTGCACCGGGAAGCGCAGCGGCTGCTGTTCACGCTCACTGATGACGTCCACGGTTTCCAGCACTTCCAGCAGCGTTGGGCCGCTGTACCACGGCATTTTTGCGCTTTGCGCCGCCACATTATCGCCATCCAACGCCGACAGGGGCACAAACTTGATGTCCAGATCGGTGGGCAGTTGCTGCGCAAAGGCCAGATAATCCTCGCGGTACTGTTCAAAAACCGCTTCGCTGTAATCCACCAGGTCCATCTTGTTCACCGCCACCACCAAATGGCGGATACCAAGCAGCGTGGCAATAAAGCTGTGGCGCCGGGTTTGATCCAACACCCCCTTGCGCGCATCGATCAGCAGGATCGCCAGATCGCAGGTGGAAGCGCCGGTGGCCATGTTGCGGGTGTACTGCTCATGCCCCGGGGTATCGGCAATGATAAATTTGCGTTTTTCGGTTGAGAAATAGCGATACGCCACGTCAATGGTGATGCCCTGCTCGCGCTCGGCCTGCAGGCCGTCCACCAGCAGCGCCAGATCGAGCTTTTCGCCCTGCGTGCCCAGGCGCTTGCTGTCGGTATGCAGCGTGGAGAGCTGATCTTCATAGATCTGGCGGGTATCGTGCAACAAACGGCCGATCAGGGTGCTCTTGCCGTCATCGACGCTGCCGCAGGTCAGGAAGCGCAGCAGGCTTTTGTGTTGCTGGGCGTGCAGGTAGGCTTCTACGCCGCCCTGCTCGGCAATTTGTTGTGCAATAACGTTGTTCATCCGGCGGCTCCTTAAAAATACCCTTGACGCTTTTTCAGCTCCATGGAGCCGGACTGATCGCGGTCGATCATCCTGCCCTGGCGTTCGCTGGTGGTGGAGATCAGCATCTCTTCGATGATCTCCGGCAAGGTTTGCGCCGTGGATTCCACCGCGCCGGTCAACGGCCAGCAGCCGAGGGTACGAAAACGCACCATGCGTTGCTCGATCACTTCGCCGGGTTGCAGATCAATACGATCGTCGTCCACCATCATCAGCATACCGTCGCGCTCCAGCACCGGGCGCGGCTTGGCCAGATACAGCGGCACGATATCGATCTTTTCCAGGAAGATGTACTGCCAGATGTCCAGCTCGGTCCAGTTCGAGAGCGGGAACACACGGATGCTTTCGCCCTTGTTGATCTGGCCGTTGTAGTTGTGCCACAGCTCCGGGCGTTGGTTTTTCGGATCCCAACGGTGGAAGCGATCGCGGAAGGAATAGATACGCTCTTTGGCGCGCGATTTCTCTTCATCACGCCGCGCGCCGCCGAAGGCGGCATCAAAACCGTACTTGTTCAGCGCCTGCTTCAGGCCTTCGGTTTTCATGATGTCAGTGTGTTTGGCGCTGCCGTGCACAAAGGGATTGATCCCCATAGCGACCCCTTCGGGGTTTTTATGCACCAGCAGTTCGAAGCCGTATTCTTTGGCCGTGCGATCGCGGAATTGGTACATTTCACGGAATTTCCAACCGGTATCCACGTGCAGCAGCGGGAACGGCAAGGTGCCCGGGTAAAAGGCTTTACGCGCCAAATGCAGCATGACGGAGGAGTCTTTACCAATCGAGTAAAGCATCACCGGGTTAGCAAACTCAGCGGCAACTTCACGGATAATATGGATACTCTCCGCCTCCAATTGCCGCAAGTGAGTGAGTCGTTTTTCGTCCATATACAGATCCTTACGCCAAATTTACGACGGCCGGGCGCACCTGCCCCGCCGCCTGCGATTGCTGCCCAAACCAGGCAATTTGATGATGAAGCGCCACAACCTCACCGATCACCAGCAAGGCCGGGAGCGGCGCCTGTTGCGCTAATTGTTCAAGCTGCTGCAGCGTGCCGATTTGCACCAGTTGATCGGGGCGGGTGCCACGGCTGATCACCGCCACCGGCGTCTCCGCCGCGCGGCCGTGGGCAATCAGGCGCTGGCTGATCTCCGCCGCCGTCATGGTGCCCATATAAATAGCCAGCGTCTGCCGGGCGCGCGCTAAATCCGCCCAGTCCAACCCTTCGCCGTCGGAACGGCTGTGGCCGGTGATAAAAGTCACGCTCTGGGCATGATCGCGGTGCGTCAACGGGATGCCGGCATAGGCCGTCGCCCCTGCCGCGGCCGTCACGCCCGGCACCACCTGAAACGGGATCCCGGCGGCGGCGGCCACCTGCAGCTCTTCGCCGCCGCGCCCAAAGATGAACGGATCGCCCCCTTTCAGGCGCACCACGCGTTTCCCCTGCTGCGCCAGTTCCACCAGCAGGCGGTTGGTTTCCTCCTGGATCACCGAATGCGCGCCCGCGCGTTTACCCACGCAGATCCGCTCCGCATCACGGCGCACCAGTTCCAGCACATCTTCACTCACCAAGTGATCGTAGAGCACCACGTCGGCCTGCTGTATCACCTGCAGGCCGCGCAACGTCAGCAGCCCAACGTCGCCCGGCCCGGCGCCCACCAGCGCGATTTCACCCTGCGTGCGTTCATCACCAGCGGCAAAGGCGGTTAAATCCTGTTCCATATCCTGTACAGCCTGTGCGGCCTGGCCATTGGCCACCAGCGTGGCAAAACGCCCGCCGAAGGTTCTTTCCCAAAAGCGGCGACGTTGATCAACGCTGGGTAATGCTTGCTTCACGCGCTGGCGAAAGCCGCCGGCCAGTTCAGCCATGGTGCCCAGGCTGGCCGGCAACAGCGCTTCCAGTTTTTCACGCAGCATGCGCGCCAGCACCGGTGCCTGGCCGCTGGAAGAGATGGCCACCATCAACGGCGCGCGCTCGACTATCGAAGGAAAAATAAATGAACAGCTCGGCTGATCGTCAACCACATTGGCCAGCACGCGGCGTTTGTCCGCTGCGGCGAATACCGCGGCGTTTAACGCAGGATCATTGGTGGCGGCAATCACCAGAAAAACGTCGTCCAGTTGTTCGGGGGAAAAAGCCTGCCCCAGCCAGTGGATGTTCCCCTGCTGGCGAAGGTGCTCCAACTCGGTTGAAAGCGACTGCGCAACTATCCGTATTTCAGCCCCAGCGCGCTGAAGAAAGGAGACTTTGCGCGCAGCCACTTCACCGCCGCCAACGACCAGTACCGGGCGTTGTTTCAGATCGGCAAAAATAGGTAGATAGTCCACAACAGCCTTTGTCATATAACAGAAAGATAGTGTGACTATACGGGCTGTTATTTAGCCCCTGAAATGACGAAAAGGAATGACTAGTTCGATAATGGAATAAGGCGCACCGCTCCTGGTCAGGGCTGGCGAGGGTTGAGCAAAAAGGATTACGCAGCATAAATCCGGGAAAAGCCGCATTAATCCGGGTATTTTGGGCAAAATGTGGATCACTTTTCGTTCGAAAAGCCGCCCCGAAGGGCGGCTAGTAGCTACTTGTTTTGGATGTTCACATTGATGCTGAAATGATTGCCCGTGACTGACCAGCCATCCTTCCCTGCACCAACGATCCCTCCAAAAACAATGAGCAGAACACAAAAGTGCCTTTTCATTGTGCGGTTCCGCGTAAACCGCAATCATTGAAAACCCACCGACAGACCCACAACAATACAAGCACGCCATGTGCTTGCGTATACGACCTTTGGATTCCCCATCCAAAGGTCGGTGACCGAGTGCTAGTCGGTGATAGGGGCCACCGTCGATAATACCATTCTTTAACGTAACCTGCGTAAACATAAAGGATGTCTGCCCGTTATGCGGACTCTTGAGGATTCAACGAGATGCTAATAGGCCCCATTGGGGACAATTTGATTGAAAAATCCAAACAGTAAGACTATTTTCATAAAGCGCCATGTGCTTGTGTAAATTTCCCTCAAGACCGCTAATCTCGGGGGGGAGCAAAAGAACCACCCTTTTGGGTGGTTTTTTTGTTTGTGCTTCAAGTGGGTAGGTTTTCCAACGGGTTCAATCGCACCGCGTCATTTAGATAGTCCGGCGCAAAATGTGCATAGGTCATGGTCTGCACGATTGAAGCGTGGCCCAGAATTTTTTGCAACGTCAAAATATTTCCGCCATTCATCATAAAATGGCTAGCGAATGTATGCCGCATAACGTGGGTCGCCTGGCCGTCGGGAAGATCGGGAATAAGCGATTTTAAGGTTGATCTTACATTCGTGTAATCGGCGTTCGGGAACAGGAGCCGCCCCTCCCCCTGTAAAATCTCCTCATACAGCAAAGGAGATATAGGTACCGTCCGGTTTTTCCCGCTTTTAGTTTTACCATAGGTGACCTTGTATTGAATTACGCCTTCCCTAGTCAGCATTGCAGCTTCATTCCATCGCGCCCCGGTAGCCAAGCATAGTCGCGCAACTTTGAGATCATCGCCTGATAGACTCGCCAGTAACGATGTTATTTGGTCATTATTGAGAAACGCCATTTCAGCCTGATCTGTTTTTAGTTGATCAATGCCTTTCATAGGGTTTGCATCGTGGTACTGCCCTGCCTTAATCAGCGTCGTGAAAACTCCGCTCAGCAGCATCTGTCGTTTATTAATGGTTGCAGGCTTTAATCCCGCAGTTAACTGCTCCGCTCGGTAGTCCGCAAACATGCCTTTCGTGAATTTCAGTGCGGGAGGGTTACCCATATCATGCACCATATTTAATAAATGGCGCTTCGATTCTTCCCCAGTTTTCAGGGATTGGCCTCCATACCGCCACCAGACATCAATTAGCTCTATCAAGGTGCGCCGATCTGTTGGCTTATCGAGCCACTCCTTATTGTTTTGCGTGGCAATAACCCAGCGCTCATACTGCTGTGCCTCTCCCTTGGTTCGAAATCGCTTGCGAATACGCTTGCCTGCGCGACCTTTCGGCCTGACGTCAACTAAATATTGACCGCTATCTAGTTTGCTTATCGTCATTCAAGGAAGCCCCTTTCGCAACAAACCCCGCCCCTACTCCATCTTTCCATAATTTTCAATGCGATTAGCCAACCTTCTGGCCTTTTGGGTGGGGCAATATGTCGTCGCGCCCATTAGGGGAGAGAGACGGGGAGACCTGCCCCGCAACCTCTGAGGTTTTGCCTGTCATTAGCCACATCATATATTTTTCAAATCTGGAGTGATGAGTGATTTTCAAAAGAATGTCACTACCAATGCTCTCAACCCTCCCTGTTTCGTAATATTTCTGCGTCCCTGATGGAATGCCTGTTAATTCAAAGAATTGAGACCTCGTTAGACCTTCAGCCTCACGAATGGCTCTGATTTTTTTTCCAATGTTCGTTGACATGGTAGAGATTACCACCCTAAACTAAGCGCAAGGGTAGTGATTACTACCCTTGAGTCCGAAAAAATCCGGTTAAATCCGGTGCTATCTTTGAGGATAAACCATGCCAGCACGCAAACCAAAACCACTAATGGTGAAAATGCCAGATTGCCCGGTTGTTTTTTGCCTCCCATACCCAAAGCTGACCCTATCCGCCTATGCAGAGGTTACAGGGCAGTCTGTTCGAACTGTCCAGCAGCAAGCCAATGAAAACCGGCTCACTATCTCTAAAACGAAGCGAGGCAGAGAGCGCGAAGTGAACATGGTTTATGAATTTCTTGTTGCATTCGAAGAGGCTCAAGAAGCGCTCAGGATGAAAGTCTGAGGGCCGCGCAATGAAAAGCAATCAACCCCGCGCACTGGTTCGGCTTTCAGAGCACACCTTTGTTTATCGCGGTTTCACGATCCATCAGTGCCCGCGCGACAGAGCAACCAGCCGCACGGCGTATCAGTTGATGAGCGATGGCAATTATTTTGGTTGTGATTTTGCCCTGGCCGAAGCCATGTACACCGTTGACAGTCTGATCAGCAACCGGAGGAATGCAGCATGAACAATCATTTTTTTGCCATCGCTAATCAGCTGCTTGAGCTTCACGCTAAGCGCGCTGAATACACTCGGCCACGTTATGCCTCTGCGGAATTGAACTGGATAGCCGACAAGCTTTTCGACGTAGCTTCTTTGGCTCGCTGCGTTGGGGATGATGCTGCCGCCGCAAAAATAGCTGATGCCGCCAGATACTGGCAGGAGTATGGCAGAAAGCCCGAAATTTTTACCGAGGACGTTTCAGCATGAAACAGGCGTACGCAATCCTGATTAACGATCTCTTACAGCAATACCACTTCAAGATTGAAAACCTGCGTTCAGCTCCAGCCGTGGCCGCAGAGGTTCGCAAGTTCTCACAGAACGATCACGCCTTCCGCCTGAGTGTGGGCCTTGAGGGTTTGCTGAGCGTCGCGCGTGCTGCCGGCGACGCAGGCGCCGCCGACACACTTGAAAGCATTATCAGCCAGTGTAATTACGGCACGGTGCCGCAGCCGTTCTGTTTGGAATTTTTCGCAGCATAGCCGGGTGCCCCCGGCCTATCTGAAAGCGCATCCCTTCCCTTTAATGGTGGTGATTGGCATGTCACAGGGGTGCACTTCCAGATAGGCAACACGTATGAGGTAGTTATGAACATGACAACAGGGCAAGTTAAAGCCGCTGAGCGGTTCGTTAATAACGCCAAGCACCTACTGGCGCAGGCGCGAAACCTGAACCATACGGCCTATTTTTTCAACAAGTTAACCACAAGTGAAAAAAAAGCTGTTTGCACACTGGGCAACATTAACAGCCGGGTAAAACTTACTGCCCGTCATTTAGATATGAGGTTCGAAGATATGAGTACGGCAGAACGCCGGGCAATTTATCACGGCATAAAAGGACTTCAAGCACTGAGCCGCGCTATTCCTGCGCTGATAAATATCAGCGACTGCGACTAAGCGCCAATTCCGTTTTTAACAGAGAAAGAAGCCGCCTTTTAGGTGGAGGGCTTCTTACATCCTGGATTCAGGGGGATTTATGGACGATGTGGAATTAGTAGAAGCGTTTACAGAGGCCCGCCGATCAGAGCGCCTTCAGTTGCTTGACCTACTAAGCAGCAAACTTGATCGCCTGTCCGCCAGTGACGCCAGCCGCGAACAGGTTATTTCTGCGCTCAAGAGCTGGATCGACACCCGCAAAGCCGTGGGTGCGCCAGCGGGAGAGAAAAATAATGAGGGTAATCGCCATGCCTGACCAAATAGATGTTCTCCCTCGGCTTTCTGTGATTTGTGCTGCCCCAATCCATGTCTGCACCAGGGCATTTGCCGCTCTGAAAGCCTATTCGCGCGGCAAGCGCAACTATTCCCGCATTAAACCTTATCACTACCTCGCGATTCGCATTGGTCGCAACTGGCGATTGCTTAGCAAGAACGGCGGCCAGAAATGGCAACTCATGACCCACGAAACCTACAACAAAGTGAGTAGACACTAATGAAATGGATACTGATTTTTTGGCTTTCACATGGCTTTTATGACTCATTCGGTACGCCAACCACGGCGGTTGAGTTCAACGACGAAGCCAGTTGCAAAGCGGCTTTCCAGCAAATCAAGGCGGTCAATGACGGTGAATTTCGCCTGCGTGGCGTCTGTGTAAAAAAAGATGAGAGCAGCAATCATGGCTGATCAAATCGACATAGCGCAGGAACGGCACCAGTTGGTGCTTGACGCCCAAATCCAAAACGCCACCACCCGCACCGCCGCGCCTTCTGCATTTCACTGCGAAGAGTGCGGCGCGCCGATTCCTGAACAACGCCGCAGCTCTATCCAAGGCGTAAGCACCTGCGTTGCCTGCCAGGAAATCATCGAAGCCAAATCACGACACATCAGGAAATAACCATGACGCCACAACAGAAAGCGCAGTTATGGCTGGATAGTGACAAATTGATCCTTGATACCGAAACCACCGGGCTGGACGACAACGCCGAAATCGTGGAGATCTGCCTGATCGATTGCAACGGTTTTATCATGCTCAACACGCTGATAAAACCAACCCAGCCAATCCCCCCGGAAGCTACAGCGATCCATGGCATCACCAATGAAATGGTCGCAAATGCCCCTACATGGCGAGACGTACATGGTGCCGTCGCCACTTTGTTTTTTGAAAATAGGTTTGTTGCCTACAACGCCAGTTTTGATGCTCGAATGATTATTCAGTCAGCCCGGTTGCATGGGCTGGGTGATGATGGTCTGTGTTCATTTATCGAAGAGTATTCCCGTTGTGCCATGTTGGCCTACGCGGAATATTACGGCCAGGAAAGCAGCCGCGGCGGCTACAAGTGGCAAAAATTGACCGCCGCCGCTGAACAACAAGGCGTCGTCATTGAAGGGATTCCACATCGCGCACTTTCTGATTGTCTGACCACGCTTGGCGTGATCGAAGCAATGGCTGCCGGCGGGCGTCGCTATGTTACGGGTGGTGACGCATGAACCGCTCTCCGCTTAAATGGCTAGGCAGCAAGGCAGGCATCATCGACACCTTGCGCCAGCACCTGCCGGCAGGTAAACGCCTGATAGAGCCGTTCGTGGGTTCTGCATCGGTGTTTCTCAATACCGACTATGAAAGCTACCTGCTGACCGATATCAACGGCGATCTGATCAACTTTCACAACATGGCAAAAAACTTGCCGGCACCGCTGATCCGTGAGGCCCGCGACCTGTTCCGGGCACACGGTGACGAGTTGGGTTATTCCGCCGTACGTGCTGATTTTAATCTGCGTCGCGACAAGACAGCCCTTGGCCGCGCCGCAGAGTTTCTTTACCTCAATCGCCACTGCTTTAACGGCGTATGCCGCTATAACCTGAGCGGTGAATTTAACGTGCCATACGGCCACCGCAAAACACCGCCCTACTTTCCCGAAGATGAGATCCGCGCTTTCTCTGAAAAGGCCAACGCCACAAAAGCTGTGTTTTTGTGCTGTTCCTTTGAAGAGTCAATCCGCATGGCGCAGCCGGGCGACGTGATTTATTGCGATCCGCCGTACATCCCGGCATCTGCCACCGCCAATTTTACCGGCTACCACACCAACGGCTTTACCGAAAGCCAGCAGCGCAAACTGTGCCGCATGCTGCGCGTTGCCGCACGTCGCGGCTGTACCGTGGTGGCATCAAACAGCGAAACCGCCGCAGCGCTGGAACTGTATTCAGATTTCAGCATTGCAACCACTACCGCCCGCCGTTCTGTCAGCGCCAACGCTGCCGGCCGCAACCGCGCCGGGGAAATCATCGCAACTATGGGGGCTATGGAGTGAACGTTATCGATCTGTTTTCTGGTTTTGGGGGTTCATCTACCGGCGCTCGCATGGCTGGCGCGACAGTTGTATGGGCCGGTAACCACTGGCAAGCCGCCGTTGATGCGCATGCGAAGAACCACCCGGGCGCGATTCATGTTTGCCAGGACTTGCATCAGGCTGACTGGTCACAGGTGCCCGCGCACGATCTGATGATGGCATCACCATGCTGCCAGGGGCACAGCAAGGCACGCGGTAAAAAATCCGGTAACCCGCAGCATGATGCCAGCCGTTCTACAGCGTGGGCGGTTGTTTCGGCCGCCGAGTTTCATACGCCGCCGGCGATCATCGTTGAGAACGTGCCAGAGTTTCTGAAATGGGCACTCTACCCCGCGTGGGAAGCGGCAATGCAGGCATTGGGTTATTCACTGGCGCCGCACATAGTGGATTGTGCCGATCTGGGCGTACCGCAAAACCGCATCCGCATGTTCATCGTTTGCACCCGCAGCAAATCGCCCCTGTATCTGACGCTGCCGAAACTGCCGCATCTGCCGTCTAGTTCATTTGTCGATTTGTCTGCCGGCAACTGGCAACCCGTCGAAAAACCAGGCCGCGCAGTCAACACGCTGGAGCGAGTCAAAAACGGCCGTTCACAGTTTGGTGATCGCTTCCTGTTTAGCTATTACGGCAACACCAAAACAGGCCGCGCACTTTCGCGCCCCATCGGAACAATCACCACCCGCGACCGATGGGCGGTGGTTCATGGTAACCGCATGCGCATGCTGACGGCGGACGAAACCATGCGTGCAATGTCATTCCCTGATAACTACATCCGCCCGGCGTCACATCAGTTAACCGTACATATGGCCGGCAACGCCGTGCCGCCAAAAGCCATGTGCGAAATCATAAAGGCAGTGAGGGCATCAGTATGAATAAGTTAATTGAAATCGGTAAATGCCTTGTGGATATCAGCATGATCGCGGCTGTTGAACCCCATCGACACGGTCGCAACCCGTCGCATGAAGGCGCAAAGATCACGCTGACAAATGGCGTTGTGGTGTTTGAGGAACAAAGCAGCTTACGCGAAGTAAAAGAAAAGATTCAGGCGGCTCTTACTGGCTGGCAACTTGTACCGTTAGAGCCTACGCCAGAAATGCTCGCCGCTGCGGGAGATTGTGAAGACGTTCTATGGGACGAAGTTGAAGACGATCTTTTTATTGTGCAGCATCGCGCTATTTACGAAGCCATGCTGGCAGCCGCACCGGGTAATCCGGAGTGACACAGAGCACCCGCAGCCGCCAAGCGCCAACGCCGCCGCTTCCCTATCCGGGCAGCGGCGCGCCTGCTATCGAATGGGCCTACTCGTGGAATGCAGAGCGTGTGGCGATTGGTATCGATCGCACCCCGGAAGCGTCACTCGCACAGCCTGAGACTGCGGCAGCGATTCCTATTGTGGCGCGCCATCTGGAACGCATGGCAACACGCGGATATACCGAAGAAAACGAGCCAAACCGCATTCTGCTGGACATGATGCGCCAGCGCGCAGCGATCGATCGTGCCACATACGAGCGCGAGCAAAGCGCCTGGCAGGAAACCCCTGAAGGTGTGGAGGAGCGCTTTGTCGAACAACCAACCTTTATCCGCCGGCAACATGAAAATAAAATCGCCTGGTTGCGTGCTAACCGGGGCGAACGGCACACCAATGCCTTTTTAATGGGTACCGTTAAAAACGCATTGTTGCGCCTGTTTGCCGTAAAAAAGCAGCACACCGTTAGCCACGGCCATCATTCAGAATTCACCGCTTACTACCGCGCGATATACAGCCACCTGGCAGAATTCAGCAAGCGCCGCGTCAAAACTCTGGCAAACGAGATTGCCGGCCGCGTCAACGAAATGTTTTGCACCGCCATTGATGATATGGGTGGCGACATAACCACCCTGCCCGATGCCGCCATGCTATTTGTTTACCGCAATATCGCGGTTGAGGTTCTCGCTCTGCGCATCATGCCGCCGGGATGGAAAAAACTGCGCAGGCAGCCAGGCGTGCCAGACGAGGAAAGAGAGCCGCTTGATCGCGGCCTGTTTGCGTCCGCTATGGCGCGGCTTATCCGGCCCGAATGGTGGGAGCGTCAATTATGGCGCTTGCGTCTTGACTGGCGGGAAAACCAATTGCGTGCAATGGGCTCGGTACACAAGCGGGCAATGCCATACATCAGCAAGGACGCGCTCGCCGACTGGCTGGAACAGCGCCGGAAAAATCGCGAGTTTTTCAAGTCGCATGAGTTGACCGACGACGAAGGCAACACCGCTTCATTAGAGCACATGGTCGATCACAGCATCAGCAACCCGGCGATACGCCGGCATGAGCTAATGACGCGCATGAAGGGGCTGGAGCTTACCGCGCAGTCGCGCGGCGATGCCGGCGTTTTCTATACAATCACGTGTCCGTCGAAGTACCACGCCACCAATCAGAGCGGACACCATAACCCGAAGTGGAACCATTCGGATCCTAAGCAGGCACAGCGCTACCTGTCGCGCACCTGGGCAAAGATTGGTGCCAAGCTGGGCCGGGAAGGCCTGCGGGTTTATGGCTTCCGCGTGGCCGAACCGCACCACGATGAAACGCCACACTGGCACTTACTACTATTCATGCATCCCCAAGAGCGCAACGCGATCACCAGCATCATGCGCTTCTACGCCGTAAAAGAAGATCGGGCGGAGTTGGGCAAGCGAACAAGCGCCCGCTTTACGGCTAAACGGCTAGATCCGAAAAAAGGAAGCGCCACCGCATACATAGCGAAATACATTTCGAAAAATATCGACGGTTACGCGCTGGATAGCGAACTGGATCACGAAACAGGCAAGCCGCTTAAAGATACCGCCCGCCTGGCGATGGCCTGGGCGTCGCGCCACCGTATCCGGCAGTACCAACCAATCGGCACCCCGCCCGTTACCGTCTGGCGTGAATTGCGAAAACTGGCTAACCAACTGGAAGGCACGCTAAAGCAGGCCGGCCAGTTCAAGCGCGGCCAGCAGATGCTGATTGATCCCGCCATGGATGCCGTCATGGCCGCCGCAGATGCCGGCTGTTTTGCGACCTACATCCAGAAGCAAGGCGGCGTACTCATCCCCCGCGAATCATACGTCGTGCGCATCGCGTATCAGGACGCCGACAAACCCAACGACTACGGCGAGATCCCGGAAAAAATCTTCGGGGTATTTTCCCCGCGCCTGGGCGATCTTTCCCGCGTTTGCACCCGGTTAAAAAACTGGACGATCACCGCGAAAAAGAAAGCCAAAGAATCGGAAAAGCCGGCAGCAATGCCCTTGGGGTTGACCTTCCAGGACGGCCCCGCCGTCCCTTGGAGTTCTGTCAATAACTCTACGGTGGAGCAAAATACGAGCGAAACCGGAGGGGAAATTGACAGTCATTCAGAGCAAATAATCATCGACTTCGACCGCATGACCGACAAGGAACGGCGGGAAATGGTCAGACGGCTACGGCAACAGCCTGCAAGCGACAGAAACAGACAGCAACCGGTGATTTCGGAGGATGAGCAGCGCGCGATTGAAGCTGCGCAGCGTAAAGCAGCGCACCGCGATCAGCAGCAGCAACGCCTGGCGGCGCGCGCGGCATTAATCGCCGACTTTGCGCAGAGCATCGGCAGTGATTTGCCGCAGGAAGCGAACTTATCCCTGGCGGCCGGCGCCACGCTGGAGGCCAGCGGTCAGACCTTCCGGGCAAATCATGACGGTAGCCTGTCGATAATTCGTTCACACGGGGTGAGCACAGCGCGCGAGTTGTTGCGGCGCGTCGATAACTTGCGGCATGCCGCACGGTCATAACCGGCTGAATTGTGAATCCCCAAAAAAAATAACTCAAGTGATTATTTTGATATTGAAAAAATGTTACTTTTAACTAGCCATTCTTCAGCTATAATGCTCGAGTTTTTAAGGAGGGGTGGATGCCAACAGTAGTTTCTCTTTTTTCTGGTTGCGGTGGCTCTGATGCTGGCGTACTTAACGCTGGTTTTGAAGTGCTAATGGCGAACGATATCTTGCCGTATGCCCGAGATGTGTATCTTAGTAATCACCCAGAGACGGACTACGTTTTAGGCAATGTGTCTGGTATAAGTTCATTCCCATCAGCCGAGCTACTAGTTGGATGCTACCCTTGCCAAGGCTTTAGCCAAGGTGGAGTCCGACAAGCAGATAGGAAAATAAACACTCTTTATCTAGAGTTTGCGAGAGCATTACGTGCAATAAAACCCAAAGCATTTATAGTAGAGAATGTTTCGGGTATGGTTCGTAAAAATTTTGAGCATTTATTAAAAGATCAAATAAAGGTTTTTACAGAAGTTGGTTATAACGTACAGGCACAAGTGCTGAATGCCGCACATTATGGTGTTCCTCAAGAAAGAAAAAGAATATTTATCGTAGGAATTCATGATTCTTTCGATGTAAAATTTGAATTTCCAAAGCCGACGCATGGTGATAATAATTTACCTTTCAAAACTATAAAAGATGCCATCGGACATCTACCTGAATGGCCAGAAGGTGAGTTCTATGACCATGATTTTCATTGGTATTATCTATCAAGAAACAGACGTCAAGGATGGGAGCAAATATCCAAAACAATTGTTGCCAATCCAAGACACATGCCGTTACATCCCATGAGCCCCCTTCTGCAAAAAATGGGGCCTGATGAATGGCGATTTGTAACTGATGGGCCAGCAAGAAGATTCAGTTACAGGGAGGCAGCACTATTACAAGGCTTCCAAGATTTGGTTTTTCCAGATACTGATTTTGCGTCACTAAATATGAAATATACAGTGGTGGGTAATGCCGTACCACCACCTCTATTCGAGGCAGTGGCTCGTAGTTTACCAAACATATGGGACTAATTATCTATAACTCATATTAATAGCTTCAGAAACATAGGGTGTAGGGGGGAGCTCTTCAAAAAGTTCATTCTCCCTAGCCAAATTAATTAGTCGTAATCTGTCGACAAAGATTGCCCCACCGATATCAGCCTTATACGCCCAGTCTCCATCCATCCAACGTAAATCTTGAGGTAAAAAGTAATAGGTTGACCACGGATGTATTACTGGCATTTTAGAAATAAGTTTTGCGGGTGATGCTTCAAGCTGTTTAGCAATCCATTCTTTCTGAGAACACCCACATTGCACAAATGCTATAGGTATTGCATCACGCTCATCACCCATCGGGTGCCATGCAACTATATCAATCCCGCCATCACCGTGGTCATTATTACGAAAATCTCTTTCTCGCAAATTAACAGATTCGCATCTAATATCACTTGCAATTGATTGATATTTTTGGAATAAAGAACCCACATACCTTGCTTGTTCTCCACCGCCAGCCCAATTAGGATAAACAGATGTACCCTTAGGTAAAATAGATTTAAATATCGGCAAGCTAATAAGCTCGAACGCCCGTGTTAACTCATGACGCCTTCGTGTAGGAACATATTTTATATTTGCACATAACAATAATGATAGATAAAGTTTTTGAATCGTAGACAGCGAATCTTCAGGTAGAGATACTGAAAGAGTATCCCTATCTTCTGATAAAACAAAAGGATAACTATCACCAAAAATAGATATTCTCTGAAGAACAAAGTCAGTTGCAAATCTCCACTTTTCTCTAGATGCTTCACGCCCCCTATTTTCAGGTTGAGCTAGCATAACACTATCTAACTCGCCTCGAGAAAAACAGTTATCGGGATGAACAAGAGCTCTTATTTCAATGAAATCGGCCCAAAAAAACTCATCATTTGAGGGCAATGACTCCAAGTTATCAAGCATTTAATCATCCTCCCTAACAGTTCGAATATGATTCCTTATTTTTTTACTAGTTTCAAACAATTGAACTGCTGTCTCTTCATCATCGGAACTGAAACTCTCAACTTTAAGAAGCATTGACCAAACTATACGGAGTTTTGTCATTGCTTGTTGCATAGACTCTTCAAGTGCTTCTTGTTGACCATTGGTAAATAAGAATGCTTGATCTATATCAGATGTTGCTCTTAAGCAAGCTACGGCATCAGGACTACTACTATCAACAATTTTTGCAATGTCTTTTAATCTACGGGACTCTCGAACAATAGTTCTTCCTTGCTGATCCCTAACGAAACACCATGCAAACAAGTCCCGCAGATTATCCATCTCTATATTTGGGCTTTCAAAATCTTTTTTATCTTCCAACCCTAACCATTCAGTTATTGTTGAGTAACTTAAAGATGTTGTAATGTATGAAAACTCAACATCATGTTCATTCATATGTAAATTAAAGAAATCACGTTCATATGCAGCATCATACAACTTCAGTGAAGTCAGTAAAGTTCCAACATAATGCGGCTTACTACCAATTTCCCTCGCAAGATTTTTTATCAACTCATCTTTATCAACACCTGGATAAAATTTCTCGCATAATTCTTTTAAGTATTTTGCTTTAGAAAGAGAATCCCACTCTTTAACACCTGTAATATGCCGATATCCAATATAACGCAACACATCCTCCCGCTGTGGGTAAACCAAACACGGTAATGTAGTAGGTTTGTGTTGCGTATCATCGCGTATATCTTGGACACTCTTTGTTTTGTTGACGGGTGGTTTCAACTCTCCATTGAGCAGTTTTACTGCAGCTAAGCGACGATTGCCCTCCGCAACAATAAACCCCCCATTATCTTCAAAAACAAGCAACGGCTCTCCAGGAAAGTAACCTTGCTGCCCTATCGACAACATCAAATCATGGACACTCTCATCATCAAGCATTTCCTCAACAATTGCGCCATCACTACTGGCATCATTGAGACGATAAAAGCGCGGATTTTGAGGGTCAAAAGACAAATCTTTTGTATCAATCTCGCTGATCTTTACTGGCTGTGACATATACAGACCCTTTGTACGGACTAGTTAGTAATTTTTTATAATGGAATACTAACATTTTTAAAGAAGCTTTAAAGTCTGCAATCGTAGTTTGTGAATGCACGTAATCGCACAATTTTGCACAATCCTGAACAATGACCCCGCCCCACAAAATCCCCGGCCAACCCTTGTGCCGCAAGGCTTGATCCGTACTGAACAATTGAACAAAAACGTGCACTTTCGATGCGCAGGCGCGGCGGGGGACAGCGCACGCAAGCACCCAGAATAGACCTCGCGCCAGCCTGCCCGAGAACATACGGCAGCGGGCTGCCACAGGCTGTGGCAAGGCGTGGAAACAGTAATAGACATGGCGGAGATAACGAAAGATAAGAGCGGCGCAGAAGCCGTTAGAGCGCACCTAGTGAGGCAGGCATAAAAAAACCGGGCGTAGTGGCCCGGTCATTGACTATCAAGATAACCTCATGATTAGCGGCGACGCCTGAATGCATATGAACCGATGCCCTCACGCCCCAGCTCACTCTCCACGGTGTTGTGTTCCACGCAATCAAATCCCTGACTGTCAAACCAGCGCAACAAGCCTTCATGCGTCCAGTACCACAGGTGCTCATCCTTGCGAAAATGCCGCGATTGCACAACCGCATCACCGCTGGCAAAGATTGGTACCGACACAAACACCCACGCCGTGGCCTGGGCGATCGCCAGATCGGCGCGATCGATATGTTCCAGCGCGTCCCAGAACGATAACGCCGGGTGGCGCTGCGCATACAAATCCGCCCATTGGCCGCGCTGCCGTAGCCAGTCAATCCCCGCTGGGTTGACGTCAAACCCCCGCGTATCCGGCCGCGATGCCACAAACTGCCCCGCCCCGATCCCCACATCCAGTAATGGCCCACGGTAATGCCGTGCAACCAGTTCGATACGTGCCGCCGTCAGCGCTCGTCCCATAGGCGTGTCGGCCATTTTTTGATAGCGGGCAAAATAGCCTTCATCATAAGGGCGGGCACACGGAACAGGGTAATATCCCATTCCCCATGTTGGCAGCCACACCAAGCCTTGCTTCACTTCATCAAAGAACGGTTTCATGTAACCACCTCTCAAATTTTTCACTAAATCCGGTTATGCGCTTATCGCAGTTGTGTTGCATCAGTCCGCACGTGCAGTAGTTATCTGGCCTGGCCCAGCCAACACGCCTCAAATCCATGCGAGGATCGGTTATAACGTGCCGCGCGTTGTGCGCCCCGCAGCCGCCCTGCACGACATACAGCGGCGTGCCATAACACAGGGCAGCCGGCACCGCCCAACCCACACCGCTGACCACCACCGCCGCATGCTGCACCAGCGCCAGCAGTTGGCAGATATCCAGCTCACCGCGATGCAGCCGCAAATCAGCCGGCGGCAGCGTGCCCACCGCCCACTCCTCACTCCCTTCCAGATCGGCTACGCTGACCACGTAGAAGTCCTTTTGCAGCCGTTCTGCTGCCTCCGCCAGATAGCACGGATCGGGGTTGCGCGCGGTATTCAGCCACTCGCGCCGGGCTGTCGCCGGGCGGATAACGGCAATCGGTTTATCCGCCATCACCGGTGATGGCCCGTAATGGGGCAGATCAAAACGCGGGGTGACGATGGCGAACTGCCGACGCATGGCGTCGGTAATAGAACCGCGTTGCAGGGCAGCGGCACCGTAACCGATGCGCAGCTCCTTGGCGCCAGCGGGCACGTTGCTGACGTAGCGACAATCCGTACGCAGCTCATTTTTATGTTGCGTGCGCAGCCGTGTCTGGCTGCGAATAAATTTCACGTCCAGCCCCTGATAGATTTCAGGCCAGGGCGTCTCGATGTACGCCCCCGGATAGTGGCGGACGAATCCACGTTGATAAATATTGTCACCGAGGCCACGCATACCCCGGATAATGACGGCATCAGCCATGCTGTAATTCCTGTGATGTGTAACGGCCAAGCGCCTCACGCAGCGGCAGGCAGGGAAATTCGGTGAGTTCGCTGTAACGAGAGCAGTTAACGATGTTGACGTGCGGCAGCGCTGCCGGCAGGCGGGCAAAATGCGTCCGCCAGCGCGCCACGCTTCGCGCGCCAGGGTTACTCATTCCGCCCGGGTGTGCGCCATGCCAGTGCAAACCGCCGCGTAGCGAGCAGTCAAACCCCAGCAGTAAAATAGTTTTAGCCCCCCGCCAGGCCGCAAATTGGATCGCGCGCTGCCCCGAGTTGTACGGGCCATGGGCATGGTGCCGGTTCAGCCCAAAACGCGGCGCCGCCTTGCTGTGGCACGTCCACAATGCCGCGCCGGTTTTGGCTGCATCAGCGTAGTAACGAGCCCACCACTCTAGATCGCCGGCATAGATCACCTGGCACCCGGGAGCCAATTGCCAGGCATTGTTGACCGCGATCACCGGCCAGCCAGAGCGTAATGCAACCTTGACATCCTCGGCGCACAAGGACGGCCCGCCCCCCAGAATAATTGCCCTATCCATTGCTGCCGACCTCGGCCAGCGCATAAGGAGAAAACCGGAACAGCGGAACGCCCAGCAGATCGTTAAATGACTTAAGGTTTTCCATGACCGGGGCCAGCTCGTTGATGGCAAACACTTTTGCCGCTTTCTCTACGTCACCAAAACCGCCGTCATTTTCCGGCACCACCCCCATCAGTTGGGGTGGGACGCGGTGCGCCGCCAGCATGTCGGTACGGGATGCCTTCTTGATGCTGGTAAAATCATCTTTCGCCGTCAGTTCGGCAAACGGCATGATCTGAATGCCGTCTTTTTTACCGTTGGGAATATTGATAAAGAGGTTCTTAAAAGCATTGCCGCGCTTGGCTTCGGTCAACGCCTTTTTGATGTCGGCAACCTGTTTGTCGTCGGTGATGGCATCATTCACGTAGATCAATTTGCCGGCATGGCTGCCGTTGGTATAAAAACGCCAGCGGAATTTTGTTCCCTCACTGTCGAGCAAGATCGACATCACTGTCGCCAGGTATTCCGGCAGGCCGTAGATCTCCTGGTGTATCTCCGGATTCATCAGATGCAACACGCTCCCAGGCGGGTAGCTAACATCCGGCGTATCAAGCGGCACAAACCAGTATTGGGTGAGATCTTTCCCCCGGCGCATGTACTTGGCCGGCAGGCGATGCACTGACAGGGGCGCCCCCAGGCGGTTACGCCGCACCTCCAGATAGGCATTACCGAATACCAGATAATCCAGTACCACGCCCATGGCATCCATTCGCGATAACATGGGGTGGGGTTGCCAACAGCTAATGATCACATTTCGTTTGAAAAACAGCGGTGATTGATGAAACGTCGCGGTTTCAAACAAACGGGCGATTTCGTAAAAACTGATCGGCGTTTCATACCAATTGCCGTTATCCGCGCACTCCATGCAGTCCAGGAAATCACCCCAGCCGAACAGCGGCCGTTCCTCGCCAAAGCTGAATGCAGCGCCCCCGCCCGCTCCAGCATCGCCGCCGGCGACCGCAAAGGGATCATGGCGCCTGCCGGCATCCCCCAGGTTGACCCAGGGCGTCGTCCCGCTATAACTGATGTGCGTGGCGTTATAGCCGCCGACGTTGATATTTTGATAATCCGAGCGTGACATGCGTTAATACTCCATAACAAAACCCGTGTTGCCGGTGGTTTCCGCCCCGATCGGCTCGTTGTACAGCGCCTGCATCGTTGCCCAGGCAATGTCCCCGTGGTTGCTGCCGCGTGCGCGGTCTGAGTCGTACGACACCACGCCGCCGGGCGTGACAAACTTTTTCACCGTCATCAGCGAGCTGACCAGCGCCAAATTCCCCGCATCGTATTCCAATCGGCCCTGACGAATGAGCAATTGAGCCTTGAGCACCATTTCGCGCTTGAGCGCTGGGTTGTATTGATACAGGCGCGCCGCCGGGAAGAATTTCATCACCATTTTGTAAACCGACTCACCCACCCCGGTGCCGTCAATGCCGATAAATTGCACGTTGTAACGTTGTGTAGCCTGGCGGATGACCTCCGCCTGCGCTTCAAATTCGGTCGTGCGGATCTGCAGCGTCTCCACCACACGAAAACGCCCGCCAGGGACACGCGGCGGCGCCACAACAGAGAGTCCCGCGCTGTCGCCCTGACCACTGGTGCCGTTGGGGTCGTAGCCCAGCCATACCGGCAGATCGCCTAACGGGCGCGCCGCCCAGTCGCGCCAGTCTCCCCATTCGTCAAAGCCGTCCACACCGCAGCCCATCAGCGCGTTGTAATCAAAGGCCCGTTCGCCCGGCGCAACAAAGACGCACATGTACAGATTGTTGAAGGCATCCGGGCTGTTTTCGCCCTTGATTTCATCCAGTTTGATCAGGTCGCACCCCAGGTTAATGGCGTCTTCAACGGTGACCATCTGCCGCCACATCCCGTCCTCGCACACGCGCCCGTTCTTCAAGCTGTCGTGCGAGATGTCGATATCGATGTGTTCCGACTTCTTCCGTCCTTCATTGGCGTACTGCCCGTTCCAGAACTGGTACGCCTGATGGTCTTCACTGCTGGCCGTAGAGAAATAGGTGCGCCGCAGGCCGGTATGGCTCGCCATCCCGGCGGCCACCTCACGCAGTTTCAGGAAGTTGGCCGACCAGAAGATTTCATCGAAATAGAAGTTGCCGTTGTAGGATTGCGCCGTTGCGGCCGACGTCCCCAGAAAGTACAGAATGGCGCCGTTCGCCAGGACGATTTCGTTACCTCCCTTCAAATCGACACCCACCTGACGCGCCGTTTTTTGTATTGCGCGTTTGAACTGGAACGCCTGACTGCGTGACGCCGAAAGGAAGATTTGGTTGCGTCCGGTTTCCAGCGCATCCAGCAGTGCTTCATGCGCAAAATACCAGGTCGCCCCAATCTGGCGGCTCTTGAGGATCATGCGGTTACGGTGTTCCCGCGCCCGGTACCACCGTTTCTGGTGTTCAAATAGCGCGCCCATGATCTGCACGCGCAGAGCCTCTTCCTGTTCCTGGCTAAAGTGGTTTTTCGGCTGCCTGGGTTTGCGTTTTTCCTCTCGGTCTTCATCACGCTGCGTGGCCCGCTCAAAACGCGCCAACTGCCGGGCGTAGAAATCCATCAATTTGAAATCGCGGGGCCGGATCTCGTCGGGTTCACGATCGGCCAGCAACAAATAGCGCTGCAGCGTGCGGTCGTGCGCCCGCGCTACCGGCCGTGCTTCATCCCATTTATCACGACGCCGCCAGGTGTACAGCGTGTTACGGCTAACGTTTAGCATCTCGGCAATGCGGCCCATGTCACGCCCCAGCCAATAGAGCCGCTTGGCCTGGGTTCGCAGATCGTCGTGTGTGTTCATGGGGCAGAGTTTGGCACGCCCGCGCGCGTCGTCGTGAGCCTCGGCCATTGTCGCAGGCACGCGACAACGCCCGCCGGTTGTTCGCCATCGAGGCAGCGCAGAATATAGGCGGCAACAACATTCAGGAGTGAATCAGATGGCCGCAGCAAAAAAAATCAGCGACTGGGTTTGCATCGCAACAGAGGGGGCGACAACCGACGGTCGTGAGATCCAGCGAGACTGGATAACCGGCGCAGCAGCATCCTTTAACCCCCGCTTGTATGGCGCCCGCGTCAACATTGAACACATTCGCGGTATTGCGCCAAATAGTGATTTTGGCAGCTACGGCGATGTTATTGCACTGAAAGCGGAAGAGATTAAGGACGGCCCACTGGCCGGCAAGATGGGCCTGTTTGCACAGATTGAACCCACCGAAGCCTTGATTGAGCTGAACCGCAAAAAGCAGAAGGTTTACAGCAGCATTGAAATCAACCCGAATTTTGCCGGTACCAAGACCCCGTACTTGATCGGCATGGCGGTGACCGATAACCCGGCCAGTCTGGGCACGGACTATATGCGCTTTTGCGCCCAGAACCCGACCGCCAGCCCGCTGGCTGCCCGCCACAGCGCCGAAGGTTGCCTGTTCACCGCCGCCGAGGAAATTACCCTGACCTTTGCCGAGGTGCCAGCGGAACACGAGGAAGGCGGCGCACAGTTCTTTTCCCGAATTTCGGCGCTGCTGTTTGGCAATGCGAAAAAGCAAGAGCAGAACACCACCGAGATCCAAAACGCCGTTGAACTGGTCGCGCAAAGCCAGGCCGATCTGCTGGACAGATTCGCCTCAACCACACCACAGGCCACACACGACGCGCTGGCACAACAGGTCACAACGCTGCAAGAGGACTTTGCCGCCCTGAAGGCGCAGTTGGAAACCCAACCGCAGCAATTTACCCAGCGCTCGCCGGCAACCGGCAGCAATGCCAATAGCGGCATCGAACTGGCTGAGTTTTAAGGAGCATCCAGATAATGAAGAACGAAACACGCCGCTTGCTTAACGAGTATTACAACCGTCAGGCCAGCCTTAACAGCGTAGACGCCGTGGGCATCCGTGCCGGCGAGCAGTTCAGCGTTGAGCCGTCAGTCCAGCAAAAGCTGGAAGATAAAATGCAGCAGGATGACAGCTTCCTCGGCAAGATTAACATTGTCGGCGTTGACGAACAGGAAGGTGAAAAATTGGGCCTCGGTATCAGTGGGCCGGTATCCAGCACCAACTCATCGACCGATAAACGCCGCCAACCGCGCTCTGTGCATACGCTCGACGATAACAAATACCGCTGCGAACAGACCAACAGCGATACAGCGATTGCCTATACGCAATTGGACATGTGGGCCAAGTTCCCGGATTTTCAGGCGCGCATCAGCAACATGATCGCCAAGCGCAAACGCCTTGACCGCATCATGATCGGCTTTAACGGCACGTCACGCGCCGATCCTTCGGATTTCAACAACAACCCGCTGTTGCAGGATGTCAACATTGGCTGGCTGGAGAAGTACCGCAAGTATGCGGAAAAACGTGTTCTAAGCGGCATCACCATCACGTCACGCGATGATACCGGCGCCATCATTGAAAAAGGCGACTACGGCAATCTTGATAGCGTGATCCAGGATGTTCGTACCACCCTGCTGGATCCCTGGTATATCGACGATCCGGATTTGGTTGTGGTGGTTGGCCGCCAGATGATCAACAGCCGGGAGTTTCCGTTAATCAATACGGTTAGCCCTGCGAACCCGAACAGTGAAGCGCTGGCCGCGCAGTTGCTGGTTCGACAGGGCATGATCGGCGGCGTGCCTTATACCATCGTGCCTTTTGTACCGGACGGCACGCTGTTTTTGACCACGCTTAGCAACCTGTCCATTTACTGGCAGTTAGTCAGCGCTCGCCGCCAGTATCGCGACGAGCCGCATTATAACCGCATTGCAACCTACAGCTCGGTCAATGACGCCTACGTCATTGAGGATTACGGCCTGGGCTGCCTGGTCGAGGGGATCACCTGGGCGGGCAGTGAGAAAAGCGAGGCCGAATAATCATGAGGCTAACCCCTGCGCAACACCATTGGCAAAAACATGCGGCGCAATCGCACGCCGCAGGTGAAAGCGCCGCCGCCGGGCTGGTTGGCTATGAGCGTATTCGCCACCGCCTGCAGCACGATCGGCGGATGCTAAAGGGCATTCAGTCAACGCTGCGGCGTGCGGAAATCAAGCGCGAGCTTCTGCCTCATTATCAGGGCTGGATCGACGGCACGCTGGAAGCCGACAGCGGGCGTCAGGACGAGGTGTTTATCACCTGCCTAATCTGGGCATTGGATGCCGGCCTGTATGACCAGGCACTGCCCATGGCGGCCTACGCCATCCGGCACCGCTTAAACCTGCCGGACGGTTTCAGGCGTACCACGGCCACGATGTTGGTTGATGAAATCTGCGATGCCGCGCTGACCGGTTTCAAAGTGGACGCGGCGAGCGAGCGCGTACCGCTGGCGCACCTGCGAGAGCTGGAGGCGCTCACCGATGGCGAGGATATGCCTGATGAGGTGCGCGCCAAGCTGTTTAAAACGCTGGCGTTTACGCTGCGCAATGGCGAACTCGACCAAAAGCATGAGGCAGTAGATTACATGAAGCGCGCCACCGAGTTGCACGACAGGGTCGGCGTACTGCGTGATATTCGCGATCTGGAGAGCGAGCTAAAACGCACGTCGTCAACGGACGATGAACCAGAAAAGACCAAGGGTGCTGGCAAGAAAGCCGGTGCATAACGACTGCGCCCCGCGCACGGGCGGCACGGTGCCAACGGGCCAGGCCATCGGTCATATAGCCCGGCTGACGCCGTCCACCGCCCGACCTTTTTGACGAGGGAAACATGAGCCTGGTTGCAACAGATCCGATAGGCCCGCTTTCCGCACCGGGCGACACGGGGGAAGACACCGTGATCACCAACGCGGATTTCTGGCCCGCCATCAGTACCGGCGCGTTTCGGCTGGCAAAACGGCTGGGCGGCACCAGTACAACCGACCGACTGCATCACGCGCTCAAAGTCGCCATGGCCGCCGTTAATGATCAGTTGCGTGACTGGCAGCAACAGCAGCGCGCTGCCGGCTATGACAGCCTGGACGCCATACCCGCCGATCAGATTGGCGGCGAGTCGGTGCTACTCACCCGCTATTGCGAGGCAGTTTACAGCTATGCCAAGGCATCGCTCCTTGAGGGGTACCGCGATGCGGACACCACCAGTAAGGGAGAAGCGCACGCATTGGCGCTGTCCACGCAGATTGATCAATGTTGGCGGGATGTCCGCTGGTCAATACGCGACATCACGGGCAGTAATCGCGGACTGGCGGAGTTGCTGTAATGGACGTGGTCACCCGCGACGGCGATACGGTGGATGAGATTTGTTGGCGGCACTACGGCAAAACGCAGGGCGTCACAGAACAAGTGTATGAGGCCAATCCCGGACTTTGTGAGCTGGGCGCCATTGTCCCGGCGGGGCGAGTTATCCACCTCCCCGCCGTCGCGGACACGGCACAAACCGATACCTTGCAGTTATGGGATTGATCCTGGCCGCACATGATGGAGAAAGATACGTGACCGAGCCGTTAACAAGCACCGGTATTGCCACTGCGGCAGTGACCGGTGTCACGCTGGTAAGCCTGTTTGGCCCACTGGATGGCCCCACGGTCATCGGCGCGTTTGCCGGCGCCGTGATTTTTGTCGCATCGGCCAGTGATTTTAAAGTCTGGTGGCGGTTATTCCTGGGGGCGCTGTCTTTTGCCGCCGGGCTGGTTGCCGCGCCGTTCACCGCCAGCCTGATTGATGCAATGACGCCCCACAACACCGCCGTGGACATGCCCATCGGCGCCCTGGTCGCATCCGCAGCGGTCGTACGCACGCTAATGGCATTAAGCAGCAAGGACGGCCCCGCATTTTTCTCCCGTTTTCGAGGGGGTGGACAGTGATATTGCAAGAGTTGTTGCTCAACGCTAACGCCATGATATGCGCGGCCGCCTCGTTGCGCCTGCTGACATTCCGGCGGGGAAAGTCCAGACACAACCGGCCAATCGCGTTTATCTCCTGGCTGCTGACTGTCGCCACGGGCGCCGTGACCATTCGGGTGCTGACGGGGGAGTATTTCTATACGGACTGGACAGAAGTGTTAATTAACTTGCTGCTTTGTGCTGCGATTTTTCGCTCACGAGGCAATGTGGGAAAACTGCTTAAGGCAAATCATTATGAAAGCCAGTGAAAACGCACTCTCGCTGATCAAACAGTTCGAAGGACTGGAAGCGACAGCCTACCTTTGCCCCGCCGGGGTATGGACGATTGGCTACGGCCACACACAGAACGTCACACAGGGACAGACCTGTACACGTGAACAGGCCGATGCCTGGCTGCGCGATGATGTGCAGGAGGCGTCCCGCGCCGTGACCAACGCGGTGGGCGTACCGTTACGCCAAGGGCAGTTTGATGCACTGGTGTCGTTTGTATTCAATTTTGGCGCCACGAAATTCAACGCATCAACCCTGCTCGCAAAGCTCAATACCGGGGACTACACCGGTGCGGCAGGGGAATTTGGCCGCTGGATCAATAGCAACGGCGTGCCGTCCGATGGCCTAAAACGCCGCCGTGCCGCTGAAAAGGCACTGTTTCTATCATGACTATTCGCACCAACCTTGTGCTGGGCATCGTTTCGGCATTGCTGATTGTTGTCTTTGCCGGCAGCTTTTCCCACTGGCGATATACCGCCGGCGAAAACGCGGCAAACGCGTCCTGGCAGGATAAGTGGGATAAGCGTAATACGGCGGATGCACAAGCGCTGGCCGCACGCCAGGCTGAGGCCCGCACAGAGGAACAGCGCCGCCAGACGGCCATTAACCAGGTAACCGAAAATGCCGATAAACAACTCGCTGCGGCCCGCAGCGCTGCTACTGATGCTCAGTCTGCTGCTGACGGCCTGCGCGTCACCCTCCGACATCTGCAGCAGCAGCTCGCCGGCAGTGAAGCGGCCCGCAATACCGCCGTTGCCGCACAACGCCAGGCAAGAGCCGATACCCGCCTACTGCTCGCCAGGGTGCTCGAAGAATCTGTCGAGCGTAACCAGCAATTGGCAGCGTACGCTGACCGGGCAAGACTGAGCGGGCTGGCCTGCGAGCAGGCTTACGACGCCATCACCAATCAGGCACCTACACCCCAACAGGACGCCACCCCATGAGAAAAGCCGATCTGCTGCGCGCTGCCATCCGCAAAAACAACGCCTGGTGTCGCACCAATCCGGAAAACCTTCAGATATCCATCCCCGAGTGTCTGATCGTCGCTACGGGCGAGATGTCTGCGTCGTTTGAGTATCGTTATACCCTCCAGGTGTTGCTGCTGGATTTTCCCGGTGACCTGGATGAGATCACGCTCCCTATTTTGGCCTGGGCCCGCGTCCATCAGCCCGAGCTGATATATAACCCGGATGTACGTAAAGACGGGATCCGCATGGAGGCGGACATCATCAACACCGACGAGATGGGCAACGCCATTCCTCCGGTTGCCGATATCCGTTTCAGCATCCGCGCAACAGAAGCGGTGATCGTAAATCTTGACGAGAACGGCGTCCCTGTCATTACTCACCGTGACGAGCCGGACTATTCCGCGCTGCTTGGCCTCGGCGCCACGGCATGGGATGTGGTTTTTGAGGATATGGTCAGCGGCGATAAGGTCACGCCATGAGCGATAAGTCCTCCCCGCTTTTTCATGAACTGGATCAGTTGCTGACGCGAGTCATCAGCGAGCTAACCACGCCGTCACGGCGCGCATTGTCACGCACGCTGGCAACCGGCCTGCGCAAGCGACAGTCTGCCCGTATCGGCAGCCAGAAAAACCCTGACGGCAGCAGTTACGTGCCCCGCAAGCGCCAGGTACTGCGCACGCAGGGTGGGATCCGCTTTTTGTGGCGCGGCCCCAACGGCAAATTGCAGGCTCGGGAACTGCGCAACTGGCGAACATCGCGCGGCGCACAGAGCGAAAAGACCCTCACGGGTTACGATATTGATCGTGATGCGCTGCGCACGTTCCGCAAAGAGGATATTGAACGATACCTGTCTATCGACCTCACCAGGACGGAAAAGCGCCGACTGCGGCCCACTCCGCTGTTTCGCCGGCTGCGCACCGCGCGATTTCTGCGCGCCGCCGCCACGCCCGACATCGCCATGGCGGGATTCTCCGGCAAAGCCGGCAGCATTGCCCGCGTGCACCAGTATGGCCTGGTCGGTAACGTGGCGCATAAAGCCCGCGCCAAATACCCGCAGCGTGAACTCCTTGGCTTTACGGATGACGATCTGCAGTGGGTTGCCGATACCATCCAGGCACATTTGACCCGGTAAGCCCCCATCAATGCATTGTCGCACCCCTGCGACAATCCCAACCCCTCGCGCGCGCCCGCGCCCTCCGTCAAACTGACGCCATGTTTTTTGGGGGCTATGTATGGGTAACGCCGAGCTATTCCGCCTGTTGTGCAATCTGATCCGCGTTGGCGTGGTGAGCGAACTTGACCTGAGCGACAGCCAGAACCCGCGCGTACGCGTTCTCACCGGGGGCAACACAACCGATTGGGTTCGCTGGCTCACGTCACGTGCGGGTAATGCGCGCCGCTGGTGTGCGCCGGTTATCGGCGAGCAGGTGTTGCTCGCTGCACCCGATGGCGACCTGAGTAAAGCCGTGATCCTGGGGGCGTTTTACGGTGCGGATTTCCCGCCGCCGGACAACGGCGCCAGCAGCGATGTGGTCACCTGGTCAGACGGCGCCAGTTGTCGTTATGACATGGACAGCGGCGCCCTGTCCGTTAGCGGGGTAAAGTCCGTCGCTCTCACCAGTCATGGCCCGGTCACCATCGACTGCACCACCGCCACCGTGCAGGCAGAAAGCAGCGTTACGCTTGACGCTCCCGAGGTCATTTGTACGCAAAAACTGACAGCGGCCGAGCTGAGCATCACCAAGGGCGGTGAGCTGCACGGCGCCTTTACCGGCTCTATGACAATCAACGGCGTCAAGCCGGACGATCACGATCATGGCGGCGTACAAACCGGCGAAGGCTGGACATCGGAGATCAAATAATGGCGGTTCAGTATCTGGGGCTAAACCCGCACACCGGCGCCAGCATTAGCGATAGCGATCATATTTCGCAGAGCATTCGCGACATTTTGTTGACGCCGAAAAACACCCGCGTGATGCGACGCAATTACGGATCGGCGCTCCCTGATTTGGTTGATTGCCCACAGAATGTGGCCCTGCCGCTGCGCCTGCGCGCGGCGGTTGTCATGGCGCTAAGCAGCCTGGAGCCACGTATTTGCGTTACAGCGGTTGATATCAGCGACGACGAACAGGGTGCTGCCGTCCTCACGGTGACCTCAACCCGCGCCGACACCCAGCAGGCATTAACCACCACGTTAACACTGAGTAAAACCGCATGAGCGATGCTATTGACCTTTCACAGCTCCCGGCGCCGGATGTCGTGGAGACCATCGACTATGAAACGCTGCTTGACGCCCGCACAACGCGGCTATTGGCACTGGTCAGTGATGACCTGCGCGACGCAGTCACCGCCGCGCTGGCGCTGGAGTCCGAACCCCTGCGCAAGCTGCTGGAGGAAAACGCTTATCGCGAGATGGTTCTGCGCCAACGCATCAACGAAGCCGCCCGCGCCGTCATGCTGGCCTTCGCCACAGGCAACGATCTGGATCAAATCGCCGCCAATTACGGCATTACGCGCCTAACCATCACGCCGGCCGACGACACCACCACACCGCCGACGGCTGCCGTCATGGAAAGCGACGATAACCTGCGTACCCGCGTGCAATCGTCCATGGAGGCATTGAGCGTCGCCGGGCCAAGGGAGGCATACCAATATCACGCCCGCAGCGCATCCGGCAAGGTCGCCGATGCCTACGCGTTCAGCCCGGCGCCCGCCTGCGTCACGGTGGTGATCCTGTCTACTGAGGGTGACGGAACGGCCGATGACGCATTGATATCAACGGTTGATGAGGCGCTAAGTGATGAGGATGTGCGGCCTATCGCCGATCGGTTGGCGGTACAGTCGGCGGAGATCGTCAACTACAGCATTACTGCGACGCTCTACCTGGCGTCGGACGGCCCAGAGTCGGAGGTTATCAAGACCACCGCCGAAGCGCAGTTAACGGCCTACACCGAGGCCCGTCATCGCATTGGGAAAAGCATTTATCGTGAAAAAATCGCCGGCGTTCTCAATTGCGACGGCGTGGAAAATATCGATATCACGGCCCCACCCGCAGACATATCCATAACCCGTACGCAAGCGTCATTCTGTACAGGCTACACCCTGAACATAGAGCGCCTGCTGAACGATGACGAGGAACAGAGTGAATAACACATTACTCCCCCCCTCCGCCACCCCGCTGGAGGTAGCCATAGCCACCGCGTGTGCAGATGCCATCGCGTTAGAGGTGCCGCTGCGCAGCCTGTGGAACCCTGACACCTGCCCGGCCGCACTACTGCCCTATCTGGCCTGGGCCTTCTCTGTGGATCGCTGGGATGCAAGCTGGACGGAAGCCCAGAAACGCGGCGCGATAAAAGACGCGTTTTACCTCCATAAGCAAAAAGGCACCGTCTCGGCCGTGAAACGCGCGGTTGCACAGTACGGCGCGACCGCGACCATCACGGAATGGTGGCAGGAGGATGGCACGCCGGGTACGTTCCGCCTGGATATTGGTATTCCAGACACCGGCATGAATGGCGCAACCATCAGCGCGATCAAGCGCATGGTTAACCTGTCAAAACCGGTGAGCAGGCAGATTAGCAACATGACGTTTACCGAGCAGGCCACGGTCACCACCTGGTGCGCGGCGGCATTAATTAGCGGCAGCATCATCACCATTGAGGCAGGGGCATAACACCATGGCAAAACAATTCGCATCCCTTATCACGGAGAAGGGCAAAGCGCTGATCACGGCCGCTCTCGCCGGCGGCGACACCATTACGCTGAAATATTTTGCCGTCGGTGATGGTAACGGCGCCGTAATCACACCCTCCGGTGACATGACGGCGCTGGTTCATGAAGTGGCGCGGGTAGATATCAACTCACTCAAGGAAACCGATGCAACCCAGCAGGTTGTAACGGCAGAGGCAATTATCCCTGCGAATACCGGTGGGTTCTGGATCCGGGAAGCGGGGGTTTTCACTGAAGATGGCACCCTGGTTGCCGTCAGCCAGATGCCGGAAACCTATAAACCCGACACCGACGATGGCGCAACCAGTACACAGACGGTACGCATGCTCCTGACCGTTTCGGATGCCAGCACCATCAATTTAACCGTAGATGATTCGCTGGTGATCGCCACCGAAGACTACGTTAACGATAAGCTGGCTGAGCATGAAAAAAGCCGCAATCACCCGGACGGCACCACCACGGCCAAAGGGTTCGTGCAACTGAGCAGCGCCACCGACAGCACCAGCGAAATCCTGGCCGCCACCCCGAAAGCGGTAAAAGACGCCGCAGCAACCCGCCTGCCACTGACCGGCGGCACGCTCACCGGCGCACTGAATATTGCACACGCAGCATGGCTGAGCGGCCTGGCGACGGACGGTAAAACCCTGGTCAATATCGCCACCGTCTCCACGGATAATAAAGTTTTCTTTGGCGATCGCGCCCACACAACAGTACTCCGTGGCAATGGTAACCTTGTTCACCAAACCACCGCGGGCGACTATCAGATTTATGATGAAAACAACAAGCCAGCAGCAGGCGATGTCGATGCGGTTTCCGCCTCAAAAGGCGGCACGTTCAAGGCGGATGTAACCTGTACCGGCACATTCACGGCCAAGCTGCTGAAGACCAACTCGGTGGTATGGGCACAAGGCCAGTCAAACTATCTGCCGGCAGCCCAGGGAGCCTATTTAGGTTGGAACAAAACATCAGGGTCAGGCGCAACGGATTTTATTAACCACCGTGGCGGTGGTTCGGGCGGGTTTTGTTTCTGGAATGGTGACGGAACCACCCAGACCAATATCGCCACCCTCAGCGCCGGCGGCGGGTTAACGCTTAAGGGCGGACTCTCCGTGGCTGCGGCGGCCACCTTTGCTGGCACGATAACGTACACCAATACCGGTTTTATCCAAATGCTGTCGCCTCAGACCGTCAGCAGTAGCGAACGCCGCACCAACGCGCTGCGCATCGGTACCAGCTCAACGGTATACGCCGATATCTATCACCATGAAGCCATCGGCAGCTATAACAGCCTAGTGTTGTATGCGCAAAATGACGCGAGCAGTGGAAGCCTGGAACTGCGCTGCGACGGTGCCACCTACATTAGCGGCCCCATCTACGAGGCCGGACAGCGTGTATACAGCCCCAATAACTGCCCGTTCCCGGTCGGGTATGTGATGTTGATGGGCAATGGGACTAACCCTGGCACCATTTTCCCCGGCACCACCTGGGAAGACTTGAGCGCCGCCGGTTACGATTCGCGCATGTTGATGCTGGGGACGACCCCCATGACTACGGGCGGTAATAACAGCGTCACCATCGCTGCAGCCAACCTACCCGATCACAGCCATAAGAGCGGCCCGGGTGCCCCAGGGGCGGCTTATGACCAGGGATTTTCAACGGGGACAGATAACACCGGGACATACAGTCGCTGCCTGACATCCGGCACGTACACGGACAGTAACGGCACAACGGCGGTATCAAATACCCCTATCGATGTCACTAACAAATTCGTGCAACTGCGGGGCTGGATGAGAACCGCATAAGCGTAGAAACAAAAAAAAACCGCCCAGGAAAGGAAGGCGGTTAAAGACAGAGCTGGGGTTACCTAGAAAACGCACTGATGTTGGTGCGGTAACACATGAAAAATAAAGCACAGTGAATATATAACCGAAAACATAAACAAAACATCAATGAATGGGGAGGTAATATGTGACACGGTTCAAATAACGGCGCGTCAGACTTATTTATCAATCAACACATAACCAGGACTTATCCATGAATATCTTTACATGGATTAAGCATATATTTTCGCAAAAATCCCAAAAGGAAAAGACCATGACCCAGATTAACATCACCGGCAATATCCAAAAAGCCGCTATCACCCAACTGCGCAGCAAGGAAATTGTAAATAGCATCCTCGCCGCTATCTACACCGGCCCAACCCAGGAGGATGCCACCACCGCCGCGACGGATTTCGTTAACCACCTGACCCTGCACGACGAGGATACGGTAAAAGCAGCGTGCGGCGACAATTTTGATAAAATTCAGGCGGCATTTGCCGACCAGGCGCAAAGCATCGCAGCAAAATTAGCCGATGCCGTAATTGATGCCGATAAAGCAGAGGTAGAAACGCAGGTGCAAACCTACGTCAACAACCTGCAATATAAACACAGCATCGACAACGGCCAGGACACCGCCGCAGAGCCGACGGAAGAAGTATCGCAATAAGAAAATAAAAAAGGGGCGCCAGATTATGGCACCCTTTATTCACACCCCATAAATAATGAATAATCACAAATTGCTGGCAAAATCCGTTATTGCATCCATCGCTTCGCCAGCATATTCATTAATATTTTCCAACAAATCTTCACTGACTTTTTCTAATTCAAGCGTGAAATCAATTTTTCGCGCCTTGCCATCACTTAAAAACTCTGTTCGCGTCTGACGCAGCGCCTTAATAACGAACATGCCATAAATCGCACCGGTCGCCTCAATCAGCGGCCACGGCTTCCCCGTGTAGGCCATCGCGCGCAGCGCTGCCAACGACAAGTCGCCGCCGCTGATTTCCGGGTACAGCGTGCCGCTAAGCGTGACCGGCTCGGCATCAGGCCCCACGTACTGATAACGCGGCGACGCGCCAATGCGCGCATTCTTGGCGTGGCGCCAGGTATTGTTTCGCTCAAACGATTGGTAGGGTACCGTGTTCAACTCAAATACGAACACCCCCAGGATCATCATCATGTCAATCACTCCCGATCTCGATAGCTGCTGCGTGCCGCCCGTGCATTTTTACGGTTGATCTCCTCCAGTTCATGGCGCACCGCTTTCGCGACGGCCTGTGGATCGCGCGCATCATGGATATGGAAAACCACATTCATGTCGCCAGCCACTGACGTGCCAACCGTCGCTGGCGCCTCATGTCCACCGCTGGCGGGCAACATTGCCGATACGCTACTCACAACAACCTGCTTCAAGTCCGCAAGCAGCCCGCCGCCGCTTGTTCCCGCTGCAATGCGCGGTTCCTGATAGCCACCGTTAATCCGCACCCACGGCGGCGGATTTTTAAACACGATGTCGCCGAGCTTGTTGGGGTCAGTTGTCGCGATCCGCCCAGCGGCAGTGTCGGCACCGCTACCCTTGCCTCCCAAGTCCCAATGCACCGTGCCGTGTGGTGTGCCGGCGTGGCCGTCTGCGCCTTTGGGGTGCAGCATGGCATCGCGATCGCCCAGCAACAGATCGGCCTTGCCTTTCAATATGCCGGGCAGCTTGGCCGCCTGGACATCGCCCTGAAAGTCGTTAACCTTGTCCTGGAGCAATTGCGGCGTCTTCTGAACACCCCGCAATGAATCAATCCAATCGCCGGTACGTTTAACCAGGGAGTCAATCACGTTATACAGTGATTGAAACGGCGCGATGCAGTCCAGGGCGAACTGCGCAAACGCGGATTTCAAGATCCCCCCGTGGGTTGCCGCGTCGGACAGCGCGCCGGAGAGGTTGTGCCAAAAGCGGGTTAAATCATCCCACCAGTGAACAATCGCCCAGCTTAACCCCGCCCCGATGGCGATCACCGTAGCGGGGATCAAAGACAGGGTGCCACCGAGCGTCAATAGCCAGCGCAACCCCTGCCAGGAGCCGCTCAACACGCCGAGCGATCGCCCCAGCAGGGAGACGCCGCCGGCCGCCCCTCTGGCAGCGCCGCCCAGGCCGGCCAGCCTGAGTGCCAGCTTCCCCGCACCCAGCATGACCATCCCGCCGCTCAGCGTTGTCAGCAGTGTGCCGACCGCCAACCCCAGACCGCCAACCGCCAATGTGGTATCGACAATAACGGCCGTCAGGTGTGGGTGCTTGCCGGCCCAGTCTGTCACGGCCTGGATGATGTGTGTGATCCGCTGCACCACCTTTCGCAAAGGGGCGTCCGCGCCTTCCTCCATGGTCGTCCAGAGGTTATCCCAGGCCGAATGCAACATGATCATGTCACCCTGAAAAGTGTTGGTCATGTCGTTGGCGGTTTTTTGCGCCAATCCCTGAGAGCGATTGATTTGATCCAAAAACGCTTTCCACTGCCCATCGGCGGCGGTCTGCATCAGGATAAGCCCCGAACGCGCACCACTTTCACCAAACAGCTTATTGGCGATGTTCAACTGTGTGGCATCATCAAATTTGCGGGTTTTTGCGTACAGTTCGCCCAGGATGTCGCGCGTATCCCGCATGGCGCCGTTGGCCTCAACCGTTCGGATACGCAGGGTTTTCAGTATGCCGCCAGAGTCCTTGGTCAGCCCGGCCAGCGTTTCCTGTAGCCCTGTCCCTGCACTGCTGCCCTCAATGCCGTTTTTCGCCAGCATCGCGGCCGCGGCCGCCGTCTCCTGGAAGGTCATGCCGGTTAAATGCGCCTGCGTACCCGCGTATTTAATGGTTTCGCCCAGCGATTCGATGCTGGTTTTGGATCGGGTAAACGTCGCCGTCATGGCATCCGCCACCTCATCCGCTTTGCCGGCATCCATCTGAAACGCATCAAGTACACCCGACGCAACGCCCGCAGCCATCTGCAGATCCGGGTGACCATGCCCACCGGCCAGCGCCATATTCAGCGTGCCCGGTGTGGCCCGCAGGGCTTTATCCGCCGTCATCCCGCCGGCGATCAGCGCATTTTGCCCCTGCGTCACCTCCATGGCGCTAAAGTGCGTGGTATTCGCCAGCGATTTTGCCTGGTTGCGCAGCGACGACGCCAGCAGGTCACTACGCGATAATTGTGCATTCGCCAGCGTTTCGGCATACGCCTGATCGAAATCCGTCCCGGGGCGCATCAATCGCATGCTGCCCCAGAGTACACCGCCCCCCGTTGCCGCCATTTTCAGGCCGGCATTACGGATCCTGGCGGCCGCTGCCTTGGTTTTATTGTACTTTTCCTGGGCGCTTGTCACCCGATCCAGCCGCGATCGCTGTGCATCCAACTGCTGGTTGTAGCCTCGCGTTTTATCGGTGATCTGTTCTGTGGCTCTGGCGCCATATGCCACCTTGACGCCCAATGACGCCAGGGCATCGCGGCTCTCTTTCAGCTTGGCAATTTCGGCCGTTTGCTGATTTTTGAGGCCGCCAATACTCTTACGCAGGTCATCAAGCGTTTTTTTCTGCTCTTCGGTGCGTTCGGACGCCTTGCCGAACGCGTCACGCAGTGCCGCCTGCTGGGTCTGCGCGTCATGCAACTGCGTGGCAGTTTTCTTGACGGCGACGGACAGGCGATCGTAGGTTTTCGCGTTGCGCTCAAGTCCCTTTATCGCATCCTGGGAGGATTTGATCGCCGTAGAGAGTGCGGCACTACGTTTTTGCGCCGCACTGAGGGAAGGTGACAAGCGGTCAAGCGCACTGAGCGCGACCTTAATACTGAGATTTTGCTGCATGGGCGGCCTTAAATCGTTCGACCGCCCGTACGTGCCAACCGACAAGCTCCGCTACCGGCATCGGCCAACACGCTGACGGCGGCCAGTGAAATACGGTGGCAATATCAGCGATCACATCTTCGATGCAATCAAACGGGATTTGAATTACCCCCTCTTCCCCTTTTGCGCCGAGGGAGCACTTAAAAAATCAACGGCCGCCGCCACCAGTTCCTGGAAATCCCACGGCGGCATCCGGCTGATTTCGTCGTCGAGCAGCACGGGTTCGGTCACGCGAGGCAGCAACGCGATAAACGTATTCACGTCCGCGTCAAGAACGGCACGCAGGCTCAACCCGCGCAGCGTGCCAGTCTGCATCATCACATCCGTGATGGTGACTTTGGTGATTTCTTTCTCGCCACGTTTGATCGGCGTCTTTAACGCAATGGTTTTTGCCATGATGGTGTTGTCCTGTTAATCAACTGATGCCCAATATGGAGCGGAACTCCGCACTGCGATCAACGCCCCCCACAGTGTAGATGGCGTTCAGCGCGTCAATCTCATAGATCACTTCGTCATCAACGGTGATCTTGACATAGGTGTTTTTCAGCGTGTACTTGTGCGCCGTGTCATCACCGACCTTGGCACTGCCCCAATCCACGCCCGTGAGTCGGCCACGCGTTTGCACCTGGCAACTGTGCACGGTGCCGGTAGATTCATCCTGAAAGCCGCCGGCAAAGCGAAATTGCATCCCGTCCGCCTCCGCCAGCCCCATTTTTTTCAGCAACGAGACTTCAAGCCCCCCCAGGGTGATGTCCATATCCAGCGCGTCATCATCCAGCCCCAGATCGACGCTGACGGAGGCCCACATACCGCCCGCGCGGTATGCGGCGGTCTTGGTATTGAGTTTGGGCAGCGTCACTTCCGGCACCTTGCCGAGGTACGAGTCCCCATCCACAAACACGTTGTACTGCTTCAATTTGCCCGGTAATGCCATGATCTACCCCTCCTAGCTGTCCGTGCTGGTTGATGAGGCGGTAGCAAACGCCGTCTCGAAATAGCTATCGCTGAACGTCTGGATAAACTGCAAATCTTCCAGCGGCGGTACCGGCGTGTAGTCGTAACGAATGAGCAGTTGCCCCTGCTTCAGCGTGTCGGTGGTGTTATCTGCCGTGTCATACCAGCACGTCCCCCCAAGAAGCTGTCCGGCGGTCACCAGCGCCGATAATTTACGATTTACCCCATCCACAATGTCGGTCGCAAGCGACGGTGTCAGTGGTGCATCGTTGTATTTTGCGTGCGCCTGGGCCACGGTATCCGCAAGAATTTGCGCCGTGCGGGTGTAGGTTTCAAAAATATAAGTTTCTTCGTCGCAGGTGCGACTGCCCCAGAAACGGAAACCACTGCGCTTGATTAAGGTCGTGACGTGGTTACTGTTCAGGTCATCCGCATCGCTATCGGTATCCTGCAATGACCAGTACACATCCCGGCTGATGCCGGTTGGCCCGGTAACGGCCACGTTTGACAGTGATTTGTGCCAGCCGGTTTGCTGGTCAATCAGCGCGCGCAACCCGATGGCGACCGCCGGCGCGGGAATGGTCACGGTTTCCCCGGTGCTGGTATCAGTTTCCGTCCAGTCGGGATAGATGATCATGATCTCACGCTGACTGAAATCGGAGGCGTATTTTTTGGCCTCGGTCACCGTCTTGCAGTCATAGGCCGAGGCATAAACAAACGCCCGCAGTTTTTGGGCAAAGACAACCAACTGCGTTGCCACCGCTTCGGTATCCAGACCCGGCGCGCCAATAATGCGTGGCTGAACGCCAACCGTACTCAGGGCGGTCAGTAGCGCATAGGCGCCATAATACCGCCCTTCGGTATCCACCCCGCCGATCACCAGAGAATCTTGGGTGTACTCCTCGCCGCTGGATGACGGCGTATAGTCGTCCACATCAGGCACGCGAATGACGATTGTCTTAGGGCTGCACTGATTGGAAATGGCCGTTAACGTGGTCTTCAGCGTGCCCTTGGTGCCCGCCTTGCCGAGATAGGATGCAACACGCGTTAACAGTACCGGTTTATTGAGCGGAAACGCGTCCTCATCGGCATCGCTCGCCGTACAGATGACGCCGATCACGGAAGAATCGATATCCGTGATCGAATCCTGCAGATCGGTGCTTTCGGTGACGCGCACCCCGTGATGATATGTGCCGGACATAAAATGCACTCCTGAAAAATAACTCCAGGCATCATGGCCCGCCATCCCCTCGCAATCACGCATCCGGCGTTGTCGCAGGCGCGCGACAACGGGTAGCCGTTGCTGCACCATCGCGCGCGAATGGCATGATGGCACCTTCACCCATGAGGGCACCCTGCCAGGACGCGCAACCGCCATGACCTTAAGCGACAGCATCAGCCAACTTGAAAGCGATATTGAGGATTACAGCCCACGCCCGGACTTTAACGTGACCGTGGGCGACAAAACGATCACGCTGCTCAACGATCGCATGATGTCGCTGACATTGACGGATAACCGCGGCCTGACCGCAGACACGGTGGAAATGACGCTGGATGACAGTGACGGCAAGCTGGTTTTGCCCACGCGCGGTACACAGATCAGCGTCGCGATGGGATGGAAGGGACAACCCCTGGTGTTCAAAGGGTGCTTCATTGTTGATGAAATCACCTATGAGGGGCCGCCTGACACCCTGACCATCAGCGCCCGCAGTGCGGATTTTCGAGACACGTTTAATGTGAAGCGTGAGCGTAGCTGGCACAACTGCACGGTAGGCTATGTTGTCTCCGCCATCGCCAGCCAGTACGGGCTTAAAGCCGGGCTTAATGAAGCCCTGGGCAATATCGACATTGACCACGCCGATCAAACGAACGAAAGCGATTTAAGTTTTCTCACTCGGATGGGGGAAATGCTGAACGCGGTGCCCATGATCAAAAACGGCATGCTGCTGTTCATCATCCCTGGCATGGCGCAGACGCAGAGCGGCAAGGTATTGCCTGTAACAACATTGACGCGCAAAAGTGGCGACCGGTTCTCGTTCAGCATTGCCGATCGCGATGCTTACACCGGCGTAGAGGCGTACTGGCTGGATGAGAACTACGGCAAAAAGAAAAAAGTGAGCCTGCGCGGCCATCGCAAGAGCACAAAAACAACGACGCCGGCCTCATCATCCAAAACGGGCCATTACCTGGACGGCGCCGAGGGAAACGTGTACGTCATGCGCCAGACCTTCAAGACCGAACAGGCGGCCCGGCGCGCTGCTGATGCCAAATGGCGACAGCTCAAACGCGGCGCCGCACAGTTTCGCCTAACGCTGGCACGGGGACAGGCCGAACTGTACCCGGAGCTGCATGTGCAGTCGCAGGGGTTTAAGGCGGTAATCGACGAGGCGGATTGGATCATCACCCGCGCCACGCATACGATTGGCGAAAGCGGGTTCACCACCGCACTTGAACTGGAGGTAAAAATAACGGACTGGGTGACAACGGCTACAGATAAGTAAATAAACAGGTGTATACTTAACGGGCAACTACAGAGGATCACGCCCATGGCCATGAAATGCCCCCTATGCAAAGCCACCGCCCGCACCCGATGCAGCCTTGAACTGAGTGATACCGTAAGAAAAAGCTACCATCAGTGCCAAAACCTGCACTGCGGCTATGCATTCATCACTATGACAGAAGTCGTTGGCGGCCTGAACCAAACCCGCCCAGTACTGAAGGAAGCCATCCCCGCCAATCTGTTACCGCAAAGTAACTACGGTGATCGGCAAATGCAGTTGGAAGTCTGAAAGCATACCCAACGATCTCGCCGAGGAAAAAGCCCCGCAACCGAGTGGATTGCGGGGCTTTTATTTTTATAGACCTAGTCAATTTATGGACAATAAAAATAATTAATACAATAAAAACAACATAATAAACAAATAAAAAAGGAATGAATAGTTCCTTTATGGAATAAAGAACGCGATACAAAACCAGGCCTGACGATCAACCCGCGCATGGCTATTTGCCCTGCGAGTGGTTATCCACAGGGAAATCAGGGAGGAAGCACACCGCCAGGCGCAAAAGCGGTAAATAAAATTTTGCACATTCGGGTAAAAATTAAGAGCAAGTGAAATTGTGTAATCAGGGGAGCGGCATCATACTGAACACCACAAAAAATAACTGCAGTGCCGATATCAGAGAAGGATTTTCCGATATGTTTTCCCGTTTTTACCTGAAGGCCGGTCTGCTCGCGGTGGCCTTGGGTGCCGTTTTCAACGTTTCCGCCGCCACAGCGCACGCGGCAAAAGAAATGCCGTTGGGCCAATTTGCCGCCGGGCAGATCCGCCACATTGCGACCTATTTCCCCGGCAGAATGGCCGGCAGCCCGGCGGAATTGCTTACCGCAGACTACCTGAAGCAGCAGTTCATCAACATGGGTTACCAAAGCGACGTTCGCAGTTTCAACACCCGCTATCTCTATACCAGTAAAGACGGCAAACAAAACTGGAACAACGTCACCGCCAGTTCGGTGATTGCCGCCAAGCCCGGCGAAACGCCGAAACAGATCCTGATCGTCGCCCACTTCGACACCTATCTGCCGCAAAGCGATGCCGATCTGGATCACAACCTCGGCGGCCTGACGCTACAGGGCGTAGACGATAACGCTTCTGGCGTCGGCGTGATGCTTGAGCTGGCGGAACGGATGAAAGACATCCCCACCCACTACGGTCTGCGCTTTATCGCGACCAGCGCAGAAGAGATTGGCGCGCTCGGCGCACAAAACTACCTGCAGCGAATGAGCGAGGACGAGAAGGCGAATACCGCGTTGGTGATCAATCTCGACAGCCTGATCGCCGGCGATCGTCTCTACTTTTCTGCCGGGCGCAATACGCCTGCGAACGTGGTCAAGACCACCCGCGATCGCGCGTTAAGTATTGCTCGCCGCTATGGGATCGCCGCCGCCATTCCGCCGGGCAATAAAAAGACCGGTAAGGAAAGCGCAGATGATGATGCCTTTGATCAGGCCAAATTCCCCACGTTGACGATGGAAGCGGCCAACTGGACGTTGGGGAATAAAGATGAGGATTTGCAGCGAGCGATCAGCCCGCACTTCCCGCAGGGGCTGACGCGGCACCGGCCGCAGTATGACAACCTGCAATACCTGGAACGCTATATGCCAGGGCGCATCGACAAGCGCAGCCGTGAAAGCGTGCAGATTCTGCTGCCGTTGATCAAAGAGCTGGCGCAGGCGCACCCGGCAAAATCAGCCAAGGGCTAGGCGGGGCAGCACGGTCAGGGCCCGGTGAACGGGCCCTGCTACAATTAGCCTTCGTGCAACCCGCATTCACGCTTAAGGCCGAAGAAACGGGTTTCCTCTTCGCTCATGCCCGGTTCCCATTTACGGGTTGTGTGAGTGTCGCCGACCGACAAGTAGCCTTGCTCCCACAGCGGGTGATAGCCAAGCCCGTGTTCGGTCAGGTACTGATAGATTTTACGGTTGTCCCACTCAATAATCGGCAGAAGTTTGAAAACCCCGCGCTGCACCGCCAACACCGGCAGGTTGGCGCGGCTGCCGGACTGTTCGCGCCGCAGGCCGGCAAACCAGGTTTGGGCGCCGAGCGTTTGCAAAGCGCGGTTCATCGGCTCAACCTTGTTGATCAGGTTGTATTTCTCAATGCCCTCCACCCCTTGCTCCCAAAGCTTGCCGTAGCGCGCTTCTTGCCAGGCCGGTGACAGCTCGGCGCGGAACACCTTCAGGTTCAACTGCAGTTGGTCCACCAGTTGATCGATAAACTGGTAGGTTTCCGGGAACAGATAGCCGGTATCGGTGAGGATCACCGGGATATCCGGTTTGATGCGCGTCACCAGATGCAGGCACACGGCGGCCTGGATACCAAAACTGGATGACAGCACAAACTCTCCGGGCAGCTGTTCCAGCGCCCATGCCACGCGCTGTTCCGCCGACAGGGTTTCCAACTGCGCATTAACGGCCGCCAGTGCCTGTTCTTGCTCGGGCTTGGGCAACGCGCTCAGCGCCGCCAGATCGAATTCAGCCATATGTCCGGCCTCCAGATGCTTGATGATGGCCCCTCACCCTAACCCTCTCCCATCGGGAGAGGGGATATGGGGGGTACCTGACCTACCGGGGAACGCCCCCCACCCTAGCCCTCTCCCACAGGGAGAGGGGATATGGGGGTACCTGACCTACCGGGGAACGCCCCCCACCCTAGCCCTCTCCCACAGGGAGAGGGGATATGGGGGTACCTGACCTACCGGGGAACGCCCCCCACCCTAGCCCTCTCCCACAGGGAGAGGGGATATGGGGGTACCTGACCTACCGGGGAACGCCCCTCACCCTAGCCCTCTCCCACAGGGAGAGGGGATATGGGGGTACCTGACCTACCGGGGAAAGCCCCTCACCCTAACCCTCTCCCAATGGAGAGGGGATATGGGGGTACCTGACCTACTGGGGAACGCCCCTCACCCTAGCCCTCTCCCACAGGGAGAGGGGATCGTTCGTGCTAATACTGCCGGCCCTGTGTCTTCTTTCACAAAGCCTATTCCGGGCACCGGTTACTCCCTCTCCCTGTGGGAGAGGGGCGGGGTGAGGGCATCAATCCCAGAAATCGCGTGCGGAATCCACCACCGGTTTAATAACGCCGGTACGCACGGTGAAATCGCCGAACCCTTCACCCGCCTGGCGCTCTTTCGCCCAGCGGCCGACCAGGAGATCGATCTCTTTCAGGATTTCGTCTTCGTTAATATTCTCACGGTACATCCGCGGGATCCTTGTGCCCTCACGGTTACCGCCCAGATGCAAGTTATAGCGGCCAATGGCTTTGCCCACCAGGCCAATTTCGGCCAACAGCGCGCGGCCACAGCCGTTCGGGCAGCCGGTGACGCGCAGCACAATATACTCGTCGCCCACGCCGTGCTGATGCATAATCGCTTCCACTTTGGAGACGAACTCCGGCAGAAAACGTTCGGCTTCCGCCATCGCCAGCGGGCAGGTCGGGTATGATACGCAGGCCATCGAGTTTTTGCGCTGTTCCGTCACGTCGTCGTCAATCAGGCCATACTTGCGCGCCAGCGCTTCGATCTTGGCCTTTTGCCGCGTCGGCACGCCGGCCACGATCAGGTTTTGGTTGGCCGTCAGGCGGAAGTCCCCTTTATGGATCTTGGCGATTTCAGCCACGCCGGTTTTCAATGGCCGGCCCGGATAATCCAGCAAACGCCCGTTTTCAATAAACAGCGTCAGATGCCAGTGGTTATCCACGCCCTTCACCCAGCCGATACGATCGCCGCGATCGGTAAACTCATACGGGCGAATCGGTTCAAACTTAATGCCGGCGCGCTTTTCCACTTCTTCGCGAAAAGCGTCAACCCCCACGCGTTCCAGGGTGTATTTGGTTTTGGCGTTTTTACGATCGGTGCGGTTGCCCCAGTCGCGTTGGGTGGTCACCACCGCTTCCGCCACCGCCATGATATGCTCCAGCGGAATATAGCCAAACTCACTGGCCTTGCGCGGATAGGTCTTCTTGTCGCCATGGGCGATGGATAAGCCGCCACCAACCAGCAGGTTAAAACCGACCAGCTTGCCGTTGTCGGCAATCGCGACAAAGTTCATGTCATTGGCGTGCAGATCGACATCATTCAGCGGCGGGATCACTACCGTGGTCTTAAACTTGCGCGGCAGGTAGTTCGGCCCCAGGATCGGCTCTTCATCTGTGGTGGCCACTTTTTCCTGATCCAGCCAGATCTCCGCATAGGCGCGGGTGCGCGGCAGCAGGTGCTCGGAAATCTTCTTCGCCCATTTATAGGCTTCCTGGTGCAGCTCGGACTCCACCGGGTTAGAGGTACAAAGCACGTTGCGGTTCACGTCGTTGGCGGTCGCCAGCGAATCCAGCCCCAATTGGTTCAGTAACTGGTGCGCGGATTTCAGATCGCGCTTGAGGATGCCGTGGAACTGAAAGGTCTGGCGGTTGGTCAGGCGGATGCTGCCATACAGCGTATTTTCCTGCGCAAACTTATCGATGCCCAACCACTGCTGCGGCGTCATCACGCCGCCAGGCAGGCGACAGCGCAGCATCATCGCATGGCGCGGCTCCAGTTTCTGTTCGGCGCGCTCAGCGCGGATATCACGGTCATCCTGCTGGTACATACCGTGAAAACGGATCAACAGGAAGTTATCACCGTTGAAGCCGCCGGTCAGCCCGTCGTTTAAATCTTCGGCGATGGTGCCGCGCAGGAAGTTACTTTCGCGTTTCATGCGTTCGGCATCAGCCAGTTTGCCTTCTACCACCAGAGGCCCGGTGTGTTTATCACTCATCAGTAAACATCTCGCTGATAACGGCGCTCAAGGCGCAGCTCACTTAAAAATTCATCTGCCTGCTCGGTATCCATGCCACCGTGCTCGGCCACCAGTTCCAGTAATGTGTTTTCAACGTCTTTCGCCATGCGATTCGCATCGCCGCAGACGTAAATGTGTGCGCCTTCCTGAATCCAGCGCCACACTTCCGCACCCTGTTCACGCAATTTGTCTTGTACATAGACTTTATGTTGTTGATCGCGCGACCAGGCCAAATCGATACGGCTCAGCAGGCCATCTGTGACGTAGCGCTGCCATTCGACCTGGTAAAGAAAATCTTCGGTAAAGTGCGGGTTACCGAAGAACAGCCAGTTTTTGCCCGTGGCGCCGTCGGCTTCACGCTGCTGCATAAAGGCACGGAACGGGGCGATGCCGGTGCCCGGGCCAATCATGATCACCGGCGTATCCGGGTTGGCCGGCAGGCGGAAGTTCTCATTGTGCTCAATGAACACCCGCACCTCGCCATCTTCTTCCAGACGATCGGCCAGGAAGCTGGAAGCGCCGCCGGCGCGCGGGCGGCCATCAATCTCATAGCGCACCACGCCAACGGTGATGTGCACTTCGTCTTCGTTTTCCGCTTGTGAAGAGGCGATGGAATACAGGCGCGGCGTCAGCGGGCGCAGCAAACCGACCAGCTGTTCGGCGCTGAGATCCACCGGCGCCTGGCGCACCATATCGACAATCGGCGTATTGCGGGCGTAGTGCTGCAATTTGGCTTTGTCGGCCAGCAGTTCAATCAGCTTCTCATCGCGCGCCAGCGCAGTGTACTTTTCAACGATCGGCGTGGTGTTCTGCGTCAGTTCAAAGTGGCTGCGCAGCGCCTGCGCCAGCGGTAAGGTTTTGCCTTCCACCGCAACCGGCTCATCGCCCTTCAGCCAAAGCAGTTGCACCAACTCATCCACCAACGCCGGATCGTTTTCAAACCACACGCCCAGCGCATCGCCGGGTTGGTAACGCAGGCCGGCGTCGCCCAGATCGATTTCGATATGGCGCACGTCTTTATCCGAGCCGCGGCCGGTGATCTTTTGGTTGACCGACAGCGTGGCGGTCAGCGGCTGTTCTTTGCTGTATGGGCTGCTGTCTATCTGATCGATAGCGCCGCTGGCCAGCACGCCGGGGGCAGCGTTTTCCGCCGGGGCGCGCGATTTAAGCACCTCAACCACCTGCCGGCGCCAGGCCGCCGCCACCTCTTGGTATTCCACATCGGCATCAACACGCTCCACCAGGCGCTCGGCGCCCAATTCGGCGAGCCTGGCATCGAAATCCTTACCAGACTGGCAGAAATTCTCATACGAGGTATCGCCCAGGCCAAAGACGGCAAACGCGGTGTTATCCAGCTTGGGCGCTTTTTTCGAATGCAGGAATTTATGCAGCGCCACGGCCTCTTCCGCCGGTTCCCCTTCCCCCTGGGTGGAGGCGATAATAATCAGCAGCCGCTCTTGCGCAATCTGCTTGAATTTATAATCACCGGCGTTCACCAGGGTGACATCCAGTTTGGCCGCCAACAGCTCATCACGCAGCTGTTCCGCCAGGCGGCGCGCATTGCCGGTTTGTGAAGCCGAAATCAAGGTGATGCCGGCCGCTGTGGCCGATGGCGGGGTGAGCGCCGTGGCGGTAGCGCCGGGTTGCTGGTTGACCATTCCCCAGAAATACCCCGACAGCCAAGCCAGCTGCGTCGGTGAATAATCGCCAATCGCCGTCTGTAAGCGTGACAGCTGTTCGGGCGACAGTGGGAGCAAAGAAGTTGGAGGAGCCTGAGTCGTCATTGCGCACATGTTTCCTATACGTAGCCAGTACTGGATGCCGGCTTTTCGTTGTGTTCCGTGTCCTGAAAAGATCAGGTGAGTTTGTAAGGTTACAGAGCAGAATAACAACAAATAAATAAGGGATAGCAATAAATAATAACCAAAATGACTAAGCTGTTTTTCTGGTAATGGATAACGGTTAAATCACTAAATAATTATTTTTATTTATTTGAAATAAAAGAGTTTTTAAATGCTGTTTTTGAATGAATCGTATTTGCGGCTAACTTGCTGTACGGGTAAGCAGAGGTCAGACCAAACAAAAAAACTGTTAAGCAGCGCCGCACGGCAGTGTGTAGCAACAAACGCGGTATAAATGGCATGCAGCGCTGCTTTCCGGTACTATGCGGCGGTTTTTGAGTCAATGAGGCCGTTATAATGGCAACCACGCTGTTTAAAGATTTTACGTTCGAAGCCGCACACCTGCTCCCGCACGTGCCTGAAGGCCATAAATGCGGCCGGCTGCATGGGCATTCTTTCATGGTGCGGCTGGAAGTCACCGGTGAAGTGGATCCCCATACCGGCTGGGTTATCGATTTTGCTGAGCTTAAAGCGGCATTCAAACCCGTCTGGGAACAGCTGGATCACCACTACCTCAACGAGGTGGAAGGGTTGGAAAACCCCACCAGCGAAGTGCTGGCTGCCTGGATCTGGCGCCAAATGAAACCGCGGCTGCCGCTGCTTTCCGCCGTCATGGTAAAGGAAACCTGCACCGCAGGCTGCATCTACAAAGGTTAACGATAAGGGCGCTGCAACAGCGCCCTTTTTCAGGCAATATCCAGATATTTGTGCGTCTGCATTGAAAGCCGCCAATTGCGCGCAATGCAGGTTTCGATACACAGGCGCGTCGCCTCTTCTTTCCGGCTAATCGGCTGCAGGGCAATCACCCGCTGTTTATCATCGTGCAACGTCGCCAGCAGTGCATCCAGAGCCTCAATATCGCGCTGCCGCCCCACCGGGTGCTTTATCTCATCGGCACGCGCCAGCGCCGTGGGCAACACCTTGAGGCCGCCACGCATATTTACTTTCGGCGATACCGTCACCCAGGTGCCCGGCGAGCACAGGATGGTATGTGTGCCGCTGGTTTCTATCTGGCAGGAAAAGCCGTGCTGTTCAAACAGGGCCGTTAACGGGGCCAGATCGTGTATACAGGGCTCGCCGCCGGTGATGACAATATGGCGTGCGGTATAACCCTGCTGGCGCACCACCGCCAGCAACTGTTCGGCGCTGGCGCTGCCCCACGCGGCGCTCTCTTGCGTTTTCACCAGGATCCGCTGCAGATCCACTTCCCGATTGGCGTCCTTTTCCCAGGTATGTTTGGTATCGCACCAGCTACAGCCAACCGGGCACCCCTGCAGGCGGATAAAAATCGCAGGAACGCCGGTGAAATAGCCTTCACCCTGCAAGGTCTGGAACATCTCGTTAATCGGGTACTGCATCTGTTTCTCAATTCAGCAAATTTAAAGCGCGATTATCGCAGATTCCCCCGCCGCCACCAAATCGCATCGTTTTGCAGCCGCACGGGGCGATATCCCAGGCGCGGCGCAAACCGCAGGCGAAAAAAAACCCGCCGCAGCGGGTTTTATCTACCAACGAAATAAAAGGCGTGATTACTGGCCTTTGATTTCTTTACGGCCGTTGAATGGTGCGCGGTCGCCCAGCGCTTCTTCGATACGGATCAGTTGGTTGTATTTGGCAACGCGGTCAGAACGGCTCATAGAACCGGTTTTGATCTGGCCAGCAGCAGTACCTACCGCCAGGTCGGCGATGGTTGCATCTTCGGTTTCACCGGAACGGTGAGAGATAACCGCGGTGTAGCCAGCATCTTTCGCCATCTTGATAGCAGCCAGCGTTTCGGTCAGGGAACCGATCTGGTTGAATTTGATCAGGATGGAGTTAGCGATGCCTTTATCGATACCTTCTTTCAGGATCTTGGTGTTGGTAACGAACAGGTCGTCGCCCACCAGCTGAAGTTTGTCGCCCAGCACTTTGGTCTGGTATGCGAAGCCATCCCAGTCAGATTCGTTCAGGCCATCTTCGATGGACACGATAGGATATTCTTTGGTCAGGCCTTCCAGGTAATGAGTGAATTCCTGAGAAGTGAAGGTTTTGCCTTCGCCTTTCAGCTCATAGTTACCGGTTTCGCTGTTGTAGAATTCAGAAGCTGCACAGTCCATTGCCAGGGTAACGTCTTTACCCAGCACGTAGCCTGCTTTTTCTACGGCTTCTTTGATAGCAGCCAGCGCAGCAGCGTTGGATTCCAGGTTTGGCGCATAGCCACCTTCGTCACCTACTGCAGTGTTCATGCCTTTGGCTTTCAGTACTTTCGCCAGGTTGTGGAACACTTCAGAACCGATGCGAACCGCTTCTTTCAGGGTTTTCGCGCCAACTGGCTGAATCATGAATTCCTGGATATCAACGTTGTTGTCAGCGTGTTCGCCACCGTTGATGATGTTCATCATAGGCAGAGGCATAGAGAATTTGCCTGGGGTGCCGTTCAGTTCAGCGATGTGTTCGTACAGAGGAATGCCTTTGGAAGCCGCAGCAGCTTTGGCAGCAGCCAGGGAAACGGCCAGGATAGCGTTAGCGCCGAATTTTGATTTGTTTTCAGTGCCGTCCAGATCGATCATGATTTTATCGATGTTAGCCTGGTCTTTAGCATCTTTACCCAGTACGGCTTCAGCGATTGGGCCGTTTACCGCAGCAACCGCTTTCAGTACGCCTTTACCCAGGAAACGAGACTTGTCACCGTCGCGCAGTTCCAGTGCTTCACGGGAACCGGTGGAAGCACCTGATGGCGCAGCAGCCAGGCCTACGAAACCACCTTCCAGATGCACTTCAGCTTCAACGGTAGGGTTGCCGCGTGAGTCGATGATTTCACGGCCGATGACTTTAACAATTTTGGACATATAGGTTTTCCTCAAGTCACAAGTTAAACTAAAACTCCAGACAACAACGCGCGGTTCTCACCGCGCGTTGTTCACTAAACGCTTATTTTACCTGACGTTTCTGGTATTCACCCGCCGCCTTGACGAAGCCGGCGAACAACGGATGCCCATCACGCGGCGTCGAGGTAAATTCCGGGTGGAACTGACAAGCGACAAACCACGGATGATCAGGCAATTCAACAATCTCAACCAGCTTGTTGTCGGCAGAGCGGCCCGCTACGCGCAGCCCCGCGGCTTCAATTTGCTTCAACAGCATATTGTTGACTTCATAGCGGTGACGATGGCGTTCAACAATCGTTGGCGTACCATACATGCGGCGCACCAGGCTGTCATCCGTCAGATGGCACAGTTGGCCGCCAACGCGCATGGTGCCGCCCAAATCGCCATCTTCCGTACGCACTTCAACATTGCCGTCTTCATCACGCCATTCAGTAATCAACGCCACAACCGGGTACTTACAGTCCGGCACAAACTCGGTGGAGTTGGCGTTTTCCATTCCGGCCATGTTGCGGGCAAATTCCATCAGCGCAACCTGCATCCCCAGGCAAATACCCAGGTAAGGGATTTTGTTCTCGCGCGCATAGCGTGCGGCCATTACCTTACCCTCAACGCCACGATAGCCGAAACCACCAGGGATCAGGATAGCATCCAAATTTTTCAGAACTTCGACGCCGCGGGTTTCAACATCCTGCGAATCGATCAGCTTGATATTTACGGTCAGACGGTTTTTCAGGCCGCCGTGTTTCAGCGCTTCAATCACAGACTTGTAAGCATCCGGCAGTTCAACATATTTGCCGATCATGCCGATAGTTACTTCGCCGCCCGGATTGGCTTCTTCGTAAATAACCTGTTCCCATTCAGCCAGGTTCGCTTCCGGTGCGTCCAGGCTGAATCGTTTACAAATATAATCGTCCAACCCCTGTGATTTCAATAGGCCAGGGATTTTATAAATAGAATCAACGTCTTTCAGGGAGATAACCGCTTTTTCCGGCACGTTGCAGAAAAGCGCAATTTTCGCGCGTTCATTGGCCGGCACGGCGCGATCTGAACGGCAAATCAGCACATCCGGCTGGATCCCGATTGAAAGTAGTTCTTTTACCGAGTGCTGGGTAGGCTTAGTTTTCACTTCGCCGGCGGCTGCCAGATACGGCACCAGGGTCAGGTGCATATACAGCGTGTGCTCACGGCCGACTTCCACCGCCATCTGGCGGATCGCTTCCAGGAACGGCAGGGATTCGATATCGCCGACGGTGCCGCCGATTTCAACCAGCACCACGTCATGGCCTTCGCCGCCTTCAATAATGCGCTCTTTGATGGCGTTGGTGATGTGCGGAATAACCTGAATGGTCGCGCCCAGATAGTCGCCACGGCGTTCTTTACGCAGAACGTCGGAGTAGATGCGGCCGGTGGTAAAGTTGTTGCGACGCGTCATTTTGGTGCGAATGAAGCGCTCGTAGTGGCCCAGGTCCAGATCGGTTTCTGCGCCGTCTTCGGTGACGAAAACTTCCCCATGCTGAATCGGGCTCATGGTGCCCGGATCCACGTTGATGTACGGGTCCAGTTTCATGATGGTAACGTTGAGGCCACGGGCTTCAAGAATAGCCGCCAGAGAGGCTGCGGCAATGCCTTTACCCAGAGAGGATACGACCCCGCCGGTCACAAAAATATAATTAGTTGTCATGCTGAACCTGAGAGTTTAGGTTTAAAGACGATGGAAGAACCAAGACGGGAAAGTAGTATACCCGAACCCGCCTTGACCTACAAACGATCGTTTTGCCATCCATCATCTCTGCCACCACCGTGGGTTCATCCGGGTTAACCCCATCAAGACCACCCATACAATATTTGTAAAACAACAGGTTAGCGTTAAAACTTCTCTTTTAGCAGCCTTCTGCGGCAAAAAAACACCTTACAATTCAGTTTGTTGCTCTTTACACACCTTGCCCTGGCGCCACAACCAATTCTGATGCGTAGCTTAACCGTTTCAGCTAAGGTGAATATTGTCGCCGATCAAACAATCAGTTTTCCTGCTGTTTCACCTGCTGCCAGGCCGCTTCCATTTGCTCCAGCGTGGCGTCGTTCATGCTCATGCCCTGCTGCCCGATAATCGCCTCAACCTGGCGAAAACGGCGTTCAAACTTGCGGTTCGCCGCCTGCAACGCGTTTTCCGCCTTATGGCCCAGGTGGCGGGTGAGATTCACCGTGGCGAACAGCAGATCGCCCAGTTCCTCTTCCAGCTTTTTCTCGTCCACCACTGCCTGACGCGCCTCGTGCATCACTTCGTCGATTTCTTCGTACACCTTGTCCACCACCGGCCCCAGCGTGTTCCAGTCAAAGCCGACCGCCGCACAACGCTTTTGGATTTTGTGCGCCTTCATTAACGCCGGCAGCGCCTGGGGAATATCATCCAGCGCAGAATGCAGCGCTTTTTCGGCGCGCTCTTGCGTTTTTATCTTTTCCCAGCGCGCGGCAACGGCGGCGGTATCAGCCGCACTGGCATCGCCAAAAATATGCGGATGGCGGCGTTCCAGCTTATCGCTGATGGCGTGGCAAATGTCCTGGAAATCAAACAGCCCCTGCTCCTGGCCCATCTGGGCGTAAAACACCACCTGGAACAACAAATCGCCCAGCTCATCGCGCAGATCGTCATAATCCTGGCGTTGAATGGCATCCAGCACTTCGTAGGTTTCTTCCAGCGTGTAAGGCGCGATGCTGGCAAAGGTCTGCGTGCGATCCCACGGGCAGCCCGTCTGCGGGTCACGCAGCTTTTTCATGATGGTCAACAAGCGTTGCAGTGATGTCACTTGGGTCATGGGTAAATCCTGAACAAATAAAAGCCCGGTATACCGGGCTTTGGATGGAAAGAAAAAGAGCGATCAGTTGCCGTGCAGGCGTTTGGCGTCGATCACATCCGGCAGTTGGTTCAGCTTGGCGATCACCCGCCCCAGCACCACCTGGTTGTAGATTTCGATATCCATATCGATGGTGGCCAACTGTTTTTTGGTGTCGCTCCTGCTGGACACGCCCAGCACGTTGACCTTTTCATTGGCCAGGATGGTGGTGATGTCGCGCAGCAGGCCGCTGCGATCGTTGGCGATCACCCGCACCACCAGCGAATAACCGCTGGAGTAGCTTTCACCCCACACCGCATCAACAATACGTTCCGGCGCATTCTCTTGCAGCTCCGCCAACTGATCGCAATCCGCGCGGTGGATCGAGATACCGCGCCCGTGCGTGATAAAGCCGACGATATCGTCGCCCGGGATGGGCTGGCAGCAGCGGGCGATGTGGTGCATCAGGTTGCCGACCCCTTCCACCACCACGCGGCCGTCGTCTTTTTTGCGCGTGGCCGGCGGCGCTTTCTGCTGCACCAGTTGGCGCAGCGCTTCGCGATCCTGCTCTTCGGCGCTTGGCTGGTTGAGCTTGCTTTGCAGGAAGTTCACCATCTGGTTCAGCCGGATATCGCCACCGCCGATCGCCGCCAGCACTTCATCCAGCGAGTTCATGTTGTAACGCGGGATCAGCAGTTTCTCGGCTTCTTTCAGGCTGATGCACAGATGCTCCAGTTCGTTATCCAACATCTGCCGCCCGGCAAGGATGTTTTTATCGCGATCCTGCTTGCGGAACCAGTTGTGGATCTTCGAACGCCCGCGGCTGGTGGTGACATAGCCCAGATTGGGGTTCAGCCAATCACGGCTAGGGTTCGGCTGCTTCTGGGTGATGATTTCCACCTGGTCGCCCATCTGCAACTGGTAGGTGAACGGCACGATGCGCCCACCAATCTTGGCGCCGATGCAGCGATGGCCCACATCGCTGTGGATGTGGTAGGCAAAATCAAGCGGCGTGGAGCCGGCGGGCAAATCCACCACGTCCCCTTTCGGGGTAAACACGTACACACGGTCGTCGAAAACCTGGCTGCGTACTTCATCCAGCATCTCGCCGGAATCCGCCATCTCTTCTTGCCAGGCGATCAGTTTACGCAGCCATGCAATGCGCTCTTCATAGCCGGAACGCACCGTCGCGCCGCCCACGCCTTCTTTGTATTTCCAGTGTGCGGCAACGCCCAGCTCGGCGTCTTCGTGCATCTGGCGGGTGCGGATCTGGATCTCGACCGTTTTGCCGCGCGGGCCAAGCACCACGGTGTGGATCGACTGGTAGCCGTTGGGTTTAGGGTTGGCGACATAGTCGTCAAACTCATCCGGTAAATGGCGGAAGTGGGTATGAACGATGCCCAACGCCGCATAGCAATCCTGCAGGCGTTCGGCCACAATGCGCACCGCACGCACGTCAAACAGCTCGTCGAAAGCGAGATGCTTCTTCTGCATTTTGCGCCAGATGCTATAGATATGCTTTGGCCGGCCATAGATTTCGACCTTGATGCCCTCATCCGCCATCGCCTTGCGCAGCGAGGCTACAAAGTCATCAATAAACTGTTCACGATCGATACGCCGCTCATGCAGCAGCTTGGCGATACGTTTGTATTCTTCCGGATGCAGGTAACGGAAGCAGAAATCCTCCAGCTCCCACTTCAGTTGGCCGATACCCAGGCGGTTGGCCAGCGGCGCATAGATATTCGAGCACTCTTTCGCCGCCAGCACGCGTTCGTCTTCCGGCGCGTCTTTCACTTCACGCAGGTGGGCAATACGCTCCGCCAGCTTGATCACCACGCAGCGGAAATCTTCCACCATCGCCAGCAGCATACGCCGCACGTTATCCACTTGCTCCGAACCCATGGAATCGTTATGGGTGGCTTTCAACTGGCGGATGGCGTCCATGTCGCGCACGCCATGCACCAGGCTGGTGATGTGCTTGCCGAAGGCGTCATCCAGCGCGGCTTCCTGCACCACGCCGGCATCCACCAGCGGGAACAGCAGCGCGGCGCGCATGCTGTCGTTATCCATGCTCAGCGTCGAGAGGATTTCCACCATCTCCAGGCCGCGCCACAGCAACAGCGCCGCATCCGGGTGGCCCTTGGTCTGCTGCTCGCAATATTGCCAGGTTGCGGCCAACCGCTCACAAGACTGTGAATTGGATAGCCCCAAGCTGGCAATCCACGCATCCAGTGCAAACTCTCCGGCCTTATTCAGATGTGCACTTCTTACCGCAACCATAACTTGACTTCTCCCTACTTTGCAGCGGCCGCCGGCGTCTTACCGTTAATAAACAGCGCCATTGACTCAAGATGCCCTGTGTGCGGGAACATATCCAACATCCGTACACGAGCAAGACGATAACCGGCATCCAGCAACACTTTACTGTCGCGGGCCAGCGTGGCTGGGTTACAGGAGACGTAAACCACCCGCTCTGGTGCCAGTTTTACAATATGTGACATCACCCCGGCTGCGCCAGCGCGCGCGGGATCCAGCATCACTTTATCAAACCCTTGTGCTGCCCAAGGCTGCTGCTCAATGTCCGCTTCCAGGTTTTCATGGAAGAACGCGACATTTTCCAGCGAATTCTGATGTGCATTATACTGCCCATTCGCCACCAGCGTGGCAACACCTTCAATACCCACAACCGCCCTGGCGCGCCGGGCCAACGGCAGCGTGAAATTGCCCATGCCGCAGAAAAGATCCAACACCCGATCGGTTGGCTGGAGATCCAGCCACGCCATCGCCTGCGCCACCATTTGCTGATTGACGGCATCGTTCACCTGGATGAAGTCGCGCGGGCTGAAGGTTAAGCGTAGACCGTCAACCTGATAATACGGTGCTTCACCGCACAGTTTATCCAGGCGTTCGCTGTCCGGCGCCAAATAAAGCGTCAGCGCGTTTTGCCGGGCGAACGCCAACAGCGCCTGGCGATCCTTCTCCGGCAATACCGCCATGCAGCGCAGCACCAGCACCGATCCGTTGTCGGCCTGCACCAGTTCCGCATGGCCGAGATGCCGGGCGACATCCAGCCCCGCCAGGCAGCGGTACAGCGGCGCCAGCAGTTGTTCCAGCTCGGGCACCAGCACCGGGCACTGCCTGATGTTCACCAGTTCACTCGATGCCGCCTGGCGGAACCCCATCTGCAACTGCTGCTGCCTGGGCTGCCAGGCCAGCCCCAGCCGGGCCCGGCGGCGATAGCCATAGGCCGGGCCGGCGATTACCGCTTCAGGCTGCACGGCCACACCGGTTTCACGGCCGATCAAACGCTGCAGCGCGGCGGCTTTGCTTTGCTGTTGCAGCGCCTCATCGGCATGCTGCTGTTGGCAGCCGCCGCATACGCCAAAGTGTGGGCAACGTGGTTCTACCCGCTGCGGGCTGCGGTTTAGCAGCTTTTTCAGCCGGCCTTTGGCGAACTGGCGCTTATCTTCCGTCAGTTGAATTTCCGCCTGTTCGCCCGGCAATACGCCCGGCACAAACACCGCTTTACCGTTGTGGCGCGCCACACCCTGGCCGAACGGATCGAGATCGGCTACCGTTACGGTTAATATTTGTGAAGCCTGCCGGGTCGTCACGCGGCGTTTGGGAGAGTAGAATTGCGCCATTATTTATCAATTATGTGCTGGTTTGTAAGCTTAGGAAGCTAGGATTAGCCTCAATTCTCCCACATTGGAACCTCATGACCAAATACAGCCTGCGTGCGCGCATGATGATACTGATCCTGGCGCCAACGTTATTGATAGGTTTGTTGCTCAGTACTTTCTTCGTTGTGCACCGTTACAACGAGCTGCAGGAACAGTTGGTGGATGCCGGCGTCAGCATCATCGAGCCGCTCGCCGTCGCCAGCGAATATGGCATGACGTTCCACAGCCGCGAATCGGTCAGGCAACTGGTTAGCCTGTTGCACCGCCGCCATTCCGACATTGTACGTTCAATCACGGTGTTTGATGCGCAAAATAATCTGTTCGTCACCTCTAACTATCACCATAATGTCTCCCGGCTGCAGTTGCCCAAAGGTGTGCCAGTCCCCAGCGAACTGATGCTGACGCGCCGCGGCGATTCCCTGATCCTGCGCACGCCGATCCTGCCTGAAAACCATTATCCAGACGAGGCCACCAGCACAGATGTCCAGCAGGATCAGGATAACAATCTTGGCTATGTGGCGATCGAACTGGATCTGCAGTCGATGCGCCTGCAGCAATATAAAGAAGTGTTCGTCTCCACGTTATTGCTGCTGCTGTGCATGTGCATCGCCATTTTGTTCGCCTACCGTCTGATGCGTGACGTGACCGGCCCGATTCGCAACATGGTGAACACCGTCGATCGCATTCGCCGCGGCCAACTGGATAGCCGGGTAGAGGGTTTCATGCTCGGCGAACTGCAAATGTTGAAAAACGGCATCAACTCGATGGCGATGTCATTGACCGCCTACCACGAAGAGATGCAGCAGAATATCGATCAGGCCACCTCGGATCTGCGGGAAACCCTGGAACAGATGGAGATCCAGAACGTCGAGCTGGATCTGGCGAAAAAGCGCGCCCAGGAAGCGGCTCGCATTAAATCCGAATTCCTGGCGAATATGTCGCATGAACTGCGCACCCCGCTTAACGGGGTGATCGGCTTTACCCGCCAGATGCTAAAAACCGAACTGAGCGTCACCCAGGCCGACTATCTACAAACCATCGAACGCTCGGCCAACAACCTGTTGTCGATCATCAACGATGTGCTGGATTTCTCCAAGCTGGAGGCCGGCAAACTGGTGCTGGAACATATTCCGTTCTCGCTGCGCGACACCCTGGATGAAGTGATCGTGCTGCTGGCGCCCAGCGCGCATGAAAAAGGGCTGGAGCTCACCCTGGACGTGCACAACGACGTGCCCGATCAGGTTATCGGCGACTCACTGCGCCTGCAGCAAGTGATCACCAACCTGTTAGGCAACGCGGTGAAATTCACCGAAACCGGCAACATCGATATCCGCATTGAGCAGCGCAACCAACTGGCCCACCAGGTGGAGCTGGAAGTGCAGATCCACGATACCGGCATCGGTATCTCCGAGCGCCAGCAATCACAGCTGTTCCAGGCTTTTCGCCAGGCGGACGCCAGTATTTCGCGCCGCCACGGCGGCACCGGGCTTGGGCTGGTGATCACGCAAAAGCTGGTGAAGGAGATGGGCGGCGATATCTGTTTCCACAGCCAGTTGAACCGTGGCTCCACCTTCTGGTTCCACATTACGCTCGATCTGAACGAAGACATGCTGTCACTGCCGCCAAGCCTGCCGGATCTGCGCGGGAAAACTCTGGCGTATATCGAGTCTAACCCGATCGCCGCCCAGGCAACGCTCAATATGCTGAGCGTCACCCAACTGGTGGTGACCCATTCTCCGACGCTCGGCCAACTGCCGAAAAATGATTACGACTTCCTGCTGATGGGGGTGCCGATCCCCTTCCGTGACAATATGGCGCAGCATACCGACATGCTAGTCGCGGCCCTGCACTATGCCCGGCGGGTGATCCTGGCGTTGCCGAGCCAATCACAGCTTGACGCCGAACAGCTTAAAGCACAGGGCGCCATCGGCTGCCTGACCAAACCGGTCACCAGTAACCGCCTGTTCACGCTGCTGCGCGCCGAAACGCCGTGCACGCCCCAACCGCAGGCCGCGCATAAACGCCTGCCGTTAACCGTGATGGCCGTGGACGACAACCCGGCTAACCTGAAGCTGATTGGCACCTTGTTGACGGAACAGGTTGAGCACACCCTGCTGTGCGAAAGCGGTGAAGAAGCCATTGCCCTGGCGCGCGACAACGTACTGGATTTGATTCTGATGGATATTCAGATGCCCAATATCGACGGTATCCGTACCAGCGAGCTGATCCACCAGATGCCGCACCACACCTCAACGCCGATCGTGGCCGTGACCGCCCACGCCATCAGCGGCGAACGTGAACACCTGCTTCAGGCCGGGATGGATGACTACCTGGCGAAACCTATCGATGAGGCCATGCTGACGCGGGTGCTGTCCCGCTATCACAGCAGCGGCCACAGCGATACCGTCACAGTGGTGCCGCGCGGCGGTGCGGCCAGTGGCGAACCGCTGCTGTCCCTGGACTGGCCGTTGGCGCTGCGCCAGGCGGCCAACAAAGCCGATCTGGCGCAGGATCTGTTGCAGATGCTGGTGGAATTCCTGCCGCAGGTTAGCGAACGGGTACAGGCGCTGCTGGAAGGCGCAGAGGATGACGGAATTCTGGAGCTGATCCACAAACTGCACGGCAGTTGCAGCTACAGCGGCGTGCCGCGGCTCAAGCAATTGTGTTTCTATATCGAACAGCAGCTGCGCCAGGGCGTCAGCCAACAAGAGCTGGAGCCGGAATGGCTGGAACTGTTGGATGAAATTGAGCTGGTCAACCAGGCGGCAAAGGCCCATTTGGCCGCTGAGTAACCACTTCGCGACAGGCTCGCTAGCTATTCAGCAAGGATAAAAAAAGCCCCCTTAAACAAGGGGGCTATGTTTCGTTAAACGCCGGCGGGGTATTACTGCATCAGCAGGTACAGTTGGCTATCGCCGCGCAGAATGTTCAGCGCCAGAACGCTCGGTTTGCTGTCGAGGATTTTACGCAGCTCGCCCAGGTTTTGAATCGGCTGCTGGTTAACCCCAAGGATCACATCGCCCTTCTTCAGGCCAATACGCGCAGCGGCGCTGCCGGCTTTCACGTTATCCACCTTCACGCCTTTCTGGTCGCCGACCTGGGTATTGCTCAGTTCGGCCCCTTCGATACCGGTGTAGATGTTGCCGGAATCCACCTGCGTTTGGGTGCTTTGCTCCAGCGTAACGTCAACGGTTACCGGTTTGCCATCACGGATGATGCCCAGACTCATTTTGCTGCCGACCGGCAGCGTGCCGATTTCGGCGCGGAACGCCGCGAAGCTGGAAATTGCCTTGCCGTTCATGGTGACGATCACATCCCCCGCTTTAATACCGGCCTTGGCAGCGGAAGACTTCGGCAGCACCTGGCTGACGAAGGCGCCACGCTGGGCATCGACTTTCATGGCCTTGGCCAGCTCTGAGTTCAGCTCAGTCCCCATGATTCCCAATTCGCCACGCTTGACCTGGCCGTATTCCACCATCTGCGACGTCAGGTTTTTCACCATGTTACTTGGGATCGCAAAGCCGATACCGATATTGCCGCCGTCCGGCGCCAGGATTGCGGTATTGATACCGATCAGCTCGCCGTTCAGGTTCACCAGCGCGCCGCCGGAGTTACCGCGGTTGATGGCGGCATCGGTCTGAATAAAGTTCTCGTAGTTTTCGATATTCAACCCGCTGCGCCCCAGCGCGGAAACGATACCCGAGGTGGCGGTTTCCCCCAGGCCATACGGGTTACCGATCGCCACGGTATAGTCACCCACGCGCAACTGATCGGAATCCGCCATCTTGATGGCCGTCAGGTTTTTGAAGTCTTTCAGTTGGATCAGCGCAATATCAGAACGCGGATCCTTACCGATCACCTTGGCATCGAAACGGCGGCCATCGCTGAGCTGCACCTGGATCTTGTTGGCGTTATCCACCACGTGGTTATTGGTCACCACGTAGCCTTTAGCCGCATCAATCACCACCCCGGCGCCCAACGCCTGGAATTTCTCCTGCGTGCTTTGCTGGCCCTGACCGCCGCCCTGGCACATCGGCGAACCCTGGAACGGCGAACCGTCCTGGCAGAAAGGGGAATCCTCGCCGAAGAACTGTTGGAACTGCTGCGGCATACGCGGCGTGTTCACCGTGGTGCTGCCTTCAACATTGATGCTCACTACGGAAGGCATCACTTTTTCCAGCATGGGAGCCAGGCTTGGCAACTGCTGCGACGTGGCGCTGGGTGCAACCACATCCGCCGCACTGGCCGTAACCGGCCCTACAGCCATACCAATACTGAATGCCAGAGCGCTCAAAACTAATGCGGTTTTTTTCATCTGTGTGTCTCTTAGAAAAGTCATTCAAGGAAAGATTGCATTCTTGTGTGCCTAATCAGAGTTTATTTATCGCCCGAAGTTCAGGACAATGCACGCCGCAATAGTAAACAAATATTGTCCGTCTTTACAAAACTCGAAATAATTCCCCCGCAGGAACGTCAGCGCCAAAATAACCGGTTGCTTTGCCCATTAATTATTCCGCCGCCATTAATCGCCGATATTCGTCATAGGCATAAAGATCGGTCATGCCGCTGATATAATCCTGCAACAAACGCGCACGATAATAATATTCGCGCACCGCAAACTGCTCGGGCGAAAGATGCTGCAACCCTTCCACCGCTTCCACATAGGCCAGGCGGTGTTTGGTGGAAAGCTTATGGAACAAGCGCGTTTCAATCGGGTAACCGCGGTGGGTGTCTTCACGCACCAACTGGCTGAACGCGGCCAGCGGCATGGCCAACAACGGGCTGTAGATATCCAGCAACCCATTGATAACCCGATAACCCTGCAGTTCAAGCTGCTCCACTTCCGGGTGATTAAACACATGTTTTGAAGCGACATTCTTGAAAATTTTCAGCAGACGAAATTCGGGGCTGGAATCCTCCAGCAGCGCCTGGTTAAAGGTGCCCTGATAGACGCTCTCCAGGTTATCGATAAAGCGCTGCGCCGCGTGCGGCACCAGGCGAGCCACGGTGAATACCCGCAGGTACATGAAGAAGTGATCTTCCGCGCTGCGCCGGGCGCCCCCGCGATCGAGCTTGCGAAAGGCGCTGGCGACGGTTTTATCAAACAGATCGCCGCTTTTTACTTCGCCCCATTCCTGGATTAAATGTTGATAAAGCTGCTCGACGGTGAAAATGTTTTTTTCCACCGCATCTTCCAGGTCGGCCACACAATAAGAAATATCATCGGCCGCCTCCATAATATAAGTTAATGGGAAACGTTCGAATTCACCTATATTCAATTCCCGGCGTAACCTGTCGACAAAGGCTTCTTCTGCCAGATAAAAACCTGGCTTCTTCATTAAATAGTCATGGCTGGCCGGAATGTCGCCGGACCAATACGCCGGGCGGGTATATTTCAAAATACAGCCCACCTGTGCATAGGTCAGATTCAGCTTCAGCAGGGTATGCACCATGCGGATCGCCTGCGCGTTGCCTTCAAAATTGCTCAGATCCTGGCGGATGCGGCTGCGCAGTTGGTTAAGATCGCTTTGCCCTTCCTGCAGGCGCAGCACGGCAACCTGGCAGTTATCCTGGCCGTTAGGCTCGCGGCCGCCGTTGGCCGGCACCAACCGCTGGCGGAACCAGTCATTGATCGCCGATTCGCCAAAGTGGCCGAATGGCGGGTTGCCGATATCGTGCATCAGGCAAGCCATTTCGACGATGCTTTCAAAAGGCGACAGCAGCCGGACCAGGCCCAGCGCATCGACACGCTTTTGCTGTTTGAAACTGTTGAGGATCTCTTTGGCGATATGCCGCCCCACCTGTTGTACTTCCATGGAGTGGGTCAGGCGGCTGCGCACGGCGGCGTTGCGCTCCAGCGGGAAAACCTGGGTTTTCTGCTGCAGCCGGCGGATAGCGGCTGAGTTGACGATACGCCCGCGATCGCTCTCAAACTGACGGATAATCTCGTACTCTTCCTCAGCCACGATCGGCTTGCTGAATGGCCGCTGGAAGCTGATTTTTTGCTTAAAGTCGATCCCGGACATCTGTTTCCCCTACCGTTGCGCACCAGCCCCCGTGATAGCAATTCCCGGCAGCGGATGCAACGGATTATCTCTCATTGAGAGCCATGATAGACTATGGCGCAATGTTCACCCCAATCAGCGAGTGTTAGTTATGAAAGTAGGCATCATCGGCGCAATGGAAGAAGAAGTCACCCTGCTGCGCGAGCAAATCCAGAACCGCCAGACCCTTGTACGCGCGGGTTGCGAAATCTATACCGGCCAACTGAACGGCGTTGACGTGGCGCTGCTGAAATCCGGCATTGGTAAAGTGTCGGCGGCGATGGGCACCACCCTGCTGCTGGAACACTGCAAGCCGGATGTGGTGATCAACACCGGCTCCGCCGGCGGCCTGGCGCCAACGCTGAAAGTGGGTGATATCGTGGTTTCCAGCGAAGTGCGCTATCACGATGCCGACGTAACCGCCTTTGGTTATCAACCCGGCCAGATGGCCGGCTGTCCGGCGGCGTTTAACGCAGACGAGGCGCTGATTGCCCTGGCGGAAAGCTGCATCAAGCAACTGGATATGCACGCGGTGCGCGGCCTGATCTGCAGCGGCGATGCCTTCATCAACGGCGCCGAGCCGCTGGCGCGCATCCGCGCCACTTTCCCGGCGGTGGCCGCAGTTGAGATGGAAGCCGCCGCTATCGGCCACGTCTGCTACCTGTTTGGTACGCCGTTTGTGGTGGTGCGCGCCATTTCCGATGTGGCCGACCAGGAATCGCACATGAGCTTTGAAGAATTCCTCAGCGTCGCCGCTAAGCAGTCCACCCTGATGGTTAACGCCATGCTGCAGGCGCTGGCGAAACGCCACTAAGGTGAAACGCCGGCTTGCGCTCCTGCTGTGGGGCCTGGCGCTCTGGCTGGCATCGCCGGCCTTTGGCGCCCAACGGGTGATAAGCCTGGCCCCCAGCACTACCGAACTGGCCTATGCCGCCGGCATGGGCGAGGTGTTGGTGGCGGCCAGCGCCTTTTCCGATTACCCACCCGCCGCGCGCAACTTGGAGCAGGTGGCTTCATGGCAAGGGATTAACCTGGAACGGGTATTGGCGCTAAAACCGGATCTTATCCTGGCCTGGCGCAGCGGCAATCCGCAGCGGGTGCTGGATCAGCTTGCCGCGCTCGGCATCCCAATTTTCTATGCCGATGCCAAACGCATTGATGAGGTAGCCCAGGAACTGGACGATTTGGCGCAATACAGCCCTCATCCCGAAGCCGCGCATCAGGCCGCCGACCGTATCCGCCGGCAGGCCACACAATTACAAGCCCAATACGCACACCTGCCGCCGAAACGGGTGCTGTTGCAATTTGGCACCCAACCGCTGTTTACCAGCTCGGGAGCGACGCTACAAAGCCAGTTGCTGGCGCTGTGCGGCGCGCAGAATATCTTTGCCGACAGCCGCATCCCCTGGCCGCAGGTCAGCCGCGAACAGGTGCTGGCGCGCCAGCCGCAGGCGATCGTGATCAGCGGCGGCGAACAAGAGCTGGCCAATGCCAAAGCGTTCTGGGCGCCGCAGTTGCAGGTGCCAATCATCGCGCTGGATGCAGATTGGTTTAATCGCCCTGGGCCACGCATCATGCTGGCGGCGCAACAACTGTGCAGCCGGCTGGCGGACATTCACTGATCCGGCCCATACGGGCGCATCATAATGAGTTGGGGAAATTGATTACACGGAGCTTCTCCCCCCGCACCGGCAACAACAAACGCGGGGGAAGCAACGACCACCGGCCGGCGATGGTTGATTAGGCAGGATCAGATACTGAACGAAGAACCGCAGCCGCAGGTGGTTTTGGCGTTCGGGTTAGTAACCACAAAGCGTGAGCCTTCCAGCCCTTCGGTGTAGTCCACCGAACCACCTACCAGGTATTGCAGGCTCATCGGATCGACCACCAGCGCAACGCCCTGCTTCTCAATGGTCATGTCGCCTTCATTGACCTTATCGTCAAACGTGAAGCCGTACTGGAACCCGCTGCAGCCGCCGCCGGTAATGTAGACCCGCAGTTTCAGATTTGGGTTTTCTTCATCAGCAATCAGGTATTTCACCTTGTTTGCTGCCGCCTCGGTAAACTGCAGGGGCAGTGCTGTTTCATCACTCATACTTAACTCCCAACATTGTTCAGCATCAGGTTACTACAACGGCAGCCTGATTAATGCCTTTAATTATCCAATACCCCAGAGCTGTGTTCAAGTATTCGCCGCATTAGGCGCATTTTATTGGCACCTTTTAAACCATTCGCCCGCAAAGCCGACGAAAAATGGCGCCGATGCCGGCATGCCCTGCCCCGGTTAACCGTTTCATAACGGCGCGCACTTCTCTAGAATAGCCTGCGTCGAACCATTTATTGAGAATCCAGGAGCCGATTTATGAGCTTACACAGCAAGTCCGAAAGTCTGTACGCCCAGGCGCAGCAGTTAATCCCCGGCGGGGTTAACTCCCCGGTGCGTGCATTCACCGGCGTCGGCGGGGTGCCGCTGTTCATTGAGCGGGCTGACGGCGCTTATCTCTATGATGCCGATGGTAAAGCCTATATTGATTACGTCGGCTCCTGGGGCCCGATGGTGCTAGGCCACAACCACCCGGCCATTCGCAATGCCGTTATCGAAGCGGCCGAACGCGGCCTGAGCTTCGGCGCACCGACCGAAATGGAAGTGAAAATGGCGGCGCTGGTGACCGAACTGGTGCCAACCATGGACATGGTGCGCATGGTCAACTCTGGGACTGAAGCCACCATGAGCGCCATCCGCCTGGCGCGCGGCTATACCGGCCGCGATAAAATCATCAAGTTTGAAGGCTGCTACCACGGCCATGCCGACTGCCTGCTGGTTAAAGCCGGCTCCGGCGCCCTGACCCTTGGGCAGCCGAATTCACCAGGGGTGCCGGCAGACTTCGCCAAACATACCCTGACCTGCAGCTATAACGATCTGGATTCGGTACGCAGCGCATTCGAACAGTACCCTGCTGATATCGCCTGTATCATCGTTGAGCCGGTGGCCGGCAACATGAACTGCGTGCCGCCGCTGCCGGGCTTCCTGCCGGGCCTGCGCGCGCTGTGCGATGAGTTCGGGGCGCTGTTGATTATCGATGAAGTCATGACCGGTTTTCGCGTGGCGCTGGCCGGCGCCCAGGCTTACTATGACGTGGTGCCGGATCTGACCTGCCTGGGCAAAATCATCGGCGGCGGCATGCCGGTGGGGGCATTCGGCGGCCGCCGCGAGGTGATCGCGGCGCTGGCGCCAACCGGGCCGGTTTATCAGGCCGGCACCCTTTCCGGCAACCCTATCGCCATGGCCGCCGGCTACGCCTGCCTGAATGAAGTGGCGCAGCCCGGCGTGCACCAAACCTTGACCGAACTGACGGAAATGCTGGCGCAGGGGCTGTTGGACGCCGCGCGCGAAGAGAATATTCCGCTGGTCGTCAACCGCGTTGGCGGCATGTTCGGGCTGTTCTTTAGCGATGCCGAAGCCATTACCTGCTACCAGGACGTGATGCAGTGTGACGTTGAGCGTTTCAAACGCTTCTTCCACCTGATGTTGGATGAAGGCGTCTATCTGGCGCCTTCCGCCTTCGAAGCCGGGTTTATGTCTGTGGCGCACAGCAAAGAGGATATTCAACGCACCATTGATGCCGCACGCCGCTGCTTTAGCCAACTGTAATCACCGCATAGCGGGGCCGCAGTCACGCGGCCCCGCTTCGGCTTAGGTCAGCGCCCCGTAGATCGTTAATATCGCAACCACAACCACAATAATCATCGTCACTTTACGCGCCAGCGTCACCGCGGCCCGTGGGGTCTGCACTGCATCGCCATGGGGCTCACGCGCTAACGAAAACTGCGCTAGCGAAGTCAGTACCTGGTATTGCGAGGTGCGAAAATCCCCCAACGAAGCAAACCACGCCGGCAAGGCTTTCTCGCCGTGGCCAAACATCGCATACGCCAGGCTAGCCAGGCGCACCGGGATCCAATCAACCCAGTGCAGCAGCCAGTCGATGCCCGACTGTGAACGCTGCAACGGGGTATGGTGGCGCGCCAGCCAGGTTTGGTAAGCGCGCAGGAACGCATAGCCTGCCAGCGCAATCGGCCCATACGGCCCGCCGACCACCAACCAGAACAACGGGGCAAGATAATAGCGGTAGTTAATCCACAGCAAGGCGTTTTGCAGTTCCCGCAGCCGTTCTTCCTCGCTGTAATCGACCGGCAAGCCGTGAATCAACGCCAATTCTTCCGACATCTGGGCGCAGGCGTCGGCATCGCCCTGCCTGGCCGCCTTCAGATAGGCGCGATAGTGTTTGCGAATAATCCCGGCGCCAATGCACAGTAGGCCAATCACAATCCATAACAGCAACGTCACCACGCCAAAAAACAGGCCGTGGCTGATCCCCAGAATCGCCCATACCACGGCCATCCAGACAATAACCAGCGCCAGCGTCTGCGGCAGTGAAAATCGGCGCAGCCGCTGGAACACCCCGGCAATCCGATGATCCAACTGCCAATGGTCACCCAGCTTGAACAAACGTTCCCATGCCAGAACCAGTAACAACGTAAACAGCGTCATGAGCCAGCCCTCTCCTTTTATGTACTCCCGGCGTTGCGCAGCGGGATTTATCGCATGATTCCAGAGATACGCATATCAATGCCCATCCAATAACAGGCCAGCCCCCTGATCGACAGGATCCGGTAAGGTTGCCTACCGGATAATAACGTTGCCGAAATGATGAGCCGCCACAGCAATCCGCTATCAAAAGAAACGGTTAAGGCATGAGTGGTACTTGCCCTGGCAACAGAGTAGCATGTTCCACAATCCCCTTACCGCCCATTTCGGAGTTTCCTATGCCGACACGCCGTTACAGTGCCGACAGCCGCCGCGCCGAGCTGCTCGAACGCATTGAAAGCGATATCCCCTACGCCGTTGCCCAGGCCCTGCGTGAAGATCTGGGCGGCGAAGTGGATGCCGATCGCGATATCACCGCGCAATTACTGCCCGCAGACAAGCAGGCCAGCGCCACCCTGATCACCCGGGAAGCCGGCGTGTTCTGCGGGCAACGCTGGCTGAATGAGGTCTTCATTCAGTTGGGCAATAAGGTCAAAACCAACTGGCTGGTTGCCGACGGCGATACGCTGGTGCCGAATCAGCCGCTGTGCCAATTGAGCGGCCCGGCGCGCACGTTGCTGACCGGCGAACGCACGGCGTTGAACTTCATCCAAACGCTGTCTGGCGTAGCCACGGAAGTGAGCCGCTACGTCGCACTGCTGGAAGGCACCCAAACCCGCCTGCTGGATACGCGCAAAACGCTGCCGGGGCTGCGCACCGCGCTGAAATATGCCGTGCTGTGCGGCGGCGGCGGCAATCACCGCCTGGGGCTTTCCGATGCGTTCCTGATCAAGGAAAACCACATTATCGCCGCCGGTTCGATAAAAAAGGCCGTTGAACAAGCCTTCTGGCTGCATGCCGATGTGCCGGTAGAAGTCGAGGTCGAATCGTTGGATGAGCTGCAGCAGGCGCTTGATGCCGGCGCGGATATCGTGATGCTGGACAATTTCAGCATTGCCATGATGCGCGAGGCCGTCACGCTGGCCCAGGGCCGTTCTCAATTGGAAGTTTCCGGCAACGTCACCCGTGACACGCTGCGCGCATATGCGCAAACCGGCATTGACTATATTTCCGTCGGGGCGTTGACCAAGAACGTGACCGCGCTCGATCTGTCGCTGCGCTTCGACGCGCCCCATTGACCATTTCTTCCCTAGTCCGCCCCCGTGCGGCCGTCATTCTGCATGGCGGCCGTCATGTAAATGACACACCGGTTATTTAAGCTGCTGTCTTCTTAATCAGAAACGCACACGCCTTCCGCCTTGCCGGCAGGGCACACAAGAGTGTAATACGATGAAATATAAGCTATTACCGCTATTACTCACCGGATTGATATCTTTAAACGCCCTGGCGGAAGGTGAAAAAACCACCCGCTATGTGGTGACGTTTCCCGCCGGGGAACGCGTGGCTTATCAAGGGAAATTCGCCAGTCACTTTCCCCATGGCCTGCCGGTAGGCATCGGGTCTGGCCTCTATTTTATGGGGAAACAGGGCGACGATCTGTTGTTCACCACGCTGACCGATCGCGGCCCCAATGCCGATGCGCCGCCGGTGGGCGATAAAGAAGCCAAAATCTTCGCCAACCCCGGCTACACCCCGTTAATTATGGATATCAAAGTCAGCGCCAAGGCGGCGCAGGCCGTCAACCCGCGCCCGTTGCACGATGAACAAGGCCCGATAAATGGCCTGCCGCTGCCGGAGAATTTCATCGGCTCCACCAATGAAGTGGCGTTGAACGATGCTTTACTTCCCCTGAGCACCAGCCAACGCGGCCTGGATACCGAAGGGATCACGTCCGATGGCAACGGCGGTTTCTGGCTGTGCGACGAGTATGGCCCGTTCCTGATCCATATTGATGCGCAAGGGAAAATCCTGAAAAAATTTGGCCCAACGCCCAGCGGCGCCGAGCAGTCCGTCGCGACCGGTCTGCCGGCCATTATTAAATGGCGCCAGCCCAACCGCGGCTTTGAAGGGCTGACCCGGTTGCCAAACGGCACCCTGGTGATGGCAGTGCAAAGCACGCTGGATATCAACGGAAAAAGTAAGAACAAAGCGCAGTTCACCCGCCTGGTGATGTTCAACCCGGAAACCGGCGCCAGCCAGATGGTGGGTTACCCCATCAATATTGACAGCTATAAAAAGGCCAAAGACGCCAAAATCGGCGATATCGTCGCGCTGGATAATCAACGCATCCTGCTGGTGGAGCAAGGCGCAGACAAAGATAAGCACATGCAGAACCGCATCTATCTGGTGGACATGAGCCAGGCCACCGATCTGACCCCCTTTGATGCGAACGGCAAAGCACCGGAATTTGACGATAGCGAACAGTTGGCCAAACGCGGCATTCGCCTGGCGCAAAAACGCGAACTGGTTGATCTGCGTAAACTGGGTTGGCAACAGGAAAAGGTTGAAGGCCTGGCAATGGTTGATAAACACACGCTGGCGGTCATCAACGATAACGATTTCGGCCTGCGTTCCACGTTGAAATCCCCGGTGAAAGCAAAAGACAAGGTTGGCGATTACCAAACCGGCCCCGACGGTAAACTGATGCGGGACGGTACTGCCACCAACACCACGCTGGAAGTGGTGCCGTTGCAAAAACCGGAGGCTGACAACGAACTGTGGTTGATTACACTGCCGTCCCCTTTGCCATAACCGGGCACTGAACGCGAACGTTTAGGGGGACACTACAAGGCATATGCCATAATTGAATATTATTCATATTGACATATCGCATTTACCGCATCTATCAGTGATAAACTCTTAAACTTAAGAAATTTTTATGTTTCTTTGAGTATATGTTTTATGTCGACACCCGATATTATATTTTGCTGTGGTTTTAAAGGAACTCCCTTGATAATCCTGCAACCTGTAGGGTATAAATTAAAACGTGCATTTCCTGAAAGGAACAAGGGATGAGTATTAACTTTATTTCTCTTCATAAAGTTGAAATGCTATGCGTACGAATGAACGTCATTTGTGGAAATAAAAAATATATGGAAGATTTAAGACAAGGGCTGTTACATGAAGAATGGACTAATACTCACTAACGCGGATGAATGCCACAGAGTACTTCCATTTCCAATAGATGAATTCAGAAGAGAATTGGATGAGGAATGTTATATTATATGGAAATTGCCGCAGTTTGATACCGTAAAGCTTACAAAAACCCCCATCCATCCAACCGATGCGGACTATGTTGAATCAAAAAACTCTGAGTTACATGGTGCATATCTATCTGCACATTTTGAAGCTGGTTTATGGCCAGTAGTTTATCAGGGTGAAAATGACGGACATTTGATTCGTCACGTTTGTCCTATGATACAGTCAGAAGATCAGGTCAGTTCTCAGGGAGCAAAGTACGATTTTTACCCTCATGTTGATAATCCAGATCTTCATATTTGTGGTGAAACTCCTTCAAAGGTATTCGGTGGTTGTCCGGATACATTAACTTTGCTGTGTTTACGGAAAGAGCCTGGCGTCAATACTAGCCTGCTGAAACTTGACCATATTATATCCATGCTTTCCGATGATATAATTAACATACTCACAAAACCTCTATTTACAGTAAGAAGGCCAGCAAGCTTCGTAAATGCCTCTTCTATTGAAGGCGTTCCAGTTATTGTAAACAAAGATGGTATCTGGTACTCCCGCTTTGATTGGCACAACATAACGGGTATGACGCTAGAAGCTGAGGCCGCGCTGGAAAGAATGAGATTTATTACTCTTGAGCGTGAACTTTGGTTTGATGTACCATTGGAACCCGGTCACGCAGTCACATTCCTTAATCAAAGAACCATGCATACACGCAATGCTTTTGCACCACGATTTGATGGTACTGACCGATGGCTGCTTCGTGTTTTTGGAATGAAGATACGTCCACCTGAAACACAACTTCTCGATCCCAAAAATTGTCTCCACCACTTACGTACATTGTAACGGTATTAAAAATGTTTCATTTATTTAATAACTCAATATTTATTGAGGGTAGTATTATTGCCCAATATCTTGTTGTTGGCATATTGTTGTTAGTGGTAGCCTCCTTTATAGCAGGGTACATAGATGCTATCGCTGGAGGCGCTGGGTTAATCCTGATACCTGCATTTATTCTGACTGGATTACCGCCACAACTGGCACTGGGTCAGGAAAAGCTTGTAAGTACAATAGGTACTATTGCAGCTATTAAAAACTTCGTTAAAAATAAATCTGTCATCTGGTCAGTAATACCGGCTGGGCTTATTTCAGCGCTAGCAGGTGCATATGTCGGAGCTAAAGTTATTCTATTGCTTCCTGCTGAAACCTTGTCACTGGTTATTGTGGGTTTACTACCCATCGGATTAATATCAGCCACAGTGAAAGGAAAAATAAAGGAGTCAACTGAAAACGAGGCGAAAACAAATTTCTTAGCAATCTTTGTAGTTTGTTTTATTGTCGGTTTTTATGACGGTTTTTTTGGGCCAGGCACAGGGAGTCTTTTCATTATCGCGCTGACAGTAATAAATAAATTCGGGTTATTGCAGGCCTCAGCAACAAGTAAAATTTTCAACTTTTCTTCCAATATCGGTGCATTTGTTGCTTTTGCGATCGCAGGGAAAATGGCTTACGTCATTGGCATCCCCATGATTGTAGCAAGTCTTCTGGGAAACCATATCGGCAGTATACATGCTATCAGAACGAACGGAGAAATAATCCGAAAGGTTCTATTTGTATCAGTAGGAGCAATGATGTTGACTCTTTCCGTAAAATATTTTATAGGGTTCTAAGCATGACAATCAAACACGAAAAAATCAATGTCCGACTGGCTGAAAAAAAAGACATACCGGAAGTTAAAAAACTACTGGAACGCTATCATGCCAAGAACCTTGAGGGTGAACAACGGGCAAATGGTTTTGTAACCACAGATATGACTGAGCATCAACTTAGCGATTTATGCGAGCGTGAGCACGGAGTTGTAATTGCAATCGATAGTAATAGCAACAAAGTCGTCGGACTGCTTTTAGGTGCGTCATGGCAGTTTCTCCAGCCATGGCCAATGTTCGATTATATGGCCGGTATACTGAAGGAATTCACACATCAGGGCGTAAAACTGGATGCAGAAACTTCCTATCAATATGGCCCTATTTGTATTGCAGAAGAGTATCGTAGTTGTGGTATTGGTGAATTACTACTGGCTCATCAACGTCAGGTTTTCGCCGCACGTTTTCCGGTCATTGTCACATTTGTCAACGTACTCAATCCCCGCTCTTATGCCTTCCATACTCGTAACAAATTCGAGGATGTAGGATTCTTCAATTTTAATGGCAATAAATACCATATGATGGCATTACCAACGTTAGAGTGAGTCAGTCAGGCCCTGAAAATAATTCAGGGCCTGCCGACGGCTGACGGCTGACGGCTGACGGCTGACGGCTGACGCACAAAATCGTTTTTCACACCCCGTCCAGTTGTAAGCAATATTGCGGAGCATAACGCACTTTTATCTAACCCTATGCAACGGTAAGCCATTGCTACCGTAGCCGCACGCACTGTTGCCCAAAGCCCCTCGCCCCCCACGGGAAAGCGCATTATGTTGCTCTTCACATCACAATGGAGAATGTGGCATATGGAAACGCAACGCGGCTTTACCCTGATCGAGTTAATGGTGGTGATCGCCATCATCGCCATCCTGAGCGCCATCGGCATTCCCGCTTATCAACGCTATCTGCAAAAGGCGTCGCTGACCGATATGCTGCAGGCGATGGTGCCTTACAAAATGGCGGTGGAGCTATGCCTGCTGGAAAATGGCGGCACCGCCAGCGGTTGCAACACCGGCAGCCAGGGGATCCCTAACGCCACGACATCACGTTACGTCAGCAATATCGCCGTCAGCCAGGGCATCATTACCCTGACCGGCAGCCAAACGCTGCAAAGCCTGACGGTGATGCTGAACCCGGTGCAAGACAGCACCGGCCTGACGCGCTGGACGCGCCGCTGCAGCAGTGAAAACAGCGCATTGCAGGAAAGCTGCCTGAGCGTGTTCCGCTTTGATGATGCGGCGGGGTGATCGCCATGGCAATCAGCAATGAAATCCATACACTCTGCCAGCGCTATCAAGCGCTTGCCGTTAGCGAAGACGAACAGCAGCTCACCATTGCCGTGCACCAGGCGATCCCAACCGATCTTCTGGATGCGTTGCGCTTCGCCACCGGTAAGCAGATTAACGTGCAGCAATGGGCGGCGGCGCGCCTGGAGCAGGCGCAAAATACACGCCAGCAGCAGGACGAGCAGGAAACGCAGGCGCAGGACGTTCCCTCACTGGACGAAGACAGCGAAGCCCCAGTGGTGCAGTTCATCAACCAGACGCTGCGCGCCGCCATTCAACGCCGGGCGTCCGACATCCACTTTGAGCCCTATCCGCAAATGCTGCGGATACGCTTGCGCATCGACGGTGTGCTGCAAACCGTCCCTTCCCCGCCGTTCCCAATGGCCGCACGCATTGCGGCACGTTTGAAGATCATGGGGCGGCTGGATATTGCCGAACGCCGCCTGCCCCAGGATGGCCAACTCAGCGTGCAGTTGGACAACACCCGCTACTCAATGCGTATCGCCACCCTGCCCACGTTGCACGGTGAAAAGATCGTCCTGCGGATCCTGCAGAGCGAACGCCAGGAACTGCCGCTGGCCCAGCTCGGCATGAGCCAGGAGGCATTAAACCTGTATGCCAACGCGCTGGGCCATCCACAGGGGTTGATCCTGGTGACCGGGCCCACCGGCAGCGGTAAAACCGTTACGCTTTACAGCGGCCTGCGGCAGCTTAACGACAGCCAAACCAACCTGTGCAGCGTGGAGGATCCGGTAGAGATCCCGGTATTCGGCATCAACCAAACGCAGATCAACAGCAAAGCCGAGCTGGGTTTCTCCCGCGTACTGCGCGCCCTGCTGCGCCAGGATCCTGACGTGATCATGATCGGCGAGATCCGCGACAGGGAAACGGCCGAGATCGCAGTGAAAGCCGCGCAAACCGGCCATCTGGTGCTCTCAACGTTGCACACCAACTCCACCAGCGAAACATTGGCGCGCCTGGCGCAGATGGCGATACCGGGCTACCTGCTCGCCGCCTGCCTGAAGCTGGTGATCGCCCAGCGCCTGTTGCGCCGCCTGTGCCACCATTGCCGTTATCCGCTAAGCGAGACGGCCGCTTTCCCCACCGCCCTGTGGCCAGAACCGCTGACGCCATGGCGTGCCGAAGGCTGCGAACATTGCTTTAGCGGCTATTACGGCCGGATCGGCATTTACGAACTGCTGGCGATAACCCCGGAAGTGCAAGAGGGCCTGATACAAAATGCCACCGCCGGGCAGTTGGCGCAGATTGCCCAGCGGCAAGGGCAAAAAACCTTGTTGCAGGCCGGGCTGGGACAGGCGGCACAGGGCATCACGTCGCTGGAAGAAGTGTATCGGGTACTCGGTGTCACCGCTGGCGCGGAAACGCGCTGATGGAGAAGCAACGCCTATTCCTGTGGCAGGCAATTGATCGCCATGGGGAACTGTGCCAGGGCGAAACGCTGCAAATCAGCAAGCAGCATGTCTGCCGACAGTTGATCGATCAGGGGCTACAGCCATACCGAATCGCCAGCGGCAAGTGGATCTTTACGCGCCACTGGCGCGGTGAGCCGCTGATTCAGTTCACCCGCCAGTTGGCCACGCTGCTGCAGGCTGGCCTGCCGCTGATCCACGGGCTGCAACTGCTGGCGCGCGAGCACCCCTCGCCGGCCTGGCGCTGCCTGCTGCGCGGCATTGCCGAGCAGGTCGCTCAGGGGCACGCGTTTTCCGCCGCGCTCGCCCACTATCCACATGTTTTTCCGGTACTCTACTCAAAGCTGATTGCCATCGGCGAGTTAACCGGCAATTTGGACGGCTGCTGCGTCAAGCTTGCCCAACAGCAAGAGCAACAACAAAAATTGCACAAGAAGGTCGCCAAGGCCCTGCGTTACCCGCTATTTATCTGTGCCGTGGCCATGCTGGTCAGTATTCTGATGCTGACCATGGTGTTACCTGAATTCGCCAAGGTATATCAATCATTCAATGCCCCGCTCCCCAGCTTCACCCAGTGGCTATTAAACCTTTCCACGCTGCTGATCCACGTTGGCCCTTATCTGGCAATATCGGCGGCCCTGCTGATCTTGTTCTATCTGCGTAAGCTGCGCCCGTTGCCGCACTGGCGGCAGCGTGAGCAGCGGGCTTTGCTGCGGCTGCCGCTGGTTTCCCGATTGGTGAGCGGCGGCTGCCTCAGCCAGATTTTCCATATCTTGCACATGACCCAGCTCGCCGGGTTAACGCTGGTCGAAGGTCTGGAGGCGGCAGCGGTGAGCATGAGCAACCTGTTCTTTCGCCAGGCGCTTAGCGCAATCCAACAGCAGTTGGCACAGGGATCAACCTTCCACCATGCGCTGGCACAACAGGCGCTGTTTCCGCCGCTATGCCAGCAACTGGTGCGGGTTGGGGAAGAATCTGGCTCGCTGGATACCCTGCTGGGCAAACTGGCTCAATGGCATGAACAGCAAACACATGAATTGGCCGATACCCTGGCGCAAACGCTGGAGCCGATGCTGATGCTGGTGGTCGGCGCTATCGTCGGCTCCCTGGTGATCGCCATGTATTTACCCATCTTCCAAATGGGGAACATCCTAAGCTAGGCGCAGCCCCGCAATAGTACGGGGTTCCGCTTAAACCACGCGCCGATTACCGGTTGGTAAAGACGCGGTTTTCCTGCTCCGTCACGCGAATAAAGGTGGTGCGTTTGGTCAGCTCTTTCAAACGGCTCGCCCCCACGTAGGTGCAGGCGGAACGCAGGCCCCCCAGAATATCGCGCACGGTCAGCGCCACTTCCCCCCGCAGGGGCAGCTTGACGGTTTTGCCTTCCGCCGCGCGGTATTCCGCCACGCCGCCGACGTGGCGCTCCATCGCGGAAGCCGAGCTCATACCGTAAAACAGCATGAACTGCTCGCCATTTTCTTCCACGATGGTGCCTTCACATTCGTCATGCCCGGCCAGCATACCACCCAACATCACAAAATCGGCACCGCCGCCAAACGCCTTCGCCACATCGCCAGGCACCGAGCAACCGCCATCACTGACGATCTGCCCGCTAAGGCCGTGCGCCGCGTCGGCGCATTCGATCACCGCGGAAAGCTGCGGATAACCGACGCCGGTTTTCACCCGCGTGGTGCAGACCGAGCCGGGGCCGATCCCCACTTTGACGATATCCGCACCAGACAACAACAGTTCTTCCACCATTTCCCCCGTGACCACATTGCCCGCGCAGATAACGCTGTTCGGGCAGGCTTCACGCGCTTTCTGCAGGAAATTGACGAAATGTTCGGAATAGCCATTGGCAACGTCAATACAAATGAATTTCAGCGCCGGGGAAAGCGCCAGGATCTGCGTTAACTTGGTAAAATCAGCCGCAGAAGTGCCGGTTGATACCATGACATGGCGCAAAACCGATTCCGGCACCCGCTGGATAAATGCCTCCCACTGCGCCACGCTATAATGTTTATGCACGGCGGTGAGGACATCAAACGCGGCCAACGCCTCGGCCATGCGAAACGTACCCACGGTATCCATATTGGCGGCGATGATCGGCACGCCAGACCAACTGCTGCCGGAATGTTTAAAGGTAAACTGACGTTCCAGCTCAACCTCAGAACGGCTTTTCAGCGTAGAGCGTTTTGGGCGGATCAACACATCCTTAAAGCCCAGCTTCAAATCTTCCTCAATACGCATGGCGAATGATTTCCTGGTTAATGGCGACGGTGCGCGATAGGACAAATGGGTTACAACGCTGCATGAGCCGATGTGCGGCCAGCAGCGGCAGCCCGTTGATGCCAGTTCCAGTAAAACTATCATACGCGCGAATAATCACGCGGCAAGACTGCGATTGTGCCCGAATGTGCGCTACAATCATCGCAGTCTACCAGTACGATCCAGCACCGGACCTCCTTTCAGGTTGGTTCGTCACGCCTAACGGCAAATGCGGCCCGCGTTGCTACCGGCTTGCACTTCTGCGCCAGCGCTTTATGATTCCTCTATTCTTTTCGTGAACTCAGGGTGCGCCTAAACCATGGCCTACATTGTTGCGTTAACAGGCGGTATCGGCAGCGGCAAAACCACCGTCGCCAACGCTTTTGCGCGCTTTGGCGCCACCATCGTCGATGCCGACGTGATCGCCCGCCAGATCGTCGAGCCGGGCACCCCTGCGCTGGCGGCAATCGCCGCGCATTTTGGTAATGAAATATTACAGGCGGACGGTTCACTTGACCGCGCCAGGCTGCGCCAACTTATTTTCAACCACCCGGCGGAAAAAGCCTGGCTGAATCAGCACCTCCATCCGCTGATCCATCAGGAAACACAGCGTCAGTTGGCCCTGGTCAGCAACCCCTATGCCTTGTGGGTGGTGCCGCTGCTGGTGGAAAACGATCTGCACACGCGCGCCGACCGGGTGCTGGTGGTCGATGCCGATCGCGAAACGCAACTGGCCAGAACCATGGCCCGCGACGGCAGCAGCCGCGAGCAGGCGCTCAATATCTTGTCGGCCCAGGCCTCGCGCCACCAACGCCTGGCAGTGGCCGACGACGTCATTGATAACAGCGGCAACCTGCGGGATATTGAACCCGCTGTCGCACTATTACATCAACGCTATCTAGAATTGGCGGCATCAGCGCCCCAACAGGATTACACCGAATGAGCGATGTTTCCCCTACTGTTCTTTTTGAACACCCGCTGAATGAAAAAATGCGCACCTGGCTGCGCATTGAGTTTCTTTTACAGCAGTTGTACCAGCAGCAGGCATTGGACAGTACCGCCATTGCCCTGACGTTTTTCCGCGCCGTCGCCGATCTGTTGGATGTGCTAGAGCGCGGCGAAGTACGTACCGAACTGCTCAAAGAGCTGGAACGCCAACAGCAAAAACTGCTGCAATGGGCAGACGTGCCGGGCGTGGACATGACCCTGGTCAACCAACTGCGTGACCAACTCAAACAGTGCGCGTCATCACTGATGGCTGCCCCGCGGCTGGGGCAGGCTTTGCGCGAGGATCGCCTGATTGCCTTGGTGCGCCAGCGCCTGAGCATCCCCGGCGGCTGCTGCAGTTTCGATTTGCCCACGCTGCATATGTGGATGCATATTCCGCAGCACCAGCGCGATCATGACGTCAGCGCCTGGCTGGAAACGCTGCAGCCGCTCAGCCATTCCCTGTCGATGGTGTTGGATCTGATCCGTAAATCCGGCCAGTTCCAAAACCAGATCAGCCTGAATGGCTTTTTCCAGGACAATGCCGAAGGGGCCGATCTGCTGCGCCTGCGTATCAACCTGGAATATCAGCTCTACCCACAAATTTCCGGCCATAAAACACGCTATGCCATCCGCTTCCTGCCGCTGGACAGCGAACATGGCAAAGTTGCGGAACGGCTGACGTTTGCCCTGGCCTGTTGTTAATTTATCAGAAAAAAATACGCCCTCGCCAAGCTGTGGGGGTAAGGAAAAGTAATGACGACCGTAGTAAAGTGCCCAACCTGTGGTAAAGGCGTGGTCTGGGGAGAAGTCAGCCCCTTTCGCCCGTTCTGCAGCAAACGCTGCCAGCTCATCGATCTTGGCGAATGGGCGGCGGAAGAAAAGCGGATACCCAGCCAGAGCGATCTGACGGAAAGCGAAGAGTGGAGCGAAGAAGACAAGGAGTAGGCTGTCTACAGGAAATGGCCTGGCGCGCTAACGCCAGGCTGGCACAGATCACACTGCCGGGTTAGCCTGCGCCACCAGCAGTTGAATAATCCTGGCGTTAGCCGGCGGGAAATCAGCCGCCTGCAAATCGGCCTGCCTGGCCCAGCGCATCGGTTGCCCTTCCCGGCCATACGGCTCACCGCGCCACTGCTCTACCAGATAGAAATACAGCGTCACGATCCTATCGTCAAAACGGTGCTCAATCACTTCCAGCGGGGTAGCCTGCTGCACGTCAATACCGGTTTCTTCCTGCAGCTCACGCGTTAACGCCTGCTCGGGCGTTTCCCCGGCTTCTATCTTGCCGCCGGGAAATTCCCAAAAGCCCGCCATATGTGAATCGGCAGCACGTTGGGTGAGGAAGATTTCCTGCCGGGCGTTGCGGATAATGCCAACGGCGATATTCAACTGTTTCATCGCGTCTCCAGATATAAACGCAGGGCGCCGGTTAGCATCCCCAAAAAGAGGGGGACCAGCATGCTGATCCCCTTACGTTTGGCCGGCACCCGTTGCCGGATACCGCCCGTTTTTTTACCGCAGCGCCGGCCTTATTTCTGCAGGCGGCCGTGGCACTGCTTGTACTTTTTGCCTGAACCGCATGGGCAAGGATCGTTACGGCCAACCTTGCGCTCAGCGACGGCCGGCGTATTGGGTTCATCAACGGCCAGCGAATTTTCATCCTGATGGCTCAGCTGTTGCTGCTGGGCCAGGCGTTCCGCTTCGTTGCGGCGTTGCTGTTCCAGGGCTTCAACCTCTTCCGGCATCCGCACCTGAACCTTGCTCAGCACGCTGATCACTTCATACTTCAGTGATTCCAGCATCGCGGCGAACATGGCGAAGGATTCGCGCTTATATTCCTGCTTCGGATCCTTTTGCGCGTAGCCACGCAAATGGATGCCCTGACGCAGGTAATCCATCGCCGCCAGGTGCTCTTTCCACAACGAATCCAGGGTTTGCAGCATCACGCCCTTCTCAAAGTTGCGCATCATTTCGCTGCCAACCACTTCTTCCTTGCGCAGATATTCTTCCCGAGCCTTATCCAGAATACGCTCACGCAGCGTTTCTTCATGCAGTTCCGGCTCTTTGTCCAACCAGTCGGCAAGCGGCAGTGCCAAATCGAAATCTTTCTTCAGGCGATCCTCCAACCCTTTCACATCCCACATTTCTTCCAGCGACTGCGGCGGAATGTAGTTATCAATCGTCGCCTTGAAGACGTCTTCACGGATGCTGTTGATGGTTTCACTGACGTCGGACACATCCAGCAGTTCATTACGCTGGCTGTAAATGGCGCGACGCTGATCGTTGGCCACATCATCGTATTCCAGCAGTTGTTTACGGATGTCAAAGTTGCGGCTTTCTACTTTACGCTGTGCGTTGGCGATCGCCTTGGTCACCCATGGGTGCTCAATCGCTTCACCTTCTTTCATCCCCAGCTTACGCATCATGTTGGATACGCGATCGGAGGCAAAAATACGCATCAGGGCATCTTCCATCGACAGGTAGAAGCGAGAAGAACCGGCATCGCCCTGACGGCCGGAACGGCCACGCAGCTGGTTGTCGATACGGCGTGATTCGTGGCGCTCGGTACCGATAATGTGCAGCCCACCTGCCGCCAATACGGCGTCATGGCGCACTTTCCAGGCCTGCTTGATCTCTTCGATCTGCTCTTCGGTGGGGGCTTCCAACTGCGCGATCTCGGTCTGCCAGCTGCCACCCAGCACAATATCGGTACCACGCCCTGCCATGTTGGTGGCGATGGTCACCGCACCAGACTGGCCGGCCTGAGCCACGATATCCGCTTCCATGGCGTGGAATTTGGCGTTCAGCACTTTATGGTCGATACCGGCTTTCGCCAGTTCGCGGGAAACCACTTCGGATTTTTCGATCGAGATAGTACCCACCAGCACCGGCTGGCCTTTGGCGGTACGCTCACGAATATCTTCGATAATCGCCGCAATTTTCTCTTTCTCGGTCATGTAGACCAGATCCGGCATGTCTTTACGGATCATCGGGCGGTTGGTCGGCACCACGATGGTATCCAGCTTGTAGATCGAGCTGAACTCAAACGCTTCAGTGTCTGCGGTACCGGTCATCCCGGCCAGCTTCTCGTAAAGACGGAAATAGTTCTGGAAGGTGATCGAAGCCAGGGTCTGGTTTTCATTTTGAATTTCCACCCCTTCCTTCGCTTCCACCGCCTGATGCAGGCCGTCAGACCAGCGGCGGCCCTGCATGGTACGGCCGGTGTGCTCATCAACGATAATGACTTCGCCGTCTTTCACGATGTAGTCAACGTCGCGGGTAAACAGCACGTGAGCACGCAATGCGGCGGTAACATGGTGCATCAGCATGATATTGGCCGGGGAATACAGCGATTCGCCTTCATCCATAATGCCGGCGCCCACCAGCAGCTCTTCGATCAGGATCAAACCGCGCTCGGTCAGGTGCACCTGGCGAGCTTTCTCATCCACCGAAAAGTGGCCGTCGCCGTGGAAAGTGTCAGAGTCTTCTTTTTCCTGGCGGATCAGTTTAGGGATCAGTTTGTCGACTTTGATGTACATCTCGGAGCTGTCTTCAGCCGGGCCGGAGATGATCAGCGGAGTACGCGCTTCATCGATCAGGATGGAGTCCACCTCATCCACCAGCGCATAGTGCAATGGGCGCTGCACGCGCTCTTCCGGGCTGAACGCCATGTTGTCGCGCAGGTAATCAAAGCCGTATTCGTTGTTGGTGCCGTAGGTAATATCGGCGGCATAGGCCTCACGCTTGGCCGGCGCCGGCATACCCGGCAGGTTGATGCCCACGGTCAGACCGAGGAATTCAAACAGCGGGCGGTTGTTTTCCGCATCGCGCTGGGCCAGATAGTCGTTGACGGTAACCACGTGTACACCGCGGCCACTCAATGCATTCAGGTATGCCGGCAGGGTCGCCGTCAGGGTTTTACCTTCACCGGTACGCATTTCCGCAATGCAGCGATCGTTAAGCACCATGCCGCCCAGCAGCTGTACGTCGAAGTGACGCATGCCGAACACGCGTTTACTGGCTTCGCGCACCACGGCGAATGCATCCGGCAGCAGACTCTCCAGCACTTCGCCTTTTTTCAGGCGCTCACGAAACTCGCTGGTCTTGGCTTTTAACTGCTCATCGGACAGTTTTTCCATGTCCGGTTCCATACGGTTAATCTGCTCAACCACTTTACGCATACGGCGCAGCGTACGGTCGTTGCGGCTGCCAAAAACTTTGGTCAATAATTTCACTAACATGATGTTTACTGTCTCTTTAATGACGGCCATAACGGGCCATCAATTACCGTTGTTCATTAAGGATAGGGTCGCCCGGGCGGGCAAAGATGATCAGGCCGCAGCAGGCCCGGCGCGGATCCCCTGCACCTGCGCCAGCCACAGGCCAGCCTGATGCTGCGCGAAGGTTGGCAGCACCGCATGGCGGGTATCGCGGACGATGGTTGGCGGCTTGGGCTCATGTGTCAACAGCGCATTCAGGGTGGAAAGCAGCGCCAGTTGGGCCTGGGCTACCTGCAGCGGCTCATCGGCTTGCGCTTCGGCTTCCTGTACGCGCGCATAGGCAACCTGCGGCGCCAGAGCAAAAGAAAGGTGACGAATGACGGTGCGAAGCGCATGCTGGTGCCAATAGTCGACGCCAAAGGTAGGGCGACGATGCACATCCTGCAGCAATGCCAGGCTGTTAAAGGCACCGCTGGCGGAGTTCTGGCGGTTAACGCTGGACGAATTGCTCGGTAACGCGGCCTGCTCAGGGCAGCCAGACAAATTTTGCGGGACGCCAAGCGTGGCCGCTACCATCCCCAGCAGGAGATGAGGCCAAAAATAACGTCTGCCAAATTGTCGCCAACGATTTAGAATACCGATCACGAGTTTATAATCCGCCGGAGCTCATCATGCGCGATAGCCGTCCACAATTATTAGATTTCCTGTTTACTGAGGCGTCCGCAGCGAACAAAGGGCCGCTACACGATGTTCAACAACGCGCTATCGCGCTGCTGAAACTCAACCGGGCAGTGAAGGGGCTATTGCCAGCCCAGCTGCACCCCTGGTGCCGTGTCGCAAACTTCAGACAGGGTATTTTAGTGCTAGAAACGGCAAATGCCAGCTGGATGATGCGCCTGCGCTACGAACAGCCTAATTTATTATCTGCACTACGGGGGCAAATTCTACCATCATTGTCGTCGATCGACATCAGGATTAATCCCGCGCTGATGGCAAAAGGCAATAATCAACAGGCCGATGCGGCGAAGAAAAAACCAGGCGACGAAAAGCCGGCTGCGCCGTTGCGGCATTTGAGCCAGGAAAGTGCGGAACAGTTGAGGGGATTAGCGAGCCGCAGCCCGGAAAAATTGCGCAAAACGTTGGAGCGACTGGCAGCGTTGGCCGGAGAGAGTGCCAAAACTACCAGTCGCGATCAATAATCAGCGATATCAGGCCAAGCTTATGCCAAAACGGTCGACGGTGCCTTGAATGCCAGCGGCATTTCGGCTTCGTCCTGGAACGTAACGTATTCCCAGGCTTCCTGTTTTGCCAGCACTGCCTGCAACAGTTTGTTGTTCAGCGCATGGCCAGACTTATATGCGGTGAACGAACCAATAATGTTGTGGCCGCACATGAACAGATCGCCGATGGCGTCGAGCATTTTGTGGCGAACGAATTCGTCTTCAAAGCGCAGGCCGTCTTCGTTCAGCACGCGGTAGTCATCCACCACGATGGCGCAGTCGAAGCTGCCGCCCAACGCCAAACCACGCGACTGCAGGTACTCGATGTCACGCATGAAACCGAAGGTACGCGCACGGCTGATCTGGCGCACGAACGAATCGGCGGAAAAATCCAGACGATAACGTTGTGAGCTGGCATCGATCGCCGGGTGGTTGAAGTCGATGGTGAAGTCGAGGCGGAACCCGTTATGTGGGGACAGCTCTGCCCATTTGTCGCCATCTTCTACACGCACGGTATCTTTAATGCGCAAGAATTTCTTCGCTGAGCTCAGTTCTTCGATACCTGCGTCTAACAGCAGGAAAACGAATGGGCTAGCGCTGCCGTCCATGATCGGGATTTCGGCGGCGTCAACTTCAACAATGATGTTGTCAATGCCCAACCCGGCCAGGGCCGCATTCAGATGCTCAACGGTAGAAATACGCACATCATGCTCATTCACCAGGCAAGTACAGAGCATGGTATCTCGCACGGATTTTGCATCAGCCGGGAAATCAACCGGTGGATTCAAGTCAGTGCGACGATAGATGACCCCGGTATTCGCCGGCGCTGGGCGCATTGTCAGCGTGACTTTCTTGCCGGTATGCAAACCGACACCCGTCGCCTGAACAATACGTTTTAATGTCCTTTGTTTGATCATCGTGTTATCTCGCAATGTTATTCATCCTACCGGCCAATGATACATCATGGCCGGTGGGACATTTTAGCACAAAGAGCGGAGATACCAAATTCTCAGGATATTCTTAATCCGCCTGCTTACGCAGGAACGCAGGAATATCCAGATAATCAGGCTCTTTGTTTGGCTGCGCGTTCTGATCGTTAACCACTTTGGCAGCAGGCTTCACTTCCTGTTGCAGCGGCGACATACCGTGCTGCTGGTAACGATGATCCATTACCGGCTGGCTGGTCTGTTTGTTGGTCACCAGGGTAATTTCAGGACGTTTGTCCATGCCGATGCCGGTCGCCACAACGGTAACGCGCAGTTCGTCGTTCATCTCTGGATCCAGAGAGGTACCGATAACCACGGTCGCATTGTCGGAAGCGAATGCACGGATGGTGTTACCCACGGTTTCGAATTCGTCCAGACGCAGATCGAAGCCAGCCGTAATGTTAACCAGCACGCCGCGCGCGCCAGACAGATCGATATCTTCCAGCAGCGGGCTGGAGATGGCCATTTCTGCCGCTTCTTCCGCACGATCTTCGCCACAGGCTACGCCGGAACCCATCATCGCGTAGCCCATTTCGGACATCACGGTGCGCACGTCGGCAAAGTCGACGTTCATCAGGCCCGGACGGGTGATCAGTTCGGCAATGCCCTGCACCGCGCCTTTCAGCACGTCGTTGGCCGCGCCGAACGCGTCCAGCAGAGAGATGCCACGGCCCAGAACTTTCAACAGCTTGTCGTTCGGGATGGTGATCAGGGAGTCCACGTGTTTGGACAGCTCAGCGATACCCTGCTCAGCGAACGCCATGCGTTTCTTGCCTTCGAAGTTGAAAGGCTTGGTAACCACGGCCACTGTCAGAATACCCAGATCTTTCGCCACTTCGGCTACCACTGGCGCAGCGCCGGTACCGGTGCCGCCGCCCATGCCGGCTGCGATAAAGACCATGTCCGCGCCTTCCAGCGCAGAGCGCAGGGCTTCGCGGTCTTCTTCCGCGGAATTACGCCCTACTTCGGGGTTTGCGCCAGCACCCAGCCCTTTGGTAATACCGCTACCAATCTGGATGGTTTGGCCCACAGCCGTTTTACGTAGCGCCTGAGCGTCTGTGTTAACGGCAAAGAATTCGACACCTTCGATGCGCTCGCGCACCATGTGTTCAACGGCGTTGCCGCCGCCACCGCCGACGCCGATGACTTTAATCACCGCGTCATTGGTTAGTTCCATTGGTTCAAACATAGTTTCTCTCCGTTTTGTGCCTGTCGCTGCGAGATCATAAGAAGATGTGAATCAGCATGATCTCTTTGTTGAAACATTAAAACTCTTTTCTCAGCCAGCTATTGATACGTTTAAACCAACTGCCCACTGAGGCGCGTTTTTCTACTTCCGTCTCGCCATTGAGGTGAGACTCTTTTCCATAGTGCAGCAGCCCGACCGCGGTCGAATAGTAAGGCTCCTGCGCATAATCCGTCAGACCCGTGATGTTCAAGGGTTGGCCGATGCGTACCTGGGTGTGAAACACCCGTTGCGCACAGGCTGCCAGGCCATCAATCTGGGCGGCGCCACCGGTCAGCACAATACCCGCTGCCAGATGGTGCTTCACCCCCTGCTGACGTAGCTGCTCCTGCAATTGCAAAATCTCGTCGTTGACCAGATTCAACAGTTCGGTGTAGCGCGGCTCAATCACTTCAGCCAGTGTCTGTCTTTGCAGACTACGCGGAGGGCGGCCCCCGACGCTAGGCACCTCTACACTCTCATCCTTGCTAACAATCGATCCAAGCGCACAACCGTGCCGAACTTTGATCGCTTCCGCATCTGTCGGCGGCGTGCCGAAGGCGTAGGCGATATCGCTGGTGACCACATTGCCGGCGTAAGGGATCACTTTGGTGTGGCGCAACGCGCCGCCGGTGTACACCGCCATATCCATGGTGCCACCGCCAATGTCCACAACACAAACGCCAAGCTCGCGCTCATCCTCGGTCAGTACCGCATAGCTGGCGGCCAGACCGGCGAAAATAAGTTGGTCAACTTTCAGACCACAACGTTCAACCGCTTTAACGATGTTTTTCGCCATATCGTTATGGCAGGTAATCAGGTGCACCTTGGCCTGCATACGCACGCCAGACAACCCTACCGGGTTTTTGATGCCTTCCTGATAGTCGATCGCATATTCCTGCGGGATCACATGCAGGATGCGATGCTCATCGCGAACGCGTACCGACTTAGCGGTGTGAACCACGTTCTCAACGTCTTCAAGCGTTACTTCTTCTTCGGAAATCGGCACCATGCCGATTTCGTTCTGGCAGCTGATATGCTTGCCGGAAAGCGCCAGATAAACCGAGGAAATCTGGCAATCCGCCATCAGCTCCGCCTGATCGATCGCGCGCTGTACGCACTTCACTACCGATTCCAGGTCGTTTACGCCCCCCTTGTCCATCCCGCGGGACGGGCAGCTACCCACACCGATAATATTGACCATGCCATCGGGCAGAACTTCCCCTACCAATGCGGCGACTTTTGCCGTACCGATCTCCAGTCCAACTACCAGCTTTCTGTCCGTCGACTTGATCATTGTTGTTTTGCCTGTGCCTGATTCTGTTGCTGATTACTGTTTTGCCGATCGCGCGTCGCCGAGCCATCCGTTTGCTGCTGTTGATCCAGCGGCAGCGGAGACCAGCCAACCGAGGCGCCTGATTCATAGCGCAGATCGACATAGCTGACGCGTTTGCCCTCTGCCTGGCCCTGCTGCACCAATACCGGATACAGCCCGATAAAGCGCTGCAGACGCCCCATGCGATCGTCACGTCCCAGTTCCAGCCGAACATCGTTATCCAAAGCCAACTGCCAGGAATGGCGGGCGCTCATCGCCACCATTTTCAGCGAAAACCTGTTGGCCGCTAACACGCTACTCATGGCCCGATAGCCTTCCAGAACGTCTTGCTCGCTCCCTTCCGGACCATAGAGCAACGGCAATTTCTGTTTGCCGACACGTTCTGCCGGGACGCTGAATGATTTGCCCTCGGCATCCACCATGTGCAAGTCATTCCAGCGCGCCGCCGGGACATATTCCACCAGGTGGATTTTCAGCTCATCCGGCCACTGCTTGCGCACGCTGGCCTGCTTAATCCACGGCAGCCGTTCAATCTGCTGCTGGATGACGTTGACATCCTGCGTCATGAACGTCCCCGGCGATCCCAGCGCCAGGATCGCCTGGCGAATATCATCGTTGGTGGTGTAATGGCGTTCGCCGGTCACCACCAACCGTGACAGCGGCAGGCGGCTTGCGTCCTTCATCCAACCAACCACCGCCCAACCACTCCACAAAATTGTTCCTAACACCATCAGCAGGAAAATGATTCCGGCCAACTGGGTTCCATTGCTGCGGCGTGGATTGTTATCCGCCTCACGCTCGCGCACATTCAGGGCAGCTTGCGACATATCAGTCGGCCAATTCCAAAATTTCCGCTACCAACTGCGGAAAACCCAAACCATATTGGCGCGCCGCCATCGGCACCAGGCTATGGCTGGTCATGCCTGGCGAAGTATTTACCTCCAGCAGATAGAAGCGGCCATCGCTATCTTGCATTACATCAACCCGGCCCCAGCCGCTGCAGCCCAACGCACGGTACGCGCGTTGCGACAGGGCAGCCAGTTCGGCTTCCTGTTCGGCATTCAGGCCGCTTGGGCAGAAGTACTGCGTATCTTCAGCAACGTACTTGGCCTGGTAATCGTAAAATACCCCGGCCGGCTGAATGCGAATCGAAGGCAGCATTTGCTCCCCCAAAAACGCCACGGTGTATTCCGGCCCGCTGAGCCATTTTTCCACCAGCACATCGTCGTCGTGCTGGAAAGCCGCGGCCAAAGCCGCTTCCAACGCCTCTGGCTCGCTCACCTTACTCATCCCGACGCTGGAGCCTTCACGGTTCGGCTTCACGATCAGCGGCAGCCCCAACGCCGTGATAGCCGCCAACTGCGCTTCCCGGGCCGCGCCGGTGAAAGCCTGGCGTTGCAGCGCCACATACGGCGCGATGGGCAAACCCAGCGCTTGCCATACCAGCTTGCTGCGCCATTTATCCATCGTCAGTGCCGAAGCCATCACGCCGCTGCCGGTATAGGGCAGACCGAGAAACTCCAGCGCCCCTTGCAGGGTGCCGTCTTCACCGCCGCGCCCGTGCAGGGCGATAAAGACTTTGGTAAAACCGTGCGCTTTCAGCTCGGTTACCGGAAAGTGCTGCGGATCGACGCCGTGGGCATCAACACCCGCTTCGCGCAGGCCCGCCAGCACCGCCGCGCCGGATTGCAGCGAGACGTCGCGTTCAGCGGAGGAGCCGCCCAGCAAAACGGCCACTTTGTCAGCCATGGCTCGCCTCCTCGTTTTTTATCGGCCGCAGCTTCAGCTCGGCCAGCTTACGCGCGATTTTGCCGACGTTGCCCGCCCCCTGCACCAACACCAGATCGTCATCCTGCAGCAGTTGCGCGAGCGTTTCCGGCACGGTCGCCGCGTCGGAAACCAAAATCGGATCCAGCTTGCCGCGGTTGCGGATGGTGCGGCACAGCGAGCGGCTGTCGGCGCCCGGGATCGGGGCTTCGCCCGCCGGATACACATCCAGCATCAGCAACACATCCACCTGCGACAGCACGTTAGCGAAATCGTCGTACAGATCGCGCGTACGCGTGTAACGGTGCGGCTGGAAAATCATTACCAGCCGTTTTTCCGGCCAGCCGGCGCGCGCCGCTTTGATCGTCGCGTCAACTTCGGTCGGGTGGTGGCCATAATCATCCACCAGCATCGCGTTGCCCGGTTGGCCATTCACCAACGCCAGCGGATACTCGCCGAGGAAATCGAAGCGGCGCCCGGTGCCCTGGAAGCCCGCCAGCGCACGCAGGATATCGTCGTCGTCGATCCCTTCTTCAGTAGCCACCGCCACCGCAGCGGCGGCGTTCAGCGCGTTATGGCGGCCCGGCGCATTCAGCGTCACCGTCAACAACGGCTTATCCTGGCGGCTCAGGGTAAAGTGCCCCTGCGGCCCAATTTGCCGGTAGCCTTCCACCCGCACATCAGCATCTTCGCTAAAGCCGTAGGTGGTGATATGACGCCCCACGCGTGGCAGGAGTTCGCGCACCACCGGATCGTCCACGCACATCACCGCACGGCCGTAGAACGGCAGGTTGTGCAGAAAGTTAATGAACGTCTGCTTCAAATTCTCGAAGTCGCCCTGGTAGGTATCCATATGGTCGGCTTCAATGTTGGTGACAATCGCCACCATCGGCTGCAAATGCAGGAACGACGCGTCGCTCTCATCCGCTTCCGCAATCAGGTAACGGCTGGAGCCCAGGCGCGCATGAGTGCCCGCGGCCTTCACCAGGCCACCGTTGACAAAGGTCGGGTCCAGCCCGGCCTCGGCATAAATGCTTGATACCATCGCCGTGGTGGTGGTTTTGCCGTGCGTCCCGGCGATGGCAATGCCATGGCGGAAACGCATCAGCTCGGCCAGCATTTCGGCGCGGCGGATAACCGGAATACGCGCCTCGCGGGCGGCGACAATTTCCGGGTTGTCCGCCGGGATCGCCGTGGAAACCACCACCACGCTAGCGTCCTGAACGTTCTCCGGGCGGTGATGGAAATAGATCGTCGCCCCCAGTTCACTCAACTGCTGGGTTACCGGATTGGGCGCCAGGTCGGAGCCGCTAATCTGATAGCCTTCATTTGCCAACACTTCGGCGATACCACCCATACCGGCACCACCGATGCCGACAAAGTGAATGTGCCGGACGCGACGCATCTCGGGCACGATAGTACGTAGTTTCGCCAGTTGTTGTGTATTCATCACTTTCTCTATCCAGGAGCGGCGAACCGCCCCCCATTACCTGTTCTTCACTATGCGCCCGGCAAACCGGGCCCATGCATTATTACCTGGCCGCATCGATCAGTTCGGCCGCCACGCGATCGGTCGCATCCGGGATCGCCACGGCGCGCGCTTTTTCAGCCATCGCCAGCAGCGCCGGGCGGTCCCAGCTTGCCAGCAGTTCTGCAACCGCATCGGCATTAAACTGCGGCTGTTCGATAATTTTCGCCGCCCCGGCTTCTTCCAGCGGGCGGGCATTCCAGTATTGCTGGCGATCCTTGTGCTGGAACGGCACGAAAATCGCCGGCAACCCGGCCGCAGCCACCTCACTGACGGTCAGCGCGCCGGAACGGCAGACAACCACATCCGCCCAGGCATAGGCGCCGGCCATGTCATCGATAAACTCGGTGACCTTGTGTTGCGTCTGCCCGGCTTTTTCGTAGGCCGCCAGCACGCTTTCCAGGGCGCCTTTGCCCACTTGATGCCAGAGCGTAATTCTATCGCCCAAACGCGCGGCGACTTCAGGAACTGTCTGATTCAACACGCGTGCGCCCTGGCTGCCGCCAATGACCAGCACGCGGATTGGCCCTTCACGCCCTTTAAGGCGTTGGTTCGGCAACGGCAGCGCCAACACGTCGGTACGCACCGGGTTGCCGACCACGTCGGCGTGCGGGAACGCGCCGGGAAACGCCTGCAATACCGTTTTGGCGATGCGCGCCAGCCAGCGGTTGGTCAGCCCGGCAATCCCGTTCTGTTCGTGCAGCACCACCGGGATGCCGCACAGCCAGGCCGCCAGGCCGCCCGGGCCGGAAACGTAGCCCCCCATCCCCAGCACCACATCCGGCTGGTAGCTGCGCATGATCAGGATAGCCTGGCGCACCGCGCGCCAAATGCGCACCGGCGCCGCCAACTGGGCCATCAGCCCTTTACCGCGCAGGCCTGAAATACGGATGAAATCAATTGCGATTCCGTGTTTTGGCACTAAATCGGCTTCCATACGGTCCGCGGTACCGAGCCAGCGCACCTGCCAGCCTTGCGCCATCAGGTGATGCGCAACCGCCAGCCCCGGGAACACATGCCCGCCCGTGCCGCCTGCCATCACCATTAAACGCTTGGGTTTCCCGCTCATGCCTTACCTCTTAACAAACGCCTGCGCTTTGCTCAGGCGTGTTTCAAAATCAATCCGCAGCAACAGCACAATCGCCGTTGACATAATTAACAGGCTCGAACCACCGTAACTGATCAGCGGCAGGGTCAGGCCTTTGGTCGGCAACATCCCCGCCGCCGCACCAACGTTCACCAGCGCCTGGAAGCTGAACCAGATGCCGATCGAGCAGGCCAGGAAGCCGGAGAAGCGCTGATCGATTTCCAACGCCCGGCGGCCGATCGACATCGCGCGAAAAGCGACGAAGAATACCATTAACAGCGCAAAAACCACACCGATATAGCCCAACTCCTCACCTAAGATCGAAAAGATAAAGTCAGTATGCGCTTCAGGCAGATATTCCAGTTTTTGCACCGAGTTCCCCAGGCCTTGGCCCCAGAACTCACCGCGGCCAAACGCCATCAGCGACTGGGTTAACTGGTAACCGCTGCCGAACGGATCGTCCCACGGGTTCCAGAACGAGGTTACGCGGCGCATACGGTAAGGCTCGGCGATAATCAGCAGCACGACGGCAATCAGGCCGGAGCCGATAATCGCCAGGAATTGCCACAGCTTGGCGCCGGCCAGGAACAGCATCGCCAGCGTGGTGACGAACAGCACCACCACGGTGCCGAGGTCCGGCTGCGCCAACAGCAGCACCGCCAACACCACCATCACGCCCATCGGCTTACAGAAGCCCCAGAAGTTACTGCGGACTTCATCCACTTTGCGCACCAGATAGCTGGCCAAATAGCAAAACAGCGACAGCTTCGACAGCTCCGCCGGCTGAATTCGCAGCGGGCCCAGCGCGATCCAGCGCGATGCCCCGTTAACCGAGCTGCCCACCACCAGCACAATCAGCAGCATCACGATCGACAGCAGCAGCATCACGTTGCTGTAGCGTTGCCACACGTCCATCGGGATGCGCAGCGTGACCAGCGACAGGCCGAAGGCCAGCCCCAGGTACAGCGCGTCACGTTTGGCAAACAGGAAAGGATCGTCCGCCAGACGCTGGCCAATCGGCATCGAGGCCGACGTCACCATCACAAAACCGATAATCGCCAGGCCAAAGGTGAGCCACAGCAGAGTGCGGTCGTACAGCACCATGGTGGCGGCATCGTGGTCGCGCGCCCCCATCACCCACTCTTTTAGCTTGTCCGCCAGGCCGAACGTCGGCACCCGTAGTCTCATCCGCCAAGCTCCTGTGCCAGACGGGCAAACTCATTGCCGCGCTCTTCAAAATTACGGAACTGATCCAGGCTGGCGCAGGCCGGCGACAGCAACACCATATCGCCAGGCTGCAGACGGCCGGCAATCACCTGCATCGCTTGTTCCATGGTATCGGTTTGCACCGCCACTTCCGGGCGCAGCTCAGCCAATTGGGCACCATCGCGCCCGAAGCAGTACAGGCGAATATTGTCGCCCTGCAGATAGCGCGTCAGCGGCGAAAAATCAGCGGACTTGCCATCACCGCCCAGCAGCAGGTGCAGCGTACCGGCCACCTGCAGGCCATTAAGCGCCGCTTCGGTGCTGCCCACGTTGGTGGCTTTCGAATCGTTAATCCAACGCACTCCGTTGTTTTGCCATACCAGTTGGAAACGGTGCGGCAAACCGGTAAAGAGAGTCAACGCCTTCAGGCTGGAAGCACGCGGCAGATGCACCGCATCGGCCAACGCCAGCGCCGCCAGCGCATTGGTATAGTTGTGGCGCCCCACCAGATTCATCTCACTGGTGTTCAGCACTTTTTCACCGCGCACCCGCAGCCAGGTTTCACCCTGCTGGTTATTCAGGTGGTAATCGCCCACGTCGATGCCAAAGCTGATGCAGCGCTCGTCGGCGCCGCGGATCGGCATCGTCAGGGCATCATCGGCATTCACCACGCACACCGCGGCGTTTTCATAAACCTTCAGCTTGGCGGCACGATATTGCTGCAGGCCAAACGGGTAACGATCCATATGGTCTTCGGTGACGTTCAGGATGGTGGCGGCTGCCGCATGCAGGCTGCTGGTGGTTTCCAACTGGAAGCTGGACAGCTCCAGCACATACAGCTGGCACTCCTGTTCCAGCAGGCGCAACGCCGGCAGGCCAATGTTGCCGCCTACGCCAACCGCCCAACCGGCGGCCTTCGCCATTTCCCCCACCAGGGTGGTGACGGTGCTTTTGCCGTTGGAACCGGTGATCGCCACGATCGGCGCTACCGCTTCGCGGCAAAACAGCTCCACGTCGCCGACAATTTCCACGCCGGCATCGGCGGCGGCGCTCAGCGCCGGCGTCGCCAACGCGACGCCAGGGCTGGCGACGATCAGATCGGCGGCTAGCAGCCAGTCTTCATGCAGCGAACCCAGATGGCGCTCAATGCTCTCGGGCAGTTTATCCAGGCCTGGCGGAGAAACACGGGTATCCATAACGCGCGGCGTCACGCCACGTGCCACAAAGAAATCAACGCAGGACAGGCCGGTCAGGCCCAACCCGATGATGACGACTTTTTTACCCTGATAATCCACCATAATTAACGTACCTTCAGCGTTGCCAGGCCAATCAACACCAGCATCAGCGAAATAATCCAAAAGCGCACAATCACGCGCGGCTCCGGCCAGCCTTTCAATTCATAGTGGTGGTGAATCGGCGCCATGCGGAAAATACGTTGCCCGCGCAGCTTGAACGACCCCACCTGCAGGATGACCGACAGCGTTTCCACCACGAACACCCCACCCATAATCACCAGCAAAAACTCCTGGCGCAGCAGCACAGCGATGGTGCCCAACGCGCCGCCCAGCGCCAGCGAGCCCACATCGCCCATAAACACCTGCGCCGGATAGGTGTTAAACCACAAGAAGCCCAGCCCGGCGCCCACAATGGCGGTACACACAATCACCAGTTCCCCCGCATGGCGCAAATAGGGGATGTGCAGGTAATTGGCGAAGTTCATGTTACCGGTGGCCCAGGCCACCAACGCAAAACCGGCGGCCACGAACACCGTCGGCATGATCGCCAGCCCGTCCAGGCCATCGGTCAGGTTGACGGCGTTGCTGGTGCCCACGATCACAAAATACGCCAGCAGAACGTACAGCAGGCCAAGCTGCGGCATCACATCTTTAAAGAACGGCACCACCAGCTCGGTGGCCGGCGTATCCTTACCGACGGCATACATGACAAAAGCCACCGCCAGCGCAATCACCGACTGCCAAAAATACTTCCAGCGGGCAATCAGGCCCTTGGTATCTTTGCGCACCACTTTGCGGTAATCATCGACAAAACCGACGATGCCATACCCCACCAGCACGAACAGCACGCACCAAACATACGGATTGGACGGGTAAGCCCACATCAGCACCGAAATGGTGATGGAGGTCAGGATCATAATGCCGCCCATGGTCGGCGTGCCGCGCTTGCTGAAGTGCGATTCCGGGCCATCGTTACGCACCACCTGGCCAAACGACATTTCCTGCAGGCGCGCGATCAGGCGCGGCCCCATCCATAAAGAGATCACCAATGCGGTCAGCAGGCTGACAATGGCTCGGAACGTCAGATAGGAAAAGACGTTAAAGCCGGAATAATACTTGACCAAATGCTCGGCCAGCCAAACTAACATGGTGCTTTCTCCTGTAACGCGCGTACTACCTGCTCCATTGCGGCACTACGTGACCCTTTGATTAACACGGTAATTACCGCATGTTCCGACAGTAATTCCGCCACGCGCGCGATCACTGCTGCCTTATCCTGTAAATGCTCGCCGTTACCGGAGGCGGCGCTCAGCACCTGGCTTAACGCCCCCACGCTGATAACCTTATCGATCTGTGCCTGACGGGCGGTTTCGCCCACCTGGCGGTGACATTCTTCTGCTTCTGCGCCCAGCTCCGCCATGTCGCCAACCACCAGCACACGATACCCCGGCATCTCGGCCAACACCTGCACCGCGGCGGTCATCGAGCCAACGTTGGCGTTGTAGCTGTCGTCCAGGATCAGCTTGCCTTCAGCCAGTTTGACCGGGAATAAACGCCCAGGAACCGCTTTCAGCCCAGCCAGCCCGGCACGCACCGCCTGCAGCGGCGCCCCGACGGAGGTGGCCAACGCCGCCGCCGCCAACGCATTGGCAACGTTATGGCGCCCCGGCAGCGGCAAGGCGACATCCACGGCGCCAAACGGGCTATGCAGCGTAAACTGCGTACCGTCGCCGTTCACCTGCACCTGGCTGGCGGAGAAGTCCACGTTCTCCGCCGCCTGCGGTGAGAACCGCCAGACCGTTTTACCCGCCAGCGCCGCCTGCCAGTGCGGCCAGTCGTTGCTGTCCGCATTGAGGATGCCGACGCCGCCCGCCGGCAAACCGGCAAAAATTTCGCCTTTTGCCTGCGCCACGCCGGCCAGCGAGCCAAAACCTTCCAGGTGCGCCGCCGCCAGGTTGTTCACCAGGGCGCTTTGCGGCCGCACCAGCGCGGTGGTATAGGCAATCTCGCCGATATGATTGGCGCCCAGCTCAATCACGGCAAAGTCGTGCTCTGGCTGTAAACGTAACAGCGTCAGCGGAACGCCAATGTCATTATTGAAATTCCCTGCGGTATACAGCACTTCGCCGCATTCACGCAGAATTGCGGCGGTCATTTCCTTCACCGAGGTTTTGCCCGATGAACCAGTCAATGCCACTACGCGCGCAGGAACCTGCTGGCGCACCCAGGCAGCGAGTTGCCCCAGCGCCAGGCGCGTATCTTCAACCACCAACTGCGGAACATCCAACGCCAGGCGTTTACTGACCAGCAACGCCCCGGCGCCAGCGGCAACCGCGTCGGCGGCAAAATCGTGAGCGTCGAAACGCTCGCCCTTCAGGGCGACGAACAGGCAGCCCGGCGTCACCTTACGGGTATCCGTCACCACCTCGACAATTTGCCCGGCGTTGCCCAACGGCGCTGCGCGCAAAACGCCGGCCAACGTCTGGAAGGAAACAGGAATCATGCCACCCCCCCCAGCAAACGCGCGACTGTGGTGCGATCGGAGTAATCCAGGCGGCGATGGCCCACGATCTGATAATCCTCATGGCCTTTACCGGCCACCAACACCACATCCTGTGGCTTTGCCTGCATGATGGTATTAGACACCGCCTGCGCACGGCCGTGGATCACCTGCGCCCGGCCGGCATCCAACAGGCCGGTCAGAATATCGGCGATAATACTTTGCGGCTCTTCGGTGCGCGGATTGTCGTCCGTGATCACCACGCGATCGGCAAACTGTTCGGCAATGCCGCCCATCAGCGGACGTTTGCCCTTATCGCGATCGCCGCCGCAGCCGAATACGCACCACAGTTGCCCTTGGCAGTGCAGCCGCACGGCCGCCAGCGCTTTCTCCAGCGCGTCCGGCGTATGAGCGTAGTCAACGACGACCGTGGGTTTGCCCGCCGCCGCAAACACTTCCATACGGCCGCACACCGGCTGCAGTCGGCTGCCGGTATCCACCAGCGCCTGCAGCGGATAGCCCAGCGACAGCAGCGTGGCCAGCGCCAACAACACATTGCTGACGTTAAATGCCCCCATCAGACGGCTTTCGATCACCCCATTGCCCCAACTGGAACTGAAGTGAATGGTGGCGCCGTTATCGTGGTAATCCACCGTGCCGGCCGTCAGCCAGCGGCCGTGCCAATCCGCTGTGATATTGCTCGCCATGCTCACCGCGACGGCGTCCGGCAGCTTATCCAGCCAACGCCGGCCAACCTCATCGTCAGCGTTGATAATCGACTGGCCGACCTCATGCGCGGAGAACAGCGCCCACTTGGCCGCTTCGTAGCTAGCCATATCACCGTGGTAATCCAGATGATCGCGGCTCAGGTTGGTGAATACCGCGGCGGCAAACGGCAGCGCCGCCACGCGTTGTTGCACCAGCCCATGCGAAGAAACTTCCATTGCGGCGAAGGTTGCGCCGCGCTCTGCCAGATCGTTTAACGTGTGTTGAACATCGACCGCAGAACCGGTGGTATTTTCAGAAGGCGCCACCTGCCCCAGCAGACCGTTGCCCACGGTGCCCATGACGGCGCTGGTTTTCCCCAACAGTTGGGCCCACTGCGCCAGCAGTTGGGTGGTGGTGGTCTTGCCATTGGTGCCGGTAACGCCAACCAGTTGCAGGCGCTCTGCAGGCTGGTGATAAAAACGGCCGGCCAGCGCGGACAACCGCGCGTTGAGCTGGCTCAGGTAAATTACCGGTACGCCGTGTTTTTCAATGATTTTACCGTCTTGCGCCTGGCCTTCGGCCTCGGCGATAACGGCGGCAACCCCTTGGGCGATGGCTTGTGGGATATAACTGCGCCCGTCGGTCTGATGGCCGGCAACGGCAACAAACAGATCCCCGGCAGCCGCAATGCGGCTGTCTAATGTCATTTCCCGTAGCGCGCGCTCGGGTGCTGCTGGCACCCACGGAGCGAGCAAGTCGCGCAAATTACGATCTGCCACCTGAAGCCTCTTGTTGATTAATCACAAACTCGTTCTTTTCACCGGTGGGCAACGCATCCGGCTCAACGTTCATCGTGCGCAGAACCCCGCCCATGATGGCGCCAAACACCGGCGCGGAAACCGCACCACCGTAATACTTCCCTGCCTGCGGATCGTTAATCACCACCACCAGGGCAAAGCGGGGCCGACTGGCGGGTGCCACGCCGGCGGTATAGGCGATATATTTGTTGACGTATTTGCCATCCGGCCCGACCTTTTTCGCCGTACCGGTTTTGATGGCAATACGATAGCCTTTGATAGCGGCCTTAACACCGCCACCGCCCGGCAGCGCCACGCTTTCCATCATATGCACCACGGTACGTACCAGCGGCTCCGGGAATACGCGCTCACCGGCAACCGGCGGATCAACTTTGGTAATCGACAGCGGGCGGTAAACCCCCAGGCTGCCGATCGTGGCATAGACACGCGCTAACTGTAACGGCGTTACCATTAGCCCGTAGCCGAAAGAGAAGGTGGCCCTCTCTATGTCAGACCACCGTTGTTTTTTAGGATATAAGCCACTGCTTTCTCCGACCAACCCCAAATTGGTCGCTTTTCCCAGCCCAAAGCGCGAGTAAGTATCTACTAACGCTGAGGACGGCATCGCTAACGCCAGCTTTGAAACACCGACGTTACTCGACTTCTGCAAGATCCCGGTCACCGAGAGTTCCGAATAGCGGGCCACGTCCTTGATTTCATGGCCGTTGACGCGGTAAGGCACGGTATTTAGCACGCTGTTTTCCTTCACGACGCCGCGCTGTAATGCCGTCATCACCACCATCGGTTTTACGGTTGAACCGGGTTCAAAAATATCGGTTATCGCCCGGTTACGCATGGTGTCTTTCGGCGTATCGGACAGGTTGTTCGGGTTATAGGACGGGCTGTTGGCCATCGCCAACACTTCACCGGTATTCACATCCACCAGCACCGCCGTGCCTGACTCGGCCTTGTTAAAGGCGACAGCGTTGTTGAGTTCGCGATAGACCAACGCCTGCAGGCGCTCATCCACACTCAGCATCAAGTTATGCGCCGCCTGGCTATCTACCGAGGAAATATCTTCGATCACCCGGCCATAGCGATCTTTACGGACCGTACGTTCGCCGGGCTGGCCGGTCAGCCAACGGTCAAAGCTTTTTTCAATGCCTTCGATGCCGGAGCCATCGATGTTGGTTACGCCGATGATGTGAGCAGTCACTTGCCCCGCAGGGTAGTAACGGCGAGATTCCTGGCGCAGATAGATGCCCGGCAGCTTCAGTTTATGGATGTAATCGCCGATCGCCGGGTTCACCTGGCGCGCCAGATAAACAAATCGCCCTTTCGGATTGGCGTTAATCCGCCGGGAGAGCTGATCAAGCGGAATTTGCAACGCATCAGATAGCGCTTTCCAACGTGAATCCAGCGTGATACCGCCCCGTTCATTGAGTTCTTTCGGATCGGCCCAAACGGCATTCACCGGCACGCTCACCGCCAACGGCCTGCCGGCGCGATCGCTTATCATCCCGCGGGAGGTTGGTACTTCCTGCACGCGCAGCGAACGCATGTCGCCTTCTTTCACCAGCCGATCGGGGTTAATCACCTGCAGGTAGGCCACGCGCAGCATTAACCCCACCAGCGCCAGCAAAATACAGCCGCACAGCAACGCAAAACGCCAGCTGACAAAGCTGGCCTGATCTTCCTGGCGTTTCAACTTACCGGGGCGTGCTGCTTTCATGCGTTCCCTTTTTGCTCCGACTCATCACTCTGCTGACATCATTCATGGTTTGACGATGATATTTTCCTGCGATGGATCCACATGGCGCATTTGCAGCTTCTCAGTCGCAATACGCTCTACGCGGCTATGGTCACCCAGGGCGTTTTCTTCCAGAATCAGGTTGCGCCACTCAATATCCAATGCGTCACGTTCCAGCACCAGTTGCTCACGCTGTGCGGTCAGCAAACGGGTGCGGTGCGCCGTGGTCACCACCAAAATGGCGGAAACCAGCACGGCAATCAGTAAAATCAACGGGATCTTGGCATTACGCAACAGATCCCCGCCAATCACCCCGACCAAACCATGACGCTCATTGCCAATCACAGCGGCATCCTCTCTGCAATGCGCAGCACCGAGCTGCGCGCCCGTGGATTTTCCGCCACTTCCACTTCCGACGGCATCATCTTGCCCAGGGCTTTCAGCGTGCGGCCGCCCAGCTCGCGCAGTTGCGCTTCGGTCAGCGGCAGCCCGGCTGGCACCTGGGCGCCGCGGCTATGGTGGCGCATAAAGCGCTTCACAATGCGATCTTCCAGCGAGTGGAAGCTGATCACCGACAGACGCCCCTGCGGCGCCAATATTTCCAACGCGCCGGCCAGCGCGCGCTCAATTTCTTCCAACTCGCTGTTGATGTAGATACGAATCGCCTGGAAACTGCGCGTCGCCGGGTGCTTGTGCTTTTCACGCACCGGGCTGGCATTGGCGATCAGATCCGCCAGTTCCTTGGTGCGCGTCATCGGCTCCAGTTGGTTGCGCTCCACAATCGCGCGCGCGATGCGCTTGGCGAAGCGCTCTTCGCCAAAGGTTTTCAGCACCCAGGCGATATCTTCCGCTTCGGCCTTCATCAGCCACTCGGCGGCCGACTGGCCGCGGGACGGATCCATACGCATATCCAGCGGCCCATCGCGCATGAAGGAAAAACCACGCTCTGGGTCGTCAAGCTGGGGGGAAGAAACGCCCAGATCCAGTAAAACACCGTCAATCTTGCCTTCCAGCCCACGTTCGCGCACATAGTGCGCCAATTCGGAAAACGGGCCGTGTACGATAGTAAAACGGGGATCGTCAATAGATTCAGCGGCTGCAATCGCCTGCGGATCGCGGTCAATGGCCAGTAAACGCCCTTCCGGCCCCAACTGGGACAGAATCAGACGAGAATGGCCGCCGCGACCAAAAGTACCGTCGATATATGTGCCGTTACTGCGGATGTTGAGGCCATTAACCGCCTCATCCAGCAATACGGTTGTATGTTTATAGTTTTCCAACATGCTTATAGTGACAAGTCCTGTAGCCGCTCAGACAACGGTTCCTGAGAAGACTGTTCAGCGTCAATATCATCCTTAACTTGTTGATACCAGGTCTGTTCATCCCACAGTTCAAACTTGTTGAACTGACCGACCAGCATCACTTCTTTAGAAAGCCCGGCATGTTGACGCAGCGTACTGGCAATCAACAACCGACCGGCACTGTCCATCTGACACTCACTGGCATGCCCCAAGAGTAAGCGCTGAACACGGCGCTCGGCGGGATTCATACTCGACAGACGGGATAATTTTTGTTCAATGATTTCCCATTCGGGTAACGGGTAAAGCAACAGGCAGGGCTGATGGAGGTCAATGGTACAAACCATTTGGCCTTGCGATTCCTCGTTCAACGCATCCCGATAACGGGTAGGTACGGCAAGCCGCCCTTTGCTGTCGAGGTTGACCATCGTCGCTCCACGGAACATTCCTGAGCTACCCCTTCATGACCTTTTTCACCACTTTACCCCACAAATTCCCACGTAAAGGAGTTTACGGAGGGTATGAAAACCTTGTCAAGCCAGAGCGCCCGCGCTTTGGCAATATTTGTCGGGTCATTTTGGGAGCTGTCGCACGAAAGGGATGCTAATCACTCAACAAATAAAAATTAACACCATGATAAAAGAGAAGAATTTCCTTAAAGGCATGAGCCAGATTAAAATCCGGCCAAATTGGCGATTAATTAACTTATTCCGCCCTTCTGCAAGCAAAGTCTCATTTCCTGCGGGGGTACCAGCATGCGGCAAAACCCTCGCCGCCAGCGCCGGGCGCGGCCGGGAGCACAACGAAAACAGTACAACCCGGGTATTATAACCCCTTGAGTTAATAATGTTCGTCAATAATTGCCGCCTAATTGCGGCGCCATTTTACTGCAATAAATCCGGCAAAGATGAGCGCAAATAAAAAAATAATGCGCCACGAAATGCACAACCGCTAAAATTCAAATCAAATCAGCGGCGTAAGATTAGTCTTAAAATACCTTTTTACAATTAATCTTCTCTATTTTTAGCGCGCTCATTCGCCCTATTTATATCTCTCGCCGTTCACTCGCCAGCCCTAAAAAGCTAACCTTTTGTTTATAGTGTTATTATTGCAAACGTCCGCCTTTTAATGCCCCCAACCCCCCTTTTCCCCGCGATTCTCAGGATAAAAATAAGATTAGCATTTAAAATAAAAATATTAACCTAGTTAACAAGCACAGAGCAGTGAAGTAGACTACATAAAAAGCAATAAACCAGCTTTTAAACCCAAACAAAGTAAATTTAGTGGTGTGTTAACCTTCATTTAGTCGAGTTAGCCTTATGCTGCCCTTTGCTTCACGCTGGCGTAGTGCCGCCGCAGATACTTTTGCACTCGTGGTGTACTGCTTCATTGCGGGGATGGCGATTGAAATGCTGATCTCTGGCATGAGTTTTCAGCAATCCCTTGCCTCACGGCTGCTTTCCATTCCGGTGAATATCTTGATCGCCTGGCCCTATGGGCGCTACCGCGATCTGTTTGTCCGCACTGCGCACCGCTGCCCGCATGGACAGTTGCTGTTGCGTAACCTGGCCGATCTACTGGCCTACGTCAGCTTTCAGTCACCGGTGTATGCCGCCATTCTGTGGAGCGTAGGCGCGGACGGCCCACAAATCATGACCGCGGTGGCCAGCAACGCGATCATCTCAATGATCATGGGCGTAATCTACGGCTATTTTCTGGAATACTGCCGCCGGCTGTTCCGGGTGGAAGGCTACGTGTAACACCATGAGAATGGGCGTGCGGCCAGCGCGTTGTGCCGGCCGCAACTGACGCTTATTTGCGGCTCAGGCTACCGCGGCGGAATAAATTACGGCGAATGCTGGTCAGCCCCGGCTTCGGCTTATGTGGCTCATCCAGGCTGGCCAACACCAATTCCAACACCCGTTCGGCCACTTCCCGGTGGCGCTGCGCCACCGCCAGCACAGGGCATTCGAGGAAATCCAGCAGCTCATTATCGCCGAAGGTGGCAATCGCTAAATCGGTCGGCAAGCGGCCATACTGCTTGAGCGTCACGTCCATTACCCCTTGCAACAACGAAAAGGAGGTGGTGAACAACGCCTGCGGCATCGGGTGGGTTTTCAGCCACTCTGCAAACAGCGTGCCGGCCGCTGCACGCTCATAGCTATTGGCATACAGGTAATCCACGTGCCGCTCATCATCCTGCCACGCTTCACGGAACCCCTGCTCACGCAGGAAGCTGACGGAAAGCTCTGGCAAGGCCCCCAGATACAACACCGATTGCGCAGGAAAAGTGCGCAACTCCTGAGCCAGCGCAAAGGCGTCGACCTGATCGGCCCCCACCACGCTGATGAAATGCTCGCGATCGAGCGCGCGGTCCAGCGCAATGATCGGCAATGGGTCTTTAACCCAGCGTTGGTAAAAGGGGTGCTCCGGCGGCAACGCCGTTGAAACGATGATCGCATCGACCTGGCGCTGCAGCAGATGTTCGATACAGCGCATTTCGTTATCGGGCTGATCTTCCGAGCAGGCGATCAGCAACTGATAGCCACGCTTGCGGGCCTGGCGCTCCAGATAATTGGCGATGCGCGTATAGCTGGTGTTTTCCAGATCCGGGATCACCAGCCCAATGGAGCGGGTTCGCCCGGCGCGCAGCCCGGCGGCCACAGCATTGGGGTGATAGTTATGCTCCCTGACGACGGCCATCACCTTTTCGACGGTTTTATCGCTGACACGATACTGCTTTGCCTTGCCGTTGATAACATAACTGGCCGTGGTACGCGAAACGCCCGCGAGACGCGCGATTTCATCCAGTTTCACATTAACCCCTTTATGATGCTGAAAACACAGTGAAGGCCGTACCCAAATTAACCCTGGCACCCATGCCGTTATTCACCCTCGTTCCAGCGATCTAACAGCAGAAAACTTTGGCAAGCAACCGCTTTTGCCGAAAGGTGCCAGCAAACAGACAAAAAACGTAAAAAAGGGCGTAGCCAGCGCTACGCCCCAGGGTTCACCACGCAACGGCGCCGGCCGCTAGCGCATGATTTTATCGCCCCGCGCCACGCCGACAATGCCGGAGCGTGCCACTTCGACGATCTCGGCCACTTCGCGCACCGCATTGAGAAAAGCATCCAGCTTGTCGCTGGTGCCCGCCAGCTGTACGGTGTACAAGGCCGCGGTGACATCCACGATTTGGCCGCGGAAAATATCCGTACAGCGTTTGACTTCCTCACGCCCGTAGCCGCTGGCCTGCAGCTTGACCAGCATAATCTCACGCTCAACGTGCGCGCCCTGCACCAACTCATTGACGCGCAACACATCCACCAGCTTATGCAGTTGCTTTTCGATCTGCTCCAGCACTTTTTCGTCGCCGACGGTCTGAATGGTCATGCGCGACAGGGTTGGATCGTCAGTCGGCGCCACGGTCAGGCTCTCGATGTTATAGCCCCGCTGGGAAAACAGCCCGATCACGCGCGACAGGGCGCCGGATTCGTTTTCCAATAATACCGATAAGATACGGCGCATGATCAGGTCCTCTCCGTTTTGCTTAACCACATTTCGTCCATGCTCCCACCGCGGATCTGCATCGGGTAAACATGTTCGGTTTCATCGACGTTCACATCGACAAACACCAGCCGATTCTTCTCAGCCAGCGCCTGCGCCAGTTTACTTTCCAGCTCATCCGGCGTGCGGATGGCGATCCCCACGTGGCCGTAGGCCTCCGCCAGCTTGACGAAGTCCGGCAGGGAATCCATGTACGACTGCGAATGGCGGCCGGAATAAATCATGTCCTGCCACTGTTTCACCATACCCAGATAGCGGTTGTTAAGATTGACCACTACCACCGGCAGGTTGTACTGCAGCGCGGTCGACAACTCCTGGATATTCATCTGGATACTGCCGTCGCCGGTAATGCACACCACGGTTTCTTCCGGCAGCGCCAGCTTCACGCCCAGCGCCGCGGGCAGGCCAAAGCCCATGGTGCCCAGGCCGCCGGAATTGATCCAACGGCGAGGTTTATCAAACGGGTAATACAACGCGGCGAACATCTGGTGCTGGCCCACGTCCGAAGTCACATAAGCATCCCCCTTGGTCAGGCGATAAACGGCTTCGATCACCGACTGGGGTTTAATGGTGGTGCCGCTTTTGTCATAACCCAGGCAGTTGCGCGCGCGCCACAGTTCAATCGCCTGCCACCAGTCGCGCAGTGCGTCGCCGTCCTGCGCCTGCTCTCCCTGCGCCAACAGTTCCAACATTTGGCTCAGCACCTGGCGGGCATCGCCGACGATCGGGATATCCGCGTTGACGGTTTTGGAAATCGAGGCGGGATCAATATCAATGTGCAGCACGGTGGCATCCGGGCAGTACTTCGCCAGGTTGTTGGTGGTGCGATCGTCAAAACGCACGCCAACGGCGAAGATCACATCCGCATTGTGCATGGTTTTATTCGCTTCGTAGGTGCCGTGCATACCGAGCATGCCAACGCTCTGGCGGTGCGTGCCGGGAAATGCCCCCAGCCCCATCAGCGAACTGGCCACCGGCAGATTAAGTTGTTCAGCCAACTGCAGCAATTCCGCGTGGCAGCCGGCATTGATCGCCCCGCCGCCCACGTACATAACCGGTTTTTTCGCCGCCAGAACGGTTTGCAGCGCCCGCTTGATCTGCCCGCGGTGGCCCTGAACCGTCGGGTTGTAAGAACGCATGCTCACTTCCTGCGGATAGGCGTACGGCATTCTCACCGCCGGGCCGACGATATCTTTCGGCAGGTCAATGACCACCGGGCCTGGCCGCCCGCTGGCAGCCAGATAGAATGCCTTTTTCAACACGCCGGGAATATCTTCCGTGCGCTTCACCAGGAAGCTGTGCTTCACCACCGGGCGGGAAATCCCCACCATGTCGCACTCCTGAAAAGCATCGTAGCCAATCAGCGAGCTGGGCACCTGGCCGGAAAGCACCACCAGCGGGATAGAATCGGTATAGGCCGTGGCGATGCCGGTAATGGCATTGGTGGCGCCCGGGCCGGAAGTCACCAGCACGACCCCCACTTCGCCCGTCGCACGCGCATAGCCATCAGCCATATGCACCGCACCCTGCTCATGGCGGACTAAAATATGGTCAATCCCGCCGACCGTATGCAGGGCGTCATAGATATCCAATACTGCCCCGCCCGGATAGCCGAATACGTGCTTAACGCCCTGATCGATCAACGATCGAACGACCATCTCGGCTCCTGACAACATTTCCATGGGTTTGCCTCCAGGCTGATAATGCTTTGCTGGCGCGGATAGCGCGCCAATGTAGGGACAATGCCCCAAAATTATTATGAATTGACTGTGTACCCAAGATAATTCGAGTTGCAGGACAAAACGCAAAAGCGTTTTTGAACAGCGCTGGCCGCGAAGGGGTGAAGCCGTATGGCCGCATCATACGGCAACGCAGCTAATCCCGATGCGCTGACTCCGGTAAGTGATTCGGGTGACTGAGCGCAGCCAACACACCTGCAACGTGAAGTATGAAGGGTATAACCCACTAACATAACGTCAGAATATGGGGGCAGGCAAACGGCAAAAGGGCACAGCAAGCCTGTGGGAATTGTTAATAAACTTAATAATTAAGGTTAATAAAGATAATGCACTAGTATCCACGAAATTTACCCATCCATTGTTTTGAACAATGAATGAATAACAGAACTATATCAGGCGTGTTTGATGCCGTTTTTTTAGCCAAAAGCGCCGGCTTTTGGCCCGCTAACGCCGCTTTTGTTGGTACATAGAATCAATTTGGTGCTGATAGCGCTGCAGGATCACTTTACGCCGTAGCTTCAGGGTTGGCGTTAACTCCCCCTGTTCCATCGAGAACGCCGCCGGCAGTAGGGTAAACTTTTTCACCTGCTCGAAGCGCGCCAGTTCTTTTTGCATTTCGCGCAGGCGATGTTCGAACATCTCGACAATATGGCTGTTGCGCAGAAGCTCCAGCCGATCGTGATACTTAAGGTTGATCGACTTCGCATACTCTTCCAACGATTCAAAGCTTGGCACAATCAGTGCGGAAACAAATTTACGCGCATCGGCCACAATCGCCACCTGATCGATAAAACGATCCTGTGCAAGCACGCCTTCAATCATTTGCGGCGCAATGTATTTCCCACCGGAGGTCTTCATCAGATCTTTCAGCCGTTCGGTGATAAACAGATTACCATCCTCATCAAGCCCCCCGGCATCGCCGGTTTTCAGCCAGCCATCGGCGGTAAACGCCGCTGCCGTTTCCTGCGGCTTGTTGAAGTAGCCACGCATGACTATCGGGCCATGCACCTGGATTTCGTTTTCTTCACCAATGCGCACGCCGATCCCCGGCAAGGGCTTGCCAATGGAGCCAAAGCGGAAATTACCTTCTTCCCAGCAGGAAACGGTGGCACAGGTTTCCGTCATCCCATAGCCGTATTTGATATTGATCCCCATCGCCTGGAAAAACAGGATCACATTATCATCCAGCTTGGCACCCGCCGCTGGCAGGAAGCGCACGCGCCCACCTAAAATAGCGCGCAGCTTGCTGAGCACCAGTTTGTCTGCCCAGCGGTGTGAAAGCATGAACAGTTTGCCCAGCGGCTTGCCGGCACGCTCCTGCAGGAACTTGCGCTCACCACACACCATCGCCCAATAGAACAACGCCCGGCGCAGCCATGGGGCCCGCGCCACTTTCTCATGCACGGCGCTAAAGATTTTTTCGTAAAACCGCGGCACCGCACACATTAAGGTAGGCCGCACCGCAGCCATCGCCTGCCGAACCCAATCGGTGTTCGGCAGATAAACGTTCTGTGCCCCGGAATGCATGATAAAGAAGCTCCAGGCCCGCTCAAATACGTGTGATAACGGCAGAAAACACAGCGAAACGTCGTCGCCGTTGACCGTCAGGCGCTCATCATGCAGGCAGAGCTGCGCCGCCAGATTACGGTAATCCAGCATCACGCCTTTCGGCTCGCCGGTGGTGCCTGAGGTATAGATGAGGGTAAACAGATCGGTTAAGCACCTGGCGGCAATACGCGCCTGCAAATCGGGGCCAAACGCCGCCACATCGGCATCGCGCAGCAGATCATCCAGGTAACAGGCGATCTCGCAGCCGCGCAGATTCACGGCACCATCAAACACAATGATATGGGCCAGCTGCGGGCAGGTTTCACGCAGTGCAATCGCGGTATCCAGTTGCGCCTGCCCGCCGACAAACAGCGTGCGAACGTTCGCATCATGAATAATGAAGGCCGCCTGGGCCGGCGTATTGGTGGCATAAAGCGGCACGCTGACCGCGCGCAGATGCAAAATGGCCAGATCGGCCAGCGACCAGGCCATGCTGTTATTGGCGAAGATAGCGACGCGCTCCTGAACCCCGATCCCGAGGGCCAACAACCCACAGGCAAGGCGTTCAACATGCGAACCCACCTCTTGCCAGGAAAGCTGGGTCTCCCCGCCTGGTGCCCACTGGCGAAAAGCCGTGCATTCGGCACGGTTAGCGACCTGATGTTGGATACGGTGGACAATATGGTATTGCAGCATGTTATCAATCATAGTGCTCTGAGCCTGAATTTAATCAATTGACTAACCCGGAGCAGAGCGGCGGCCCAGCATCTCGGCTTACATATGTTTACTGTTTTTCTGCAGTTTACCGGCTCATTTACCGATGGGGAAGGAATTTCAGCGTAGAGGTGTAAGCTCAAAAAAGGGATGCGACTTAACCCGCGCTGCGGTGCAAAAGAGATAGCGATGGGCTGCACGATGACAAGAGCCACAAGGCAAAGCAAGCAGACAATCTAAAAAACCAATATAAATACAAAATACAGGATAATATTTTTTATTAATGATTATGTAACCCAGCGAAACCACATGCCATTTTATTACAGTGAAATCCCACTAAAACCAAGAAAAATCCTATTATTCCACGTGAGTCAAACACAATATTAATCTGGGAGCTTGCCTCCCCAGATTAATAAGTTAACCTATTTTTACTGAAACTCCATATGGTTTAGCAATGTTTTAATCCATAGGTAAGATTTATCCGAAGACGCGGATTCATGCCAAGAAAGGTAACCATAGTTTTTTTGTTTATTCCCAGGCAAAGAAATGATATTCAGCGATAATAATTCTTGCCGTTGTTGCGCCAACCATTTTGGCACAATAGCAATAAGCTGCGTTTTTGCCACGATATCTAATACACTGAGCAGATCGGTACATTGCTGGGCAACGCGATTACGCATTTCATTATCAATATAGTAGGGTTTACTAAAGGAACAAAAATTCTCCAGCGATACCACAGCATGTTCCTCCTCCAAAAGATGCGCATACATGATCACCTTCGAAATACGCGGGTGCGTTTGCGATGCAACCAATACGAGCTCATCTTCAAATAAAACTTCGCTGCAAAACTCCATGCCGTCAAAACGCTTATAGCTAATGACAAAATCCGTTTCCCGGTAGCGTAATTGCTGTTCAATATCGTTGTTCATAAAAGAACGGATCTGCAGGCGGATATGAGGTGCCAACGTCTTGACGGTGTTGATTATATTAACCGCCAGGCGTAAATCCAACGGACTGCAGATAGAAATCGAAAACGTACGTACGCTGGTTTGCGCGTCAAATTCCGTGCCGGGCAACTCGTTTCTCACCAGCAACAACGCCTGACGCACCGGAGAAAAAAGCTGTTTGGCCCTTGCCGTCGGCTGGATGCCCCGGCCGAAGCGAATGAAAAGCTCATCATTAAACATGGTCTTCAAGCGCGCAACCGCATTGCTGACCGCCGGCTGCGATATCCCCAGCAAATTTGCGGCCCGGGTAATACTTTGCTCTTGCATAACGGCGTCAAACACCGTGAGTAAGTTTAAATCGATGTTACGCAGGTAACTACTGAGCGTTTCTTTCCCTGAGGCAGCGTCTAAATCAGATTCAGACATAGTATACTCCACTCAATCCTATTGAAATTATCCCATTAACACCTAAAAAAACCGTCATTATCAATTAAGTTAAGTTTTTTAATAACAGATTCAATTAGCGCATCAACATCATAAAGCATGAATCAATAGCTTTACTCTAACCCTTTAAGGTTAATCCCCATGGTAAAAAACAAAGCCACCTAAAATCACGACAATAAAAAATGCAAAAGAGGTATAACACGCCTATAAATACATGGCTAATTACATCCTGCAACGTGCAGATATGTTGGCTTGGTTACTCGGTCTATCCTGCGCCATGCCATTGCGAGAAACATGGCAATAGCGCTCAAATCTGCTTCTGGAAGATTTTTCGCTCACCCTACTCACTTACCGGATAGACGTAAAATGAAAAATAACGCCATAAATAAAAGATAACCCGTTCTCAATTTTCACCTTGCATACTTCAAGTAAACGTTCTCTCACCGCTCACTACTGTTGCAGATTTTATCGTAGCGCCATCAATAATCAATATTCCATTGCCTGCTAAGTTCTATTTATGCTAACTATCTCGCAAAAAGTATTATTATTTATTGCTGGAAAATAGTTATTTTACCGAACAATCTACCAACATGATTATCCCATTATCCTAAGAGGTCAACGAGCACTTACCGGGCAACCACATGTTGACATTTGATGGCAAATAACGTATCACTTAATACAACGTAAATATTTCAGAGAAGTTGAACCCCATGATCCGTACCACTCGTCTACTAGGCCTACTACTAAACGCATCTCCTTTGCGCGGTATGCCGGTGGGCAAAACCTGGATCTGATTCAGCCCCTCACCACATAACAAGCCCGCGCTACTGCGCGGGTTTTTTTTTGCCCGCTTAGCGTGAAACAAACACGATTAAGGAACAACCGATGAGCGAACAAGTCATTATTTTTGATACCACGCTGCGTGATGGTGAACAGGCATTGCAAGCCAGCCTGAGCGTTAAGGAAAAACTGCAGATCGCCATGGCGCTGGAAAGAATGGGCGTTGATGTGATGGAGGTCGGCTTCCCGGTTTCTTCCCCAGGCGATTTTGAATCCGTACAGACCATTGCACGCCAGATCAAAAACAGCCGCGTCTGTGGCCTGGCACGCTGCGTAGACAAAGATATTGACGTCGCTGCCGAAGCGCTGCGCGTTGCCGAAGCGTTCCGCATCCACGTGTTCCTGGCAACCTCTACCCTGCACATCGAATCAAAATTAAAACGCTCTTTCGATGACGTGCTGGAAATGGCGGTGCGTTCAGTCAAACGGGCGCGCAACTATACCGATGATGTGGAATTCTCCTGCGAAGACGCCGGCCGCACGCCAATCGATAATCTGTGCCGGGTGGTAGAAGCCGCGATCAACGCGGGCGCCACCACCATCAATATTCCGGATACCGTTGGCTACACTACGCCAAACCAATTCGGCGGCATTATCAGCACGCTGTACGATCGCGTTCCCAACATTGATAAAGCGGTTATCTCCGTACACTGCCATGACGATCTGGGTATGGCGGTTGGCAACTCGATCGCCGCCGTACAGGCCGGCGCCCGCCAGGTGGAAGGGACATTGAACGGCATCGGCGAACGCGCCGGCAACTGTTCGCTGGAAGAAGTGATCATGGCGATCAAGGTGCGCGCCGACATCATGAAGGTGCACACCAATATCAACCATCAGGAAATCTACCGCACCAGCCAAATCGTCAGCCAACTGTGCAATATGCCAATCCCGGCCAACAAGGCCATCGTCGGTTCCAACGCCTTTGCTCACTCTTCCGGTATCCACCAGGACGGCGTGCTGAAAAACCGCGAAAACTACGAAATCATGACCCCGCAGTCCATCGGTCTGAAAGACGTGCAGTTGAACCTGACCTCCCGTTCAGGCCGCGCGGCCGTGAAACACCGCATGGAAGAAATGGGCTACAAAGAACAAGATTACAACCTGGACAATCTGTACACCGCATTCCTGAAACTGGCCGACAAAAAAGGCCAGGTGTTCGATTACGATCTGGAAGCATTAGCCTTTATCAATAACCAGCAGGACGAAGAAGAACACTTCAAACTGGGCTATTTCAGCGTACAATCGGGCACCAGCGTTATGGCTACGGCATCAGTGAAACTGATGTGCGGCGGCGAAGAAAAAGCCGAAGCCGCAACCGGCAACGGCCCCGTCGATGCCGTGTACCAAGCCATCAACCGCATTACCGAATACCCGATCGAACTGGTAAAATACCAGCTCTCCGCCAAAGGCCAGGGCCGCGATGCACTGGGGCAGGTTGATATCGTGGTGTCTTACCACGGCCGCCGTTTCCACGGCGTGGGCCTGACGACCGACATTGTTGAATCCTCCGCTCAGGCGATGATTAACGTATTGAACAACATTTGGCGTTCCCAGCAGGTAGAAAAAGAAAAACAACGCCTGCAGCAAAACAAACATCAAAATAATCAGGAAACGGTGTGAACATGAAAAAGACTTACCACATTGCCGTCTTGCCCGGAGACGGAATCGGCGCGGAAGTGATGGCGCAGGCATATAAAGTGTTGGACGCAGTGCGTGAACGTTTCGGCCTGCACATCACCCATGCCGAATATGATATCGGCGGTATCGCCATCGATCGCCACGGCACCCCGCTGCCGCAGGAAACCATCGCCGGCTGTGAGCAGGCGGATGCGATCCTGTTCGGCTCCGTGGGCGGCCCGAAATGGGAACACCTGCCGCCGGCGGAACAGCCGGAACGCGGTGCGTTGTTGCCGTTGCGTAAGCATTTCAAACTGTTCAGCAACCTGCGCCCGGCTCGCCTGTATCAAGGCCTGGAAAGCTTCTGCCCGCTGCGCGCCGATATCGCCGCGCGCGGCTTCGATATTCTGTGCGTGCGTGAACTGACCGGCGGCATTTACTTCGGCCAGCCGAAGGGCCGTGAAGGCCAGGGTATGCACGAACGCGCTTTTGACACCGAGATCTATCACCGTTTCGAGATCGAACGCATTGCCCGCATTGGCTTCGAGTCCGCACGCAAACGCCGCGGCATCGTCACCTCCATTGATAAAGCCAACGTGTTGCAAAGCTCCATCCTGTGGCGCGAAGTGGTCAGCGAAATCGCCAAAGAGTACCCGGACGTCAAGCTGTCGCACATGTACATCGACAACGCCACCATGCAGTTGGTTAAAGACCCGTCGCAGTTCGACGTGCTGCTGTGCTCCAACCTGTTTGGCGACATTCTGTCTGACGAATGCGCCATGATCACCGGCTCTATGGGTATGCTGCCTTCCGCCAGCCTGAATGAGCAAGGCTTTGGCCTGTATGAACCTGCCGGCGGCTCCGCACCAGACATCGCAGGCAAAGACATCGCCAACCCGGTAGCCCAGATCCTGTCCGCCGCCCTGCTGCTGCGCTATAGCCTGGGGGCAGAAGACGCCGCCGATGCTATTGAGCGTGCGATCAATCAGGCGCTGGAGCAGGGTTACCGCACCGCCGATCTGGCCGGCAACGGCAAAGCCATCGGCACCAGCGAAATGGGCGACATCATCGCTCGCTTTGTTGCGCAGGGGGCATAACATGGGCAAGACGTTATACCAAAAATTGTACGACGCACACGTAGTGTATGCCGCGCCGAATGAAACGCCGCTGCTGTACATCGATCGTCATCTGGTGCACGAAGTCACTTCCCCGCAGGCATTCGACGGCCTGCGCGCCATGGGCCGCCCGGTGCGGCAGCCCGGCAAAACGTTTGCCACCATGGATCACAACGTATCTACCCAAACCAAAGACATCAACGCCAGCGGCGAGATGGCGCGCATTCAGATGCAGGAGCTGATCAAGAACTGTGCGGAGTTTGGCGTTTCACTGTACGATCTCAACCACCCGTATCAGGGCATCGTGCATGTAATGGGGCCGGAACAGGGCATTACGCTGCCGGGCATGACCATCGTTTGCGGCGATTCCCATACCGCTACTCACGGCGCTTTTGGTTCGCTGGCGTTTGGTATCGGCACCTCTGAAGTGGAACACGTGTTGGCGACGCAAACCCTGAAGCAGGGGCGCGCCAAAACGATGAAGATCGAAGTCAGCGGGGAAGCCGCCGCCGGCATCACGGCCAAAGACATTGTGCTGGCGGTGATCGGTAAAACCGGCAGCGCCGGCGGTACCGGCCACGTGGTGGAATTCTGCGGCAAGGCGATTGAAGCGCTGAGCATGGAAGGCCGCATGACGCTGTGCAACATGGCGATTGAAATGGGCGCCAAAGCGGGTCTGGTGGCCCCGGACGACACCACCTTCACCTACCTGAAAGGCCGCCAGTTCGCCCCAACCGGCGACAACTGGGAACAGGCCGTCGCTTACTGGCGCACGCTGAAATCTGACGATGACGCCCAGTTCGACACCGTGGTGACCCTGCGCGCGGAAGACATCGCGCCGCAGGTGACCTGGGGCACCAACCCAGGCCAGGTGATCGCCGTCAACCAGGAAATTCCACTGCCGGAATCCTTTAGCGACCCGGTTGAGCGCGCCTCGGCGGAAAAAGCGTTGGCGTATATGGATCTGAAACCTGGCATCAAGCTGACCGAAGTGCCCATCGACAAAGTGTTCATCGGCTCTTGCACCAACTCGCGCATTGAAGATCTGCGCGCCGCCGCCGCCATCGCCAAAGGGCGTAAAGTGGCCAGCGGCGTACAGGCGATCGTCGTGCCGGGTTCCGGCCCGGTGAAAGCCCAGGCGGAAGCGGAAGGCCTGGACAAGATCTTTATCGAAGCCGGTTTTGAATGGCGTCTGCCGGGCTGCTCCATGTGCCTGGCGATGAATAACGACCGCCTGAACCCGGGCGAGCGCTGCGCGTCAACCAGCAACCGTAACTTCGAAGGCCGCCAGGGGCGCGGCGGTCGCACGCACCTGCTCAGCCCGGCCATGGCCGCCGCCGCTGCCGTCACCGGCCGTTTCGCCGATATCCGTGAATTGCACTAAGGAGCTACCGTGGCTAAATTTACTCAACATACCGGCTTAGTGGTGCCTTTGGATGCGGCCAACGTCGATACCGACGCCATTATTCCGAAGCAGTTTCTGCAGAAAGTGACCCGTACCGGCTTCGGTGTGCATCTGTTCAACGACTGGCGTTATCTGGATGACGCCGGCCAGCAGCCCAACCCGGAGTTCGTGCTGAATAAACCGCGTTACAAGGGGGCAAGTATTCTGTTGGCGCGCGAGAACTTCGGCTGCGGCTCATCCCGTGAGCACGCGCCCTGGGCGCTGACCGATTACGGCTTTAAAGTGGTGATTGCGCCAAGCTTCGCCGATATCTTCTACGGCAACTCGTTCAACAACCAGCTGCTGCCGGTGACGCTGAGCGAGCAGGATGTGGATACGCTGTTCACGCTGGTGGCCGATAACGAAGGCGCCGAGTTCACTGTCGATCTGGAAAACCAGGTGGTCAAAGCCGGTGGCCACAGCTACCCGTTTGAAATCGACAGCTTCCGCCGCCACTGCATGATTAACGGCCTGGACAGCATTGGCCTGACGCTGCAGCACGAAGCGGATATCTCCCGCTACGAAGCGCAACAGCCGGCGTTTCTAAACTAAGCAGGCTTATCCCCTCACCCGCCCCCAGGCGGGTGAGTTTTTTATTACCAGTATCCCAGCCATTTCCACCACAGCCCGCCGACCAACATCCAGATCAGCAAGTTGATCACGCTCATCACAAAGCCGGTTTTCCACCATTCCGCCAACGTGACATAGCCCGAACCAAATACAATCGGCGCCGTGCCGGTGGCATAGTGGGTTAACGACATCATCAGTGAAGAGGAAAAAGCCAGCAGCAGCCCCAGCAAGGCCGGCGGCGCCCCAAGAGCCATACCGGCGGCAAAGAAGGCGGCGAACATCGCGGTCACGTGCGCGGTGGTGCTGGCAAAAAAGTAGTGGGAATACAGGTAGACACAGGTCAGCAACAGCATACCGCCGACCCAGCTCATCCCCATATGATCAATACCGCTGCCGACGGTATGCGACAGCCAGGCAATCAGCCCCAGCTTGCCCAGATAGGTGGCCATCATCACCAGCGCCGAGAACCACACCACGGTATCCCATGCCCCTTTGTGCTTTAAAATATCCTGCCAGTTCAACACCCCAGTCATCAGCAGGATAGCCAGGCCGATCAACGCCGTAGTGGTGGGATTAACGGCAAACTGCGGGCCAAAAATCATCGCTGGGATGCCAGCCCACAGCAACAGCAGCAGGGCAAAAACCCCCAGGGTGATTTTTTCCGGCAGCGTCACCGGCCCCAGGGCATGCAGCTTCTCCCGCGCAAAACGCGGCGCATCCGGGGTGCTTTTGATTTCCGGCGGATACATCAAATACACCACCAGTGGCATGACGATCAGTGAAACAATCCCCGGCACCAGCGCGGCTATCGCCCACATTGCCCATGACAGTTGCACGCTGTCGTGGGTGCCCTTGGCAATCAGGCTGACCACCAGTGGGTTCGGAGCCGTGGCGGTAACAAACATCGCCGAGGTGATCAGGTTCATGTTGTAGGTGGTCAGCGCCAGATAGCGGCCAATCTTGCCGGAGGTTTTCAGTTCCGGGCTGGAGCCGAAGCTATCGGCAATCGAGCGCATGATCGGGTGAATAATACCGCCGCCGCGCGCAGTATTGCTCGGCGTCACCGGCGCCAGCGTAATTTCCGCCAGCGTCAGCGCATAGGCAATACCGAGCGTCTTTTTGCCAAACAGGGAAATAAAGTAATAGCCGATCCGCGCGCCCAAGCCGGTTTTATTCAGGCTAAGGGAGATCATCACCGCAAAACCAATCAGCCAGATAAGCGGGTTGGAAAACCCGCTCAGCGCGTCGCTCAGCGCCGCCTCCGGGTTGCCGGGATGGGTAACACCGGTCAGGGCCACCAGCGCGATCGCCACGATAGAAACCGCGCCGATCGGCATCGCCTTGCCGATAATGGCAATAATGGTACCGATAAACAGCGCCAGCAGATGCCAGGCGTTAGGGGCAACCCCTTCAGGAACGGGGATAACAAACCAGATAACCAGAGTAACAGCGATGGCGACCAACGAGGGTATGGGTTTAAGCGGCGTTAGTTTATCCATTATCGACTCATTATTATTAATTAGCACAGTATGAAAAGGTTGGCGGATGCCAATGGGGATAAATGCGGCAAGGCAAGATCGTTATCCGGACATCGGGCTTCACACTTCCCGCACGCGGATGCAGAGCCACAGTGAAACCGTCACCAGAATCAGCGCCAGCCAGTACACCGCGTAGTGGCCCAGGGCCTCTGCCAGCATGCCTTGCAGCACCCCGGCCAGGATCACCCCGGTGGAAATACTGTTGGTGAACATGGTGGTGGCCGCCCCCGGCCTGCCTGGCATCAAATCCTGAAAATAGAGCATGCCGATACCGGCGACAATACCGATGAAAACGGCGTTAAACAGTTGCAGCACCATTAACGCCGTCTTGAATTTGAACAACACCATCCCGCCGTAAAACAGCACGCCCGCCGCAACGGCGAACAGCATCATGTTGCGTTTGCCAAAGCGTTTGACCAGATAGCCGGCGATCAGCATCGCCGGGATCTCCAGCCCGGCGGCCGTGCCCATCAATAGCCCCGCCAGCCTTTCCGGCAGCCCCAAATCGCGGGTGATATACAGCGGCATATCAATGATGTACATGGTGTTGCAGGTCCACATCAGCATCGAGGCCAAAAACAACAGCCGCACATCGCGGTTACGCCAAGCGCTGGGCGGCGCAATCGGCGAGGCATTCAGGCTACCGGTTTGCGCTTCGCGCGGCACCGTGGGCAGGCCAAACCACACCAAAACCGCGCTGATCACAAAAATGCCCGCGGCAATCAGGAACATCACGGTGAAACCGAAGTTCAGCGCCAGGGCAAACGACAGCGGCGGGCCAATCACCCAGGCCAGTGACAGCTGGGCGCGCATCACCGAGCTGAACATCACCACCTCGCGCGCCGAACTGTCCGCATATTCGCGCGCCAACGCAAAAATCTGCGGCATCGCGGTATTGGCCACCGCGGCCAGGATCACGCCCAGGGTAATCAACGTCAGGTAGTCGCGATTGAAGGCGAACAGCACACAGTTGCCCACCGCCATCAGGCAGCACACCAGAATCAGCTTGCGCCGATCGCCCCGGGTATCGGAACGTTTCGCCAGCAGAAAACTGACGATAATGCCGGCAACGGCGTTAATGGTATAGAACAGCCCCACCCACAGCGGCCTGACCTTCACTTCAGTGGTGAGAAACAGACTCAACGTTGGCGCCTGCAACGCACCGGCGATACCGGCCAAAAAGGCCAGAATCAAGAATGCGGCAAATACGGGGTTAAAACGACGTGGCGACCAGCGGGAAACTTTCATTTATTCATCCCTGAGCTGAAGCGAAGACCCCATGCTACAGAAGGCCACTAAGAGAATAAAGCAATAAAAAAACCAGTGGGATGGCCCCACTGGCTGGTGAAATGCACCATTACTCAGAAACATTCAAGATGGTCGGTTACAGACGCTTCCGGTACTCCTCGTCGCTCAGTTTGCGCATATCCCATTGGGTTAAATGCGCCAGCGTATCCAGCCTTGCCTGTTCCGGCACCACGCTCAGCCAATCGGCCTTCTGGCGGCGAACCGCGTCGAAGTAACGTTGATAAAACCCTTTAGATAAGAAAACGGTCATAAGCCACCTCCCCACGCCTTCATTGAGGAAAATTATCGGCGTAATATAGGGAAAGATAAATTGACGAATCGAACGCGGAGAGTTCCTCTTTTATGTCCAGCCCACGTCTGCAACAACAGTTCATCCGCTTGTGGCAGTGCTGCCACGGTCAGCCCATAGAAACCACGCTGCAAGAGCTGGCAGAGGTGCTGAGCTGCTCGCGCCGCCACGTGCGCTCGCTGCTCAGCGCCATGCAGCAGCAAGGCTGGCTGACCTGGCAAGCGGAAGCCGGGCGCGGCAAACGTTCGCAGCTCACCTTTCATTACACCGGGCTGGCGTTGCAGCAGCAGCGGGCCGAAGAACTGTTGGAGCAGGATAAGATCGATCAGTTGGTGCAACTGGTTGGCGATAAAAACGTGGTGCGCCAGATGCTGCTCTCCCAGTTGGGGCGCAGCTTTCGCCAGGGAAAACACATCCTGCGCGTGCTCTATTATCGCCAGTTGTATAACCTGCAGCCCGGCTCGCCGTTGCGCCGCTCAGAAACCCACCTGGCCCGGCAAATCTTTAATGGTCTGACGCGGATAAATGAGGAAAACGGGGAACTGGAACCCGACCTTTCCCATCACTGGCAGGCCATCACGCCCTTGCACTGGCGTTTTTACCTGCGCCCGGCGATTCATTTCCATCACGGGCGTGAACTGGAAATGCAAGACGTGATCGCTTCGCTGACCCGGCTGATCCCGCAACCCTTGTTCGCCCATCTGGCCAAGGTCGCGTCGCCCACCCCTTATGTGATCGATGTGCACTTGCACCACCCGGACTATTGGCTGCCCTGGCTGCTGGGCAGCGTGCACGCCATGATCCTGCCGCACGAATGGCAAAGCCTGCCGGACTTTGCCCGCCACCCGGTCGGCACCGGGCCCTATCGGGTGGTGCGCAATCACCTGAGCCAAATGAAGATTCACGCTTTCGATGATTATTTCGGCTACCGCGCCCTGATCGACGAGGTCAATATCTGGGTACTGCCGGAAATCACCGAGGAATTGGTATATTCCGGCGTGCAGTTGCAGGCGGACGATACCGGCAAAAATGAGCTGGAAAGCCGGCTGGAAGAGGGCTGTTACTTTCTGTTATTCGACCAACGCTCGCCGCTGGCTGCGGATGAAGCCACCCGCAGTTGGCTGTGCGAACTGATTAACCCAATCACCCTGTTGAACAATGCCGGGCCGGAGTATCAACGCTACTGGTCGCCGGCCTACGGCATATTGCCGCGCTGGCATCATTGCCGTGCGCCTTCCCGGCAGCCAAAACCCGCCGGCCTGCGCGAACTGACGCTGACCTTTTACAGCGAGCACCCGGAATTCCAGGCCATCCAACAGACGATCGCGCCATTGCTGGCGCAGCACGGCATCCACCTGAATATTCAGGTGGTGGACTACGCCACCTGGCACCAGGGCAACGCGGTCAGCGATTTGTGGCTGGGCAGCGCAAATTTTTATCTGCCGCTGGAATTCTCGCTCTTTGCTACGCTGTATGAACTGCCGCTGCTGAAACACTGCATGAATGACGATCTGCGCCAGGACGCCGCCCTGTGGCACGACAATATCCTGCCGTTGGCGGAATTCTGTCGGCGCCTGGTCCATCACCATCAGCTACACCCGTTGTTTCACCATTGGCTGCAGTTGCACGGCCAGCGCAGCATGCGCGGGGTACGGATGAATATGCTGGGCTGGTTTGACTTTAAATCCGCCTGGTTCGCCCCACCCGAGGCCTGACAAAGAAAGAAGCCGCTTTCGCCGGCGCGCGTTAATCTTTACAATAACGCCGTCTCAACGGGGTGCGGAAAGGTGCCCGGCGCGCGTTTATCCGGCGTGCGGCAATCTCTTCCGCTGAGAACAAACCCGTCGAACCTGATCCGGTCCATACCGGCGGAGGGATTTGAGCATGGCGCGTTGATTAACCATTCACCCCACCCTCAGATACCTTTGCCCCTTATCGCCCAGGAGTGCAAAGTGGTCAAAAAATTACTTCCCTGCCTGTTGTTGCTGGCCAGCGCGCCGGCACTGGCTAAAGAAACGCTGACGGTTTACACCTATGATTCCTTCGCCGCCGATTGGGGCCCCGGCCCGGCGGTGAAAAAAGCCTTTGAGGCAGACTGCGGCTGCGAACTGAAGTTCGTTGCGCTGGAGGATGGCGTTTCGCTGCTTAACCGCCTGCGGCTGGAGGGCAAAAACAGCGCGGCCGACGTGGTGCTGGGGCTGGACAACAACCTGCTGCAGGCCGCGGGCCAAACCGGCCTGTTTGCGCCAAGCGCGGTGGATACCAGCAAGCTGACCCTGCCCGGCGGTTGGCATGATAAAACCTTCGTGCCGTTCGACTACGGCTACTTCGCCTTCGTTTACAACAAAGACAAATTGAAAAACCCGCCGCAGAGCCTGAAAGAACTGGTGAGCAGCGATAAGCCCTGGAAAATCATCTATCAGGATCCGCGCACCAGCACCCCCGGGCTTGGCCTGTTACTGTGGGTGCAGAAAGTGTACGGCGACAGCGCGCCGCAGGCCTGGCAACAGTTGGCGAAAAAAACCGTCACCGTCACCAAAGGCTGGAGCGAAGCCTACGGCCTGTTCCTGAAAGGAGAAGCCGATCTGGTACTTAGCTATACCACCTCGCCGGCCTACCACCTGATTGAAGAAAAGAAAGACAGCTATGCCGCCGCCAACTTTAGCGAAGGCAATTATCTGCAGGTGGAAGTGGCCGGTAAGTTGAAGGCCAGCAAACATCCGCAATTGGCAGAGCGCTTTTTACAGTTCATGGTGACCCCGGCGTTCCAAAACACCATTCCTACCGGTAACTGGATGTACCCGGTGATCAACACCACGCTGCCGGCCGGTTTTGACCAAATGCCGGTGCCGAAAGTGGCGCTGCAGTACAGTGCTGAAGACGTGGCGCAACACCGAGGGGAGTGGATCCGGGCATGGCAAAACGCGGTAAGCCGCTAATTCCCGGCTGGCTGCGGCCAGGCCTGCTGGCCGCCGGCCTGATCGTGCTGATCGCCGCACTGGCGATAGGCGCGCTGTGGCACCATGCGCCAGCAAGCAACGCCACGGCAATCTGGCACGACGCCTACCTGTGGCATGTGGTGCGCTTCACCTTTTGGCAGGCGCTGCTTTCCGCGTTGATCTCGGTGCTGCCTGCCATCTGGCTGGCGCGCGCGCTCTATCGGCGCCGCTTTCCCGGCCGCGCGATGTTGTTGCGGCTGTGCGCTATGACGCTGGTGCTGCCGGTGCTGGTGGCGGTCTTCGGCTTGCTCAGCGTCTATGGCCGCCAGGGCTGGCTGGCCACCCTGTGCGGCTGGCTGGGCGTGGAATATCATTTCTCTCCTTACGGCCTGCAGGGCATCCTGCTGGCCCATTTATTCTTCAACCTCCCGCTCGCCACCCGCCTGCTGCTGCAAGCGCTGGAAAATATCCCGGTGGAACAGCGCCAACTGGCCGCCCAGTTGGGCATGAACGGCTGGCAGCAGTTTCGCATCGTCGAATGGCCCGCGCTGCGGCGCCAGTTGCTGCCGAGCGGCGCGCTGATCTTCATGCTTTGCTTCGCCAGCTTTGCCACCGTGCTGGCGCTGGGCGGCGGCCCGCAGGCCACCACCATTGAACTGGCGATTTATCAGGCGCTGAGCTACGACTACGATCTCAGCCGCGCCGCCCTGCTGGCGTTGATCCAGATGGCCTGTTGCCTGGGGCTGGTGCTGCTTAGCCAGCGCCTGAGCCAGGCGCTGCCGGTAGGGGCGACCCAGGCGGCGCTTTGGCGCAACCCGGAAGACAGCCTGCAGCGGCGCATCACCGACGGCCTGCTGATAACCGCAGCCCTGCTGCTGTTGCTGCCGCCGCTGCTGGCGGTGATTGCCGACGGCGCCAATCAGGCGCTGGTAAGCGTGTTGCAACAGCAGATCCTCTGGCAGGCGCTGTTTACCTCGTTGCGCATCGCGCTCGGCGCCGGTTTGCTGTGCGTCACCCTGACGATGCTGTTGCTGTGGAGCAGCCGGGAACTGAAACTTCGACAGCGTTTGCGCTGGGGGCAGGCGCTGGAGTTGAGCGGCATGGTGATCCTGGCGATGCCGGGCATTGTCCTGGCCACCGGTTTTTTCCTGCTGTTGAACGATACCCTCGGCCTGCCGCAGTCGCCCTATGGGCTGGTGATCCTGACCAACGCGCTGATGGCGATCCCCTACGCGCTGAAAGTGCTCGACAACCCCATGCGCGATCTGGCAGAACGCTACAACCCATTGTGCCTGTCGCTGGATATGCACGGCTGGCAGCGGCTGCGCTGGATCGAACTGAAAGCGCTGCGCCGGCCGCTGGCGCAGGCGTTGGCGTTTGCCTGCGTGCTGTCGATCGGCGATTTTGGCGTGGTGGCCTTGTTTGGCAACGAGCAATTCCGTACCCTGCCTTTTTATCTGTACCAACAAATTGGTGCCTATCGCAGCCATGACGGCGCCGTGACCGCGCTGCTGTTGCTGCTGCTGTGCTTCCTGCTGTTTACCCTGATTGAACGCTTACCGGGCCGCCATGCTGACGCTTGAAAAATTAACCTATCTGTATGAACACCTGCCGATGCGCTTTGATCTGCATATCCAGCCGGGCGAACGCGTCGCGGTGCTCGGGCCAAGCGGCGCGGGCAAAAGCACCCTGCTCAGCCTGATCGCCGGCTTTCTGCCGGCGGCCAGCGGCCGGTTGTTGCTGGCGGGCGAGGATCACACCGCTACCCCGCCGGCCAAACGCCCGGTCTCCATGCTGTTCCAGGAAAACAACCTGTTCGCTCACCTGACCGTCGCCCAAAATATTGGGCTGGGGCTTAACCCCGGCCTGCGGCTGAACGGCGAACAAAAACGGCAGTTGACGCAGATTGCCGCCCAGGTTGGGCTGGAGGAACACTTGCAACGCCTGCCGTCGCAGCTTTCCGGCGGCCAGCGCCAGCGGGCGGCGCTGGCGCGCTGCCTGGTGCGGCAACGGCCGATCCTGCTGCTGGACGAGCCTTTCTCGGCGCTCGATCCGGCGCTGCGCAGTGAGATGCTGCAACTGTTGCAGAACGTCTGTCACCAGCGCCAACTCACGCTGCTGATGGTTTCGCATAATCTGGACGATGCCGCCCGCATCGCCCAGCGAACGCTGTTGGTGGTTGACGGCCGGATTTATTACGACGGCCCGACTCAGGCGCTGGTGGAGGGCCGTGCGCCTGAAGCGCAGATCCTAGGCATACCGGTACAGCCGTGATCTAGCGCGCATTTCTTAGGTGTCCACCTATAAATCTGTTGTTCCCGTTGGGCGCCTGTGCTTTTATGTTGCCTGACTATTATTGTTGATACTTAAGGTTCCCTGTGATCGCATCTGCACTGACTTCGGCCCTACTAAACACCGCGCAACCTGCCGCGGCTGTGGTCGTTCGTGTGGTGGTGGTCGTCGGCAACGCGCCGTAGGGTCCGAATCAACACACGATTCCCAAAACCCCGCCGGCGCCAACCGAGCGGGGTTTCTTGTCTCTGTATCCCGCTCAAAGCCAACCGGCCAAGAAGAAGGACGAGACAATGGAAACCACGGGCAAACCTCACCAACGGCAGCGTTTTACCGGCGCCCAGCTGATCGTGCATCTGCTGGAACGCCAGGGCATCACCACCGTCGCCGGCATTCCCGGCGGCGCTGCGCTGCCGCTGTATGATGCGCTCAGCCAGAGCAACACCATCCGCCACGTATTGGCGCGCCATGAACAGGGCGCCGGCTTTATGGCCCAGGGCATGGCCAGGGCCAATGGCAAAGCCGCGGTGTGCATCGCCTCCAGCGGCCCCGGCGCCACCAACCTGGTCACCGCCATCGCCGACGCCAAGCTCGACTCCATCCCTCTCGTCTGCATTACCGGGCAAGTACCCTCTTCCATGATCGGCTCCGACGCCTTTCAGGAAGTCGATACCTACGGTATTTCGATCCCCATCACCAAACACAACTATCTGGTGCGCAGCATCAGCGAGCTGCCGCAGGTAATTTGCGATGCCTTCCGCATCGCCGAATCCGGCCGGCCGGGGCCGGTGTGGATCGATATCCCCAAAGATGTGCAAACCGCCGAGATCGAACTGGATCAACTGCCGCCGATTGCGCAGCCGGATGCGCCGCCGACATTCGACGCCGCCGCCGTGCGGCAAGCCGCAATGATGATAAACCAGGCCAAACGGCCGGTGCTCTATCTGGGCGGCGGCATCATCAGCGCAGCAGCCCACCGCGATGCGCGCGAGCTGGCGGAACGCGCCAACCTGCCCACCACCATGACCCTGATGGCGCTGGGCGCCTTGCCGGTGGAGCACCCGCTTTCCCTTGGCATGCTGGGGATGCACGCCGCGCGCAGCACCAACTTTATCTTGCAGGAAGCGGATCTGCTGATCGTATTGGGCGCCCGCTTTGACGATCGCGCGATTGGCAAAACGGAGCAGTTTTGCCCCAACGCGAAAATCATTCATGTGGATATCGATCGTGCCGAGCTTGGCAAGATTAAGCAGCCTCATCTGGCGCTGCACGCCGACGTCGGCCAGGTGCTGGCGCAACTGCTGCCGCAGATCGAAGCCGCACCGCGCAGCGCATGGCTGCAAATGGTGGAGGATCTGAAACGCGAATTCCCGTTTAACATGCCGAACGCCGAAGATCCGCTCTGCCACTATGGGCTGATCCGGGCGGCGGCGCGCTGCGTGGATGAAAGCGCCATCGTCACCACCGACGTGGGCCAGCACCAGATGTGGGTGGCGCAAGCCTACCCGCTGAGCCGCCCGCGCCAATGGCTCACCTCCGGCGGGCTGGGCACCATGGGGTTCGGGCTGCCGGCCGCCATCGGCGCCGCGCTGGCCGAGCCGCAGCGCAAGGTGTTGTGCTTCTCCGGCGACGGCAGCATGATGATGAACATCCAGGAAATGGCTACCGCGGTCGAGCACGATCTGGACGTAAAAATCATTTTGATCAACAACCAAGCGCTGGGGCTGGTGCACCAGCAGCAATCGCTGTTCTATCAGCAGCACATCTTTGCCGCCACCTATCCAAAGCGCACCGATTTCATCAAGATCGCCGCCGGTTTTGGCCTGGACACCTGCGATCTGAATGCCGAGCGCGATCCGCAGGCCGCGCTGGCGGCGGCGATCCAGCGCCCCGGCCCGTGTTTGATCCACGCGCTGATCGATATCAATGAGAAGGTATTCCCGATGGTGCCGCCGGGCGCCGCCAATATTGAGATGATTGGAGAATAAGCCATGCAATCACTACAACAAAACCCACAGGTGATCCTGGAACTGGCGGTGCGCAACCACCCTGGCGTAATGACCCACGTATGCGGTCTGTTTGCCCGCCGGGCGTTTAACGTGGAGGGCATTCTGTGCCTGCCGCTCAAGGATGGGCAGCAAAGCCGCATCTGGCTGCTGGTGGCGGACGATCAGCGGCTACAACAAATGATAAGCCAGGTGGAAAAGCTGGAGGACGTGCTACAGGTGAAGCGCCACAGCGAAGATGTGCGGGTCTTCGAGCAGTTGGCGGCATTTTTCCAATAATCGCCCTCCATCGGCTTAACCGGTAGCCACCACCTGCCAAAGCAGGTGGCGGTATATCGGCATCAGCGGCTGCTGGTGCAGGAAATAGAAACACACGGCCACGGCGGCCCAGCTCAGGATACAGGCCAGGCGCAAGCGCGGCGGCGGCAGCCAGCGGCTGAGGCGATCGGCGCTGCGTTTCCCCTCGCGCCACCAGCGCCAGCTTAGCCATGCCGCCAGCCACAGCAATAGCGCCATCGCCAACAGTAGCCATTTGAACAGCGCGCTGTTGGCACCGGCCGGGATATCCAGCGCCACGCCGGCCAAAATGCCAGGGAAGAAATAGACCGGCGGCCAGGCCAGACAGCCAATGATGTTCGGCAGGGCAAACTTGTACGGCGGTAAATCCAGCATCCCGGCCACCATCGGCACCAGCGGGCGCGTGGGCCCGACAAAGCGGCCAATCAATACGGTGACGATACTGTGCTGATGCAAAGCATGTTCCGTGCGATCCAGCATCGCTTTGTGCTTTTTCAGGAACGACCAACGGTGCAGCGGCGCTTTAAAAGCGCGGCCGATGAAATAAGAGCTCCAGTCACCCAGCAAGCACCCCACTACGCCTGCGGCCCAGGCCGGGTAAAAATCCACCTGTCCGCTGCCGATCAGGGCGCCAATGCTGGCCATCATCACCGTGCCGGGCAGCAGCAGCCCAACCAGTGCCAACGATTCCAGAAACGCCACCAGCACGATCACCATCAGGGTGAATGCCAGAGACTGGGTAATCAGGTGCTGTAAGTAGGCTTCCATTCAACCTCAGGTTAACTCAAGCTTGTGGGCGGGGGATTGTCCGGCCCGGTTGTCACCGCGTCAACCGCTGAATTGTATGCGATTTTGGCGGCGCCACCAGATGGTAGACAATGACTGTATGAATATCCATACTATAAGCCATTATACTGTTCGTTGCAGGCGCGTTGGCGTTGCTGCAACGCGCAAGGTTTTCGGCATATTGCTTGCTATCCACCCCAGCATGACCACAAGGCCCAGGGGATCAACATAGGTATCAGGAACCGCGTGGCACCACTTCAGCAAGGCTTTCTGCTCACCCGGTACTGGCGCGATACCGCCGCCGGCACCGAGATTGAATTCTGGCTGGCAACCGAGCACGGCCCAAAGCAGCTGTGCCTGGCGCCGCAGAATTCGGTGGCGTTTATTCCGCAAGAACAACGCTCGCGGGCCGAAGCGCTGCTGCGTGATGAGCGCCACGCCACGCTAAAACCGCTGCCGCTGAAAGACTTCCATTCCCGTCCGGTGCTCGGCCTGTATTGCCGCCAGCACCGGCAGTTGATCACGCTGGAAAAACGGCTCAGGGAAGGCGGCGTCAACGTTTACGAAGCGGATATCCGCCCGCCGGAGCGTTACCTGATGGAACGCTTTATCACCGCCCCGGTGTGGTTCAGCGGCCAGCCCGCCGGCGGCGATAGGCTGATCAATGCGCAGATGAAGCCGGCGCCGGACTACCGGCCGCCGCTGCGGCTGGTGTCGTTGGATATCGAAACCTCGGCCCACGGCGAGCTTTATTCCATCGCGCTGGAAGGCTGCGGCCAGCGCCAGGTATACATGCTCGGCCCCGCCAATGGCGAACCGGGGCCACTCGATTTCACCCTGGAATACTGTGCCAGCCGCCCGCAAATGCTGGAGCGGCTGAATCAATGGCTGGCGCAACACGATCCGGACGCGATCATCGGCTGGAATCTGGTGCAATTTGATCTGCGCGTGCTGCAAAAACACGCCGAACGTTACCGTATCCCGCTGCGTTTCGGCCGCGGCGGCGGCCTGTTGGAGTGGCGCGAGCACGGTTTTAAGCAAAACCACTTTTTCGCCAGTGCGGCCGGGCGGCTGTTTATCGACGGCATTGAAGCCCTGAAATCCGCTACCTGGAACTTCCCCTCGTTCAGCCTGGAATATGTGGCGCAGGCGTTGCTGGGCGAAGGCAAAGCCATTGATAACCCTTACCAGCGCATGGCGGAGATCGACCGGCGCTTCGCCGAAGATAAACCCGCGCTGGCGCGTTACAACTTGAAAGACTGCGAGTTGGTAACGCGCATTTTCGCCAAGGCGGAACTGTTGCCGTTTCTGCTTGAGCGCGCCACCGTCACCGGGCTGGCAGTGGATCGTAGCGGCGGTTCCGTGGCGGCATTCAGCCACCTGTATATGCCGCGCATGCACCGCCTGGGCTATGTGGCCCCCAACCTGGGCGAGCTGCCGGAAGAGCACAGCCCCGGCGGTTTCGTGATGGATTCCCAGCCCGGGCTGTATGATTCCGTGCTGGTGCTGGATTACAAAAGCCTGTATCCCTCGATCATTCGCACCTTCCTGATCGATCCCGTCGGCCTGGTCGCCGGCACCCAAAGCGAGAGCGACGCCGACACCATTCCCGGGTTCCGTAACGCCCGCTTTTCACGCAGCCAGCACTGCCTGCCGGCGATCGTCAGCCAGATCTGGCAAGGGCGCGAAGCCGCCAAACGGCAGCAAAACAAACCGCTGTCGCAGGCGCTCAAGATCATCATGAACGCCTTTTACGGCGTGCTGGGCGCCAGCGGCTGCCGCTTTTTCGATCCGCGGCTGGCTTCATCGATCACCCTGCGCGGCCACGAGATCATGCGCCAGACCCGCGAACTGATTGAAAGCCGGGGCTACCAGGTGATCTACGGCGATACGGACTCCACCTTTGTCTGGCTGAAGAAGGCCCACGGCGAACAGCAGGCCGCCGAGATTGGCCGCGCGCTGGTAGCGTACGTCAACCAGTGGTGGCGGCAGTATCTGCAGCAGCAATACCAACTGGAAAGCGCACTGGAGCTGGAGTTTGAAACCCATTATTCACGCTTTCTGATGCCCACCATCCGCGGCGCCGAGCAGGGCAGCAAGAAACGTTACGCGGGGCTGATCGTTCAGGCGGACGGCAGCGAAAACATGGTGTACAAAGGGCTGGAAACCGTTCGCACCGACTGGACACCGCTGGCGCAGGTGTTCCAGCAGCAGCTCTATCAGCGCATTTTCAAGCGGCAGCCCTACCAGGATTACGTGCGTGACTACGTGGCGAAACTGCAAGACGGCGAGTTCGATGACCGGCTGGTCTACCGCAAACGCCTGCGCCGGCAGTTGGATGATTACCAGCGCAACGTGCCGCCGCACGCCCGGGCGGCGCGCATCGCTGATGAATACAATCGCCAGCAGGGGCGGCCGTTGCAATACCAGAACGGCGGCTGGATAAGCTATGTGATGACCACCGCAGGCCCTGAACCGCTGGAGATCCGGCACTCGCCGATTGATTATAACCATTACCTGGAGCGCCAATTGCAACCGGTGGCCGATGCCATCCTGCCTTTCCTGCACGATGATTTTGCAACGTTGGTCACGGGGCAGATGGGGCTGTTCTGACACCCTGCCCGGCCGGGGCGTCGGTAAATTCATTGGGTTTTGCAGGTGACGAACGCGCCGCCTTCCATTACCATAGCGCCCTTCCCAAATTCTGAATAACTCACAACATCGTGGTTAAACCGTGCCGCTTTTGCGTTGACGCGCGGCGTGAATTGCTATTGCCCCACGGCCATCACCCCGCGAGAGCGATTGCGATGTTGTGGCACAATTGTGCCCAGAGCCGAACAAACGGCCCTCTGCCAGGGAAGAACGAGTATGATGTGCTAATAGTGATCATGCTCACAGACCGCACGGACTTTCCCCGGCAATAGGGGCTGGGGGGCAAGGTGAAGGGAAGCCGCTTTGAACACCGGCTGCTGCATCGCAGCAGCAGACTAACCAAAAAAGAATCGAGCCGACAATATATGCCTTTTACACTTGGTCAACGCTGGATCAGCGATACGGAAAGCGAACTGGGTCTGGGAACCGTCGTGGCGCTAGACACACGCATGGTTACCCTGCTTTTCCCCGCCACCGGTGAAAACCGTCTGTATGCCCGAAATGACTCCCCCATTACCCGGGTGATGTTCAACCCGGGCGACACCATCAGCAGCCATGAAGGGTGGCAGTTACAGGTTGAAGAAGTCAAACAGGACAACGGCCTGCTGACCTATATCGGCACCCGCCTGGATACGCAGGAAAGCGGCGTGGCAATGCGCGAAGTGCTGCTGGACAGCAAACTCACCTTCAGCAAGCCGCAAGACCGCCTGTTTGCCGGGCAAATCGATCGTATGGATCGCTTCGCGCTACGTTTTCGCGCGCGCAAATACCAAAGCGAGCAATACCGCCTGCCGTTCGCCGGCCTGCGCGGTATGCGCGCCAGCCTGATCCCGCACCAGTTGCATATCGCCTATGAAGTCGGCCAGCGCCATGCGCCGCGCGTACTGTTGGCCGATGAAGTGGGCCTGGGTAAAACCATCGAAGCCGGCATGATTATCCACCAGCAGCTGTTGGCTGGGCGCGCCGAACGCGTTCTGATCGTGGTGCCGGAAACGCTGCAGCACCAGTGGCTGGTTGAAATGATGCGCCGCTTCAACCTCTATTTCTCGCTGTTTGACGACAGCCGCTACGCCGAAGCCATGCTCGACAGCAGCAACCCGTTTGAAACCGAGCAGTTGGTGATCTGTTCGCTGGACTTTGTGCGCCGCAACAAGAAACGGCTGGAACAGCTGGCCGATACCGAGTGGGATCTGCTGGTAGTGGATGAAGCACACCACCTGGCGTGGAGCGAAGAAGCCCCAAGCCGTGAATACCAGGTTATCGAGCAGTTGGCCGAGCACATCCCCGGCGTGCTGCTGCTGACCGCGACGCCGGAACAGCTCGGCCAACAAAGCCACTTTGCCCGCCTGCGCCTGCTGGATCCAAACCGTTTCCATGACTACCAGGAGTTTGTTACCGAGCAGCAGAAATACCGCCCGGTGGCCGACGCCGTCACCCTACTGCTAAGCGGCGAACGCCTGTCGGATGAGAAACTCAACCTGCTGGGTGAACTGATCGACGAGCAGGATATCGAGCCGCTGCTGAAGGCCGCCAACAGCGACGGCGCCAATGCGGAACAAGCGCGCCAGGAATTGGTGACCATGCTGATGGACCGCCACGGCACCAGCCGGGTACTGTTCCGCAACACCCGCAACGGCGTGAAAGGCTTCCCGCACCGCACCCTGCACCAGATCAAGCTGCCGTTGCCGACCCAGTACCAAACGGCGATTAAAGTCTCCGGCATTATGGGCGCCAAAAAGAGCGTGGAAGCGCGGGCGCGCGATATGCTCTATCCGGAGCAGATTTATCAGGAATTTGAAGGCGAAAACGCCACCTGGTGGAACTTCGATCCGCGCGTTGAGTGGCTGCTGAACTACCTGACCGCCAACCGTCATGAAAAAGTGCTGGTGATCTGCGCCAAGGCGGAAACCGCGCTGCAACTGGAACAGGTACTGCGCGAGCGCGAAGCCATCCGCGCCGCCGTGTTCCACGAAGGGCTGTCGATCATTGAGCGCGACCGCGCCGCCGCCTACTTCGCCTCTGAAGAAGAAGGGGCCCAGGTGCTGCTGTGTTCGGAGATTGGCTCCGAAGGCCGCAACTTCCAGTTCGCCAGCCATCTGGTAATGTTCGATCTGCCGTTCAACCCGGATCTGCTGGAGCAGCGCATCGGCCGCCTGGATCGCATCGGGCAACAGCACGACATCCAGATTATGGTGCCCTATCTGGAAAACACCGCCCAGGCGGTGCTGGGGCGCTGGTATCACGAAGGGTTGGATGCCTTTGAGCACACCTGCCCAACCGGCCGCACCATCTATGACAGCAGCTATGAACAACTCATCACCTTCCTGGCCGCGCCGACGGAACAGGAAGGGTTCGACGACTTTATTCACGCCTGCCGCCAGCAGCACGATCGGCTGAAAGCCCAGTTGGAACAGGGGCGCGATCGCCTGTTGGAAATGCATTCCAACGGCGGGGAGAAGGCGCAACGGTTAGCCGACGCCATTGCTGAACAGGACAACGACGTCAACCTGGTCAGCTTTGCGCTCAACCTGTTTGATATCGTCGGTATCAATCAGGAAGACCGCAGCGATAACCTGATCATCCTGACCCCGTCAGACCACATGCTGGTGCCGGACTTCCCGGGGCTGCCGCAGGACGGCTGCACCGTGACCTTCGATCGCGAACAGGCGCTGGCGCGCGAAGATGCGCAGTTCGTCAGTTGGGAACACCCGATTATCCGTAACGGGCTGGATCTGATCGTTTCCGGCGACACCGGCAGCTGTGCGGTTTCGCTGTTGAAAAACAAAGCGTTGCCGGTCGGCACCCTGTTGGTGGAGCTGATTTACGTGGTGGAGGCCCAGGCGCCGAAGCACCTGCAACTGACCCGTTTCCTGCCGGCCACGCCGATCCGCATGCTGATGGACCGCAAGGGCACCAACCTGGCGGCCCAGGTTGAGTTCGAAAGCTTCAACCGCCAGCTGAACGCGGTGAACCGCCACACGTCCAGCAAGCTGGTTAACGCCGTGCAGCCGGACGTGCATGCCATCCTGCAACAGGCGGAAAGCCAGGTGGAAACCGAGGCCAGAGCGCTGATCGAGCAGGCCAAACAGGAAGCTGACGATAAACTCAGCACCGAGCTGGCGCGGCTGGAAGCCCTCAAGGCGGTCAACCCGAACATCCGCGACGACGAAGTAGAAGCGCTGGAGTTCAACCGCCGCCAGGTGCTGGCTAACCTGAACGAAGCGGGCTGGCGCCTGGACGCTATCCGCCTGGTGGTGGTCACCCACCAGTAACCGTGCAAGGGGGAGCCTGCTCCCCCGCCTAACCCACAGCGGCGGAGCCCGACAATGGAACGCTACGATCCCCCACAGCAGCCTTTGCATATTCTGTATCAGGATGCCCATATTATCGTGGTCAACAAGCCCAGCGGGCTGCTTTCCGTGCCCGGCCGCGCGCCGGAGCATAAAGACAGCCTGATGCTGCGTATTCAGGCAGATTACCCGGCCGCCGAGTCGGTGCACCGGCTGGATATGGCCACCAGCGGCGTGATCGTGGTGGCGCTGACCAAAGCAGCAGAGCGCGAGCTCAAGCGCCAGTTCCGTGAGCGCGAGCCAAAGAAAGTCTACATCGCCCGCGTTTGGGGGCATCTTGAGCACGATGAAGGGATGGTGGATTTACCGCTGATTTGCGACTGGCCGAACCGGCCGCTGCAAAAGGTCTGTTTTGCTACCGGCAAGGCGGCGCAGACGGCCTATCACGTGCTTGCACGCGACACAGACGGCAGCACGCGGGTTAAGCTGTTGCCCATCACCGGGCGTTCGCACCAGTTGCGGGTGCATATGCTGGCGCTGGGGCACCCGATCCTCGGCGATAGGTTTTACGCGCACCCGCAGGCCAGGGCGATGGCCGAACGTTTACAACTGCATGCGCAAGAGCTGCGCATCACCCACCCCGCGTTCCAGACGCCGATGCATTTCCGCGCCGAACCGGATTTTTAACCCAGCATTAAATAAGACAGGGGCTGAACGGCACTTTAGGCGTTCAGCCGCGCACGCCTAATTGAGCCAAAGGAAACAGCCTGGCGAACATCCCTGTCAGCGTTACTTAAAGCCTTTTTCGCGTTTGATCAGATCGTAGGCCGATTGGATCTCCTGCGCTTTCTGTTTAGCCATTTCCATCATTTCCGGCGGCAGCCCCTTCGCCACCAGCTTATCCGGGTGGTGTTCACTCATCAGCTTACGGTAAGCGCGCTTGATGGTCGCCGCATCGTCGGTGCTGTTCACCCCCAGCACCTTGCAGGCGTCTTCCAGCGTTGGCCCACGGCTGGCCTGTTGATAGCCGCCTTGCGAGTAGCCGCCCTGCTGCTGGTAGCCGCCGCCGAACTGTTGGCCACCTTCCATCATGCGCAGAAACTGTTCGAACTGCGCGCGCGAGATCCCCAGCTCTTCGGCGATCACATACAGCACCTGGCGCTCGTTTGGGTGCAACGAACCGTCCGCAAAGGCGGCCTGGATCTGTATTTCCAGAAACATCCTAATCAGATCAAAACGGCCAAAACAGATGCTGCGCAGTTGCTGCAGCCGTTCACGCAGCGGGAAATCGCTCTGCTTGCCCTCGCGGAAGGCCTGCTGCGCCGCCGCACGGGCTTCGCCGTGCAGTTGCATGCGGTCCATCGACAGATTGGCCATTTGAATATCCGCCTCGGTCACCCGCCCTTTCGATTTGGTCAGATGGCCCATCACCTGGAAGGTGGTGCGGAAAAACAGCGATTGCCGCGTTTGCTGATCGGCAAAAAACCCCCGGCTGCGCTTATTGTTGCGCGCGGTATCAATCATATGGCCAACAATCAGCCCCAGAACTACGCCCCAGAAGCCCGCGCCAGACCAGATAGCGACAATGACCCCGAGCAGTTTTCCCCAATACTGCATACACTCCCCAAATTACATACTGTAAGCCGCATATCGCCCTGCGTTGTTAGTCACAGGGTTAAGGCGATTTTTCCCAAGATTTCGATTATCATACCTGTCATTTATCGCTGCGCCTAACAACGACGCAGTCAAACGACCGGATTTAACACTAGCGCAACGCAGATGAGTGATATAGTCTCTGACCGTTTGCCGGCCATGACGCTTCTGAGGACGGACACCACAACCGCGTATGAAAAAAAGCTTACCAACACTGCTGGCCACGATGATTTGGACGGCACTTTACAGTCAGCACGCGCTGGCCGATCTGGCCGAGCAGTGCATGCTTGGCGTCCCGACTTTCGACCAACCGGTGGTCAGCGGCGATCCCAACACGCTGCCCGTCACTATCCACTCTGACGATTCAAGCGCTGACTACCCGCACACTGCGCTGTTCAACGGCAACGTGAATATTCATCAGGGCAACAGCACCCTCACCGCCAAACAGGTTGAGCTGAATCAGACAGAGCAGGCTGGCCAAGCCCCGGTGCGTACCGTAACCGCCACCGGCGATGTGCACTATGGCGATAACCAGATCAAACTGCAGGGGCCGAAGGCGTGGTCTAACCTGAACACCAAGGATACCGACGTCTACCAGGGGGATTACCAAATGGTCGGCCGCCAGGGGCGCGGTGACGCCGACAAGATGAAAATGCGGGGCGAAAACCGCTACACCATCCTGGAAAACGGCAGCTTCACCTCCTGTTTGCCAGGGGACGACAGCTGGACCGTGGTCGGCTCCGAGGTGATCCACGATCGTGAAGAGCAGGTCGCCGAAATCTGGAACGCCCGTTTTAAAATCGCCGGCGTCCCGGTGTTTTACAGCCCGTATCTGCAATTGCCGGTCGGCGACAAGCGCCGCTCCGGCTTCCTGATCCCGAATGCGAAATACGGCAGCAATAACGGCTTCCAGTTCGTGTTGCCTTACTACTGGAACATCGCGCCAAACTTTGATGCCACCATCACGCCTAACTATATGTCTAAGCGTGGCCTGCAGTGGCAGACAGAGTTCCGCTATCTGACGCAGCCGGGCCTCGGTACCGTTGCGTTGGACTGGTTGCCGAACGATCACGAATACGGCAAGGGCAACACGGACGATACCCGCTGGTTGCTGTACTGGAACCACAACGGGGTGATGGACCAGGTATGGCGTTTCAACGTCGACTATACCAAGGTCAGCGATTCCCGGTACTTTACCGATTTGGATTCCAAATACGGTTCCACCACCGACGGCTACGCGACGCAGAAATTCAGCCTGGCCTACGCCACGGAAAACTGGGACGCCACCATCAGCTCCAAGCAGTTCCAGATTTACGATGACACCGATCGCGACAGCTCCGAATCCTATCGCGTCCGGCCGCAGTTAGATCTGAACTACTACAAAAACGATCTCGGCCCGTTTGATCTGCACCTCTACGGCCAGGCCGCCAACTTTACCAGCGTTAACCCGTACAGCCCGGACGCCGTTCGCCTGCACGCGGAGCCGACCATCAGCATGCCGTTAACCAACGGCTGGGGCAGCCTGAACACCGAAGCCAAACTGATGGCTACCCACTATCAGCAGGACATCCCCAACGGCTTCGCCAGCAACTATGAGAGCCGCACAGGCAGTACGGCGCCGCTCCTGAAGGATTCGGTTAACCGCGTACTGCCGCAATTCAAGGTTGATGGCAAGATGGTGTTCGATCGCCAAATGAACTGGGCCGAAGGCTATACCCAGACGCTGGAACCGCGGATGCAGTACCTTTACGTGCCGTACCGCGATCAAAGCAGCATCTATACCTATGACACCACGCTGCTGCAAACCGACTACTCCGGCCTGTTCCGCGATCGTACTTACAGCGGCCTGGATCGCATTGCGTCCCAGAACCGGGTGACCACCGGCCTGACCTCACGCATTTATGATGACGCGCTGGTGGAACGTTTTAACGTTTCCGTGGGTCAAATCTACTACTTCAGCCGTTCGCGTACCGGCGACCAAGTCACTGGTTACGATAACAATGATGACACCGGCAGCCTGGCATGGGCCGGCGACACCTATTGGAAGATTGACGATCGCTGGGGGCTGCGCGGCGGGCTGCAATATGATACGCGTTTGGCTAGCGTCTCATTGGGCAACGCCGTGCTGGAGTATCGCCAGGATGCTGAACGTATGGTTCAGTTGAACTACCGTTATGCCACGCCGGAATATATTCAAACGGCGTTAAGCACCACCCAGATACCGGCCTATCAGGACGGTATTTCGCAGGTGGGCGTAACGGCTAGCTGGCCAATCGCAGACCGTTGGGCGATCGTCGGTGCCTATTACTACGACACCCGCGCCAAACAGTCTGCCGATCAACTGCTGGGCGTGCGTTACAACACCTGCTGTTGGGCCGTCAGCCTTGGCTACGAGCGCAGGGTCACCGACTGGAACAGCAGCAGCCAAAACAGCGTTTACGACAACAGGGTTTCATTCAACGTCGAACTGCGCGGCTTGAGCAGCGATCATAGCCTGGGCACGGCAGAAATGCTGCGCTCCGGCATCCTGCCGTATCAGCGCGCGTTCTGATGATATTTCATCGTTTGAATAACAGAACTTTCACCCGCATTTGCGGATTAAATAATGGGAAATGTATGAAGAACTGGAGAACGCTTATTCTCGGATTGGTCATTTGCGCCAATACCGCGTTCGCTGCCCCCCAAGAAGTTGATAAGGTCGCCGCCGTGGTGGATAACGGCGTTGTGCTCGAAAGCGACGTGAACGGCCTGATGCAGTCGGTCAAGCTGAACGCCCAGCAGGCAGGGCAACAATTGCCGGACGATGCCACGCTGCGCCATCAGATCCTTGAGCGTTTGATTATGGATAACATCCAGTTGCAGATGGGGCAAAAAATGGGCATCTCCATTTCCGATGCCGAACTGGATCAGGCGATCGCCAATATCGCCGCACAAAACAGAATGACCGTCGATCAACTGCGCAGCCGTCTGGCCTATGACGGCTTGAACTACACCACCTACCGTTCGCAGATCCGCAAAGAAATGCTGATCGCCGAGGTGCGCAACAACGAAGTTCGCCGCCGCGTCACTATCCTGCCGCAGGAAGTGGATTCGCTGGCCAAACAGGTTGGCACCCAGAACAGCAGCGATACCGAAATGAACATCAGCCACATCCTGCTGCCGCTGCCGGAAAACCCGTCACAACAACAGGTTGACGAAGCAGAAGAGCTGGCTAAACGCCTGATGACTGAACTGCACAACGGTGCGGACTTCGGTAAACTGGCCATCACCTACTCTGCCGATCCCCAGGCGCTGAAAGGCGGCAACATGGGCTGGGGCAAGCTGCAAGAGATCCCCACCCTGTTCGCTGAAAGGCTGGTGAGCGCCAAGAAAGGCGACGTGGTCGGCCCCATCCGCTCCGGCGTTGGCTTCCATATCCTGAAGGTCAACGACATCCGCGGCACCAACCAGTCGGTTTCCGTTACCGAAGTGCACGCCCGCCACATCCTGCTGAAACCTTCCGTCGTGTTGACCGATGACCAGGCACGCGCGAAGCTGGAAGAAGTGGCCGCGGCGATCAAGAGCGGTACCGCGAAGTTTGCCGACGAAGCCAAACAGCTTTCGCAGGATCCCGGCTCTGCGCTGCAGGGCGGCGATCTGGGTTGGGCATCCCCGGACATGTACGATCCAGCCTTCCGCGATGCGCTGTTAAAACTGCATAAAGGCGAAATCAGTAAACCCGTTCATTCCGCCTTCGGCTGGCACCTTATCCAACTGATTGATACCCGCCAGGTCGATAAAACCGATGCGGCCCAGAAGGACCGCGCTTACCGCATGCTGTTCAACCGCAAGTTTGCTGAAGAAGCACAGACCTGGATGCAGGAACAGCGTGCCGCCGCCTATGTAAAAATACTTGATGGCAGTAATGCACAATAATCAACGCGTTGTTATAACCCCCGGCGAGCCAGCCGGGGTGGGGCCGGATTTGGTGGTTGCCCTGGCGCAACAGGATTGGCCTGTTGAGCTGGTGGTCTGCGCCGATCCGGCCCTGCTGCAAACACGTGCCCAACGGCTGAACTTGCCGCTGGCGCTGCGTGATTACCAGCCGCAACTGCCGGCCGCGCCGCAGCGCGCCGGTACCCTGACGGTGCTGCCGGTTGCGGCCCCCGCCGCGGTTACGCCGGGCGAACTGAACGTCGCCAACAGCGCCTATGTTGTGGATACCCTGGCCAAGGCCTGTGACGGCTGCCTGAACGGCGAATTCGCCGCGCTGATCACCGGGCCGGTGCATAAAGGCATCATCAACGATGCAGGCGTGCCTTTTACCGGCCACACCGAATTTTTTGCCGATCGCAGCGGCTGTGAACGCGTCGTGATGATGCTGGCGACGGAAGAACTGCGCGTGGCGCTGGCGACGACCCACCTGCCGCTGCTGGCGGTGCCGGGTGCGATTACCGAACAATGCCTGCATGAAGTGATCGGCATTCTCAACCACGATCTGCAAACCAAGTTTGGCATCCCCTCCCCGCAGATTTATGTCTGTGGGCTTAACCCGCACGCGGGCGAAGGCGGCCATATGGGGCGTGAAGAACTGGATGTCATTATTCCGGCCCTGGATACCTTGCGCCGCCGTGGCATCAATCTGATCGGCCCTCTGCCGGCCGATACGCTGTTCCAGCCCAAATATTTGCAACATGCCGATGCCGTGCTGGCGATGTATCACGATCAGGGCTTGCCGGTGCTAAAATACCAGGGGTTTGGCCGTGCGGTTAACATCACTCTCGGTTTGCCTTTTATCCGTACCTCGGTCGACCATGGTACCGCTCTGGAACTGGCGGGCTCCGGCAGTGCCGACGTCGGCAGTTTCAAAACGGCCCTGAATCTCGCCATTAAAATGATAATTAATTGTAATGAATAATAGAGTCCACCAAGGGCACTTTGCCCGCAAACGCTTTGGGCAAAACTTTTTAACCGATCAGTTTGTCATCGATAGCATCGTTTCCGCCATTCACCCCCAGCCGGGTGAAGCCGTGGTGGAGATCGGCCCGGGCCTGGGCGCCTTGACCGAGCCGGTCGGCGCGCGGATGGATCGCATGACGGTGATCGAGCTGGATCGCGATCTGGCGGCGCGCCTGGCCAATCATCCGCAGTTGAAAGACAAACTGACCATCTACCAGCAGGATGCCATGGCGATGAACTTCGCTGAACTGGCCGAGCAGGCAGGCCAACCGCTGCGCGTATTTGGCAACCTGCCGTACAATATTTCCACCCCGCTCATGTTCCACCTTTTCAGCTATACTCAGGCTATTCACGACATGCACTTCATGTTGCAAAAAGAAGTTGTGAACCGCCTGGTGGCTGGCCCGAACAGTAAAGCCTATGGGCGTCTGAGCGTGATGGCGCAATACTATTGCAACGTCATCCCGGTGCTGGAAGTGCCGCCAACGGCCTTTGCGCCGCCGCCGAAAGTGGATTCCGCCGTGGTGCGCCTGGCGCCTTACCGTGAGCTGCCGCACCCGGTCGGTGATGTGCGTATGCTAAGCCGGATCACCACCCAGGCATTCAACCAACGCCGTAAAACCGTCCGTAATAGCCTGGGCGATCTGTTCACCCCAGAGCAATTAACGGATCTCGGCGTCGATCCTACGCTCAGAGCAGAAAATATTTCTGTGGCGCAGTACTGCAAGCTAGCCAACTGGCTTTCAGCCAATCTGCCGCCGCAGCAATAAGGAGTTGTGGTCATGATTGAGTCGCCCCGTGTATGTGTGCAGGTACAAAGTGTTTATGTGGAATCACAGTCACAGCCGGACGAAGAGCGTTACGTCTTCGCCTATACCATCACAGTGCGTAACCTGGGGCGCTCAACCGTTCAACTTCTGGGCCGCTATTGGTTGATCACCAACGCCAACGGCCGCCAAACCGAAGTGCAAGGTGAAGGCGTGGTGGGTGAGCAGCCGGTTATTGAACCAGGCGGCGAGTTCCAATACACCAGTGGCGCTATCCTTGAAACCCCGCTGGGCACCATGGAAGGCCATTACGAAATGATTGACCATCAGGGAAAATCGTTCCGCATCGCTATTCCCGTCTTCCGCTTAGCTATCCCAACGCTGATTCATTAATATGTCGACATATCTTATTGGTGACGTTCATGGCTGTTTTGATGAACTGCAGTCGCTATTAGCCCAGGTTGCGTTTGATCCGCAATATGACACGCTGTGGCTCACGGGCGATCTGGTGGCGCGCGGCCCCGGCTCGCTGGAAGTACTGCGCTACGTGCGTTCGCTTGGCCCGGCGGTGCGTATGGTGCTGGGCAACCACGATCTGCACCTGTTGGCGGTTTACGCCGGCATCAGCCGCAACAAACCCAAAGACCGGCTAAACCCGCTGCTGGAAGCGCCGGATGCTGATGAGCTGATTAACTGGCTGCGCCGCCAGCCGCTGCTGCAGGTTGATACCGAGCAGAGGCTGGTGATGGCCCATGCCGGCATCACGCCGCAGTGGGATATTGAAACCGCCCAGATATGCGCACGCGAATTGGAAGCCGTGCTCAGCAGCGACAGCTATCCGCTGTTTCTGGATGCGATGTACGGCGATATGCCGAATAACTGGAGCCCGGAATTAAGCGGCCTGGCCCGCCTGCGTTTTAGCGCCAACGCGCTGACGCGCATGCGCTACTGCTTCCCGAACGGCCAGTTGGATATGATCTGTAAAGATGCGCCAGGCAGCGCGCCAGCGCCGCTGAAGCCTTGGTTTGAGCTGCCGCGGCGGGTCGATGCTGATTACAGCATTATCTTCGGCCACTGGGCTTCGCTGGAAGGTAAAGGTACGCCGCCGGATATCTATGCGCTGGATACCGGCTGTTGCTGGGGCGGTAAACTGACGATGCTGCGCTGGAGCGATCGGCGCTATTTCGTTCAGCCGTCCAACCGCCGCGATATGCTGGATGATGTGGTGTAGGCACTCCCTCACCCTCACCCCAACCCTCTCCCAACGGGAGAGGGAGCAGCCCGAAGTCGGATTTAAGTCAAGCGACTCACTCTCGCCCTCTGCCACAGCAGAGAAAACTCTTCGCCAACGCCCAACGGGAGAGGGAGCAGCCCGTAGTCGGATTTAAGTCAAGCGACTCACTCTCGCTCTCTGTTAGCCCGTAGGAATTAGGGTTTTCACAGGTGGAAATGCCGCCTTATGCATCCGCCAGACGGCAACTCCAACGGCCAACTTTCGTCAACAGTTTGCTTGTTATGGTGTTTGCCTTGCCGCATTAACGGCGTTCTAAAATCTCAAAACAGTAGCTGTGTGAGTTTAGTTCATCCGCATCGTGGAACTCGCTGAACGAGGTTTCCCATTCGTCTGGCTCATAGTCGGGGAAATGGGTATCACCGCCAATCTCGGCATCAATATGCGTCAGGTACATGCGGTTGGCCCGGGCCAGGAACTGGGTATAAATGCTCCCGCCGCCCATCACCATCACTTCTTCGGCGCCATCGGCCGCCGCTAAAGCCTCATCCAGTGAAGCCACCCAGGTGACACCCGTATCCGTGCCCGGTTGGCTGCTTAGCACAATATTATGCCGGCCCGGCAGCGGGCGGCCTATCGACTCAAAGGTCTTGCGGCCCATGATGACCGGCTTATTCAACGTGTTGCGTTTAAACCACGCAAGATCCGCCGGGAGATGCCACGGCATTGCGTTTTCCATACCAATTACGCGATCCGCCGCCAAGGCAGCGATCAGGCTGATAATCATTGTTTAACCCTGTATAGGCAGCAAAATTGCTCACACTATACGTAAAGCCCAATCGGCCGTCGATAGGCGAATCAAGCAATATGAATATATAAGACAGCTCCGATTAGCTATCCTAATAGTACGAATTATTTGCCTGAGCTAACTATTTGAAAAATACGGGCCATCACACGCCAGGACGTTTGCGATACAGCCACAGGCCCGGCAGGGAAAGCCCTATCGATAGCGCCCCGACGATAAAACTGGCCTTGAGAAAGTTGGTCACCATCACCGACATCAACGCCTCGCTATAGCCCAGGTGCGAAATCTCCACCACGCTTATCATCGCGGTATAGGCTGAAATACCGGGGAACATGGGGATCACTGCCGCCACGGTGAACACCTTCGGGTGCGCCAGCAGCCAGCGCGACCACTTGATGCCAATAATGCCAATCAGGGTTGCCGCCAGCAGCGACGCCCATTCGATGTTTATCCCGGCGTGCATCATCAGCATCCGCGAACCGTGCCCCACCGCCCCCAGTAAGGCGCAGTAGCGCAGCGCGCGTATCGGCACGTTGAACACCATGGCAAACCCCAGCGCCGGCACCGCCGCCAGCAGCATATCCAGCAACAACGCCCACAGCAGACTCATGACCACCCCCGTAGATCCCACAGGGCCATTGCCATCACTACGCCGATACAGGTCGCCAGCGTCAGCAGGCTGGCCATCGCCCAACGCGCCAGGCCGGTGTTTACATGGCCTTTGAACATATCGGCCACGGCGTTGATCAGCGGGAAGCCCGGCACCAGCAGCAGCACGCTGGCCGCCATTGCGACGCTGGAGGTCTGGCTAAACACCGGCAGGCGCAATAACAGACCGGAGATCGACGTCGCGACAAACGCCGTCAGGCAGAAGTTGATCAGCGGGTTCATATGGTGCGCGGTGAGCACCTGCCGGACAAACATCGCCATCCCGCTGGCGAAGAAGGTGACGACAAAGGCGTCATTAGCGCCGCCGTTGAGTATGCTGAAACAACCGCAGGAAAGCCCCACCATCAGCACCACCAGCCAGCGCGGATAGCGCAGCGGCCGCAGCCGCTCAAACCGGTGCGCCACGTCGTGCGCATCCGCCAGGCGATGTTCCGCCAGGATCACTACGTGTTGCACTTCCGTCACCATATGCATGTTAATGCCGCGATCGACATTCTTGCGGGTGGTGGTCAGGCAAGCGCCGTTGCTGATGGTGGTCAGCACCACCGCATTGGCCGAAATGGAGCTTTCCACGCTGTCCATGCCGAGCGCCAGCCCCAGGCGCGTAGACAACTGTTCAACCACCATGCTTTCCGCCCCGTGTTGCAACAGCAGCAACGCACACTGAATACATAACCGGGTTATTTCACGCTGCTGCCGGCTGGGCTCCGGCAAGGAGACAGTCAATTCATGCTTCATACGATCCTGAAAACTCCCCTGAATAAACGGCCGATGAATGACGGGCCGGAAACACCGATTCTCGATTTCCTGCGCTCTTTGCCCGACGCAGGTTGTTGCACTGGCGGCGGCGCCACGATCTCTTGGCCGACACTGCTTAACATTACCTCATTTGCAGGGTGCATATCAGCGTAAGCAACGTTATTATTTGAGCAATTTAGTCTTTTGTGCGGAGATGCAAATTATGTTTGAAACGTCGTTGTTCGTTGCCGGCATCGCCACGCTGGGAATGCTCTCTCCCGGGCCGGATTTTTTCCTGATCGTGAAGAACGCCGCCCGCTATCAGCGCCGGCTGGCATTGATGACCGCCTTCGGCGTCATCTGCGGCGTCGCCACCCATATGGCCTATTGCGTCGCCGGTTTGGCGGTGGTGATCACCACCACCCCTTGGCTGTTCAATATGTTGAAATACGCTGGGGCGGTTTACCTGATTTGGATCGGCATACAGGCGCTGTTAGCCCGCGGCGGCGGCAAAATGCACATCAGCGATCTGCCGCTGCAACAGACCAGCCGGAAAAGCGCCTTTATGCAGGGCTATTTGTGCAACCTGCTTAACCCGAAAGCCACGCTGTTCTTCCTGGCGATATTCACCCAGGTACTGCAAATTAACTCCGGCGTTGGCGAGAAGCTGTGGTATGCCGGGATTATTTTTGTGCTGTCGGCCGTCTGGTGGCCGTTGTTGGTGCTGCTGATCCAGAGCAAGCCGGTGCGCCGCGCGCTGGAAATGGCGCAGAAGTTTATCGATAAACTGCTTGGCGGCATGTTGATCGCGCTTGGGATCAAAGTCGCATTGAGTTAAGCGGCGGGTGCTGCGCGTCATCAGGCAGCCGAAAGAAAAGCCCGCCCCGGCAATGCGGGGCGGGGGCGGTCGTTACTTGGTGATGCAGGCGTGCATTTCCTGCACGGAAATCACCCGTTCGGTGGGATCGGCTTTCAGCGCCATCGCCGTGGCGAAACCGCCGTTCAGCGTGGTGTCGTAATGCACCTTGTACTGCAGCGCACTGCGGCGGATCAGTTTGGAGTCCTCAATCGCCTGGCGGCCTGCCGTGGTGTTGACGATATAGGTATATTCCCCGTTTTTGATCCGATCCTGAATGTGCGGGCGGCCTTCATGCACTTTGTTCACCAGGCGCGGGTTGATGCCGGCTTCGCCCAGCACCACCGCGGTGCCATGGGTCGCATCCAGTTCAAAGCCGTGTTTTAGCAGGCTTGCCGCCAGATCCACCACCCGGGCCTTGTCGCCTTCACGCACCGACAGCAGCGCGCGGCCCTGTTTCTGCATTCTGGAGTTGCTGCCCAACATCGCCTTGGAAAACGCTTCGGCAAAGGTGCGGCCCACGCCCATCACTTCACCGGTGGAGCGCATTTCCGGCCCCAGAATCGGATCGACGCCGGGGAACTTGTTGAACGGCAGCACCACTTCTTTCACCGAGTAGTACGGCGGGATGATTTCGTGGGTCACGCCCTGTTCGGCCAGGGATTTGCCCGCCATCACGCGCGCGGCCACTTTCGCCAGCGGCACGCCGGTCGCTTTGGACACGAACGGAACGGTACGCGCAGCGCGCGGGTTCACTTCGATCAGGTAAACTTCGTTGTCCTTCACCGCAAACTGCACGTTCATCAAGCCACGCACCTGCAGTTCGAACGCCAGTTTTTCCACCTGCTGGCGCATCACGTCCTGAATTTCCTGGCTTAGGGTATAAGCCGGCAGCGAGCAGGCGGAGTCGCCGGAGTGCACGCCCGCCTGTTCGATATGCTCCATGATGCCGCCGATCAGCACGCGTTCGCCGTCACAAATGGCGTCAACGTCCACTTCCACTGCGTCATCCAGGAAGCGGTCCAACAGCACCGGTGCATCGTTGGACACGCTGACCGCCGTCTGGAAATAACGGCGCAGGTCGATTTCGTCGTAAACGATTTCCATCGCGCGGCCGCCCAGCACGTACGATGGGCGCACCACCAGCGGATAGCCGATGCCCGCCGCTTTCTCCACGGCCTGTTCGATGGTCGCCACGGTGGCGTTCGCCGGCTGTTTCAGCCCCAGGCGGTTCACCGCCTGCTGGAAACGTTCGCGGTCTTCGGCGCGGTCGATGGCATCCGGGCTGGTGCCAATCACCGGCACACCGGCGGCCTCCAGCTCGCGGGCCAGTTTCAGCGGGGTCTGGCCGCCGTACTGCACGATCACCCCTTTCGGCTGCTCAATGCGCACGATTTCCAGCACGTCTTCCAGCGTCACCGGCTCGAAGTACAGGCGATCGGAGGTGTCGTAGTCGGTGGAGACGGTTTCCGGGTTACAGTTGACCATGATGGTCTCATAACCGTCTTCCCGCAGCGCCAGCGAGGCATGAACGCAGCAGTAGTCAAATTCGATGCCCTGGCCGATACGGTTCGGGCCACCGCCCAGCACCATCACTTTCGGACGATCGTTGGTCGGGTTGGATTCGCACTCTTCTTCATAGGTGGAGTACATATAAGCGGTATCGGTGGCAAACTCCGCCGCACAGGTATCCACGCGTTTGTAGACCGGGTGCAGGCCGTAACCGTGGCGCAGTTTGCGGATCGCGCCTTCGGCAACGCCGGCCAGCTTGGCCAGGCGCGCATCGGCAAAGCCTTTGCGTTTCAGGGTATACAAGAAATCTGGTGTCAGGCCGTTGATGCCTTCCGCCGCCACTTGTTCTTCCAGGCGCACCAGTTCTTCAATCTGCACCAGGAACCAGCGGTCGATGTTGGTCAGGTTGAACACGCCGTCAACCGACAGGCCGGCGCGGAAAGCGTCGGCAATGTACCAGATGCGCTCGGCGCCGGCGTCTTTCAGCTCGCGGCGGATTTTGGTCAGCGCTTCCGGATCGTCCAGGCTTACCTTCGGATCCAAACCGGTGGCGCCCACTTCCAGGCCACGCAGCGCTTTTTGCAGCGACTCCTGTTGGGTGCGGCCAATTGCCATCACTTCCCCGACCGACTTCATCTGCGTGGTCAGGCGATCGTTGGCGCCGGCGAATTTCTCGAAGTTAAAGCGTGGGATCTTGGTAACCACATAGTCGATAGACGGCTCAAAGGATGCCGGGGTGCGGCCGCCGGTGATGTCGTTCATCAGCTCGTCAAGGGTGTAGCCCACGGCCAGCTTGGCGGCGATTTTGGCAATCGGGAAGCCGGTCGCTTTCGATGCCAGCGCCGAGGAGCGTGACACGCGCGGGTTCATCTCAATCACGATCAGGCGGCCGGTTTTCGGGTTGACCGAGAACTGCACGTTGGAGCCGCCGGTTTCCACGCCGATCTCACGCAGCACCGCCATCGAGGCGTTACGCATGATTTGGTATTCTTTGTCGGTCAGCGTCTGGGCGGGCGCTACGGTGATAGAGTCGCCGGTATGGATGCCCATGGCATCGAAGTTTTCAATGGAGCAGACGATGATGCAGTTATCGTTCTTATCACGCACCACTTCCATTTCGTACTCTTTCCAGCCAATCAGCGATTCGTCGATCAGCAACTCTTTGGTCGGCGACAAATCCAGGCCGCGCTCGCAGATCTCTTCGAACTCTTCACGGTTGTAGGCAATACCGCCGCCGGTGCCGCCCATGGTGAACGACGGGCGGATGATGCACGGGAAACCCACGTCGGCGGCAACCGCCAGCGCTTCTTCCATGGTATGTGCAATGCCTGAACGCGCAGTATCAAGCCCGATTTTTTTCATCGCAATATCAAAGCGACGACGGTCTTCGGCTTTATCGATCGCATCGGCGGTGGCGCCAATCATGGTCACGCCGAACTCGGCCAGCACGCCCTGGCGCTCCAGTTCCAGTGCACAGTTCAGCGCAGTTTGCCCGCCCATGGTCGGCAGCACGGCATCCGGGCGCTCTTTTTCGATGATTTTGCGCACCACTTCCCAGTGGATCGGCTCAATATAGGTTGCATCCGCCATTTCCGGATCGGTCATGATGGTCGCCGGGTTGGAGTTAACCAAAATGACGCGGTAGCCTTCTTCACGCAGCGCTTTACACGCCTGCGCGCCGGAGTAGTCAAACTCACACGCCTGGCCGATAACAATCGGACCGGCGCCCAGGATCAGGATGCTTTTTATATCTGTACGTTTTGGCATTTCTCTTTTGCTCCTGATTAGTTGGCGTTGGAACGGTAAGTCTCAATCAGTTCGATGAAGTGATCGAACAGCGGCGCAGCATCGTGCGGCCCTGGGCTCGCCTCTGGGTGCCCCTGGAAGCTGAACGCCGGTTTATCCGTGCGGTGAATGCCCTGAACCGTATGGTCGAACAACGATTTGTGGGTGACGCGCAGGTTGGCCGGCAGGTTGTTTTCATCAACCGCAAACCCGTGGTTTTGCGCGGTGATCATCACGCGGTTGGCGTCCAGATCCTTCACCGGATGGTTGCCGCCGTGGTGGCCCAGCTTCATCTTCACGGTGTTCGCGCCGCTGGCCAGCGCCAGCAACTGGTGCCCCAGACAGATACCGAATACCGGAATGTCGGTTTCCAGGAACTGTTTGATGGCAGCGATGGCGTAATCACACGGCGCCGGATCGCCCGGGCCGTTGGACAGGAAAATACCGTCCGGATTCATTTTCAACACCTCTTCCGCCGGGGTTTGCGCCGGCACCACCGTCAGGCGGCAGCCGCGATCCACCAGCATGCGCAGGATGTTGCGCTTGGCGCCGTAATCATACGCCACCACGTGATAAGGCAATTCGCTCGCTGCGGTGTCTTCCGGCAGTTCGCCTTCCAGCCGCCAGCTCCCTTGCTGCCAGGTGTAGGTTTCGTTGGTCGTCACTTCCTTCGCCAGATCCATCCCTTTCAGGCCGGGGAAGGCTTTGGCCTGCGCCAGCGCCTGGGCTGCATCCAGATTTTCGCCCGCGATGATGCAACCGTTCTGCGCGCCTTTCTCACGCAGCAGGCGGGTCAGCTTACGGGTATCGATATCGGCAATAGCGACGATGTTGTTGCGCTTGAGATAGTCGGACAGCCCTTCTTCACTGCGGTAGTTGCTGGCAATCAGAGGCAGATCGCGGATAACCAGCCCTTGAGCATGAACCATTGAGGATTCTTCATCGGCGGCGTTGGTGCCGACATTGCCAATATGAGGATAAGTAAGAGTGACGATCTGGCGGGAGTAGGAAGGATCAGTGAGGATTTCTTGATAGCCGGTCATCGACGTATTGAAGACCACTTCCCCCACTGCCGTACCCTCTGCCCCGATGGCCCGACCGTGGAATTGGGTTCCGTCCTCCAGAACCAATAGCGCTGACTTAATCAAAACACCCTCCAAGGAATAATAAATCACAATATTTGCATATTAATTCAGATATCGCGATCTAAATCAATGCTAAAACTGCCTGAGAGGCTAATTTTTGGCAAATTGGGCGCATTTTAAAGATGAGTACCTCACTTGTCCACCCAATACGCCATTTTTTATCTTATTTTCACTCCCCTCAACGAATAATGGCGGCTTTAGCCATAAAAGTAGAGGGAAACCCGGGTAGTTAAACGGTTGCGAGCGACAATCGAGTGCAATCGTTCAACGAGGGGGTTAAAAGCGGGGGGCGATGGCGGCATGGCAGGGTAAATAGGCCATAAAAAAGCAATTTACTGCTAAAAATGGCAACTTGATAAAATAATTAATAATAAACCGGAGTTTTATCAAATAAAAAAATGGGCAATAAAAATATTGCCCTTTTATCATAGTATTATGATAAACACAGCCACATCACAATGGCCTACTAAAGCATTAAAGCTGGTCCAGACCAAGCACATCACGCATGTCAAATAGTCCTTTTTCCTGCTTAGACACCCAGGATGCCGCACGCACCGCGCCGTTGGCAAAAGTCATCCGGCTGGAGGCTTTATGGGTGATTTCCACACGCTCGCCAATGTCAGCAAACATCGCGGTATGCTCGCCCACGATGTCCCCGGCGCGAATGGTGGCGAAGCCAATGCTTTGCGGATCGCGTTTACCGGTATGGCCTTCGCGCGCGTAAACAGCGCACTGCTTGAGATCGCGCCCCAGCGCATCGGCGATCGCCTCGCCCATCGCCAGCGCAGTGCCCGATGGCGCATCCACTTTATGGCGGTGGTGCGCTTCAATGATTTCGATATCGGTATAATCGCCCATCACCTTGGCCGCCTTTTCCAACAGCTTCAGCACCACGTTAACGCCAACGCTGAAGTTGGCGGCGAAGACGATGCCAATCTGTTGGGCCGCCTCTCTGATGGCAGCTTTACCAGCGTCGTCGAAACCAGTGGTGCCGATCACCATCGCTTTGTGGTGGGCCACACAAAACGCCAGGTGCTCCAGCGTGCCTTCCGGCCGGGTAAAGTCGATCAGAATGTCAAAATCATCCGCTACGCTGTCCAGGCTGGCGCTAACCGGCACCCCAAGCGCCCCTGCGCCGGCCAGTTCGCCGGCGTCCGTGCCAATCAGGCTTGAGCCGGGGCGTTCAAACGCCGCGCCCAGCACCACGCCCGGCGCCTGTTGCACCGCCAGGATCAGTTGGCGCCCCATACGGCCGCCGGCGCCTGCAATCGCAATGCGGATCTGTGAATCTGTCATACTTCTCTCTCTTTTTCCGTCGAAAGCCGTTATCCGGCTACAAAGGCCTAAACCCAATAGGTAAAATTCGTCACATTAGGTTAACTGCCCCACCCCGGCATCGCCAGAGGATTTAAATCATAATTAGAAAATTATGATATCCCGCCATTTTTATCAGCGATGCTATAAATTTTCGCCGCGGTGCCGGCCAAACCCTACTGCATAGACAACGTAAGCTTTTACATAATCATGCAGTTTTCCGCTGCCGGTGATAAAAACGCCAACGGCAGATAGCAAAACGGGGAGCCTAAGCTCCCCGTTGCTGATTACCACAGCGTCAATCGATCTGCCGGATATCCACCCGCAGCTCTTTTGGCACTTCAAACACGATATTCTCTTCCCGGCCGCTGATTTCCAGCACCGATTTCCCGCCCATCGCCTTCAGGCGGTTGATAACGTCCTGCACCAGCACGTCCGGCGCGGATGCGCCCGCGGTGACGCCGATGTGGGTGGTGTTTTTCAGCCAGGCTTCCTGAATATCTTCCGCCGAATCGATCAGATACGCCGGTTTCCCCACGCGCTGCGCCAGTTCCGCCAGGCGGTTGGAGTTGGACGAGTTTTTCGACCCCACCACCAATACCACATCCGCATCGCCGGCCAGGCTGCGCACCGCTTCCTGGCGGTTGGTGGTGGCGTAACAGATATCATCCTTGCGTGGCCCCACAATCTTGGGGAAGCGCTGGCGCAGAGCGTCGATCACGTCGGAGGTATCATCAACCGACAGTGTGGTCTGCGTCATAAAGCACAGATTGTCCTCATGCTTCACCTGCAGCTTCCAGACATCTTCCGGCGACTCCACCAGGTACATCCCCCCTTCCGGGTTGTTGTACTGGCCCATGGTGCCTTCTACCTCCGGATGGCCGGCGTGGCCGATCAGAATGGCCTCTGTGCCCTTGCGGCTGGCACGGGCCACTTCCATATGCACCTTGGTCACCAACGGGCAGGTGGCGTCGAACAGCATGGTCAGGCTACGCGCCTTCGCTTCGGCGCGCACCGCCTGGGAAACCCCATGCGCCGAGAAGATGAGGATTGAGCCATCCGGCACTTCGGCGATCTCTTCAATAAACACCGCGCCGCGCGCGCGCAGGCTGTCCACCACATAGCGGTTATGCACCACCTCATGGCGCACGTAGATCGGCGCGCCGTAAATTTCCAGCGCGCGTTCCACGATACTGATCGCGCGATCGACCCCGGCGCAGAAACCACGGGGGTTAGCCAGCAAGATTTGCATGCGTCACCTCCTGCTGCGGATCAATCTCCAGCACCTCAAGCTCGAAGGTCACCGGGTGGCCCGCAAGTGGATGATTGAAATCAACGGTGACCGACTCTTCCGCCACTTCACGCACCACGCCCGGCATTTCACTGCCGTCGATTGCCGTGAACAGCATGATGGTGCCGACATCCGGCACGCCGGTGTCGGCAAAATCGCGCCGCAGGAAGAATTGGATCAGATCCGGGTTGTTCGCGCCGAAGGCATCTTCCGGCTGCAGGGTGAAGGTATTTTTATCACCGGCATGCAGCCCGATCAGCTGTTGCTCAAGCGCGTTGGACAGGCTGCCGTCGCCAAGGCGAAACAGCGCCGGTTTGCCGCTGCGGCGGGTTGATTCCGCCGTCGAGCCATCTTCCAGCGTCAGCGTAAAGTGCACCAGCACCGCGCTGCCGCTGTTAACCTGAGCCGTCATATCACTCACCTTTAGCCGCTGCGCGCTTACTGGAAGGCAAGAACCCTTCCAGCACGATCATCGCCGCCCCGACGCAGATAAAGCTGTCTGCCAGATTAAAGGTCGGGTAGTGCCAGTTGCCCACGTAAAAATCGATGAAATCAACCACGAAGCCATGCCACAGACGATCTAACAGATTGCCCAGCGCGCCGCCGATGATAAACGCATACGCGATGTTGCTTAGCTTCTGCTGCGCGCCGTTTTTGTACAGCAGCACCAGCAGCGCCACAATAATCGCCACCGCAATGCCGGCAAAGAACCAGCGTTGCCAGCCGCCGTGATCGGCCAGGAAGCTAAACGCAGCGCCGTAGTTGCGCGCATAGTACAGGTTGAAGTAGGGAATCAACGGCTGGGACTGGCCCAGCACAAAATGATTCAGGATCCACTGTTTGCTGGCGAAATCCAGCACCAGTACCACCAGAACTACCCACAGCCACCGCAGGCCGGTCGAACAGATCGGTTTACTCATCAGGCAAATTTACGCTTCTCGCCGTCGCCGGCAACGTTGGTGACACAGCGGCCGCAGATATCTGCGTGTTCCGCCACCTGGCCAATATCCGTGGTGTAATGCCAGCAACGTGGGCATTTAGTCCCTTCTGCACTGCTAAAGACAATCTTCAGCCCTTTCAGCAGTTCACTTTGCTGCGCATCCGCCGGCGCCTGCGCCAACGGCGCCACTTTGGCGCCAGAGGTCAGCAGCACAAAGCGCAGTTCATCCTGCAGGCTGTTCAGGCGTGCCGCCAGCGCATCATCGGCAAACAGGGTGACGGAAGCTTCCAGCGAACCACCGATACGTTTATCGGCACGCGCCTGCTCCAGCACCTTGTTCACTTCGCCACGCACTTTCAACAGTTCATCCCAGAAGGCGTCGTTCATGCTTTCGCCTTCGGCCAGGCTGAACAGGCCGTCATACCACTCTTCAGTAAAGACGTACGGCGCGTGTTCGCCCGGCAGGAAGCCCCAAATCTCGTCCGCGGTAAAGGACATGATCGGCGCCATCCAACGCACCAGCGCTTCGGCAATGTGGAACAGCGCCGTCTGGCAGCTGCGGCGCGCGACGCTGTCCGCTTTGGCGGTGTACTGGCGGTCTTTGATGATATCCAGATAGAAGGAGCCCATTTCCACCGAGCAGAACTGCATCAGGCGTTGTACCACTTCGTGGAAATCGTAGCGGGCATAGGCCTGTTCAATATCCTGCTGCGCCGCCAGCGCACGGCCGACCGCCCAGCGATCCAGCACCACCATATCTTCCGGCGCCACGCTGTCGGTACGGGGATCAAAACCGTTCAGGTTCGCCAACAGGAAGCGGGCGGTGTTACGGATACGGCGGTAAGAATCTGCCGCACGTTTGAGGATCTCATCGGAAACGGCGATCTCGCCGGTATAGTCGGTCGATGCCACCCACAAACGCAGGATATCGCCGCCCAGCTTGTTCATCACATCCTGCGGGCTGACGGTGTTGCCGATCGACTTGGACATTTTGCGCCCCTGACCGTCGACGGTGAAGCCGTGAGTCAGCACTTCCTTATAAGGCGCTTTGCCTTTCATCGCCGTGGAGATCATCAGCGATGACATGAACCAGCCGCGGTGTTGGTCAGAGCCTTCCAGATACATATCTGCGCTATGGCCGTGGAATTCCGGGCGCACGTCAACCACCGAAGCGTGGGTCGAACCGGAGTCAAACCACACGTCCAGCGTGTCCGGCACTTTGACGTAGTCGGCGGCTTGCTCACCGAGCAGCTCGGCCGGATCCAAATCCCACCATGCCTGAATACCTTCCTGCTCTACGCGCTTCGCCACTTCTTCAATCAGCTCAACGGTGCGCGGGTGCAGTTGCTCGGTTTCTTTATGCACGAACAGCGACATTGGCACGCCCCAGGTACGCTGGCGGGAAATACACCAGTCCGGGCGGTTTGCCACCATCGTTTCGATACGCGCCTGGCCCCAGTCCGGGATCCACTGCACGCCTTTGATCTCTTCCAGCGACTGCTTACGCAGCCCTTTCTGATCCATGCTGATGAACCATTGCGGGGTCGCGCGGAAGATAACCGGCGTTTTGTGGCGCCAGCAGCAAGGGTAGCTGTGCAGCAGTTTTTCCACGTGCAGCAGCGCGCCTTTCTCACGCAGCAGTTCCACCACCAGATCGTTGGCTTTGAAGACGAACTTACCGTCCAGCGAAGGATAGGTGCCCGGCAGGTAACAGCCATTCGGGCCAACCGGGTTGGCCACTTCCAGGCCGTATTTCTGGCCAATGACAAAGTCGTCCGGGCCGTGGCCTGGCGCGGTGTGCACCGCACCGGTACCGGCATCCAGCGTCACGTGTTCGCCTAGGATCGCCGGCACGTCAAAGCCCATGAACGGATGCTGGAAGCGCAGCAGTTCCAGAGCGGCGCCCTTGCAGCTGCCCAGCACCTGCCAATGGGTGATGCCGACGCGTTTCATCACGCTTTCAACCAGTTCGCCCGCCAGGATCAGGCACTGCCCTTCCACCTGCACCAGTTGATAATCGAATTCCGGGTGCAGAGAGATGGCGCGGTTAGCCGGCAACGTCCATGGGGTAGTGGTCCAGATCACCAGCGAAATCGGGCCGTCGAAGCTCGCCACGCCGAATTTGGCGGCAACGGCGGCGGCATCGGTGGCAGGGAACGCCACGTCGATTGACGGGGAGGTTTTGTCGTAATACTCCACTTCCGCCTCAGCCAGCGCAGAGCCGCAGTCGGTGCACCAGTGCACCGGCTTGGCGCCTTTCAGCAGGTGGCCGTTGCTGATGATTTTACCCAGGGCGCGGATGATGTTGGCTTCGGTGTTGAAATCCATGGTCAGGTAAGGATGATCCCAGTCACCCAACACGCCCAGGCGAATGAAGTCTTTCTTCTGGCCCGCCACTTGTTCAGCGGCGTATTCACGGCACTTCTGACGGAATTCGGCAGGAGTCAGCTTCTCGCCCGGCTTGCCGTACAGCTGTTCCACTTTCAGTTCGATTGGCAAACCATGGCAGTCCCAGCCCGGTATGTAAGGCGAATCAAAGCCGGCCAGCCCTTTGGACTTGATAATAATATCTTTGAGAATTTTATTAACCGAGTGACCAATGTGAATGCTGCCATTCGCATACGGAGGGCCGTCATGCAAAATGAAGGATTTTTTGCCCTTTTTAGCGGCACGAATCATCCCGTACAGATCCTGTTCATACCAACGTGCGAGCATGCCAGGTTCACGCTTGGCGAGATCGCCACGCATCGGGAACCCTGTTTCCGGCAAGTTCAGGGTATTCTTGTAGTCACTCATTAGATTCTCGATCTCGTTTCGGTTTTTCAGATTAAACCGGTGTCTTTAGCCCGAAAAATGTCCGGGCAGCCACCACATCATTGGCGATTTGCTGCTTCAGCGCATCGAGCGAAGCAAAACGCTGTTCATTGCGCAATTTCGCGCGGAGCACCACGTCAATGTGGCGCCCATATAGATTCATTGTGACATCCAGCAGATGCACTTCCAACTGCTGGCGCACGCCGGCAACCGTCGGCCGCGTGCCGATATTGGCGACGCCCGGCAACGGCTGTGGCCCCAGGCCGTAGACGTCGACCGCATAAACGCCGTTCACCGGCGCCACCAGCCGCTTGAGCGGCAGGTTCGCGGTCGGGAAGCCGATGGTGCGGCCCAGCTCATCGCCGTGTACCACGCGGCCTGAAATGCTGTACGGGTGGCCAAGCAGCCTTTCCGTCAGCGCCAGTTCATCGTCGCGCAGCGCATTGCGGATGGCGGTGCTGCTGATGCGTTGGCCCCCTTCGCAGAAGGTCGGCGTGCTGACCACGGTAAAACCGTATTCGGCTCCGGCTTTTTGCAACAGCGGGAAATCCCCGGTGCGGTTAGCGCCGAAGCGGAAATCATCCCCCACCATCAGGAATTTTACGCCCAGTTTCTGCACCAGCAGTTCGGCGACAAACGCCTGCGCGGTGTTGGCGGCGAAACGCGGATCAAAGTTGACGCACAGCAGGTAATCAACCCCGGCCTGCGCCAAATATTTGGCTTTGTCACGCAAACGCGTAAGACGAGCCGGCGCTTTGTCCGCTGCGAACAGCTCCAGCGGCTGCGGCTCAAAGATCATGACTATCACCGGCAGCCCAAGGCGTTGCCCTTCCTGCTTTAGCTGCTTCAGCAACGCCTGATGGCCGCGGTGTACGCCGTCAAAGTTGCCGATAGTGAGCACGCAACCATGGTGGCGTGCCCGGATATTGTGAATGCCGCGAATTAGCTCCATAGCTGGCTCAAAACAGTGGAAATCGGCGGATTATACCTTGTACAGCGGTTAAGGTTAACACGTGAATAGCAATATAGGCCGCATCCCACCAGAAGCGATGGCGGCTCAGGCCGCAAAATGCCGGCGGCAAGGCGATAACGGGCGCCTTGCCGCCACAACGGAATATCCTCCCACCATACCGGAGATAACCGGCGGGCGAAACACCTAAGCAGCGGTTTATCCACCATAAAAAAAGGGTTATCATGCTGCCTTCATCGGCCGCCGTGCGCCCCAAAGCAACACCCGGTTAATTTTCTTGCGAAATGCTGTATTCCCAGATGGGAAGCTGGTAAAATCCTGCGCCATCACAACGTAGCAAGTGCCGCCCGTACAAACGGCGCTTATTTGCACAAATCCATTGACAAACGAAGGCTAAAAGGGCATATTCCTCGGCCTTTGAATTGTCCTCAATAGAATATATTTGGGAGTTGGACCTTGGCTAATATCAAATCAGCTAAGAAACGCGCCGTACAGTCTGAGAAACGCCGCAAGCACAACGCTAGCCGTCGCTCAATGGTGCGTACCTTCATTAAGAAGGTCTATGCCGCTATCGAAGCTGGCGACAAAGAAGCAGCACAAAAAGCATTCACCGTAATGCAACCACTTGTGGATCGCCAGGCTGCTAAAGGCCTGATCCACAAAAACAAAGCAGCGCGCCATAAGTCAAACCTGGCTGCGCAAATCAGCGCAATGCAGTAAGCATTACGTTGTCTGCTTGGTAAAAAAACCGGCTCTTGCCGGTTTTTTTATGCCCGCAATTCGGGCGCCCTTGCTTCGCCGCTAGAGGGCAAACAGCGATGAGAAGTCTTTATGGCAGATCCGCTGCACCGCCGGGTGCTGGATCATGCGCTCGGCAAAAATGACGTAATACTCCTCGTGCACGCTGTCAATCCGCCCAATCTCCACCACGCTGTCATCGCTGTAAATATCCTGCGCATACCGCGTCGGCGCCACAAAGATCGCATTATGGTACATGGCAAAGGCCTTCATCAGCGCCGCATCATCGAACTCGCCGAGGATCTCTGCCTGCAGCCCCTGAATATTGAGCCAGTTGAGCAGTTGCCGCCCGAGCATTGAACGGCGCCCCGGCAGCAGCAGCCGCCGCTGCTCCAGACAGGCCGGGAACGGCGCCTCCGGCACCGGCTGGCGGCAGAAAAAGCTGATGCCGCACTCACCCAGCTTGATCGAAAACAACCCTTCCTGCTGGCTGGAATCCACCGGGCAATCCGACAGGATCATATCCAGCTTGTGCTGGCTTAGCTGTTCCAGCAGCATTTCATGGGTAGATTCAAAACAGCGCAGATGGATACGCTCATCATCCGCCACTACCGTTTCCAGCACCTGGCTCACCAGGCGCTTGGACAGGGCATCCGCCACACCGACGTCGAACAACAGGTTGGCTTCTTTGGTGTAATGAACGATATCCAACATTTCCTGGCTGAGCATGAACATCTTGTCCGCGTAACGGAAAACCAACTGCCCCAGTTCGGAAGGCACCAGCCCGCGCCCCTGGCGTTTAAACAGTTTGCCGTTTAACCGCTCTTCCAGCGCTTTGATCTGGCCGGTAATGGTTTGCGGCGTCAGAAACAACGCTTCAGCCGCGCCCACCACAGAGCCTGCTTTGCAAACCTGCCAAAAATAATAGAGGTGATTGAAATTAATATGCGACGTTCTCACGAAATGTTCTCCTTACGTTTCGCACCGGCAAATAACCCGCCGAGATAAGCGACAAATTCCTTTTCGTTGTTTCAGACAACGTATTACCCCATTCGTCCCACACAAATGCCCCGCATCGCCGCCTAAGCGCGCTTTGGCAAAGACAGGCGCAACAGGCTATAACCCGCGAGCGCCGCCAGCGTTGAGCCCAGCAGGATACCCAGGCGAGAATACACCCCAAAAGCGGCGTCTTCGCTGCCGAACGCCAGGGTGGCGATAAACATCGACATGGTAAAGCCAATACCACACAGCACGGAAACGGCGAATACCTGGCGGAAACCCACGCCTGCCGGCAAACGGGCAATGCCCAGCTTTACCGCCAGGAAACTGAACGTGAAAATCCCCAACGGTTTGCCAATCAGCAGGCCGGTCGCAATGCCCAGCGGCAGCATTGAGGCCAGGCCGCCCAGCGAAACGCCCTGTAATGAAACCCCGGCGTTGGCAAAGGCAAACAGCGGCAGGATAAAATACGCAACCCACGGGTGCAGCCCGTGCTCCAGCCTTTCCGACAGGGGGTCACCCTGGCGGGCGTTCAGCGGGATCATAAAGCCGAGAATCACCCCCGCCAGGGTGGCATGGATCCCAGAGGCCAAAATGGCGGCCCACAGCCCCACACCCACGATCATGTACAACGATATCTTGGCGACCCGACTACGGTTCATCAGCGCCAGCACGGCAATCAGCGCCGCCGCCGCGCCTAGCGCAGGCACCGACAGCGTATCAGTATAAAACAGGGCGATAATCACGATGGCGCCCAAATCGTCAATAATGGCCAACGCCAGCAGAAACACCTTCAGGCCCAGCGGGACTCGCTTGCCCAGCAACGCCATCACCCCCAGCGCAAAGGCGATATCGGTTGCCGTAGGGATCGCCCAGCCATGACGGGCCACGGCATCGGCACCGTTGAACAGCAGATAAATCAGCGCCGGCGCCAGCATGCCGCCACACGCAGCGATCGCCGGGAATACCGCTTTGTCGTATCCCGCCAGTGAACCCTGGATCAGCTCCCTCTTCACCTCCAGCCCCACCGTGAGGAAAAACAGCGCCATCAGCGCATCGTTAATCCACCACTCAAGGGGTTTATCTATCACATGCCCCAAAACACCCGCGCTAATCGGCACATTGAGAAACGCATGATAGAGCGTATGCAACGGGGTATTGGCCATCAACATTGCCACGATGGCTACGGCGATCAAGATGATGCCGCCCGCGGCTTCCAGGCGTAAGAATTGACGAATAATATTGGTCACGGCGCTCTCTTCTCCCTGTAACAACAGTGCGCGGCCATTCTGCAAGAAAGTGAGTATAAACGTTGGTTAATATCGAAAATATAAGTTTATAAATGCTAAAACACTCAGCAAAACCGAGCTTTTCCACATCAAGCGGCCATGGGCAGGCAAACAAAAGAAAAAATGCCGGCCGAGTGAGCCGGCCGGCATTATCACGCGTCATGACCAGAGGTGAGTCAAAACGCCAAGCGCGTTAACGGGTCAGATCGTCAAAGAACTTCTTCACCCCATCAAAGAAGCTCTTCGAACGCGGGCTGTTCTGGTGCCCTGACGGGCCACCCAAGCTCTCTTCCAACTCTTGCAGCAGCTGTTTCTGCTTATCGCTAAGGTTAACCGGCGTTTCTACCACGACACGGCACAGCAAATCGCCCTGCGCGCCACCCCGTACCGATTTAACCCCTTTGCCGCGCATACGGAACAGTTTGCCGGTTTGGGTTTCTGCCGGTACTTTCAGTTTCACCCGCCCATCGAGCGTCGGCACTTCGATTTCACCGCCCAGTGCCGCCATCGCGAAGTTGATGGGCACTTCGCAGTACAGGTTATTGCCCTCACGTTCAAAGATCGGGTGCGCCTTAACCTGCACCTGAACGTACAGATCGCCGGCCGGAGCGCCATGCTCGCCGGCTTCCCCTTCGCCTGCCAGGCGGATACGATCGCCGGTGTCCACGCCCGCCGGAATTTTCACCGACAGCGTTTTAGCCTTCTCTACCCGGCCATGACCGCGGCACTTGGTGCAAGGATCTTTGATGATCTGCCCGCGGCCATGACAGTGCGGACAAGCCTGCTGCACGGTGAAGAAGCCCTGGCGCATCTGCACCTGGCCCTGGCCGTGACAGGTTGGGCACGTTACTGGCGAACTGCCCGGCTTGGCGCCGCTGCCATGGCACGCGTCGCACTCTTCCAATGTTGGAATACGGATCTCTTTATTGACGCCGCGAACCGCTTCTTCCAGGGTTAACTCCATGTTATAGCGCAGATCGGAACCACGGCTGGCGCGTTGGCGGCGGCCGCCGCCGAAGATGTCGCCAAACACGTCGCCAAAGATATCGCTGAAGTCGGCACCGCCGCCGCCGAAGCCGCCGCCACCGCCCATACCGCCTTGTTCAAAGGCTGCATGACCATACTGATCGTAAGCGGCGCGTTTCTGATCGTCGCTTAAGATCTCGTAGGCCTCCTTGATTTCTTTGAATCTGGTTTCAGCGTTTTCTTCCTGATTGCGGTCAGGGTGATACTTCATCGCCAGGCGCTTATACGCCTTTTTGATTTCACGCTCATCCGCCGTTTTAGCAACGCCGAGAACCTCGTAATAATCTTTCTTCGCCATTCGTTGTGTTAACCCCTAAGATACATGCACGGGCGTAGAGTTGCCTCAACGCCCGTGCTGGTTTCCCAGTAATGCCCAACCGGGCATTACCATGCCCGCTTAGGGCGATTATTTTTTATCTTTAACTTCTTCAAATTCAGCGTCGACCACGTCGTCGTCTTTCTTCGCTGCATCATCAGCACCGGCATCAGCACCTTGCTGTGCGGCCTGAGCCTGTGCCATTTCCAGCAGTTTACCGGAAACCTGCACCAGCGCCTGGGTCTTCGCTTCGATCTCGGCCTTATCTTCGCCTTTCACCGCTGCTTCCAGATCTTTCAGCGCGCTTTCGATCGCCGTTTTATCATCCGCTGGCAGTTTGTCGCCGGCTTCTTCCAGTTGCTTACGCGTACCGTGAATCAGATGGTCAGCCTGGTTACGGGCCTGTACTACTTCTTCGAACTTACGGTCAGCTTCGGCGTTGGCTTCAGCATCACGCACCATTTTCTGGATTTCATCTTCGTTCAAGCCAGAAGATGCCTTGATGGTGATTTTCTGTTCACGACCGGTGTTCTTGTCTTTCGCAGACACGTGCAGGATACCGTCGGCATCGATATCGAAGGTAACTTCGATCTGCGCCATACCCCGCGGTGCCGCCTGAATGCCGTCCAGGTTGAACTGGCCGAGCGATTTGTTATCGCTGGCACGTTTACGCTCACCCTGCAGCACGTGGATGGTTACCGCAGACTGGTTATCTTCTGCCGTAGAGAACACCTGGCTGTGCTTGGTCGGGATGGTGGTGTTTTTGGTGATCAGCGGAGTCATCACACCGCCCATGGTTTCGATACCCAGCGACAGCGGGGTAACGTCCAGCAGCAGCACGTCTTTCACGTCACCGGCCAACACACCGCCCTGAACCGCAGCGCCGATAGCAACGGCTTCATCTGGGTTCACGTCTTTACGCGGCTCTTTACCGAAGAAGTCAGCTACTTTCTTCTGCACCATCGGCATACGGGTCTGGCCACCGACCAGGATCACGTCGTTGATGTCGGAAACCGACAGGCCGGCATCCTTCAGCGCCACTTTCAGCGGCTCGATGGAACGGTTAACCAGATCTTCAACCAGAGACTCGAGTTTCGCACGGGTCACTTTGATGTTCATGTGTTTCGGGCCGGTGGCGTCTGCCGTGATGTACGGCAGGTTCACGTCGGTCTGCTGTGCAGAAGACAGCTCGATCTTGGCTTTTTCAGCGGCTTCTTTCAGACGCTGCATCGCCAGTGGATCCTTACGCAGATCGATACCCTGTTCTTTGTTGAATTCTTCAACCAGGTAGTTGATCAAACGGCTGTCGAAGTCTTCACCACCCAGGTGGGTATCACCGTTGGTTGCCAACACTTCAAAGGTTTTTTCGCCGTCAACTTCATCAATTTCGATGATGGAAATATCGAAGGTACCACCACCCAGGTCGTAGACCGCGATGGTGCGGTTGCCGATCTCTTTATCCAGGCCGTAGGCCAGTGCGGCTGCGGTCGGTTCGTTGATGATACGTTTGACTTCCAGGCCCGCGATACGGCCGGCGTCTTTGGTCGCCTGGCGCTGTGCGTCGTTGAAGTACGCAGGCACGGTGATAACCGCTTCGGTGACCGGCTCGCCCAGGTAATCTTCCGCCGTTTTCTTCATTTTCTTCAGCACTTCGGCAGAGATCTGCGGCGGTGCCATTTTCTGGCCTTTCACGTCCAGCCATGCGTCGCCGTTGTCGGCTGCGATGATTTTGTACGGCATGATGTCTTTATCACGCTGCGCTTCTTCGTCCTGGAAACGACGGCCGATCAAACGTTTGATCGCGAACAGTGTATTTTGCGGGTTAGTAACAGCCTGACGCTTAGCCGGCTGGCCAACCAGAGTTTCACCATCCTGGGTATATGCGATGATAGAAGGCGTGGTGCGATCGCCCTCGGCGTTCTCAAGAACACGAGCCTTGGTGCCATCCATAATTGCTACGCAAGAGTTGGTAGTACCCAGGTCGATACCAATAATTTTGCCCATCTAAACGTCTCCACTAATAAATTCATTTCTGTCAGGTTGCTAACGTATATGCGGGTGATTTTTATGTTTTCAACCGCCCAACATCACGGTATTGCCCGCGGCCAGCAACTGGGGTTGTAAATAAGATGGGGCCATTCGATTCAGCATCAAGGGGGGCGTGGAAAAAAATTTCGTTTTTTCCGCCGGCGGCGTGCCCCGGCCGCCGAATAGCCAGCCGGGGAACCGCATGTTCGCGGCGAATACGCGCGGCAGAACCCGGTTAACCGAAAGAACCCGCCTCGCGCGGATCGCTTTCGCCGTGCAGCGCGCGCTGCAGATAGATGCCCAGCAGCAGGCCGATGCCGGACAGCGCCAGCACATAATAGGCCGGGGCCAACGGCGTGAGTTTCAGGATCAGCGTGACGAATATCGGCGTTAGCCCGCCAAACACGGCGTAGGCGATGTTATAAGAGAACGAAATCCCGGAGAACCGCACTTCGGCTGGGAACGCCCGCACCATCACATACGGCACCGCTCCCACCACGCCGACGCTCAACCCCACCAGCGCATAGCAGGCGAACAGCATTTCCGGGTGCACGCCCACCGTGTGGTAGAACAGCCAACTGCAGGCGGCCAGGAAAACGCTACCGAACATCAGCGTTTTGCCGGCGCCGAAACGATCCGATGACAGCCCCGCCAGCATACAGCCCACGATCAGCATAATCGTGGCAATACTGTTGGCCTGCAGCGACTGCGCGGCGTCAATGCCAAACTGCTTTTGCAGGTAGGTGGGCGTCATCAGGATCACCACCACGATGCCGGCCGACAGCATCCAGGTCAGCAGCATCGACACCACCACTTCCTTCTTGTTATGCCGCAGCACAGACTTCAGCGGCAGCTCCGCAGCCAGCAACTTGCGCGCCTGCATGGCGATAAAGACCGGGGTTTCCTGCAGCCAGCGGCGCAGGTACATGGCGATTAAGCCGAAAGCCCCGCCCAGGATAAAAGGAATACGCCAGCCGCCGCTTTGGATGCTCTGCGGGCTGAACACGGTATTAATGATGGTGGCCACCACGGAGCCAAACAGAATGCCGATGGTCAACCCGGCGGTCAGGATGCCGCAGGCCAGGCCGATGCGCTCACGCGGCACGTGTTCGGCCACGAACACCCAGGCGCCAGGCACTTCGCCCCCGATGGCCGCCCCCTGCAACACACGCATCAGCAACAGCAGCAGCGGTGCGGCAATGCCAATGCTGGCGTAGGTGGGCAACAGCCCCATCGCTAGCGTCGGCAGCGCCATCAGCAAAATGCTTAGGCTGAACATCTTCTTACGGCCCACCCGATCGCCAAAGTGCGCCATCACGATGCCGCCCAGCGGACGGGCCAGATAACCCGCGGCAAAAATCCCGAACGTTTGCACCAGGCGCAGCCATTCCGGCATATCCGGCGGGAAAAACAGTTCGCCCATCACCGCGGCAAAAAAAACGAAAATAATGAAGTCATAAAACTCCAGAGCGCCGCCGAGCGCGGCCAGCGACAGAGTTTTATAGTCCTGCCGGTTCAACCGGCGATGATTATCGTGATGCATAGGCTACCGTTAGAGCAAACTGTAGGGAATCAAAACGCGCCCCGCCCGGCAGCTTGAACCGCCGGAACCGCCGCGCCGCCTTCCCGCTAAGGGCGGATGTTGGGCATCGCGCCACTGTAAACGAATCATTACTATAGCGGCAAATTATTTTCACATCAGCACAGTTGAGCGTTATTTTTCGGTTAGCCTAATTTCAGAGGTTTATTTCGCGCCGGGCGTTTTTCGGGCGAAAAGCTGCTACCACGGCCGCATGCGTCTCTACATACGGGCCCTCCAGCAGCTGTACACAATACGGTACGCTGGCGAAAATACCAGGCACCAACACCTTACCCTGCTCGTCTTTTACCCCTTCCAGGGTTTCCTTGATCGACTTTGGCTGCCCCGGCAGATTGACAATCAGCGCCTGTTTGCGGATGACCCCCACCTGGCGCGACAGGATAGCCGTGGGCACATAGTGCAAGCTGATTTGCCGCATCTGTTCGCCGAAGCCGGGCATGATGCGATCGGCAATCGCCAACGTGGCGTCCGGGGTGACATCGCGCCGCGCCGGCCCGGTGCCGCCGGTGGTCAGCACCAAATGGCAGCCCATTTCGTCCACCAGCTCGCACAGCGTGTGCTCAATCAGCGTTTGCTCATCGGGGATGAGGCGGCTTTCCAGTTTAAACGGCGTGGCCAGCGCACTGCCCAGCCACGCCTGCAGCGCCGGGATCCCCTTATCCTGGTAAACGCCGCCGGATGCGCGATCGGAAACCGAAACCAGGCCAATACGTAATGTGTCCATGCATACCTCCATAAAGGTTGAGGGGGTCTTTGCCCTGCCAATTATCCAGAAAGTATACGGCGTCTGGTCTTTCTCTTGCGCGGCACGGCAAAATAAAAAAACGGCCGGCGCCTGCGGAAATAAAGGCGAACGTGGTTGGTGGTGAGAGAAGGAAGGAAAGGCGTCGGGCCAAGCGAAGGCAGCCGCACAGCGGCTGCCCTCCTGCCCGTTACAGCAGATCGGCGATCATTTTTTCCAGTTTGCCCTGGTCAACGGCAAACTTGCGGATGCCGTCGGTCAGTTTTTCCACTGCCATCGGATCCAGGTTGTGCTGCCAATAGAACTCGGATTCAGTCAGCGGCGCAGGGCGCGCCTTCACTTCACCGGTGTAAGACAGTTTGCGCTCCAGCGGGCCTTCGCTTTCCGCCAGTTCTTTCAACAGCGCAGGCGCAATGGTCAGGCGATCGCAACCGGCCAGTTCGATAATTTCGCCCAGGTTGCGGAAACTGGCGCCCATCACTACGGTTTGGTAGCCGTGCTGCTTGTAGTACTGATAAATCTGGGTGACGGAAACCACACCCGGATCTTCTTGCGGCGCGAACTCTTTCTGATCGCCATTGGCTTTGTGCCAATCGAGGATACGGCCAACAAACGGCGAAATCAGGTAAACGCCGGCTTCCGCGCACGCGCGCGCCTGAGCGAAGGAGAACAGCAGCGTCAGGTTACAGTTGATGCCGGCTTTTTCCAGTTGCTCTGCCGCGCGGATCCCCTGCCAGGTAGAGGCCAGCTTGATCAGAATACGATCGTTGCTGATACCGGCTTCGTTATACAGTTTAATCAGGCGCTTGGCCTTGGCCACGCTGGCTTCGGTGTCATAAGACAGGCGCGCGTCCACTTCGGTGGAAATGCGGCCGGGCACCAGTTTCAGAATTTCCAGGCCAATGTTGACCGCCAGCTTATCGGCGGCATCGGCGATCTGCTGCTCGCGATCGCTGCTTTGCTCGCGCGCCCAGGCAATGGCTTCATCGATCAGTTTGCGGTATTCAGGAATTTGGGCTGCGTTGAGGATCAGCGAAGGGTTGGTGGTAGCGTCTTGCGGTTGATACAGCTTCATCGCGGCGATATCACCCGTATCCGCAACCACCGTAGTGAGCTGGCGTAGGGAAGTTAATTTATCGGTCATGTTGGTATTATCTCATCGTTTGTGCATGAACTGGGGGCACCATACAACCTTGCCTTCACCTGATAATAACATGCGCAAAGCCCGGCGCAAGGCCGGAGAGGCCGGGCCCGGCTGGAAGGGATTTATCCCTGCGATGGCAACCGTTTACGCCACCAACCGGCACCAATTAAGCATAAAAAAATCCGGCGCGCGGCGGGAATAAAAACCCGGTTCACGGCGCCGGAAACGCCGCCCGGCCAGTAAGAAAAACGCAATGCCATGAAAAGCGCCCGCTTTTTCCCGATCCGTCGCCGGTATTCCTATCATGCCCCCTATCAAACCTATCGCCCCTTTTTTCCACACTTTTTGCTACAGTAACCTCACATTGATTAACAGGATCTGGCCATGCTGATTATTATTTCCCCTGCCAAAACGCTCGACTACGACAGCCCACTGGCAACCAAGCGCTTTACCCAACCCGAACTGTTGGATAAATCGCAGGCGCTGATCGCTATCTGCCGCGAACTGACCCCGGCGCAAATCTCCAGCCTGATGGGGATCAGCGACAAACTGGCCGGGTTAAACGCCGCACGTTTCCACGATTGGCAACCTAAATTCACCCAGAAGAATGCGCGTCAGGCGCTGCTGGCGTTTAAAGGCGATGTGTATACCGGCCTGCAGGCGCAGGATTTCAGCGAAGAGGATTTTGACTTTGCCCAACAGCACCTGCGGATGCTTTCCGGCCTGTATGGCGTGCTGCGCCCGCTGGATCTGATGATGCCTTACCGGCTGGAGATGGGGATCAAGCTGGCAAACCCACAGGGTAAGGATCTCTACAGCTTCTGGGGGAATACCATCACCGAAAAACTGAACCAGGCGCTGGAACAGCAAGGAGATGACGTGGTGGTGAATCTGGCTTCGGATGAATACTTCAAGTCGGTCAAAACGGCCGGCCTGCACGGCAGCCTGATTAAACCGGTCTTCCTGGATGAGAAAAACGGCAAATATAAAGTGATCAGCTTCTACGCCAAGAAGGCCCGCGGGCTGATGAGCCGTTTCATCATCAAAAACCGCCTGACCAAAGCCGAACAGTTGGCCGACTTCAACCTTGAAGGATACGCCTTCGATGAAGCCAGTTCGCAAGGCAATGAGCTGGTGTTCAAACGCCCGGAGCAGTAAGCCACACCGGGCCTTGCTGGTTGTCAGCCATACCCGGGCGGCCAATGCGCCGCCCGGATGCCCATCAGGCCGGCAGCGCCATCAGGAACTTACGCAGCCCGGCAAAATCAGCCGGCAGCGTATGTGACAACAACGGCAGGTTCGCCCGCACCGCCAGCGCATTTGGCAACGGCAGTTCCTGGCCGAGAATCGCTTCCACGCTCTCCTTGAACTTCGCCGGGTGCGCGGTGCCCAGGAACAGGCCAAACTCCCCGTCCTGCAGTTGATCGCGCAGCGCACGATAAGCGATCGCCGCGTGCGGCTCGGAAATGTAGCCCAGCGCTGCCAACGCGTTCATCGTTTCTTTGGTGGTGTCATCGCTGACCGCGGCATAGGCCAGATCTTTCAGCTGCCAGTCTTTGCGACGGAACAGTTCTTCCACCCGCGGCCAGTTGTTCGGCTGGCTAACGTCCATGGCGTTCGACAGCGTAGCCACCGTGGCATGCGGCTGCCACTGGCCGTTGGCCAGGAAGCGCGGAACGGTATCATTGGCGTTGGTGGCGGCGATAAAGCGTTTCACCGGCAGACCCAGAGACTTCGCCAGCAGGCCGGCGGTCAGATCGCCGAAGTTGCCGCTTGGCACCGACACCACTAACTGGTTACGGGCTTCCTGCGGCAATTGCGCTACCGCTTCAAAGTAGTAGCAGATCTGCGCCAGCAGGCGGCTGATGTTGATGGAGTTGGCCGAGTTGAGGTGCAGGGCGTCTTTCAGTTCCTGATCGTCAAACGCCTGTTTCACCAGCGCCTGGCAGGCATCAAAATCGCCGTCGATCGCCACGGTCTGGATATTGCCGCCCAGGGTACAGAACAGTTTTTCTTGCAGCGGGCTAATCTTGCCCTGTGGATACAGGATCACGACGCGCACGTTTTTCAGACCGTAAAACGCATGCGCCACCGCCGCACCGGTGTCGCCGGACGTGGCGGTCAGAATGGTGACGGGCTGATCGCCGGCCACTTCCGCCAGCATCTGCGCCATAAAACGGCCGCCGAAATCTTTGAACGCCAGCGTAGGCCCGTGGAACAGCTCCAGGCAGGCAACGTCTGCTTCTACCGGCGCGACTGGCGCCGGGAACTCGAACGCCGCCTTAACGCGTTTATACAGCGCGTCTTCGCTGATTTCATCGCCGATAAACGCAGACAGGATACGCGCACTGCGGGTAACAAAATCCTGTTCGAGCAGGCGATCGATCTCGGTCAGTTCAAATTCCGGCAGTTCCAGCGGAAAGAACAGACCCTGCTGTTTACCCAGGCCTTGTTTGATCGCCTGTGCAAAGCTGACCTGTTCGTTATGATCCTTAAGGTTATAGAGTTTCATGCGTTATCCCAGTTGTCGTGCGCCTGCGGTATCCAGACGGCAAATATGAACAAAACCTTCGTCGTTTTGCAGATAATTATTTTTCAGCCAGTCGGCCATCCGCTGCGCCGTAGCGCCATCGTCGCAGACCGCGAACAGCGTCGGGCCGGAGCCGGAAATGCCGCACGCCAGCGCGCCGATGCCCTGAGCGGCCTTGCGCGCTTCGGCAAAGCCCGGCAGCAAGCGGGTACGGTACGGCTCGGCAATCACATCCTGCATCAGCTTGGCCGCCAAACGCGGCTGCTGGGTATGGCAAGCGTGGATAAAGCCCGCCAGGTAGCGCCCGTGGCTAATGCAGTCCTGGCGGCGGTACTGTGCAGGCAGGATCGCGCGCGCTTCGGCCGTCGATACCTTAATGCCCGGATAGGCCATCACCCACAGCCAATCCTTAAAACAGGGCACTTCCTGGCTGATAAAACCGTCTTCTTCCAGCATCAGCTGCAAGCCGCCCAGATAGCACGGCGCCACGTTGTCATAGTGCACGCTGCCGGAAATGCGCCCTTCCAGCTCACCCATCAGCCCAAGCAGGACCATTTTATCCAACGGGCGATCGCAGAATTCGTTCATTGCCATCAGGCCGGCGACCACCGAACAGGCGCTGGAGCCAAGGCCAGAGCCGATCGGCATGTTTTTTTCCAGCCGCATGGCCACCGGCACGTCGCGGCCGATAGCCTGGCAGAAACGCTCCCAGCATTGGTACACAATATTTTCTTTCGGATCGGCCGGCAGTTTGCTGACAAAACGCCCGGCGTTTTCCAGGCTGAACGCGTCTGCCGCTTCAACGCTGACGCAATCCCCCAGCAACGTGCCATCAATCGGTGAAACCGCCGCACCCAGCACATCAAAACCGACGCTAACGTTGCCAATTGAGGCCGGGGCATACACCTTAACCATATTAAACTCCTAACTTCCATGACAATGTGCGCAACAGATCGGCAAATACCCCTGCCGCGGTCACATCATTACCGGCGCCATAGCCACGCAATACCAGCGGCAACGGCTGATAGTAGCGGCTATAGAAAGCCAAGGCATTTTCGCCGTTTTTAACTTTATACAATGGATCGTTACCGTCGACCGCATCAATTCGCACCTGGCAGCGCCCATCTTCGATCACCCCGACATAGCGCAGCACTTTGCCTTCGGCGCTGGCGGCGGCCACGCGGCGCGCATATTCGCCGTCCAGTTCCGGCAAGCGCGCCAGGAAGGTGTCGACATCGCCGGTCGCGTCAAAGGAAGGCGGCAATACGGACTCCACGTCGATATCGTCCAGCTCCAGCTTGTAGCCGGCTTCGCGCGCCAGGATCAGCAGTTTGCGCGCCACGTCCATCCCGGACAGATCGTCACGCGGATCCGGCTCGGTGTAACCGTTGGCTTTCGCCTGCAGCGTGGCGGCCGACAGCGACATGCCTTCGTCCAGCTTACCGAAAATAAACGACAGGGAACCGGATAGAATACCAGAAAAACGCACCAGCTCATCGCCAGCGTTCAACAGGTTCTGCATGTTCTCGATAACCGGCAAACCGGCGCCGACGTTGGTGTCGTACAGGAATTTACGGCGTGAACCCGCTGCGGCGCTGCGCAGTTGCTGATAATAATTCATCGACGAGGTGTTGGCTTTCTTGTTTGGCGTCACCACGTGGAAACCGTCGGCCAGGAAATCGGCATATTGATCCGCCACCGCCTGGCTTGAGGTACAGTCGACGATCACCGGGTTGAGCAGATGATACTCTTTCACCAGGCGAATCAGGTGGCCCAGGTTGAACGGCTCTTTCGCCTGCGCCAGCTCATCGCGCCAGCCATCCAGGGAAATCCCGTGCACATTGGTCAACATTGCGCGCGAGTTGGCGATGCCGCAGACGCGCAGATCGATATGTTTTTGCTTCAGCCACGGCTGCTGGCGGTAGATTTGCTCAATCAACGCGCCGCCGACGCCACCGACGCCAATCACGAACACTTCAATCACCTGATCGGTGTTGAACAGCATCTGATGGCTGACACGCACGCCGGTAGTCACGGCATCGTTACTGACCACCACCGAAATGGAGCGCTCGGAAGAGCCCTGGGCGATAGCGACAATATTGATGTTGGCGCGCGCCAACGCGGAGAAGAAGCGGGCCGAGATGCCGCGCAGGGTGCGCATACCGTCGCCCACCACCGAGATGATCGCCAGGCCTTCCATCACGTCCAGCGGCTCCAGCAGCCCATCTTTCAACTCCAGGAAGAATTCGTCTTCCAGCGCGCGGCGCGCCCGCTGCAGCTCGTTTTGCGGCACACAGAAACTGATGCTGTATTCCGAAGAGGATTGGGTGATCAGCACCACCGAGATCCCGGCGCGCGACATCACGGCGAACACGCGAGCGGCCATGCCCACCATCCCTTTCATACCCGGCCCGGAGACGTTGATCATCGCCATATTGTTCAGGTTGGTGATGCCTTTTACCGGCATATCCGGATCCCGACATTCCGCGCCGATTAGCGTACCGGGGGCTTGCGGGTTGGAGGTGTTTTTAATCAGGCAAGGAATTTGGAACTGGGCAATCGGGGTGATGGTGCGGGGGTGAAGAACTTTGGCGCCGAAGTAGGAAAGCTCCATGGCCTCCTGATACGACATCGACTTCAGTAACCTGGCATCCGGCACCGTCCGCGGATCGCAGGTATAAACGCCGTCGACATCGGTCCAGATTTCGCAACAGTCGGCGCGCAGACAGGCGGCCAGCACCGCCGCCGAGTAGTCGGAGCCGTTGCGCCCCAATACCACCAGCTCGCCTTTGTCGTTGCCCGCGGTAAAGCCGGCCATCAGTACGATGTGGTCGGCGGGGATAGCGGCTGCGGCGATACGCCGGGTGGATTCGGCGATGTCGACGGTAGACTCGAGATAGCCGCCCTGCGCCAGCAGTTTTTCAACCGGGTTGATCACCGTCACCGGGTAGCCCTTGGCTTTGAAAACCCCTTCCATGATGGCGATAGACAGCTTTTCACCGCGGCAGATGATGCCCGCATTCACCCCGTCCGGGCACTGCCCGAGTAACGCCACACCGTGCAGCACGTGTTTCAGTTGAGCAAATTCCTGATCCACCAACGCTTTCAAACGATCGTACTCAAAACCGGGAACCGCCTGCGCCAACCCGCTCAACAGTTCGGCGAAGATGCGCTCTGCGTCGCTCATGTGCGGCTGAATATCTTGCCCGGCCACCGTTTTATCAATCATTGCCACCAAGTGATTGGTGATTTTAGCGGGCGCGGACAAGACCGTGGCCACCTGGCCCTGACGGGCATTATTTTCCATAATATCGGCAACGCGCAAAAAACGTTCCGCATTCGCCACCGAGGTTCCGCCAAATTTCAGCACTCGCATTTTTCGTTTATCTCCCAAATTTAAGCCGAAAAAAAAGCCCGCACTGGTTAGGCGCGGGCTTTTTTCTAGTGTTCCTGTACGCGTCAGCCCGCCCCGTTACCAATGGTACCGGTGGTGGTAATAATTGTGGTGTTCAGGCTGATATAGCGCATCTGTTCTGTCTGTCTCATTAGAAACTCTGTCCCCTCTATTGGTTAAAGCAATCGGCTCGTTAAGTCAAATTATTTCGCGTTTTTGTTTATTCCGCGCGCGCAGGCCTATTCAGTGGAGATAACAACACAAATGCAAAAAAGCAGGATAAAAATCAGATGCCCACGGGGTTTTATGGACTATATCACCAGCAAAATGCGATTCCGCACGAGAATCACTTCGCCAGTTTTTTTTCTATGTCGTGCAATAATCGGTGCAACATCACCGTATCCCGCTGCTGCAGGCTACCCAGCCGCTGATGCAGCCAATCGCGCATTTTTTGGTCATCGGCCACTTCCAGGCTCTGTAATAGCCGCTCGGCGCGTCCGCGCAACGCCGAAAGTTGCCCCACATCGGCGCAGGGCTCTGACGGCGCGGCGACGTTCATGAGTTGGGCAAGTTGGTAGCAATACACCATCACGGCCTGGCCAAGGTTAAGCGATGGATAATCTGCCTGCATCGGCACGCCGGTCAGCAGATCCGCCAGCGCCAGCTCTTCGTTGCTTAGGCCCGAGTCTTCGCGGCCAAACACCAGCGCGGCCTGCTGTACCCAGCCTTGCCGCTCCGCCATCACCTGCGACAATTCCTGCGGCGTGCAGTAATAGTGAAAGCGCGCCCGGCTGCGCGCAGTGGTGGCGACGGTAAAATCCACGCCGGCCAGCGCGGCCTCCAGGCTTGGGTAACACTGTGCCTTATCCAGGATATCGCCCGAGCCATGCGCCACCCAGCCCGCCGCCGGTTGCAAGTGGGCTTCGCTGTTAACAATCCGCAGCGAGGTAAACCCCATGGTTTTCATCGCTCGCGCTGCCGCGCCGACGTTTTCCGGCCGTGCCGGCTCCACCAGAACAATATGAAACTGCATCAACACTCCAGAAAATCAGGTAGGATAATATCCAGGCTATACAAATTGCTTATTAATTTCACAAAAAATCAACATCACATAAAGCACTGCTAATGTTCATCATCAAATAACGCAGTGAGGCCAGGAATAATCAGTAATCGGTACAAATAAATTATTCATTAGTTTTATCAATTACAATCAATAAGATATAGGTTTTATTTTCGCATTATGCCCTAAGCCGCCATTATTAACGATAATATTGCTGAATCGTTCATAGAATTTGTCATTCCGTGGCATAAGGTGGCATTCCTGTAAGTGTTTTTCACAAATCTGTTAACGTGCTACAATTGAATTTGATATATGTCAACAAACCGTAGTTTTGTTGGGTGATGATTTCGTCACACACTGTTATATTGCTGTTAATAGGGTTAGGATATGCGCCGTTTTGGCACTGTTGGGGTTATAGGGAATAACATCCCCACCTAGCTAGCGATCTTGTTGACATTAGATGGAAAGTGCATCAAGAACGAGTTTACGTACTTTAGTCGTTTGGTAAGAGGGTTCCGAGCGCTATCTCAACCCTTGGTTAAAAAAACAAAGACTTCTGTACTTCCTATTTTCTATTTTGTTGGCAATTTTAGGTAGCAAATATGCAGACCCCGCACATTCTGATTGTCGAAGACGAGGTAGTTACTCGTAACACCCTGAAGAGCATTTTTGAGGCGGAAGGCTACATCGTTCATGAAGCCAATGATGGTGCAGAAATGCACAACATTCTGTCTGAAAATGACATCAATCTGGTCATTATGGACATCAACCTGCCAGGCAAAAACGGCCTGCTGCTGGCGCGCGAACTTCGTGAACAAGCCAGCGTCGCATTGATGTTCCTGACCGGCCGTGACAACGAGGTGGATAAAATCCTCGGCCTGGAGATCGGCGCCGATGACTATATCACCAAGCCGTTCAACCCGCGTGAACTGACCATCCGTGCTCGCAACCTGCTGTCGCGCACCATGAACCTGAACAGCATCGGCGAAGAGCGCAAACTGGTTGAAAGCTACAAGTTCAACGGTTGGGAGCTGGACATCAACAGCCGTTCGTTGGTCAGCCCTGCCGGCGAGCAGTACAAACTGCCGCGCAGTGAATTCCGCGCCATGCTGCACTTCTGTGAGAACCCGGGCAAGATCCAAACCCGTGGCGAACTGCTGAAGAAAATGACCGGCCGCGAACTGAAACCGCACGACCGCACCGTGGATGTGACCATCCGCCGTATCCGCAAGCATTTTGAATCAACGCCGGATACCCCGGAAATCATCGCCACGATCCATGGCGAAGGTTACCGCTTCTGCGGCGATCTGGAAGAATAAACCGCCGGTTCCGCCCACCCCGGGAGCCGCTCACGCAGCTCCCGGCGGTATTGTTTTACCGGTTTTCACCCCACGGGATGATCGGCACGGCGCTGATCGCGTTCTTCGGCGATCCATCGACCACCTTATCTGAATAGGTCAGGTACACCAGCGCATTACGTTGTTCGTCGTAAAAACGCACAACCTGCAGCTTTTTAAACACCAGCGACGTGCGTTTTTGGAACACTACGCTACCCTGGTCCTTACCGTTTTTAATCTTATCGTTCAGCGCAATCGGCCCGACCTGCGAACAGGAAATCGCCGCATCGGCAGTATCTTCAGCCAGCCCCAGGCCGCCTTTGATCCCACCGGTTTTTGCCCTGCTGATATAACAAGTTACATTTTTGACATCCGGATCGTCGAAGGCTTCCACCACGATTTTGTGGTCTGGCCCAAACAGTTTAAATACCGTATCCACCGATCCTATCTGCTCTGCATGAGCGCTATTTACCGCTGCACAAGCAAGGCCTAATAGCAATAACCATCCCTTATTCATTTACTTAACTCCAATAATATTCACGCGGGCAAACCGTTGGCCCAGCGCCACACGAAGAGAACCGGCAGGCGCAAGGCTGGAAATACTCTGGCTTAGTCGGCCCCTTTTTATCACAGCACGCCGAAAAAATCTTTGGCAGTCGCGGATGAAAAAAATTGCTATTATGCGGCATCGTTATTTTTGCGCCTGCGGTTGGGCGCACTCCGACTCAGTGCATTGCGCAACGCGTATACCCACGGTAAAGCGTGCACCACTCCGCCGGCTATGGACATGCCCAACGAGCGCAGGCACCCGCGTAATGAATAAACAGTTTGGGTTTTTACCCTAAAAAAGTTTTACGAGGAAGATCTATGGATCAAGCCGGTATCATTCGTGATTTACTAAGCTGGCTGGAAAGCCATTTGGACCAACCTTTATCGCTGGATAACGTGGCGGCAAAAGCGGGCTATTCGAAATGGCATCTTCAACGGATGTTCAAAGATATTACCGGTAACGCCATCGGCGCATATATCCGGGCCAGGAGACTCTCCAAAGCGGCCGTGGCACTGCGTTTAACCAGCCGGCCGATTTTGGATATTGCCTTGCAATATCGCTTTGATTCGCAGCAAACCTTTACCCGCGCCTTCAAGAAGCAGTTTGCGCAAACGCCTGCTTTATACCGCCGGGCCGAGGACTGGAGCGCGTTCGGTATTTGCCCGCCTATCCGCCTGGGCGCATTTACCCTGCCGCAACCGGAGTACATCACTCTGCCGGAACAGCACCTGATCGGCCTGACGCAGAGCTATTCCTGCACGTTGGAGCAAATATCCAGCTTCCGCAGCGAACTGCGCATGCAGTTCTGGCGCCAGTATCTTGGCGAGGCGAAGACGCTGCCGCCGGTGCTTTACGGCCTTCATCACGCCCATCCCAGCCAGGAAAAAGACGACGAACAGGAAGTGCTCTACACCACGGCAATGGAACCGCGCTATCTGTCGGACAACGTGCAGGAAGGCCAGCCGCTGATCCTGCAGGGCGGCGAATACGTGCTATTCCGCTACAAGGGGCCCACCGACGGCCTGCAGGACTTTATCCTGACGCTCTACGGCACCTGCCTGCCGGCGCTGAAACTAACGCGCCGCAAGGGCCACGATATCGAACGTTTTTACCCGAAAGGCGAGCGCAATTCACCGCACAAAGAAGTGGAGTGCGAATACCTGATCCCGATCCGCCGCTAGCGCTGTAGTTCGTCCAACGCGGGCATATCCAGATGCGAGACATCGCCCGCGGTTTCGACGATCCACCCGGCCGCCAGCCACGCGCTTTGCTGGTGATCGATGCGTGACAGCGAACAGTTGCGCAGCCGCAGGCGCCGCTCGGCGTAGGGCGGCAGCCCGAGCACGGTGCTGATCAGGCAGCCCAACGCGATACCGTGGCTGACCAGCAGCGGCCTGCTGTTTGCCGGCAGCGACAGGCAGCTGTCGAGCGCGGCACGCATGCGTGCGCCCAGCTCCACCATCGATTCACCTTGAGGGATACGGCCATCAGCAGTACCATCGACCATCTGTTTACGCCAGCCTTCTTCTTCCGGCGACAGGCCGTCGATCAGGCGCTCTTCCAGAACGCCCATATGCAGCTCGCGCAGGCGCGGATCTTCAATCACCTCACAACCACAGGCATCGGCAATAATCTGCGCGGTGCGGCGGGTGCGGCCCAGATCGCTGGTGATAACGTGCGTAATGCCTTCTTTACTGGCGCGCCTGGCAACCAGTTGGGCCTGATGTTCACCCACTGCGGTCAGCGGGCTGTCGGACTGGCCCTGGATACGGCGGGCAACGTTCCATTCCGTTTCGCCGTGGCGAACGAGGTATACCTGTAACATTGTTGTTTTCCGTTATACTGCGTGAAACTTGTGTTTGTTTTTGCCGGCGCCCGTGGTAAACCCCGGTGCATCGGAGAACGCTTCAGGCTGCATTTGTTTGGCTGAGCCAAACTTCCCGGCTCGTGGCTTGTATCTGCACTCATGGCCGCCCACCGCGTTCATCCGCTCGATACGCTACGGCCCCACTTTAAGGATGCCAGACCCGCTATGTACCATGTTGTCGCTGCAACTACCAACCCGGCAAAGATCAAGGCCATTCAGCAGGCCTTTGCCGACACCTTTGGCGCAGAACAGTGCCGCATTGAATCCGTCGACGTCGCCAGTGGCGTATCGCTGCAGCCTATCGGCAACATAGAAACCCGCACCGGCGCACGCCAGCGCGTGATGGAAGCGCGCCAGGTCCGGCCGGAAGCCGACTTCTGGGTAGGCGTGGAAGCCGGAATCGAAGAGAACATGACCTTTGCCTGGATGGTGGTAGAAAACCCGCATACCCGCGGCGAATCACGTTCTGCCAGCCTGATGCTGCCGGAAGCTATTTTACAAGGGATCCGGGCAGGGAGCGAACTGGGAGATGAAATGGCGGTGCTTACCGGAAACAGCGACGTAAAACGGCAGGGCGGCGCCATCGGCGTGTTTACCGACGGGCGTTTAAGCCGCTCCAGCGTGTACTATCAGGCCTTGCTGCTGGCGCTGGTGCCGTTTCACAACCCAATTTACCAACAGCATCACACCGGGCGCCTGACCCCATAGGGTTACTCGGGCGCGTCACCGAGCAATTGCTGCTCCAGCCACTGTTTCAGCGCCGGGGAAGCCGCCTTCAGGCTATTGGAGCCACGCGTGATGGTGGCGATCCCGGTGCCCAGTTCATTCTTCAGCTCGCGCTGGCTCATCTTGCCGCGCATCAGTTCCTGAATAATCCGCAAACGCGTGCCCAGTGCGGTACGCTCATCCGGTGTCAACAACAGCTGCAGCAGCGGTTGATGCAAATCCCGTTCAAACGCCCCCTGCAGCAGCGCAATAAAGTGCTGCCAGTCTTCGTTGCCGTGTTCTGAAAGAGCGGGATCGTTACGCGATACTTGCGCCATGGCAGCCACCATACTATTTAACGAGTACAGCAGCATACCATAGCGCTGTCAAAATCAATAACGCCTCTGCCATTCGGCATCGGTCAGCACTTTTACCGGTTGATGCATGAAATAGCGGTAGAAAGCATCATACGCCAAGACATTTTTAACATAAGAGCGGGTTTCCGAAAACGGAATACTCTCAATGAACGCCACCGCGTCAATCCGCCCAGCGCTGTTGCCCAACCAGGTATTCACCCGTGACGGGCCGGCGTTGTATGCCGCCGAAGACAGAATACGGTTGCGGCCAAACTGCTGGTACACATATTCCAGATAGCTGGTGCCAATGGTGATATTGGTTTGCGGATCAAACAGCTGGCTCGGGCTGGAATACCCTGGGATGTTACTCATTTGCACCGTATGCTGCGCCGTGCGCGGCATTACCTGCATCAGGCCGGCGGCCCCCACCGGCGATTGCGCTTTCGGGTTCCAGGCGCTTTCCTGGCGGGCGATCGCCATCGCATAGCTCTGCGTAATCCCTTTATCGTCGGTCGCCTGGCGGAATTCACGCGCCCAGGCCATCGGGAAGCGCTCTTCAAGGTTATCCCATAATTTGCCCACGATCGTCGCCTGCACGCTGAGATCGGCCCAGTGCTGCTCAAAGGCATAACGCGCCAGCGCCTCTTGCTCCGGCCGGCTGCGGCTGGCGACAAAACCGCCCCACTCACTGCGCGCCAGATTATCCATATTCCAGTACATCAGTTCGCGCACCCGGGCAATTTCCGGGCCGCTGACCAACGCCGTGCGCGGCTTGGCGGCGATAGCCACCATCACCGGGTACTGAACGCCCAGCTTTTGTGCGGCAACCATCGGGTAGAAACCGCGATCGTTAACCAAACGCCGCAGCATCTCTTCACCCTGAGTGCGATCGCCGTCTTCCAGCATCACGCTTGCACGCCAGTAGCGCCATTCGTCTTTATTGCGGGATTCTTCCGGCAGGCGCGCCAGCCAGGTTCGTAACCCCTGCCGGTCGCCAGCGCCCAGCGCCATACGCACGCGCCGCTCCAGCAACAGCGGCGACTGACTGCGCAGGATAACACTATCGCGCCATTGCGCCTGCTCGCCGGTAGCGTCATTGCCCATCAGGCGCCATGCGACGGCTTCCTCCAGCGCCAGCTTTTCGCTGTCGCTCATTTTCTGCAACCGGGCCAGCGTTGGCAGCATGCCGCGGGCATTTTCCACATCCTGCCGCGCCAGGCGGGTAAACACGATGCGGGTAGCTGAACGGGTAAAATCGGTTGGGCCGACGCGGCGGGCGAAGCCCTCCACCGAGGTGGGATCGTTTTGCAGGGTGACCAGCGCATCCCCCATCGTGCGGTAGTCATCAGGCAGTTGCTGGGCCAGCGTGTTGACCAGTTTGGCATCGCCTTCTTCCAACGCCAGCTTCATCCGCGCTAGCGCCGTCAGCGGGGTCTGCTTACCCGCCGCCTGCCACACGCCAAACAGCCTGTCGCAAGCCCCCGGCAATGGCTTGCCGGTGAGCCAGATATTATCGGCCCCTGCCCAGGCTGCCTGCTGGTCACCGGTGGCCCATTTGGCATAATAGTAGTTACAGCGCGCGGCGACAGGCTTCGGCTCCTGTGGGCTAAACGCCAACAGCGCGGCCCAATCACCACGCCGGGCCAGCTCGTTGACAAAGCGGGGCGCCAGCGAACGCGCCGGCGGCAGCGTTGGGTGCTGCTTGATAAAGGCGCTGACCTCAGAAACGCCCACGGTGCTCAGATTCTGCGTCAGTTGGCGGTATTCCAGATAAGGATAAAGCGGATAGTCTTGCAGCGTCGGCATCAGTTGCTGCACAACATCCATCTGATTGCTATCCCACGCCTGCTTGATCTGCAGATAACGCTGGCGCTGGGCATCCAGCGAATCCGCCCATACGGCGCTTGAAAGCGCCGCCAGGCACAGCCCAACCGCCCAACGCCGCCACTTGTCCACCTTGACCATACCTACTTTATCCTCATTGGTTTTTTTCCCCGCGGCCCAGCCCTGTGAAAGCCACACGCCGCCGTGCCTGCGTAGCCAAAGCACAGCCTAACATAGACAACACAATCGCTTATCCATTCATTAATGTAGCCGAAGTTTACGCCGGCGCCCCCTTTAGCTGGCCACTGGCGGAAGTATCCTCTTGAGACAGCGGGAAAAGATGAAAAACAGCTAAGATTAATCCCAGAAAGCAGCACAAAAAGCGCACATCGGATAGCGCTTATAATACAATCCGCGCCTGTTTGGCTCAGCGAGTATTGATACCGTTATGCGATTGCGTGCAAACGACATTGCGCTTGATCACGTCAACTGAGCCGAATTTTTCATTGTTACACGGCTGCAACACGTTTGGGCCAGTTGATCGGGATGGCTGATGAAGAGAGTAACCACTGCCCCACTACGGGTTTCGACCGCAAGACAGGGCGCCACGCGCTTACGTTTTTTTCGCCAACTGATCGTCGTGCTGATTGCGCTGTTGTCTCTGTCTGGCCAGGCGCGCCCTGGCTCCAACGAACTTTATCAAAAACGCACGCATTCCGTCGCTACGGTGGTGATCGGCATCATCAGCTATACCCGCTGGCCCGTTGAACCTAACCCGATTCGCCTGTGCATCACCGCCAACCCGCAATACGCCGAGCGGCTGTTCGATCCCGTGCTGCTCACGGCCCCCCGGCCAATAAAAACGGCGCTCATGCCGTTAAACAGTCAGTTTCTGCCCGGCCAATGCGATGTGATTTATCTGGGGAATATCAGCGCCAGCCAGCAACAGGCGCTGCTCCACCGCATAAGCGGCCACGCGATTCTCAGCATCAGTGAAAATGACAGCGAATGTTCTGCTGGCAACGCTTTCTGCCTGCAGATAGCCGGCGATCACGCCAGCTTCAAAGTCAACCTGGACGCCCTGGCACGCAGCGGGGTACATGTGCACCCGAACGTGCTACAGCTGGCAAGGGACCCGGAGCTGCCGCTATGAACCTGTTACGCAAGAAACCCGCGCCTGCCCCTCGCCCCACGCTGGGCAGCGTGTTACAGCGGATGAACCTGGGGCTGGCGCTGATCGCCGTATGCACCGCGGGCGTGTTCCTGACGCTGGTTGCCCTGTTCGCGCTGCGGGCTTACGCCAACCATAATCTGCACCTGATCGCACGCTCCATCAGCTACACCGTGGAAGCCGCCGTGGTGTTTGAAGACCGTAATGCCGCACGCGAAGCGCTGGCATTGATCGCCTCGAATGAAGAGGTACTGGATGCCCACATCCTGGATAGCCACGATAAGGTGTTGGCTTCCTGGCAGCACCCGCAAAGCGGCCCGCTGCACGGCATGGAGGAGGTAGTCGCCCACTGGGTGCTACCGGAACCGGTGACATTGCCGATCGTCCATGAAGGCAAACTGGTCGGTAAAGTTTGCCTGAGCGGCAACGGAAGCAGCCTGCTGCGTTTTCTGCTGCGGGGGATAGGCGGCATGATCGCCTGTATGGTGCTCAGCACCTTGTGTGCGCTGGTGCTGTCACGCCGCATGCTGCGGGGCATTGTCCGCTCGCTGGATGACATCGCCAACGTCGCCCACGCGGTGCGCAGTAACCGTACCTTCGGCCTGCGTGTGCCTTCGGCGCCGATCGCCGAACTGCATGAACTGAGCCGGGATTTCAACGGCCTGTTGGACGAACTGGAAGCCTGGGAAGCCAAGCTGAAACAGGAAAACGACTCGTTGACCCACCGCGCGACCCACGACAGCCTGACCGGGCTGGCAAACCGTGCATTTTTCGAAGGGCGCCTTAGCCGTACGCTGCGCGATAACCAAGCGCCGCAAAAGGTCGCACTGCTGTTCATCGACGGCGACCGCTTCAAAGAGGTGAACGACACCTACGGCCATGCCGCCGGTGATGAAGTGTTGGTTTCAGTCGCCGGGCGGATCCGCGCCCAACTGCGGGAAACCGATCTGGTTGCACGGCTGGGCGGCGACGAATTTGCCGTTCTGCTAGCACCGATCAACAAACTGGCCGACGTCACGCGCATTGCCGACAACATTATCAGCAGCATGGAACAGCCGATTTTGTTGCCCAACGGCGTGAAGATCACCACCTCGCTGAGTATCGGCATTGCTCTGTATCCCGACCATGCCGCTACGCCGCAGACGTTGTTGCAGCGGGCCGATACCATGATGTACCAGGCTAAAAGCCTTGATAACGGGGGCTGGCAAGCCGCAACGCGCCAATAAAACCAACCATAAAATGAAAACCAGGGAATTGATTATGTTAAGACACACACGCATACGGCCATTTTCATTGTTGGCGCTCTTATTTAGCGCTCTGCTGCTTCTGAGCGCCTGCCAAAGCAAACACCAGGGGTTAACGCCGGAGCAGATCGCACTGTTGCAATCCCAGGGGTTCAAACTGACGGATAACGGCTGGGAGTTCGGCTTTTCCAATAAGGTGCTGTTTGGCAACAACGTTGATGAACTGACGCCGGCAAGCGCAGCAATCGTGGAAAAAATGGGGCGCGCACTGCTTAGCGTCAACATTACTCAGTTCCGCCTGGATGGCCACACGGATAACTACGGCGAAGATAGCTATAACGATCGGCTCTCACTGCGTCGTGCCGATAAGGTAGCCGATCTGCTCGCCAGCGTCGGCATTCCCCGCGCCGATATTACCACCCGCGGTATGGGCAAACGCCTGCCGGTCGCGGATAACCGCACCGCCAGCGGCCGGGCGGAAAACCGGCGCGTGGCTATCATCATCACGCCCTAGGCATGAGCCGGGGCATGCCACGTGATAGCGAAAATAATTCGCGTTCCCGGCAGGCGGCAACTTGAAGTCTGGCCGGGATATCGTCATGATCGTGAGATGTTAGGCTGTGCCCCGTTACTGAAACGGGCTACACTTCAGCTCCAGACATTTTTGTCAAACTGATATAGAGAGGCTCAGAGCAACGTGGCTCAATACGTCTATACCATGCACCGCGTCGGCAAAGTGGTTCCGCCGAAGCGGCATATACTGAAAAACATCTCCCTGAGTTTCTTCCCTGGCGCCAAGATCGGCGTGCTGGGCCTGAATGGCGCCGGTAAGTCTACGCTGCTGCGCATCATGGCCGGCATTGATACAGAAATTGAAGGCGAAGCGCGCCCGCAGCCGGGGATCAAAATCGGCTACCTGCCGCAGGAGCCGCAGTTGAACCTGGAACACACCGTGCGCGAATCGGTGGAAGAGGCGCTCTCTGAAGTGGTCGGGGCGTTGAAACGCCTGGACGAAGTGTACGCGCTGTATGCGGAAGAGGACGCGGATTTCGACAAGCTGGCGGCTGAACAGGGCAAGCTGGAAGAGATCATCCAGGCACACGATGGCCACAACCTGAATACTCAGTTGGAACGTGCGGCCGATGCGCTGCGCCTGCCGGACTGGGATGCCAAAATTGCCAACCTCTCTGGGGGCGAACGCCGCCGTGTAGCACTCTGCCGCCTGCTGCTGGAAAAACCGGACATGCTGCTGCTGGACGAACCGACCAACCACCTGGATGCGGAATCCGTGGCCTGGCTGGAACGCTTCCTGCACGACTTCGAAGGCACCGTGGTGGCGATTACCCACGACCGTTACTTCCTCGACAACGTGGCCGGTTGGATCCTGGAGCTTGACCGTGGCGAAGGGATCCCATGGGAAGGCAATTACTCCTCATGGCTTGAGCAAAAAGATCAGCGCCTGGCGCAGGAAGCTTCAGCCGAAGCCGCCCGCCGCAAATCAATTGAGAAAGAGCTGGAGTGGGTGCGCCAGGGCGCCAAAGGCCGCCAGTCCAAAGGCAAGGCCCGTTTGGCCCGCTTTGAAGAGCTGAACAGCACCGAATACCAAAAGCGTAACGAAACCAACGAGCTGTTTATTCCACCGGGCGCGCGCCTGGGCGATAAAGTGCTGGAAGTCAGTAACCTGCGCAAGTCCTACGGTGACCGCGTGCTGATTGACGATCTCTCCTTCTCTGTACCGAAGGGCGCGATTGTCGGCATCATCGGCCCGAACGGCGCCGGTAAATCAACGCTGTTCCGCATGATGTCCGGCAAAGAGCAGCCAGATTCCGGCAGCATCGTGCTGGGGGATACCGTCAAGCTGGCGTCTGTCGATCAGTTCCGCGACAACATGGACAATAGCAAAACCGTGTGGGAAGAGGTTTCCGGCGGCCAGGACATCATGCGCATCGGCAACACCGAAATGCCAAGCCGCGCCTACGTCGGCCGCTTTAACTTTAAAGGCGTCGATCAGGGTAAACGGGTTGGCGAACTGTCCGGCGGTGAGCGCGGCCGTTTACACCTGGCCAAACTGCTGCAGGTTGGCGGCAACATGCTGTTGCTGGATGAACCGACCAACGATCTGGATATTGAAACCCTGCGCGCCCTGGAAAACGCCCTGCTGGAGTTCCCGGGCTGTGCCATGGTGATCTCGCATGACCGCTGGTTCCTCGACCGTATCGCTACGCACATTCTGGATTATCAGGATGAAGGCAAGATTGAGTTCTTCGAAGGCAACTTTACCGAATACGAAGAATACAAGAAGCGTACGCTGGGCGCCGATGCGTTGGAACCTAAACGCATCAAGTACAAAAAGATCGCCAAATAAGCACGTTGCGTTAGGCAAAGCCCGCAGCCGCACCACTCCGTTCACTCAAGCTGTTTTGGGTGAACGGGGTACGGGTTTTTGAGATACGAACGGCCCTGTTTTTGGGCCGTTTTCCTTTCTCCGGCAGGATAAACTACGAGCCTGTGTCCGCGTTCCAGACAAAATATCCCTAAGTTCCTGCCTCACGCGCTATTACCGCAGCAGAGATCCAATGATCGAACTGAATGTGATATCTCCAGCAAAATTTTTAGCCGCAGCCGTATTTTCACCGAGATGAGTGCGTAGCTGTTTCAGGGCACTTTTTTTGTCCGGGGTATCGGCCTCAAAATCACTCTTCTGATAATCGGAATCCAGTAGCTGTGCGCTTTCCGTATCACTGTCGGTGGCTCGAACATCATCTGCTTTGACGTAGAACTTATAATGGGGCATGGGTTCACTCCTTGTTAACAGCAGCATCTTCATTTACCGGTGACCGCCTTCGGCGGTTCTGAAAGAGATCCAGCCGCCAGAATCGCTTTGCAGCACCGTCTGATTCCATACTGATACTGCACCCCCAGATGAGGTTATGCAAAAACGGGCTGAACCGCAAAAAGCCCCGGCGGATTGTCGTCTACGCGTTGGGGCGTTCATGGCAGCGGCAATGCCCGATCGTAGTCGGCAAATATCGGGTGCTGCACCACGACGTCGATAAAACACGCCAGGGCCGGTGAGTTAAGCTTGCGGCTCGGATAGACCAGATAAAGCGCATTGCCTTGCGCCTGCCATGCCGGCAATACCGGCACCAGTTTTTTTTGCGCCACCACTTCGTGGCTGAGAAACGCCGGCAGCAGCGTGATGCCCGCGCCGGCGATCGCACACTCACAGGCATAGAACAGGTTATCGGTGGTGTGCGCCAGCGGCAGTTGCCAACGGAAATACTCCGCGTCGCGCCGCAGGATCAACGCTGACCAGGCGCGATGCGCGATGCAACGGTGCTGTTGAAGCTGCTGCGGATGTTCAATGCTTGGGTACTGTGCCAAATAGTCCGGCGCGGCCAGCAGATAGCGCGGCGCATACCCCAGACGACGGCCAATCAGGGTGGAGTCCTGCGGTTTACCGGTGCGCAGCGCGGCATCAACCCCCTCCTGCACCAGATCGACCATCGCGTCAGAAACCGATATTTCCAGCGAGACATCCGGATACTGCCGCTGAAAATCCGCCGCCAGCCGGGGCAGCAACGTCGCCCCCAGCCCGGCGGGCGCGGTGATCCGCAGCCTGCCGCTGGGGTTGTCGCGCAGCCGTTGCAGCGCCATATCGGCACGCTCCGCAGCGGAAAGCATCGCCTGGCAGTGTTCCAGATAGCGCTCGCCGGCAAAGGTCAGGTTAAGCTGACGGGTGGTACGGTTGAGCAGGCGTAGCCCCAGCTTCTGCTCCAGCTGGCTGACACGCTGGCTAACGCTGGATTTTGGCAGCCCCGCCCGCTGGGCGGCGGCGGTAAAGCTGCCGCATTCGGCGACCAGCGCGAAGAGCGCCATATCCTGCAACTGTTTAAACACTATTGTTCGCCTTAGATGAACACTCAGTTACCGATTGTCCATCTTATCACCTACCCCGACGGAGACTAGACTAAAAGTCTCTATTAGAAAGGAGCACACATATGTCGATTAAAGCTATTGCCGTAGATCCAAAGCACCCAGCCACGTTCATCGAAATCACCCCGGAGCAACCGACGCCGGGCAAAGACGACCTGCTGGTAGCGGTCAAAGCGGTATCCATCAACCCGGTGGATACGAAAGTCCACGCCGGCCTGCAAAAGAACGGCGTGCAGCATCCGCGTATTCTGGGCTGGGACGCGGCCGGGATCGTCCAGGAAGTGGGCAGCAACGTCAGCGGGTTCAAGGTGGGCGATGAAGTGTGGTATGCCGGCGACATCACCCGCCCCGGCAGCAACAGCACTCACCAACTGGTGGACGCGCGCATTGCCGCGCACAAGCCCAAAAGCCTGGACTGGGCGCAGGCGGCCGCCATGCCGCTCACCGCGCTGACCGCCTGGGAAGCACTGTTCGAACACCTTAAGATCCAGGAAGCCGGCGCAGAAAAAACCCTGCTGATTATCGGCGGCGCCGGCGGCGTAGGCTCATTGGCTATCCCCTTCGCGGCCCAGCTTAGCCAGGTCACCGTGATCGCCACCGCTTCACACCCGGCTTCGGCTGACTGGTGCCGTGAACGTGGCGCCAAGCTGGTGGTGGACTATCACGATCTGAAGGGCAACCTGGCGAAGGAAGGTATCAAGCAGGTGGATTATATTTTGTGCCTGAACGACACCGACGGGCACTGGGCTGCCATCAGCGATCTGATCGCCCCGCTGGGCCACGTCTGCACCATTGTTGAAAACGCTCAGCCGCTGGATCAGGACATACTCAAACGAAAAAGCGCTGCCCTGCATTGGGAATTCATGTTCACCCGCAGTATGTATACCACGCCGGACATTGCCCGCCAGGGCGAAATCCTGCAGCAGGTGGCCGACATGGTGGATAACGGCAAACTGGGCACCACGCTGAGCGAAACGCTGCATGGGCTCACGGTAGAGAACCTGCTGGCCGCACATAAAAAAGTGCTGGCAGGCCATATGCAAGGCAAGCTGGTGATCGCCTACTAGGCCAGTAAACGGCGATGCGCCGTGTCTTTTACGCCCTTGATGTTAGCGCACGGCTCAGCATCATCAACGGCGCATAATACTTGCGTGAACCACGGGCCGGATCCGCTCTGGCCCGTGGTTACGCAAATCACCGGGTGACCCATTGTTGTTCCGGCACAGACGCCAAGCGGTTGGGATCGGCGGCCAACAGTTGTTTGACCAGCTCCACACAGCGCAGGAAGCGCTCATCGTAATCGCTGGATTCCACGTACACATACTCAATATTGTTGGCACGCAGCATCTCTTCCAACAATTGCTGGAACGCTTTGCGATCGCTCGGGCTGCCCAGGCTACGCAGGCCATCAGCCACCCACGGAGTATTGTTCTCCAGCAGGATCACCAGATCAAAACGGTACTCATCGATCAGCGCCTGAACAAACGGGTGTTCGCGCCCTTCGTACTTTTTGCAAAACGCCTGGGTGGTGACAAAATCGGTATCGATAAACGCCACCTTGTTGGCGTACTTCACGGCAAAATCCACATACTGCGCCTGCCCGAGGGCGATCTTGTCGTAATCGGAGTATTGCAGCGCCATTTCATCGCCGCCCAGGTGTGAGAACACGTAATCGCGGCCGTATTCCCAAGCGCTGGTGGTGTTGAAGATATTCGCCAGCTTGTTGACCAGCGTCGATTTCCCGCTGGATTCGCCGCCGAGGATCGCCACGGTGCGCACAAAGAACGGCTTCACCTCGGTGGGAATGTAATCCCAATAGCGGAAAGGATCCTGACGGATCTGGCTGCCGCTGATGTTCATGAAGGAGCGTTCAGGATCGATCAGCACCGTTTCAATGCCCAGATATTCGCGGTAACGCGGCGCATCTTTCTCTTCGCTGGAATAAATCACGCCCGGCACGATGCCCTTCTGCTCCATGAAGTTTTTCATGCCGCCACTCCACGCCCCCCAGCCATAGGGATAAGGCTCCATACCGTGTTCATCAAAGGAGTGAATATGAATGTTTTTCTGGTATTTAAAGGTTTGCAGCAGCCAGCGCAGACGATCGCTGACCGTCGGTTGCTGCGACATGGAGCTATTCTCGAACAGTTGACGATCGCGCGGTTCATCGTGGCACATGATCACGTGCAGCTCATCCACCTGGCTGCAAGCACGCTGAATCAAATAAATATGGCCGGTGTGCAGTGGGTAAAATTTACCAAACACAACACCCACTTTTTTCTCACGGCGAGGAAATTCCAGGCCAAGAAAGCGATGCAGTGCTTCCAGCTTTTGCGCACTTGGGCTTTTGATTTTATCGTTCAGCAACTGGCTAAGATAGCCCTTAGTCATACCGCTGGCATCGGCCACTTGCTGCAGCGTACAGCTTTTTTGCTTAATTGCCGCCTTCAGGTAATCGAATTGCCGCATAGCACCTCCTGTTTAGTATGCTAAACAAGATAACATATTCTCCGCGCCGGGCGATCAATTAAAATTCGTCCAGCACCCTCAACGCATCCGCCAGCTTCTTCACGCCGAACACCTGCATATTGGCCGGCGGCCGTTTCGGAACGTTGGCGTGCGGCACAATGGCGCGTTTAAAGCCGTGTTTAGCCGCTTCGGAAATACGTTCCTGGCCGCTCGGCACCGGGCGGATTTCACCGGCCAGCCCCACTTCGCCAAACACCACCAGATCCTGCGGCAGCGGACGATCGCGCAGGCTGGACACCAGCGACAGCAGCAAAGCCAGATCGGCGCTGGTTTCCGTGACTTTCACCCCGCCCACCACGTTGACGAACACATCCTGATCCGACATTTGCAAACCGCCGTGGCGGTGCAGCACCGCCAACAGGATCGCCAGCCGGTTCTGTTCCAGCCCTACCGCCACGCGCCGCGGGTTGGACATCATCGAGTGATCCACCAGCGCCTGGATCTCCACCAACAGCGGGCGAGTGCCTTCCCAAACCACCATCACCGAGCTGCCGGAGGTGATCTCATCGCCGCGGCTAAGGAAAATCGCTGACGGGTTGCTCACTTCGCGCAGCCCCTGTTCAGTCATAGCGAACACCCCCAGCTCATTCACCGCGCCAAAGCGGTTTTTGTGGCTGCGCAGGGTACGGAAGCGGGAATCGGCGTCGCCGTCCAGCAGTACCGAGCAGTCAATGCAGTGCTCCAGCACTTTCGGCCCGGCCAGAGAACCGTCTTTGGTTACGTGGCCGACCATCACGATCGCCACGCCCCGGGTTTTGGCAAAGCGCGTCAGGTAAGCGGCGGTTTCACGCACCTGCGCCACGCTGCCCGGCGAAGACTGAATGTCCGCCATATGCATAACCTGGATCGAGTCGATCACCATCAGCTTCGGCTGTTCCTGCTCGGCGATCAGGCAGATCTGCTCGATGCTGGTTTCCGACAACATGTTCAGATTCGCGGTGGGCAACCCCAGGCGGTGGGCGCGCATCGCCACCTGCTGCAACGACTCCTCGCCGGTGACATACAGGGTTTTCATCTGCTCGGCCAGTTTACACAGGGTTTGCAGCAGCAACGTACTTTTGCCGGCGCCGGGATTGCCGCCAATCAAAATGGCGCTGCCCGGCACCACACCGCCGCCCAACACGCGGTCAAACTCTTTGAAACCGGTGGAAAACCGCGGCAGCTCTTCCAGGCTGATATCAGACAGCTTCTGCACTTTGCTGACGCCAGCATCCCCGGCGTAACCGCTAAAACGCTCGGTGCGGGAAGAGGAAGACGCGGCGGCAGCCAAGCGGACTTCGGTAATGGTATTCCAGGCATGGCACGCGCTGCACTGCCCCTGCCAACGCGGGTAGTCCGCACCACACTCATTACATACAAACGCCCGTTTTACTGCTTTTGCCACGAATAACCTCTTAAAAAATTACGCTCTCTACAGACAGGATAGCCACACAGGGCGTTAAGCACACCTCGCGTGCGTTAACGCACTTCGTGTTTCAGGCTGCCGGTTAGCACGCACAGCACGCCGCGCAGATCGGCATGGCGGATCGCCACCTGCGCCTTTTCGTACACTTTGGGTTTGGCGTGATAAGCGATGCCCAGCCCGGCGACCTGCATCATTTTTAAATCGTTGGCGCCATCGCCAATCGCTACCGTTTGCTCCGGCGGGATACCCAGCTTTTGCGCCAGCGCCACCAATGTATCGGCTTTGAACTGCGCGTCCACCACCGGCCCCAGCACCTCGCCGGTCAGTTTGCCATCGCGGATCCCCAGCTCATTGGCCGCCACCGCCACCAGTTTCAGCTTATCGCGCAGGTGTTCGGCAAAAAAGGTAAACCCGCCGGAAGCGATGGCGACATGCCAGTCCAGCGACTGCAGCTTGCGCACCAGGCTAGTCAGCCCCGGCATCAGCGGCAGGCTATCACGCACCTGCAGCAGGATATTGGCATCGGCGCCCTTCAGCGTGCCCACGCGTTGGCGCAGGCTGGCGGTGAAGTCCAGTTCGCCGCGCATCGCGCGCTCGGTCACTTCCGCCACCTGCTCGCCGACGCCGGCCAGTTTGGCGATCTCATCGATGCATTCAATCTGGATCGCCGTGGAGTCCATATCCATCACCAGCAGGCCCGGCGTGCGCAAGTGCGGGATTTTGCCTAGCGGCGCGACATCCAGGCCGTTCTCCGCCGCCAACGTTATGATGCGTGGGCTCAGGGAGCCTGCCAGGCGCACAACCTGGTAATCCTCGACCCACCAGGCGGCCACAATCACCATTGCCGCGCCCAGTTGGCGCTGGAACTGGGTGATGCGCGCCTTATCCAGCGCCTTGCCATACAATAGCCAGCCCGTATGGCCTGCCCGATAATCCAGCGGCATCACTTCGTCGCCGCTTAGTGAAAGAGGAAGACCCGGCCATTGGGAGATCTCCGCCGGAAGATCGCAATAGGTCAGACTGTTCGACATCATTAACTCCTGAAAGGGATACACATCAGCCAGCGCATAATAAAACGACGCATCAAGCTATCCTATCGCTATTGCTTCTGGCAACATAAAGTATCCGACAACCTAAGGAAGCCGCATGGCACGCGCCAAACTGAAATTCCGCCTGCACCGCACGGCTATTATTTTGATTTGCTTGGCATTATTAGTTTTATTAATGCAGGGTGCTTCTTATTTTAGCCTGAGCCACCAGATCGCACGCTCAGAGCAGGTGGAAGAGTTGGCGCAAACCCTGACCCGCCAGGTGGCTTTCAGCCTGGCGCCGTTGCTGGATGACGATAACGACATCGATCATCAACGCATCGACGCCATCCTTACGCAACTTACCGACCACAGCCGCATTCTGGACGCCAGCGTCTACCAGTTGGACGGCACGCTGGTTTCCCACGCCGGCGAACAGATCAGCATCCGCGATCGTCTGGCGCTGGATGGCAAGCGCGCCGGCAGCTACTTTAACCACCAGATGGTGGAATCTATTCAGGGCAAAGACGGCCCACTGGGCTTCATCCGGGTTACGCTGGATACCCACGTGCTGGCGACCGAATCCAAGCAGGTGGACAACACCACCAACCTGCTGCGCCTGATGATCCTGCTGGCGCTGGCAATCGGTATTATTCTGGCACGCACCCTGCTGCAAGGGCGCCGCAGCCGCTGGCAGCAGTCGCCGTACTTGCTAACCGCCAACACACCGCTGGCCGAAGGCAACACGGTGGAAGATGACAAACGGGAAAACGAGAAAAACGCGCCCGAGCGGCCATCATAACAAATCGGCCGGCCGTTTGGCGGGGGGAATGCGGGGCAGGACAATACCGTTGGGCGCACATGGCGCCCTGCGGTAGGCAAATCAGGCGTTGTCGCCCAGCAGCACCGATTCCAGCGCAATCACGATCATGTCATTGAACGTCGTCTGGCGTTCGGCGGCCGTCGTCTCTTCCTGGCGCAGAATATGGTCGGAAACGGTACAAATCGTCAGCGCTTTACAGCCAAACTCTTCATACAGTTCTGCCGCCACGCCGTAGATGCCGGCCGCTTCCATTTCCACCCCCAGGATGCCGTACTTCTTCATCACCTGGAACATATCCACATCCGGCGTATAGAACAGATCGGCCGAGAAAATGTTGCCTACGCGCGCCGGAATGCCCTGCGCCGCCGCGGCGTCCACCGCATTGCGCACCATGTCGAAATCCGCAATCGCCGCAAAGTCGTGGCCTTTAAAACGCATACGGTTAACGTTGGAATCGGTGCAGGCGCCCAGACCAATCACCACATCACGCAGTTTGATGTCATCACGCACGGCGCCGCAGGAGCCAACGCGGATGATTTTCTTCACGCCGAATTCGGCGATCAGTTCACGAGCGTAGATCGAGCAGGAAGGGATCCCCATCCCGTGCCCCATCACAGAAATACGGCGGCCTTTGTAGGTGCCGGTGAAACCCAGCATCCCACGCACATTGTTCACTTCTACGGCCCCTTCAAGGAAGGTTTCCGCGATGTATTTTGCACGCAGCGGATCGCCCGGCATCAGTACCACGTCAGCAAAATCACCCATTTCAGCATTAATGTGCGGCGTAGCCATAGTTGTCTTCCTTCAAATCGTATTAAATAAAAAAAGCGTCTAAACCCATAAGCTTCAAGTCACAGGCTCACGGCAGCTTACAGCATGGATTTGCCATACTCCATCGGCGACAGGCCAAAGTAGCTGGCAACCGTCTGGCCGATATCGGCAAAGGTTTTACGGTGGCCCAACGAACCGGGTTTCACCTTCGGCCCATAGATCAACACCGGGATATGTTCACGGGTGTGATCGGTGCCGCTCCAGGTGGGATCGCAGCCATGGTCGGCCGTGAAGATAATCATATCGTCATCTTTCACCCACTTCAGCAATTCCGGCAGCCGGCGATCAAACAGCTCCAGCGCTGCGGCATAGCCCGGCACATCGCGGCGGTGGCCATAGGCGGAGTCAAAATCAACGAAGTTGGTGAACACAATGGTGTTGTCGCCGGCTTTTTCCATCTCGGCCACGGTGGCGTCGAACAGCGCATCAAGACCGGTCGCCTTCACTTTTTTGGTGATGCCGACGTTCGCATAGATATCAGCGATTTTACCGATCGAAACCACATTGCCGCCTTTTTCTTCCACCAGTTTTTTCAAGATGGTCGGCGCCGGCGGCTCTACAGCCAGATCGTGGCGGTTGCCGGTGCGTTGAAAGTTGCCCGGCTTGTCGCCAATGAACGGTCGCGCAATCACGCGGCCGATGTTATAGCCGCCTTCGGTCAGCTCTTCACGGGCGATCTCGCACAGCTGGTACAGGCGCTCCAGCCCAAAGGTGTCTTCGTGGCAGGCGATCTGGAACACCGAGTCTGCCGAGGTATAGAAAATCGGCTTGCCGGTTTTCATGTGCTCTTCGCCCAGTTGATCGAGGATCACGGTGCCGGAAGAGTGGCAGTTGCCCAGGTAGCCAGGCAGTTCGGCACGTTCAACCAGTGTGTCGAGCAGCGCCTGCGGGAAGCTATTCTGCTGATCCTTAAAATAACCCCAGTCAAACAGCACCGGCACACCAGCGATTTCCCAGTGGCCTGACGGCGTATCCTTGCCGGAGGACAGCTCGCTGGCATAGGCGTAGGCGCCGATGATATCGGCATGTTTATCCAGCCCCTCCGGGAAACGCCCGGTCGACTCTTCGGCTGCTTTGCCCAGGCCCAGACGGCTGAGGTTAGGCAGTGTCAGCGGGCCGCTGCGGCCCACGTTGGCTTCACCACGCGCGCAAGCGGCGGCAATATGGCCGAGGGTATCGGCGCCTTTGTCACCAAAACGTTCGGCGTCTTCGCTGGCGCCAATGCCGAATGAGTCAAGGACCATGATAAAAGTACGTTTCATTATGTTCTCCTGCGTGCTTTCACGCGTTAACGGCGGCAATGTTCGCCGCCGCTGTTAATGCTGTCGCTAACGCCAGGTGCCATCACCGGCGCCGCTTATTCCGTTATCCGCTGGTAAACCACCGGCGTTGCCGCCGGCGGCTGCTCACCGATTTTCATCGCCGCGCGCAGCGTATCGGCCGCCTGCTGCCAGCTGGCTTCATCGTTGGCATGGATCACCGCCAGCGGGCGCTGCCCGTCGACGGCATCGCCAAGCTGCGCCATCTCTGTCAGGCCGACGCTGTAATCAATGCTGTCGTTCGCACGGCGACGGCCACCACCCAGCGCCACTACCGCCATGCCCAGCGCACGGGTATCCATGGCGTTGACGATCCCCGGCATCTCGGCATAAACCGGCTTGCTAAGCGTCGCCGCCGGCAGGTAGCTGTCATAGCGCTCAATAAAGTCCGCCGGCCCCTGTTGCGCCGCCACCATGCGGCCAAAGGTTTCCGCCGCGCTGCCGTTATCCAGCACCTGCTGCAGTTTGGCGCGCGCTGCGGCAGGGCTTTGCGCCAGGCCGCCGGACAGCAGCATTTCCACGCACAAAGCCATCGTCACTTCCAGCAGGCGCGGGTTGCGGTACTCGCCGGTCAGGAAGCGCACCGCCTCGCGGACTTCCACCGCATTGCCGGCGCTGGATGCCAGCACCTGGTTCATGTCGGTCAGCAATGCCGTTGTCTTACAGTTGGCGCCGTTCGCTACGCCGACGATGGCGCGAGCCAGATCTTCCGACTGCGCGTAGGTTGGCATAAAGGCGCCCGAGCCGACCTTCACGTCCATCACCAGCGCATCCAGCCCCTCGGCCAGCTTTTTCGCCAGGATAGAGGCGGTAATCAATGGGATCGAATCCACCGTGGCCGTGATGTCGCGCGTGGAGTAAAAGCGCTTATCGGCCGGCGCCAGCGAGCTGGTTTGGCCGATGATAGCAACGCCGACCGTTTTTATAATCTGCCGAAAGCGGCTATCGTCCGGGAAAATATCAAAACCCGGGATCGCTTCCAGCTTATCCAGCGTACCGCCAGTGTGCCCCAGCCCGCGGCCGGAAATCATCGGCACATAGCCGCCGCAGGCGGCCACCATCGGCCCGAGCATCAGCGACGTCACATCGCCCACGCCGCCGGTGGAGTGTTTATCCACCACCGGTCCGTTCAGCCCCAGGCCTTGCCAATTCAGCACGGTGCCGGAATCGCGCATCGCCATGGTCAACGCCACGCGCTCCGCCATAGTCATATCGTGGAAATAAATGGTCATCGCCAGCGCGGCGATCTGCCCTTCGGACACCGAGTTATCGCGGACCCCATTGATAAAAAAGCGGATTTCGGCCTCGTTTAACGGCTGGCCGTCACGCTTCTTACGAATAATTTCTTGTGCCAGGAACAAGGCATCCCCCTGTTTGACCGAGTGTCAGGCCATGCAATTGCTGCGGCCGGCGGCCGCAGACAGAATCAATAGTCGCCGCCGCCGGCCTGAGCGCCATGCCCCAGCGCCGCCAGCAGACTGGCCAGCAGGCTTGAAGCGCCAAAGCGGAAATGGCGCGCATCGGCCCAGCCTGCGCCCATGATACGTTCGGCAAGTTGCAGATAATGCTGTGCCTCTTGCGCCGTGCGCACGCCGCCTGCCGGTTTAAAACCGACCCGTTCGCCAACGCCCATATCGCGGATCACCCCAAGCATCAGCTCAGCGCTGGCCAGCGTGGCGTTCACCGAGACCTTACCGGTCGAGGTTTTAATAAAATCGGCGCCGGCGTTAATGGCAATTTCCGCCGCCTGACGGATCAAATCCGCCTGCTTAAGCTCACCGGTTTCGATAATCACTTTCAGCAGAACGCCCGCGGCGGCACAGGCCTGCTTGCACTGTTTCACCAGTTCAAAGCCCACCTGCGGATTGCCGGCCATCAGCGCACGGTACGGAAACACCACGTCCACCTCATCGGCGCCGTAGGCGATCGCCGCGCGGGTTTCCGCCACGGCGATATCGATATCCTCATTGCCGTGCGGGAAATTGGTCACGGTGGCAATACGAATATCCAGCGTACCCTGTTGTCGCAGGGTTTTACGCGCAATCGGGATAAAACGCGGGTAAATACAAATGGCGGCGGTGTGCCCTGCCGGGCTATTGGCCTGACGACACAGCGCAATCACTTTCTCATCGGTGTCATCATCGTTCAGCGTGGTTAAATCCATCAAACTCAGCGCACGTTGCGCTGCTGCGGTAAATTCGGTCATAGAACTCTCCAACGAGTACAACCCAGGGCAACCGCGCCCGGGTTGAGTAGATCATCATGAGCCAATCTGTTTGCTTCGCTCATTTTATGTTGGCGAGCGGACTTGGTTCCTTGAAGATCGCGCTGGGAAAGGGTTTTCCCCGGCGGCAACTGAGATCCTTCTCACCGCGTATGGCTATTCAATTGTAATAACCAGCAAGACAATTGGAACACAAGGGCCATGGAGGGTTTGTGTTCCGATTCACATTATATGAAATATCTGTGTAACAAGTCCGAATTATATGTGATTCACATCACATATAAAGGCGATTTTGTTCACAAAACGTCCAGACTGGATGCTGCAATTATGGTTGCAACGCAGGCGTCAGTCCACGATATGCCATCAGTTTAGCGCTGTGGCAAAAATGGGCAGCCAGCTTCAGATAGCGAACAGGGTGCGGGTATTTTGTTGCAGTTGTGTGGCGATCGTTTCGGCAGGTTCTGGCCGCAGCAGGCAAAGCGCCTGAAAAACGTCTGCGGCGCGCTCGGGGCGGTTTGGCTGGCCCTGATAGCCGGCCAACGGCATGTCCGGGGCATCGGTTTCCAGCAGCAACGCCGCCAATGGCAACTGCGCCATGACGCCGCGGGTTTTCTGCGCCCGTGGGTAGGTGATAGTGCCGCCAACGCCGATAAAGTAGCCCAGGCGAACAAACGCCTGCGCCTGCGCCAGGCTACCGGCAAAACCGTGCACCACGCCGCGGCGCGGCACATCGGCCCGGCGCAGCATGGCCGCCAGTTGATCATGGCTGCGCCGCGAATGCAAAATCACTGGCAAATCATGCCGGCCGGCCAGTTTGAGCTGGGCCGCCAGCAGCCTTTGCTGCCGCGCCAGTTGCGGTTCGACCATGTACAGGTCAAGGCCGATCTCCCCCACCGCCACCAGCTTGGCCGGTTTGCTGGCGAGAAAATCCGCCAGTTGCGCCAGTTGTTCGTCGCCGTGCTGGGCGATATACAACGGGTGCAGGCCAAGGGCGGCATACAGCGGCGGGTATTCGCTCGCCAGGCGCAGCACGCGCGCGAAGCGATCGGCCGTAACGGCGGGGACGATAATTTGCCGGACGCCGGCCTGCTGCGCCAGCGCCAGACTTTGCGCCTCTTGCCCGTAAAATGGCGGAAAATCGAAGTGGCAATGGGTATCCGTGAAGCGATAGCTCATACCGCCTTGCCCTCACTGCCCGCCGCGACATCAGGCCCGATGCTGTCGTTGGCGATCAACGCATCGTCAACTGGCACGTTGGCGGCCGGCATGGCGGTGGGCACGCGGCGCCGGTTCTCCGGCTGCAACAGGCGGCGCGAGAGCGGTTTTTGCACCCGGATGCCGTCATGGTTTGCCTGCGCCTGCAGCCAATGCCCCACCGTCGCCAGGAAATAGCGCCCGCAGCGCCGCCCAAGATGATAATCAAGGTTCAACGCGGAAATGCGGCTGCCGAGCGCGTGGCTTGCCAGCGGCTTCGGCGGGAAGATTTCAAAGATGCGCAGATCGCCCGGAGGGTTTTCAATAAACTGCTGAATACGGTAGTAGCTTTGCTCATGCTGCTGCATGATGCGCACCATTTGCTGCAGGCTACTGTCGGTCAACCAATGCTCCATGCGTTTCATCCACTGGGGCGTATAGAACATTTGCGAAGGCACGGTGCGGATCACTACGATGGTATCAGCACCGCGCCGGTAGGCTTCTTCCACCGGAATGGCATCGCTGATGCCGCCGTCCTGATAGCTCACGCCTTCCAGGTCTACCCCCATCCGGTAGAAGCCCGGGATCGCGCTGGAGGCCTTAATCGCCTGCAACCAGCTGTCACGTCGCGCCGGCAGATAGGTGGGCGCAAAATTGTCGCTGCGGCAGGCGCACATCAGGAATTCACGTCCGTCGATGAGCTGCTTTTCAGCAACGTCCATGGCCAACGGCAACTGCCGGGAAGTGATTTCCACCAGCCAGTCCAGATCGATAAGGTGCCCGCCGCGCACAAAGCGCAACGGGTTAAAGAATTCAGCCGAGGTGGTGTAACGGGTAATGACACGCCGCGCATAGCCCATCTGGCCGCAAACAAAGGCAGACAGGTTTTGTGCACCGGCAGAGGTGCCAATCAACAATTCAAAAGGGTTAAAGCGGGCGCGCTGGAATTCATCCAGCACGCCGGCAGTAAAAATGCCGCGCTGCCCGCCCCCTTCACAGACCAACACCGTTTTACCGGGCCGGTATGGTTTAAACGCCAGCGGTTCTATATTGCCGAGCGTGATGGGTATCCGCTGTCCCAACGGCGTATCCTCAGTAGGGTGTGGTAGGTACCTTTTCTGAAGATACTCCTTCTTGCTCTTTTCCGTAATCTTCTTGAAGCACGCCGGAAAGGACATCATTACTGCCGCCCAACCATGCGCAATCGTTGCCGGAAACCTGCCCCCAAGCCTGCCAGAGCTGGCCTTTCAGCTGTTTCCATCGCCCGAGGATAATGTCGCTATTCATCACGCACCTCCCATCAAGAAAATAAAGAATTAAGCTTTGTTACAGTCAGAGATACCGACTAAAGGCGCTTACGGCCGGTAAACAGGCTCACCAGGAACAGGATAATACCGACGACAAACACCACTTTAGCCGCCCAGGCTGCGGTACCCGCAAGCGTACCAAAACCCAATGCCGCCGCGATCAACGCGATAACTAAAAAGATAATGCCCCAACGAAACATAAGCCTCTCCTTACCATAGTGAAAAACACATTACACCTGCCCCAGCACTACCGGGAGTACGTTAAAAGAGCGGCAGATTATTTTTATTTCTGGATGGTGCAGCCCAGGGTTACCCCTGGGCGTCATGCTTGTTGATGCGGGCAGAGATGAATGCGCGTTACGGCTTCACAGTCAGATCGTTTTTCACGCTTTTCACGCCATCGATTGACTTGGCGATGCTTTCGGCACGTTCAGCCTGCGCCTGCGTTTTAACTTCACCGGAAAGCTGAACCACACCGTCAGTGGTTTCTACTTTAACGTTACGTGACGGAACGATGTCGTCGGTCAGCAGTTTGGCTTTCAGCGTGCTGGTTGTCGCCGCATCGCCGGCATAAGATTTCACCGATTGGCTCGACGCATCTTTCACGTGCAGTTTGTCACTCACTGACGCTACGCCTTCAACCTTACCGGCGGCGCTAACGGCTTGTTCGGCCTGCGCCTGGCTGGTGACAAACCCGCTTAGCGTCACCACACCTTTTTCCGTTTTCACAGAAATGTCGGTGCTTTTGACACTGTCATCATTCAGCAGCGCACTTTTAACTTTAGCCGTTATTGCGCTGTCATCCATGTAGTTGTCGACTTTTTTCATCGAGCTATCGATTTTCGCGCCAGCGCTGTCAGTTGCGCTGGAGGCTTTATTGAGCAGCGATCCCTCAGCCAGTACGCTCCCACTTACCAGAACGGAACCCAGAACAACGGCCATCAGTGAATGTGCGAACTTGGTCTTTTTCATCGTTCTCTTCCTTTTGTTATGAATCCTGCATTGAAACATTGGATTCTTGCTGTCGAGACATCGCCGTTCCACAGAGGGAGACTTAACGACATCTATACAATAAAACGTTGACGCAGAAAGTATTGCAACACCCATGCCAACATAAAAAACCGTTTAAAATCAACCAACATCAAACATATCGGCAACAATTAGGCAAAAAAGTGTCGCCAATTGGCAACAACCCGCAGTCCGGACAGTAAAATTTACGCTATGTCATTGATGTGCAATGATCCGTACTGTCGCCAATCGGCAACAGTTCAAGATAACTCTCTACATATGAACAAAAAATCAGCTTTTTTTACTTAAATGGAACCATACACCCTGATAAAGATAGACCATCAGGCAAAATTTGCAGGACAAAACAGACACAATGCGTGCCGTAATGTTGATGAGAGAAATTGATGAATCTGGGGGCAAAGCCGCGCGGCGCTGAAGGGTTGGCGGAGAGAGGGAGCGCCCGTTCGGCGCTCCCTTTAGCCAGGCCTGGCGGGATCAGTGTTCGCGCGTCTGGCGGAACACAACGTCAGGGAAGCGCTCTTTGGTCAGGTTGAGGTTAACCATCGTCGGTGCAATGTAGGCCAGATTGTCACCGCCATCCAGCGCCAAGTGCTGCTCATTCTTGCGCTTGAACTCTTCGAACTTCTTCACGTCGCCGCACTCCACCCAACGGGCGGTGGATACGTTGACGGATTCATACAACGCTTCCACGTTGTACTCGGTTTTCAGCCGCGCCACGACCACATCAAACTGCAGCACACCGACGGCGCCCACAATCAGATCGTTGTTCGAAATGGGGCGGAATACCTGCACCGCACCTTCTTCAGACAATTGCACCAGCCCCTTCAGCAGTTGCTTCTGCTTGAGCGGATCGCGCAGGCGAATACGGCGGAACAGCTCTGGCGCAAAGTTCGGGATACCGGTGAACTTCATGTCTTCACCCTGGGTGAAGGTATCGCCGATCTGGATAGTGCCGTGGTTATGCAGGCCGATGATGTCGCCTGGGTAGGCTTCCTCAACGTGAGAACGGTCGCCGGCCATAAACGTCAGCGCGTCGGAAATCACCACGTCTTTGCCGGTGCGCACCTGGCGCAGCTTCATGCCTTTCTCGTAACGGCCGGACACCACGCGCATAAAGGCCACGCGGTCACGGTGTTTCGGATCCATATTGGCCTGGATCTTGAACACGAAGCCGCTGAATTTCTCTTCCGCCGCGACCACTTCACGCGTGTCGGTTTTGCGCGGCATCGGGGCCGGCGCCCATGCCACCAGCCCATCCAGCATATGGTCAACGCCGAAGTTGCCAAGCGCCGTACCAAAGAACACCGGGGTCAGTTCACCCGCCAGGAAGGCTTCCTGCTCGAACTCATGCGAAGCGCCCTGCACCAGCTCAAGCTCCTCGCGCAGTTGGGCCGCCAGATCGTCGCCCACGGCGGCGTCCAGTTCGGGGTTATCCAGGCCCTTGACCACGCGGACTTCCTGAATGGTATGGCCCTTGCCGCTCTGATACAGGTAGGTTTCATCCTTATAGAGGTGATAAACCCCCTTGAACAGCTTGCCGCAGCCGATCGGCCAGGTGATCGGCGAGCAGGCAATCTTCAGCTCACGTTCGACCTCATCCATCACTTCCATCGGATCGCGGATGTCGCGGTCCAGTTTGTTCATAAAGGTCAGGATCGGCGTATCGCGCAGGCGGGTAACTTCCATCAGCTTACGGGTACGATCCTCAACCCCTTTCGCCGCGTCGATCACCATCAGACAGCAGTCGACGGCGGTCAGGGTGCGGTAGGTGTCTTCGGAGAAGTCTTCGTGCCCTGGGGTATCCAGCAGGTTGACCAGGCAATCGTGATACGGGAACTGCATCACCGAGGTGGTGATTGAAATACCACGCTGTTTTTCCATTTCCATCCAGTCGGACTTGGCGTGCTGGCTGGAGCCGCGCCCTTTTACCGTACCGGCGGTCTGGATCGCCTGCCCGAACAGCAGCACCTTTTCAGTAATGGTGGTTTTACCGGCATCGGGGTGCGAGATGATAGCGAAAGTTCTGCGTTTTGCGACTTCGCGGGCGAATTCACTAGGAGACATGTTTTCTGGTTTCTACGGTTAATCCGCCCTGCGCATCAGCGAATGCGCCGAACCGGCGCCAGGCAAAGCGGCGAATAAAAGATAATAGCCGGGTATTTTCGCTGATTTGTCAACCGGTGACAATCTATGCTTTTCCCAGCGAAGAATATATACCCTTCATACTTCAAGTTGCAGGTGTGTTGGCTTGGTTACTCGGCCCATCCCTGGGCCTCGCCCCTTCGGGGCCGCTGCTAACAGCGTTCAAATCTGCTCCCGGCAGATTTGTCGCTCACCCCAGTCACTTACTCCAGTAAGCTCCTGGGGATTCGCTGCGTTGCCGCATGATTCGGCCATACGGCCTCACCCCTTCGAGGCCAGCGCTAGCGCTGTTCAAAAACGCTTTTGCGTTTTTGTCCTGCAACTCGAATTATTTTGGGTATAGATAAACCGCTAAGCCAGCGGCAATGCCATCACGATCGCATCTTCGCGCCCGTTGGCACTTGGGTAGTAATTGCGGCGTAGGGTAACTTCGTTGAACCCCATCTCTTCATACAGCGCAAGCGCGGCACGGTTAGAGGCGCGCACTTCCAGCCACAGGGTGACCACGCCGCGCGTTTCCAGCTCGGCTATCAGCGCTTCCAACAGCGCGCGGCCAAAACCGCGGCGCTGCCACTGCGGGTGGATAGCGATGTTGAACAGCGTCGCTTCATCCAGCACGATCTGGGTAATGGCGAACCCGGCCAACTGCCCATCCGCTTCCAGCTTCAGGTTGAGATAACGATCGCCCTGGTTGCTGGCAAAGGTCGCCTGCGACCAGGGAAAGGCATGACTGGCTTGTTCAATGGTGAAGGCTGTGGCCAGATCGGCCGCTGTCAGGGAAGAAATCTTGTTCATGGTGACAAATCTGCTGCCAGAGTGCGCGTTTCGCACCCACGTCATGAGAAAGCTCGGCCAGCGCCGGGCTGTATAGCTGCGCACCCGGCACCGCAAGCGGCTCCGCGATACCCAGCCGCCAACTGTTGCACGCGGTGCCTTCCGGCAGCATCAACACCTGTTCCGGCGTCAGCGCGTAAGTTTGCGCCGGCGTTAACTGCAGGCTGCGCAATACGTCGCAAAACAGCGGATCGTTCGGCTCCGGCAGGCTTTGCGCCACCACCAACAACCGCGTTTCCGCCGGCAGGCTCACGGCCACTTCGCCCTGCAACACGGCCGGGCGGCGCAAGATCCACTGCGTAATGCCCAGTTGCTGTAACAGCCAGTCGCGTTTCGATGCCATGCCGATTCCTGTGAAGAGCTACCCGTCATTGCGCGCCATGCGCCGCGCTATGCTAACAAACCCACGCCAACCACGCCAACAAACCCGTCGAACATAGCGCCACAAACCTCTATAATCCCCGATCTATTTTCGAGGAGCCAAAACCTGATGTCTGCATTAACCCCCGCCAGTGAAGTCATGCTGCGCCACAGTGATGAATTTACCGCACGCCGCGTACTGTTTGCCGGCGATCTGCAGGATACGCTGCCGGCGCAGTTCGACGCGGCCGACGTGCGTGCCCACACCCAACAATATCATCACTGGCAGTTGCTGAACCGGACGATGGGCGACCATGCTCAGTTCGGCCTGACGGTAAGCCCGGCGTTCATCGCGGAATGCGACACGCTGATCTATTACTGGCCGAAAAGCAAACAGGAAGCGCAGTTCCAGCTGTGTTACCTGCTGTCGCTGTTGCCGATCGGCGCGGACATCTTTGTGGTCGGCGAAAACCGTAGCGGCGTGCGCAGCGCGGAGCAAACCCTCGAAGGCTACGCCCAACTGGTAAAAATCGACAGCGCCCGCCGCTGCGGCCTGTACCATGGGCGCCTGGATAGCCAGACCACGTTCGCACTGGAAGACTGGTGGGAAAGCTATCAGTTGTACGATCTGGACGTCAAAACCCTGCCGGGGGTCTTCAGCCGCGACGGCCTGGACGTAGGCAGTTCACTGCTGCTGTCGACGCTGGAAAAACACATGAAAGGCAAAGTGCTGGATATCGGCTGCGGCGCCGGCGTGATGGCCTCCGTGCTGTCCCGGCTGTCGCCCAAAGTGAAGCTGACCCTCAGCGACGTGAACGCGGCAGCGGTGGAGTCCAGCCGCGCGACGTTAGCCGCTAACGGTATCGAAGGGGAAGTCATTGTCAGCAATGTCTATTCCGACATCAGCGGCCGTTTTGATCTGATTATCTCCAACCCGCCGTTCCACGATGGCCTGCAAACCAGCCTGACCGCCGCGGAAACGCTGATCCGCGGGGCGGTGAAGCACCTGCCGATCGGCGGGGAATTGCGCATCGTCGCCAACGCCTTCCTGCCTTACCCGGATATTCTGGACGCCACCTTCGGCAGCCATGAGGTGCTGGCGCAGAATGGCCGCTTCAAAGTGTACAAAGCGGTGGTGGGCCGCCCGCCGCGCAGCGGCAAAAAGAAATAGCGCCAAAAAAAAGCCTCCGCATCAGGGAGGCTTTGCATATTGTGCCGCGGGCCGTTAGCCGTTGAGATATGTCATTGAATCCGGCGTATAGCGCTCGCCGGCCACGGCCCCGGACGAAAACACCCGGTCAATCGCCTGCAGCTCGGCCGCCGTCAATGTAATATCGGCGGCGGCGACGTTTTCTTCCAGATAGCGCCGGCGTTTGGTGCCCGGGATCGGCACAATATGCTCGCCCTGCGCCAACACCCACGCCAGCGCCAATTGCGCCGGCGTTACGCCTTTCTGCTGCGCCAGCCCCTGTACGGTTTTCACCAGTTCCAGATTGCGCGCAAAGTTCTCGCCCTGGAAGCGTGGATTGCCGCGGCGGAAATCATCATCGGCCAGGTCTTCCGGGCGCTGGATTGCGCCAGTAAGGAACCCGCGCCCCAATGGGCTGTATGGCACAAAGCCAATGCCCAGCCGTTGGCAAGCGGCCAACACGCCCTGTTCCGCGTCGCGCGTCCAGAGCGAATATTCCGTTTGTAATGCGGTAATCGGGTGCACGCGGTGGGCCCGCTCCAGCGTGGCGACGGACGCCTCGCTCATACCGATATAGCGGATCTTGCCCTCTTTGATCAGATCCGCCATGGTGCCGATCACCTCTTCGATCGGCACGGTGGGATCAACCCGGTGCTGATAGTAGAGATCGATGGTTTCAACACCCAGGCGCTGCAGGCTGCCCTCAACCGCCCGGCGGATATATTCCGGCCGGCTATTAACGCCGCGCGCGGTAGGATCGGCCGGATCGCGCACGATGCCAAACTTGGTGGCCAGGAAAACCCGATCGCGTTTACCTTTGATCGCCTTGCCCACCAGTTGCTCATTGGTGTGCGGCCCATACATATCCGCGGTGTCCAGCAAGGTGATGCCCAGCTCCAGTGCACGGTGCAGCGTGGCGATCGCCTCTTTCTCATCCGCATTGGTAAAGTAAAAATCGCTCATCCCCATGCAGCCAAGGCCAATGGCAGAAACCGACGGGCCGTGGGTACCTAATTTGCGCTGTTGCATTTGCCTTCCCTCATCGTTTGGGTTTGCCTTTGGGGCTATGAACCCCAGCGTGATGACAAAGAGTCTGGTTGTTATCAGCAAAAAGATAAATAATGAAAATCTGACATCACTGTTTATAAAAAACCAACAATCAGGGCAAAGGTATGGATCAGATACAGGCGATGCGCATCTTTATCCGCATCGTGGAGTTGGAGAGCTTCAGCCGCGCCGCGGAACAGTTGCAGATCCCCCGAGCCACGGCCAGCAATACGCTAAAACGCCTGGAGCAACAGCTCGGCGTGCGTTTGCTGATCCGCACCACGCGCCATGTGCAGGTGACCGCCGAAGGCACACGCTATTACCAATGCTGCCTGCAACTGCTCGACGCGCTGGAAGAAGCCAACACCCTGTTCCACAGCCATAAGCAGCAACCCGCCGGCAAAGTGCGCATCGATATGCCCCATTCCATGGCGCGCGAGATCGTGATCCCTGCGCTGAAGGATTTTTATCAGCGTTACCCGGCCATCACACTCGCCATCGGGGCCAACGATACCCACGTCGATCTGCTGCGCGAAGGCGTGGACTGTGTGCTGCGCGCCTGGCATACCGAAGACGAAAATCTGGTCGGCCGGCGTATCGCACAGTTCCCGCAGATCACCTGCGCCTCTCCGGCCTACCTGCGCAAACATGGCGTGCCGGCATCGCTTGATGATCTGCAGTACCATCAGACGGTGGGGTACTTTTCCCTGATCAGCAACCGCAACTACCCACTGGAGTTCTGCCGTGGCGGCAAGGTAGAACTGCGTGAACTGCCCGCGGTGCTTAGCGTCAGCGGCGCGGATGCCTACGTCAGCGGCGCGTTGGCCGGGATGGGCCTGATACAGGCGAAGCGCAGCTCACTGGCGGCCAGCCTGCAAAAAGGGGAATTGGTAGAAGTGCTGGCGGACACCCCGCCGCCGCCGATGCCGGTTTATATCATGTACCCGCCCGGTCGTTTCCTTGCGCCGCGCGTCAGAGTGTTGATTGATTGGCTGGTGGCGCTGTTCGCAGAACAGCAAATATAGGGAGATGCCGTTTTTTCCAGCAAACGCCCAGAATCAGGGAAATAACTGTTGACGTGCTCGCCAAAATCTCTAGAATTCGCCTCCGTGGTTGCATTACTACAGTAATGTTTCTGGCAAGCGAAGGTGGCGGAATTGGTAGACGCGCTAGCTTCAGGTGTTAGTGTCCTTACGGACGTGAGGGTTCAAGTCCCTCTCTTCGCACCAAAAACCACGCGATTTATATTGCACAGCATCTGTGCGAAGGTGGCGGAATTGGTAGACGCGCTAGCTTCAGGTGTTAGTGTTCTTACGGACGTGAGGGTTCAAGTCCCTCTCTTCGCACCACGCTGGTGATATAAATCAAAGCAACAACATCGACTGTGCGAAGGTGGCGGAATTGGTAGACGCGCTAGCTTCAGGTGTTAGTGTCCTTACGGACGTGAGGGTTCAAGTCCCTCTCTTCGCACCAATTGATGGCCTGTTTTATCCCCTTTCCCGCTACGGCCTTTTACTTCCCCCCAGCTCAATACATCACCTTGATTAATGCAGCGCGTATCAACCAACGCTGAAGTTAAGACTGATTGCCGCCAGCCCACCGGCCAGCGCCATACAGGAAGGCAACAGCAGATAATGGCGCCAGCGGCTGTTGAACAACATCACCAGCGTTACCAGCATCGCGATCACGATCAGCGTACGCAGTTGCATCATATTCAGATCAACCAATGCCAGCAGCGGCATTAATGCGCAGGGTAACAACACGCCCCAGGCGCTGGCCATCCTGCGGCCCAGGCACCAACTGACGCCCCATAGCCCACACGCGGCAATCATGGCTGCAATCATGACAGGCTCCAAGTGATAATGATTACCAATATCATATATCACTTTTTTTCAGTGCGCATCATTTTCGCAATGCCAGCCAAACGCGGATGACAGACTGGCGAAAAAATGCTAGCTTGCCCTAAGAAAATTCCCAAATCTGGTTGCGTGTTGTACAGCCACACAAAAGAGTGCCAAATTCGGCAACTGATTCACGCGCCGGGAATGACCGACACTTTATTTTCCGACATGCTGTTTTTGTAAAGAGTGCCCCCGTATGAACGCGCGTTCTTATCAGGAGTTATTGAACAGTAAACACCGTTTGTTATTACTGCTGTTCTTGTTAATGAACGCAGCCTCTGCAATCTTTGCGTTATTCGCCCCCTTTAAAGGTACGCCTTCCATCACGCTGGCACTGGTCGGCATTCTGTTGTTTTGCCTGGCGGCATTGTTGTATTCACTGCTCTCGCCGGTGGAATATGCCAATAAAATCCATATTTTCGCGCTGGTGCTGGGCCTGCTGTGGGCAGCCCATGTCTACATTAAAAGCCGCTATATCACTGATGATGCTCAAAATTTCCTGATGATTAGTCTCATCAGCCTGTTTTTGCTTAGCGCCATCACGCTGACCAGCAACCTATTGGCCTTTTGCCTGCACGCCGTGCCTTCGGCCATTACCATCTTATGGCTTGACGGCATGCACAACACGTTGCGCGTGTTGTTCACTCTGGTGCTGCCGATTATCGCCGTCTCGATGCACCATATCCTGCTCAAACGCAGCGAAAACTTTACGCAGGAGCTGGTCGCCAACCTGTTCGACGAACGTGACAAGTACAGTGATTTAAGCATGCTCGATCCGTTGACCGGCCTGTATAACCGCCGTGGGTTAAAGAGCAAACTGGAAGCGCTGCCGGCGCCAAACCCGGGCCAGCATTACGTGCTACTGCTCGATATCGATCGCTTCAAAGCCTATAACGACAACTACGGCCATACCATGGGCGATCAGGCCCTGGTGCGCGTGGCCGCCGCAATCCGCGACGCCGTGCGCTCCCGTGATATCGTGGTGCGCTATGGCGGGGAAGAGTTCCTGGTGCTGTTAACCAACGTCAACGAGGAATATGCCTCACAGTTGGCGGAACGCGTGCGCCGGCGGGTGGTTGAACTGGAAATCCCGCATTATTTCAACCAGTTGGAAACCACCACCGTCACGCTCAGCGTGGGGATAGCAGAGCTGGACGGGCAGGATATGGATGCGGCGATCCGCGCGGCGGACACGGCGCTTTATCTGGCGAAAAACAACGGCCGCAACACCATTGAACTGGCGAAAAACATCCGCAACATGGCTTCCTAGGGTAGGCCACCAATACCAAGAAAAAACTTTACTCCGCCGCTCTTTTTCCACATGCCACAGCGGCCCGGGCACATTACACTAACAACCCAGTAAGCTTACCCTACTGTTATTTTTAATATGGATAACTACCGTTGAAGAACCGATTCTCCGCATCTTTGCTGGCGCTGGGCCTTTGCGCCATGCCGCTGGCCAGCCAGGCCGCTACTCCCCAGTTGGCTTCACAGATCGTCGATCAGTATGCCGAGCATATTTTCTATAATAGCGGCGCTGTCGGTATGGCGCTGGTGGTGATCGACGGTAACCAGATCGTCAACCGCAGCTTTGGCGACACCAGGCCGGGGAATAACCTGCGCCCGCGGCCAGATTCGTTAATCCGTATCGCATCAATCACTAAGCTGATGACCAGTGAGGTGATGGTAAAAATGGCGGCGGAGGGCCAGGTCAAACTGACCGATCCATTGAGCAAATACGCGCCGCGCGGCACCCGCGTGCCGGGCTATAACAGCAGGCAGCCGATCACCCTGCTCAACCTGGCGACCCACACCAGCGGGCTGCCGCGTGAACAGCCGGGCCAGAAGCCGCCGAAAACGCCGGTATTCACCTGGCCAACCAAGGCCCAACGTTGGCAGTGGCTGGCGCAGGCCGCCATTACTGTCCCGCCGGGCGTACGGGCCGCCTATTCCAACCTGGCGTATGATTTACTGGCCGATGCGCTGTCGCGCGCCGCGGCAAAACCCTATAGCGCCCTGCTGCGGGAAAAAGTCACCGCGCCGCTGGGCATGGTGGACACCACGTTCAGCCCCAGCGCCGAGCAGTGTTCGCGCCTGATGGTGCCGGCGGCCGGCCCGAGCGCCTGCCGCGATACGACCGCTGCGGCCGGCAGCGGCGGCATTTACTCAACGCCGCGCGATATGCAGCGTTGGATGCAACAATTTCTGGCATCCAACAGCAGCGGGCCACGCAAAACCACCGCCGCCAGTGAGCAAACCATGTATTTCCAGCGTAACGATCTGGTTTCGCTGAAAGGCATGGATGTGCCGGGCCAGGCCGATGCCCTGGGGCTGGGTTGGGTTTACATGGCGCCGAAGGATGGCCTGCCGGGCATCATCCAGAAAACCGGCGGCGGGGGCGGCTTCATTACCTACATGGCGATGGTGCCTCAGCAAAACATCGGCGTGTTTGTGGTCGTCACGCGCTCTGAACTAAGCAAATTCACCAACATGAGCGATCCGGTCAACCGGCTGGTCGGCGATCTGCTGGCGAACCGCGGGTAACCGCTCCCTGTGGTTCCTCCTCCGGGCCGCCTGCCCGGAGGAGGAACAGCGCAGCGCTCACACTCCTGGCCAAAAACCGTGGTTTGCCCTGCCGCGCTGCACTATGCTGAAAGTTTACCGTGCGACAAGGAGCCGACCGCTATGCCCACCAGCCTGATGATCGCCAACCGGCAAACCTGGTTCGGCAACGAGACCATTAACCAGCTGATTCCTCTGCTGAAAGCCAATCCTCAGCCCACGCTGCTGTTCAGTTGTCGCTCGTTCCTTAACGGCGCGGTGTATGCCAGCATGGAGCAGGCATTGGCGCCGTTGCTGGCCGGGATCGAAATCGTCAGCCACGAAGCGGCGCCGCAAGAGATCGATGCGTGGGTAGCGCAATGGCGCGGCCGGGTGCAGCGCGTGGTAGCCATCGGCGGCGGCAGCGTGCTGGATGCCGCCAAAGCGTTTGCCGCCATGGTTGAGCATCCGCTGCCCACGCTGCGCTATCTGGAAAAAATCGGCGACAGCAGCGTCAGCGGCGCAACATTGCCGTTAATCGCCATCCCCACTACGGCCGGCACTGGCAGCGAAGTCACGCAAAACGCCGTTGTCACTGATACCCAACAGCACAAAGTCAAAGCGTCGTTGCGCCACCCCAATTTCGTGCCGCAGATCGCAATCCTGGATCCGCAACTGCTGCAAGGCGCGCCGGATACGGTGCTGGCCTATTGCGCCATTGACGCCTTTACCCATCTGTTCGAATCCTATCTGTCAAAAACCGCCAGCCGCATGTCGCGCGAAATGTCACTGGCGGGCATCCGCCACTTTCTCAACGCCTGGCCGGCATTAAACCGCAGTGATGAAGCGCGCGAAGAGATTATGCAGGCCGCTTATCTGGGCGGCCTGACGCTCAGCATGGCCGGCCTGGGGGTGATCCACGGCATCGCCGGCGAAGTCGGCGCGCTGCGGGCCTACCATCACGGCCACATATGCGGGCGCTTGCTGCTGCCGTTTTTGACGCTGCTGGAGCAAGGCAGCGAGCCACAGCAACAAACGCTGCTGGCGGAACTGGCGCAGCGCCTGTTCCCACAGGCCAAAGACCACCCGGCTCGCTACCTGAGCGCCACCATCACCCGCGAGGCGATCGTCCCGTTCTGGCAGGACGATCTGCCGCTCAGCCAGCGGGAGCTGGCCGTTAGCCTGGAAAAATCCAATAGCAAAAACTCGCTGATCGGCTATTCGGCCACTCAGCGCCAGGCGATGATTGCAGCGGCATTTCGCATTGAGTAGCGTGTCTGCTTTCAGCACAACACGGCGAATGGCGGGTATACTCTCCCCCGTTAACGCATAGGAGAGCGAAGATGAGCATTATCGACTGGATCCTGACCGGCATCGCCGCGGGCCTGATTATCGGCGCGCTGATGAAGATTTTCGGCAAGAAAAAGGATCGCTGAAGGCTTATAAGATCGACATGGGGCGCAATCAGCGCCCCATTTAATAACACCCCTTCGGGCTGTGCCCTAACGGATCAATTCACCTTCACCGGCATACCGGAACGCATTTTAATGGCATCGTCCACGTTATTCTGGTTAATCCCCGCATCCATCAGCACTTTGCCGACCGGCGCGGAAATGGTGATAGGCACCGGCTCTTTGGACTGCAGCTCTTCCTCACTGGCGGACAGCGGGTTGTGCACTTCCAGATAGCGGGAACCGTCCGGCTCAACGCTCGCTTTTACCGGCTCGTTGATAAACTGCACGCGGGTACCTACCGGCACGTTATCAAACAGATACTTGATATCATCGGCACGCAAACGCACGCAGCCGTGGCTAACGCGCAGCCCAATGCCAAAGTTGGCGTTGGTGCCGTGGATGGCATACAGGCGGCCTACGTACAGCGCATACAACCCCATCGGGTTATCCGGGCCGGCAGGGTACACCGCCGGCAGGATTTCCCCCTGGGCGGCGTATTCTTCGCGCATTTTGGCGGTCGGCGTCCAGGTTGGGCCATCTTTCTTACGCTGCACGCTGGTTACCCAGTTCTGCGGCGTGTCTTTGCCCAACTGGCCGATACCGATCGGCAGCACCACGACGGTGTTAGAGCCTTTCGGGTAGTAGTACAAACGCATCTCGGCGCTGTTGACCACAATCCCCTGGTGCGGGGTATCTGGCAAAATCAACTGCTGCGGGATGGTCAGCGTACTGCCCGGCAGCGGCAGGAACGGATCCACACCGGGGTTGGCTTCCAACATGTTGCTCAGGCCCATTTGATATTGGGCGGCAAAGCTTTCCAACGGCAGCTTGCTGTCTGCCGGCACCTGGATCTGGATATTATCCCCCACCAGGCGGCTGCCCTTGGGAGGCAGCGGATAGACAACGGCAAAGGCAGCCTGGCTGAATGCAACCAGCGCTGTAAACAGGGTTAATAACGCGCGAATGCTCATTTTCATCTTCGTATAGTGGTGGCCGCACTGGCGGTAATAGACATCGGTTATGGGCGGCCATAAAGACCGGATGCGCATTATATGTTCACTTGGCCCAAAGAGTGAAACATTCCCGGTTTCATATCGCACTTTTTTGTAACCCGGTACTGCTTACTACGATATTTTTGTTAAGCCGCCAAAGCCGGCGCCGCCCCCGTCGTTCAAGCGGCTTAAGGCCTGGACGCCGAAAAAAGCGTGCCGATTCATCGCGCTATGCCCCCGCGCACGCCGGGTTTTTACGCCTGATTTTCAGAAAATTCCCAACCATATCCACCACATAGCACAACGCCTTGACGCGGTGTCCCCACGCAGCCGAACACACAAAACGATCGCGCCGCCTAACGAAAAAAGCACGCCATGTCACGCGCGGATACTGAAAAGAAAATAACTGCCATTTGAGAAAAATAATGATTATTATTCTTAAGTGAAAAGTGGCGCGCCGAAACGTGCCCGGAAACATTCTACTTGTAATTCAATGTTGAGCCTGTTTCGCCGTCCGGCATCTGCCCTGCGGCTATTTGATATGGACTATACGGAGATACTATGACCTCTTTGATCACAAGTGCCCGCTCGCGGTTTGCAAAACGCGCGGTGTCCCCTCTGGTGCTACTAACCACGATGCTGCTTTCCACCGCGCTGTATGCGCAGGCCGAGCCGGAAGTGCTGCGCAAACCGGTAGCCAAAGGCGCCTATGAAATGGTTTACAGCCAGAGCCAGGATGCACTGTATCTGGCAACGTCGCAAAGCCGCCGTCTGGATAAAGGCGGCGTGGTTTATCGCCTGGATCCGAAAACGCTGGATATCACGCAGGCTATTCACAACGACATCAAACCGTTTGGCGCCGCGATTAATCAGCAAACCGACACGCTGTATTTCGGCAACACCGTCAACAACTCACTGACCGCCATTGATGCCAAAACCGGTGACGTAAAAGGCCGCCTGGTGCTGGACGCGCGCAAACGCTCTGAAACGGTTCGGCCGCTGGCGCCGCGTGAACTGGTCGCCGATGCCGGTACCGACACCGTTTATATCACCGGCCTGGGGGAATCCAGCGTGGTGTGGGTGGTTGACGGCAAAGACCTGAAGCTGCGCACCACCATTACCGATACCGGCAAAATGGGCACCGGGCTGGCGTTGGATGCGGCGGCAAACCGCCTGTACGTCACCAACGGCGACGGTGAACTGATTACCATCGACACCAAAACCAACAAAATCCTCACCCGCAAGAAAATCGACGAAGCCAAAGAGCACTTCTTCCTGAATATCAGCCTGGATCCGGCAACGCACCGTGCGTTCCTGACCGATTCCAAGCAGGCCCAACTGCTGGTGGTCGACACCCGCAATGGCAATATTCTTAAAGCCATCGACGTGCCGGAATCACTGGCGGTGCTGTTTAACCCAGCGCGTAACGAAGTTTACGTGACCCACCGTAAAACCGGTGAAGTCAGCGTGATCGACGCCAAAACCTACAACGTGTTGCACACCATCAAAACCCCGGTTTATCCGAACAGCCTGGCGCTGTCGCCGGATGGCCAAACGCTGTACGTCAGCGTGAAGCAGGCTTCAACCCGTGATAAAGAAGCGGCGGATCCGGATGACGTGATTCGCATCGCCTTCAAATAAACTCGCCGGGGCGCAGCCGCGCCCCTGTTTATCCCCCACCGGCGCTCTTCTATAAGATACGCCCAGACAGCCCAAATAGACTATAATGTGACAAACATCACAGCTTTCACTTTTTACCCTTTCCTGTAAGTTGGGCCGCCAGAGCGCATGGCGCAAGCGATCACAAAACGGGTGCTGTACAGCAATCCGACGGTCATTTGAATTCTTTGTCCCAGGTCAAAAAAATCCGCCCAATCCCAATATATAGTGCATACATATCCAAATTAAACTATATATAGTATTTATCCACAAAATCATCCACAACCGCCGCACCCCTTGTGCGCCGCGGGTTTGGCCTGTGGATAAGCCAAAATACGCATAATGCTCCGCATCCGGGCAAGGAGAAACAACGTGAAACCAGTAGTGATCAAACGGGATGGTTGTCAGGTACCTTTTGACGAGGCGCGTATCGGCCAGGCGGTAGAACGAGCGGCGCTGGCCGCCGGGATTGTCGACGCCGATTATTGCGCCACCATTGCCCGGGTGGTCGCTCAACAGATGGAACAGCGCCAACGCGTCGATATTCACGAAATTCAGCAGGCGGTGGAAAACCAACTGATGGCAGGCCCTTACAAACAGCTGGCGCGCGCCTATATCGAATATCGCCACGATCGCGATATCTCGCGCGAGCTGCGCGGCCGCCTCAACCAGGAAATCCGCGGCCTGGTGGAGCAAAGCAACGTGGCGCTGCTCAACGAGAACGCCAACAAAGACAGCAAAGTGATCCCGACCCAGCGCGATCTGCTGGCGGGCATCGTGGCCAAGCATTACGCCAAGCAGCATATCCTGCCGCGTGACGTGGTGCTGGCGCATGAGCGCGGCGAAATCCACTACCACGATCTCGACTATTCGCCGTTTTTCCCGATGTTCAACTGCATGCTGATCGATCTGAAAGGCATGCTGACCAACGGCTTTAAAATGGGCAATGCCGAGATCGAACCGCCAAAATCGATCTCCACCGCCACCGCCGTGACGGCGCAAATTATCGCCCAGGTTGCCAGCCACATATACGGCGGCACCACCATCAACCGGATTGATGAAGTGCTGGCGCCGTTTGTTAGTGAAAGCTACAACAAACACCGGAAAGTAGCCGAGCAATGGCAAATCCCGGAGGCGGAAGACTACGCCATGGCGCGGACCGAAAAAGAGTGTTATGACGCCTTCCAGTCGCTGGAATATGAGGTTAACACCCTGCACACCGCCAACGGCCAGACGCCGTTCGTCACCTTCGGCTTCGGCCTGGGCACCAGTTGGCAATCGCGCATGATCCAACAGTCGATCCTGAAAAACCGTATCGCTGGGCTTGGCAAAAACCGCAAAACCGCGGTATTCCCGAAGCTGGTGTTCGCCATTCGCGATGGCCTGAACCACCGTTTCGACGATCCGAACTACGATATCAAGCAGCTGGCGCTGGAATGCGCCAGCAAGCGCATGTACCCGGATATTCTGAACTACGATCAGGTAGTTAAGGTCACCGGATCTTTCAAAACCCCGATGGGCTGCCGCAGCTTCCTGGGCACCTATGAAGAGAACGGCGAGCTGATCCACGATGGCCGTAATAACCTGGGCGTAATCAGCCTGAACCTGCCGCGCATCGCGCTGGAAGCCAAGGGCGATGAGTCACGTTTCTGGGCGCTGCTGGACGATCGCCTGAACCTGGCCAAGAAGGCGTTGATGACGCGTATCGCGCGGCTGGAAGGGATCAAAGCGCGCGTCGCGCCTATCCTGTATATGGAAGGCGCCTGCGGCGTGCGGCTGAAGGCCGACGACGACATTGCCGAAATCTTCCGCAACGGCCGCGCGTCTATCTCGCTGGGCTATATCGGGATTCACGAAACCATTAACGCGCTGTTCGGCACGGAAAAACACCTGTACGACGATGACACGCTGCGCGCCAAAGGCATCGCCATCGTGGAACGGCTTAGCGCCGCGACTGAAAGCTGGAAGAAAGAGACCGGCTATGGCTTCAGCCTGTACAGCACCCCCAGCGAAAACCTGTGCGATCGTTTCTGCCGGCTGGATACCGCCGAATTTGGCGTGGTGCCCGGCGTGACCGATAAAGGCTACTACACCAATAGCTTCCACCTGGACGTGGAGAAAAAGGTTAACCCGTACGACAAGCTGGATTTTGAAGCGCCTTACCCACCGCTCGCCAGCGGCGGCTTCATCTGCTACGGCGAATACCCGAACCTGCAGCACAACCTGAAAGCGCTGGAAGACGTTTGGGATTACAGCTATACCCGCGTGCCGTATTACGGCACCAATACGCCAATCGACGAATGCTATGAATGTGGCTTCACCGGTGAGTTTGAGTGCACCAGCAAAGGGTTCACATGCCCGAAATGCGGCAACCATGATTCCACCAAGGTTTCCGTGATCCGCCGCGTATGCGGCTACCTGGGCAGCCCGGACGCACGGCCGTTCAACGCCGGCAAGCAGGAAGAGGTGAAACGCCGGGTCAAACATTTAAACAATGGGCAGCTAGGTTAACCCCGCCCTCACCCTGGCCCTCTCCCCCAGGGAGAGGGAAAAGTGTTTGCCACCGTTAACCCCTGCTGTCTATGGCCACATCCGGTAGCAGAGACGTGCCCTTCCCGCTCAAGCATGAGCCTAACCCTCTCCCCTTGGGAGAGGGTTAGGGTGAGGGAAATGGCACCGCCCTGCTCCCTCTCCCGTTGGGAGAGGGCTGGGGTGAGGGAACTGCGCCGCCCTGCCCCCTCTCCCCTTGGAAGAGGGCTGGGGTGAGAACACTGGCACCGCTCTGCTCCCTCTCCCGCTGGGAGAGGGTTGGGGTGAGGGAACTGCGCCGCCCTGTCCCCTCTCCCCTTGGAAGAGGGCTGGGGTGAGAACACTGGCACCGCTCTGCTCCCTCTCCCGCTGGGAGAGGGTTGGGGTGAGGGGAAAACAAACAGAAGCCAATATTATGAACTACCACCAGTACTACCCGATTGACGTCGTCAACGGCCCCGGCACACGTTGCACCCTGTTCGTTGCCGGCTGTGTGCACCAATGCCCGGGCTGCTACAACAAAAGCACCTGGCGGCTGAACTCCGGCTTACCGTTTACCGCGGCGATGGAAGATCAGATCATCAACGATCTCAACGACCCCCGCATCCCCCGCCAGGGGCTGTCGCTATCAGGTGGCGATCCGCTGCACCCGCAGAACGTGCCCTTCATCTTGCAGTTGGTCAAACGCGTGCGCGCAGAATGCCCCGGCAAAGATATCTGGGTGTGGACCGGCTATCAGCTTGCCGAGTTAGACGCAGCGCAAATGCAAGTGGTGGATCAGATTAACGTCTTGATCGATGGGAAATTCGTGCAGGATCTGAAAGATCCGATGTTGATCTGGCGCGGCAGCAGCAACCAGGTGGTGCACAGGCTGCGCTAAAGCCGTTTCCCGCACATCACCTCTAAACCGGCCTTAGCGCCGATGCAATTGGTCGGACTCCAGAATATTCACCCCGCTTCCAGCGCTAAACGCCTGCGCCAACAGGGCATGCGCCACGTCCTGCGCCGCCACCGCACGCCATTTTCCCGGCAGCAGCTTGAACAACGGCGCCGTCAGGCGCTCCATCCCACGCGGCGTTGCGCGCTCCCCCAACAGCATTGATGGCCGTACCAGCGTCAGACGCGGCCAGTTCTGTTCACGCAACGCTTGCTCCATCTCACCCTTGGTGCGGTTATAGAAAAAACCGGAGCGTGGGTTAGCCCCCAGCGCACTGACCACCAGGCAGTGCCGCGCACCCAGCCGCTGCCCGGCCTGCGCGCTCGCCACCACCAGCGAAAAGTCCACATCACGGAACTTCTCGGCGCTGCCCGCCTGCCGGCGCGTGGTGCCCAGGCAGCAAAACACGGCGTCGACCGGCGCTGCCAGGCCGGCCAACAGCGTATGCAAATCGCCGCCGACCGGGTTATCCAGTTTGGCGTGCGGCGGCAAGGGCGAGCGCGTCGGTGCGACGATCGCCGTAACCCGCTCATCGGCCTGCAATTGCCGCAACAGCGCGTTGCCGACCAGGCCGGTAGCCCCAACCAGTAAAACCTTCATCATGCGTCTCCTTATGCGCTGCGGGACCAGTGCAGTTTTTTGCCAAAGCCCAGCGTATTGTCGGTCATTTTGACCTCCTGCAGGGTGAGCTGCCAGATTGGCGCCTTCATTACTTTGGCGATCGGGAAGCGCTTGCAATAGCGGGCGCGCGCCAATGCCTCTTCTTCCCCGGAAAGCCGGGCGATATCACCGCGGTACTGCACCCCGCGGATCAGCGCGATCGTTTTCGGCTGCGGCGCGATGGTGCCGACGACCCTAGGCTGCTGCTGCATCAGCTCGCCGTGGCGGGTGTGCGGTTCCGTCATCAGCCACAGCGCCATGCGCTCGGCGTCAAACACGTAAAAGCAGTTAGCGCACCACATGTCCGCGCCGTTGCCGGCACACAACGTCAATACGTGTTGCTTATTCAAAAAACGGGCGATCAGTGATTGGTCTTCGCTCATGCTGGCTCCGGTTCCCTATGCATGGTTAAGGTCGCGCCGGTGATTTTCAGTTGGCACCCCAGCAGGGGCGTAAAAAAGGGTACAGAAACCCGGCGGCATTCCCTATAGTAACCTGAGCGAAAATATTGGGAATCACAAAGGGATAGCGGGTGAAAGAAAACACTTCCTGGCACCTTTATATGCTGCGGTTGCCTAACGGCATGCTCTATACCGGGATCACCACCGATGTGGCACGGCGCGTGGCGCAACACCAGGCGGGCAAAGGAGCCAAAGCCCTGCGCGGCAAAGGGCCGCTGGCGTTGGCGTACCACTGCCAGGTTGGCGACCGTTCGCTGGCGTTGCGGCTGGAATACCGGGTAAAACAGCTTAGCAAACAGCAAAAAGAGCGGCTGATAAACCACCCGCCTCTTTCGCTGGCGCACCTGTTGCCTGGCGCTAAAAACGATTAAACGGTGGTGAATACGCCACCAGCCCGCAAGGGCCGGCCAACGCGTCTTCGGCCAGCGGATAAACCTGCAGGGCGCTTTCGCCACCGGGCCAACGGCAGTGCAAATCGTACTGCGCCGCGTTTTTAAAGCCCAGGCGCGCGTAATAGGCCGGCTCGCCCAACACCACCACGGCGGCATAGCTGAATTCATTGAGCGCATCCAGCCCTTCATACACCAGCTTCTCGCCCAGCCCCTGGCCACGCAGGCTTTCCTCCACCGCCAGCGGCGCAAGCGCCACCCATTGGCGATCTTCACCGGCAATGTACACCGGGCTAAAGGCGGCGTAACCCACTACCCCGCCTTCGTCGTCCGTGGCGACAATCCCCAGCGTCAGCAGGCCGTCTTCACGCAGTTGGTGAACCAGCTCGGCCTCGTCATCACGGCCAAAGGCACGGCGAAGCAGGGCATCAATGCCCGCGGCGTCCACAGGAATTTCCACGCGTATCAGCATGGCGCCACCCGTTGCGGAGGTTGTTCGACGCAATCCTGCAGGCCGGCCTCAACGAAATCGGCCAGTTGCAGCAGGCCGATGCGCAGCGGCGCCGGCATGGATTCAAGCTCAATGGCGTCCATCAGGTTTTTGACGTACAGGCCCAACTCGGTATCCCCTTCGATCTGAAGCCGGCGTTGGAAAAACAGCGTATCGGGATCCTGCTTGCGCGCCGCGACCAGGATCAGATCGTTAGCATCACCGCTGAAGCTGACATCCGCCTGCGCATGCTGGCTCACCACCAACCGATCGTTCTCCACGCTCATAAACCAGCTCAGCGCCAGATCGCGTATTTCGATCTTCAGCCAGCGCGATTCCAGAAACGCCAGTTCGCCATCGGCCAACGCTTGGCGGAACTGCCAGCTCAGCACCTGCTGTAAAACCTGGCGCTGCAGAGCAAACGGCGTGAGTTTTAACGGTACGCGCAACAGCGCTGGCCCCTGACGCACAAGGCGTGCTCGTAGTTTTTCCAACACAGTCATTCACTCCTTTCAATACAGATTGCCAGTATTTTGCCACATCGGTGCCCAGGTACCGCGGCTTATATCAACAAATCGGCATTTCAACACTGCGACACCCTGTTTATCAATACGCCAGAAACTGCCCCAAATCAAAGCCTGTTGGCCGCGGCTTCACTAAAATTAGCCTCTTGTTTCAATTACTGCCGGTAAAAATGCTTCTCCCCACGCGGCTTAGGGCCGTAGCGCGAAAAATCAGAGTATACCCGGCAACAATTATCACAGCGAATAAGCCCGCTGGATCAGGATAAATCTATGGAGCTGCTTTGCCCCGCCGGCAACCTGCCGGCTTTGAAAGCCGCGGTGGATAATGGTGCCGATGCCGTTTACATCGGCCTGAAGGACGACACCAATGCGCGCCATTTCGCCGGGCTCAATTTCACCGAGAAAAAGCTACAGGAAGCGGTGAACTACGTGCACCGGCATAACCGCAAGCTGCATATCGCCATCAATACCTTCGCTCACCCGGACGGCTATGCCCGCTGGCAACGGGCGGTGGATATGGCTGCGCAGTTGGGGGCGGATGCGCTGATCCTGGCGGATCTGGCCATGCTGGAATATGCCACGGAGCGTTATCCGCAGGTAGAACGCCACGTCTCGGTGCAGGCTTCCGCCACCAACGAGGAAGCGATTCGTTTTTACCAGCGCCACTTCGACGTAGACCGCGTGGTGCTGCCACGCGTGCTGTCGATGCACCAGGTGAAGCAACTGGCGCGCACCAGCCCGGTGCCGCTGGAAGTGTTCGCCTTCGGCAGCCTGTGCATCATGGCCGAAGGGCGCTGTTACCTCTCCTCCTACCTGACCGGCGAATCCCCCAACACCGTCGGCGCCTGTTCACCGGCACGTTTTGTGCGCTGGCAGCAAACGCCGCAGGGCATGGAATCACGCCTTAACGAGGTGCTGATCGACCGCTATCAGGATGGGGAAAACGCCGGCTACCCGACGCTCTGTAAGGGCCGCTACCTGGTGGACGACGTGCGTTACCATGCGCTGGAAGAGCCCACCAGCCTCAATACGTTAGAACTGTTGCCGGACCTGCTGGCCGCCAACATTGCTTCGGTGAAAATTGAAGGCCGCCAACGCAGCCCGGCATACGTCAGCCAGGTGGCGCGGGTATGGCGCCAGGCCATCGATCGCTGTAAAGCCAATCCTGGCGCCTATCAGCCCGATCCTCGCTGGATGGAAACCCTGGGCGCGATGGCCGAAGGCACCCAAACCACGCTCGGTGCCTATCACCGCAAATGGCAGTAGGAGGACGCATGAAATACGCACTCGGGCCAGTGCTCTACTACTGGCCGAAAACGCAAACGGAAGCCTTTTACCAGCAGGCCAAAGACAGCAGCGCCGACATCATTTACCTGGGTGAACACGTCTGCCCCAAGCGGCGCGAGATGAAAGTGGGCGACTGGCTAGCACTGGCGCAGGAAGTGGCCAAGTCCGGCAAGCAGGTGGTGATCACCACGCTGGCGCTGTTGCAGGCACCTTCCGAACTGAACGAGCTGAAACGCTATGTGGAAAACGGCGAGTTCCTGATTGAGGCCAACGATCTGGGCACGGTCAATATGGCCGCGGAGCGCGGGCTGCCGTTCGTCGCCGGCCATGCGCTGAACTGCTATAACGCCTACACGCTGCGTCTGCTGCATAAACAGGGCATGATGCGCTGGTGCATGCCGGTGGAACTTTCACGCGACTGGCTGGCGAACCTGCTGGCGCAGTGCGACGAACTGGGGTTCCGCCATCAGTTTGAGGTGGAAGTGATGGGCTATGGCCACTTGCCGCTGGCCTATTCGGCACGCTGTTTTACCGCCCGTTCGGAAAACCGCGGCAAAGACGAATGTGAAACCTGCTGTATCAAATACCCGCAGGGGCGCGCCATGCGCTCGCAGGAAAACCAGCAGGTGTTCGTGCTAAACGGTATCCAAACCTTAAGCGGTTATTGTTACAACCTGGGCAACGAACTGGCGGCAATGCAGGAACTGGTGGACATTGTGCGCCTGTCACCGCAGGGGCCAGACACGCTGGCGATGGTCGATCGTTTCCGCGCCAACCAGCAAGGCCAACAGCCGCTGGCGCTGGCCGATCGCGCCGACTGTAACGGCTACTGGCGCCGCCTGGCCGGGCTAGAGCTGGTGCAGCAATAAAGTATGTTCCCCGCCGCGGCGGGGAACACTGCGCTTGTGACTTTTCGAAGTTGGCGTAAAACGGTTTATCCCCGCTGGCGCGGGGAACACTCTAAATATACCTGATTGAATTACATAGTATTTTTAACCGAGAAAAAACCCACCAAAAACCCCACGTTTTTAAATAACACTACCCCATTGAAATATAAAATATAGGTGAGTTATTCAGCAACCAGCAGTCTGTTCCACCCGCGCGGTCATCAAGCCCGGCGCCGGCGGAACAGACTGCGCAAGGCAACCCGGTTACGTATCGCCCCAATGGCGATGCCGATCACGGTATACACCGCACCCAGCAGCAACAGCATCATCACATCCCCCCCCACATCCCGCAGCGGCAAACCCATCTGGTTAACGCCGGCAATCGCCTTGGTCGCCCAGGTGGAAGGCAAGGCGGATGAAATGGCGCGCACCCAGCCCGGCATCGCCTGCAACGGCCACAGGGTGCCGGAAAGGTAGAATACCGGGGTGGTGATAAACGACAGCGTCAGGTAGATCATCTCCACGCTACGCAGGCATTCGGTCACCAGCTTGCCCAACCCGAGCACCGCCAGCAGGAATGGGAAGGTCAGCAGCAGGATTTCCGGGATCGCCGCCGTTTGCCGGTAGCCCAAAACCCATGGCCACAGCACAAACAGCACGATCGACAAAAACAGCCAGATCGGCAGCAGCGCCGACAGCCCGCCAAGATACACCGGAATCGCCGGCTTGCCGCCGGGCGCCCCTTTCAGGGTGATGCTCACGCGCACGCAGGCAATCAACAGCGAGTGTTGCAGCAGCATCACCAGCAGCCCAGGGAAAACAATCGCCGCAAAGCTGATGCCGGGGTTAAATACATCCAGCGTTTGCCCGCGGATCGGCGTCAGCAACACCTGCACCTGTTGTTCACTAAAACCGTTACGCAGCAGCAGCGTCGTGTTGTACTGGTTGAGGATCTGTTGATAGGCAGCGGTGACGTCCTGCTGGATCTGGCCGTTGGCCAGGCGGTTGGTCGCATCGCCATACATCGGAATGACGACGCTGTCGCCGTGCAGGATCCGTTTCTCCAGATCCACCGGCATGATGATCACCGCAAACAGCCGGCGCCAGCCCAGATCGTCTTTCGCCTCTGCCAGGTTGTCATAGGTTTTAATGGCGATCTTGGCCGTGGCGTCCAACTGGCGGATGATCTGCCGGCTGGCGGCGCTGTGATCCTGATCCACCACCGCGACCGGCAGATCCCACACGCTGCGGTTAGCGTACACCATACTCATCAGGCACAACGACAGGATCAGCATCAGCCACATCGGCCGCTCCAGCATGCCGATCAACACCCGGCAAAAGGTTTGCCAATAGCTTTTCATATTATCGCCGCCGCTTTCGCCAACCGCGCCGCCAGCCGGTTGCGCACCAGGAACGCCGCAATCAGGGGATACACCAGCAGCCATGAACAGATGCTCAGAATGGTGCTGGCCGGCACCTGGCGCAGGAAGACGTCAAACATCGCGTTCAGCGCGTGGGTCAGCGGCTCGATGTTGGCGATGATCTGCGCCGGCAGCGGCATCGACAGCTCCGGCACCGCCATACCGGAAAAGGTCAGCGCGATGCTGACCAGAATACCAATCAGGCTGTAGGCGGTAATAGCGTTGGACGTGAAGGTAAACAGCAGCAAACCGATACTCTGCGCAGCCATCACATAGAAAAAGCCGATCAACAGCATAAACAACGGGTTGCCGGTAACGCGCGCATCAAAGATACCGACCAACGCAGCAATCTCCACCATCAGCAGCACGGTAAAACAGAGCGTATACGGCGCCAGCTTGCCCAACAGCGCCAGGCTGAAGGGTTTGGCTTTCAGCAGCGCCTGGCTGCGCGCCAGCACATAGATCATGCAGGTCACGACAAACACCTGCAGAAGATGGATCGTGGCGGCAAATTGCTGATAGTAAATGTAGCTGCCGCTGGCATTGAACAGACTACCGTAGCTGAGGGTCACGTCCGACAGCGTGGGCAGCGATTTCCCCATCGCCTGGGCAAGCAGCGATCGATAACTGCTGTTGGTTTCGGCGATCAGCGCGCTGAAATCCTGGGTGGAATACAGGCCGGCGCCGTAAAACAGGGCGTTATAATAGAGCGCGATGGTCGGTTGCTTGCCCGCCAGCGCATCCGCGGCGAAATCGGGCGGCACATACAGCAACGCGTAATCCTGGGCGCTGCGCAGCCGGTGTAACGCTTCGTCCAGCCCGCCGTCATAGGCTTCGACGTGCGCATGCGGGCCGGCATCCAATTTGCGGATCAACGATTTGGACAGCGGACTGCGATCGCTATCCACCACCGAGACCGGCAGATCCATCAGCGTGCCCGCAGAAAAGTTACTGCCGATCAGCCCGAACAACAGCAACGGGAATATCCAGCATAACCAGTGGATAACCGGCTTGCGTAAGCTAACCCGGCACTCGTTGTCGAACGCATGGCTAAAACAGCGCCAGCCCGCTTTCAGTCTTCTTGCCATTGCCATAGCGTGCTCATCCCTGGGCGTAATCCTTCAACCGGCTGTGCCGGATACAGGCGAACCTCAAACGTTTTCAGATCGAAATCGCCAGTGGCGCGCGTTGCGCGTTTGGTGGCGTAGTCACCCAGTGGGGCGATATAGCGCACTTCCGCTTCAATGATTTTATTTTGCAGCGCCGGCACCCGCAGCTGCACCTTATCGCCTTTGCGCACGTGCGCCAGAATGTCTTCACGCAGGTTAAACACAAAGTAGGCATCAGGCACGCGGATCAGCGTCAGCAATGGGCTGGAGGCGCTAAGCAACTCCCCTACTTCTGCCGGGATCGGCCCGACTTCGCCATCGACCGGCGCTTTCACCTGCAGATCGTCGGTTTGAGCTTTGATTTCCAGCAGATCTTCTTCCGCCGCTCGCAGTTCGGCAGCGTATTTCTGCCGCAGTTCGACGCGATCGCCATTGATCGCCTCATCCAATGTGGCCTGTTCCGCCAGCACGCGCTGATAGGCAGTGTCGCGGGTGCTGCGCACGCTGTCCATTTCCGATTTTGAGATATAACCGCGACGGAACACGTCCTGGTTGCGCTCATACTCCTGCTGCGCATTGCGATATTCCGCCTGCGCCTGCGCCAGCGTGGCGCGCTGGTTGCGGATACTTTCTTCGCGGGTGCCGTGCAATGATTGATCCAACTGCGCTTTGGCCTCATCGCGGGTGGCCTGTGCAGCATGCAACTGCGCCATCAGCTCCGGGCTGTCGAGCTGGATCAGCAACTGCCCGGCTCGCACATCATCCCCGCGCTCTACCCGGCGTTCAATCACCCGCCCTTTGGCTTTGGACGCCACGATCACTTCCGGCGCGTCGACTTCGCCCTGCAATAACAAATCCTGATTATGCGCACGGAACAACACTGCCATCGCGATGGCAACGGCCACCAGCAGCAGGGTAAACAAGGTTTTTTTCTTCATCTATCCAACTCCCTGGGATAAAGCGCAGGCACCTGTGCACACATCCATATTTGGCGGTGCTCACCAAAGCCATTCGTTATAACAATATCACAAGCACGTATATCCTCTTTTATACCGCTAAACTGCATTATGCTTTTAACACTAACTTGCAGATCTCTGCACTCGCCCTTTAAGCGATGCCCTTTCTGGCCTGATGGACGATATGATGACTGAAAAAAAACCTGTACCGGTTTCGGTGCTTGATCTTTCCCCTATACCACAGGGGGCGAAACCCCGCGACGCGTTCCACGCTTCGTTAGATTTGGCGCAGCATGCCGAGCAGTGGGGCTACCAGCGCTACTGGCTGGCGGAACACCACAATATGACCGGCATTGGCAGCGCGGCCACCTCGGTGCTTCTGGGATATCTGGCCGCCGGCACCCGTTCGATCCGTCTGGGTTCGGGCGGTGTAATGCTGCCCAACCATTCACCGTTGGTGATCGCCGAACAGTTCGGCACGCTGGAATCGCTCTACCCCGGCCGTATCGATCTGGGCCTGGGCCGCGCGCCCGGCACCGATCAACGCACTATGCTGGCGCTGCGCCGCCATCTTTCCGGCGACGTGGATAACTTTCCGCGTGACGTGCAGGAACTGCAGCATTACTTCGGCGATGTGCAGCCCAATCAGGCGGTACAGGCGGTGCCCGGCCAGGGGCTGCATGTGCCCCTCTGGCTGTTGGGCTCCAGCCTGTACAGCGCGCAATTGGCCGCCCGGCTGGGCTTGCCGTTCGCCTTCGCCTCACACTTTGCGCCGGATATGCTATTCCAGGCGCTGCGGATTTATCGCGAAAGCTACCAACCTTCCGAACGCTGGCCACAGCCCTATGCCATGGTGTGTGTCAACGTGATCGCCGCCGACAGCGAGCGCGATGCACGCTTCCTGTTCACCTCAATGCAGCAGCAGTTCATCAACCTGCGCCGGGGCGCGCCCGGCCCGCTGCCGCCACCGGTGCAAAATATCCATGCGTTGTGGAGCGCCGCGGAGCAATATGGCGTTGAACAAGCGCTGCGTATGTCGATCGTCGGCGGTAAAGACGCCGTACGTGAAGGGATGCAGGCGCTGCTGCGTGAAACCGCCGCCGATGAAATCATGGTCAATGGCCAGATCTTTGATCATCAGGCGCGGCTGCATTCGTTTGAGATCGTCGCCGGGGTGAAAAGCGATCTGCTGCAGGAGAAGCCAGCCCCCATTTCATGAGGGCTATTTCATTTGCCAGGGAATACCTGCCGGGGTATTCCCCGCGTTTTATTCAGCGGTCGCCCGCGCGCGCCGCTGCTGGCTGGTTCGCAGATACCACCAGGTGCGGCCGAGCAGGATCAGCATCAGGCAGAATTCGGCGGTTAGCATCGCCTGCAGCGCATCCAGATAGTTACCATGGCGCAGGTGCAGTGCCTGGACAAACACCATCCCCAGCAGGATCGGGCCAAGCCCAAAGGCCGTCTGCTGGACGGTAGCCAGCATGGCGCTGCCGGAACCCGCCTGGGCAGCCGGCACATCCGACAACCCAATGCGGAAAAAGCAGCTGACGATAAACGCCTGCCCAAAGCCAATCAGCACCGTTGCCGGGATCAGATTCAGCACGCCCAGATGCGGCCAAACCACCTTGACGCTCAACATCAGCGCCAATAACCCCGTCATCTGAATCAGGCAACCGAGCAGCAGCGTACGGACCATACCGACATGTTCAACCACCGTACTGCTCAGCAACGATGACACGAAATAGGCCGCACCCAGTGCGATAAACGCATTGCCGGACTGGAATGAGCTCAGGCCGGCGCCGGCCTGCAGCGTCAGCGCCATGGCGAACATAAAACCGCTCCAGCAAGAGAAAAACAAAATGGCGACCAGCAGGCCAAAGCGCACGCTCGGCAGGCGCATCAGCGCCAGCGGCAACAATGGATGCAGGTTGCGCTGTTCCTGCCGGCGCTCCACCCGCCACAGCGCCAACAGCAACGGAATGGTCGCGGCCAATAGCGCCAGACATTGCCATGGCCAGTGCCAAACCGGCCCCAGCGCCAGCGGGAACAGCAGGCAGGCAATCACCAGCCCCAACAACAACGTGCCGGGCAAATCAAGGCTGACCGGCCGTTCGGCGCGGGTATCAGGTACCCAACGGTGCGTACAAAACAGCACCAACAGCCCCACCGGAATATTAATCAAAAACACGCTGCGCCAGCCCGAGCCGGCAACATCAAGGGCAATCAGCATGCCGCCCAGCACCTGGCCGACAATAAACGCCAGCCCACCGATGGCGCCATACATGCCCAGCGCCCGGGTATGATCACGGCCGCGTAAACAGACATGAATGGTCGCCAGGATCTGCGGCACGATCAGCGCCGCGCCGATCCCTTGCAACGCCCGGGCCAGCAGCAGTAGCCAGATACTGTTGGCCAGGCCGCAAATCAATGAAGAAACGGTAAACAACCGCACGCCCCATAAAAACACCCGGCGGCGCCCGAGGTTATCGCCCATGCGCCCGCCCATCGACAGGCAAACGGCAAACGCGACGCCATATACCGCCACCACCAGTTCTAACTGTGCCGGGCTGGCCCGCAGAGATTGCGCGATCGAATCCAGACCGACATTGACGATGGAAAAATCAATCATCGGCAGTAGCTGGCCCGCCAGTAAAATGATCAGGCCGCCACGCCCTAATTGGCTACCAAAAGACAGTGTGCTCATTGTGCTCAACCATTGAGTTAATCCAACAATGGGGCTAGCATCACGCTTAATTTAAACCGGTACCAGTTCTTAATTATCATGGTATAAAAACTACCGGTCACGCTCGGCGGAGGAAACGGCGTATGTCTTTCATTGATGATTCAAGCATATCCGAACAGGCGCATCCGCAGCCCAACATCAATAACCGCAAGCTGCTGGGGACTTTCCTGCGCGCACGGCGCGAAAGCCTGGATCCAAACCGCCTGGGGCTGCCGCGCATGCGCCAACGGCGCACCCCCGGCCTGCGCCGTGAAGAAGTGGCCCAGCTCGCCGACGTTGGCATTACCTGGTACACCTGGCTGGAGCAGGGCCGGCCGATTCAGGCCTCGGTCAAAACCCTGACCGCCATCGCCAATGCGCTGCAGTGCAACGAAGCAGAAACCCATCACCTGTTTATGTTGGCGGGGCAAAGCCTGCCCCCGGCGCACCAGCGCCCGCTGTGCAAACAGGTTTCCATCTTTGGGCAGCGGATGCTGGATCAACTGGATCCGATGCCGGCGATCATTAACAACGCACGCTTCGACATTATGGGGTTTAACCGCGCATACTGCCTGTTGGTGGGGGTTGATCTGGCTCAGATCCCCCCGGAGGATCGTAACTGCATCTATTTGGCCTTCACCCATAAAGCCTGGCGCGCCAGCCTGCTGGACTGGGATGAGGTGATGCCGAATATGGTGGCGCTGTTCCGCGCGCAGATGGTGGAACATCTGGGCGATCCGCTGTGGGAAAAACACCTGGAGCGCTACATGGCCGCGTCGGAGGATTTCCGCTCCACCTGGGAACGCTATGAAGTGCGCGCGATCAATAATAATATCAAGCGGTTCAACAATTCCCAGGTCGGCGTGATGAGCCTGCACCAGAACAACTGGTGGTCGGCGGCAAGAAATGGCGATCGGATGATGGTGTATATGCCGGCGGATGAACAGAGCGAACGCCGCCTGCGGCAGCTAACCTGCGGAACGCTCGCAGCGGAGAGCGAATAAAAAAGGGCCCATGAGAAATCATGGGCCCTTTTTAGTTTCCCCGCCGCCATATGGCGGCGGGGGAAAGCGCGTTAGCGCCTGATATTATGCGTCACCGAAGCGGCGGCGCGGTGCGGCTGGCGCGGCATCATCACGGCGTGCGGCAGGTTTGCCGTCACGGTTGAAGTTACCGCCACGGCGTTCGCCGTTACCGCCTTCACGGCGCTCACCGAAAGAACGGCGCGGGCCACCTTCACGGCGTTCACCGTTGAACGGACGGCCGCCACGGCGTTCACCACCGTTGCCACGATCGCGGCGCTCATGCGGTTGAGCATCGCCCAGCAGCTGCATGTTCATCGGCTTGTTCAGGATGCGCGTGCGGGTGAAATGATTCAGGATCTCGCCCGGCATGCCTTTTGGCAGCTCGATAGTGGAATGGGAAGCAAACAGCTTGATGTTGCCGATATAACGGCTGCTGATGTCGCCTTCGTTAGCGATAGCGCCAACGATATGACGAACTTCCACACCGTCATCACGGCCAACTTCAATGCGGTACAGCTGCATTTCACCCACGTCACGGCGTTCACGGCGCGGACGTTCGCTGCTGTCACGGCGGCGGTCATCACGTTCGTTGAATTCACGGCGTTGGCGTGGTTTGAAGACCGGATCCGGCGGCAGGATCAGTGGGCGCTCACCCTGCGCCATTTTCAGCAGCGCAGCAGCCAGCGTTTCCATATCCAGCTCTTCTTCCGGCTGCAGTTTAGCCAGCAGTGCACGGTACTGATCCAGATCGCTGCTTTCCAGCTGTTGCTGCACTTTGGCGGCAAACTTAGCCAGACGGCGTTGGCCCAGCAGGTCTGCATTCGGCAGTTCCACTTCCGGGATGGTCAGCTTCATGGTGCGCTCAATGTTGCGCAGCAGGCGGCGTTCGCGGTTTTCCACGAACAGCAGCGCACGACCGGCACGACCTGCACGGCCGGTACGGCCGATACGGTGAACGTAAGATTCAGAATCCATCGGGATATCGTAGTTCACTACCAGGCTGATGCGTTCAACGTCCAGGCCGCGGGCAGCTACGTCGGTGGCGATCAGAATATCCAGGCGGCCATCTTTCAGGCGCTCCAGGGTTTGCTCACGCAGCGCCTGGTTCATGTCGCCGTTCAGCGCAGCGCTGCTGTAACCGCTGCGCTCCAGCGCTTCGGCCACTTCCAGCGTGGCGTTTTTGGTGCGTACGAAGATGATGGCGGCATCAAAGTCTTCCGCTTCCAGGAAACGTACCAGCGCTTCGTTTTTACGCATGCCCTGCACAGTCCAGTAGCTCTGGCTGATATCCGGGCGCGTAGTGATGCTGGATTGAATACGTACTTCCTGCGGCTCTTTCATAAAGCGGCGGGTGATACGGCGGATCGCTTCCGGCATGGTAGCGGAGAACAGTGCGGTTTGATGATCCGCAGGGATCTCGGCCATGATGGTTTCAACGTCTTCAATAAAGCCCATGCGCAGCATTTCGTCGGCTTCATCCAGTACCAGGCCTTTCAGGCTGGAGAGGTTCAGCGTGCCGCGTTTGAGGTGATCCAGCAGACGGCCTGGCGTGCCCACCACAATCTGTGGGCCCTGGCGCAGAGCGCGCAGCTGCACGTCATAACGCTGGCCGCCGTACAGGGCCACAACGTTAACGCCATGCATGTGCTTGGAGAAATCGGTCATTGCTTCAGCAACCTGAACCGCCAGTTCGCGGGTCGGCGCCAGCACCAGGATTTGTGGTGCTTTCAGGGCTGCATCCAGGTTGTGCAGCAGGGGCAGCGAAAATGCTGCGGTTTTACCGCTACCGGTCTGTGCCATACCCAGCACATCGCGGCCATTCAACAGGTGAGGAATACACTCAGCCTGGATCGGTGATGGTTTTTCGTAGCCCAAATCGGTCAGGGCAGAAATGATCGGAGCTGATAGCCCCAGGTCAACAAAAGAGGTTTCAAACTCAGTAGTCATGTACACGTGCCTCATTAATAATGGCTGCCAGTCTACATAACTCGTCGCGAAAATTTTCAGTCATTTTCATTGAAAAGTGTGAACCGGCTCAAATTAGATTATAAAACGAACAAAAGGCCCTCGCCCGTTAAGGCGATAACTTTGGCGGTTAAACCAATGTCGTTCAGGCTGATAAGTGTTCGTCAGCTATTGCTGGTCCGATTCCGATAGGTCGTCTTGCTCTTGGCCCAACAGCGCCAATTCCAACAATGCATAGCGGTGCTCAACAAAGTTATGAACGTTGTTAGCCACCGTCAGTTTGAACAACGCCGAAGCGATGTCCTTGTCCCCCAGACTCAGGTAGTGTTTACCCAAATAGAAGTCAGTTTCACTGAGATGCTCAGCGAGCGAAGTGTTATCCGTTGCATCTGCCTTGAGGCGTTCCATCAGCGTTTTTTCGCTGATTTTGCCCAGGTAGAATTCGACAATATTCCATCCCCATTGCCCTCGGTTCGCTTTTTCATAACGCTGCTCGAGCGCTACGCCGGCCTTCTTGGGATCGATTTCTCGCTCCACAAGGTACAGCCACAACGAACGGAAGGGATCGTTTGGGTCGTCTTGATAAAACGCCTGCAGATCATCCTGCGCTAACGGAAAGCGACCGCCGTAATACAGTGCGATGCCCCGGTTTAAACGCGCGTAATTGTAAGTTGGATCAAGCTCTAGTACCGAATCAAACGCTTCATAAGCAGCATCAAAATTGCCTGCCTGCGTTAAGTATATGCCCAGGTAGTTGAAAACTTCCGGCATATCAGGACGTATTGCCAGCGCTTGCGAAAAATCGTTACGCGCCAGCGCACGTAACCCAAGGCTATCATACAGCACTCCGCGCTCATATAAAAGCTGCGCGCGCTCATCGTCCGTCAGTGCCCGGCTGGCAAGTATTTGTTCCATGCGCGCCAGGATCACTTCCTGCTGCAGCGTGGGCTGCAACGGAATAGCCAGAACCTCGTCTTTACGCCAATCATAGTTGCTGCATCCTGCCAGCATGATTGCTGTCGCAACATAACACCAGCGCAAGAAAGACTTCATTTCCCACTCCCGAAGACAAACATTGGATGAACATCCTGTTCTCCGCCTGCTTAAAACGCGAGCATCCTGCCCACGGGGTACGAACAGCTCCCAACCGATGGAAGGGAGCTGCCAAAACTGTGTAATTACAGTTTATTCTACTTCAGGCGCAGGCGCAGCAGCGGTTTCTGGCGCTGTTGCTTCCTTGATGCTCAGGCGCACACGGCCCTGACGGTCAACTTCCAGCACCTTAACCGGTACTTCCTGGCCCATCTGCAGATAGTCGGTGACTTTTTCAACGCGCTTGTCTGCGATCTGAGAAATATGCACCAGGCCTTCCTTACCGCCGCCGATGGCCACAAAGGCACCGAAATCAACGATACGGGTGACTTTACCCTGGTAAATACGGCCAACTTCGATCTCTGCGGTGATCTCTTCGATGCGGCGAATTGCGTGTTTCGCCTTATCGCCGTCGGTCGCCGCGATCTTCACAGTACCGTCATCTTCGATTTCGATGGTGGTGCCGGTTTCTTCGGTCAGCGCACGGATCACAGAACCGCCTTTACCGATCACATCCTTGATTTTGTCCGGATTGATCTTGATGGTATGAATACGCGGTGCGAACTCAGAGATATCGCCGCGTGGCGTGCTGATAGCCTGTTCCATCACGCCCAGGATATGCAGACGCGCACCCTTGGCCTGGTTCAGTGCTACCTGCATGATTTCGCGGGTAATACCTTCAATTTTAATGTCCATCTGCAGCGCGGTGATACCTTCACGGCTACCGGCTACTTTGAAGTCCATGTCGCCCAGGTGATCTTCGTCACCGAGGATGTCGGACAGAACCACAAAGTTTTCATCGTCCTTCACCAAGCCCATTGCGATACCGGCAACGGCAGCTTTGATCGGAACGCCAGCATCCATCAGCGCCAGAGAAGCGCCACAGACGGAAGCCATGGATGAAGAACCGTTGGATTCGGTGATTTCGGAAACCACACGCACCGTATACGGGAAATCATCACCTTTAGGCATCACGGCCATAACACCGCGCTTCGCCAGACGGCCATGGCCAATCTCACGACGCTTCGGTGAGCCCACCATACCGGTTTCGCCAACAGAATACGGAGGGAAGTTGTAGTGTAGCAGGAAATTATCAGTGCGCTCGCCCAACAGCTCATCCAGCGTTTGCGCATCGCGGGCAGTACCCAGCGTGGCGGTAACCAGCGCCTGCGTTTCACCACGAGTGAACAGTGCGGAGCCGTGGGTGCGTGGCAGCACGCCGGTACGCACGTCCAGGCCGCGGATCATGTCTTTTTCACGGCCGTCGATACGCGGCTCACCGCGCAGCACGCGGCTACGCACCACGTTTTTCTCTACCTGGCCGAGAATATCGTTGATTTCCGCTTCATCGAGCGTTTCATCCTGCGCCAGCAGCGTAGCAACCACATCTTCTTTGATTGCATCGATCTGCGCATAGCGCTCTTGTTTCTCGGTGATGTGGTAAGCGTCACCCAGGCGAGCGGTTGCCAGCTCTGCCACACGGGTATGCAGCGCTTCATCAACCGGCGCCGGCTGCCAATCCCATTTTGGTTTGCCAACTTCGCTCACCAACGCGTTGATGTTATCAATCACCACCTGCTGTTGCTCATGGCCAAATACCACAGCGCCCAGCATCTGATCTTCGCTCAGAATGTCTGCTTCGGATTCAACCATCAGTACCGCACCGGCGGTACCGGCGACAACCAGATCCAGACGGCTTTCTTTCAGCTCGTCAACGGTTGGGTTCAGCACGTACTGGTCATTGATGTAACCTACGCGCGCCGCGCCGATTGGGCCGTTGAACGGGATACCGGACAGCGAAAGCGCAGCAGAAGCCCCGATCATCGCAACGATATCCGGGTTCACCTGCGGGTTCACGGAAACCACGGTGGCGATAACCTGAACTTCGTTCAGGAAGCCTTCCGGGAACAGCGGGCGGATTGGGCGGTCGATCAGGCGCGAGGTCAGGGTTTCACCTTCGCTCGGGCGGCCTTCACGGCGGAAGAAGCTGCCCGGAATACGGCCGGCAGCGTAAGTACGCTCCTGGTAGTTCACGGTCAGCGGGAAGAAGCCCTGGCCAGGCTTCGCTTTCTTCTGGCCTACAACGGTAACGAATACTGCGGTGTCATCCATGCTTACCATAACGGCGGCAGTGGCCTGACGCGCCATCATACCGGTCTCAATCGTGACGGTATGCTGGCCATACTGGAATTTGCGGATAGTCGGTGTCAGCAAAATACAATCCTTAAATTAGGCGCGCAATCGTAATGACGACTCAAACAACGCCAGTGACTTGATTTGCCTTCTCATCACATCCTCGCGACTAATGACAATCCTTACTCACGCCCGGAGTAAAGTCTCTCATTAGCCGCGCGAACCTCTGTAATAGAAGACCATTTTTTACCATTTCAGATGGTATGCCCTTCGTCTTTCAAGCTACAGGCTGATTGGCTACGCGCTTACCCGCTTCATTCACCTAAGTAAACGCATCGGATTTACTCGCTTGCCACCTTCCTGAAAGTTGAAATCAATCGGGTATACATTAACCTGATTTGCTTATGCTTCCTAGAAGAAAGGGGCCTAAATAGGCCCCTTTCCACTGAAACTTGCTCGATTAGCGACGCAGGCCCAGACGCTCGATCAGGCTGGTGTAACGCGCTACATCTTTACGCTTCAGGTAGTCCAGCAGCTTACGACGCTGAGAAACCATACGCAGCAGACCACGACGGCTGTGGTGATCTTTTTTGTGTTCTGCAAAGTGACCTTGCAGGTGGTTGATCTGTGCAGTCAACAGGGCAACCTGAACTTCGGTAGAACCGCTGTCATTAGCATCACGACCGAAGTCCGCTACGATTTTAGCTTTAGCTTCAACACTTAGAGACATTGTAACACTCCAAATTATAGATAAAAAATACGGGCGCCGATCTCTAATTCAGCAACCCATGCATAGGCTGCGCCATTCTACCCTTATCCCCGCGATCCTTCAAGCTGTAGGCGCGTTACTAAAAGGGGGAAAAATGACCAGACCACGTTCAGTCGGCGTACTCGACAACCAGGCGTTTTGGCGCCACACGGCCGTCATCAGCAATCTCGCCAACGCCGATAAATTTGCGTTCATCGCCTTCGGTGATGCGCACCATGCCCGCAGCAGGCGCGGCCGCGGAACGAACCGGTTGCCCCTGTTTCACATACCCCGCCACCGCCGGCAGCAGGTTCACCTCAGGAAAATCTTCCACCGGGCTATCCATCGGCATCAGCAGCGGATCCAGCAGCTCGCCCGGCGCCATATCCTGCTCCTGCGCCTGTTGCTGCAGCGCAGCCAGCTGTTCCAGCGTCACCATACGCGCAATCGGGTACTTCGCGACCTGCAGGCGGCGCAGATAAATCACATGCGCGCCACAGCCGAGCACTTCGCCAAGATCGTCGACAATGGTGCGAATATAGGTGCCCTTGGAGCAGTGAACTTCCAATTCCAGCTCGTCGCCTTCCCAACGGATGAACAGCAGTTCATACACCGTGATGGCGCGCGCTTCGCGCGGCACTTCAATGCCCTGGCGCGCATACTCGTACAGTTTTTTGCCCTGATACTTCAGCGCCGAATACATCGACGGCACCTGTTGGATCGGGCCGCGGAACTGCGCCAGTGCGGCCTCCAGTTGCTCACGGCTAAAGGCTACCGGGCGCTCCTGCACTATCTGACCATCGGCATCAGACGTGTCCGTGCGCTGGCCCAGCTTGGCGATAACGCGGTAACGCTTATCGGAGTCGAGCAAAAACTGGGAAAACTTGGTCGCTTCGCCCAGGCAGATAGGCAGCATGCCGGTCGCCAAGGGATCGAGCGCGCCGGTATGGCCGGCCCGATTGGCGTTATACAGGCGCTTGACCTTCTGTAAGGCATCGTTGGATGACAAGCCTTGCGGCTTATCCAACAACAGGACGCCGTGAATATCACGGCCGCGGCGACGAGGGCGGCTCATTAAGCCTCCTCGTCATCGCCTGATGCCGAACGGCGTTCGGCATCGTGTTTCACCACGTTGGTCACAAGGTTGGACATACGCATGCCTTCAACCAGTGAGTTGTCGTAGGCGAAGGTCAGTTCCGGCACCACGCGCAGGCGCATTGCTTTGCCCAGCAGGGTGCGAATGTAGCCAGAAGCGTCCTGCAATGCCTTGATCCCTTTGGTAACCAACTCAGGATCGTGGTTATCGGTCAACACATTAAGGAAGGTGACGTAAACTTTGGCATAGGCCAAATCGCGGGAAACCTCCACGCCGGATACGGTCGCCATACCAATGCGCGGATCTTTAACCTCACGCTGCAAAATGATCGCAATCTCTTTTTGCATCTCTTGCGCCACACGTTGGCCGCGGCTGAATTCTTTTGCCATTTGGAAATCCTCCAGACAAATCGGGGGGCACAAGGCCCCCCAAAGCAAATGTAAGCGTTATTCGAAGCTTAATCGATGGTACGCTGGATCTCGATGACTTCAAATACTTCAATCATGTCGCCAGTGCGAACATCATTGTAGTTTTTCACACCGATACCACATTCCATGCCGTTGCGGACTTCGTTCACGTCATCCTTGAAGCGGCGCAGGGATTCCAGCTCGCCTTCATAGATAACCACGTTTTCACGCAGCACGCGGATTGGGTTGTGACGTTTAACCACGCCTTCGGTAACCATACAACCGGCGATGGCACCAAACTTCGGTGATTTAAAGACGTCGCGCACTTCGGCCAGGCCGATAATCTGCTGCTTGTACTCAGGCGCCAACATACCGCTCATCGCCTGTTTCACTTCGTCGATCAGATCGTAGATCACGGAGTAGTAACGCAGATCCAGGCTTTCGGACTCAACCACGCGGCGAGCGGAAGCATCGGCACGCACGTTAAAGCCAACCAGGATCGCATTGGATGCCGCAGCCAGAGTGGCGTCGGTTTCGGTGATACCACCTACGCCGGAGCCCACAATCTTCACCTTCACTTCATCGGTGGAGAGTTTCAACAGCGAATCGCAAATCGCTTCGACCGAGCCCTGTACATCGGCTTTCAGCACGATATTGACTTCGGACACTTCGCCTTCGGTCATGTTGGCGAACATGTTTTCCAGCTTGGATTTCTGCTGACGAGCCAGTTTGACTTCACGGAATTTGCCCTGACGATACAGCGCCACTTCACGCGCTTTTTTCTCGTCACGTACTACGGTCGCTTCATCACCTGCTGCCGGCACGCCGGACAGGCCCAGAATCTCAACCGGAATAGACGGGCCGGCTTCCTGAACTTCACGGCCGGTTTCATCACGCATCGCCCGCACGCGGCCATACTCAAAGCCACACAGCACGATGTCGCCCTTGTTCAGGGTACCTTCACGCACCAGAACGGTAGCAACCGGGCCGCGGCCTTTATCCAGGAAGGACTCGATCACCACGCCGCTCGCCATACCTTTACGCACGGCTTTCAGTTCCAGCACTTCGGCTTGCAGCAGGATCGCATCCAGCAACTCGTCGATACCGGTACCGGCCTTGGCAGAAACGTGAACAAACTGCGCTTCACCGCCCCACTCTTCCGGGATGATGCCATACTGCGCCAGTTCGTTTTTCACGCGATCCGGATCGGCTTCAGGTTTATCAATCTTGTTCACCGCAACCACTACCGGCACTTTCGCCGCTTTGGCGTGCTGGATAGCTTCAATGGTTTGCGGCATCACGCCGTCATCGGCGGCAACAACCAGCACCACGATGTCGGTCGCTTGCGCACCACGTGCACGCATGGCGGTAAACGCGGCGTGGCCCGGGGTGTCCAGGAAGGTGATCATACCGTTGTCAGTTTCAACGTGGTACGCACCGATATGTTGGGTAATGCCGCCGGCTTCGCCAGATGCCACCTTGGTGGAGCGAATGTAGTCGAGCAGTGACGTTTTACCATGGTCAACGTGACCCATGATGGTCACCACTGGCGCGCGCGATTCAGCAGCCGCACCGGTGTCACGGTCGCTCATGACCGCTTCTTCCAGCTCGTTTTCACGGCGCAGGATCACCTTATGACCCATTTCTTCAGCAACCAGCTGTGCAGTTTCCTGATCGATAACCTGGTTGATGGTTGCCATTGCACCCAGTTTCATCATGGTTTTGATAACCTGGGAACCTTTAACCGCCATTTTGTTGGCCAGTTCGGCCACGGTGACGGTCTCGCCGATCACCACGTCACGGTTAACCACCTGCGCCGGTTTGTTGAAGCCCTGCTGCAGCGTGCTTGGCTTACGACGGCCTTTGCCACCGCGGGTAACCGCGCGAGCTTCTTCACGATCGGCCTTGGATTCAGACAGCTTGTTGCCTTTCTTCTGCTTGGTAGATTTACCACCGCGGCTACGGCTGCGACGATCGCCTTCAACTTTGGCATCGTTCTCGTCTTCAGCAGCGCGAGCGTGCTGCGACGTGGTCACGTGATAATCTGCGCTTTCTACCGCTTCGCTTGCTGCGTCGGCCTGGGCCCATTTCTCACCGTTTTCTTCCGCCATACGGCGTGCTTCTTCAGCCACGCGTTTGGCTTCCTCTTCGACCTTACGGCGCACTTCTTCTTCCGCTTTACGTTTCAGTTCTGCGGCTTCGGCTTCGCGGCGTGCTTTTTCTGCCTGAGCTGGCTTGGTCATTTCGTCGGTATGTTGATTGGTCACTTTTTCTTTTTCCGCTGCATCACGCTTCGCGATCTCTGCGGCCTCACGTTTGGCTTGCTCTTCGGCTGCACGCTTCGCTTCTGCTTCGCGTTTCGCTTTCTCTTCCGCTTCGCGCCGTGCCTGCTCTTCCGCTTCACGCCGTGCCTGCTCAGCCGCTTCAGCCTGTTGGGCTTCTTGTGCATCGCGATTTACGTAAGTGCGTTTCTTGCGGACCTCAATTTGCACCGATTTACTTTTACCGCCGGTGCTCGGAATGTTCAAGGTGCTGCGCGTTTTGCGCTGCAACGTTAGCTTCCCCGGCGCACTACCGTGTTCACGGTTTAGGTGCGCCAGTAAAGTTTCTTTCTCTTGCTGGGTCACAGAGTCTGCCTCAGACTTGTTGATCCCTGCATCAGCAAACTGCTGTACCAGGCGATCAACCGAGGTCTGGATCTCTGCTGCCAGCGATTTTACGGTTACATCTGTCGTCATGCTGTTCCTTCCTGCTACAGTTTATTACGCGTTGTCGCCAAACCAACAGATATTACGTGCAGCCATAATCAGCTCACCGGCTTGCTCATCACTAAGCCCTTCAATATCAGCCAGATCGTCAACACCCTGCTCGGCAAGATCTTCCAGCGTACAAACCCCACGTGCGGCCAGCTTGAAAGCCATGCTGCGCTCCAACCCTGCCAGGTTGAGCAGATCATCAGCAGGCTTTTGATCGCCCAGACTTTCTTCCTGGGCCAGGGCCAATGTGGTCAATGCAGCTTTGGCGCGATCGCGCAACGCTTCAACCGTATCTTCATCAAGACCGTCGATTTCCAGCAGCTCGTTGATTGGCACATAAGCCAACTCTTCCAACGTTGAGAAGCCTTCCTCAATCAGTACAGTGGCGAAATCTTCGTCGATATCAAGATACTTGGTGAAGGTATCAATGGCGGCATGAGCCTCGGCCTGATGTTTAGCCTGCAGATCTTCCGCCGTCATCACGTTCAGTTCCCAGCCGCTAAGCTGAGAGGCCAAACGCACGTTTTGGCCATTACGGCCAATCGCCTGTGCCAGGTTGCTGGCTTCAACGGCAATATCCATGGTGTGCTTATCTTCATCAACGACGATCGAGGCCACATCGGCCGGCGCCATGGCGTTGATGACGAACTGCGCAGGATTGTCATCCCACAGCACAATATCAATGCGCTCGCCGCCCAGTTCGCTTGATACGGCCTGTACGCGCGCACCGCGCATACCAACGCAGGCGCCGACTGGATCGATACGCTTATCATTGGTTTTCACGGCAATTTTTGCACGGGAACCCGGATCGCGGGCTGCCGCTTTAATTTCAATCACTTCTTCGCCGATTTCCGGCACTTCGATGCGGAACAGTTCAATCAGCATTTCCGGGCGGGAACGGCTAACGAACAGTTGAGCGCCGCGAGCTTCAGGGCGCACGGCATACAGCACGCCGCGGATACGGTCGCCCGGGCGGAAGTTTTCACGCGGGAGCATGTCTTCACGGCCGATGACGGCTTCGGCATTGCTGCCCAGATCCAGCGAAATGCTGTCGCGGTTAACTTTCTTGACCACCCCGGTGACGATTTCACCTTCGTGCTCGCGGAAGGCGTCAACCACCATCGCGCGCTCGGCTTCACGCACTTTCTGTACGATAACCTGCTTAGCGGTCTGGGTGGTGATACGGTCGAAGGTCACAGATTCAATCTGATCTTCAATATAGCCGCCCAGATCAATGGACGGTTCTTCAAACTGAGCCGCATCCAGGGTGATTTCACGCGTTGGCTGGGTCACTTCATTAACCACAAGCCAGCGGCGGAAAGTGTCAAAATCGCCGGTTTTACGGTCGATGCTGACGCGAACATCAATTTCCTGCTCGTATTTTTTCTTGGTTGCAGTCGCTAATGCGGTTTCCAACGCCTCGAAGATTTTCTCACGCGGCAGGGCTTTCTCATTGGAAACAGCTTCAACAACAGCCAGAATCTCTTTATTCATCCTAGTTGCCTCATCCAAACTCTTTAAAAGTGGGGTACCAGGTTCGCTTTCTGAATATTGCTCAGCGCGAACACTTCATCTTTCCCATCCACAGTAACCGTGATCATTTCGCCTTCGACAGACTTGATAATGCCCTGCCATTTGCGGCGGTTCTGTACCGCCATGCGCAAGACCATGCTGACTTCATCACCGAGGAAGCGAGTATAGTGCTCTGCGGTGAACATTGGACGATCAAGGCCAGGAGAGGAGACTTCCAAGTTGTAAGCGACAGTGATGGGATCTTCAACATCCAACACCGCGCTGACCTGGTGGCTGACATCAGCACAATCATCAACAGTGATACCGTCTTCACTATCAATATAGATGCGGAGCGTCGATTGGCGCGCACGAATAAATTCGATGCCTACAAGCTCAAAGCCCAACGCCTCTACCGGTGCCGAAAGCATCTCTGTTAATTTTTGCTCTAATGTGGACAAGCCCACCCCCAAGACATAAAAAAAGGGCCTAATAGCCCAGTGATTCTGTTGCCAAATAACAAAAAACCCCGAAAATTCGGGGCTTTATGCAACTGGACCCTGTTTGCCGCACAGCGGCTTCGGTACAACTTCCGATACAAGTATCATTTTCAAATGTCGTTCGAGAAAAGCGGATTTCAATCGAAAAGTGTATTTGAAAATAAACACTTGAAGGAAAGTGGTTGCGGGGGCCGGATTTGAACCGACGACCTTCGGGTTATGAGCCCGACGAGCTACCAGGCTGCTCCACCCCGCGTCCGAAAACGTGGCAAATACTACGCTGATAATCGCAAAATTGCAAGTTATCTTAGGATTGGTACCGAGGATGGGACTCGAACCCACAAGCCCGTTAGGGCACTACCACCTCAAGGTAGCGTGTCTACCAATTCCACCACCTCGGTACTGTTTACTTCTACTGCAGCGGCCGCTGAATGTTGACTAACGACCGCTTTCAAACACTGTATAACCGGCTTACTGCGGGATATCGCTGCTTGGCTTGGCTGGTGCGGCCGGTGCAGGCGCCTGCTCAGTTTTTACTGGCTGGCCCAGATTTTCCCACTCACTGCCTTTTTTGCTTTGGTTGCTGCTCAGGTTGCCCAAAATCAGGCTAATGACGAAAAACAACGTCGCCAGTACCGCCGTCATACGGGTCATGAAGTTACCGGAACCACTCGAACCAAACAGCGTGCCGGAAGCACCTGCGCCGAATGAGGCTCCCATGTCAGCACCTTTACCTTGCTGCAGCATAATCAGGGCCACAAGCCCGATTGAGATCAGCAAGAAAATTACCAAAAGAGCTTCGTACATAGTTGTACCTGTATCCTTGCGGGTTCACCGCGAACCAAAGGCTTCTCACCAAAAAAGCAGGCGTTTTTATCAACTACCCACTGAAGCGGGTGTGAATACTAACCAAAGCGGTCAAAGCGCGCAAGGGCAATTTGCTGCCGCCAGCGCGTTTGCGGAAAAAAACGCCAAAAAGGTTTCACTGGCGGCATGGCCCACCGCCGCCGGGTAATCGCCTGTTTTAACCGGCGGATTTCACCGCATCGGCAATACGGTTTGCCAGCGCGGTGACCTGCTGCTCGTCTTCCCCTTCCACCATCACGCGGATCAGGGGTTCGGTGCCGGATTTACGCAGCAGCACGCGGCCACGGCCGGCCAATTCAGCTTCAACCGCTTCGGCTTCTTTCAGCACCGCAGCAGACTCCAGTGGGTTGTGCTCGCCGGCAAAGCGCACGTTGACCAGCACCTGCGGCAGCAGTTTCATCCCGCTGCACAGATCGTGCAGAGACATATGGTTGCGCACCATCGCCGTCAGCACCTGCAGGCCGGCGACAATACCGTCACCGGTGGTGGTTTTATCCAGCAAAATCACGTGGCCGGAGTTTTCCGCCCCGATGCGCCACCCCAATTCCTGCATTTTTTCCAGCACGTAGCGGTCGCCCACTTTCGCGCGGGCAAAAGGAATGCCCAGCTGTTTCAGCGCCAGTTGCAGGCCCATGTTGCTCATCAGCGTGCCCACGGCGCCGCCGCGCAGTTGGCCCTGGCGCAGCCCTTCACGGGCGATGATATACAGAATCTGGTCGCCATCTACCTTGTTGCCCAAGTGGTCAACCATCATGACGCGGTCGCCGTCGCCGTCAAATGCCAGCCCGACGTGGGCTTTTTCCGCCAGCACGCGTTCCTGCAGTTGGCGCACGTCGGTCGCGCCGCATTTTTCATTGATGTTCATGCCGTCCGGCTCAACGCCGATGGCGATCACCTTCGCCCCCAGCTCGCGCAGCACGCTCGGCGCGATGTGGTAGGTGGCGCCGTTTGCGCAATCAACCACCACTTTCAGCCCCTTCAGGCTCAGCTCGCTCGGGAAGGTGCCTTTACAAAATTCAATGTAGCGGCCGGCGGCGTCGATGATCCGGCTGGCCTTACCCAACTCGGCGGATTCAACGCAGGTCAATGGTTTTTCCATCTCGGCCTCAATCGCCTCTTCAACCTCATCCGGCAGCTTGGCGCCGTCGATGGAAAAGAACTTGATGCCGTTATCGTAAAACGGGTTGTGCGAAGCCGAAATCACAATACCGGCCTCGGCGCGGAAAGTCCGCGTCAGGTACGCCACCGCAGGCGTCGGCATCGGGCCGGTGAACGAAGCGGACAGCCCCGCAGCCGCCAGGCCGGCTTCCAACGCTGATTCCAGCATATAGCCGGAGATACGGGTGTCTTTGCCAATGATGATCTTGCGAGAGCCATGACGCGCCAGCACTTTCCCTGCCGCCCAACCGAGCTTAAGGACGAAGTCCGGGGTTATCGGGCTGTCACCGACTTTGCCACGGATGCCGTCGGTGCCAAAATATTTACGCTCGCTCATAGTCTCTACTGTCCCTTAGCTAAAAGTGTTGCCTCGACGACACGCATCGCCTCGACGGTTTCTTTAACGTCATGCACTCTGACAATCTGCGCGCCCTGCATCGCAGCGATGACCGCGCAGGCAACGCTGCCGATAAGCCGTTGTTCGGGCGGTACATTAAGCAGTTGGCCAATCATGGATTTACGTGACATGCCCACCAATAGCGGCAAACCGAAATGATGAAACTCGGATAACCGTGCCAGAAGCTGATAATTATGCGCCAGATTCTTACCGAAACCGAAGCCTGGGTCGAGCAGCAATTTCTGATTTGTTATCCCCGCCGCATTGCAGCGAGCAATATGGTGCTGGAAAAACGCATTCACATCACCAATCAGATCGTCATACTGCGGCGCCTGTTGCATCGTGCGCGGTTCGCCCTGCATGTGCATCAGGCACACCGGCAGTTCGCTTTCAGCCGCCGCAGCCAATGCGCCCGGTTCCTGTAACGATCGCACATCGTTGATCAAATGCGCGCCCGCGTTTGCGGACTCGCGGATCACAGCCGCCTTCGAGGTATCCACCGAAATAAAGACTTCAAAGCGCTGCGCCAGCGCTTCAACCACCGGCACCACGCGCGCCAGCTCTTCGTCGTCGCTGACATCGGCCGCACCGGGGCGGGTTGATTCGCCGCCCACGTCAATCATCGTCGCGCCTGCGGCAATCATCGCCTGCGCATGCTGCAGCGCGGCATTCAGCGAATTATGGCGGCCGCCGTCAGAGAAGGAGTCTGGTGTGACGTTGAGAATGCCCATCACCTGCGGATGGGTGAGGTCAAGAGTCATGTCGCGCACGGTCAACTGCATGATAAATCTACCTTACTGTTCCGAATTCATCGCCCATTGGGCAATAAAAAACCCCGGGCTGGCCGGGGTTTGATGTTATTGCACAGCCAACTTACTTGTCGAGCTGTTCAGACATGGTGTTGCCTGGGTTTGGCGTACGAGGCTCATCAACCGGCGTCGGCGCTTTCGGGCTGCCGCCGTTGTCGGAGCTGTTGTTTTTGCTCGCATCATCCCAACCTGCCGGCGGGCGCACGTCTTTACGGTTCATCAGATCGTCGATCTGCGGCGCGTCGATGGTTTCATATTTCATCAGGGCATCCTTCATTGAGTGCAGGATATCCATGTTTTCCATCAACAGCGTACGCGCACGGGTGTAGTTGCGTTCAATCAGCGACTTCACTTCCTGATCGATAATGCGCGCCGTTTCATCAGACATGTGCTTCGCCTTGGCCACCGAGCGGCCCAGGAACACTTCGCCTTCCTCTTCGGCATACAACAGCGGCCCCAGCTTCTCGGAGAAGCCCCATTGGGTCACCATGTTGCGCGCAATAGAGGTGGCGACTTTAATGTCATTCGACGCACCAGTAGACACTTTTTCCGGCCCGTAGATGATCTCTTCCGCCAGGCGGCCACCGTACAGCGTGGAAATCTGGCTCTCCAGCTTCTGACGGCTGGCGCTGATCGCATCGCCTTCCGGCAGGAAGAACGTCACACCCAATGCACGGCCACGTGGAATAATCGTTACCTTATGCACAGGATCGTGTTCAGGAACCAGGCGGCCGATGATGGCGTGGCCTGCTTCATGATACGCGGTCGATTCTTTCTGCGCTTCGGTCATCACCATGGAGCGGCGTTCGGCCCCCATCATGATCTTGTCTTTGGCTTTCTCAAACTCCACCATCGACACGACACGCTTGTTACCGCGGGCGGCAAACAAGGCGGCTTCATTCACCAGGTTCGCCAGATCGGCGCCGGAGAAGCCAGGGGTACCACGCGCAATCACCGAGGCGTCGATATCCGCCGCCAAAGGCACGCGGCGCATATGCACCTTCAGAATCTGCTCACGGCCACGTACGTCCGGCAGCCCAACTACCACCTGGCGGTCGAAACGGCCAGGACGCAGCAGCGCAGGGTCCAGCACGTCCGGGCGGTTGGTCGCGGCAATCACGATAATGCCTTCGTTGCCTTCGAAACCGTCCATCTCGACCAGCATCTGGTTCAGCGTCTGTTCACGTTCATCGTGACCACCGCCCAAGCCGGCGCCACGTTGGCGGCCGACGGCGTCGATTTCATCGATGAAGATGATGCACGGCGCGGCTTTCTTGGCCTGCTCGAACATGTCGCGCACGCGGGAAGCACCCACACCGACGAACATTTCAACGAAGTCGGAACCGGAAATGGTGAAGAACGGCACTTTGGCCTCGCCCGCAATGGCTTTCGCCAGCAGGGTTTTACCGGTACCCGGCGGCCCCACCATCAGCACGCCTTTCGGGATCTTGCCGCCCAACTTCTGGAAACGGCTCGGCTCACGCAGATATTCCACCAGTTCGCTGACTTCTTCTTTGGCTTCGTCACAACCCGCAACGTCGGCAAACGTGGTTTTGATCTGGTCTTCCGTCAGCATGCGGGCCTTGCTCTTGCCGAAGGACATCGCGCCCTTGCCGCCGCCGCCCTGCATTTGCCGCATAAAGAAAATCCAGACACCGATCAGCAATAGCATCGGGAACCAGGAAATAAAGATAGAAGCCAGCAAACTCGGCTCTTCAGGCGGTTCACCAACAACTTTCACATTCTTGGTCAGTAACGTATCCAACAGTTTTGGATCGTTAACAGGGATAAAAGTCGTGTATCGGTTACTATCTTTCTTGGTAACGTTGATCTCACGTCCGTTAATTCGTGCTTCACGAATCTGATCTTGGGTCAGTTCGGACATGAAGGTAGAGTAATCTACCCTACGGCCATTCGACTCGCTGGGCCCAAAGCTCTGGAATACGGACATCAATACTACCGCGATGACCAACCAGAGAATTAGGTTTTTCGCCATGTCACTCAAGGGATTAACCTCATATTACAACTGTGTTAACAAACAGCGTTAGGGTACTACAGTTTGCGCCCTGTCGCTACAATGTACACTTCACGCGAACGTGCGCGAGAAGCGTCTGGCTTACGAATCTTAACCTTCGTAAACAGGGAGCGAATTTCCCGCAGATACTCGTCAAAGCCATCTCCCTGGAACACCTTCACCAGAAAACTTCCACCTGGTGCGAGAACATCACGACACATATCAAGCGCTAATTCAACCAGATACATCGATCTTGGAATATCGACGGCCGGGGTGCCACTCATATTCGGGGCCATATCGGACATGACCACCTGAACCTTACTTTCACCTACACGTTCCATCAAGGCTTTTAGCACCAGTTCATCACGAAAGTCGCCCTGAAGGAAATCGACGCCGACGATAGGATCCATCGGCAAAAGATCGCAGGCGATAATGCGCCCGCTGCCGCCGATCTGGGTCACGACGTACTGCGACCAGCCGCCTGGCGCGGCGCCCAAATCCACGACGGTCATACCCGGTTTAAACAGTTTGTCACTTTGCTGTATTTCATCAAGTTTAAACCAGGCGCGGGAACGCAGCCCTTTTTTCTGCGCCTGTTGCACATATTTATCGCTAAAGTGTTCTTGTAACCAGCGACTGGAACTGGCCGAACGCTTTTTATTCGCCATCTCGTTTTCCAACTATCCTAAAAAGAGCCTTATGCCAAGTTCGCGACTCACGTAGACTCCCACAGGTCACAGACCGATTTGGTGATATACATGAGATGGCGGTAGAATGTACCGTTTTCAATCCCAACTTAAGCAAAAAAGACAATGAATCTGAATAACAAACAAAAACAGCACCTGAAAGGCCTGGCGCACCCGTTAAAACCGGTAGTCATGCTGGGTAATAACGGTCTGACCGAAGGGGTGCTGGCTGAAATAGAACAGGCTCTGGAGCACCATGAGCTGATCAAGGTAAAGATCGCGGCTGAAGATCGCGAAACCAAGACCCTGATCGCCGACGCTATCGTGCGTGAAACCGGCGCCTGCAACGTACAGGTTATCGGTGGTACGCTCGTGCTTTATCGCCCAAGCAAAGAGCGCAAAATCAGTTTACCGCGTTAAACGCCGCCAGTTTAGCGAAAAGGTGCCATGCACCGGTTCAAGATAAAAGGCCGCGTGCGGCCTTTTTCCTTTCTTTACAAAAAGCTGGCTAACTTATAACCAGAGCCGGCGCGATCAAAGATACTCGACCTTCAGGATTTCATATTCAACGTCGCCGCCCGGGGTGTTAATCACCACCACATCATCCTGCTCTTTGCCGATCAAACCGCGCGCCATCGGTGAGTTTACCGAAATCAGATTTTTCTTGAAGTCGGCCTCATCGTCACCCACGATGCGGTATGTCACTTCGTCATCGGTATCCAGGTTCAATATCGATACGGTAGCGCCAAAAATCACACGGCCGTTAGCGGGCATCTTGGTGACGTCGATCACCTGCGCGTTTGACAGTTTGGCTTCAATTTCCTGAATGCGCCCTTCGCAGAACCCTTGTTGTTCACGGGCCGCATGGTATTCCGCATTTTCTTTCAGATCGCCGTGTTCACGGGCTTCCGCGATGTCGGCAATGATTTTCGGCCGGCGCACGGTTTTCAAATGTTCAAGTTCTTCACGCAGCTTTTCTGCGCCAAGCAAGGTCATCGGAATCTGTTTCATAGTATCAATACCCTCTAAATCATTCCTGTTCAAATAACCGTCATCCTGACGTATTCGTATGAAAAAACGGAGGGTTAGACACCACCGTTTCCAGGCGACAAACAAAAGAAGCCTGACACGGGCCAGGTGCCCGAGTCAGGTTCGGTTTTGCATTTTGATACGTATTTTACCGTAGAGTTCCTTAGGGGTCATCGTTTACTTTTTCCCTTAATGCACCGTAGTATGACGGCACGTTATCCAGCAGTTAGCCCGAGATTATGCGTTTTCCACGAATTGTCAGTGCATTGGCCTGTGCATTTGCCCTTAATGCAAATGCGGCCCCGGTTGAAGATTACACACAATATTTGCCTGATGGGGCCAACCTTGCCCTGGTCGTTCAGAAGATTGGATCCGCCACGCCCATCATCGATTATCACTCGCAGCAGATGGCCCTGCCGGCCAGTACGCAAAAGGTGCTGACCGCGTTGGCGGCATTGCTGCAGCTTGGCCCTGACTATCGGTTCTCCACCACGCTGGAAAGCCAGGGCAGCATCAGCGGCGGCATCCTGCGCGGCAACCTGATTGCGCGTTTTGGCGGCGATCCGACCTTTAAACGCCAAAATCTGCGCAACATGGTGGCGGCGTTGAAAAAACAGGGTGTGCAGGAAATTAGCGGCGATGTGCTTATCGACACATCCGTGTTCGCCAGCCACGATAAAGCGCCCGGCTGGCCCTGGAATGACCTGACGCAGTGCTTCAGCGCGCCGCCTGCGGCGGCGATCGTCGATCGCAACTGTTTCTCGGTATCGCTTTACAGCGCGCCGACGCCAGGAGAAATGGCGTTTATCCGCGTGGCCTCCTACTACCCGGTGAACATGTTCAGCCAGGTGCGCACCCTGGCAAAAGGCTCGCCAGATGCCCAGTATTGCGAGCTGGACGTAGTACCGGGGGAGTTAAACCGTTTCACTCTGACTGGCTGCCTGACCCAACGTAGCGAACCGTTGCCGTTGGCATTCGCCGTCCAGGATGGCGCCAGCTATGCCGGCGCGATTTTGAAAGATGAATTGACGCAGGCCGGTATCGTGATCAAAGGCCACCTGAAGCGCCAAACCCAACCGGGCATGAAGGGCGAAGTTATCGCGCAGACCCAATCGGCGCCGCTGCACGATCTGCTGAAGATCATGCTGAAAAAATCGGACAACATGATTGCCGACACAGTGTTCCGCACCATTGGCCACGAGCGCTTCGGCGTGCCGGGCACCTGGCGTGCAGGCTCGGATGCGGTGCGCCAGGTGCTGCGCCAAAAAGCCGGTGTGGATCTGGGCAACAACATTGTGGTCGACGGCTCCGGCCTCTCGCGCCACAACCTGTTGACGCCGGCTACCATGATGCAGGCGTTGCAGTACATCGCCCAGCATGACAACGAGCTAAACTTTATCTCCATGCTGCCGCTGGCGGGCTATGACGGCACGCTGCGCTACCGCGGCGGCCTGCACGAGGCCGGCGTCGATGGCAAAGTCTCGGCCAAGACCGGCGCACTGCAGGGCGTTTACAACCTGGCGGGCTTTATTACCACTGCAAGCGGCCAACGCTATGCGTTCGTGCAGTATCTGTCAGGCTATGCCGTGCCGCCGGAAGATCAGAAACAGCGCCGAGTGCCGCTGGTGCGCTTTGAAAGCCGCCTGTACCGCGATATCTACCAAAACAACTAAGGCAAGCCGCCGGTTACAACCCGGCCAACGCAAACAAGCCCCGCTTCCCAATGGGAAGCGGGGCTTGTCATTAAGCGTGCCGATAAGCTGGCACGCAGCAGGGCAGCGTCTTACTTCTGGTAGATGATTTCAACCCCTTCGTCGTCATCTTCGTCCCAGTCGTCATCCCAGTCATCGTCCGTGGCTTCGGCTTCCGCTTCGGCAAGCTGTTCACGGTGATAATCATCCCACATGAACTCGACTTTCTCCGGCACGCTTTCTTCGATCGCCATTTCCTTCGGTTGGGTGTTGATGAAGTTCATCACGTCCCAGCACAGGGCGTTGACGCCGGCACGATTGGCGGCAGAAATCATGTAGTACTTATCTTCCCAGCCCAGGGCCTCTACAATCGCCTTGGCGCGCTCGGCAGCCTCTGCCTCATCCATCAGGTCAACTTTGTTGAACACCAGCCAGCGTGGCTTGTGCGCCAGATTTTCGCTGTATTGCTGCAGTTCGTTGATGATGATTTTCGCGTTTTCTACCGGATCGGACTCGTCGATCGGCGCGATATCCACCAGATGCAGCAGCACGCGGCAGCGTTCCAGGTGCTTCAGGAAACGGATACCCAGCCCGGCGCCGTCGGCCGCGCCTTCGATCAGCCCGGGGATATCTGCCACCACGAAGCTTTGCTCGTTGTCCATGCGCACCACACCCAGGCTTGGCACCAGGGTGGTAAACGGATAGTCGGCAACCTTCGGCTTGGCGGCGGATACCGCACGGATGAAGGTAGATTTACCGGCGTTCGGCAGGCCAAGCATCCCGACATCAGCCAGCAACAGCAATTCCAGCAGAATGTCGCGTTCTTCCCCTGGCGTACCATTGGTTTTCTGGCGCGGCGCACGGTTCACCGATGACTTGAAGCGAGTGTTGCCCAAGCCATGCCAGCCGCCTTTGGCGATCATCAGGCGTTGCTGATGGCGCGTCATGTCACCCAGGATTTCACCGGTGCCGAGATCTTTCACGCGGGTACCGACCGGCACTTTGATAGTGATATCTTTACCACGCTTGCCGGTGCAGTCACGGCTTTGGCCGTTCTGGCCACGTTCAGCACGGAACGACTTCTCAAAGCGGTAGTCAATCAGGGTGTTCAGGTTCTCGTCGGCCAGCAGATAGACGTCGCCGCCGTCGCCGCCGTCGCCGCCATCCGGCCCACCGTTAGGAATATATTTCTCGCGGCGAAAGCTGACGCAGCCATTACCACCGTCACCAGCAAAGACCTGAATCGTCGCTTCATCTACAAACTTCATTTACCGTCTCCGTAACTCATTCACCGGGCGGCTTCAAAGGAGCAACCCGATTTATTTCTGTCCGACGCGGCCACCAACGGTGGCCGATTGCGGAAAACATAGCGCCCGCCACCACCACGAATGCGCCAATATAACCAACCAGGTTCAGGGGCGGGGCAGCAAACATCTGTGGCCATGCCAAAGCCAATAAATCAGAGAACAACAGGGTAAACAACGGGGTGAGCGTCACCAGCGCGCTTACCTGTGCCGCCTGCCAGCGCGCCATGGCTTCAGCCAGCGCGCCATAACCAATCAGCGTATTCGCACCGCAAAACAGCAGGCAAGCCAATTGCCAGCCGCTAAGCTGGAAAATCACCGCTGGCTCGGCCAACGGGAATAACAGCACTGCACATAAAGTGTACAGTAATACCAGGATTTGTGGTGAAGCCAGACGGCGCAACAACACTTTCTGCGCCACGCCATAGGCGACCCACACCATGGCCGCACATACGCCCAACAGCACCCCCAGGGTGTAATCCGTCAGGCGAGTAAAAATCTCAACCAGGCTAACGTTAAAAAACAGCATCAGCCCGCTAATCAGCATCAATGCGCCAATCACCTGGGTGATACGCATGCGCTCTTTCAGGATCAACACGCTGGCGAACATCATGCCCACCGGCGAAAGCTGCCCAATCACTTGGGAAGCCGTCGGGCTCAGGTATTGTAACGAGGAGCTAAAAAACACGAAATTCCCCAACAAACCCGCGGTAGCTATCGCCAGCAGCAGCAGCCAACGTGGCCGCGCAAAGAGCTGCAACGGCGGCAGCCTCCCCCGCACGGCCAAGATCAGGCACAGCCCGATTGCGGCAAGGGTAAAGCGGTACCAGACGATGGTAAACGGCGCCATCGTCTCCAGCACTTCTTTCATTGCAATTGGCAGCGCGCCCCAACAAACAGCCGTTGTCAGCGCCAAAAAAATGCCTATGCCAGCCTGCTGTTTTGTTTCCATGATACCTGTGTAAGCACCAGGGGAGAGAGGTGTCCATAAATATAAAAAGCCCCGCAACGAATTGCGGGGCTTTTATCTATGTAGGACCGGCTCGAAAAATTACTCAGCTTCGATGCTGATGAATTTACGGTTGCTCGGGCCTTTCACTTCGAATTTGACTTTGCCGTCTTTCAAAGCGAACAGAGTGTGATCTTTGCCGCAACCCACGTTGGTACCAGCGTGGAATTTGGTGCCGCGCTGACGAACGATGATGCTGCCAGCCAGTACTGCTTCACCGCCGAAGCGTTTTACGCCCAGGCGTTTGGATTCGGAATCACGACCGTTACGAGTCGAGCCGCCAGCCTTTTTGTGTGCCATTAATCTGCTCTCCTAACTTAAGCGCTGATGCCGGTGATTTTTACATCAGTGAACCACTGACGGTGGCCCTGCTGCTTACGGTGGTGTTTACGGCGACGAAACTTAACGATTTTAACTTTCTCGCCACGACCGTGAGCAACGACTTCAGCTTTGATCTTGCCGCCATCGACGAAAGGAACGCCGATTTTGATATCATCGCCATTTGCGATCATCAGAATCTGGTCAAACTCAACCGCTTCACCAGTTGCGATGTCCAGCTTTTCCAAGCGAACGGTCTGACCTTCGCTTACTCGGTGTTGTTTACCACCACTTTGGAAAACCGCGTACATATAAAACTCCGCTTTCCGCGTGCTTAACTGTTCAGTACAGAGCGCGCTATAAATATTCACAATAGGGCGCGAATTCTACGCAATAATCCCGCACATGACAAGAGCAGAATCAGGCCTGAAGTAGAAAAAAGAAGAAAAAAAACACAGTTTCTTTCGTGGCATTTATCTGGGGCGTTTTTCAAGTACAATCAGGAAACAGTTACCGCCATGCACCGATGTGAACAGCGATCTGATCGCTGTGAAGAGAAACACAGCTGAAAAAAATACAATGAAACCAGAACAAATTACCGATTTAACCGCGCAAGATATGGCGGACGTGAACGCAATCATTCTCGAACAGTTGAATTCCGAAGTCACGCTCATCAATCAGCTTGGCTATTACATCATCAGCGGCGGCGGTAAGCGCATTCGCCCGATGATCGCCGTGTTGGCGGCACGGGCGCTACAGTATGAAGGCAACAAGCACGTTACCGTCGCTGCGCTGATTGAATTCATCCACACCGCCACCCTGTTGCATGACGATGTCGTCGATGAATCCGACATGCGCCGCGGCAAGGCGACCGCCAACGCCGCGTTCGGCAACGCCGCCAGCGTGCTGGTCGGCGATTTCATTTATACCCGCGCTTTCCAAATGATGACCAGCCTGGAATCCTTGCGCGTGCTGGCGCTAATGTCGGAAGCGGTCAACGTCATCGCCGAAGGCGAAGTGCTGCAGTTAATGAACGTCCACGATCCCGACATTACCGAAGAAAGCTATATGCGGGTGATCTACAGCAAAACCGCGCGCCTGTTTGAAGCTGCTGCCCAGTCTTCCGCGATTTTGGCGGGCGCCAGCGAAGCCGAAGAAAACAGCCTGCGCGATTACGGCAGATACCTGGGCACCGCGTTCCAACTGATCGACGATCTGCTCGATTACAGCGCCGATGGCGCCACGCTGGGCAAAAATACCGGTGACGATCTTAACGAAGGGAAACCGACGCTACCGCTGCTGCATGCCATGCACAATGGCAACAGCGAGCAGGCGGCGCTCATCCGCGAGGCGATTGAGCAAGGCAACGGCCGCCATCTGCTAGAACCGGTCTTGGCGGCCATGCAGCAATGCGGCTCGTTGGAATATACCCGCCTGCGTGCAGAGGAAGAAGCCGACAAGGCTATCGCCGCCCTGCAGATTTTACCGGCATCGCCATACCGCCAGGCGTTGGAAGGCCTGGCGCATATGGCGGTACAGAGAAACCATTAAGAACGTAATACGGCCGTCAGTTTTCATAGGCCCGCAGCCCGGGCCTATGCCTCTTCGCCGGCGCTATTTTCCCCACTAATGCGTTTTAACAGGTTGCCTATCCCTTCGCGCATCAGGAATGCCAACACCTTTTCGCGTTCGCCCTCCGACATGTGCCAATAGTACTCAACCCAAACCACCAGCGGATCTTTGCGATCCAGATCATAACTCGCAGGTTCTTCTTTCAGTAACAAGAGGTGGCGGACATCTTTCGGCAGGCTGTCTACATGATACTCCAGCGCCTTTCCCTGAACACCTTTGCGGCGACGGCTAACCCAACCTTCACGCCGGGCCATCAAATTAATTCCTTGTGGTGAAGAAGGTAACCCCGCAACGCCTATAAGTTCCTTGGCAGCAAACCACTCATTTTTCATAGCCATGTTCTCTGACGATAGTGTAGCGAAAAAATTTCAGAAACTATTTAGATATTTTCCAGAAAATTTAGTGGTATTCTGGTTTCTGTATAAACGTTTTAGTTGATGAAAACGTTTAAGTTATACAGGTTATTTATACCACTAACATGACTTTGGCTAACCAAAAAAGGAATGTAAACATGAATTCAAGGAAACCTGACTGGCACCCAGCGGATGTTATTGCGGCATTACGTAAAAAAGGCACCACTCTGGCGGCGGTGTCGCGCAAGGCTGGCCTGTGTTCTTCCACCCTGGCGAATGCGCTATCGCGGCCGTGGCCAAAAGGTGAATGGCTGATCGCTGAAGCGCTGGAGGTACATCCGGCGGAGATCTGGCCAAGCCGCTATTTTGATCCACAAACCAACCGCTTGCTGGATCGCAAAAGCCGTATCAAGCAGTGAGTGCAAAAAGAAATAAAAAAACCGCCGGTTTCATACCGGCGGCTACATTATGCGGTTAAAGGCAGGGGATCAGGCGTTGTGGATAAACTTCTCGCCCAGTTCGATATCTTTACGCAACACGTCCAGCATATCGTCCAGCGCGTTTTGCTCATAAGCGCTCAACGGCCCGATAGCCTGATATTGTTCGATACCGTCTTTACCCAACAGCAGTGGTTGCGCGAAGAAGCGGGCATATTCACCATCGCCCTCAACGTAAGCACATTCCACCACACCCTTTTCACCATTCATGGCGCGCACCAGGGAAAGCGCAAAGCGTGCCGCGGCCAGGCCCATCGACAAGGTTGCCGAGCCGCTGCCGGCTTTGGCTTCCACTACTTCGGTACCCGCATCCTGGATACGTTTGGTCAGGGCTTCCACTTCATGCTCGCTGAAGCTAACGCCAGGGATTTGCGAAAGCAGCGGCAGAATGGTCACGCCGGAATGGCCGCCGATAACAGGCACCTCCAGTGTTTCCGGCTGTTTGTCTTTCAGCTCCGCCACAAAGGTGTTGGAACGGATGACGTCCAGCGTGGTGACGCCGAACAGCTTGCGCTTGTCATACACCCCGGCCTTCTTCAACACTTCAGCCGCAATCGGCACCGTGGTATTCACCGGGTTAGTAATGACGCCGATACAGGCTTGCGGGCAGGTTTTTGCCGCCTGCGCGATCAGGTTACGCACAATGCTGGCATTAACATTAAACAGGTCGGAACGGTCCATCCCCGGCTTACGCGCGACACCGGCGGAAATCAGCACCACGTCCGCACCCTGCAGCGCCGGAGTGGCATCTTCACCGCAGAAGCCTTTGATGCTGACCGGCGTAGGGATATGGCTGAGATCAACGGCCACGCCTGGGGTGACAGGAGCAATGTCGTACAGAGAGAGTTCAGAACCTGAAGGAAGTTGGGTCTTGAGTAGAAGGGCGAGGGCCTGGCCGATACCGCCAGCAGCACCGAGAACTGCAACTTTCATCCTATACTCCTTTATTATCTTAAATATAAAAGCGCCGTGAATTCATGGGGTGCGAACCTTAATTTATTACGCTTGTAAAAACAATCTCTTAACGATAGGGTTTAAGAGGCTCAAACACGATGGAAGCAGAACATGACTTCCATTCTAGATGAAATCACTTACGCATTAAGGGCATAGCACGCATTAACCAGAAATAATACGTGTTAAATCACACGCAGGCTGGTCCGAACGCCACATTACACCCTTCCTTTACATCACAATAATATCACTTCTATAACATTTTGTTCACTTTTTGAGTGGTGTGGCCTCCGCGCCAAAAGGCATATTCATCCGCGGCCGATACTGCTAGAATAGCGCGCTCCACGCTCGCCATGCCACGCAACCCCACATTCCATCGCCCCCTTATTGCATAAAAATGCATATAAATGCATAATAATGGCTTCTGTCTCTCAACATTCCACGGTGCAAAATGCGTAATCCCGCAAAGCAGGAAGATCTGATCAAAGCGTTCAAAGCGTTATTGAAAGAAGAAAAATTCAGCTCTCAGGGCGAGATCGTTTTAGCGCTGCAAGAAGAAGGTTTCGAAAATATCAACCAGTCCAAGGTATCGCGTATGCTGACAAAGTTCGGCGCCGTACGCACGCGCAATGCCAAAATGGAAATGGTGTACTGCCTTCCCGCTGAGCTTGGTGTACCGACCACCACCAGCCCGCTGAAAAATTTGGTGCTGGATGTTGATCATAATGATGCCCTGGTGGTTATCCACACCAGCCCCGGCGCTGCGCAGTTGATCGCCCGCCTGCTTGATTCACTCGGCAAATCGGAAGGCATCCTTGGCACCATCGCCGGTGATGACACTATTTTCGTGACGCCTGCCAGTAATTTTACCGCCCATCAGCTATTCGAAGCTATCCTGGCGCTGTTCGAACAGGAATTATAGCGCCATAGGGCAGCAAAAAACGCGGTGTGAGCCGCGTTCTTGCATTTACCCACTCGCCGACCTCGCCGCACGCCCTTTTCCTGTTCTTCCTAAAAGCAATTCCCCAACCCTTTACCGATCTGATTGTTACGCACGATTAATCAAAAGTTGCCAGTCTATTGAAATCACATGCTTTTAACACGGAATGGTTATTTAGTGTTCACTTCTTATTCTTTCTGATTATTATTACGCGGATGTTAATAAAAAAGCCTTATTGCACATCGTTAGCTTGCTATTAATCTTCAAGGTTACTAGATGTATACTCATTTCCACGATGTGGATCACAAGTTATGTGAATGGATCCGAGAATACAGTGAGGTTAACAATGAAAATTAAAGCTACCGTTTTAGCGCTCAGCGCCTTATCCATGTTGGCTTTCGGCGCGTCAGCCGCCACCCTGGTTAACAACCAACAGGCAGAAACCCTGCAATCAATCGGCACCATCAGCGTAGGCAGCATCATCGGCGCGCCTTCCGATGTACGCCAGGCACTTTCTGAAAAAGCCGATAAGCAAGGCGCAACCGCCTACCGCATTATCGAAGCGAATGAAAACGGCAACTGGCACGCTACGGCCGAAATCTACAAGTAGTCGCCATGGTGGCAATAGCCGGCTCCTCCCGGCTATTGCACAAAACCCATCCCAGGTTTCCTAGAAAAAACTCGTCGTCCTATCCGACGAACCCCTTTGCCCCCGCTCGCGGGGGCTTTTTTATGCGCGTAAATCACACTTGAACAGATGCGGTGGACGGCAAAAACAGGGCCTGCAGAGCATAAAAAAACCGCCGGAATGGCGGTTTCATCAGTTTGGATCCTGCGGCAATCAATAATGCGCTTTCAGCTCGGCTTTTTTCGCCAGCGCCGCCAGCAGCTTATCGTGGATACCGCCAAAACCGCCGTTGCTCATCACCAGTATATGGTCGCCAGGCTGAGCGGTTTTTACGATCATCTCCACCAGCGTATCCAGATCGGCGCTCCAGTGCGCTGGCTGCACGCAGGCTTCCGCCACTTCGGCAACCTGCCACGGAATATGGTGCGGCTGGAACAGGAACACTTCGTCAGCGCGCCCCAATGACGGCGCCAGTTCATTCTTGCTGATGCCCATTTTCATGGTGTTGGAACGTGGCTCCAGCACCGCCAAAATGCGCGCCGTGCCGCCGACCTTGCTACGCAAAGCCGCCAGGGTGGCAAGAATGGCGGTTGGGTGATGGGCAAAATCGTCATAGACGGTCACACCATTGGCTTCACCACGCAGTTCCAGGCGGCGGCGGGCGTTGATGAAATCCCCCAGCGCACGGCAGGCATCGGCCGGCAACACGCCTACATGGCGGGTGGCGGCGATCGCCATCAGGCCATTGTGCATATTATGCTCGCCCACCAAGGCCCATTTGACCTCTCCTACTTTCTCACCGTCGAGCAACACTTCATAATGGCTGGCGTCCGGCGTAAGCTTACGTGCGTGCCAGGTGCCATCTTCCCCAACCAGTTCCTGCTCACTCCAACAGCCCATCGCCATCACCTGCTTCAGGTGCGCGTCATTCTCCGGCACAATGATCCGGCCTTTACCCGGCACCAGACGCACCAAATGATGGAACTGTTTCTGGATCGCTTTCAGATCGTCAAAGATATCGGCGTGATCAAACTCCAGGTTGTTCATGATCAGGGTCCGCGGGCAGTAGTGCACGAACTTCGATCGTTTGTCGAAGAACGCACAGTCATACTCATCGGCTTCGATCACAAAGAACGGGCTGTCACCCAAGCGTGCAGAGACCTCAAAGTTGCCCGGCACACCGCCAATGACAAACCCCGGCTGATAGCCGCAGGCTTCCAGGATCCAGGTCGCCATGCCTGCCGTGGTGGTTTTGCCATGAGTGCCCGCCACCGCCAGCACCCAGCGATCGCGCAGCACATAATCGTGCAGCCACTGCGGCCCGGAAACATACGGGATCCCCTGTTCCAACACCACTTCCACACAAGGATTGCCGCGCGTCATAGCGTTACCGATGATCACCAGATCGGGAGCGGGATCCAACTGGGCCGGATCGTAACCCTGAATGAGATCGATTCCCTGGTTCTCCAGTAGCGTGCTCATTGGCGGATAGACGTTAGCGTCTGAACCGGTGACCTCATGCCCCAACGAGCGGGCCAGCATCGCCAACCCCCCCATAAAGGTGCCACAGATCCCAAGAATGTGAATGCGCATAGGTTTCTCATTTAGTGACGTCGAATTAGCGCTTATTCTAACCCTCAGATTAGTCCAGAAGAAATGGATTTGCCTATGAATAGCGTTTCGCTTTGGGCTACACTGCTGAAGAAAACGTAAGCGGTTTGTTACCAAATCGCTGTCCATCTGTCGATTCAGGGAATGTGTCATGAAAACGTTAGGCGAATTTATCGTCGAGAAACAACACGACTTTCCTCACGCCACCGGTGAGCTGACTGCGTTACTCTCCGCCATCAAGCTGGGCGCCAAGATTATCCACCGCGACATCAATAAAGCCGGCCTGGTGGATATCCTCGGCACCAGCGGCGTTTCAAACGTACAGGGTGAAGTCCAGATGAAACTGGATCTGTACGCGAATGAAAAACTGAAGGCAGCATTAAAAGCGCGCGGCGAAGTGGCCGGCATCGCTTCTGAAGAAGAAGACGAGATCGTTATTTTCGACGGCGAGCGTGCAGAAAACGGCAAATATGTCGTGCTTATGGATCCTTTGGACGGCTCATCAAATATTGATGTTAACGTCTCTGTCGGTACTATTTTCTCTATTTATCGGCGTGTAACGCCTGTGGGTACCCCCGTCACCGAAGAAGATTTCCTGCAGCCCGGCAACCGCCAGGTCGCAGCCGGTTACGTGGTCTATGGTTCTTCAACCATGCTGGTCTACACTACCGGCCACGGCGTTCATGCTTTCACCTACGATCCGTCATTGGGGGTGTTCTGCCTCTCACACGAACGGGTGCAATTCCCAGACACCGGCAATATGTATTCCATCAATGAAGGCAACTACATCAAGTTCCCTCTCGGCGTGAAAAAATACATCAAATACTGCCAGGAACAGGATGAAGCGACGCTACGTCCTTATACCTCACGCTATATCGGTTCACTGGTTGCCGACTTTCACCGCAATCTGTTGAAAGGCGGTATTTATATATACCCCAGCACCGCCAGCCACCCGAAAGGCAAGCTGCGCCTGTTGTATGAATGCAACCCGATGGCATTTCTGGCCGAACAGGCCGGCGGCAAAGCCAGCGACGGCAAAAACCGTATTCTTGATATCATTCCTGCCAAGCTGCACCAGCGGGCGCCGTTCTTCGTCGGCACCAAATCGATGGTCGAAGACGCAGAACGCTTTATCGCCGAATTCCCAGACGAATAATCCCCCCGCCGAGCCGGCGCTGCCAGGGCTAACGATGCATCCTGGCCCTGGCCGGCGCCGGATTAATCCGGAAAACGCCGCCAGGCCAAAGCCACACGGCGCCGGTGATGAAAAGGGCAGGAAATCGTAAGAGAGTCCGCTATAATAGCCGCCACTCCATTTCTGGTTTGATGAAAGGAAACCGACATGAGCTTGAACCTGGTCCCTGCTGGCAAAGACCTGCCAGAAGATATCTACGTAGTTATCGAGATCCCGGCTAACGCCGATCCGATCAAATACGAAATCGACAAAGAAACCGGCGCGCTGTTCGTTGACCGTTTCATGTCCACCGCAATGTTCTACCCGTGCAACTACGGCTACATCAACCACACCCTGTCTTTGGATGGCGATCCGGTTGACGTGCTGGTGCCAACGCCATACCCACTGCAGCCGGGTTCCGTGATCCGCTGCCGCCCGGTCGGCGTTCTGAAAATGACCGACGAAGCCGGTGAAGATGCGAAACTGGTTGCCGTTCCGCACAGCAAACTGACCAAAGAATACGATCACATCAAAGACGTGAACGATCTGCCTGAACTGCTGAAGGCACAAATCGCCCACTTCTTCGAGCACTATAAAGATCTGGAAAAAGGCAAATGGGTTAAAGTCGAAGGCTGGGCAGACGCCGCCGCGGCCAAAGCCGAAATCATCGCCTCTTTCGAGCGCGCTGCCAAAAAATAAGGCCGCCCGCCATGAAAAAACACCGCCCAATGGGCGGTGTTTTTTTTTATTGCCGTGCTACTTATTCTTCGTCACGCTTTAGCCAGTCGCCGCTTTCGATCAGCGGATACCCTTCCACACTGTGTTTATACAGGTAGATCCACGCGCTCCCATAAGGCGTTTGAATCAGTTCGCGCCGGTAGTCTTTGGTATTACTTTTCAGTTCATCCAGTTCGGCCAGAATCGAAGAGGTGATCCGGTACACTTCACAATGTATCGTCCCCTCCCCCACGATGGCCGCCGGATAATGGCCCAGATTATAAATCTGGTAGCCTTCTAGCTCATGTTCACCCAGCCACTGGGCATTGGTCATCCAGTGGCTGTTCCCCTGTTTGCGCCTTAAACTGCCGTAGACAATTATTCGCATCGCTAAAACTCAAACTGATAGAGCAAATCTAATGCCTGGTCGATGCCAGACACCGCTTCCAGATACAACTTGGGCATCAAGCGGTAACGCAACGTCAGCGTGGCCAGCGAGTCGAAAATACCCACCCCATATTTTACTTGTAAGCCAGGGAGGACATAGCCGCTCACTACAACCTGGGAACTGTCGCCAACTCCCTGGGTATCAAGGGCCAAATTACTTACGCCAAACGCCTCGCCGATTTTACCCACAAGTTGCCCACTTTGTGCAACCCCCATACCGATCAACATTGAAGTCATGGCGTTGCCATCGGCGCCGGAACTGCTCAGGCCCTGGCCGCGCAGCAGATAAGACAGGGCTTCCTGTTGTGATTTGGTCGGATCGGAGAACACTTCCAGCTTCGGCGCATCCGCCAGCCCGGTCACGCGCACCCCGGCCACCACATCGTCCTCGGTAGAATCCGGATTACGGATCGCCTCCATGTTCAGGTAAGGTTGATCCGGCGGCCCAGAGAACATCAGTTGGCCTTTACGTACGATCAGATCCTGGCCATAGGCGTGGAAACGCCCGTTCAGGATATTAATCTGGCCATTCAGGCCAAGGCCGTTTCTGTCCTGCACCACCTTCAGATCGCCTTTCAGGCCGGCTTTCAGGCCAAAAGCATCAAGCCGCACGTCATCGCCCACGTGGATCATCAGGTTGCTGTTGATCGGGATGGACGCGGTTTGCTCGTGTATCGGCTGCAGCTTGTCGTCCAGCATCACCTCATCGGAAGAGACGCCCACCGCGCTGGCCGGCAGTTCCTGGACGGTAATGCGCGCCCACGGGATATCCACCTTGCCGTTAAGCGAGAAGAGCTGCGGCGTGGCTTCAAACACCACGTCAGGCGAAACATCAACACGGGCCATCGGTGGCACTGAAACGCGCAGCTTATCGCCCTTGGCGGCAATGCGCGCATTCCAGGCGTTAAGCTCGCGCCAGTCTGCGTCCCCGGTCAAGTTCAACTGCCCATGGGTCGTCGCAATCAGCCCTTCCAGCGTTGAACTCATGCCGTTGAAGTTAATCACCAGCCGGCCATTGGTCATATCAAACGGCATCCAGTTGCCGTCGATATCCACCTGATCCAGCGCCAGGCGGCCAAACACCAGCGGTTTTTGCACACTGCCGCCCAAGCGCAGGTTGGCGTTCAGCATCCCCGCCGCCTTCTCACCCTGCATCAGCGCCGGGTTGAGCAGCGCCAGCGAAATATTGGTGATGTTGACGTTGCCGGCAATGTTGCGCCGCCCTTGCGGATCGGCCACCTGCACGTTGCCCTCCAGTTGGCCGTTGTTGGTGAGCTTAATCAGCCAGTCCGCCTGGGCGCGGCCATTGTTCAACGCCGCGTTGAGGTTCAAGCGGTCAAAGGCGATCGGCAGGGGCTTGCCCTGCACCTGCTGCACCACCTTCACGCCGTTGCCCACCAGCGAAACTTTCGCCTGCGGCAGCGTTTCGCCCGCTTTCCAGCTTACGTCGGCACGGCCGTTAAATACCCCGCTCAGCGCGGTTTCCTCGCCGAGGAACGGTTTGAGCATGTTCAGGTCAAAGCGGTTAAGCACCACGCTTGCCTGCCCGCTGGCGCCCGCTTCAATGGTGTTCGGCACACACAGTTCCGCATCCGGGTTTTGCCAGCAGTGCGGCCCAACGCTGATTTTCTGTTGGGTATTGAGGTAATCCAGGGCGATAGCGCGCGTCAGGCGCCATTCGCCGACCGGGGTATCAAAACGGGTGTTGTTCAGATTGCCGCGCCAGCGCTGCTGCTGGCGATCAAAGCTGCCGGCCAGCGCCAGTTGCCCGGAAACCGGCTTGCCATCAATTTTCAATTGCAGCGTATGCTGTTTCTCGCTGCCCTTGGCTTCCAGCGTCAGCAGGTTAACTTCCAGCGCATCCTGCTTGAGCTGTTCCACGCGCACCGCCAGTTGCCCCTGGATCTGATCGCTGGAGCGCACATCGCCGTCGATCTTCACCCGGTTAATGCGCAGCGCCTGCCATTGCAGGCCGGAAGCGACCAGATCCGCCAACAGCTGTGGCGCCTGCAGGTTGCCGCGCAGTTTGAGCCCCCCTTTGGCGGTGCCGCCCAGCCCCGGCAGCGCGCCATCAAGGCGCGGTGCATCAATATTGGCATCCAGGTTCCAGCTCTTTTCATCCAACTGGCCCTTCACGTTCAGCGTATTGCGCCCCAGCGCCAGATTGACGCCGGGGATCGTCCACTGGCCGGCCGCATTGCCGCTCAGCGAGCCGTGCGCCGACACGCTGTTTTGCTTCACGTTGCCGCGCAGATCCAACTGCGGCACCTGCAACTGCCAACTGCCGCCATACAGGCTACCGCGCGTGGTGATTTTCCCCTCCAGCTTCGCCGGCCATTCCGGCCACTGTTTGGCGGTGTTGATACCGCTCAAAGTAAGCTGCGAGTTCCAACTGATCGCTTTACTCCAGTCCACCAGCGCCGTGAGATCGGTATTGCCCTGCAGCGCCGCCAGGCGCAAACGATCGAGCTTGAACTGTTCAATGTTGCCCTTGCCATCCAACGTCAGCACCGCCGGCGGCAAATCCTGGCCTTTGATATTGGCGCGGGTCGACAGCGCATAATCCGTCGCTTTGCCGCTAAAGCGCAGTTGGAAATCATCCACCTGGTACTGCGCGGCACCGGCCAGCGGCCACTTGAGCTGTTTGCTCTGCAACGTCAGCGCCAACGGCAGGCCGGCTTCCGCCAACTGGGTCTGCACGTCGAGTTGAGCGCCGACCGGGCCGGAAAGGTTAAGCGCCACCGTCAGCGCTTCACGCAGGCCGCCGCCGATATCGAGCTTAATCTTCTCGCCTTTTAGCGGATCAACGTTCAACGCTGCATTCGCCGCCATCGTCACCGGCCAGGTGCCGGTCAGTGAAGCCTGCCCCTGTGCCGACAACGAGCCCTGCGGCGACTGGACGGTGAAATTATCCAGCTTGATGTGCTGATCCTGGGTGCTGGCCTGCAACAGCAGGCTGGAAATCAACACATCGGTATCACCGGTCAGGCGCAGCTGCTCACCGCGGATTTCCTGCACGGTAATATCCAGCGGCAGGCGAATTTCCGGCAGATCCGGCAATAGCGGTTTGGCAAACAGTTCTTTTAACGTGTCGCCCAGTGGCTTCTCTTCCAACTTCGGCGCGGGTGCTGGCGTATCGCTGGCTTTCTCCGCGGCCTGCTTCGCGATATCCACCGCCGGTTGCACCGCTTCCGGCAACGGGTTCTGCGGGGTTTTCGGCAAGGCGATCAGCAGCGAACTGATTTTGGTCGGCAACAGCGTTAATGCGCGCTCTTGCCACTGTGCGCCGGTATGGAACTGCGCCAGCGAAATCGCGGTTTCGTCCACTCGCACGTTGACATTGTTCAGCGCCAGCATGCGCAGCGTGATCGGATACGGCGTACTCAGGTTGGTGGTGGGCTCGCTGTTCTCCTCCGCCGGCGCCGAAGGCGCCATTTTCGCGGTATCCACCGCGACGTCGACATCGTCGGCGGTCAGCGCGTTAACGCACAGCGAACTACGACGGAAACAGGACAGATCGAGCGAGAGGTGGAACTGGCCGGCGTTGACGGTAACGCCCGGCATCTGATACTTGACGCCTTTCAACGTCAGATCGCGCCAGCCGCCGGTGACGCTGGCGATATCCAGGCCGGGCACCCAGCGTGCGGCGCCGTTGATCACCATATGCAAACCGGTGGTGGTGCCCAGCAAAAACGCCACGCTGCCCACGATCAGCAGCAGTACGATTAAAAATCCAAGAGAAATCTTTTTTATCAGGCTCATAGTTCAGGCCCCAAACCGATATAGAACTGCACCCCGTGGGTTTCCTGGTCCCCCACAGGGGCGGCAATATCCAGCTTCACTGGCCCAACCGGTGACTGCCAGCGCACGCCGACGCCCGCCCCGGTTTTGAAATCGCTTTTTCTGATGTCGTTCACGGCTTCACCGGAATCAACAAACACCGCGCCCCACCATTTGCCCGTCACGTTATATTGGTACTCCAGCGAGCCGGTGAACATTTTCGACGCACCGGTCAGCTTACCGTCATCGTCACGCGGTGAAATGTTTTTATATTTGTAACCACGGATGCTGCGATCGCCCCCGGCGAAAAAGCGCAGATCCGGCGGGATCTTATCGAAGTTATTGGTTTCAATCCAACCCGCCTGCGCGCGCGCCACAAAGCGGTGTTTTTCCGCCAGGGTGCGGATCCACACGTTCTGCGCCTGCAACAGGGCGAAATCCACGCCGGAACCCCAGGTGGTGTCGGAAACATCAAGGGAATAGCGCTGCGAATCGCCCCAGGTTGGCATCAACCCGCCGCGTGAACGGGTACGCGCCACGCTCACCCCAGGATACAGCAGCATGGTGGTATCGGTGACGTTCGCCTGGGTAAAGTGGTCGAGCCGCCAGGTAAAGTTAACGGCGTGCTGCCAGCCGCTGGAAAGATCCCAGTTGCGCGATGCCACCACCTTGGTGCTGTCCGCCTTGGTATCGTTCAGGTCCTGGCTTTTGAAACCGGCCTGCAGCAGGTAATACTGCTCCAGCGGGCTCTTGAGCAGCGGAATTTTATACGAGAGATCGAGCTGTTGCTCCGGCGCCGAAACATAGGCGCTGGTTTCCAGGCTGTGACCACGATCGTTCAACCACGGTTTTTTCCACACCCCTTTTACGCGCGGGCCGACGTCGGTGGAATAGCCAACGCCGGCTTCCATGGTGTTACGGCTGCGCGGGGAAACCACCGCGTCCAGCGGCAGCACTTTGCTCGCTTTTGAATCCTTGAAGTCCGGCGATACCACCACCGAGTTAAACCAACCGGTGGCAGACAAACGGCGGTTCAGCTCGGCCAGATCGCCCGAGCTGTAATAATCCCCTTTATGGAAAGGCACCAGATTTTGCAGATAATCTTCGCGGATTTGCGAGCCTTGAAACTTAACGTCGCCGAAGTGATAACGCTCACCGCTGTCAAAATCGATATCCCAGTAAGCCTGGTGCAAATCTTCCGCCACCCCAAGCTGGCTCTTGACCATCTCGGCATCAAAATACCCTTTGCGCAGCGCCAGGCCGGTCAGGGAACTTTTAAAGCTGTCGTAGGTGCCGTGGTTCAAAATAGCGCCAATCTCCGGGCGCCCGCGCTTCACCGCCGCGAGATAGTCTTCATCGGTTCTGGCGCCCCCTTGCAACACAATGTCGGCGCCAGCGATACGCACCGGCTCACCGGGGTTGACCTTCGCATGCAGCACCGGCCGCGACAGGTTTGGGTTGTTATCCAGCGAGAAATCAATGGTCGGCTGATAATAGCCCAGCGGCCGCAGCCCCTGGCGGATGGCCTGATCCACGCGCGCACGAAAGCGCCCGTCGGCGCTGACTTCATCACTGCCAATCGCGGACAAACGTACCCGAACATTTTGTTCCAACTCCCCGCTAAGACCTTCCACCTGCAAGCGTACGTTGGCCGCTAATGCCGGCGGCGCAGTAAACAACACGCATAAAACGCAAAGGGCACGGTATCGTGGCACGCGTTCTCCTTAGATTATTCTACTTTTCCTATACAACCTTAGCACTGGTGCCGGGGATTACACCGGGATAACACGATGGTTTATCAGCCACCCTAGGCACCATTAAGCGGCATGCCCAGCCGTAAACAAGACACATTCTCTGCTTTTTGCGCCCTATATACTGCGTTAAACTTACACAGAAACGCAACATATTGCCTATTGTGGGCAAAGAGGCGTTCAGATACAACTAACGCCAGGGCATCTTGGCCCAATAATTATCGTGATAACAGGAGTCAACCGTGGTGCCATCTTTTGATAAGTCTCAACCGATTGATAAAGCGAACGCATTACCAGGCCGCACCACCCCAATGCCCGTGGCAACCCTTAACGTGGTCACCGGCCACTCAATGACTCAGGTTCCGGAAGGCATGGAAGTGGCAATTTTCGCCATGGGCTGTTTCTGGGGCGTCGAGCGTTTGTTCTGGGAACAAGCGGGCGTCTACAGCACGGCCTCCGGCTACAGCGCTGGTTTTACCCCGAACCCCACCTACGAAGAAGTCTGCACCGGGCAGACCGGCCATGCAGAAGTGGTGCGCGTGGTGTTTGATCCCAAGACCGTCAGCTATAAACAGCTGCTGCAGCTGTTCTGGGAAAATCACGATCCGGCACAGGGTATGCGCCAGCGCGGCGATATCGGCACGCAATACCGCTCCGCCATTTATACGTTAAGCCCGCAACAGCAGGCCGAAGCGGAAAGCAGCCTGCAACGTTTTCAGCAGGCGATGGACGCCGCAGGCGACGCGCGCCGCATCACCACCGAAATTGCCCCCGCTCAGCCTTTCTATTATGCGGAAGACTATCACCAGCAGTATCTGCACAAAAACCCGGAAGGTTATTGTGGCCTGGGCGGTATCGGGGTGTGCCTGCCACCGCAGGGTTAACGCTGTCATTTTTCATCACTGGCGGCTTTCAGTGAGCTGCTGTTATACTATGCGCGGGCCGTGCAAACGGCCTGATAGCCGCTTTTCTGGTTGTTATTACACGTTTTTTTAATGAATTACCCTCCTCAAAAGCGCCGGCATCCCGCCGGCACGAATGGATAAACTATGTTAGACAGTATATTACTGATTCTTTTTCTGATCGCCGTGAGCGCCTTTTTCGCCCTGTCGGAAATCTCATTGGCCGCATCGCGCAAGATCAAGCTCAAGCTGATGGCCGACGAAGGGAATATTAACGCCGCCCGGGTGCTCAAACTGCAAGAGACGCCGGGTATCTTCTTTACCGTGGTGCAAATCGGCCTGAATGCCGTCGCCATCCTTGGCGGTATCGTCGGCGATGCTGCTTTTTCTCCCACCTTTAAACCGCTGTTTGAGCGCATTGTTTCCCCGGAACTGGCTGAGCAAATCAGCTTCATTTGTTCTTTCGTCCTGGTGACCAGCCTGTTCATCCTGTTCGCCGATTTAACCCCGAAGCGCATCGGTATGATTGCACCAGAGACGGTTGCCGTCCGGATCATCAACCCGATGCGTTTCTCGATCATGGTCTTCCGCCCGCTGGTGTGGTTTTTCAACGGCATGGCAAACCTGATCTTTCGCATGTTCAAACTGCCGATGGCGCGCAAAGACGACATCACCTCCGACGATATCTATGCCGTGGTGGAGGCGGGCGCGCTGGCTGGGGTGCTGCGTAAGCAGGAGCATGAGCTGATTGAAAACGTGTTCGAGCTGGAATCGCGCACCGTGCCCTCCTCCATGACCTCGCGGGAAAACGTGATTTTCTTCGATCTGCACGAAAGCGAAGAGAACATCAAACAGAAAGTGCTGACCCACCCGCACTCCAAGTTCCTGGTGTGCGACGGCCATATCGATCAAGTGGTGGGCTATGTGGATTCCAAGGATCTGCTGAATCGGGTGCTCGGCAACCAGAGCCTGGCGTTAAGCAGCGGCGTGCAGATCCGTTCAGCGCTGATTGTGCCGGACACGCTGACGCTGTCAGAAGCGCTGGAGAGTTTTAAAACCGCAGGCGAAGACTTTGCCGTTATCCTTAATGAATACGCGCTGGTGGTTGGCATCATTACCCTGAACGACGTCATGACCACCCTGATGGGGGATCTGGTCGGCCAGGGCCAGGAAGAACAGATTGTCGCCCGTGATGAAAGCTCGTGGCTGATTGAAGGCGGCACGCCGATTGACGACGTGATGCGGGTGCTGCATATCGATGAATTCCCGCAGGCAGGCAACTATGAAACCATCGGCGGCTTTATGATGTATATGCTGCGTAAGATCCCCAAGCGCACAGACTTTGTGAAATACGCCGGGTACAAATTTGAAGTGGTGGATATCGACAGCTACAAGATAGACCAGCTGTTGGTGACCAGGCTAAGCGACAAGCCAGCGGCAGTTTTGCCAAAAGCCGCGGATGAAACTATCCCTTCCTGATCCCGGCAGACCCACCGCCTCGCCATAGCGAGGGGGTGGTATCGAACCGCCCAATCGTACCGGGCGGTTCCCCGCCCTAAGAGCATCAACACATTTCTGACTGCAACTGCAATACGTGGCGGTTAACCTCGGCCATCACGCTAAAGTGGCGTTTATCACGCACCTTTGGCAGCAAAATCTTGCCCTTATCGAACTCAAATGCGCCGACGTCTTTGATATACAGCCGCCCGCGGAATAGGGTTTTGACGTACTTGGCCACTTTCAATGGGTTATAGCGATGGAAGATTCTCATTATATTACTCTCCTCCCGTTGGACCACGCGTTCAATAGGCCGCCAACGTGGCGGTATTTCAGACTGAACGCAATTTCATAGCACTAGTGTAGACCGGATTCCGGTGACTTGGTTCCCACACAGTGAATTTATTCACTAGATTTACACTTTTTGACAGAGTTACGTATAGTGATTACCTTAATTTTCAGTATATCCATTCACAAAGCAGGTGATATCCTGCAAAGGAAAAAACTGCGATCCCGCTAACAGGACAGACCGCCAATCACCACCTATGCTTTCTGCTGTTTAGGTTGTGACGGTAATTTTTTCCAGCAAGGAGAACCTATGAAAACAAGCAGCCTGCTCGCCATATCATTGCTGCTTACCCCGCTTTTATCTTCAGCACATAATTTCCAGCCCCAACAACGCGTCGCGCCGGTTGGCGTCAGCGAAGAAGGCGAACTGCGCTACACCAATGGCGCATTCAGCTACGGCAACTGGAACAGTGCGCAGCTCAGCGGCAAAGTGCGCGTCATTCAGCATATTGCGGGCCGCAGCGCCGCCAAAGCGATGAACGCACCGCTGATTGAAGCGCTCAAGGAGGCAAATCTACCGCACGATCGTTACCAAACGACGACAATCATCAATATGGATGATGCCATTGTCGGTAGCGGGATTTTTGTACGCGGCAGTATTGAGGACAGCAAAAAGGAATTCCCGTGGTCGCAGTTTATTGTCGATGACAACGGCCGCGTGCAGAAGGCCTGGCAGTTGCAGCCGAAAGGCTCCGCAATTATCGTGCTGGATAAACAAGGGAAGATTCAGTTTGCCAAAGACGGCGCGCTTACGCCGGAAGAAGTGCAGCAAGTGATGAACATGCTGCACCAGTTATTGGCGAATTAATTAAAACAGGGAAACCCGGAACCCCGGGTTGAGGAACGACTCGCGCGGCGTGTAGAGCAACGCTTTTCCCTGCCAATCGCGGATCTGCGCCCCGGCGGCAACGGCCACAGCATGGCCCGCCGCCGTATCCCAAACATTGGTTGGCCCAAAGCGGGGGTAAAGCTGCGCCGTGCCCTCCGCCACCAGGCAGAACTTCAGCGACGAGCCGACGGAAACCGTCTGGTGTTCACCCAACTGTTTCAGGTAATCCTTCAATTCTGCATCCATGTGCGAGCGGCTCACCACCACCAGCGGAGGCTGGCCGTTGCTGACGTGAATTTTCCGCCGTGCGCCATTTTCCTCTTTCCAGGCATTGCCGCGCTCAGCCAGATACAGCACGTCGATCGCCGGGGCGTACACCACCCCCATGACCGCTTCACCGTTTTCAATCAGGGCGATATTGACGGTAAACTCGCCGTTGCGGTTCAGAAACTCCTTGGTGCCGTCGAGCGGATCGACCAGCCAATAACGTGACCAGTGGCGGCGCACCTCCCAGGCAGGGGGATCTTCCTCCGACAGCAACGGCACATCCGGCGTCAGGGCAGCCAGGCCGCGCTTGATAACGTCATGTGCCGCCAGATCGGCGGCCGTCACCGGCGAATCGTCTTTTTTCTTGGCTGCTTCGAGCGGTTGCTCGCCGTGATACACCGCCATAATTGCCTTGCCCGCTTCACGGGACAACTGGCAAATTTGCTCTAACATCATCCACCTCAGGTATGCTAAACCACCTATTTTATTGCCAGACTAGTTTTCTTTACGCCAAATAGCCATCCCCCGCCGATACTATAGTGTAGCAAACGCAACCTGCAGGCATCAGCGCGCAGCGCCAAAACGCGGCAATGCACAAAAAATAAGGGCGCCAACCGGCGCCCAGGGAATAGCGGGAAAGAAATTAGAGGATTTCCAGCAGCTCAACGTCAAACACCAGTGCGCTAAACGGCGGGATTGACGCGCCGGCGCCGCGTTCGCCGTAGGCCAGGTTGTGCGGGATATACAGTTGCCATTTAGACCCAACCGGCATCAGCGTCAGCGCTTCGATCCAGCCTGGGATCACGCCGCTGACCGGGAATTCGGCCGGCTGGCCGCGCTCTACGGAGCTGTCAAACACGTCGCCGTTAGTCAGGCGGCCGGTGTAGTGTACACGCACACGATCCTGGCGGGATGGGATTGGCCCATTGCCCTGCTCCAGCACGGAAAACTGCAGGCCGGATTCCGTCTGCGTGACTTCGGCGCGCTTGGCGTTTTCTTCCAGGAATTTCTGGCCTTCAACCGCCAGCGCCTGCTGGCGCTCACGGCGCACGGCATCCGCACGCTCGTGCACTTCACGCAGCGCACGATGCACTACGTCTACTGGAACCGCCGGGGCATTCCCTTCCAGCGCATCACGCAGACCGGCCAGCAGGGCTTCCGGTTGTAAACCTTCCAGACCGGACTCTTGCAACTGCTGGCCGACCTGTAAACCAATCCCATAGCTTGCCTGCGCTTCAACGCTGTCAAAAGAAGGGGTTGTCATTGGGGGGTTTCCTTTAATCGGTGAAAAGACAAGGAGCAGCATAACAGCGCGGCAAAGCCGGGTAAAATCTTGTGTGGATAATGGTGACTTTTATGCTAGAAAAAGAAACAATACCCCGCATGCTAACATCAGGCGCCGTTACCCCTTAGTGGCCTTTAGGCTGTCGCAATTGGCCGTTGGCCGTCTTGCCCTGCCTATCGCGAGACACAGCTTAATTCAATCAGTTAGCGGATTATGCGGAAACGGGCTCTCGGGTTGGCGCTACACCATGGATACTGCGGTATTTTACGCTGCTTAAAGAGAGGTCACCATGGGCAGAATCACGCCCAGGAAAAGGAAAACCACCCGCATATATATGCCGATGCTGCGCACCTGGCTTAATGTCAGCGCACGCCTGAAGCCAGATACGGAACGGGAGGCTGCGGCTACGCCGGAAGAAGCGGAAACACAGCAACCCGCCGTTGAACAGGGTAAAGGGCAGGCAATAAAAGCGTTGCTGCTTAAAATCTGGCATGCCCCGGACGCCTTCCACTGGATGGAACCGCTGCCCAATTTCCACCGCCGCTGGGTCATCATCATCGGCGCATTGCTGTTGCTGGCGTTGTTATGGCCCTATTCGCCAGAAACCGGCAGCCAGGATACCCTGGCCGGCAATCAGCAGCACGCGCCACAACAGGAACCGCCGCAGGGCGTCGACGCGACGGCACAGCCCGAACAAGGAAATTGGCTAAGCTACCAGATCCAACCGGGGCAGACGCTGGCGCAGCTGTTTCGCGACAATAGCCTGCCGGTGAACGACGTCTTCGCCATGGCGCAGGTGGAAGGCGACGACAAGCCGCTAAGCAACCTGAAGGCCGGGCAGGAAGTCCGCATCGCACGCGATGCCGCCGGGGTGGTCGCGGCGCTGTCGATTACCACCGTCGATAATCGCCAGATCACCTTCCAGCGCCAGCCCGATGGCAGCTATCGCCGCGCGCGCTGACGGTTAACGCCCACCGCATTAGCGTCAGTTTCCTCATTGCTGCAGCTGTTGCAGCAGAAAATCCCGCAGTACAACCGCATGGTTGTGCTGCGCGTCTTTGCTGCCGTAGAGCAGGGTCAAGGTTTGCCCGCGCCGTAACAGCGCCACCAGCGGCTGCCAGGCGCCATTTTCCGCCAGTTGGCGGCGGTATTGTTCAACAAAGGCATCCCATTGCTCTGAGTGATGGTGGAACCACTGACGCAACGCCGTGTCTGGGGCGATCTCTTTTAGCCATTGCACGCCGGCCAGCCGTTGTTTGCTGACGCCGCGCGGCCAAAGCCGATCGATAAGAAAAGCATGTTGCGGCGCCGGGCCGCTAAACGCATAGACGCGCTGTAACACAATCTGTGCCATAACCGTTCCTCCCTGTTGCCATCAGGGTAGCGCGTTTTGCCGGGAACAGAAAAGCAAAACGCCAGCACAAGGCTGGCGTTTTAACCGTGGCGATGCAAAAAGCGATTAAGCTTCAGCAACCACAACTACATTCAGCTGCGCGAATACGTCGCTGTGTACCTGGAAGTGCACTTCGTGCTCACCGGTGGTACGCAGAACGCCATTCGGCAGACGAACTTCGCTCTTGGCAACTTCAACGCCGGCAGCAGTTACTGCGTCAGCGATGTCGCGGGTGCCGATAGAGCCGAACAGTTTGCCTTCGTCGCCTGCTTTAGACACGAGGGTAACTGAACCCAGTTCGTTGATCTTGGTTGCGCGAGCTTCGGCAGCAGACAGAGTTTCAGCCAGTTTGGCTTCCAGCTCTGCACGGCGTGCTTCGAAGAACTCAACGTTTTTCTTGGTAGCAGGAACAGCTTTGCCCTGTGGTACCAGGAAGTTACGAGCGTAGCCCGCTTTAACGTTAACCTGATCACCCAGGCTGCCCAGGTTTGCTACTTTATCAAGCAGAATAACTTGCATTACCTTATCCTCTCAAAGTCGTTAATGGACAGTGGCCGATTACTGATGACGATCAGTGTACGGCAACAAAGACAGGTAGCGCGCGCGCTTGATAGCACGGGCGAGCTGGCGCTGATATTTGGCGCGAGTACCGGTAATACGGCTCGGGACAATTTTACCACTTTCAGTGATGTAGTTTTTCAGCGTAGCGATGTCTTTATAGTCAATCTCTTGAACGCCTTCCGCGGTGAAACGGCAGAACTTGCGACGACGGAAATAACGTGCCATTTGGCTAGTCTCCAGAATCTATCAATTCAATCTGCTCGGCATGCAGCACCAGTTTATTCAGCCCGTTGCGCCCTTGATGGCAACTCACGAAGCCGGTAACGGTGATCTGACTGCCGACCGTTAATCTTTGAGTTAATGCTTGTGACGTTTGTCCGCTGACAACGACGGGCATTCTGCACCATGATTGTCTGCTGAATCCGGCTTCCTGCTGCTGGGATCTGTGCTCAAGCACAAACTGGCAGTGGGGGATACCGGACGGACTCACTTTTCGAACCGGCGTCTTGCATATGGTGCCCGACAAGACCAGACGATTAGCCGTCACGGTGGCAATTACTCTTCAGAATCCCCAGCATCTGCATCATCTGTGGTTTCGTTAGCGAAATCTTCGCGGCGATCGCCACGACGTTCGTCTTTCGCTTTAACCATAGGGGATGCTTCGGTTACCGCGTGTTTAACGCGCATAATCATGCTGCGGATAACGGCGTCGTTGAAGCGGAAGTTAGTTTCCAGCTCATCGATCGCTTCCTGCGGTGCTTCAACGTTCAGCAGAACGTAGTGAGCTTTGTGCAGTTTGTTGATCGGATAAGCCAGCTGACGGCGGCCCCAGTCTTCCAGACGGTGAATCTGACCTTGCGCGTTAGTGATAGTCGCACTGTAACGCTCGATCATGCCCGGAACCTGTTCGCTTTGGTCAGGATGGACCATAAAAACGATTTCGTAATGACGCATCGAATTGCTCCTTACGGATTATTCAGCCTCCTGTCAGGGTCAACCGCGGCCCATGGAAGCAAGGAACGTGTTTGTGTGCGGCTGAAAAATGACGCGTAATCATACTGACGCTACGCGGGAAACTCAAGGAACAAGTGCGTTTTCTTTGTTTATTTCCGCGCACGGGCGAAAAGCGGCGCCTGAACGCCGCCGGGGGGCAAGAAGAGGTTACAGCTCGCGTTGGAAAAACGCCGCCGTGGCGTCCAGCGCCAACGGGGTGATGCGGTGCGTTACATTCGGCTCGGTCAGTAGCGTGAGCTGTTGCGCCAGGCCCCGCGCCCGCAGCGCTTGCGCCAACCGCAGGCTCTCCGCTGTCGGCACCAGGTCGTCGGCTTCCCCATGCCAAAGCAGCAGCGGCCGCCCGGCCAGTTTTTCCACCTGCTGCTCCGGGCTATAGTCGGCCAGCGGGGCCAGGCGCGCCGCCCACTGAGCCGCCGGCAACGGCTGACCATCCGCGCCAAGCGGCGGGAACAGGGTTTTTGGCAGTTGGATAAAATCCCCCGATCCCATCAGGCTGGCCGCCGCCTGGATCCACGGGTAGCGTACCAGCGCCCCCAAGGTGGTCATTCCGCCCATAGAAGCCCCGGCAACGCCAATGCGGCCATCGGCAATCAGCCCGCGCTGCTCAAAATGCGCCTTCAGCGCCGGCAGTTCGTCAATATTGCTTTTCAGGATTTCCCAGAAGTGCGCCAGGCGTTGCGGTTCGTCGCCGTTAAAACGCTCACCGTGCAAATCGGCATCCGGCAACACCACGCGAAACCCCGCTTTGGCCAGCGCATAGCCGAAATAGGAATAGACCGCTTTTGACGAGCTATAACCATGATAGAAAAATACCGTTGGCAACGGCTGCGCGTACTGCCCAGCCGGCACGGCGTGAATTAACGCGATATCCCCCGCGTGTTCGTCATAAATCTCGATCATCTCGGTACTCCTGTCTATCTACATCTCTTTATCATGGCAAAACCGGGAAAAAATCATTAGTTCAATCGGTTCCAACATATGCTTAAACACCCGGTATTGCGTTAGACTGGAGCCATATTAGCCAGAGCCGCCGAGGCCATAGATGAAATTTTCCCGCATCATTACGCTGTTATGCACGATCAGCCTACTCTGCGCCTGCAGCGTATTCCAGACCACGCCGAAGCCGCCGCCGGCCGCCATTGCCGGCCAGGCGCAGGAAGTGACTCGCGCGCAAACTTACGGATTGGAAAAGATCGCCAACGTCAGCGCCAGGGTATATGGCAGCCCGATGGATATTCAGGCGGAGATCGCCCGCCAGGCGAATGCCCGCGGGGCGAGTTATTATTTGATCGTGATGTATACGGAAAGCAAGCTAACGCCCGGCCAGTGGTATTCACAGGCCATCCTGTACCGTTAGGCTCAATAGCTCATACAGGCGGCATTCAGCACGCCGCCGCTGATGGAGACGCCGCCCAGGAAAATCCCGGCCGCCACATGGTTGGCCTCAATTTTGCTGCTCACGCGCGGCATATAGAGCTTCACGGCGGCAAACAGCAACAGTTGCACCACCAGCGCAACCACGCCCCACAGCAGATAATCCAGAATGCCGATCGAATTCACCGCCGCACTGGCCAATGGGATCACATAGCCCAGGCAGGCACCGATAAACGCAAAAGCGGCGGCCTGATTGTCTTGTTTGATCAGCGTCCATTCATCATGCGGGGTGATACGGGTGTAGACGAACAGGAAGACCAGCACCATGGCAAAGCCGCTAAAGAAATACGCCGCGAACGCACCTAATGCGCCAATAATATCCATACCCTGCTCCTGTCATCGTCAGTAACGCCCTTTACAGGCCGGATAGTGAATCTAAAAGGTTTTCGCATTAAGAGCCACTGTTTCTTTATTCGCCGCTCTGGGGCCCAGGGCCGCTGGCTACCCTCTGCCACCGGCGGCAGAGGAAGCCGCCGCGTGGCGATCAGCTGCGCTGGCGCACCGCTTCAAACAGGCAGATGCCCGTCGCCACGGAGACGTTCAACGAAGACACGCTGCCGGCCATCGGGATGCTGATCAGCTCGTCGCAGTGTTCGCGCGTCAGGCGGCGCATGCCTTCGCCCTCGGCGCCCATCACCAGCGCCATCGGGCCGGTCATTTTACTTTGATACAGGGTATGGTCAGCCTCACCGGCAGTCCCCACCACCCAGACGTTCATTTCTTTCAGCAAACGCAAGGTGCGGGCCAGGTTGGTGACGCGAATCAACGGCACGCTTTCCGCCGCGCCGCAGGCCACTTTTTTCGCCGTGGCGTTCAACTGGGCGGAACGATCGCGCGGCACGATAACCGCATGAACGCCGGCCGCGTCGGCGCTGCGCAGGCAGGCCCCCAGGTTGTGCGGATCCGTAACGCCGTCCAGCACCAGCAGGAAAGGGGTTGCCGTACCGTCCAGCAGCGCCGGCAGATCGTTTTCCTGGTACTGCCGCCCTTCACGCACGCGGGCGATAATGCCCTGATGCACCGCTCCTTCCACCTTTTCATCCAGCCATTGGCGGTTAGCCACCTGGATCACGATGCCGGTGGCTTCCAGTTCGGCGATCAACGGTTGCAGGCGGCGATCGTCACGCCCCTTCAGAATAAACACTTCCAGGAAGCGCTGGGGATCGCGTTCTAACAGGGCTTTAACGGCATGAATGCCGTAAATAATTTCGCTCATGAGACTCTTTTGACTGTGCGGCCGGCAAGTGCCGGCCGGTGATAATGATCTGCGGCAGGTTAACCCTGCTCAGCGTTTTTTTTCTTACCGGCGCGCTTGGCCTTCGTCGCTGCCGCAATTTTTTTGGTTTTTTCAGACGCTTTTTTAGGCTTCGCCTTTTTGTCTTTCTTCACCGCTGCGGCAGGCTTTGCGCCATCTTTACGAAACGCGCTGTCCGGTTCGAAATTGGCCGGAGTTTTGCCACCGCGGCGTTTACGGCCGTTTCCGCCGTCGCGCATCTGCGGCTTCCCGCCCTTCTTCGCACGGTCGCGCTCGGTTTTGCCGGCACCGCGCGGTTTGCGGCTGCTGGAAACCAACGCGAAATCGATTTTACGTTCGTCCAGATGCACCGCTTCCACACGGATTTCCACCGTATCCCCCAGCCGGTAAACCGTACCGGAAGACTCACCGATCAAGCGCTGGCCGATATTATCGTAGCGATAATAGTCATTATCCAGCGTTGATACGTGCACCAGGCCATCAATGAACAGATCGTTCAGGCGCACAAAGAAGCCGAAGCCCGTCACGCTGGAGATAACGCCGCTGAACTCCGAGCCAACGTGATCCTGCATAAAGTCGCATTTCAACCAGTCGGCAACGTTGCGCGTGGCTTCATCGGCGCGGCGCTCGGTCATCGAGCAATGCGCGCCCAGTTGCAGCATGTCTTCAAAGTCGTAGTGCCAGCCGCCGGTTGGCGTCCAGCGATGCGCCGGCTCGCCGTGCTCTTTCGCCAGCAGATATTTGATCGCACGGTGCAATGTGAGATCAGGATAGCGCCGGATCGGCGAGGTAAAGTGGGCATACGAAGACAACGCCAGGCCAAAGTGCCCACGGTTTTCCGGATCATAAATCGCCTGTTTCATCGAGCGCAGCAGCATGGTTTGCAGCATTTCACGATCCGGGCGATCTTCAATCTCATCCATCAGATCCGCGTAATCTTCCGGCTGCGGCTTAAGGCCGCCGCCCAGCGTCAGGCCCAGCTCGCTCAGGTTGCTACGCAGCGCAGTGATATGATCATCGCTTGGACGATCGTGCACGCGGAACAACGCAGGCTCTTTGCTTTTCTCAACAAAGCGCGCCGCCGCGATATTGGCCATGATCATGCACTCTTCAATCAGCTTGTGCGCATCGTTACGCACCGTCGGCTCTACCCGCTCAATGCGGCGTTCGGCGTTGAAGATAAACTTGGCTTCTTCGGTTTCAAACGCAATGCCGCCGCGCGCCGCACGCGCCTGATCGAGTATCAGGTACATGGTGTGCAGTTCCTGCAGGTTCTTGACCAGCGGGCGATATTGTTCACACAGTTCCTGATCGCCCTGCAAAATGTGCCAAACCTTGGTGTAGGTCAGGCGGGCATGCGAATTCATCACCGCTTCATAGAATTTGTAAGACGACAGCCGCCCCTGGGCAGAGATGGTCATCTCGCACACCATACACAGGCGATCCACCTGCGGGTTCAGGGAGCACAGGCCGTTAGACAGCACCTCGGGCAGCATCGGCACTACCTGGGAAGGGAAGTATACCGAGTTGCCGCGGCTGCAGGCTTCGTCGTCCAGCGCGGTGCGCGGGCGCACGTAGTAGCTGACGTCGGCAATGGCCACCCACAGGCGCCAGCCGCCGCCGCGTTTTTTCTCACAGTAGACGGCGTCATCGAAATCGCGCGCGTCTTCGCCGTCGATGGTCACCAGCGGCAGTTGGCGCAGATCGACACGCCCTTTTTTCGCCTCTTCCGGTACCTGTTCGCTAAGGTCGGCAACCTGCTTTTCCACCTGCGGCGGCCAGGTATGCGGGATCTCATGGGTGCGTAGGGCAATATCCACCGCCATGCTGGTGCCCATTTTATCGCCGAGGATCTCGACGATTTTGCCCACTGCCTTGGTGCGGCGCGTCGGGCGCTGAGTCAGTTCCACCACCACCATGTAACCCATACGGGCGCCGCTAACGGCATCGGCCGGGATCAGGATATCAAAGCTCAGGCGGCTATCATCAGGAACCACGAAGCTGGCGCCGGCATCGGTAAAGTAACGGCCGACGATCTGGCTGGTTTTCGGCACCAGCACACGCACGATACGCGCTTCGCGGCGGCCTTTGCGATCGGCGCCCAGCGGCTGGGCCAGCACCACATCGCCGTGGATCGCCATTTTCATCTGTTCGGCAGAAAGATACAGATCGTCCTTGCGCCCTTCTACGCGCAGAAAACCATAACCGTCACGGTGGCCAATGACCGTACCGCGCAGCAGATCCAGGCGCTCTGGCAAGGCATAGCACTGCCGGCGGGTAAACACCAATTGGCCATCGCGTTCCATGGCGCGCAGACGGCGGCGCAGCGCCTCCTGCTTTTCTTCCGTGGTCAGATCCAGTTCTTTCGCCAGCTCGTCACGGCTGGCCGGGGTTTCTCGTTTCGCCAGATGGGAAAGAATAAATTCACGACTGGGGATTGGGGATTCGTATTTTTCTGCTTCTCGTTCCAAGAATGGATCTTGTGACATTGCGGTTCCTCCGTTGTCATCAGCAGGGTGCTGCCGAGTCTTGTCTGCTCAGCAACATTTTATTCGACAAGCAATAGCTTGTAGAGCGGGGGGTTGTCCTCGATCATATCGGCCAGCGTGTATCTATCCAGCTCTTCAAGGAAATTTTGTACGCCCTGATGCAGCACCTGTTTCAGGCGGCACGCAGGGGTGATATGGCAAAATTCACTGCTGCAGTTAACCAGAGAAAGCGGTTCCAGCGCCCGCACGACATCGCCGATACGGATGGTTTCTGCCGGCTTGCCCAACCGGATACCGCCATTTTTACCCCGCACCGCGGCCACTAGCCCAACCCGGCTTAATTGATTGATAATTTTCACCATATGATTACGGGAAACGCCATAGACATCGGTCACTTCCGAAATGCTGGTCATTTTCTCTGCCGGCAATGATGCCATGTAGATCAATGCCCGCAGGCCATAATCAGTAAAGCTTGTTAACTGCACATCCTACCTCTGGGTATGACTTTACCCGTTTGATACGCCGCGTTACGGCATACCGAAAAGAAACGGCGGCGCTTTTGGCCCCCCCCATCTTGCGACATGCGCCTTGCTGCAAACCCAAATAATCCACAGCAGCATTGATGTATCATTATGGAGCGCGGCCTGCCTATTGGATAATAAACCAGGCGGAGAGTTCGCCGCCATTTATATTAGCGCACAGAAAGACTCAGAGCGGGGTTATGTCGCCATAATCTTGCAAACTCGGCCTAAACGATAGGGTTGGCGCCAGCCTGCAACCTGAAGTATGAAGGGTATAAAGAAGATAAAAACAAACCGGGCCATGCCCGGTTTGTCTGATCGCCAACCGTAAACGGCCAGATTAGGCGTCGAACGGATCGCGCAGGATCATGGTTTCGCTACGGTCCGGGCCGGTAGAGATGATGTCTACCGGAACGCCGGTCACTTCTTCAATGCGCTTAATGTAGTTCAGCGCCGCCTGCGGCAGCTTGCTGTGCTCTTTCACGCCAAAGGTGCTTTCACTCCAGCCTGGCAGGCTTTCGTAAATCGGCTCGATACCTTCCCAGCCTTCCGCCGCCAATGGCGTGGTGTCCACTTCGCGGCCGTCTGGCATACGGTAGCCAACGCAAATTTTCACTTCTTTCAGGCCGTCCAGCACGTCCAGCTTGGTCAGGCAGAAGCCGGACAGTGAGTTGATCTGCACAGCGCGGCGCACCGCAACCGCGTCCAGCCAGCCGGTACGGCGGCGGCGGCCGGTAGTGGCGCCATATTCGTTACCCTGCTTGCACAGGTATTCGCCGGTTTCATCAAACAGCTCGGTCGGGAACGGGCCAGCGCCAACGCGGGTGGAATAGGCCTTCACGATACCCAGCACATAGTCCACGTAGCGTGGGCCAAGGCCGGAACCGGTCGCAACGCCGCCTGCGGTGGTGTTGGAAGAGGTCACATACGGATAGGTGCCGTGATCGATATCCAGCAAGGTGCCCTGGGCGCCTTCGAACATGATCAGATCGCCGCGTTTGCGCGCGCTGTCCAGCAGTTCGGAAACGTCAACCACCATCGCCGTCAGGATGTCGGCGATAGCCAGCACTTCATCCAGCGTTTTCTGGTAATCAACCGCATCCACTTTGTAGTAGTTAACCAGTTGGAAATTGTGGTAGTCGATGATGTCTTTCAGCTTGGTGGCGAAAGTGGCTTTATCGAACAGATCGCCAACGCGCAAACCGCGGCGGGCAACTTTGTCTTCATAAGCCGGGCCGATACCGCGGCCGGTGGTGCCAATCGCTTTCTCGCCACGCGCTTTTTCACGCGCGTTATCCAGCGCAACGTGATAAGGCAGGATCAGCGGGCAGGCTTCAGACAGCAACAAACGTTCACGTACCGGGATGCCGCGTGCTTCAAGCTCTTTCATTTCTTTCATCAGTGCATCTGGCGCCAGAACAACACCGTTGCCGATGATGCTGGTCACGTTTTCACGCAGAATACCTGATGGAATTAAATGAAGAACGGTTTTTTCACCGTTAATAACCAGAGTGTGGCCAGCGTTATGGCCACCTTGGTAGCGCACAACGTATTTAGCCCGTTCGGTCAGCAGGTCTACGACCTTACCCTTACCTTCGTCACCCCATTGGGTGCCCAGTACGACGACGTTCTTACCCATTTTTCGAAATCACCGGTTGCTTAAAAAAGGATTCTAACATCGTAATTTTTGAGTTTCAGCACTTTTAGCATACGATTGCGTATTTTTTGGGCTAGACTTCAGCCACCGAGGCGTACGCTCAACATATAGTAGATCACACAGCCCGCAACCACTATTCCACCGCCAAAACGCCGCAAGGTGGCGTCCGGCAATTGCGTCAGCGCCGAAATCATTTTGCGCCAGGCGCGTGGGAACAACATCGGCCCCAGCCCTTCCAGTATCAGCACCAGGCCCAGCGCCAGCCAAATCGTTGGATTCATGCATCCCCCAAAAAAAGAAAAGGCCCGCATCAAACGGGCCCTTGATTGCCTGGTTGCCGGTTAGCGCCGTGTAGAATCAGGCGACTTCATATAGCGGAAGAAATCGCTATCCGGGCTCAGCACCATAACGTCCTGGTTGCCCTTGAAGCTGGCTTCATAAGCACGCAGGCTACGGATAAAGGCGTAGAAGTCCGGATCCTGGCTGAACGCATTAGCGAACAGCTTGGCTGCTTCCGCATCGCCATCACCACGGGTGATACGCGCCTGGCGTTCCGCTTCTGCCAGCGTGCGGGAAACTTCATAGTCTGCGCTGGCGCGCAGCTTCTCGGCTTCTTCCTGGCCCTGTGAACGCAGGCGGCGAGCAACGGCTTCACGCTCTGCACGCATACGTTGATAGATAGCATCAGACACTTCTACCGGCAGGTTGATCTGCTTGATACGCACATCGATCACTTCGATACCCAGCGCCGCCATGCTGTTCGGGTTCACCTGCGGCTGTTTGCCGGTGGTTTCCCGCTCAACGCGCGCCGCAGCGGAGGCGATAGCGTCATCGGCTTCGGTGGTCGCCACTTCTTCACCTTCGCCCACGGTGCCAGTATTCAACGCCTCACGCACGTCGGACATCAGCTTGCCGCGGGAGTCGGTCACGATATCGCGCACGTCCAGGCGGCCGATTTCAGAACGCAGACGGTCACTGAATTTACGTTTAAGCAGCACTTCAGCCTGCGAAACGTCACCGCCGCCGGTGGCCAGGTAATAGCGGCTGAAATCGCTGATACGCCATTTCAGGTAAGAATCGACGATCAGATCTTTCTTCTCGCTGGTGACGAAGCGATCGGCCTGGTTGTCCATGGTCTGAATGCGCGCATCCAGGTTTTTCACGGATTCAATGAACGGGATCTTGAAGTGCAGGCCCGGTTCATACACCAGCGGTTTGTTTTCGCCATCGCGCAGCACCTTGCCAAAGCGCAGCACGATACCGCGCTGGCCTTCCTGCACCACAAACAGTGAGGCATACAGCGCCACCAGCACCACGATCAGGATTACGATAAAAGACTTACGCATTGATTATTCTCTCCCTACGCGAATGGTGTCGTCACGTTGCGCATTCGCGCGGCGCTGATCCATGATCGAGCCGCTGCTGGTGCTGCTACGTTGGCTGCCCGCGTTGGTGTTGCTGCTGGACGGCGCCGCCGGGTTGAGACGAATCATGCTGGTGTCTTTGTTTGCGCCGTCTGCCGGCGCACCGGCCTGGCCACGCAGCATTTGATCCAGCGGTAATACCATCAGATTGTTGCCTTTGTCGTTGACCAACACCTTGCGGGTCTGGCTCAGGACTTTTTCCATGGTCTCGATGTACAAGCGTTCACGGGTAATTTCCGGCGCAGACTTGTACTCCGGCAGCAGCTTGGCAAAGCGCGCTACCTCACCCTGGGCTTCCAGAATGGTACGATCCTTATACGCCTTGGAGTCTTCCAGCAGGCGCTGGGCCTGACCGTTGGCGCGCGGCTGGACTTCGTTGGCATAGGCTTCCGCCTCACGGATGTATTGCTGCTCGTTCTCACGCGCGGCGATCGCATCGTCGAAGGACGCTTTAACCTCTTCCGGCGGCCGCGCAGCCTGGAAGTTGACGTCCAGCAGCGTGATGCCCATGTTGTAAGGACGAACCGTCTCTTCCAGCATGCGTTGGGTATCGTTACGCACCACGGTACGGCCTTCCGTCAAAATACGATCCATGGAGTATTTGCCGATCACGCCACGCAGGGCGCTGTCGGTGGCCTGGCTCAGGCTGTCGTCGGCATTGACGACGCTGAACAAGTACGCTTCCGGGTTGGTAACGCGATACTGCACGTTCATTTCCACACGCACCACGTTCTCATCAGAAGTGAGCATCACCCCAGATGCCGCCAGTTCACGCACAGATTCAACGTTGACCGGGCGCACTTCATCAATGAACGTCGGCTTCCAGTTCAGGCCTGGCTGCACCAGGTGGCTGAATTTACCGAAGCGAGTGACGACACCACGTTCTGCTTCCTTGATGGTGTAGAAACCGCTGGCGGCCCAGATCACCACGACCACAACCGCGGCGATACCGAAGATACGGCCGCTAAAGTTCGAACCACCGGAACCCGTGCCGCCGCTGTTATTGCTACCAGTGCCTTTCCCGCCCCCCAGGCTGCTCAGTTTTTTGCTGAGCTTGCGGAAAATGTCATCCAGATCCGGTGGGCCCTGATCGCGCCCGCCTTTATTGTTACCGCCAGAGTTGCCGCCGTTATTATTGCTGCTCCCCCACGGGTCGCGGTCCTGTCCGTTATTACCGGGCTGATTCCACGCCATGTTTTAGCTCCATTATTCTATGATTGGGTACTTCAGGCTAAATGTAACAGGATATGATCATACGATAAAGCTAATCAGAGCCTGTTCCTGCTTACAGAGGCGGCGCCACTCGACAATGGGCATACGCACCATCATGCCAATGCTGCCATCCTCTTCGTTCCATTCGTCTTCAATGGCCTGAAGCTGATAGAAACGGCTACGAAGACGGCCTGCCTCTGGAGGTAAACGCAGCTTGTAATGCGCAATCTCTCCCGATAAACGCTCCGTCAACGCCTGAAACAGCAACGGAATTCCTTCTCCACTGGCGGCGGACAGCCACACACGGACCGGGATATTTTCATCGTTGCGGTCGATACGCGGCACAAAGTCGTCCAGCATATCTATTTTGTTCATCACTAACAGTGTAGGGATTTCATCCGCTTCAATCTCTGCCAACACGGTATTTACCGCGTCAATATTCTCGTCAACGCGAGGATCTGCGGCGTCGATCACATGTAACAGTAAAGATGCCTGCCGCGTTTCCTGCAGCGTCGCCTTGAAGGCGGCGACCAGATCATGCGGCAGATGCCGGATAAAGCCTACGGTATCCGCCAGGACGGTATCGCCGACGTCTGCGACGGAAATACGGCGCAGGGTGGGATCCAGTGTGGCAAATAGCTGATCCGCCGCATAAACCTCGGCGGACGTAATTTGGTTAAACAGGGTGGATTTGCCGGCGTTGGTGTAGCCCACCAGCGATACGGTCGGCACATCAGCCCGGGTACGTGAGCGGCGGCCTTGTTCCCGCTGCTTCTCGACGCGCTCCAGGCGCTTGAGGATCAGGCTGATACGATCGCGCAGCAAGCGGCGGTCAGTTTCCAACTGGGTTTCACCAGGCCCACGCAGCCCTATCCCGCCCTTTTGGCGCTCAAGGTGCGTCCAGCCGCGCACCAGGCGCGTAGCGATATGACGCAGTTGTGCCAGCTCTACCTGCAGCTTACCTTCATGGGTACGGGCCCGCTGGGCAAAGATGTCTAAAATCAATCCGGTGCGATCAATAACCCGGCATTCGCACAGGCGTTCAAGATTCCTCTCCTGCGCCGGAGAAAGGGAGTGATCAAACAGGACAACAGATGCGCCACTGGCCTTTACCGCATCCGCAATTTCTTCGGCCTTTCCTTCACCTACAAAGTATTTAGGATGTGGCGCTTTGCGGCTGCCTGTAACCACTTGCAAAGCTTCAACACCCGCAGAGGAAACCAGCGATTCGAACTCACTGAGATCTTCTGTATCTCTGTCTTGCGAGAAATAGATATGAACCAGTACGGCCTGCTCACCGGCTTCATAACGGTCAAACAAGCGTGCAACCTCTCAAACGGATATAAACCGTTGTTGCGGGGGACATAAACAGAACCCTGCTGCCTATGCTCCCCGACATCGTCAACAAACCGCGACGCGCTTTACTCAGCGTCATCGCTTTCCTGCTGCGGCTGTTGCTGCGCAGACGGGTTGTTGCCATGGTGATAATTACTGGTGCCGCCACTTGGGTTGTTGCTGTGGTGCGAAACCGGACGAGACGGAACAACGGTAGAGATAGCGTGCTTATAAACCATCTGACTTACCGTGTTCTTCAACAGGATGACAAACTGGTCAAAAGACTCAATCTGGCCTTGCAGCTTAATGCCATTCACCAAATAAATAGAAACCGGAACACGTTCACGACGCAATGCGTTCAGGAACGGATCTTGCAAAGATTGCCCCTTAGCCATTCTATCTTTTCCTTATTTGCTTGTTGTTTGTAACTAAGAACCTGTCGGCTCTAAAATAAACGACCTAAAAAATTTGCGCGCTGAATACTCATCAATTGTACACATTCACCCAACCTATGCACTAACAACCTGTATGACCGAGTCCAGAGCCGCCTGCGGCGCTTCGCTATCCAACCAGTGGACAGACTCCCAACCCCGTAACCAGGTCATTTGGCGCTTGGCCAACTGACGTGTTGCGCAAATACCACGATAAACCATCTCATCGTAACCAATCTCGCCAGACAAATATGCCCATATCTGGCGGTAACCGACACAGCGAATGGAAGGCAAATCCGTATGCAAATCTCCCCGTGCGAAAAGCGCACGCGCCTCCGTTTCAAACCCTGCCGCCAACATTTGATGGAACCGCAGCGCGATGCGCTCATGAAGCAGCGCCCGGCTGGCCGGTGCTATCGCAAACTGGTGAACATGATACGGCAACGATTCACCCGAAATTTTAGTCATTTCCGTTAGAGTTTTACCTGAAATAAAAAAAACTTCCAGTGCTCTTGACAGTCTCTGCGGATCATTCGGATGAATTCGCAGTGCTGCAACCGGATCAATGGCCTGCAACTGACGATGCAACGCATCCCACCCAAGCGCCTGCGCCTGCTGCTCAATCCGTTCGCGCACCTGCGGATCGGCCGGCGGCAGCGGCGATAAACCGTCCAATAATGCTTTGAAGTACAGCATGGTGCCGCCGACCAACAGCGGGATACGCCCAGATGCGGTGATCGCGGCCATCTCTTGCAAGGCATCGGCGCGAAAATCAGCGGCGGAGTATGCCTCTGCAGGATCGCGAATATCAATCAGCCGGTGCGGCGCCCGCGCCAGCTCTTCCTTGCTCGGTTTGGCGGTACCGATATCCATACCGCGGTAAATCAACGCGGAATCCACGCTGATCAGTTCAACAGGCAGATGCTCACGCAGCGCCATCGCCAGGGCCGTTTTGCCCGAAGCCGTCGGCCCCATGATAAAAATCGCCGGGGGACGGTGTGTTATGTCAGTTTCAGTCATGCTCAAGGGCTGCCAACGCAGCCTGTAAATCAACAGGTTGTAAAAGACCGCTCGGTGGTGATTTGACCAACTGCGGGCAAAGTCGTTCAACGTCGGCCAATAATTGTATCGCTTGGGACGTATTCCACTGCTCATGCTCGCTGCCCAGGTGGCGGGCAAGCCAGCCAGAAAGCGCGGCGGGCGATATCTCTTCAGATTTGGCCAGATAGCCTAACAGTTCCGGTATCAGTTTTTGTAAATTTTGTTGGCGCAACGGTAAAGGTACCGCGCGCAGCGTCACACGCCCGTGTTCGGATTGCAGATCCAGCCCCATGGTCACCAGCAGTTGCTGATGGCGAACGCAGGCCGCCGCTTCCTCTTTATGCAGCGCCAGCTTGAGCGGAATCAACAGCGGCTGCGGCTTCAGCCCTTCGGCAGGCGGGTTAAGCTGCGCCTGCCGCAGCCAGCGCTCGGCAACCGGCAGGCAAAGCAACGCCAAGCGTTGGCGCTGTTCCAACACAGCGTAGCACGGCGGGTGGATCATCAGCACGCGGCCAAAACTGTGCGGGCTGCCGGCTAGCGCGGCGGCTGGCGCCGGCGCCACGGGTGGGAACAACGGCTGCTTTGCCTGCGCCGCCACCGGTTCGGCAGCGGCCTGCAGCAGCTTGCCGTATAGCTCCCCTTCGCGCTTTTGATAGCCGCCGCCGCTGGGGTAAGCCGGCTGCGGCGCACGCTCACGGGCGACGGGCGGTTTCGCTGCGGGCGAAGGCTCGCGGTGCGGCGCTGGCTGCGAGAAATGATTGCCCCCAGCGGCGACGCGGTTCTCCGGTTGCCAGACCGGCGCAGGCGATGCGCCGTCTTGCTGCGCCAACGGCAGTTGCGCCGTATCACCCGCCTGCTGCAAAACGGTAGTGACCGCCTGATAAATAAAATCATGCACCAGGCGCGCCTGATGGAAACGCACTTCGTGCTTGGCCGGATGCACATTTACATCCACCTGATGCGGATCCACCTCCAGATACAGCACATAGGCAGGCTGTTGTGCTTCCTGCAGTTGATCCTGATAAGCCTGACGAATGGCGTGGTTGATCAGCCGATCGCGCATCATGCGGCCATTAACGTAGCTGTACTGCAGCTCGCCCAACTGGCGGGCGCCGCTGGGATCGGCCACCCAGCCGCGGATCGCAAGCTCGCCGTGCTGCCAGGAAATCCGCAGCGCATGCTGCAAAAACGCGGCGCCGCAGATGCTGCCCAAACGGCGTTCATGCTGGCTTTCATCCCTGGCCGCACGGTATTGGCGCATCAGTTTGCCATTATGGCTGAGGTTGATCGCCACATCGAAGCGCGCCAGCGCAATGCGCCGCACCACTTCATCAATGTGGCCAAACTCGGTTTTCTCCGTGCGCATAAACTTGCGCCGCGCCGGGGTATTGTAGAACAGATCCAGCACTTCAACCGTGCTGCCCTGCGGGTGCGCCGCCGGTTTCACCGTCACGGCCTGATCGCGCCCTTCCGCATAAGCCTGCCAGGCCTCTTGCTGCTCTTCAGTGCGCGACGTCAACGTTAGCCGAGCAACAGAACTGATACTGGCCAGCGCCTCGCCACGGAACCCCAGGCTGACGATCGCCTCCAGATCGTCCAGCGAACTGATCTTGCTGGTTGCGTGGCGCGCCAGCGCCAGCGTCAGATCGGCCTTACCGATGCCGCAGCCGTTATCGCGGATGCGGATCAGCTTGGCGCCGCCGCGCTCAATATCAATATCGATACGCGTGGCGCCGGCATCCAGGCTGTTTTCCACCAGTTCCTTGACCACCGACGCCGGCCGTTCAACCACTTCACCGGCGGCAATCTGGTTGGCAAGCTGCGGTGGCAGCACCTGGATCGGCATACGGGCTCCTTCGGTTAGCGTTAGGCTTGTGGGATGGTCAACGTGCGATCGAGCGGCGCCACATCGGATTTCAACCGGTTGGCGCTTTTCAGTTCGCTGACGCTGACACCATAACGCGCGGCAATAGACGATAGCGTATCACCGCTCACAACTTTATGCCTGGTCACTTTTTGCGCCCGGGCTTTTGCCGGCGCGGCTTTCGCCACGTTTGCTGCGGCATGCCCGGCCGGCACTTTCAGCCGTTGGCCCACCCACACGCCATCTTTTTTCAGTTTATTCAGATCGCGCAGGGCCGCCATGCTGATGCCGTAACGCCCGGCGATGCCGGACAGCGTTTCAGCCCGCTGCACCACGTGAACCTGGGTCTTGCCGCTGTAACCCTCGCGTGGTTCGCTGGCCGCCGCGGCCGCAACAGGTTCGGGCTGGCTGACCGTGGTGATTGGGTTGCTAACCGCCGCTGAAGCCTCCAGCGGGCGGTTTTCCTCCTTTGGGTCGGCTTGCAGCGGGTGCGTCAGGAAGTAATTGCGCAGGCCGCGATAAATCGCCTGGGCTATTTTTTCCTGATACGCGCTGCTGCCAAGCAGCCGCTCCTCCGAAGGATTGCTGATAAAGCCGGTTTCCACCAGCAGGGAAGGAATATCCGGCGAGCGCAATACCCCCAAGCTGGCGGGCTGCGGGCGGCTCTTATGCAGCAGGCCGATGGTCTGCATTTCGCGCAGCACCTTAACCGCCACGTCATAACCAACGCGCTGCGAGTGGCCGAACTGCAAATCCAGCACCGCCTGGCTCAGGTACGGATCCGCCTGGCTGTTCGCCAGCAGATCGCCCGCGCCGCCGAGCAGTTCCGATTGTTTTTCATGTTGCTCCAGCCAGTTGGCCATTTCGCTGTTGGCGCGCCGGTTGTTCAGCACCCATACGGAGGCGCCGGTGGCGTTTTTGTTGGGCGCCGAGTCCGCGTGGATGGAAACCAGCACATTGGCCCCCTGCTTACGCGCAACGTCTGAACGCCCCATAACCGAAATAAAATAGTCGCCGTTGCGCGTCAAAACCGGTTTAAAACGCGGATCGTCATCCAGCAGCGCTTGCAGGCGGCGGGCGACGGCAATGGTCACGCTTTTTTCCTGCAGCCCATTAGGCCCGATGGCGCCGGGATCTTGCCCGCCGTGGCCGGCATCGATCGCCACCACCACGCGGTTACCGGAACCGGCAGAAACCCGGCTGCTGCGCGGCGTACTGGATGTGGCAACGCCGGCAACCACCGGTTTATTCTTAAAGGGGTTACTGCCGCTAGGCGCTTTCTGCGCCGGCCTGACCGGCTCATTCACTACCGGGGCAGGCGCCGGCGTTGGTGCCTGCGTAAACACCGGAGCCGGAGCTGGCGCCGGCGCCTGGCGAACCACCCGGGTTGCGGGCGCGTTGCCTTCGGCCACAATGGTAAACACTACGGTATGAACGTCGCCATTCTGGCGCGTGACCGCACGGGTCTTGGCACGCGCGGTCAGATCAAACACCAGCCTGACGCTTTGCGCATCTTTCGGCTGGCTAGAGCGAATGCTTTTCACCAGGTTTTGGCCGCTAAAATTCAGCGGCAGGCCGCTGACCTTTCCGCTCTGATTCACGTCCAACACTACCCTTTCCGGGCCATGCAACGGGAAAAAGGCATAGGCGGGCGGCCCGTTAAAGCTGACCGAGACCGTCGCCTCACGCTTGGCGTTAGTGACATGAATATCGGATAACGAGGACGCCGCCTGCGCAGCCACAACGCTCAACGGCCCCAACACAACAAGCAGGGCAATGGCGAATAATCTTCTTAACCCATACATCATTGCGGCATCATCCCTGTTTATTGTGAATTCGGTCTAACAGCTGGTGCCCATAGGCAGAAAGCGCCTCAAGCTGCGCCTGGCGACCGGCGTCGACATAGTGCAGGTGCAATGCAAGATCGGTCGCCGGTAATACGCCTGCGCCCTGCTGCGGCCATTCCACCAGACAAATCGCATCCTGTGCGAAATAATCACGGATCCCCATAAACTCCAGCTCCTCTGGATCGGCCAGGCGGTACAAATCGAAGTGATATACCGCAAAAGGGGTGAGCGCGTAAGGCTCCACCAAAGTGTAAGTCGGGCTTTTCACATTGCCCTGGTGCCCTAACGCCTGCAGGAAACCACGGCTGAACGTGGTTTTACCGGCGCCCAAATCACCATAAAGATAAATTACGCTGGCACGATCGCATGCGTTGGCCAAAGCGGCCCCAAGTGCGACAGTCGCTGCCTCATCCGGCAAAGGTAGAACGAGTTCTTTCATTCGATAATATCTGTTATCAACTCGGGATTAACGTAGTGAGGGATCTGCAGCAGCAAATCGGTTGCCAATAGCCCCCTCGTTCCTTGTCTGCCAGCCACGCAATCGGCGGCAGCGCCGTGCACAACACAACCTGCGCGAGCGGCATCATACAGCGGAATCTTCTGCGCCAGCAAACCGCTGATAATACCGGACAACACATCGCCCATGCCGCCAGACGCCATACCGGCGTTGCCGACGTCAGCGATGGACATGGCGCCGTACTCATCGGCGATCAACGTGCCGGCGCCTTTCAACAGCGCCACGCCGCCATAGTGTTCTACCAGGCGTTGCACCGAAAGTAAGCGATTACTCTCAATATCGGCGATGCTGCAGCCCAAAAGCCTTGCCGCTTCGCCAGGGTGCGGTGTTATCACGCGATTCTGCCGCTTCTCAGGATTTAATGCCAGTAAGTTCAGTGCATCCGCATCCCACAACGCAGGTTTATCGCTGGATTGCACGATTTTCAGTGCATTCTTACCCCATGCGCCCTGGCCCAGACCGGGCCCAATCGCCACAACATCGGCCCATGCTACCGCCTGTTGCAGCGAATCATCGGTTAACCGCTGCACCATCAGCTCCGGGCGCGCCGTCAACAGCGGCGCCACATGCTCAATGTGAGTAAGCACTCGCACCAAGCCAGCACCGCTACGCAACGCGGCTTCTGCCGCCATACGTATCGCCCCGCCAAAGCCCAGATCGCCGCCGACAAGCAACAGGCGGCCATGCTCACCCTTGTGGGAACAAGGGCGGCGCGGGTGAAGCCAGCGGGTTAAATCCCGAGCGGTGATACGCTGGATTGCCGCCGGTTGTTGCGCCAGCCAGGCCGTTAACCCCAGCGAACCATAATGAAGTTGCCCAACCCAATCGCGGGCCTGCCCGGTGAGCAACCCCGGCTTGAGGGCAATAAAGGTGATGGTATGGGCCGCGCGGATCACCGCCCCCGGCGCTGCGCCGCTTTCCGCCAGCAGGCCGGAGGGAATATCCAGCGCTACCACCGGCGCCGAAGCCCGGTTGGCGGCCTCAATGAGGGCGTCATAAGGCGCGCGCGGCGCGGCCGCCAGGCCGGTGCCCAGCAAGCCGTCAATAATCAGATCAATATCAGCAGGCCACGAGCGGCCGGCGGGGTGGATCTCGCCGCCATCGGCCTGCCAGGCCTGGCGCGCCGAGGTGGCTTCCGGCGGTAAAGGGCGGCTGCCGTCGCAGGCGATCAGCGTCACCTTAATGCCCGCCGCGGCGGCAAGGCGCGCCACCACGTAGCCGTCGCCGCCGTTGTTGCCGTGGCCGCACAGGATCAGCCAATGCCGGGCGGCCGGATAGGCATCGCGCGCCAGAGCATAGGCGGCCTGGCCGGCACGCTGCATCAGATCATAGAGGGTAATGCCCAGCCAGGCAGCCGCCTTGGGTTCCGCGCGCCGCAACCAGTCTGCTGGCCAGACAGAGTGTGGTAGACTGTTATCGTATGGTTTCTCATTGTGATTCGTCATGACCAATCCCCTCGATCTCAATCAACTCGCCCAACATATCAAGCAATGGGGGCAATCGCTAGGATTCCAGCAGGTTGGCATCTGCGATACCGATCTCAGCGCTGAAGAACCCAAATTGCAGGCGTGGCTGGACAAGCAGTATCACGGCGAGATGGAATGGATGGCACGCCATGGCATGCTGCGTGCCCGCCCACATGAGCTGCTGCCCGGCACGCTGCGGGTGATCAGCGTGCGGATGAACTACCTGCCGGCCAAGGCGGCTTTCGCCAGCACCCTGCGTAACCCCGAGCTGGGGTATGTCAGCCGCTACGCGCTTGGCCGCGACTATCACAAGCTATTGCGGCAGCGGTTGAAGAAGCTGGGCGAGCAGATCAAAGCCTACTGCGGCGAACTGAATTTCCGCCCCTTTGTGGATTCCGCACCGATCATGGAGAGGGCTTTAGCCGCCAAATCCGGCATTGGCTGGGTTGGCAAGAACTCACTTATATTAAACCGTGAAGCCGGCTCCTGGTTCTTCCTCGGCGAGCTGTTGATCGATCTGCCGTTGCCTGTCGATCAGCCGCAGCAAGAACAGTGCGGGCGCTGCGTCGCTTGCATCACCACCTGCCCAACCGGCGCCATCGTGGCCCCCTACACCGTCGATGCCCGGCGCTGCATCTCTTACCTGACCATTGAGTTAGAAGGCGTTATCCCGGTTGAGTTCCGCCCGTTGCTGGGCAACCGGATCTATGGCTGTGATGACTGCCAGTTGATTTGCCCGTGGAACCGCTTTTCCCAGCTCACGGATGAGGATGACTTCAGCCCACGCGCCGCGCTGCATGCCCCCGAATTGGTTGAGCTGTTCGGTTGGAGTGAAGAGAAGTTCCTGCGCATCACGGAAGGCTCTGCCATCCGGCGCATCGGCCACCAGCGTTGGCTGCGCAACATTGCGGTAGCGCTCGGCAATGCGCCCTATTTGGACAGCGCCGTTCTGGCCCTGCGCGCACGGCAAGGGGAAAGCGCCATGTTGGATGAGCATATCGCCTGGGCGTTGGAACAACAGTTGGCGCGGCGTGCCGAACAGGGAATTGCCGTATTGAGCACGCAGAAAAAACGCCTTATCCGCGCCGTAGAAAAAGGATTACCGAGAGATGCCTGAAGCGGGTTTTATCCCCCGCTTTTTCCGCCGCTTGCTCAGCCTGTGGACTTGTGCATAAAAATAAAAATGCCTTGTCTTTCAACTGCAACAAAAAGAGCAAGGGATCGGCATAACGTTTTTCAATAAAAAAATATACATACTTATCAGCATATTACATATTTTTCTTTATTTGGCGTATGTTTTCAGGCAGGCCATGGAATTCGCACAAGCTGTGGATAACTCTGTTCACAACATTTTTGAGGGACGAATAAAAAGGCGAAAGAGCCATCTTGGCGCTGTGGGCCAAATGGATTTTCTTTGGAGAGAAATTGGAGCGGGAAACGAGGCTCGAACTCGCGACCTCAACCTTGGCAAGGTTGCGCTCTACCAACTGAGCTATTCCCGCGTCGCATTGGGTGTAAAACCCGAAAAACCGTTAATGCTATAACAGCACTACGTTGAAAGCGTAGTAAGGATTGTTGCTGCCACATATAACACACTGATAACAAACAACTTCCCTAGCCCCATCGTCTGGAGCGAGCGCAATTATGTACTGGCCGCTGCCTGATGGCAAGATCTTTATGCGATAAATCATGCCAAGCGCTCAAAGTTCAACCAGGCGCCCGCACCAGGGCACAGCCCACCCTATGCTTTCCGCTTGGCTCCATTACCGCCGGGGGCCTGAACGGGATGGGAGACATGCTTTTTACTGCCTTAACTACAACTATTCAAGGCATATTTAGGAACAATAGGCGCACAAGCAAAAAAAGAGCGCAATAAGTATAGCCCCATAATAATATCAAAAACAACTAAACCGGCATCATTTATTTTATTGCTAATGAATAATCCTATAGCAGCAAAGCTTGACAATATCCTTCAATAAATATTCTAGTTCGCTCCGCAAGCTTATGAATAATTTTTTACACAGTAACAAATCACACCATATATTTTCCTGCACATAACAATGGGTTCACAACAAATGAGCCGCACTACCGGATATGACAATACTTACATACAGTTACTAATACAGCGTTTTTTCTGTTGCCGTTGATAATGATGCTCAATACCATTTAACCTAACGAGAATAAAAAATGTTCTCTGTGGCTGCCTGGGCTATTTCCTTTTACACACATCATTTATTTCCGCCAGGCTCGAATAAAATATGCCATATGACGTATTAATCAGTTAAGGAAGAACATGATTATTGCAATTAACAAACCCTATAAAGTTATTGGGTTCACCAGCGAGATAAGCCCGGCCTATCGGCAAAAATTATTATCCCTCGGTATATTGCCGGGTTCATCCATTGAAATTGTACGCATTGCCCCACTGGGAGATCCGGTAGAAATTAAAGCACGCTCGGTCAACCTGGTATTACGCAAAAAAGATTTGGCGCTGTTGCAACTGGACGAACGTTCTTAACGCCTTACGCCGCCATAACGCTTTGTGCTCGTATACAGCCGCTCTCATGGCTGAACGACTGACTGAATAATGAAAGAATTTATCTGATGAAAGCACTGACAATCGGCCTTATCGGTAACCCCAACTCAGGCAAAACCACCCTGTTTAATCAGCTTACCGGTGCGCGCCAACGCGTCGGCAACTGGGCTGGCGTCACGGTAGAACGCAAAGAAGGCCATTTCACCACCCCAATGGCCGACGTGACGCTTGTCGATCTCCCTGGCACCTATTCCCTGACCACCATTTCCGAACAAACCTCGCTTGATGAGCAGATCGCCTGCCACTACATCCTTAGCGGCAATGCCGATCTGCTGATTAACGTGGTTGACGCCGCTAACCTGGAGCGCAACCTCTACCTGACGCTGCAGTTACTGGAGCTAGGCATCCCCTGCATTATCGCTCTCAATATGCTGGATATCGCCCACAGCCAGCACATTGAAATTGACGTTGCGGCGCTGTCTGAACGCCTGGGCTGCCCGGTCGTGCCCATGGTTTCTACCCGCGCCGACGGTATCGGGGTGCTCAAACAGATGATTGACACCCACCGCATCAACCAACTTAAAGCGTTGGTCAGCTACCCGGCGCCGCTGCTGAACGCCATCGACGAATTGAGCCAGGCCATGCCGCCGGCGCTGTCTTCCGGCCGCCGCCGTTGGTTGGCGCTGCAAATGCTGGAAGGCGATATCTACAGCCACGCGCTGGCCGGCCAGGCCACGGAGCTGTTGCCCGCCATCCGCAAGGGGCTGCAACAGCATGAAGACCCGGGTTTAATGATCGCCGATGCCCGCTATCGCTCGATTGCCGCCATCTGCGAAGTGGTCAGCAACCCGCGTGACGCAACGCCCAATCGCCTGACCGAAGCCCTGGATAAGGTGATCCTCAACCGTTGGCTGGGGATCCCCATCTTCCTGCTGGTGATGTATCTGATGTTCTTGTTGGCCATTAACATCGGCGGCGCGCTACAACCGATATTTGATACCGGTTCAGCCGCCCTGTTTATCCAGGGTACCCAGTGGCTGGGTTTCACCCTGCATTTCCCCGATTGGCTGACCTTGTTCCTGGCCCAGGGCATCGGCGGCGGTATCAATACCGTTCTGCCCCTGGTGCCGCAGATTGGCATGATGTATCTGTTTCTGTCGTTTCTGGAGGATTCCGGCTACATGGCGCGCGCCGCGTTCGTTATGGACCGGCTGATGCAGGCGCTCGGCCTGCCCGGCAAATCCTTTGTGCCATTGATCGTCGGCTTCGGCTGCAACGTGCCGGCGATCATGGGCACCCGTACCCTGGATGCGCCGCGTGAACGCCTGCTCACTATCATGATGGCGCCGTTTATGTCCTGCGGCGCCAGGTTGGCTATTTTCGCCGTATTCGCCGCCGCCTTTTTCGGCCAGCACGGCGCCGGCGTGGTGTTCTCGCTTTACCTGCTCGGGATTATGGCCGCCATTCTCACCGGGCTGGTGCTGAAACATACCGTTATGCGCGGTGAAGCGACTCCGTTCGTGATGGAATTGCCGGTGTATCACGTGCCGTTGATGAAAAGCCTGCTGTTGCAAACCTGGCAACGCCTGAAAGGCTTCGTGCTGCGCGCGGGCAAGGTGATCGTTATTGCCTGCATATTTATCGGCGGGCTGAACAGCTTCACCTTTAGTGGCAAACCGGCGGATAACATTAATGATTCAGCACTGGCCTCCGTCTCGCGGGTGTTGACCCCGCTGCTGCAACCGATGGGCGTGCAGCCCGACAACTGGCAGGCGACCGTTGGTCTGGTTACCGGCGCGATGGCAAAAGAGGTGGTAGTCGGGACGCTGAATACCCTGTACACCGCCGAACATCTGACGAATGCGCCCTTCGATCCCGCCAGCTTTAACCTGCTGGAGGCCTTGGGCGGCGCGGTGGATGAAACCTGGCAGGGCCTGAAAAACACCTTTAGCCTGAGCGTGCTGGCCAACCCGATAGAAGCCAGCAAAGGTGACGGTGAGATGGAAGCCAGCTCGATGGGCACCATGAGCAGCAAATTCGGCAGCCCGATAGCCGCCTACAGCTACCTGATTTTTGTGCTGCTGTACGTTCCCTGCGTGTCGGTAATGGGGGCGATCGCCCGTGAGGCAAACCGCGGCTGGATGACGTTCTCTATTTTGTGGGGGCTGAACATCGCCTATTCGTTGGCGACCCTGTTCTACCAGACGGCGACCTTCCACCAGCACCCCACCTACAGCCTGACGGCCATCGCCGCGGTGGTTATCGTGAACCTGCTGGTATGGTTCGGCCTGCGCCGGGCGCGTAACCGGGTAACGGTGCACCTGGCGGCACCGGCGGTGGCTGCCAGCTGTTGCGATAACCGCCAGCGGGCATGCCACTGATGGCAGGGTTGCTGCAAGTGCGCGATGCGCTGGCGCTGTATGGCAGCGTTGAAGCCCGCCAGTTGAGTGAAAAGCTGGCGGCGCCGTTGCCGCTGGTGCAAGCAATGCTGGATCAACTCACCTTGCTGGGCAAAGCAGAGCGCATTACGCAATCCCCCGATAGCTGCCTGGCTGGCAGTTGCCGGGGCTGCCCGGAAGGCCAAGCCTGCAAGACGGTGATCTACCGACCACTCGCCTGATTCATCAGGGGCAATATCATGTGCCCCGATGATCCAACGGCGCCACACAGCCCAGAGAGTGAAGCTAACATCTCGGCGCCGGGGGAATCGGCGCGGCCGAAGATAATTGAACGCTGGGCCGCCACTTCCGCGTTCGCTTTCGCCAATTCCTCGCGGGCGTGCACCATATATTGGTTCTGCGTATCGTGGATTTTCGTCTCTAATTCATTCGCCTGGCGCTAATATAAACATACTTTTCAGAAATGGCTTTACACCCAAAATTCTGCCAGCAAATAAATCAGTTTTTTATACTATTTTTTTATCATACTTCGGATTTAGCCCCAGATAAGGGGATGCAATCAGTAATCACAGCATAACGGCGCGGGGCGAAACAGCAACTGCCAGCCCCGCACCACGCATTATTTTCAGCACACGGCGATACAGGAATCAGCCCGTGGCTCACAGCCGCCACACAGGATACCGCTGCCGGGATCGCGCAGAATAATTTGCCCCCGCCCATAGTCCAGCGAGTCGCAGTCTACGCGGACCTGATGGCCGCGCTGCGCCAGCGCTAATGCCAGATCTTGCGGCGTATGTTGCTCAATGCCTACCTGCATATTCCCCAGCCACTGCCAGGGAGCACAATGCCCGAGCCAAAACCGTGGTAAGCCCTCTGAATAAACGACACCATGCAGCCCTCACCATCCGCGCAGGCCAGATAAACCGTGCCGCTGGGCGGTATTTCTCAAATATCGTAACCGCGATAGTTCAGCCGCAAAGGCGTAACCCTACGGGGCTGATAGGCCTGCAGATCGTCAGAGCACAAATAGCCCCCCGCCACGCGCGAAAAGGCGACCAGCCGCTGGGCCAATTCACCGCGATAAAAACTTTCCACCTCACGGGCCGCCAGCTCACGTAACGTTTTGGCGAGATCCGGGTTACGGAAAACTTCACCCGCACGCGGCGCCCGCCCCTCAAGCAAAAACGTTTTGAACCAGGTATCGAATAACGGCATGAAAAGTACGCGGCGCAAAAAATCGCCGTATTGCCCTCATCTTTTCCGGTTCTCAGCCCGGCAGCACACTGCCCTACATCACGGCCGGGCAACAGGCGATAAAACGGGGCCATCACATAAATTTACCTGATGGGATAACGCGCGCGATCATCATGAACCTACGGTTCCTACTGAAAAATTCCAGGTTGGCGCCGAGAATATTAATAAAAACGCATAACCATTAACCTCCAGCTGCAACCACGTTTTTCACACGCGGGGAAATACGCATTATTAATAGGTGTATTCTCTGGTTAGAAATCAGATCGCTGAAAGTGAAAAGTAAATGTGAAATAACTCACAAAAGTAAAAACAGAAATACAGGGAAAAACCGCCACGCCGCCCTTTTTCGAGAAAAAATAAACAAGGTAATAAAAAACAAATAATTACAGATTTAATTTCAAAAATACGTCAAAAAATAAAGTGATATTCATCACATATTTCATCTCATAAAACCGCTGTCAAGGGGTGACACTGGTGTCTCACGTTGAATAAATGTGACATCTGTCAAAAAAACGATCCCATCGATTATCAACAATCAATTCACATTAAAGGCAAAGGATTGGAACTGAGGTCATCCCATGAAAATAGGTTTGGTCATTAGCGGTGGTGATGTCAGCGGCATAAATAATTTCCTGTTTCAGGTTAGCCGTATGACCGAATCTGAAATAGTGATTTTCGATGGCGGTATTAATGGCCTGATAGAGAATAGGTTCAAAGAAATCTCATGGCGCGATCTGGTTGATTTTTCAATTTCGCCAATGCCGTTGATTTCGTCCGGCAGGAAAGAAGACAAATGCAAAAAAGCTGACTATGAAAAGATTGCCAAAAATATACGTCACAGAAAGATTGATGCTTTGATCATGGCCGGTGGCGATGGATCTTTCCAGTTTTTAAAAACGCTGAGTGGATATGGCATTAGCTGTTACGGCATTGGGATGACCATTGATAACGATATTACCGGCAATAGCTACACCATTGGTTTTTCCACCGCGTGCGAGCAGGTTATCAGTGAGGTGGGCAAGTTAAGAAACACCGGGCGCGGGTTGCCGGGCCGAGTGTTCATGATAGAGCTGCTGGGCGGTTACTGCGGTGAACTTACCCTGCAGGCGGCGTTAAAAAGCAATGCGGACATCGCGCTGATTCCTGAATCGCCGTGGGATATTGATATTCTTGCAGAGAAGATCAAAAGCAAGATCAAGCTACAGAATAGCGTCATTATTTTATGTTCGGAGGGCTATACCAGAGAATATACCCCAGGTTTTCAGGGTGCCATCGATACCATGATTGGCAAAATCGAACATAAGATTGGTATCAGGATCAGAAAAACCATCCTGGGTTTTGGATTGCGAAGCGGCGTGCCAACCGGCGAGGAGATCATACAAGGCGCCATTCTGGCTGAAGAAGTGGTTCGGTGCATAAACACCGGCCTGACCAATAAAATCATTGTAATAAACAATAATAATAAGGCTATACCGATAGACCTTGAAAGCTCTAATAAACGGTTAGTTAATAAAGATAGCAATATCTACAAACTCGCAAAAATAAACAACCTTATATGAGGTAATAACATGCTCAAAGTACTCTGCGTATGTGGCTGCGGCCTCGGCTCAAGCTTTGCTATTGAGATGAGCGCAAAGTCCGTATTACAAAAACTAGGTATCGATGCCGAGATAAACCATACAACGGTATCCGAGGCCTCATCCTTTAAATACGACATCATTCTAACACAGAAGATGTTTGCTGATATTTTAAACTCGGATGCTAGCGAAGAACAGATGAAAAAGGTCATCGTGTTAAATAAGCTGACAGACAAGCGAGAAATAGAAGAAAAAATTCTGGCTTATATTAACTCAATCTGAAAGATGAGGTGATAAAGTGGATACTATAATTAACTTCCTGGTAAAGGATTTATTAGGCCAAGCCTCAATATTAATTGCGTTAATCGCAATGATCGGCCTAATCCTGCAAAAAAAATCTGTCGGTAAAACGTTAGAAGGTACGTTTAAAACCCTGCTCGGCTTTTTGATCATGATGGCCGGCATCAACATCATTGTGGAGACGCTGACATTCCTCAACAACATCTTCACCAGTGGTTTTGGCATGAAGGGTTACATCACGGATGTTGCGGCCATCGCTGGCCTGGCGAACCGCGAGCTGGGCTCACAGGTGGCGCTGACGCTGCTGGTTATCTTCGTCGTTAACATTATCATTGCGCGCATTACGCCCTTCAAATACATCTTTCTGACGGGCCAGGCGCTGCTCTGGATGGCGACCATCGGCACGGTCATTGGCTATAAGGCCGGGCTGACCGGCGCAACGCTGATTCTGACCGGGGGGATATTCGGCGGCATTATGGCCGTGCTGATGCCGGCATTGGCTCAGCCGATTGTCCGCAAAATCACCGATTCAGATGATGTTGCGCTGGGCCATTTCTGTACCATCGGTTACCTGGTGCAGGCGGCGGTGGCACGTGCCGTGGGTAAAAACTCAAAATCGACGGAAGATCTGGAGCTGCCTGATAACTTCAAGTTTCTCCAGGACACCTATCTGTCGATGGCGGTCATTATGGTGCCGATGTACCTTATTCCCGCCGTTTTCGCCGGCCCGGAATACATTGCCCAGTATGCCAATGGCACCAATTACCTGATGTATTCATTCATGCAATCCATGCAATTTGTCGCCGGCGTCTTTGTGCTATATAGCGGCGTGCGCCTACTGCTGAATGAATTGGTACCGGCTTTCCGCGGTATCGCCATGCGCCTGGTGCCCAATGCCAAACCCGCGCTTGATTGCCCCGTGTTGTTCCCCTATGCGCCGAATGCGGTCATCGTCGGGTTCCTGGCCACCACCGTCGGTTCGATTCTGGGGATGATCATTTTCCCGATGTTCGGTCTCGCCATGATCCTGCCCGGCCTGTTGACCAACTTCTTTGCCGGCGGCGCTGCCGGGGTATTCGGCAACGCGTTGGGCGGCAGAAAAGGCGCGATTATCGGTGGGGTGGTCCACGGGTTATTTATCACGTTCTTACCGGCAATCCTGGTGCCGCTGCTCGAAACCTTCGGCTTTGTCGGCGTGACCTTCAGTGATTCCGATGTCATCAGTACCGGTCTGGTGCTCGGCCATGCTTTCCAGAATGACTGGCCGTTCGTAGTGGGCTTCATCGCCTTTGTCGCTATCGTTGCCTATTTGGCAAACCGAAAACTGACGAAATAAACGGGCTAATTAACGTGATAGGCACTGCACCACGTCAGAAAAGATGTGCGGAGGCGTTATGTTCTCAAAGTTGAAAAATCTCTTCAGCTCCGCGGAGCCGAAGGCAGAAAATGCAAACGATGAGTCTGCAGCAGTCATCGAAAAGGAATTATCAGATCTGGAGCAGCGCTTATCGCAGAACCCTGCTGATAATACGACCCAGAAACAGCTGATGGTTAAATATAACCAGGCCATCAATATATTCTCAGGCAGCACGCGTCATCGGGATAAAATTGATGATATTTTCGTGAAAATCGATGAATTACGAAATACCATTCGCAAAAATATATGAGGGCTTATGAGCATCAGAGCGTTTCTATCAGAGAATCCGTATATTCAGGTAAGAATAAACAGTTGCTCATGGGAAGACATTATTAACAAGGCCGCAAAGCCATTAATCGAAGGGGGATTTATTACACCGGAGTATCCGAAAGCAGTCATTAAAAACACGCTGGAATATGGGGCATATTATGTATTTGATGAAGGTATAGCAATCCCTCATGCCAGGCCGGAATGTGGCGTGCTGAAAAATTGCTTTAGTATGATGACGCTCAGCGAACCCGTGTCCATTAATGACAGCGAACCCGTGGATATTGTCATTATGTTTGGTGGTGTTGACGGTGACGCACATATCACTGATGGCATTGCATCAATCGTAGGCCTACTGGAAAAAGAAGATACGCTATCTCAAATCAGACGAGCCACAACAATTGATGAAATTCTTGGGTTATTATGAAAAAACTGATTTTAGTTAATGGCATACCGGCATCAGGAAAAAGTTCAGTCTCACGGATCATTGCTGAACGTTTTAATATTCCTGTATTAAGCATTGATGAGATCAAAGAGCCTTTTATGGTTCAATTCTCTGAAATTATTGATAGGCCGTTGAACAGGAAGCTCGGATATGCTGCTTATGAATCCATGTTCAATATTGTGAAAATCGCCCCACCAGACAGTGTATTTATACTGGATGCCTGGTTCGGCTTCCGTGAAAAATCTGTTTTGGCAGACTATCTGGAACTGTGCGGGGCAAAAAAAACCATTGAGATCTGGAATAAAATATCACCGGAACGGGTGGCGGATCGCTACAAATCGCGCTGTACCCGCCGTGTTAAAGGGCACCCGGGTGAAGAATATATTCCTGAATTGATGCGTTTAGCCCATAAAGCGCAACCTATGGGGATCGGCGATATATATACCGTTGATCAGGATGCGGAAATTGATAATGAAGGCCTTATTTCATGGGTCAGCAATCACGTAGTTTAAATTTCGCTTAAAAAACATATCCAATAGATTTCAAGTGGCACGCAGGGCGGCGGAACAAACTTACAGGAACTTATTTAATTAAGAACCTGGGGGGAACCCCTGCGCATAGGCAGCTTGAAATATGCAGGATATCTCTATTGCATGAGGAGTTACGAATGAACACGATGACAACTGCAGAACGCCGTGGTTACCAAATGATTTGTGATGCTGCCGGATCAATGATGGTTGTTGCCTGCGATCAGCGCGGCGGTATGAGAACACTGCTGGCAAGCACACCGGAAGAACAGGCGCAAATCAGCAACGATACGCTGGGAAAAACCAAATACGACATCACCCGTTATCTGGCTGCTGAAGCAGGATGTGTGCTGCTTGATCCGCTTTGTGCAGTGCCCGGCATTATTGATGAAGGCATTTTGCCACGCAATACCGGGCTGCTCGTCGGCCTGGATGCCTCTGGCTGGGAAACGTCACCTGAAGGCTACCGCATATCAACCATGGTGGAAGGCGTGAATGCACGCAAAGTGCGTGAACTGGGCGCCACCGGCGGCAAAATCATGATCTATTTACGCATGGATACACCAGCGGCAAACACCGCTAATCTGGCGACCTTGCGTGAAGTTATCGAAGATTTCGCCCGTGAAGATCTGTTTCTGGTGGTTGAGTTTCTCACCTATAAACTGGAAAACGAAAGTAAGGAAGAGTTCGAGCGTAAAATTCCGCAGCTGATTCAGGAAGGTTGCAAAGCCTGTATCGAATGCGGTTCTAAGGTGCTGAAAATCCCCTATCCAGGCACCGAGGAAGCCTGTGCGAAAGTCACCGAAATCTGTGGTGATATTCCTTGGGCGGTGCTGTCTGCGGGCGTGGATCACAGCACCTTCCTCAAGCAGGTGGATATTTCCCTGAGAAACGGCGCATCCGGCGTTATCGCCGGGCGCTCGCTGTGGAAAGATTGTATTTCTCTTGACAGAAATATTTCCAAAGAAAAATTATCATCTATTGCCGTATCGCGTTTACGGGATATCCAACAACTATTGGCGAAATACAGAAATAAATGATCGATTAAAATAATATTATATACCCAAAATAATTCGAGTTGCAGGATAATACGTTGTTACCGTTAACAACGCGTCTGCGGCTGGATGTATAGCGGGTATATATTTTGATTAACTGGCCGCCAGATTATATAATCTACGGCCAGTCTCGCTTTTAGGTAATGCAAATGGCTAATGAACCGGATTTGGTGATTTTCGACTGCGATGGCGTACTTGTTGATTCAGAATATGTAGGTATAAAACTGGCAATATCCCTGTTACAAAAATACGGCGTGGATATTAGTTTTGAAACGTTCACTACGGAGTACAGCGGGCTTGCCTGGGGTGATCTCATCAATAAGGTCAAGGCCAAAGAACACGTTACGATCCCCAGCAGCATTCACCTGGAGTTCTCCAGCAACCTGATAAAACAACTCCAGGCACAGCTGACCAGAATCGCGGGCACCGATGAAGTCATCAGCAAAATAACCACACCAAAATGCATCTGCTCAAACTCAAGTAAAGAACACGTCGATTTTGTCTTGTCGCTAGTGGGCTTAACGCCTTTGTTTGCGCCCAATATATTTTCGGCGGTCGATCTCGGGCCTGGGCGCGCAAAGCCCCAGCCGGATATCTTCCTGTATGCCGCGCAGAAGATGGCAGCCAAACCAGAACAAACCGTGGTCATCGAAGACTCCGTGCATGGCGTAATGGCCGCGCACCGGGCCGGCATGTATGTCATCGGTTTTACCGGCGGTGCCCACACCTATACAGGCCATAAAGAGAAGCTCGAGGCTGCGGGGGCGAATGTGGTGATCAGTTCAATGTACCAACTGCCGGATGAGATCGCGCGTTTTACCGCAGAATACTGACCATAACTAATTTATATGTACTGGCGCAGCGATCAATACCTCAGCTTGTTGATTAGCCCCACGTACTCGTCATCGTTGTGCAGGATATGACGGTACTTTTCCTCCAGGAATGTCAGGATAATGTCCCGGTAGAAGAAGTCCCGGAACACATCGACCAACTGCTCGGACTGGGTGGCAATGGAGTGCCAATCCGCCCCTTCGGTAATGGCGAACACCACTTCAGCGCCATCGACGACGATATTCTGGAATTTTTTCAGCCCGGTCTGGCTTTCATGTGGCACGAAGTTGCTCAGATTGCGCAGACTGGATTCCAGCTCACCAACCACATGGGCTTCCACCAGCACGCCTTGCCGCTCTTTCTCTTCCAACAGCGGTTGATAAACAAGAAAAATCTCTTTCCACGTGGAAATATTGATGGTCTTTTGCGCACCATCAATTAACGCCAGGCTATAGGCATAAATAGACTCTTCCGTCGCGAGATTCCAAACCCGATCGTCCGGTTTGATTTTTTTCTTTTTAACGTTTTTTAACTGTTCAATATCGGATTGAAATTTCAAGGTCAACTTTTTAATGACCTGCTCAATGGAAATAGCTTTATAAACCTTTTTCTTTTCAATTACCGAATCCAGCAAAATGCCTTTGTCCAGTAAGCGGGAGATCACTTCATAAACTTTGGCTTTCGGGACGCCGGATAATTTAGCGACGGCCGATGCTTCAACAGGGCACTCTGCGGAAAGAATCGCTTCGTACACCTGGCTCTCATACTGTGAAAACCCAAATTTCTCTAGCAAGATGCCACCCACTTAAACAAAGAACCATATGAAATTATTATACCAGAGCGCCGTTTCTTGCGGAATGCTTTTCGCGTAGTTACTATCGCGGTAGTAACCCATTATTACATGGAAGATAAAAAACATCAGGGTGGTCTGTAACAGATTATGGTTATCCAATGATAACCAATAAAAAGGTCTGAAAAATCAATAAAAATATACCCAAAATAATTCGAGTTGCAGGACAAAAACGCAAAAGCGTTTTTGAACAGCGCTAGCGCAGGCCCCGAAGGGGTGAGGCCATATGGCCGAATCACGCGGCAACGCAGCGAATCCCCAGGAGCTTACTGGAGTAAGTGACTGGGGTGAGCGAGGAAAGCCAACACACCTGCAACTTGAAGTATGAAGGGTATAACAAGGTCACTGGAGGTCAAGAACATGGCTATCGAACAACACAGCATTAACTATATTCCCGAGTCAGATCGCTATGGGAAACCAAAGGATTTGTTCGCCGTCTGGTTCGGCGCGAACCTGAATTTGACCACCATCGTTACCGGCGCGGTATTGGTGATGATGGGGCTAAACCTCTTCTGGAGCATCGCGGCGATTGTGCTGGGCAACGCAATCGGCACTGTTTTCGTGGCTTCGCACTCCGTTCAGGGGCCACGCCTGGGGATCCCGCAGATGATTCAGAGCCGCGCGCAGTTTGGCGTACTTGGCGCAATCATTCCCATGTTTTTCGTCATGTTCGTCTACCTGGGGTTCGGCGTGGCGAATACGTTGCTGATTAGCCAGACGTTAAATAATGTCCTGCCGATCTCTTCCACCTGGATCATCATTCTTTTTACTTTTATTTCCATCTTTATCGCCATTTATGGCTACCGGTTGATTCACTTCACCCAGAAATGGCTGTCGATCAGCGCGTTCGTGGTGCTGGGCATCGCTACGATCATGGCCTTCAATCAGCCGCTGCCGGCGGGAGCCTGGAATATCAGCGCGTTCAACCCCACGCTGTTCGTTTCGGGCGTTGGCATTATAGCCACCTACGTGCTGGCCATGGCGCCCTACGTCGCCGACTATTCCAGTTACCTCCCCTCGGACGTATCGTCCCCGAAGGTGTTTTGGTTTACCTATAGCGGCCTGGCAATCTCCGGCAGTTGGATGATGACGATTGGCGCGGCGCTTGCCACCGTTATTCCTGGCTTCTCCGATAATGCCGGCGGAAAAATGGCCGACATGTTCCACGGCTACAGTTGGCTTATGTATATCCTGATTGTCTATGGTTTGTTTGCCATCAATGTGTTTAATTTCTACGGCGCTTTTATGTCGGTCGTGACCTCTATCCAACCGTTCAACAGCCTGAAAGTCACGCCGCGTGTAAGAACAATTATTTTAGGCGCCATTCTGGTGATCAATATTGTTCTGAGCCTGTTGGGCGGCGAAAGCAATTTCATGACGCTATTTATCAACTTTATTTATTTCATGAGTTATTTCCTGATCCCATGGACGGCGATTAACCTGCTGGACTTTTTCGTGCTGCGTAAAGGCCACTATCACATTCAGGATATTTTCGATGTTCATGGCCGCTACGGGAAATATAACAAAATCACCATATTTGCCTTCCTGATCGCCATCGTCGCTGAAATTCCGTTTATCAATTCTACTTTTTATGTCGGCCCAATAGCGAAAATGCTGGATGGCGCGGATATGGCCTGGATTGTCGGCATCGTCGCAGCCCTGGTGCTGTATTACTTCCCGATGAAGAACTGGCAGCCTGCACACGTTAGCCGGAAAGCACAATAACCAGACAGGATCTCTACCGATGAAAACCACTGTAATTACCAACGTTGTCATTTTTACGGTCGATAGCCGGGACACGGTCATCCGGAACGGGACGGTGATCGTTCAAAACGGCCTCATCGCCGCCGTTGGCAGCAAGGAGGCTATTCCGCTCCCCAGCGATGCCGACGAGATCATCGACGGCCGGGGACAAATGGCGCTGCTGCCGGGCCTGATCGACTCGCATAACCACTCGAGCCTGATGCGCGGCGTGGCGGAGGACTTACGGCTGGTCGACTGGTTGCCGATTTACGATCTGGAACACCGGGCCTGTAACGAGGAAGACGCCTACCACGCCGCCAGGCTCACCTATCTGGAATGCCTGAAGAACGGCACCACCACCATTCTGGATATGTACCGCTTTATGCACCGCAGCGCTGAGGCCGCAGGGGAACTGGGGCTGCGAGTGCATTTGGCCCCCTATGCGGCGGACGTTCAGCCGTACGATTTCTTCGAGAGCACCAAAGCGAACGAGAAACTGATCAACACGCACCACATGAGCCAGAACGGCCGGATCCGGGTATGGATGGGGTTGGAAAACCTGTATTACTGCAGCGAAGACATGTACAAAGCCGCGATCCTGGCCCAGAAAGAGTTCGGCGTCGGTATTCATACGCACGGTTGCGAGCAGGAGGAAGAGGAGCAGTCGATCATCCGCACCTTCGGTAAATCGACCATCGACATGCTGGAACAGCGGGGCATTCTGGGTGAAAAGACGCTGCTGGCCCACTGTGTGTGGGTGAACGACGACGACATCAAGAAGATGGCCGCCACCGGCACCAACCTGGCCCACTGCGCGATTTCGGCGGCTAAGCTGGGTTGTGGCGTAGCGCGCATTCCGCTGATGCTGCGCGAAGGGGTGAACGTCTCGATCGGCTCGGATGGCGTTATCGACAACAACAGTATGGATCTGTTCCAGGAGATGAAATTCGCCTCTCTGATACAAAAGGCGACGCAGCGCGACGCTTCTATTATGGGAGCGAAGCAAATGCTGCGCATGGCCACCATCAACGGCGCGAAATCGCTGAATATGGAAAACGAGATTGGCTCAATCGAAACCGGCAAAAGCGCCGACATGATTCTGGTGAATTTCTTCAAGCCGAATCTTCAGCCGGTCTTCTGGAACGAGCAGGAAGAGACCAACCTGCTGTGGAATCTGGTGTTTTCCGCCAAGGGGGAGAATGTCGATACGGTCATGGTTCAAGGCGACATTCTGGTACGCCACGGCCTTATCACCAAGGCCAGCGAAACGGACATCATGCTCGCGGCACAGAAACAGGGGGAAGATTGGATGCGGCGCCGGGAGCAATATAAACCGGTGCCTGTAGCGTAACGGCGCCCACTACTTCATCAGCACCTGATACTGCGGATTAAACTCATCAAAAATCGGCAGCGCGGCGGCGCCCAATGCGGCAGTGTCGCTGCCGGTCATACCGATTTTCACGCGCATATCGGTGAGATAGCGGCTGCGCACCGACTGGTGTAGCGGCGGCAGCGCGCTGAATGGACAAAAACGAGATGGTGCTTATTGCTCATCAATAATATGCCGCTCTTCACCATACCAAAGTTGCGAATGTGCCAAATCTACGAATTTTCGTTCATCTTCAATAAGTTGCTGAAGCGCATTTAAACCTTCTTCTGTTTTTCGCGCAGCGAGATGCGATGCCAGATCGTCCCACCATAATTCGGCGCAACCATCGAAATCGACAGGGGCGGCATTCCTTGTGCGCTGAAGCGCATGTTGCGCCGCCTCATTCGCAAAAGGAACCGTCTGGATATACCTGCGGATACCAAGCATTGCAGAAAATTTGATCACTAATGGCGCATGGTGATTCCGCCAGTGATCATCAAACTCTTCCCGTGTTAAATCGGGGCGCCTTTTTACACACATGATTAATTTTAACATGCCGTTGCTCCTTTTATTCTGAAGCATCGAATCTTACACTCTGACAGTAGTGTCAGAGTCAAGGGGGCGACATGCAAATTGGTAAACTGGCAGCGCTTACCGGCGTGAGCATTCGAATGCTCCGCTACTATGAAAGCGCCGGGTTGCTTCACCCAACGCGAACGGAAGCGGGTTATCGTTGCTTCACGCGGGAAGATGTGGCGGTGGTGAAACGCATACTTACGCTAAACCAGGCCGGTTTTACCCTGCCCGCGGTTCGCGGTTTGTTGAATTGCGTAGGTTCAAAAACAGCCCCCTGCGAAACCCTAAAAATTCGAGTGCGGGAACAACTGGATGAGATCGACCGTCGGATTGAAACCCTCTACGAAAGCCGCGCTCTGCTTAACCAACTTCTCACGCTCTGAGTTTCGCTTTACCCCAAATCTTTCAGCCACGGGAATGGATCTTACCCAGTCAAAATGAATTTCATAACAGCGCTAAACGCTGTTTTTGGGTTTCAAGCATCTTTTCTTCGAGCGGGATATAACCTTCGGCACTGTGGGTTTGTGCACCAATCACCGCTTGCCCCGCCGGCGAGAGAGTGAACGCAAGCCACTCCTTCAGTTGAGGATCCAGTTTGCTGCCAGGCGGCAAATCAAAGTACAAAGAAACGTAACTGGATAAAGGATATAAGCCCTGATGTACATGCGTTAAAGTCGGCAGATAGTAGCCCGATGAACTGTCCCTGGCTAATGCCACCATTTTAGTTGATCCTACCCACGAATAGTGGACACGCTGTTAAGCGAGTAAAATCGTTAACAAGGTGAACCATGACGCAAGCAAAATCTGTGAAGAAGACATCCCGTAATCAATATACCCCGGAATTTCGCCAG
>NZ_BAABDG010000011.1:0-171830 GCF_039539505.1 Gibbsiella dentisursi
CGCCGCGCTCTACACGACCGGTAACCACGGTACCACGGCCGGAGATAGAGAATACGTCTTCGATTGGCAGCAGGAACGGCTTGTCAATCGCACGCTCTGGTTCTGGGATGTAGCTGTCCAGCGCTTCTGCCAGTTCGATAACCTTCGCTTCCCACTCTGCTTCGCCTTCCAGCGCTTTCAGTGCGGAACCACGGATTACCGGGGTGTCGTCGCCTGGGAAATCGTATTGAGACAGCAGCTCACGCACTTCCATCTCTACCAGTTCCAGCAGCTCTTCGTCATCAACCATGTCGCATTTGTTCAGGAACACGATGATGTAAGGAACGCCAACCTGGCGGCCCAGCAGGATGTGCTCACGGGTCTGCGGCATTGGGCCGTCAGTCGCAGCAACTACCAGGATCGCGCCGTCCATCTGTGCAGCACCGGTGATCATGTTTTTCACGTAGTCGGCGTGCCCTGGGCAGTCAACGTGCGCGTAGTGGCGAGTCGGGGTATCGTANAGCTTTTTCTTCTGGTGCGTTATCGATCTGATCGAAAGCACGAGCAGCACCGCCGTAGGTTTTAGCCAGTACGGAGGTGATAGCAGCGGTCAGCGTGGTTTTACCATGGTCAACGTGACCGATAGTACCAACGTTAACGTGGGGTTTTGTACGTTCAAATTTTTCTTTAGACACGGCTTTATTCCTTACTTTTGTGCTCCCTCCTGCTGGGGGGAGCACTGGATCATTGTGTTAAACCCGAAAGCTAGCTTGAAAGCTTATTTACCACGGGCTTCGATAACGGCCTGAGCGACGTTGTTCGGTGCATCATCATACTTCAGGAATTCCATCGTGTATGATGCACGACCTTTGGTCAGAGAACGCAGCTGAGTTGCATAACCAAACATTTCAGACAGCGGTACCTCGGCATGAATTTTAACGCCAGTCACTTCAGATTCCTGACCGCGCAGCATACCGCGACGACGGCTCAAGTCACCGATAACGTCACCGGTGTTCTCTTCAGGCGTTTCTACTTCAACCTTCATGATTGGCTCAAGCAGAACTGGTTTTGCTTTCTTAAAGCCATCTTTAAAGGCAATAGACGCAGCCAGTTTAAACGCCAGCTCAGAGGAGTCAACGTCATGGTAAGAACCGAAGTGCAGACGCACACCGAGATCAACAACCGGGTAGCCAGCCAGTGGGCCTGCTTTCAGCTGCTCCTGGATGCCTTTATCAACGGCAGGGATGTATTCGCCAGGAATTACACCGCCTTTGATGTCGTTGATGAACTCGTAGCCTTTCGGGTTGGAACCCGGCTCCAGCGGGTACATGTCGATAACAACATGACCGTACTGACCGCGACCACCTGACTGCTTGGCGTGTTTACCTTCGATATCGGTAACTTTCGCGCGAATCGCTTCACGGTAAGCAACCTGAGGTTTACCGACGTTCGCTTCAACGTTGAATTCACGTTTCATACGGTCAACGATGATGTCGAGGTGCAGCTCACCCATACCAGCGATAATGGTCTGGTTAGATTCTTCGTCAGTCCATACACGGAAAGACGGGTCTTCTTTCGCCAGACGACCCAGAGCCAGACCCATTTTTTCCTGGTCAGCTTTGGTTTTCGGTTCTACTGCGATGGAGATTACCGGCTCAGGGAATTCCATACGCTCCAGAATGATCGGGGAATCCTGGTCACACAGCGTATCACCCGTGGTGACGTCTTTCAGGCCGATAGCCGCAGCGATGTCGCCTGCACGAACTTCTTTGATCTCTTCACGTTTGTTGGCGTGCATCTGAACGATACGGCCGAAACGCTCGCGCTGAGCTTTCACAGAGTTCAGTACGGTGTCGCCGGAGTTAACAACGCCGGAATACACGCGGAAGAACGTCAGGTTACCCACAAACGGGTCGGTAGCGATTTTGAACGCCAGAGCAGCAAACGGCTCATTGTCATCAGAGTGACGCACAGCCGGCGTGTCTTTACCGTCGTCCAGCATACCGTTGATTGCAGGAACGTCAGTTGGTGCCGGCAGGTATTCGATAACCGCATCCAGCATCGCCTGTACGCCCTTGTTCTTAAATGCAGAACCACAGGTAACCAGGATGATTTCGTTGTTCAGCACGCGCTGACGCAACGCTTTCTTGATTTCTTCTTCGGTCAGCTCTTCGCCGCCCAGGTATTTGTCCATCAGCTCTTCAGAAGCTTCCGCTGCGGACTCAACCAGGTTCTGGCGCCATTCGTCAGCCAGATCTTGCAGCTCGGCAGGAATTTCTTCATAAGTGAAGGTTACGCCTGCGTCCGCTTCGCTCCAGTTGATGGCTTTCATTTTCACCAGGTCAACAACACCGGTGAAATGCTCTTCTGCGCCGATGGCCAACTGCAGAGGAACCGGGTTAGCACCCAGGCGAGATTTGATCTGGCCTACAACTTTCAGGAAGTTCGCACCCATGCGGTCCATTTTGTTAACGAACGCAATACGTGGAACTTTGTATTTGTTAGCCTGACGCCATACGGTTTCAGACTGTGGCTGAACACCACCGACTGCACAGTAAACCATTACCGCGCCATCAAGAACACGCATGGAACGTTCTACTTCGATGGTGAAGTCAACGTGCCCTGGGGTGTCGATGATGTTGATGCGATGCGGCTCAAACTGCTTGGCCATACCAGACCAGAAAGCAGTCGTTGCTGCAGAAGTGATGGTAATACCACGCTCCTGCTCCTGTTCCATCCAGTCCATGGTGGCTGCGCCGTCATGAACTTCACCGATTTTATGGTTTACACCGGTGTAGAACAGAATACGTTCGGTAGTAGTGGTCTTACCGGCGTCGATGTGCGCACTGATACCGATATTACGGTAGCGTGCAATGGGTGTTGTACGAGCCATTTGATTCCTCTATTCCTAGGGCGTTCAAGTTCAGTTAACCCAAGCGGGCCGGCTTCTTGAAGCGCCCGCTTGGTTAGCATAACTACTGCGTGGTCATTACCAGCGGTAGTGGGCGAACGCCTTGTTGGCTTCTGCCATACGGTGAACGTCTTCACGCTTCTTAACAGCAGAACCTTTGTTCTCTGCTGCGTCAGACAGCTCGTTCGCCAGGCGCAGAGCCATGGATTTATCACCGCGTTTACGAGCAGCATCAACGATCCAGCGCATTGCCAGGGCATTACGACGAACCGGACGGACTTCAACTGGTACCTGATAAGTAGAACCACCAACGCGGCGAGACTTAACTTCGACAGTCGGGCGCACGTTTTCCAGGGCTACTTCGAAAGCTTCCAGTTCGGCTTTACCAGAACGCTGAGCCAGGGTCTCCAGCGCGGTATAGACGATTGCTTCAGCAGTAGATTTTTTACCATCTACCATCAGGATATTTACAAATTTGGCCAGCAGCTCAGATCCGAACTTAGGATCCGGCAGAATTTTACGTTGACCAATGACGCGACGACGTGGCATGGAAATACTCCGTTGTTAATTCAGGATTGTCCAAAACTCTACGAGTTTATTTTGACATTAAAGTTAAAAATGTTTGGCCTTACTTAACGGAGAACCATTAAGCCTTTGGCTTCTTCACACCGTACTTGGAACGTGCTTGCTTACGGTCTTTAACACCGGAGCAGTCAAGTGCGCCGCGAACGGTGTGGTAACGCACACCTGGCAGGTCTTTTACACGACCGCCACGGATCAGGATCACGGAGTGCTCCTGCAGATTGTGGCCTTCACCACCGATGTAGGAAGTCACTTCGAAACCGTTAGTCAAACGCACACGGCAAACTTTACGCAGTGCGGAGTTTGGTTTTTTCGGGGTGGTGGTATATACGCGGGTACATACACCACGTTTTTGCGGGCAGGCTTCCAGCGCTGGAACGTTGCTTTTAGCAGCCTTCACAGAGCGTGGTTTGCGAACCAGCTGGTTAATCGTTGCCATTCAAAAAGCTCCTGGTTTTTGCTTCGTATCTTGCTTCGTAAACATGTGATAAATCCCCTCGTATGCACGACTGGCAAAGTACGAGGACGCAGAATTTTATGGCTGACCAGGAAAGGTGTCAAGAAATATACAACATCATGCGCCTACCAGGCCGTTTGAGCCGGGTGTTTTTCGGTCAGCTCAACGAACTCAGTATAACCGATGACCGTCACGTTGTGTGAAATATAACCAGACAAACCGCGCGCTTCCACATCGGCCCGCAGGGCAAACAGCACAACGGGAGCCTGCTGAAACTGCGCCAGATGAAGGCTGCCGGCCAGGGCGGCCAACACCCCATCCTGCAATAGCAGCAACGCATCGCCCGGCTGCGCCAGGCGCAGCAACGCGGGCAGATCGCATTCGGTGGGGGAATGGCTCAGGGTAAACAGCATGGGGGCTCCTAGAAGGTCATCACCACATCATAGCCGGCGAGCCGTTGGCGCAACGCCTGCGGCGGCAACACGTCGGCATCCAGCACCCAGCCAGTTTCCTGCGCCAATCCGCGCTCCTGTAAAGAGGCTTCGCACAGATAATACTGCTCCACGTCATACAGCGGCAGGACGCCAAAAGTGGCGATATAATCGCGCGCCAACACCTTTGCCGGTTGCTGGCCTGGCAGCAGTTGCAAGACGCCATCGCCAATAAAAAATACGCCGATGTCTTCGCTTAACGCCGAAGTGGCAAGCAATGCATCCAGCCCTTCCCTGCCGCTGCTGCAGCCATGCGGGCCATGGGTAAAGACAAAGGCTATGCGTTTCATCCTGCTCATTAAAACTGCACCATGCGATCGCAACTGAGCGCCGCTTCCGCCAACGCGCCCAGCCCGCTAAGGGTAAAGCCCGGCTGCATATTGCACGCCGGCAAATCCTGGCGGGCGGCTTCTTTGGCATCGACCACGCCACGGCGCAGCGCCGCCGCCACGCAGACGTTCAGCGCGATGCCATGCTGCTGCGCCAGTTGCTGCCAGGCGCGCACCAGATCAAACTCATCGCTGGCGGGTGATGTCAGTTGGTTGGCGTTCAACACCCCTTCCCGATAAAAAAACACGCTGCCAAGGCGATGGCCTTTCGCCAGCAGCGCCTGAGCGAACTGGTAGGCGCTGCTGGCCTGCTGCGTGCCGTATGCCGGGCCGGTCACCATCAGGCAATAGTCCAGCACGGGGGATGAACTCACAGCAGATCCCCATTTTTGAACTGGCGGATGTACAAATACACGGTATGTTTGGAGATATTGAGGCGATCGGCCACCTGGTTGATCGCATCCTTGATATCAAAAATGCCTTTTTCATACAGGTTGAGCACCACCTGGCGATTTTTAACGTTGTTGGCAACGTTGCGATCGGCATTCACTTCTTCAATGGTGAACTCCAGCGTTTGCGCCACCAGTTCGTCGACCGAAGAAGCGAAGTTAACCGGGGAAGGCACGTCCTCCTGGGTTTGCGGCGGCATAAAGGTTTGCATCACCTGGGAAAACGGCACGTCCAGGTTCATGTTGATGCACAACAAACCAATCACGCGCTGCTCACGGTTGCGGATAGCGATCGTCACCGATTTCATCAGGGCGCCACTCTTGGCGCGCGTGAAATAGGTTTTGGATACGCTACTGTCATCCCCGGCCATATCGTGCAGCATACGCAGTGCCAAATCGGTAATCGGCGAGCCAATCTTGCGCCCGGTATGTTCGCCATTGGCAATGCGCACCGCAGAACATTTCAAATCCTCAAGCGAGTGCAGCACGATTTCACAGTAGCTGCCGATGAGCATCGCCAAACCGTCGACCACCGATTCATACGACTTAAGAATTTCATGATCCGTTTGGCTAAACGGACGTTCGTCCAGCAAATCCATTTCGCTGGCCTCGCTGGATAAAAGCGAATTAGACATTAAAGATTCCACCCTCATAAATCTAGATCGCCTGTGCCAGGGGGCGCAGCTAAAACTGCTCGTTCAGGCCCCGTTTACGCGGCGAATACCGGCTGCGGCATCCCTTTGCGATAAACAGGCTGACATCAGTATGAAACAGCACGACGAGCGTCCACAGGCCATATCGGCCGGGAACAGTTTTAGATACACGCCCTAAGGGGCAGGCGCCTGGCATGTAATTCCGGACAGCTAGTTTAGCAAAACCGCCGGCATAAATTCCTTGCATTTGCGCATGGTTCTGACGTTAAGCCCACAGGGCCCAGGGCGTCAAGCGATCCGTCAGCATCATGGCTAACGTTGCAGGTGGGATGCTGGAGCAGCAAAACGCAAACTGCCCCGGGCGTTAACCCGGGGCAGCGTTCAGAGGGACGGGCTTATTGCGCGCTGCTTTCAGCGGCTTCGCCTGCCGGTTTTTCCGCTTTGGTATCGGCTTTCGGCGCGGCTTTCACGTCCAGCAGTTCAACGTCGAACACCAGCGTGGAGTTGGCAGGGATACCAGGAACGCCGGTTTTACCGTAGGCCAGCGCTGGCGGGATAACCAGTTTGAGCTTGCCGCCTTTCTTGATGTGTTTCAGGCCTTCGGTCCAGCCTGGGATAACACCGTCCAGACGGAAGGAAAGCGGCTCACCACGGGTGTAGGAGTTATCAAATTCCGTACCGTCGGTCAGCGTACCCTTGTAGTTGACCACCACGGTATCGCTGTCTTTCGGCGCCTCGCCGGTACCCGGTTTTTCTACCTGATACAGCAGGCCAGAGGCGGTTTTCTTCACGCCTTTTTCCTTGGCGAAGGCTTCGCGGTATTTCGCACCCTTCGCTTCGTTATCTTTCGCGTCCTGCTCCATCTTCGCCTGAGCGGAAGCCTTCACGCGCGCTTCAAAACCTTGCAGGGTTTTTTCGATATCGGCATCGTTCAGTTTGCTCTTATTGGCGAACGCGTCCTGAACACCGGCAATCAACTGATCCTTATCCAGCTTGATACCCAGTTTTTCCTGTTCTTTCAGGGAATTGTCCATGTAACGGCCAAGGGAAGCGCCCAGTGCGTACGCGGCTTGTTCGTCATCGTTCTTGAAATTACCGGTACTTGGTGAAGCTGAAGTGTCCGCCGGTTTCGCCGCATCGGCCGCCATTGCCTGGGTCGCGTTCAACACAAATGCCATGGTGGTTGCCAGAAGCGTAACTTTAAACAAAGATTTCATCCATTTCTCCCGTATTTGAAGCAAAGCCCCAAAACGTCATTTAGTAAGATAACCAGGCTACTATAGCCGCCCGCAAGACAACAAAACAGCCGTACAGGTAACCAATCGAGTCAAAATGTGACCACGCATCCATGAAGAAGTTTCGTCTGATTTTCTACCTGCATGATAAATCAGATATTTCTTGATTATTACGCGCAGAAATAATCACCCCCACGGCCATTTAGCATAGCGATGGCGGGCACCGCTGCGGTTTTCACCGGCGCAACGGCCGCCACTGTGCCAGGCCTGACCACGGCGTTGAAACGACAACGTGAAATAGCGCAACGCAAAGCCCACGCCAGCTGTTAACATAGCGCCTGTTTTCCGCTTTACGACCCAGAGGCCGCATCATGCACAATGCCGACAACCAAAGCCTGCTACAGCGGCTTGAAGAACTGGAGAGCCGCCAGGCCTTTCAGGAAGTCACCATCGAAGAACTGAACAAAACCGTGGTGCAACAGCAGCTTGAAATATTAAAACTGCGCGATCACTTGCGCCTGCTGACGGATAAGCTGCGCGCCACGCAACCTTCGATGATTGCGCCGCAGTCAGAAGAGACGCCGCCGCCGCATTACTAAGCGCGATAAAAAAGGCCGCCTTAAGCGACCTTTTGAAACACCTGCGCGCCGGATTAATGGCAACCGCACCCGCCGTTGCCACAACCGCCTTTACCGTGGTCGTGATCATGATCGTGGCCATGACCGCCACAGCAGCCGTCGCCGTGTTCGTGGTGGTGATCGTGTTCACCGTGCACATGGCCGTGCTCCAGCTCTTCTTCAGTGGCAGCGCGGATTGCCACGACTTCCACGTTGAAGTTCAGGTTCTGGCCTGCCAGCATATGGTTGCCGTCAACCACCACGTGGTCGCCGTCCAGCTCGGTGATTTCAACCGGAACCGGGCCCTGATCGGTATCAGCCAGGAAACGCATGCCAACCTGCAGCTCATCAACGCCCATGAAAACGTCTTTCGGTACGCGCTGCACCAGGTTTTCATCGTAGTTGCCGTAGGCTTCGTTAGCGCCGACATGCACGTCAAAGCGATCGCCGACATCGTGGCCTTCAAGCGCTTTTTCCAGACCTGCGATCAGAGAACCATGCCCGTGCAGATAGTCCAACGGTGCACTCACCGGAGACTCATCAACCAAAACACCGTCTTCTGTACGTACTTGGTAAGCCAGGCTGACCACCAAGTCTTTTGCTACTTTCATGATATCTCCTACCGTTGGAATCTAAACCGGACAGATTGTAACGGAAATCTGGACCGCTGTACCCTTCAGCATAAGAAATCACGGCAAATAACGCTACTCCGGATGGAAAATCCCTATCACCTGTTCCTGCGGCCGCACGTGTTTTTCCACCTGTGCTTCAGGCTGGCGCTGATGGTGGCCGCACTTAACGCATTCGACAACTTCCACCTGATCTTCACGCCAGACCGCCAGGGTATCCATCGCGTTACAGGCCGGGCATACGGCACCGGCGATAAACCGCTTACGCGTTGCAGACATTGTTGCGCTCCTGATCATTCATATTCGTCCCAACCATTAAATTGCCGCTTTTCCTGCTGCATTTCACGGTAGAACAGCTCATCAAGCTCCCTTCGGGCCTCTTTAACCCGGGAAATCTGCGCGACGTCCCCCTGATGCGGCGGCATCAACTCACGCAGCATGCGCATATCCAGCCGCCGAAAGTGCTGCTGTGCACGATATGCCTGGTGCGGATGCATGCCCAGCGTCATTAGCGCCTTGCGCCCCAGCTCCAACGCACTGGAGAAGGTTTCACGGCTGAATAGCTCCACGCCGGCCTGCAACAGCTCATGCGCCTCTACGCGGCCACGCGCGCGCGCCAGGATGGACAAATGGGGAAAGTGCTGCTGGCACAGGTGGACGATTTCCATCGTGTCTTCCGGGCCGTTACTGGTTATCACAATCGATTTGGCCTTTTCCGCACCCGCGGCGCGCAGCAGTTCCAATTCGGTCGCATCGCCGTAATAGACCTTATAACCATAGCGGCGCAGCACGCTAACCGCGCTGACATCACGTTCGAGCACGGTGACGCGCATTTTATTCGCCATCAGCAGGCGCCCGATCACCTGGCCGAAGCGGCCGAAGCCGACGATAATCACCTGCGGATCGTCATCTTCCACATAGGGGATCTCTTCATCTTCGCTGGCGGCGTTGTAGCGGCGGGCAAGGATACGGTCGATAATCTGCATCAACAGCGGCGTGGTAATCATCGACAGCGTAACCACCACCAGCAGCAATGCCAGTTGATCCGCGTCCAGCAGATGCTGGGTCGCCGCGGCCGAGAACAGCACGAACGCAAACTCCCCACCCTGGCTCAGCACGCCGGCGAATTGCAGGCGCACCGAGGTACGCAGCCCAAACACCCGCGCCAGCCCGTACAACACACAGGATTTAATCGCGATCAGCGCCACCACGCCAATCAATACCTCGGCCAGATGGGTATAAAGCACGCCCATATTGAGCGCCATCCCCACCGAGATAAAAAACAGCCCCAGCAGCAGCCCCTTGAAAGGTTCGATGGCGATTTCCAGCTCGTGGCGGTACTCACTTTCCGCCAGCAGCACGCCGGCGATAAAAGTGCCCAGCGCCATCGAAAGGCCCAGTGCGTCCATAAACAGCGCCGCGCCCAATACCACCAACAGCGCCCCTGCGGTAAAGATTTCACGCACGCCGGAAGCGGCCATATAACGGAACAGCGGGCGTAGCAGGTAACGGCCGCCGATCAGCATACCGGCGAAGGCCGCCACTTTTAACGCGATCTTCTGCCAGTCATCGCTGGTGCCGCCGCCGACCAGGATCGGGATCAGCGCCAGCGCCGGGATCACCGCCATATCCTGGAACAACAGGACAGAAAAGCCGAGCTGGCCGCCTTCGTTGCGGTTCATCCCCTTTTCGCGCATCAATTGCAGCGCCATGGCGGTTGAGGACATCGCCAGGCCAATGCCGCCGATCACCGCCGCCTGCCAGGAAAAACGGGAAAGGCAAAGCAGCGCAGCCAGCAACGCTGCGGTAATCAATACCTGGCCGGCCCCCACGCCAAAGATAGAACGGCGCAGCGCCCACAGCTTGGCAGGGTTCAGCTCCAGCCCAATGATGAACATCAGGAACACCACGCCCAGCTCGGAGAAATGCAGGATCTCCGCCACGTCGCGAATGAACCCCAACCCCCACGGACCAATGGCCACCCCGGCGATCAGGTAGCCGAGCACCGCCCCAATGCCCAGCCGCCGCGCGATCGGCACCGTCACGACGGCCGCGAACAGAAACAGCAGGATGGCAGTCAGTAAGGTATTTCCTTCCATTATTGCATTCCTTGCTGCGGTAATGGGTTACGCAGCCAGTCGCCATAGGCCTTGGCGTGGCTGGCCAACACGTCCGGCTTCAGCCGGCGCGCCCAGTAAACGATGATTGGCGTCAGCCAATGCATATGGCACATGGCCGCCGTCAGTTCGAACGGGCGCAGAACATCCTCCATGGGATAACGATTATAGCCGCCGCTACGGTACGTTCCTTCCGGCTCCCCGGTGGTGATCACCGAGCGCCAGTATTTCCCGGCCAGCGCATCGCCGCCCACGCCGCTGGCAAAGCCGCGGGACAACACGCGATCCAGCCATTCTTTCAGCAGGGCCGGGCAACTGTAGGTATACAAAGGATGTTGGAAAACAATAACCTGATGGTCACGCAATAATTGTTGTTCAAAATGGATATCAATAAAGAAATCTGGGTAGTGCGCGTACAAATCGTGCACGGTGACATGCTCCAACTGCTGTGCCGGTTGCAGCAAAACCCGGTTGGCTACCGAGTCCTAGGATTCCGGATGGGCGTACAGCAGCAAAACCTTGGGCGGCTGCGACATCATTCCCCCTCCAAAGCGTCGTCATGATAGCGGTTTTCCGTTACCATGCTGCGCAAAGACTAAAAATAGGGCAGCATCTGCCCTGTCAATGTTTACACCATCTCAATTTAACATACTCTAAACTTACGGCGCTTTATGATTGTTTTCTCCTCGCTACAAATCCGACGCGGCACCCGCGTCTTGCTGGATAACGCCACCGCTACGGTTAATCCGGGCCAGAAAGTTGGGCTGGTGGGTAAAAACGGTTGCGGCAAGTCGACCTTGCTGGCGCTGCTGAAAGGTGAAATCGCCGCGGACGGCGGTAGCTACACTTTTCCCAGCAACTGGGCGCTGGCCTGGGTTAACCAGGAAACGCCCGCGCTCGACGTGCCGGCGCTTGAGTATGTTATCGACGGCGATCGCGAATATCGCCAGCTTGAGGCCGAATTGCAGTTGGCGAATGAGAAAAACGACGGCAACGCCATCGCCACGCTGCACGGCAAACTGGATGCCATTGGCGCCTGGACCATTCAGGCGCGCGCGGCCAGCCTGCTGCACGGCCTCGGTTTTTCCAACGAACAGCTGCAAAGCCCGGTCCGGGCGTTTTCCGGCGGTTGGCGTATGCGCCTCAACCTGGCGCAGGCGCTGATTTGCCGTTCCGATCTGCTGCTGCTCGACGAACCGACCAACCACCTGGATCTGGACGCGGTCATCTGGCTTGAGCGCTGGCTGAAAAGCTATTCCGGCACGCTGGTTTTAATCTCGCACGACCGCGATTTTCTTGATCCGATCGTGGATAAAATCCTGCATATTGAGCAGCAAACGCTGAACGAATACACCGGCAACTACTCCTCGTTCGAGCGCCAGCGCGCCACCAAGCTGGCGCAGCAGCAGTCGTTGTATCAGCACCAGCAGGAAAAAGTGGCCCACCTGCAACACTACATTGACCGTTTCCGCGCCAAGGCGACCAAGGCCAAGCAGGCCCAGAGCCGCATCAAGATGCTGGAACGCATGGAGCTGATTGCCCCGGCGCTCGTCGATAACCCGTTCAGCTTCAGCTTCCGCGAGCCGGAAAGCCTGCCCAACCCGCTGCTGCGGATGGATAAGGTCAGCGCCGGCTACGGCGACAAGGTCATTCTGCAGTCCATCAAGCTGAACCTGGTGCCGGGTTCGCGCATCGGCCTGCTGGGGCGCAACGGCGCCGGTAAATCGACGCTGATCAAAATGTTGGCCGGCACGCTGGCGCCATTGAGCGGCGAAATCGGCCTGGCGAAAGGCATCAAGCTTGGTTACTTCGCCCAGCATCAGTTGGAGTTTTTGCGTGCGGATGAGTCGCCGCTGCAGCATCTGAGCCGCCTGGCGCCGCGCGTGCTGGAGCAGCAACTGCGGGATTATCTCGGCGGCTTCGGCTTCCAGGGCGATAAAGTCACCGAAGCGACGCAGCGTTTTTCCGGCGGCGAGAAAGCCCGCCTGGTGCTGGCGCTGATCGTCTGGCAGCGCCCGAACCTGCTGCTGCTTGATGAACCAACCAACCACCTGGATCTGGACATGCGCCAGGCGCTGACCGAAGCGTTGATCGATTTCGAAGGCGCGCTGGTGGTGGTTTCGCACGATCGTCACCTGATCCGCTCCACCACCGACGATCTCTATCTGGTGCACGACGGCCAGGTCGAGCCTTTTAGCGGCGATCTGGAAGACTACCAGCAATGGCTAAGCGATCTGCAAAAACAGCAGGCGCAGCAGGACGCCGCCCCGAAACAAGATAACGGCAACAGCGCTCAGGCGCGTAAAGACCAGAAACGGCGCGAAGCGGAATTCCGCAGTCAAACCCAACCGCTGCGCAAACAGATCGCCAAGCTGGAACAGCAGATGGAAAAACTGGGCGCCGATCTGGCAGCGATTGAAGAGAAACTGGCGGATTCCGCACTGTACGACAACAGCCGTAAGGCCGAGTTGACCGACTGCCTGCAACAGCAAAGCCAGGCCAAATCCGCGCTGGAAGAAACGGAGATGACCTGGCTCGACGCGCAGGAACAGTTGGAACAGTTAACCCAGGCGTTTGAAGCGGAAAATTAACGCCGCGCCCTGGGTAGGCCGGCGGCGGGTTATCAGCACGGGCGGCCAAGGCGCTGGCGGATCTGCGCCAGCGAATCCTGATGGTAGAGTTTGCCATCAAGGAAACGGGTTTTCAGCTCGCCCTGCTGCTCCTGCTGCCAGTTTTGGTTATCCCGCAATTGGTATTCGCCTTGCTCGTCACGTATCACCCGCAACAAGCCACGCGCCGATTGCTTTAAGCCGCTATCGGTTTTTGGCTGTTTGAAGATGGCGCGCCCCACCCCATTCACTTCACCGTAGGTCGCCTTCATCGCGAAGCCAAACGTATCGCGGGTATTATACTGATAAGTAAAGGAGCCTACGCCAAATACCACGTTTGCGCTGGCAAAGCCCTTCGCCGCCAGGCGGCTAAGAATCTCCTGCGCCCGCGCCAGCGTGATCGAATCGCCGTAAATCAACCCCACGTGCGGATCCAACACCTTGTAGCCTTTGCTGTTTATCGTACCGCCAAAGATTTCCCATAGCACTTCTACAGATCCTTTTTCCTGCGCGCTGCGCGTCGGGCTATGATCGCGGTCATCACCGGTGCCGCAAATAATATCGCAAGGATCGCCGCTGTCCGGGCGGAATACCACGCGGCCATCGCGCGCCATGATCTTGCCGTGCAGCTCCCGGGTAAACTCCGTCAAAACCCGCCAGTAATCCCAGGTATCCGATACGATCGACACCAGGCCGTTCGGGTATAAATCTTCAATCAGCCGGCGAAAAGTCTCGATCTCCGTCGCCTGCTCGCCCATACACATCACGCTGTGTTCCGTCGCGGGAATGCTTCCCGCCACAAAGTAATCGCCCGCGGTGGGGTAATACTGCTGCGCGTACAGGATGGCGGGGATATTATCGGTGCCTTTAAAGCTCAACAGGTGCCCCACGCCCGACTGCGCCACGTCATGCAGGCCCGACATGCCGCGGAAGGAGAAATCGTGGCATTGAAAATCAAGGTGCGCCATATCATCACAGGTGAGATCCGCCCACGCCTGGCAAATTTTGCGGTAGTGATGGGCGATGGTGGCATTGGTCGATGCCTTCCACAATTCGGCAGAGATCACCGTTTCCAGATAGTTAACCAGCCAAAAGAACTCATCCCGCGTGTTGGTGATGGTAAGCACCGGCACTTTCATCCTGACCTTGCTGCCTTCATCCAGCGCTTTGATATGCAGCGGCAGATAGCCCAGCCGGTGCAAGGCGCGAATATGCTCGACGGAGACCCGATCCTGGCCAATATAGCTGTCCATCAGCGCCTTATACTCACCCACCACTTTCTCTTCCGGCTGCGCAAAAAACTGTTGGTTGAATAAGTCCACCATGAACCATTGCAGGAAACCCTGCAGACCGAAGAAGACCAGTTTTCCATCGGCCTGCGGCGAGGCAAAGAACCGATCGCTGCGTGGCGTGAAGTTGGAGTACACCCGCGTGGTGCCCTGCGGATACTGTTCACGGTGGGAAACCTTATAGCCGTCAATCGCCAAAATTGGATTGGTTAACATCATCAACTCCTTAGTGGGCGTAAATACGCTCAATATCAATCAGTTCAACGCGTTCCCCGGCGATATCCGCCGCCGCATAAGAGCTGGTGGTATAGATATGATCAATACCTTGCGCCAGCAGGCGCGCCGTGCCCTGGGAAAACACGCCGTGCGTGACATACAGGCTGACGGCGCGGGCGCCGGCCTGCCGCAATACCTGGGCCGCGCCGATAAACGTGCCGCCTGCATCGCACAGGTCATCAACAATGAGCACGTCTTTTCCTTGCACATCCCCCGTCAGCAGTTCAAAACCGGTGAGTTCACCCGTTAACACATCGCGATGCTTGGTCATGGTGCCGTATTCCGCCAGGCCAAAATGCGCCGCCACCGCGTGGATTTTTTTCAACGCGCCGGCGTCCGGCGCAATGAGCATCAGGCGCTGTTGCGCCAGTAAGCCTGCCAGCCTGGCACTGTGCTGCATGCACTGCTGTTGCGTAATGGCATGCAGCCGGTTGACCGCTGCGGCCGCCACGTCGCTGTGCGGATCCAGCACCGTCACACGATCAAAAGCCAGCGTATTCAACAGTTGGCCGAACACCTTCAGGGCAAAGCTGTCGCCATCGCCCATATGGCGATCCTGGCGGGCATACGGCAAATAAGGCAGTTCAAGCAGGCTTTCTTTAATCAGGAACCGGTGGCGCACGGCGTCCACCAACTGCGCCAGCAGCATAAAATCATCCATGCTGCGCATTGCCGTGGCGCGAATACGCATCTGCGTGGCCGTGGTTATCGCCGGCTGGTGGAAACGGGCATACACCGCCCCATCGGGAAACCGGCCGGTGATGACCTCCACCGGAACCGAATCCAAAAATAGCTGTAGTTGTGCGCTCATTTGCCGTTCCTCATCTTGCCAATTAATGTCCTTAAGACAATTATATAATTGTCCAACAGACATTAATTGGCAAGTGAAAAATAACCCAATCATGCGCAAATCACATAACCGTATGTTTATACTTGATTTTAAGTATAAACACCGGCTTGCTGCCTTGGCCGGGAATTGTTATCTTGTCTCAAAGACTCTTTTTGCGAATCCCTCATGCCAACAGAAACCGAATACCTGGAAAACTACGATCCTCGCCGTTTCCCTTCCCCCATCGTCACGGTAGACAGCGTGTTGTTTACCGTGCACGGCGGGCAGCTATGCGTTCTACTGGCCAAACGGGCCAACCACCCTTTTTTGGGCCGTTGGGGGTTGCCGGGCGGGTTTATCGATCTGCAGCGTGATGATTCCACGCAGGCAACGGCGAAGCGTAAACTAATGGAAAAAACCGGCGTGGAACCGCCTTATCTGGCGCAGTTGGAGAGTTTTTCCGGCCCGGACCGGGATCCGCGGGGCTGGAGCCTGACGACGGTCTATTTTGCCCTGATTGCCCATGCCGATTGCCAGCCGCACATTGCCGCCGTGGACGATGTGGCTTGGCGGCCGCTTGGCGCACTGCAGGCCGAGCAACTGGCGTTCGATCATCAACGCATCATCGCGGTGGCGCTGCAACGGCTGCGGCAAAAAACCACCTATTCCATGCTGCCGGTCTATTGCCTGCCGGCGGCCTTCACGCTGGCCCAGCTACAGGAAGTGATTGAGATCATTCTGGCGCACCCGGTGCAGCGCAAAAGCCTGATGCGGCGTTTTGAAGCCTCGGAGATGTTTGAAGAAACCGGTGAGATGGCAGCGACAGGCGCCCGCAAGGCGCGCCTGTACCGCAAAAAGGCAGGGGTGGATATGATTAACTTCTCCCGTAACCTGATGGTGGACTAGCCCTCAGGCGCGGTAGAAAGGCTTATCCCCCAAAATGGTCGCCCGGTGCATAATGCGCCGCTGCGGCAGGTAGTCCGCATTGGCGTAGTGCTGGGTAACCCGGTTATCCCAAATCGCCACGTCATTTTCCTGCCAGCGCCAGCGCACCTGGAACTCCGGTTTGCTGATGTGGGCAAACAAGAAGTTCAGCAACGCATCGCTTTCTTTTGGCGCCAGATCGACAATCCGCGTGGTAAACCCTTCATTGACGAACAACGCCTGCCGGCCACTCACCGGATGAGTACGCACCACCGGGTGCAACAGCGGCGGGTTCTTCTCTACCGCCAGTTGCCAGCGCTGGTGCTCTTCTGCACTGCCACGGTGCTTATGTTCCGGGAACGACTTGGTGAAGTCATGCTCCGCCTGCAGCCCGGCCAGCAAGGTTTTGAACGGCGCCGACAGCGCCTCATAGGCGGCGATGCCACTGGCCCACAACGTATCGCCGCCGGTGGCCGGTAGCGTTTTAGCGGCCAGAATCGCCCCCTGCGGCGGGGTTTCAATAAAAGTGACGTCGGTGTGCCAGTTATCATTGTCCGGCGGGTTATCGTTATGGGTATCCAGCACGATGATCTCTTCCACCTCGCCGGCATGCGGGTACACCGGGTGGATGTGCAGATCGCCAAAACGCCCGGCCAGATCGCGCTGCTGCAACGGGGTGATCGGCTGGTTGCGGAAAAACAGCACCTGATGTTTGAGCAACGCATGGTAAAGCTGTTCAAACTGGCCGTCGCCCAACGGCCGCGCCAGCGTAATATTCTCCACCAGCGCACCGATGTATGGCCCCAGCGGGGTGATTTTCAAGCGTTCGTTCATTGTTGTACTCCATGCCACGGGGTCAATCGCCGCTGAACGGCGCGCAGCCCCAGTTCCAAACCAAATGCAATAATCGCAATCACACTGATACCCGCGATCACCACGTCAGTCGCCAGGAACTCACCGGCGGATTGCACCATAAAACCCAGGCCGCGCGTGGCGGCGATCAGCTCGGCCGCCACCAGCGTCGACCAACCGACGCCAAGCCCGATACGAATGCCGGTCAGGATTTCCGGCAGCGCGCTGGGCAACACCACAAAGCGCAGCACCTGCCAACGGCTGGCGCCCAGTGCCAGCGCAGCGCGCACCCGAACCTGCGCGACGCTGCGCACCCCGGCCACGGCGGAAAGCGCTACTGGCGCGAAAATCGCCAGATAAATCAGCAAAATCTTCGATGTTTCACCAATGCCGAACCAGATAACCATCAGCGGTAAATAGGCCAGCGGCGGCACCGGGCGGTAAATCTCAATCAAGGGATCGAGAATGCCGCGCACCGTGTCGTTCAGCCCCATCGCGATGCCCACCGGTATACCGATAACCACTGCCGCCAACAGGGCGACCAGAATACGCCCCAGGCTGGCGGCCAGGTGCTGCCACAGGGTGGCGTCCATAAATCCTTGCGGGCTGGCGATGACCATCAACTGGTGCAATACCTGCTGCGGCGCCGGCAGAAACAGTGGGCTAATCAGCCCCAGCGCGGTCACGCCCCACCATCCCGCCAGCAGCGCCAACAGCGTGGCGCCGCTTAGCCACAGCGTGCGCGGCAGGTGAAAACGGCGCGCGGCCAGGGCCTTGGGCCGGGCCGCCGCCTTCAGGGGAAAATCCAGGCTCATAGCAACGCCTCACGCTGTTGGAAGACTTTGCCCAGCACATATTCGCGCTGGGCGATAAATTCGGGGTCAGATTTGATGGCGCGGCACGCCTCACCGCCGGCATAGCGTTGGCCAAAGCTCAACGACAAACGCTCCACAACCTGCCCCGGGCCGGGCGACAGCAGCAACAGCTCACTGGCGAGAAACACCGCCTCTTCAATATCATGGGTGATCAGCAGCACCTGTTTGCCGGTGTCGCGCCAGATGGTCAGCAGCAGTTCCTGCATCTGCTCGCGAGTAAAAGCGTCCAGCGCGCCGAACGGCTCATCCAGCAACAGCAATCGCGGGTCGGCGGCCAGAGCGCGGGCAATCCCTACGCGCTGGCGCATACCGCCGGAAAGCTGCCAGATGAAATGCTGCTCATAACCGCTCAGGCCCACGCGCGCCAACATCTTGCGCGCCACGCGTTGCCGTGCCGGCTTGTCGATGCCCGCCAGTTGCAGGCCAAACTCGACGTTATCCACCACGTTGCGCCACGGCAGTAAACCTTCATGTTGAAACACCACGCCCCGTTCAGCACCGGGGCCGGTGACCGGGTTGCCATCTAACGTAATGCTGCCGGCAGAAGGCGCGTTAAACCCGGCGATCAAGTTCAGCAACGTAGTTTTGCCGCAGCCCGAAGGCCCCAAAACCACCACCAGTTGCCCTGGGGCAATCTGGAACGACACATCGCACAGCGCCTGGCGCCCCTGATACTCTGCCGAAAGATGATTAACCTGTAGCATTCCGCCCCCTAAGACTGCGGCGCAGCCTGCACCTGTTTCACAAAACGGTCGGTCACATAGGCGCTGTAATCGCTGTCAACCTGTGGGATCTTGCCCTGTTCTTTAAGGAATTCGGCGGTATCCCGAATGGCGTTATCCACCGGTTGAGCAAGCTGCGTGATTTGATCGGCCACCGGCAAATAGCGGTTGCCTTTGACCAGCCCCGGTACCTGCGCTTCCGGCACGCCGCTCAGGCGCGCCAGGGTGCTCAGATGGGTTTTGTCCTGCAACCATTGATCCGGCGCGGCCAAATACGCTTTTTGCGCCGCCAGCGCACTGGCGGCAAAGGCCGTCACCACGTCCGGGTGCTGCTCGGCGAAGTCTTTCCGCACCACCCACACATCCAGCGTCGGCGCGCCCCATTGCCCCACTTGTTCAGAGTCGGTCAGCACCCGCCCCTTTTGCGCCAGTTCGTTGACGGCAGGCGCCCACACATAGGCGCCGTCAATATCACCGCGCTGCCAAGCGGCGACAATCGCCGGGGGCTGCAGGTTGAGAATTTGCACTTGTTCAGGTTTGATGCCCCAGTGTTTCAGCGAAGCCAACAGGCTGTAGTGCGTGGTGGAAATAAACGGCACCGCGATACGTTTGCCGATCAGGTCTTGTGGGGTTTTAATCTCCGGCTTGACCACCAGCGCTTCGGAACTGCCAAGCTGCGAGGCGATAAGAAACACTTCAATGGGGAGTTTCTGGCTGGCGGCCACCGCCAACGGGCTGGAGCCGATATTGCCGATCTGTACGTCGCCGGAAGCCATCGCCCGCAGCACGCTGGAGCCACTGTCAAATTTGCGCCAGTCAACCGACGCGCCGGACGCCTTGGCGAAGCTGTTTTCCGCCTGGGCGACTTTGGCAGGCTCGGCCGACGTTTGATACGCAACGGTCACATCCACAGCCTGTGCGCCGGCGGCCATCAGCGACGCCAACAACAGCGTTACGCCGCGTAATAAAGGGAATTTGCCTGCCATGATCTGCTCCATTGATAGCAACTGTTGAGTGATTCACAGTGTTATCCAAGCAAGACCAATGCATAAAAGAATAAAAAAATATCTTTTATTCTATAAAGAAATATAACATCCGCGTCTATCCCAGCAAACGTTATTGCCGCAGCCAACGATCAGAGGGTAATTTCACCACGCAGGAAAATGTGCGCATATCCGCCAATCAGCGTGCGATCGCCGTGCAGTTCGCAAAACAACTCCCCGCCACGCGCTGAAAGCTGCTGGGCATGCAGCACATGACGACCAAGGCGGGCGGCCCAGTAAGGCATCAGCGTACAATGGGCGGAGCCCGTCACCGGGTCTTCGCTGCGATCCAAAGAGAAATAGCGCGAGACAAAATCAACCTTGGCGCCGGGTGCCGTGACGATCACGCCACAGCCCAGCTCGTCGATCAGCGCCGGGATATTGGGCTGCAACACGCGCACCTGCGCCTCGCTTTCCAGTACCACCAGCATCGCCCTGGCTTGCCAAACTTCGGCCGGCACCGCCCCCAGCAAAGCCGGCAGGGGCTTTGGCACGGTGATTTTTTGCGGTGGGCGGGAGGGAAAATCAAGAATCAAACGCTCACCGTCTTCTGCGGCGCGCTTCACATATAGCTCACCGCTGGCCGAGCGAAAACGCATATCGCTCAGCCCAGGGTTCACTTCGCTAAACAGCACGCGCGCCGCAGCCAGCGTCGCGTGCCCACAGAGATCCACTTCCCGCGTTGGCGTGAACCAACGGATGGCATACATATCGCCGTCGTCCCAGACAAAGCTGGTTTCCGGCAGGTTCAGTTCATTGGCGATGACCTGCATCTGCGCACCCGGCAGCGGTTGCTTCAGCAGGCAAACCCCCGCCGGGTTGCCGCGCAGCCCGTCGCCGATAAAAGCATCAACGTGGAAATAGTTCTCTGTCATCGCTCCCCCCTTTAATGCCAAATCAGCAGGACGCAGGCCGCCGTCAATACGCCCATCGAGACGTTAAAGATCACCCAGGCTTTTTTACTGCGCAGCAGGCGACCAATCACGGTGCCAAAGCCCAGCCAAATGACGCCGGCAACCATATTCACCGCAAAAATACCGCAGGCTATCGCCACGATAGAGTGATTATAGCGCGCGCCCTCCAGGCTGAAGCTCGCCACAGCGCCCAACGCCATCAGCCAGGCTTTGGGGTTGAGGAACTGCAGCAACCAGCCCTGGTACAGGCGAATCGGTTTGGGCGGCGCGACGTCGGTTTCCAGCTTTTCATACGCCGCCGTCGCCACTTTCCACGCCAACCACAGCAAATACAGGCTGCCGAGGATCTTCAGGATCAGGTGCAGAGACGGATAAACCAGGATCAGGCTGCCAACGCCGAAGGCCACCAGCAGCAAAATGCTCTGCATGCCGAGCATAATGCCGATCATCAGCCATAGCGAACGCATAAAGCCGAAGTTGGCGCCGGAGGTGGTCAGTAGCATATTGTTGGGGCCAGGCGTGATGGCGGCCACCCACAGGAAGCCTAACATTGAAAGAAATAAACTTAATTCCATGAATCGGGTGCTCCTCACCCTAAGGATTTCTTGCCGTATTTATTATTCGCTCAAGCCATTGAAGTTATCAGTACGCGATTGATCACACAATAAGTCCTTTATCAATCACGCTAACGCGGTAGGGTTTTCCACCATAGCGGTTTACTGGCACCGAGGGCAGGCTCCGGTTGCCGCCCACGCGCCGCTTGCATATAGTGGCTCCGATTCCCCAAAAGATATTGATTCGTTATGCATGAAACATTTCACCCGTTGCCCGGCGCCAAAAACCCGCACCTGCAAACCCTGCTGCCGAGACTGGTGCGCCGCCGGGTATTGCTGGAACCGTACTGGCAGCGGCTGGAATTACCCGACGGCGATTTTCTCGATCTGGCCTGGAGCGAAGACCCACGCCAGGCGCGTGCTAAACCCCGCGTAGTGCTGTTTCATGGCCTGGAAGGCAGTTTTTATAGCCCGTATGGTCACGGCCTGCTGAACGCCTGGCGTGAACAAGGCTGGCTTGGGGTGGTGATGCATTTCCGCGGCTGCAGCGGCGTGCCCAACCGCGGAGCACGTATTTACCATTCTGGCGAAACGGAAGACGCCCGCTTCTTCCTGCGCTGGCTGCGCACCACTTATGGCGATGTGGCAACCGCCGCGGTCGGCATTTCACTCGGCGGCAATATGCTGGCCTGCTATCTGGCACAGCAGGGCCAGAACAGCCTGTTGCACGCCGCGGCGATCGTCTCTGCGCCGCTGATGCTGGAGCCTTGCTCCGCGCGCATGGAGCAAGGGTTTTCCCGCGTTTATCAGCGCTATCTGCTGGGGCAACTGAAGCAGAACGCCATGCGTAAGCTGCTGCGCTACCCCAATACTCTGCCGCTGGACTTGCCGCAGTTGCAAAGCCTGCGGCGTATCCGCGACTTCGATGATGCCATCACCGCACGCATCCATGGCTTCAGCGGCGCCGACGATTATTATCGCCGTTGCAGCGCCCTGCCGCTGCTGCCGCAGATCCGTACGCCGCTGTTGATCATTCACGCCAAGGACGATCCGTTCATGACCGATGCGGTGATCCCGGATCTCAGCCGCCTGCCGGCCAACGTCGAGTATCAACTGACGGCGTTTGGCGGCCACGTCGGCTTTGTCGGCGGCACGCTGAAAAAACCGCAAATGTGGCTGGAATCGCGCATTCCCGCCTGGCTTACCCCTTATCTGGAACCCAAACAGTGATTATCCCCTGGCAAGAATTAGCAACGGAAACCCTGAACAACCTGATTGAATCCTTTGTGCTGCGTGAAGGCACCGACTACGGCGAACAGGAACGCACGCTGGAGCAAAAAGTGGAAGACGTGCGCCGCCAACTGAAAAGCGGCGAAGTGGTGCTGGTGTGGTCCGAGCTGCATGAAACAATCAACATTATGCCGCGCACCTCGTTCCACGGCTAACCGGCAAAATGTCGCATCCCTCCGCCGCAAAGATGACACCGGTGCGCGAAACGTGATAACAATGCTAGGCTGTGGCGCCAGCCTGAAGGCGGGGCACGGCCACATTGCCAGATTTCTCACGGGGAACGGTATTTATGTCAGCTAAACATCCTGTCATTGCGGTGACCGGCTCCAGCGGCGCCGGCACCACAACCACCAGTGTGGCGTTTCGCAAAATATTCCAGCAGTTGAATATCCGCGCCGCCGAGCTGGAAGGCGACAGCTTCCACCGCTATACCCGGCCGGAGATGGACGCCGCGATCCGCAAAGCACGCGATCTTGGCCGCCACATCAGCTATTTCGGCCCGGAAGCCAACGACTTTGGCCTGCTGGAACAAAGCTTTATTGAATACGGCAAACACGGCACCGGCCGTTCGCGCAAATACCTGCACACCTACGACGAAGCGGTGCCCTACAACCAGGTGCCAGGCACCTTCACCCCCTGGGAACCCCTGCCGGAGCCCACCGACGTGCTGTTTTATGAAGGGCTGCACGGTGGCGTTGTCGCCGACCATCATGACGTCGCCAGGCATGTCGACTTGCTGGTGGGGGTGGTGCCGATCGTCAACCTGGAGTGGATCCAGAAACTGATCCGCGATACCGGCGAGCGCGGCCATTCACGCGAAGCGGTGATGGATTCCGTGGTTCGCTCGATGGAAGATTACATTAACTACATCACGCCCCAGTTTTCGCGCACCCATATCAACTTCCAGCGGGTGCCGACGGTGGACACTTCCAACCCGTTCGCCGCCAAAGCGATCCCGTCGCTGGATGAGAGCTTTGTGGTGATCCATTTCCGCGGGCTGGAGCAGATTGACTACCCCTATCTGCTGGCGATGTTGCAAGGCTCGTTTATTTCGCATATCAATACGTTGGTGGTGCCGGGCGGAAAAATGGGGCTGGCAATGGAGTTGATCATGGCGCCGCTGGTGCAGCGCCTGCTGGAAGGGAAAAAAATCAAGTAATAGGTTGGGCGTCATTCCACCACGCGGATTTCAAAGCTGTGGGTGACGCTGGCGGCCTTACCGAGCATCAGCGATACCGAGCAATATTTCTCCGCCGACAGATTCACCGCACGCTCAACAACGTTATCGGTAAGCCCTTTACCGGTAACAATAAAATGCAGGTTGATATGGGTAAATATGCGCGGCGCCTCCGCACGGCGCTCTGAGGTCAGTTTTACCTCACAATCACGCACATCGTTACGGCCTTTTTGCAGAATCGAGACCACGTCAATCGCGCTGCACCCGCCAACAGACATCAACACCATTTCCATTGGGCTTGGCGCTTTTTCCCCGGCGTTGCCATCCAGCAACACCTGATGGCCAGAGGCGGATTCGCCCAGGAACGTTAAACCTTCCACCCACTTGATTCTTGCCTGCATACTCGTTACTCCGCTTGGTTTATGCAGCCCAGACTACGCTTTCGCGCTAAAACTGGCAACGGAACCTGACGTGAATCATGCTGAAGCGAGACAATACAAGACACTGGCCTCACTCTGTGCTAAAACCACACTAGACTGTGTCCTGTCATTGCGCGTGAATGCGGCGGCAATCGCGGGTTTTGCGGCAGTATGTTGTCTTTTTGCCGGCTCCACGATTAATGGCAGGGCTCAGTCTGAAAATCCCCTTTCCAATGAGCAGGCTCCAGGGAAACGTTCGAGGAAAGGTGCCTGACGTGGTATGTTAACAGAATGTAGCTTGCAGCATTTCCGGCAAGTCAATATGCTAAAGCAGTAGCGTATTTTATGGCACGCCTCAAAACCTGTTGATAGCCACCACGTGCACGTGGGCTAAAACATGTTCTACAGGGAACTCTGATCCCTGTGACACAAGGCAGCGATTACAACAGAGGATAACAGCGAATGGTTCTCGGCAAACCGCAAACAGACCCGACTCTCGAATGGTTCCTGTCTCATTGCCATATCCACAAATATCCATCCAAAAGTACGCTGATTCACCAAGGTGAAAAAGCCGAAACGCTTTACTACATCGTTAAAGGCTCCGTCGCGGTGCTGATTAAAGACGAAGAAGGTAAAGAGATGATCCTGTCCTACCTCAACCAGGGGGACTTTATCGGGGAACTCGGGTTATTTGAAGAAGGCCAGGAGCGCAGCGCCTGGGTAAGGGCGAAAACTGCCTGTGAAGTGGCTGAAATTTCCTACAAGAAATTCCGTCAGTTGATTCAGGTGAACCCGGATATCCTGATGCGCCTGTCTGCGCAGATGGCAAGCCGGCTGCAGGTTACTTCAGAGAAAGTAGGCAATCTTGCTTTCCTTGACGTGACCGGGCGTATCGCACAAACCCTGCTAAACCTGGCGAAACAACCGGATGCCATGACTCACCCGGACGGCATGCAAATCAAAATCACCCGCCAGGAGATCGGCCAGATTGTCGGTTGCTCACGCGAAACCGTCGGTCGTATTCTGAAAATGCTGGAAGATCAAAACCTCATCTCTGCCCACGGCAAAACCATCGTGGTTTACGGCACGCGTTAATCACACGCGGGGCGCCAGTAAATAGCAAACGCCCCGTGGCCAACCGGCTACGGGGCGTTTATTTTGCACGGTGCTAGCTCGCTGTGCCCATCGCTTAAGCGTTTATCACATCCTGCACCGCCAGTTCAAACAGCGCCATCCCCGCGTCGATATCTTCCAGTTCCACCACCAGCGAAGGCGCAAAGCGGATCACATCCGGCCCGGCGTTGAGGATCATCAGCCCACGCGCCGCCGCCGCAGTCAGAAACTCACGCGCCTTGCCGTGATAGCCCGGCACCAGTTCCGCGCCGATCAGCAGCCCCATCCCCCGCACTTCGGAGAAAATCGCGTACTTCTCGCCAATCCGTTGCAGCGCCTGCACAAACAGGCCGTGACGCTGTTCAATGCCGCTCAGCACCTCTGGCGTGTTGATGACATCCAGCGCCGCTTCAGCGACCGCGCAGGCGAGCGGGTTGCCGCCGTAGGTAGTGCCATGGGTGCCCACGTGCATCACCGACGCGATTTCCTCGGTGGTCAGCATGGCGCTGACCGGGAAACCGCCGCCCAACGCTTTAGCGGTGGTCAGGATATCTGGCGTTACGCCATAGTGCATATAGGCGAACAGCTTGCCGCTGCGCCCCATGCCGCTTTGCACTTCATCAAACACCAGCAGCGCCTGATGGCGATCGCACAGCTCGCGCACCCCTTTCAGGAACGCAGCGTCCACCGGCATAATGCCGCCCTCACCCTGGATGGGTTCCATCACCACCGCGCAGGTGTGATCGTCCATCACCGCCTTCACGGCGGCCAGATCGTTAAACGGTACGTGCACAATGTCGGCAGGCTTCGGCCCAAAGCCGTCGGAGTATTTCGCCTGGCCGCCGACCGAAACGGTAAACAGCGTGCGGCCGTGGAAAGCGTTATAGAACGCGATGATTTTGGTCTTGTACGGGCTGTGGCGGGTAATTGCGTAATGCCGGGCCAGTTTAAACGCCGCTTCGTTAGCTTCCGCCCCGGAGTTGGCGAAAAATACCCGATCGGCAAACGTCGCCGCAATCAGCTTACTGGCCAGGCGCAGCGCCGGCTCATTGGTAAACACATTGCTGGTATGCCACAGGGTTTCCCCCTGCTCTTTCAACGCCGCGACCAGCGCCGGGTGGCAGTGGCCAAGCGCCGTCACCGCAATACCGCCGGAGAAATCAATATACTCTTTCCCTTGCTGATCCCACACGCGGCTGCCCTGGCCTTTCACCGGCACAAACTGTGCAGGTGCATAAACGGGCAAAATTACCTGATCAAATGTACTACGGCTAACTGTGGATTTTTCGGTCATTCTTGGGCCCCACCCTGTACGCAATAAGAATTTATCGTTGCCATTAAGTGAAAATATAATCACAAAATATGCATAAAAAACCATTCAAGGGCAAACCTAAATCGTCAAAAGCGGGTAAAAAAAACCTAACCGATTAACTCTTAAGGAAATTGCCCAAAAGCTGATGCCCCTGCTCGCTAAGGATGCTTTCCGGATGGAATTGTACCCCTTCCAGCGGCAGCGTGCGGTGGCGGATCCCCATAATTTCATCACGTACCCCTGCGCGCTCGCTCCAGGCCGTCACCTCAAAACAATCCGGCAACGTAGCGGCCTCCAGCACCAGTGAGTGATAACGGGTTACGGTCAGCGGATTATTCAAGCCGGCAAACACGCCGCGGCCGTCGTGGCGAATGGCGGAGGTTTTGCCATGCATCACGTTGCGGGCGCGCACGACGCTGGCGCCAAACGCCTGCCCCAAAGCCTGATGGCCCAGGCAAACGCCGAGGATCGGCAAACGGCCGGCAAAATGGCGGATCGCCGCCAGGGAAATGCCGGCCTCATTCGGCGTGCACGGGCCGGGGGAAATCACCAGTTGCCGCGGAGCCAAGCGTTCGATGTCGGCCAGTTGCAGTTCGTCGTTGCGCTTGACCAGCACCGCGGCGCCCAGCTCGCAGAAATACTGATAAAGATTATAGGTAAAGGAGTCGTAGTTATCGATCAGCAGCAACATACTCAAATCAACTTATGTAAAAATAACGGTGTTTTCTTGCGCTGACGAGGCCGGCGCTTACTTTTTGCGGCCGCCCATGATTGAACCCAGCACGCCGCGCAGGATTTGGCGGCCCAGATCGCGCGCCATACTTTTCGCGGCGGTCTGCACGATGCCGTCACGCTTGCCGCCGCGCGGGCCGGTTGAACCGAACAGGATCTCGTTCAGCCCCCCCATCAATCCCCCGCCGGCCGCCTCCTGCGCCGGTTTGCTCGCCGGCTGGCCAGGCTGCGGTTTACCCACGGTAGCAAAGCCTTCAGCAGAGAGTTTCTCGTAGGCCGACTCACGATCCACCATATCCTCATAGCGGCCGTACAGCGGTGATTTATTGATGGCGCTGTTCAACCCCTCGGCGCCCAGCATCCCCATTTTCGATTCCGGCGCGATAACCATGGCGCGCTCCACCACGTTAGGCCGGCCTTTTTCATCCAGGAAAGACACCAGCGCTTCGCCCACGCCCAGCTCGGTAATCGCGGTTTCCGCATCAAACGCCGGGTTGGCGCGCAGGGTTTGCGCCGCCGCCTTCACGGCTTTTTGATCGCGTGGGGTAAAAGCACGCAGCGCGTGCTGCACGCGGTTGCCCAGTTGGCCAAGCACGCTGTCTGGAATATCCAATGGGTTTTGGGTGACGAAGTAAACGCCCACGCCTTTTGAGCGGATCAGGCGCACGACCTGTTCAATTTTGCTCAGCAGCGCCGCTGGCGCATCGTTGAATAACAGATGTGCTTCGTCGAAGAAGAACACCAGCTTCGGCTGTTCTGGATCGCCAACTTCCGGCAGTTGTTCAAACAGCTCCGCCAGCAGCCACAGCAGGAAGATGGCATACAGTTTCGGCTGATTAATCAGCTTATCGGCCGCAAGCAGGTTGATCACGCCGTGGCCGTTGCCGTCGGTACGCATCAGATCGTTGATATCCAGCATCGGCTCGCCGAAGAACTGGTTGGCGCCCTGATCTTCCAACGCCAGCAGCCCACGCTGGATGGCGCCGATGGAGGCGGTAGAAATATTGCCGTACTGGGTTTGGAACTGTTTGGCGTTATCGCCAACATGCTGCACCATGGCGCGCAAATCTTTCATGTCCAGCAACAGCAGGCCGTTGTCATCGGCAATGCGGAACACCAGTTGCAATACACCTTGCTGAATGTCGTTCAAATCCAGCAGCCGCCCCAGCAGCAGAGGGCCAAGATCGGATACCGTGGCGCGGATCGGGTGGCCCTTTTCGCCAAAAATGTCCCATGGGATGATGTTGCACGCCTGCGGCTGCCAGTCGGTTACGCCGATCGCCGCAAGCCGCGCCTGCAGCTTTTCCGAAGGCTCGCCCGCAGCGCCGATGCCGGACAGATCGCCCTTCACGTCCGCCAGGAACACCGGGACGCCAATGCGGGAAAACTGCTCGGCCATTCTTTGCAACGTGACCGTTTTACCGGTGCCGGTGGCGCCGGTGATCAGGCCGTGGCGGTTCGCCAACGCGGGTAAAATAGCCAAGTCCTGCGCCGGCTTCCCGGCGTGCAGCGCTTTGGCGATAATCCGTGCTTCACTCATTTCATGTTCCTTAACGCAGACGGGGCGCAAACGCGCCGGTGAATGCGATAAAGCTATAAGCGCAGCGTAAGCCCGTCAAGCACGGCATACTCGGCAGCGGAAATGGGGCAGCTAACCACGCAACCCGAGCTCTTCCTTCAACGATTTCAGGTAGCGGCGGCTGACCGGCACCGGTTCCCCCACCGCCATGATCATTTCCGCCGCGCCGCTTTCCTCGAAGCGAATTTCCCGCACCTGTTCCAGATTGACCAGGTATTGCCGGTGGCAACGCACCAAAGGCGTGCGGCTTTCCAGGGTGCGCAGCGTCAGTTCGGTGAAACACTCCATGCCGTCGTCGCGCACCACGTAAACGCCGCTTAGACGCGAGCGAATGGCGATCACTTCATCGAAGCGCAGCAGGTAAATCCGGCTGTGGCCGGTGCAAGGGATATATTTCAGGTAGCCGGCGCTCTCTTCCAGCGCGGCGATATCCTGCGGCGCACGGCTTTGCTGCAGCCGTTGCAGCGTTTTGTTCAACCGCTGCGGCTCGGCAGGCTTGAGCAGGTAATCAAACGCATGCTCCTCAAAAGCCTGCACCGCGTATTCATCGTACGCGGTGAGGAACACGATATACGGCATACGGTTAGGATCGAGCATGCCGACCATTTCCAGCCCGCTGATGCGCGGCATCTGGATATCGAGAAACACCACGTCCGGCTGCTGGCGGTGGATCACGCTGATCGCCTCGATGGCATTGGCGCATTCGCCAATCACCGTAATGCCCTCATGCTCTTCCAGCAGGTGGCGCAGGTTATCACGGGCGGAAGGTTCATCATCAACAATCAAGACGTTCAACGTCATGCAGCCCCCAGCAACGGCTCGCCCAGCGGCACATTGAGCGTAATACGGGTAAATGCTTCCGGTTCACACACCACCTGCACGCCGTAGCCTTCGCCGTAGCGCACGCGGATGCGCTTATCCACCAGATTCATGCCCAACCCCTGGCTGTGCGGCTGAGGCTGAAACAGCCCGGCGTTATCGGTCACCTGCAGCAACAGGTGCCCCGCTTCGCAGCGCGCGCCGATGTCGATCCGGCCAACCCCCAGCATGTGCGAAGTGCCGTGCTTGATCGCATTCTCGACGATCGGCTGCAGGGAGAATGCCGGCAGACGCACCGCCATCAGCTCTGGCGGCAGCGAAACGGCGATCTCCAGCCGATCAGCAAAGCGCGCCTTTTCAATTTGCAAATAGGCGTTTACATGCTCCAGCTCATCCGCCAGGCTCACCTCATCGTCGGAGCGTTTGAGATTCTTGCGGAAAAACGTGGAAAGGTACTGCACCAGCTCGCAGGCGCGATCGCCGTCGCGCCGAATGACCGCCACCAGCGTATTCAGCGCGTTAAACAGAAAGTGTGGATTGACCTGCGCATGCAGCAATTTGATTTCCGACTGCGCCAGCAGCTGTTTGTGGCGCTCATATTGCCCAGCCATGATCTGCGCCGAAAGCAGGCTGGCGATCCCTTCCCCCAGCGTGCGGTTGATGGTGCTGAACAGTTTGCTTTTTGGTTCGTACAGCTTGATGGTGCCGATCACCCGTTGGTTTTCGCCGCGCAGCGGGATCACCAGCGTTGAGCCGAGTTTGCAGTTGGGGTTGATCGAACAGCAGTAGGCCACTTCATTCCCGTCGGCATAGACCACCTGGTTGTGATCGATAGCGTGATGAGAATGCGCCGAAGCGATCGGCGTGCCCGGCACATGATGATCGTCGCCAATGCCAATGAACGCCAACAGCTTTTCGCGATCCGTAATCGCCACCGCGCCGATGCCCAGCTCCTGGTAGATCACCCGCGCCACCTTCATGCTGTTTTCCTGATCGAAGCCCTGGCGCAGGATGCCCTCCGTCAGTTCGGCAATCTTCAATGCTTTGGAAGAAAACGCGCTGGTGTATTTCTCAAACATCGCGCGCCGATCGAGCAGAATTTGCATAAACATCGCCGCACCCAGCGTGTTGGCGATCATCATCGGCAACGCAATGTATTCCACCAGCCGCAGAGCCTCGCCGAATGGGCGGGCGATGGCGAGGATAATCGCCATCTGCAGCATTTCAGCCACCAGCGCCACCCCGGCGACGAAAAGCGGATTGAATAACAGATCGATACGGCGGCGGCGCATGGCGATGCTGTGCACAATGCCGCCCACCAGGCCTTCGGTGATGGTCGAAACCGCGCAGGCGACGTCGGTCATCCCGCCGAGCGTATAGCGGTGCAGCCCACCGGTCAGCCCTACCAAAAAGCCAACGGAAGGCCCGCCAAGCAAGCCGCCCAATACGGCGCCGATGGCGCGGGTATTGGCGATGGAGTCCTGGATATGCAGGCCGAAATAGGTGCCCATAATGCAGAACACCGAAAAGATCACATAGCACAGCAGCTTATGCGGCAGGCGGATGGTGACCTGGGTCAGCGGAATAAACAGGGGTGTTTTACTTAACAAGTAGGCGATAACGAGATACACGCACATCTGCTGCAATAACAGCAACACCTGATTAAATTCATACATCTTTGCAGCTTATCCTGAACGAAGGCCAATGAACGCCGGGTTGCCAGCCACAATGGCCTGCCGCCATAAAAGATAATAGCAGCGCCATCAGCAACCTGATTACCCATCGCGCATTAAACCATGCCGTGCGGAAGAAAAAAGTGATGTACGCAATGCTTCGGGAAGGAGGGGGAACAACAGGCCGGCCCCCAGGCGGGGTGCCGGCGCGCAGTAGAACTTATGGCAGCACTTTCGCCGACAGAATGACAACCGGCTTGCTGGGCACATTCTGGTAAGGGCCGACATTGCCGGTCGGCACCTGGGAGATTTTATCCACCACATCCATGCCTTTCACCACTTTACCAAACACCGCATAGCCGAAGTCACGCTGGCCGTGATCCAAAAAGGCGTTATCCGCCACGTTCAGAAAGAACTGGCTGGTAGCGCTGTCTTTATCTGCAGTACGCGCCATTGAGATGGTGCCGCGCAGGTTGCGCAGCCCATTGTCCGCCTCGTTTTTAATCGGCGCATTGGGGCTTTTCTGTTGCATGTCTGCGGTAAAACCGCCGCCCTGGATCATAAAGCCTGGGATAACGCGGTGGAACGTGGTGTTGTTATAAAAACCGCTGTTCACGTAGTCGATGAAATTCTTGGTAGACACCGGCGCCTTCTGGCCATCAAGCGCCAGTTCGATATTCCCGGCCGAGGTGGTCAACATCACGTGGGTTTCACCGGCGGCAAGCGCAGCAGGCGCCGCGGCAACCAAGGAACACAAGGCGACAAGGGTCACTAAAGTACGTTTGAACATGCACAGATCCTTCTTCTAAGAGACAAACAACGTGAAAGCGCATTGATTCTAAAGTGCCCTTTCCGGGAGTACCAGCCATTTACCTATATTTACGCAGCCACCTAATGCTGATGTACGCCACTCGGCCGGGCGACCGCCGCTGGCGGCGTGTTAAGCCGGCGGCCGGCGACATTGCACTCCAATAAAGATCACAAAAACATTTACCAATTACTGACTTATTGCATAAAAAATAGATAGTAATCACAAAAAAGACAGTTAGCTATGTTAGGATCCCTAGCCTGGGGGCCGTGTGGAGATTTTCCGCCTGCAGGGGAAAATCTGCGGCCTTAATGCCAGTTTGTAAGAGCCTTCCAATAGCCTTGTTTGCTGCGGCAATTTTATTGCGGGCCCCCGTCGGGGCTTTGTGTATGCGCTGTGCATACAGGCGCTAATATTTCCGAGCTGTGGTAATAAAAGGTTTGTTGGGCAGCGCTCTGAACCTCAACAGACATATCGGGCTCATAGTCAATGAATAACAGCAACCGCATCCGGCTAACCTGGATCAGTTTTTTTTCTTACGCGCTGACCGGTGCCTTAGTTATCGTCACAGGGATGGTGATGGGAAATATTGCAGAATACTTTAATCTGCCGATTTCCAGCATGAGTAATACCTTTACTTTCCTTAACGCCGGCATCTTGATTGCTATCTTCCTGAACGCCTGGCTGATGGAAATCATCCCGTTGAAACGCCAACTCATCTTCGGCTTTATTCTGATGGTGTTGGCCGTTGCCGGGCTGATGGTCGGTAAAAGCCTGGCCGTGTTCTCCCTGTGCATGTTTGTGCTCGGCGTGGTCAGCGGTATCACCATGTCGATCGGCACCTTCCTGATTACCCATATGTACGCTGGCCGCCAGCGCGGCTCCCGCCTGCTGTTCACCGATTCCTTCTTCAGTATGGCCGGGATGATTTTCCCGATCGTCGCCGCCATGCTGTTGGCGCGCCACATCGGTTGGTATTGGGTCTACGCCTGCATCGGCCTGCTGTACGTGGCGATCTTTATCCTGACGCTGTGCTCCGAATTCCCGGTATTGGGCAACAAAAGCCCAGCCAGCGGCGAGCCGGTGGTCAAAGAAAAATGGGGCATCGGCGTGCTGTTCCTGGCGATCGCCGCGCTGTGCTACATTCTGGGCCAGTTGGGCTTTATCCAGTGGGTGCCGGAATACGCCACCAAATCTTTCGGTATGGATATTGGCCAGGCCGGCAAGCTGGTCAGCGATTTCTGGACTTCTTACATGGTGGGCATGTGGGTGTTCAGCTTTATCCTGCGCTTTTTCGATCTGCAGCGCATCGTTACCGTGCTGGCAGCCCTGGCGACGGCGGCCATGTACCTGTTTGTCAGCACCGATAACCCGGAACATCTGGGCTACTTCATCATGGGCCTGGGCTTTATCTCCAGCGCGATCTACACCACGCTGATTACCCTGGGTTCGCTGCAAACCAAAGTGTCCTCACCGAAGCTGGTCAACTTTATCCTGACCTGCGGCACCGTCGGCACCATGCTGACCTTTATCGTGACCGGGCCGATCGTGGCGCAAGGCGGAGCCCATGCCGCGCTGGTGACCGCCAACGGCCTGTATCTGGCGGTATTCGTGATGTGCCTGCTGCTTGGCTTTGTCACCAAACACCGCAGCCACGGCCACGTAACCCGCTGATTGCGGTTTACCGCCATACGAAACAGGGCGCCTAGGCGCCCTGTTGTTTTATCGCCACCAGCCATGTTCCCTTACACCCTACCGGCTTAGCGACGGAAATCCACCTGCTCATCCTGTGCCAGGTGCAGGGTGGTTTGCGCCGGTTGGGTTTCGGCAATCACGGCCCCGCGGCGAATCGAATAGCGCACCGGCGTTTGGCGCCGCACCGCATCAAAACCGCTCTCTGCCGGCAGGATCACCAGGTTGGCGCTGTTGCCCGCCGCCAGCCCGTAATCATCAAGATGCAGCGTACGCGCGCTGTGGGTGGTGATAAGCTTCAGGCCGTCGTCAATCTGGCCGTAGCCCATCAGTTGGCAAATATGCAGGCCCATGTGCAGCACCTGCAGCATGTTGGCGGTGCCGAGCGGGTACCAGGGATCGAACACATCGTCATGGCCAAAACAGACGTTAATGCCGGCATCCAGCATCTCTTTCACCCGGGTAACGCCGCGCCGCTTCGGATAGCTGTCAAAACGCCCCTGCAGGTGAATGTTCACCAGCGGGTTGGCGACAAAGTTGATGCCGGACATTTTCAACAGCCGGAACAACCGCGAGGTATAGGCGCCGTTATAGGAATGCATCGCCGTGGTATGGCTGGCCGTCACCTTATCGCCCATGCCCAGCTTCAGGGCCAGCGCCGCGACGGTTTCGACAAAACGCGATTGTTCATCGTCGATCTCGTCACAGTGCACATCCACCAGCCGCTGGTATTTATCGGCCAGCGCAAACGCCTTATGCAGCGACTCCACGCCATATTCACGCGTAAATTCAAAGTGCGGGATAGCGCCAACCACATCGGCCCCCAGCCGCAGCGCCTCTTCCAGGAGCGCCTCGCCGTCGGGGTATGACAGTATTCCCTCCTGCGGGAAGGCGACAATCTGCATCGTGACCCAGGGCGCCACCTCCTGCTTCACCTCCAGCATAGCGCGCAGCGCGGTCAACGTGGGATCGGAGACGTCAACGTGGGTGCGTACGTACTGCACGCCGTTGGCAATCTGCCATTTCAGCGTTTGCCAGGCGCGCTGCTTAACATCTTCATGGGTTAACTGCGCCTTGCGCTCCGCCCAACGTTCAATGCCTTCAAACAGCGTGCCGGACTGGTTCCACGCCGGCTGCCCGGCGGTCTGGGTGGTGTCCAGGTGAATGTGCGGTTCGATAAACGCCGGCAACGCCAGGCCCCCTTCGGCGTCCAGCACGTCGCTGCGCCACTCCTGCCCTTCCGGCTGCGGGATAATGTGGGCAATGCGCCCCTGATCAATCGCCAGTTGCCACAGCCCCTCATGCCCGCTCAGGCGCAGGTTATCGATAAACTTCACGGGATTGTTCGCCACCTTTCACCTCTGCTCTGCCACACCGTTTTCTCCATCATACGGGGGCGATAGGCTACTGACAAAGTGGCTTACGCCACACTGGCCCCACTTTTCCGCCAAATGCGTGCTTTTCTCATTAACTGCAACGTTTCAGCTAAAGTTGAATAAAAACCACAACTTATAAAATATCTTTTAAAATCATCTATATAACACCTTGGAGGTATATGGAAGCGTGCTTGATTTGTATCAATAAACCGCTATCGGGGAAGAATAAGGTAAGGCAAGAAAATGAAAAAATTGAGGCAAAAATGAGCAAAGTCAAACTTGCCGTCATCGGCAATGGCATGGTCGGCCACCGGTTTATCGAAGATCTGTTAGAGAAAGCAGACCAAGACCAGTTTGCGATTACCGTGTTCTGTGAAGAACCGCGCGTCGCTTACGATCGCGTGCACCTTTCTTCCTATTTCTCTCACCATACCGCCGAAGAGCTTTCACTGGTGCGCGAAGGCTTTTATGAAAAACACGGGGTGACGGTGCTGGTGGGCGAACGCGCCATCACCATTAACCGCACCGAAAAGGTCATACACTCAAATACCGGGCGCACGGTGTTCTACGACAAGCTGATCGTCGCCACCGGCTCTTACCCGTGGGTGCCGCCGATTAAGGGTGCGGAGGGCCAGGACTGCTTTGTGTACCGCACCATTGAAGATCTGAACGCCATTGAAGCCTGCGCCCGCCGTAGCCAACGCGGCGCGGTGGTCGGCGGCGGCCTGTTGGGGCTGGAAGCCGCCGGCGCGTTGAAAAGCCTGGGGGTGGAAACCCATGTGATTGAATTTGCGCCGGTGTTGATGGCCGAACAGCTCGATCCAATGGGCGGCGATCAGCTGCGCCGCAAGATTGAGCGCATGGGGGTGAAAGTACACACCGGCAAAAATACCCAGGAAATCATCCACCACGGGCAGAACGCGCGCAAAACCATGCAGTTTGCCGACGGCACGGCGTTAGAAGTCGATTTCATCGTCTTCTCCACCGGCATCCGCGCGCAGGACAAGCTGGCGCACCAGTGTGGGCTGGCCACCGCGCGCCGCGGCGGCATCGTGATTAACGATCAATGCCAAACCTCGGATCCGGACGTCTACGCTATCGGCGAATGCGCCTCGTGGAACGAACGCACCTTCGGCCTGGTGGCGCCGGGCTACAAGATGGCGCAGGTGGTGGCCGATCATCTGCTGGGGCGTGAAAACGCCTTCGAAGGCGCCGACATGAGCGCGAAACTGAAACTGCTGGGCGTCGACGTCGGCGGCATCGGCGATGCCCACGGCCGCACTGAAGGCGCGCGCAGCTATGTTTACCTCGACGAAAGCAAAGAAATCTACAAGCGGCTGGTGGTCAGCGCCGACAACAAAACGCTGCTCGGCGCGGTGCTGGTAGGCGACACCAGCGACTACGGCAACCTGTTGCAACTGGCGCTGAATGCCATCGAACTGCCGGAACACCCAGACAGCCTGATCCTGCCGGCACACGCCGGCAGCAAGCCGGCCATCGGCGTGGATTCCCTGCCGGAAACCGCCCAAATCTGTTCCTGCTTTGACGTCAGCAAGGGCGATATCATTAACGCGGTGAACATGGGCTGCCACACCGTGGCCGCCATCAAAGCGCAAACCAAAGCCGGCACCGGCTGCGGCGGCTGCATCCCGCTGATTACCCAAGTGCTGAATGCCGAACTAAGCAAACAGGGCATTGAAGTCAACAACCACCTGTGCGAACACTTCGCCTATTCGCGCCAGGAGCTGTACCACTTGATCCGTGTGGAGGGCATCAAGTCGTTCGAAGAATTGCTAGCCAAATACGGCAGCGGCTACGGCTGCGAAGTGTGCAAACCCACCGTCGGCTCGCTGCTGGCATCCTGCTGGAATGAGTATGTGCTCAACCCGCAGCTTACGCCGTTGCAGGATACCAACGACAACTTCCTCGGCAACATCCAGAAAGATGGCACTTATTCGGTGATCCCACGTTCCGCCGGTGGGGAAATCACTCCGGATGGGCTGCAGGCCATCGGGCAGATCGCCAAGGAATACGACCTGTACACCAAGATCACCGGCTCACAGCGTATCGCCATGTTTGGCGCGCAAAAGGACGATCTGCCGGCCATCTGGGAAAAACTGATCGCCGCCGGCTTTGAAACCGGCCATGCCTACGCCAAAGCACTGCGCATGGCGAAAACCTGCGTCGGCAGCACCTGGTGCCGCTATGGCGTTGGCGACAGCGTCGGCTTTGGCGTGGCGCTGGAACACCGTTACAAAGGCATCCGCACGCCGCACAAAATGAAGTTTGGCGTCTCCGGCTGCACCCGCGAATGCGCCGAAGCGCAGGGCAAAGACGTTGGCGTGATCGCAACCGAAAACGGCTGGAACCTCTACGTGTGCGGCAACGGCGGCATGAAGCCGCGCCACGCCGATCTGCTGGCAGCCGATCTGGATCGCGAAACCCTAGTACGCTATCTGGACCGCTTTATGATGTTTTATATCCGCACCGCCGATAAGCTGCAACGCACCTCCGTCTGGCTGGACAACCTGGAGGGCGGCATCGACTACCTACGCAGCGTCGTCATCGACGATAAGCTGGGCATCAACGCGCAGCTGGAAGCCGATATCACCACCCTGCGCGCCGCCTTCCGCTGCGAGTGGAAAGAAACCGTCGAGCACCCACAGGCGCAGTTGCGTTTCGCCCACTTTATCAACAGCGGCCGACGCGATCCCAACGTGCAGATGGTCGCGGAGCGCGAACAGCACCGCCCGGCGCGCCCGGATGAGCGCATCCCCGTGAAGTGGCTTGCAACCGAGGAGAACAACGCATGAGCCAGTGGATTACCGTTTGCCCGCTCGCCGATATCCTGCCCGGCACCGGCGTCTGCGCCCTGATTGGCGGCCAACAGGTAGCGATATTCCGCCCCACGGCGGAGGAACAAGTGTTCGCCATCAGCAATATCGATCCTTTCGCCCAGGCCAGCGTGCTTTCCCGCGGCCTGATCGCCGAACACCAGGGCGAACTGTGGGTCGCCAGCCCGCTGAAAAAACAGCATTTCCGTCTGCATGACGGCTTTTGTCTCGAGGATGAAAGCCGTTCGGTGCCCAGCTTTGCCAGCCGGGTGGCCAACGGCATGGTGCAGGTCGCCGCATAACCTTTGTTATTGTTAACCTTTGGGATCACGTATGTTCACCGACACCATCAATAAATGCGCCGCCAACGCGGCGCGCATCGTTAAGCTGGCCAAAGAAAACCCGTTGGGCTTTTGGATCAGCTCGGCCATGGCCGGGGCCTATGTTGGCCTGGCTATCATCCTGATATTCACCCTCGGCAATCTGCTGGATCCGGCCCTGCGGCCGCTGGTGATGGGAGCCACCTTCGGCATCGCGCTGACGCTGGTGGTGATCGCCGGCTCCGAACTGTTCACCGGCCACACCATGTTCCTGACCTTCGGCGTCAAGACCGGCGCCATCCGCCCCGGCCAGATGTGGGCCGTACTGCCGCAAACCTGGCTCGGCAACCTGATCGGCTCGGTGTTCGTGGCGCTGCTGTATAACTACGGCGGCGGCAGCCTGCTGCCCGTCGATACCAGCCTGCTGCACACTGCGGCGCTGGCGAAAACCACTGCGCCGGCCAGCGTGCTGTTTTTCAAGGGCGCACTGTGCAACTGGCTGGTGTGCCTGGCGCTCTGGATGGCGCTGCGCGTAGAGGGCGCGGCCAAATTCCTGGCCATCTGGTGGTGCCTGCTGGCATTTATCGCCTCAGGCTACGAGCACTCCGTTGCCAACATGACGCTGTTTGCCCTCTCCTGGTTCGGCCACCACAGCGATGCCTACACGCTCGGCGGCATCGGCCATAACCTGCTCTGGGTAACGCTGGGCAATACGCTGGCCGGCGCCGTGTTTATGGGATTGGGCTACTGGTACGCCACGCCGCGCGCCCAACGCCCACGGGCAGAAAAGGCCCCCGCACGCCAAACCGCGTAGTAATAGGGCGGCCGACTAACCCCGAGGATGATCGATGGACTACCTGCCTATTTTCTGCCAACTGCAACACAAACCCTGCCTGCTGGTGGGCGGCGGTGAGGTTGCTGAACGCAAAGCGCGCCTGCTGCTGGATGCCGGTGCGGCGCTGACGGTCAACGCCTGCGCCTTTAGCCCGCAGTTTCACACATGGGCGGCACAGGGCCGGTTAACGCTAGTCAGCGGCCCCTTCCATGCCGATCTGCTGGCGGATAAATGGCTGGCGATCGCCGCCACCGATCGGGTTGAAGTCAACGCGCTGGTCTATCAGTGCGCCAACCAACAGCGGATCTTCTGCAACGTGGTGGACGATCCGAAACGCGCCAGCTTTATCATGCCGTCGATTATCGATCGCTCCCCGCTGATGGTGGCCGTTTCTTCCGGCGGCAAAGCGCCGGTGCTGGCGCGCCTGCTGCGCGAAAAACTGGAAGCCATGCTGCCGCAGCATCTGGGCAAGCTGGCCGCGCTCGGCGGTGCGCTGCGCCAACGGGTGAAAAGGCATTTTGCCGAACCTGGCGCCCGCCGCCGCTTTTGGGAAAAGTTGTTCGCCCACCACCGGCTGGCGCAGGCGCTCGCCAATCAGGACGCTGACCAAGTAGAGCAACAGGTTGAGGCGCTGTTCAGCCAACCGCTGGCAGCCCGTGGGGAAGTCACGCTGGTCGGCGCCGGGCCCGGTGATGCCGGGCTGTTGACGCTCAAGGGGTTGCAAGAACTGCAGCAGGCCGACGTGGTGGTCTACGATCGGCTGGTATCAGAAGGCGTCATGGCGCTGGTGCGCCGCGACGCCGAGCGTATTTTCGTCGGCAAGCGCGCCGGCCACCACTGCGTGCCGCAACAGCAAATTAACCAGATCCTGCTTACGCAGGCGCAGGCGGGCAAGCGCGTGGTGCGCCTGAAAGGCGGCGATCCGTTTATCTTCGGCCGCGGCGGTGAGGAGCTGGAAGCGCTGGCGGCGGCCAACATCCCCTTCTCCGTGGTGCCGGGCATTACCGCTGCCTCGGGTTGCTCGGCTTACAGCGGCATCCCGCTGACCCACCGCGATCATGCCCAGAGCGTGCGCCTGATCACCGGGCATGCCAAAACGGGCGGCAGCCTGCCCTGGGGCACGCTCGCCAAAGAGCAGCAGACGCTGGTGTTTTATATGGGGCTGACGCAGGCGGAGGAAATTCAATGCCAGTTGTTGGCGCACGGTATGAGCACCACCATGCCGGTAGCGCTGGTAGAAAACGGCACGTCCTGCCGCCAGCGGGTGATTGAGGGGCAACTTGGCCAATTGGCCATCCTGGCACGCCAGGCGGCCAGCCCCAGCCTGATCGTTGTCGGCAGCGTGGTCAGCCTGCGCAGCAAGCTGAACTGGTTTACTACCCAGGCGCAGCTGCAGCAAACGGTTAACGTGGATGCGCTATCGCAACGGCAGGGCGTGCAGTAAACGGGCAAGGCGCCAGGGAAAGAACGGTACGCCGGCAAGCCAATGCCTGCCGGCGCTTACAACGATGAATCAGGGGTGCGCTACAAAGCCCACGGCCTGATAGACCTGCGCCAGCGTTTCCTGCGCGCGTGCGCGGGCTTTAGCGGCGCCGTCGCGCATCACCTGCTGCAGGAAGGCTTCATCGTTGCGGAAGCGGTGATAGCGCTCCTGCAGCTCTGACAGCATGCCGGAAACCGCCTCGGCGACCGCGCCTTTCAGGTGGCCATACATTTGGCCTTCAAACTCGGCTTCCAGTTCAGCAATGCTTTTGCCGGTTACGCCAGAGAGAATATCCAACAGGTTGGACACCCCCGCTTTGTTCGCCAAATCGTAGCGGATGACCGGCGGCTCGTCGGAGTCGGTCATCGCACGCTTGATTTTCTTGGTCACCGCTTTCGGATCTTCCAGCAGGCCGATCACGTTGTTGCGGTTATCGTCCGACTTGGACATCTTCTTGGTCGGATCCTGCAGCGACATCACGCGCGCGCCGGATTTCGGAATAAACGGCTCTGGCACCCGGAAGATGTCGCCGTAAATGGCGTTAAAGCGGCCGGCCACATCACGGCTCAGTTCCAGATGCTGTTTCTGGTCTTCGCCTACCGGCACCTGGTTGGTTTGATACAGCAGAATATCCGCCGCCATCAGCACCGGATAGTCGAACAGGCCGGCGTTGATATTTTCCGCATAACGGGCGGATTTATCCTTGAACTGGGTCATCCGGCTCAGCTCGCCGAAATAGGTGTAGCAGTTCAGTACCCAGCTCAGTTGGGTATGTTCCGGCACGTGCGACTGCACGAAGATCGTGCTTTTTTGCGGATCGATACCGCAGGCCAGATACAACGCCAGCGTATCCAGCGTGGCCTTGCGCAGTTTTTCTGCGTCCTGACGCACGGTGATCGCGTGCAAATCGACGATACAGTAGATGCAGTCATATTCATCCTGCATCTGGACCCACTGACGCAGCGCACCCATGTAGTTGCCAATGGTCAGTTCGCCAGACGGCTGCGCGCCGCTAAATACGATGGGCTTACTCATGTTTAAATTTCCTGATTCTCTAAAGATGACAGCCCAAGAGCGGGCAACAAATCAGCAAAGCGTTCCAACACCAGATCAGGCTGGCTTAAGGCAATCGCTTCACCGTAGTTATAACCGTATGTCAAACCGACGCAGGGGCAGCCCGCCGCCTGCGCCGCCTGAATATCATTACGTGAATCACCGACAAACAGCAACTCGTGGGTCCGCAGGCCCAGCTTGCCGAGCACCAGATACAGCGGCGCCGGGTGCGGCTTTTTCGCCACCACATCATCAGCGCCGATCACCAGGGTGAAATCGGCAGCAATCCCCAGGGCAGCCAGCAGCGGCGCCACGAACGGCGTCGGCTTGTTGGTCACCAGCGCCAACGGGTAACCGTGCGCGACGAGCTTCGTCAGCGTTTCGCGCACCTGCGGGAACAGCCGGCTGCCGCTATCAACGGTTTGCGCATAGAAATGGTCGAACCGCCCGCGCGTTTGCTGGCACTGGGCCGGGGTGGCTTCCACCCCGGCCCAGTGCAGCGCACGCTGCACCAGCATATCGGCGCCGTTGCCGATCCAAGTGCTCACGTGCGCTTCCCCAGCCGCCGGCAGGCCCATTTCCACTAAAGCCCGATCGAGCGCCGCCGCCAGCCCCGGCACACTATCAACCAGCGTGCCATCAAGATCAAAAGCCAGAGCGCGAACAGCGCTGAAATCAGCCATGGGTCACCTTCGCCAGTTCGCTGCGCATTTGGTCGATAACGGCGCGATAGTCCGGCTGGCCGAAAATCGCCGAGCCGGCAACGAACATATCCGCGCCCGCCGCCGCAATTGCGCCGATATTCTCCACTTTCACCCCACCATCCACTTCCAGGCGAATATCACGGCCGCTGGCGTCGATCAGCTTGCGCACCTGGCGCAGCTTATCCAGCGTGGCCGGGATAAATGACTGGCCGCCAAAGCCGGGGTTAACGGACATCAGCAGGATCACATCGACCTTATCCATCACGTAATCCAGATAGCTCAGCGGGGTGGCCGGGTTGAACACCAGCCCGGCCTTGCAGCCCTGTTCTTTAATCAGTTGCAGGGTACGATCGACATGCTCAGAGGCTTCGGGATGAAAGGAGATATAGCTGGCGCCGGCCTTGGCGAAATCCGGCACGATACGGTCAACCGGCTTCACCATCAGGTGCACGTCGATCGGTGCGGTGATGCCGTAATCACGCAGCGCCTGGCACACCATCGGGCCAATGGTTAGATTTGGCACGTAGTGATTGTCCATCACGTCAAAGTGCACCACATCGCCGCCGGCGGCCAGAACCTTGGCGGTGTCCTCACCTAAACGGGCGAAGTCCGCTGACAGGATGGATGGGGCAATCAAAAACTGTTTCATCCGCTTCTCCAAACATAGGGTTTGAGGTTGTCTATGCCGGGGCTTTACAGGCGGTGCCCCGCCATGGATCGTGATCCAGATTATCGATACAACGCCAAAAGTTCGTTCACTTTGCTGCGGCCAAGTATATTGCGGCTAATGGTGCGGCGCGCCTTCACCACAAACAACGAGGCATGCTGATACCAGTCGCGCGTCAGTTCGGTATCATGGTTGGATATCAGCACCGGCACTTGGCTTTCCACCGCCAGCTGGTGCGCAATTTGCGCCAAGCCTTGCTGATCGGCAATGCTGAAACTGTTGGTGTGATAAGCCGTAAAGTTGGCCGTCGCCGAAAGCGGCGCATAGGGCGGATCGCAATACACCACGGCGCCCGATGCCGCTTTCAACATGGTATCGCGGTAATGTTCACAGACAAAAGTGGCGTTGCTTGATTTCTCCGCGAACCAATACAGCTCTTCCTCTGGGAAGTAGGGCTTTTTATAACGCCCGAACGGCACGTTAAATTCGCCGCTAAGATTATACCGGCAGAGGCCGTTGTAACAGTGGCGGTTCAGGTACAGAAACAACAGAGCGCGCTGGTAAGGCTCACGGCTCGCATTAAACGCCTGGCGCAGCAGATAAAATTGATCGGCGTTGTTGAATTCGTCGGTGAACAGGATGCGGGCATCGCGCACAAAATCATCGGTGCGCTGCTTAACGATGTTATACAGGTTGATAAGATCGCTGTTGATGTCGGCGAGAATGTAGGACTCGTAATCCGTATTGAGGAATACTGAACCCGCACCCACGAAAGGCTCGATTAAGCAGTCCCCCGCTGGCAGGTGACGACGTATCTCGTCCACCAGCGGGTATTTACCACCAGCCCATTTTAAAAAAGCGCGGTTTTTCTTCATGCCGTCGTTAGCTACTTATTGAATTCAGAGCGGCGGATTGTACTCTGTTTCAGACAGCACATCAGCGCACAAAGTTAAATGATTTATTTTTTAATGTCTTGCTGCACCTGACGTATTGGCCGCGCCCAGGGTTTTTGGGCCTGAACATCCGCCGGCAGCGCCGCAACAGCGCGCTTCGCATCCGCAGAAGAAGCATAGACACCGTTCACCAACACATACCACGGTTTACCATTACGCTGGGTTTCATACACCAGATAGTTTTTCAGCTTCTGCTGGCGAGCAAAAGCGTTCAGCGTATCAGAGCGTGATGCACTGCTCAGTTGCAGGGTAAAGTGGCTGCCTGGCGCGGACTGGATCGTACCATTACCGCCAGTGCTGGCAACCGTAGGCGCCGGCTTACGGGCTGGCGCTGGAGCATTCACCACCGTTGCCGGTGCCCGGTGCGGCGCAGCGGCCTGCGCTGGCTTGCCGGCAGGCTTCGCCGGCGCCTTGTGCGGCTGTGGCGGCACATTGCTATGAACAGGGCGCGTGGCTTCACGCGCGGCGGCACCGCTCATCACCGTCGCCGGTGCGGTCGGCAGCGTGGAAACGACACCTTGCGCCGCGCTATCAACCGCCCCTTGCTGCTGGGACAAGGCATCGGTCATGTTGCCTGGCAGTTCAACGCGCTGCTGCGCACCGCCCTGTGGGGGAAGAGGCTGTGCTTCCGTCGGGGTGCTGGCGATCGGCGGCACGCTGATATTCTGCGGCTGGGAGGACGTGCTGACGCCATTCGCGTCATGAGTATCCGTTGTGCCGCCGGGAACCCCCTGATTCGCGGTGGTCAGCGAAGATGATCCCGCCAGGTTAATGTCGCGGGATGCGCCAGGCTGCGCCTGATTTTCCTCATGCTTGGTGGGGGCCTTCAGCGCGGCGCCGATACCAATCACAATCAACAACAGCACCAGAATGCCTATGCCGATCATCAGATGCTGGCGTGAAACAGCGAAACGCGGCCCTGATGGCGCCGGCTTGCGCGAACGCGTGGGGCGATCGCTGCTGTCTGGTCTTAAATCGTCTTCCGGTTTAAATTCATCCATCTGAAACCCTCCAACTAGAGGTAAAAGCCCGCCACGCCGATATGATGCGCCAAGAGCTCATTAACCTGAAATAGTAACAATGTGCCGAACCCATCCGCACCTTAATTAATATAGATGCAAATCAGTTCTAAGCCACTGTTAATTAGCTAAATTTTTTCATTTATTCTACTGCGGCAGGCAATCGGCGATCGAAGCCAGCACAAGGTCATGCGCCACACCGCCGCGGACTTCCGCTTCACCAATGGCTTTCGGCAACACCAGCCGCAGCTCGCCCGCCAGCACTTTCTTATCACGCATCATATGCGGCAGATAAGCTTGCGGCGCCATTTCCTGCGGCCCGGTAACCGGCAGCCCGGCACGCACCAACAATGCCTTAATACGCTCCACGTTTTGAGCGGAAAATTGGCCAAGGCGCCGGGCAGCTTGCGCGGCCATCACCATGCCGGCCGCCACACCCTCGCCGTGCAACCATACACCATAGCCCATTTCCGCTTCGATAGCATGGCCGTAGGTATGGCCCAGGTTCAGCAAGGCGCGCTGCCCGCTTTCGCGTTCATCAGCGGCCACCACCTCGGCTTTCAGTTCGCAGCAGCGGCGGATACAGTACCCAAGGGCATCCATATCCAGCGCTCTTAACGCATCAATGTTATTTTCCAGCCAGACGAAGAAATCCGCATCAAGAATAATCCCGTATTTGATCACTTCAGCCAGACCGGAGGATAATTCGCGCGCGGGCAGGGTTTGCAGGCAATCCAGATCCACCACCACCGAGGCTGGCTGATAGAACGCGCCAATCATGTTTTTACCCAAGGGGTGGTTGACGGCCGTTTTGCCGCCAACGGACGAATCAACCTGCGCGAGCAGTGAAGTGGGCACCTGAATAAAACGCACGCCGCGCTGGTAGCACGCCGCGGCAAACCCCGCCAGATCGCCAATCACGCCGCCGCCAAGGGCAACCAGCGTGGTATCGCGACCGTGGGGTTTTTCCAGCAACGCCGAGAACACCTGTTCGAGCACGGCAAGAGATTTGTACTGCTCACCATCAGGTAAAATCACCTGATCCACTATTACCCCTGCCTGCTCCAACACGCGCCGAACGCGCGCCAGATACAGCGGCGCCAAAGTTTCGTTGGTGACCAGCATCGCTTGTTCACCCGCCTTCAGCGGCATAAAAGAAGCCGGATCGTTAAACAACCCGGCATCAATGGTAATCGGGTAGCTGCGCTCCCCAAGCGTTACGGTAATTCTCTCCATGCCCGCCCAGTGCCCTCTTTTTTCCTTGCCCTGACAAGGAATACAATCAGTCTTACCGCATTAGCCAGGTGCTAATGCGGAAACCGCAATCAGTTGCTTTCCAGCAGATTAATGATCTGGTTGGCAACCACTTTAGCGCTTTGATCGTCGGTGCGGATAGTCACATCCGCAATTTCTTCGTACAACGGATTACGCTCTTTCGCCAACGCTTCCAGTACTTCACGCGGAGGAGCATCCACCTGCAACAGCGGGCGTTTTTTATCGCGCTGGGTGCGCGCCAACTGCTTCTCTATAGTGGTTTCTAAATAGACTACGACACCCCGAGCCGACAGGCGGTTACGCGTTTCACGCGACTTTACCGAGCCACCGCCGGTCGCCAACACAATCCCTTGTTTTTCCGTCAGTTCATTAATGACTTTTTCTTCACGATCGCGGAAGCCATCTTCGCCTTCTACGTCGAATACCCAGCCCACGTCAGCTCCGGTACGTCGCTCAATTTCTTGATCGGAGTCGAAGAACTCCATATTGAGTTGCTGAGCTAACTGACGGCCAATAGTGCTTTTGCCAGCACCCATCGGCCCAACCAGAAAGATATTGCGTTTCTCTGCCATGTTTTTCGGTATTACTAAGACAATTCGTTAATGATAACCCGCCCCGCCAATCAAATTAGCGGCGGGACCTAAACTGAAACCTCATGAGCGATAGTGCGAGATCAGACGGAAAATTATCTCAACACTCTTGGTAGTTTGGCAACCGAATAAATTGCTGCCCACGCCGCGGGAGGGAAACCATATGTTTTTAACGGCGTCTTGGCATTAATAAAAAAAACCCCGGAGCCTAATTCGGTAACCCTTGTAAGCTAAATCGGCCGCAGCGTCAAACGCAGATGCCCCTCTGGCGAGAAAAAAGTGTATCTCTGTATCAACTTTTAGCGCTTCATGTCTTGATCAGCGTCGGCGTAATGAAGATCACCAGTTCACGCTTTTTATGCTGCCGAGTGCTCTGCCGGAACAAACCGCCCAATAAGGGGACATCCCCAAGAAGCGGTACCTTTTCGGCGGTTTTGGCGTTCTCCCGCTGGAATATTCCCCCCAGCACGATGGTTTCGCCATTTGTTACCGTGACCTGGGTTTTGATCTCCTGTTTGTCGATCGTCAATATCTCACCCTCGGCCTGCGCGATAGAACGGCCGGGCATGTTTTGGCTGATTTGCAACGTGAGGGTGATACGGCCGTTCGGCAAGATCTTGGGCGTGACTTCCATCCCCAACACCGCTTCCCTAAACTCGATCGACGTTGCGCCACTGGCGCCGCTGGACACCGCATAGGGGATCTCGGTGCCCTGCTTGATGCTCGCCGTTTGCTGGTTGGCCGTCAACAACCGGGGGCTGGCGATGATCTCCACCTCATTTTCCTGCTCAAGCGCGGTGAGCTCCAGATCCAGCAAACGCCCACTGATACGGGCCAGGTGGAACCCGACGTTGGCGGCGCTGTAATCCAACGGCAGCCCAACGTTGAAGCTGTCGATACGCAGGGTTTTCGCCGGGCGCTCATCGGCAGCCAGGCCCCAGCGCACGCCCAACGCCCGCAGGCTATCACTGCTGATGGTCACGATATGCGCGGCCAGTTGAACCTGTTCAAGCGGCGCGTCCATCGCAACAACCCAGCGTTTTAATACCGCCAGCCTTGGCGGCGTATCGCGGATCATCAACGTATTGGTGCGTTTATCCGCCAGCACGCTGCCGCGCTCGCTCAGTAACGTGCCGAACTGGGCATTAAGGCTTTGGGCGGTTTGTTCCGCATCGGCATGGTTCAGCGCCAACGCCATGCTTTGCAAGGGTTGCTGCTGCACCGCGGCCTGCGCCCGGCGCAGTTTTTCCTGCTCATCCGGCTCGGGAAGCACCATCATGACATTGCCATCCATCGTCATGCTCAACTTGCCCATCCGTAAAATGACGGCCAGCGCCTGCTGCCAGGGCACGTTATCCAGCCGCAACGTCAAATTCCCGGCCACGCCCTGCGCCGTCACCAGATTCAACTGCTGGAAATCGGCCAACGCCTGCAACACCACGCTAACCGGAGCATCCTGGAACGCCATGGAGATGGGCATATCTTCCTGCACCACCGCCACGGCCGGCGCGCACAGGCTCCATAGCAGCAGGGCTGCCCAAGCGAATCCTTTCATCGATGTTTCTTTCCTTATTATTTGCCCAGCGCCAAAACCACACCGGCAGGTGCAGGCGCGCAGGCGGCCTCTGCCGTAGCAGGGCCCAGCGCGATCTGGCGCCGTTCGATTGCCTGCACCTGCCAGCGCCCGGCTAACAGCATTTGCGCCGGCACCAGACGGAACCAGCCCGTATCGGGCGCCACCAACCAGGCATGACGCGCGGCATCATTGCCGATAATCCCTTTTAGTTGCCAACCTTGCAGGGTGCTGCCGGTTTGCTCACACGCCGCCACCAGCGGCGGTTGGAACGGGTTGCGCACATTTGCGGCAACCGCAGGCCACGCCCAGAGCGCCATCAGCACCCCTAACCCAAGGCGATTAATCATGCGGCTCCCCGAGGCTATCCTGCAGCAGCATCTGTACCGCCAGTTCATCGCCATGCGCCTGTATGGTTAATTGGCCAATCCCCCACTGCACCGGGATGTTTTCCAGCAGTTGCAACAAGCCGGAATAATCGATCAACAGATGCAGACGTTGCCGGCCCGGCTCCCCCCGCTGCCAGCGTTGCAGGGTACCGCCAGCGTCTAGCAACAACTCGCCCACATCGGCGGGAGCGCCCTGTTCCGCCGATGATTGCAAGCGGGCTTCCAGCTCGGCTAACGCGGGCAACGGCGCCAATTGCTGGCGCAATTCGCTAAGCTGCGTAGCCAGTTGCCGCTGCTGCGCCTGCTGTTCGCGGCACGCCAGCCATTCATTGCGCAGCATCAATGCGCCCGGCAACAGACAGAGGCCAAGCAGCCCCCATTGCGCAATCAGCCACTGCCATCCAGGCCGCGCCAACCAGGCCTGCAGCCAAAGGGGTAAAGGCTTAGCCATTCCCCCTCCATTGCGCTTTCAGCGTAAATGACAGCGGCCCATCGTCACGTTGCACCACCTCCTCCAGGCGTTGCTGTTGCAGCAAGGATAAAGCGGCTAATTTGTGGCCAAACTGCGCAATGGCTAAATAGCGGTAGCTCATGCCACGCAGCACCAGCCCCTGGGGGTTTCCTTCCAGCGCCACCAGCCATAACGGCGCGGGCGCCAGCGTGGAACAATACTGCAGCAGTTGCAGATAGCGCCGGTTTTGTTCGCCATTGCGTGCCAGCTGCGCCGCGCGAGCAGCCTGTTGCGCTAAGCGCGCCATCGCCTGTTGAACCTGTTGATAGCGCTGCGCCAGTTCACTTTTATGCTGCGCCAACAGTGCCAGCGCCTTGCCCTGCTGCACCTGTTGCTGGTGCAAAAAGGCAAATAATGCGATGGCTGCCACCAACGCCAATCCCCCCTGGCCGGCGAAAACCGCGCGCCAGAAACGATAACGCCGCCATTGCGCCCGCTCACGCCACGGCAGAAAGTTCACCCGAAACATCAGCTATCCTCCTCGCGCAGCGCCAGCCCGGCGGCCAACACAAATGCGCCGGTAAGGGCCGGTAACGGCGGCGACAACTGCGCAAAGGCGGTAAAAGGCGACCAGGACAGCGCCCCTTCGGGCAGACCTTCCGCCAACATACTGCTGTAATACACCTCTTTTTCCCCAAGCGCGGGGCAGTGCTGACGCATCACCGCCAACGCCTGCTCCGCGTGATGGCACTCGCTGGCCCGCAGCACGCCGTAGGTAAAAGGTGCGCTGCGCGGCCCTACCCATAACCACGCCTGTTCCAGGTGATGCAGCAGACCCGCCTCCGGCGCCAGCCCACAGGCGGCCGCCACGCTGGCGAGCGCACAGGGCGTAATATCCACCACATCAGGATGCAGCCCCGCCGCCTGCAGGCAATGCAACCACTGCTGCAACTCCTGCTGGCGTGCCGCCGTCAGCAGGAGCGACGTTGCCTGGGCCGCCGCCGGGCGATAATCCAGGGCGAGCATTTCACGATCGAGCGGAAAACGCTTGCCCCCTTGCGCGGTAATATAGTCATGGCGCACCGGCTCACGCAGACGCACATCCGGCACCGGCATGGCCTGCTGCAAAATGCGCTGGGCAGGCAAAGCAATGCGTAACGAAATATGTTTTGGCAACCGCACCCGCCATTGCCGAAGCGCCGCGATAAGCACCTGCGGATGGTCGAGATAACCATCGCGCAACACCGGCTGCGCTAACGGTTGCTGCCACCAGTGGCGCAGTTGCCAACCGCCGCGCCGCCGCAAAGCCGCCAGGGCACACACGCTGTTTTGCTGTATATCCAGCCCCACCTGCCATACTTGAGACAACCGCATTTCGCCGCCCTCCATGTAGCCAAGATGATAAAAGAACATATCCATGTCGCAGGCTTGCCTTTATACTACTGCGCGGTTGTTTATAAACTGCCCAAATGACATGAAATGGGAAATTTAAGGTGAAGTTCGTAAAGTATTTTTTAATCCTTACAGTGTGTTGCATCGTGCTGGGAGCAGCCTCGATTTTTGGCTTGTACAAATATGTCGAGCCACAGCTGCCCGACGTCGCAACGCTGAAAGATGTGCGGCTGCAAATCCCGATGCAGGTTTACAGCGCCGATGGCGAACTGATCGCCCAATATGGTGAAAAACGCCGTATTCCTCTACAGTTAGCGCAAGTTCCGCCGGTGATGGTGCACGCATTCATCGCCACCGAAGATAGCCGTTTCTATGAGCACCACGGTGTTGATCCGGTGGGTATTTTCCGTGCGGCTTCGATTGCGCTGGTCTCTGGCCATGCGTCACAAGGGGCGAGCACCATAACCCAACAGTTGGCGAGAAACTTTTTCCTCAGCCCAGAACGCACGCTGATGCGTAAAATCAAGGAAGCCTTCCTGGCGGTGCGCATCGAACAGATGCTGTCCAAGGATGAAATTCTGGAGCTGTATCTCAACAAGATCTATCTCGGTTACCGCGCTTATGGCGTTGGCGCTGCGGCACAGGTCTACTTCGGCAAAGACGTCAGCCAGTTAACGCTGAGCGAAATGGCGACCATTGCCGGCCTGCCAAAAGCCCCATCGCTGTATAACCCGCTCTACTCCCACGATCGCGCCGTGGCCCGGCGTAATGTGGTGCTCTCACGCATGCTGGACGAGCACTACATCACTCAGGCGCAGTACGATCAGGCGCGCAGCGAGCCGCTGGTCGCCAACTACCACGCCCCGGAAATCAGCTTCTCCGCGCCGTATCTTGCCGAAATGGTGCGCCAGGAGATGATTAAGCGCTATGGTGAAAACGCCTATACCGATGGCTACAAGGTTTACACCACCATCACCAAAAAGTTGCAGTTGGCGGCGCAAGAATCGGTGCGCAATAACGTATTGAACTACGATATGCGCCACGGCTACCGCGGCCCGTCGAACGTGCTGTGGAAGGTGGGTGAAGCGGCCTGGAACCAGAAACAGATTGTTGATTCATTAAAGAATCTGCCTAACTATGGCCCACTGGCGCCCGCGGTGATCACCGATGCCAATGCCGAACAGGCCACCGCCATGCTGGCCGACGGCAGCAGCGTCGCCCTGCCGATGGCCGGTATGCGCTGGGCGCGGCCGTACAAATCCGACAATCTGCAAGGCCCAACGCCAAAACGAGTGACCGACGTGGTGCAGGCCGGCCAGCAAGTGTGGGTGCGCAAAGTGAACGAAGACTGGTGGCTGGCACAGGTGCCGGACGTCAACTCAGCGTTGGTGTCTATCAACCCGCACGACGGCGCCATTAAAGCGCTGGTGGGCGGTTTTGATTTCAACCAGAGCAAGTTCAACCGCGTGACCCAGGCGCTGCGCCAGGTGGGCTCCAATATCAAGCCGTTCCTGTACACCGCGGCAATGGATAAAGGGCTGACTCTGGCCTCTATCCTGAACGATCTGCCAATCACCCGTTGGGATGCCGGCGCCGGCACCGACTGGCGGCCGAAAAACTCACCGCCAACCTACGACGGCCCGCTGCGTCTGCGCCAGGGCCTGGGGCAATCCAAAAACGTGATGATGGTCCGCGCCATGCGCGCCATGGGCATCGATTATGCGGCGGAATACCTGCAGCGTTTTGGTTTCCCGGCGCAGAATATCGTGCACTCCGAATCGCTGGCGTTAGGTTCAGCCTCCTTCACCCCACTGCAAGTGGTGCGCGGTTATGCCGTGTTCGCCAATGGCGGCTACCTGGTTGATCCTTACTTTATCACCCGGATTGAAGACGAAAGCGGCAATGCGGTGTTTGAGGCCAAGCCCAAAATTGTCTGCGACAGTTGCAACCTGCCGGTGATTTACGGCGATACCCACCGCTCAGCGGTGCTGTCCGACGATAACGTGGAAAACGTGGCGGTCTCGCAGGAAAGCAACAACAGCGTGCCCATGCCGCAGCTTGAACAGGTTACCCCAGCACAGTTGCAACAGGATGGCGATCAGCAGTACGCGCCGCACGTGATCAGCACCCCGCTGGCGTTCCTGATGCACGATGCGCTGAACAGCAACATCTTCGGCGAACCGGGTTGGATGGGGACGGGCTGGCGCGCCGGGCGCGATCTGAAGCGCCATGATATCGGCGGCAAGACCGGCACCACCAACAGTTCCAAAGACGCCTGGTTCTCTGGCTATGGCCCCGAAACGGCCACCTCGGTATGGATTGGTTTTGACGATCACCGGCGTAACCTGGGCCGTTCATCATCGTCCGGCGCGATTGAAGATCAGATCGCCGGCGGTGAAGGCGGGGCGAAAAGCGCCCAGCCGGCATGGGATGACTTTATGAAAGTCGCGCTGGAAGGCATTCCGGAGCAGAAAGTTACGCCGCCGCCAGGCATTATCAGCGTCACCATCGACAAGAGCAGCGGCAAGCTTTCTAACGGTGGCGGCGGCAGCCGTTCCGAGTACTTTATCGAAGGCACTCAGCCAACGGAGTACCCGACGCACGATGCCGGCACCACGCTGACCGATCCCGGCGGCGAAAGCCATGAGCTGTTCTAACCGACGATAAATGTACAAAAGGGCCAGCTTGCTGGCCCTTGTCAGAGTGCTGGCAAACCACTCGCTTTTTCGTGGGGGTTCTGTTTTATCTTTATCCGCGAGCGCTGGCCGCAAGCGCGATATTTTTTCCTTCAGCCCATTACCACGTTCAATGCCCTTCTCCAATGTCCCCTGTACCTTATCCACACCTATCCCACCAATAGCAGCAGATAAAACATCGCCATCTTCTTCATGAGGCGGTGCTCGGAGGGGATATCGAAGAGGTAACCCAACGACAGCATTTTAATCAGTCGCACAGGGTAAGTTTTGCTTTAGCAAAGTGAGGCAGAATTCAGTTGGTATTGACACTACAGCTACAGCTCGCCAAAACACAGACTGTGACCTCTTACGCCATCATCTTAATCTCTGCGCCACGCCCGGCAATGTCCTGTCACTCGAATGAAGGTCGATAGTGAACTTTCTTCTTAGAATCAATCTGCCGAAATACAACAACAGGATAACAAGCATGATCGCTGATCATCTGAATATAAAAGCTCTTGGCGCTAAGGGTGACGGCCGGCACAAGGATACAACAGCGATTCAGCAGGCCATCAATCGGGGAGCCGAACGTGGACTGACAATCGTTATTCCCACCGGAACCTATCTGACCGGATCTCTGTTCTTGAGATCCGGGAGCCGCCTGCGCTTTGAAGAGGGTGCCACGCTTCTTGGCTCCACCGACATCAGCGATTTCCCCGAAATTTACAGCCGAGTTGCTGGCGTGGAGATGCATTGGCCCGCCGCGATCATCAACGCCATCGACGTGCAGGATATTGAGATCGCCGGTCACGGTGTCATCAATGGTCAGGGGCCGTACTGGTGGAATCTCTACTGGGGAGAGGATCAAAAGGGTGGGTTGCGCCAGGAGTATGACCGCCAGGGGCTGCGCTGGATTGCCGATTATCTGATTAAGCGCCCTCGCTCCTGCCTGCTCCACAACACAAAAAACAGCAAAATTGCGGATCTGACCTTTCAGCAGGCAGGTTTCTGGAATATGCAGATCGTCTACTCCGACAATGTGTCAATTAGCAATGTCAAAATTTGTGATAACCACGGCCCCAGCACGGACGGGATTGATATTGATTCTTCGACTCACGTTCGCGTTACCAGATGTTATATCTCCTGTGGAGATGACGGCATCGCGATCAAATCGGGCCGTGACGGTGACGGCCTACGGGTTGGCAGAATAGCGGAACATATAGAAATCGACCGCTGCACAGTCAAGTCAGGCTATGGTATCACGCTGGGAAGCGAGGTCAGTGGCGGGATCCGCAACGTGCGTATTCACGATATCGACTTTGAAAATGCCGCCTGCGGTCTGCGTATGAAATCGTCGAAAGAGCGCGGAGGTATTATCGAAGATATCCACGTCGAAAACCTGCGAATGCGTAATGTGCAGTTCCCGTTCTCGTGGATCATGGACTGGCATAACGCTTACAACCGCAAACAGGTAGACAGCATTGAGGCGCTACCAGAGGCCTGGCAGGCGGTAGCAAAACAGATCCCGGCACATCTGCAAATGACACAGGTGCGCAATATCAGGGTCTGCCACGTAGAGGCTACGCTGGATAAAGATTATGCTCTGACCTCCCGCGCTTTCGATTTGGTGGCGTTTACTGAAAAACCGATGCAAAACGTCAGCTTCTCGCAGTGTCGGATAGCAGCCAGCGAATTTGGCCGGATTGTGGCAGTTAACGGCCTGAATTTTAGCGAGGTACAAATCTCCGTTGCCGGGAATAATGATAGTAGCAACGACACGTTTGATAATCGCTAAAGGCTGCAGCAATAAACGTTTGCGCGGTGTTTTTTCCGGTCGGCGCTAGGCTTGCCCAACCGACAAAAGCCACAGTTTTCAGCTATGGCGAGCACACTTTCAGCCGTTTATTTAAACGGCTACGAGGGAAAGACCATAACGCAAGGTTCTCTGCTAAAACGCCGTTCCCGATTAGCACCGCCGAAAAACATGCCTGTCAGTGGATAACTAAGGGGAATATACCCGTTATTTGGTATTGAGCAGCGATGGATCCAGATGCACTACTGGGTTTTCTGAATAGAGATAACGGTCTACGTTAAATTCGAAATCATCACTTGTCGCGCGGAAAAGCATTTGTTTAGTGTTTTCCAGATGCTGCCACATGGCGAGTTTCGACGCATACGGATCCCGGCGAATCAGCGCTTTAAGGATAAGGTCGTGATCCTCACACCAGCTTTCGATCGACCTTTCGTCGATGTGTTCATGCAGTTTATGCCAGTAAGGGTTGTGTAACCGCTGGCTCCACATTTTTTCAACGATTGTCGACAACGCATTATTCTGCGTGGCCTGCGCCACCTGCACATGGAATTTCAAATCCCATTCTGAATCACGGAAACGATCCTCCTGGCGGGCGTGCTCCTGGATTTTCATCAGGCTCATGATGTCCTGCTTGGTGATCTGCGTCGCAGCGAACTCAGCGATATTGCTTTCAATCAGTTGGCGTGCCTGAAGCAGCTCAAACGGCCCGGCGGTTCCAAACTCTGTGCCATTATCAGACACCACCAGATGGCGCTGCTGATTTGACATCACATGAATACCCGAGCCTTTACGGACTTCCACATAACCTTCAACTTCCAGCATGATAATCGCTTCACGCACCACGGTACGGCTGACATCCATCTCATCAGAAATGAGGCGTTCAGCAGGTAACTTTTCGCCAACTGGATACAAACCCGTTTCGATTCGTTCCTTGAGCGTGGCAGCCAGTTGTTGGTAAAGGCGTCTGGTGTCTGTGGATTCCATATAAGTGCTCTTTAAAAGTAGTGAAACCTGCAGGATGTAAGTGTTGGACAGATCTGCGAACCCATTATACAACTACCATTATACGATTTACGAAAGGTTGATGCACCGTGCATCGGACACAAAAGCACTGGGGAAATGTCAGCAAGAGACAAACCCGGTAAAGGATTTTACCGGGTCATGTTTTGCAAATCAGACTTTCGCGATTTTCAGCGGGGCCGGGACAGGTTCTACTGCGGAACGATTATGCAGCACAGTCCAGATGATCAGGGCGCCGAGCAGGTCGAAGACCGCCAGAGCCGCAAACAGCGGGCTGAAGCCGAGGGTATCGGCCAGAGCACCAACCACTAGAGCAAACAAGGTACTTGCCATCCACGCAGCCATCCCGGTCAGACCGTTTGCGGTAGCCACTTCGTTACGGCCAAACACGTCAGAAGACAGAGTAATCAGCGCGCCAGACAGTGACTGGTGAGCAAAACCACCGATGCATAGCAATGCGATAGCAGCGTACGGGCTGGTGAACAGGCCAATCATGCCAGGGCCGATCATCAGTACCGCACCCATGGTTACAACCAATTTGCGAGAAACGATCAGGTTAACGTTGAAGTACTTCTGGAACAGCGGAGGCAGGTAGCCGCCCAGGATACAACCAAGGTCAGCGAATAGCATCGGCATCCACGCAAACATCGCGATTTCTTTCAGGTTAAAACCGTAAACCTTGAACATGAACAGCGGGATCCAAGCGTTGAATGTGCCCCAGGCAGGCTCTGCCAGGAAACGTGGCAGCGCGATGCCCCAAAACTGTCGGTTATGCAGGATCTGCCAAGCAGACATTTTCTTGCCGTTAGTGATCTGATGCTGTGCTTCCTGGCCACCCAGAATATAGTCGCGTTCTTCGGTGCTCAGTTTTTTCTGGTCTTTCGGGTGTTTGTAAAATACCAGCCAGCTCAGTGCCCAGATCAAGCTCAGCACACCGGTAATCACGAAGGCGAGTTGCCAGCTATGCATCAGGATGCACCAGACAACCAGCGGCGGTGCAATCATTCCACCGATAGAAGAACCGACGTTAAAATAACCGACGGCGATAGAACGTTCTTTAGCTGGGAACCATTCACTGCTGGCTTTCAGACCGGCAGGGATCATCGCAGCTTCAGCCATACCGACAGCACCACGGGCGATAGCCAGGCCACCCCAGTTGCTTGCCAGCGCGGTCGCCATACAGAAGATGGCCCATATAATAGCGAACATGGCGTAACCGACTTTCGTGCCCATTACATCAAGGATATAACCGGCAACCGGCTGCATCACGGTATAGCAGGCAGAATAAGCGGCGATAATATAAGAATATTGCTGAGTGCTAATGTTGAGCTGGCTCATCAACGTCGGTGCGGCGGCGGCAATGGTGTTACGTGTTAAATAGCCTAATACGGTGCCGCATGTCACCAGTGCGATCATGTACCAGCGTAATCCTTTGATCTTAATCATTTAACTCTCTCCCAGTAAATAATCCGGCTATGACAACGCACGCTGTCATGGCGTATTTCGCACCACGCTGCTTGAGCATGGGCTTCTGGTTTCCTTAACGTGTTTTCCGGGGATATCGCCGCCAGATGATTTCACTGGGAGCGGCCCGATGTTTTTACACACGGGTTTATTGTTATCAGTGCGTAAAATCCGGTGAGCGTCCTGAACACCAGAATTGATGCTTCGCCATGGGGCTGATTGCGCCTGGGAAGTGTTTTGACCGGGCAACAACGGAAGAACGCGACAGGTAATCTCTGCTGCTCTTGTCCAGGCGAAGCAAAGATAACTTGTCATATAGATTTAAAGCTTGAATGACATCACAAAATAACACTCTGATTGTGGGGATAATGAGCGCCAGTTCAGTAACGGCTTCATCGTTATTGTTTTTCAGAGGGTTAGTGTTTTTTGGGCCCTAAATTGCCTGTATTTATCGGCACATCCCTCTAAAAAGATCTAGACGATAAACAAAATTGGTGTAATAACTTTCGGCAAAGTAGAGAGACAACTCTACAGATTTCATGATGAGGAACTTAAGATGGCGCAGTTTTTAACAGAAGACTTCCTTCTCGACACTGAATTCGCACGCAGCCTGTATCACGACTACGCGAAAGATGAGCCAATTTTCGACTACCACTGCCATTTGTCGCCTGAGCTGATTGCTCAGAACTACAAATTCAAAAACCTGTATGACATTTGGCTAAAAGGCGATCACTACAAATGGCGTGCGATGCGCACCAATGGTGTTCCAGAATGCATGTGTACCGGCGATGCCACTGACCGCGAAAAATTTGACGCGTGGGCTGCAACGGTGCCTCACACCATCGGCAACCCGCTTTACCACTGGACTCATCTTGAGTTACGTCGTCCGTTTGGCATTACCGGTAAATTGCTTTCCCCGGCCACTGCAGACGAAATCTGGGAACGCAGTAATGCATTGCTGGCGCAGGACAACTTTTCTGCCCGCGGCATCATGAAACAGATGAACGTGAAAATGGTCGGCACAACCGACGACCCGATCGATTCTCTGGAACATCACAAGGCCGTCGCGCAAGACAAGAGTTTTGCTATCAAAGTGCTGCCAAGCTGGCGCCCGGACAAAGCCTTCAACATCGAAGCGGCCGCTTTTTCGGATTACGTGAAGAAACTGGAAGCCGCGGCTGACGTTTCCATCACCCGTTTCAGCGATCTGCGTGATGCGCTGAAAAAACGGATGGATCACTTCGCGGCGCACGGTTGCAAAGTTTCCGACCATGCGCTGGACGTTGTGGTGTACGGCGAAGCGGATGACGCTACGCTGGACGGCATTCTGGCCCGTCGCCTGAACGGCGAAACGCCAACCACAGAAGAAATCGCCCAGTTCAAGACCGGCGTATTGCTGTATCTGGCTTCTGAATATCAGCGTCGCGAATGGGTGCAGCAGTACCACATTGGCGCACTGCGCAATAACAACACGCGGATGTTCCAGCTGATCGGCGCGGACGTCGGTTTCGACTCCATCAATGACCAGCCGCTGGCAGAACCGCTGTCCAAACTGCTGGGCGCGCAAGGCCTGGCCGGTGGCCTGCCAAAAACCATTCTGTACTGCCTGAACCCGCGTGATAACGAAGTGATTGGCACCATGGTTGGTAACTTCCAGGGTGAAGGGATGCCGGGCAAAATGCAGTTCGGTTCCGGCTGGTGGTTCAACGATCAGAAAGATGGCATGCAACGTCAGATGACGCAGCTCGCCAATCTGGGCTTGCTGAGCCGTTTCGTCGGGATGCTGACTGACAGCCGCAGCTTCCTGTCTTATACACGCCACGAATATTTCCGTCGCATCCTGTGCCAGATGATCGGCCACTGGGTGGAAGCAGGCGAAGCACCGGCAGACATCAAACTGCTGGGCAGCATGGTGAGAAATATCTGCTTCGATAACGCCAAACAGTATTTCCAGATTGAACTGAACTAAGAGCAAGATGGAGCGCAGGTGCCTGCGATCCTGATAAAATACATAAAAAACAAAATATTAACCCAACAAAGAACGACGGCCACGGGACATACTGATAGCCTCAAAGACCGGCGTCTGCCCAAATTAAGGTGAATGTGAGATGCAAAGGTTAAATCGCCGTGACTTCCCAGGCCGTCAACATCCAGATAAAATTATCCAGTTCGGTGAAGGCAACTTTTTGCGAGCGTTTGTCGACTGGCAAATCGATTTGCTGAATGAATACACCGACCTGAACGCCGGTATCGTGGTCGTTCGCCCGATTGACTCCGATTTCCTTCCTTCGCTGAGTACGCAAGACGGTCTGTATACCACGATCATCAGTGGCCTGAATGAGCAGGGTGAAACCGTGCGCGACACCCGCATCATTCGTTCCGTAAACCGTGAAATCAATATTTATCATCAGTTTGAAGAATATCTGGCGCTGGCCCGAGACCCGAATATCCGCTTTGTGTTTTCTAACACCACCGAGGCAGGTATCAGCTATAGCGAAAGCGACAGTCTGGATGATGCGCCTCCGGCCAGTTTCCCGGCCAAACTGACCCGTCTGTTGTTCGAGCGTTTCACTTACTTCGCCGGCTCGGCTGACAAAGGCTGGGTTTTACTGCCTTGCGAACTGATTGATTATAACGGTAAAGCCTTGCAGGAACTGGTGCTGCGCTATGCACAGCAATGGGCATTACCAGCGGCATTCACTCAGTGGCTAGAAAACAGCAACACCTTCTGTTCAACGCTGGTTGACCGCATTGTGACCGGTTATCCGCGCAGCGAAATCGACAGCTTGCAGGAAGAGCTCGGTTATCAGGACTGCTTCTTCGACAGCGCCGAATACTTTTATCTGTTCGTGATCCAGGGGCCAAAAAGCCTGGCGCAGGAACTGCGTCTGAACAACCTGCCGCTGAATATCCGTCTGGTCGACGACATCAAACCTTATAAAGATCGCAAAGTGGCGATCCTTAACGGTGCGCACACGGCACTGGTGCCGGTGGCGTTTCTGTCCGGTCTGAACACCGTCGGCGAATCTATGAACGACGCACAAATCAGCCGCTTCATAGAACGGGCGATTGCCGAAGAAATTTCTCCGGTTCTGGATCTGCCACAAGACGAGCTGACGTCATTTGCTCAGGCGGTTCTCAGCCGTTTCCGCAACCCGTTCATTCAGCATCAGTTGTTATCTATCGCGCTGAATGGCATGACTAAATATCGCACTCGTATTCTGCCGCAACTGCTGGCGAGCCAGGAAAAAAACCACATTCTGCCTCCGCGCCTGACTTTCGCGCTAGCTGCATTGCTGGCGTTTTACCGTGGCGAACGTAACGGCGAAATCTATCCGTTGCAGGACGACGCACACTGGCTGAGCCGTTTCTCCGAACTGTGGGGCAACGTACGTAGCGGTAACATGCCGTTGGTCGGGCTGGTGGAAGCCGTGCTGTCCGATGAAGAACACTGGGGATGCGATCTGAACAACGTGCCTGGCCTTACGGCAAAAGTCACTGAACAACTGCAGGCGATTGAAGACGGTGGCATGCGCAATGCACTGGCGGCTTACAGCTAAGAGAACAACTATGCAAAGTATCATTCAAATTCATACTGCCGATAACGTCGCTGTTGCCCTTCGTGATATTGATGCCGGTGAGCGGATCGAAGCGGGCGGTTATACCGTGGTTCTGGCCCAGTCTGTTGCCCGGGGTCATAAGTTTGCTCTGCGCTCGATTGCGGCAGGGGAAAACATTGTTAAATACGGTCTACCGATTGGCCATGCGCTAACCACGATTGAGCCAGGGGTGCATATTCATTCACAAAACGGCAAAACCAATCTCAGCGCTCTGGATCAGTATCAGTATCAGCCGGATTTTGTGACCCTACCGGATCAAATGGCGGATCGGGAAATACAGCTCTACCGCCGTAAAAACGGTCAGGTCGGGATCCGTAATGAGATTTGGCTGATCCCAACCGTCGGTTGTGTGAATGGTATTGCCCGCCAAATCCAGTCACGTTTCCTTAAAGAAACTCATGACGCGGAAGGCACCGACGGCGTCTTCCTGTTCACGCATCCATTTGGCTGTTCGCAGTTGGGTGATGACCACGTCAATACCCGTACCATGCTGCAAAACATGGTACATCATCCAAATGCCGCCGCTGTGCTGGTGATTGGTTTGGGTTGTGAAAACAACCAGGTGGACGTGTTCCGCGAAACGCTGGGTAAAGTTGACGAAGAACGCGTGCGTTTCATGACGCTGCAAAAATTCGACGATGAAGTGGAAGCCGGTCTGGAACGTCTGCGCGAACTGTATGCCGCCATACGTGACGACAAACGCGTCACAGGTAAACTCAGCGAGCTGAAATTTGGTCTGGAATGCGGCGGTTCTGACGGCTTATCCGGTATTACCGCAAACCCGCTGCTCGGACGTTTCTCCGACTATGTGATCGCCAACGGCGGCACGTCTGTACTGACCGAAGTGCCGGAAATGTTTGGTGCGGAACGTATTCTGATGAGCCGCTGCCACAATGAATCGACGTTTGAAAAGACGGTTCATATGGTCAACGATTTCAAACAGTATTTCATCGAGCACAAGCAGCCGATTTACGAGAACCCGTCGCCAGGTAACAAAGCGGGTGGTATCACTACGCTGGAAGAAAAATCGCTGGGTTGCACGCAAAAAGCAGGCCAAAGCCCGGTGATGGACGTGCTGAAATACGGTGAACGTCTGACGACGCCGGGCCTGAATCTGCTGAGCGCGCCGGGTAACGATGCCGTGGCGACCAGCGCGCTGGCTGGTGCCGGTTGTCATATGGTGCTGTTCAGTACCGGCCGCGGCACGCCTTACGGCGGTTTTGTTCCGACGGTAAAACTCGCCACTAACAGTGAACTGGCGGCAAAAAAACCACACTGGATCGATTTCGATGCAGGGCGGCTGATCCACGATGTCAGCATGGATCAACTGCTGGGTGAGTTTGTAGATCTGATCGTTGCGATCGCTGATGGCCGTAAAACCAAAAACGAAATTAACGATTTCCGCGAACTGGCGATCTTTAAAAGCGGCATCACATTATAGGTAAGAATACCCGCTACGGGCCGCTATCCATGCGCATTTTCAATTGATGCCTACGGATTGCCACTATTTTCGCTTCCCAACTGACGGACGCATCACGGAGGTGGCCTGCATGGTGCACGCACGCCGAAGGAGCCGCGACGTCCATATCCGGCTCCACCCCGAAGCGCGCCTTCTGCCGCCTCAGCCGGCCAATATTGCGGCAGCCGTGGAGGGCCAGCGTATCGCGGATAAAGTCGATGGTGGCATCAGTATTTGCGCACCAGATGGTCTAGGGTAACCCTTTCAAACGGGTACCGTTGGGGAAGGATCTCAGAGCATGGCGGCCAATCCGTTTTTGGCACGAACGGACCTTATTAACTCAATGTCCAAGCATGAAGGGCCAGCAAGCTGGCCCTTTTTTATTGGCGGTACGCCATGCGGACGATCAGCGCGCGCCGCGCAGGAAGGCTTCCGTCAGGAACAGCGCGCTGACGTTACGCGCCTCGCGGAAATCCGGCTCAGCCAGCAGCGCCATCATGTTAGCGATCGGCCAGCGCACTTGCGGCAACGGTTCCGGCTCATCGCCTTCCAGGCTTTGCGGATAGAGATCGTGCGCCAGCACGATATTCATCTTGCTCGAGAAATATGACGGCGCCATGGTCAGTTTACTCAGGAAGTCAAAGCGCTTCGCGCCAAAACCCACCTCCTCCATCAACTCACGGTTGGCAGCTTCCAGCACCCCTTCACCGGGATCGATCAGCCCCTTGGGGAACCCCAGCTCATAAGACTCGGTGCCGACCGCATATTCCCAGATCAGCAGCAAATCGTCGCCGATAACCGGCACAATCATCACGGCCTCGCGTTCTGAAGGCCGCATGCGCTCATACACCCGGCGAACACCATTGCTGAACTCCAGATCGACCGACTCAACGTTGAATAAACGCGAACGCGCAACCGTTTCTACCTTTAGGATTTTTGGTTTTTGCAGGTATTTGTCCATGATTGCCTCAAAGAGATCACCCACCTACTACGGCACAAACCGCCGCAATAACATGGATAACCAGAGTTATGATTGGCGTAATGCAGGGTTGCCAACATACTAAAACGCCAGCCAAATTCGATCTTGATCACATTGTGCGTTAATGAGAACCTTAACTGCAACGAGCACAGCCAGTAATTTACTTTTTTTTAACAGGCGGAGCCAGTGCCTGCGGCTTTTCCGGCCACAATCAGCAAATATCATCGGTGAGAATAGGATTATACCGATATCAGCCAAGATGGCCGATTATTATCATCACTGAGTACGGCGCCTAAGAACAGAGGATGTTTCCGACTAAAACTGAGACTCGGTTAATGTTTTCCTCCTTCTGTTATTCTTCTGGATGCCTGCTGGCAGTTTAGTCCGTATAATATGTGACCTTTCATATAAGGTTAGTGGGGTTCACGGCGCAAGATGGGGATAGCATGAGCACAATAGTGTTGATATTGGCCGTAGTGCTTGTCTGCCTAATTGCCACCGGGCTGTACTACTGGTACAAGGCCCGCAGCCAGCCGCTTCTTGCGCACGCCTTGCCGTTTATCAAACCCACTCACCGCAAAATGACCGCCGACGAGCGGGCCGCCGTTGAGCATTACCTTAATCTGCAGAACCGCTTGGGCGGCAATAATCTGTTGCCCGGCGCCCTAGGGCTGCCCGCCGCCAAGCTGGCGCTAACGCCGCAGAGTGAAAACGTCTATCCCGTTACGCATGCCATCACCCGCTATGGACTGGCCAGCGACGAGCCCAATAAGTGGCGTTATTACCTTGATACGGAAGAGGTGCACCTGCCGCCGTTCTGGGAACCCTACATCAGCGCAGACAACCATGTCGAAGTGATTAAAACCCAGACGCTGCCGCTGGTGATCTCGCTCAACGGCCACTCGCTGCTTGACCATATTCACGATCGCCCGCCGGCGCCGGTGTTGGCCGCCAAGCCTGCCCGTAACGCGTCGATCCGTAAAGAAGAAAGCGAACACGTCGAGCTGGTGAACATCCGCAAGGAAACACCGGAAGAGCACCAGCTCAACCGCCCGAACGGCATCAAGGAAGCGGGTATTATCTCTGCCGCTTTGCTGCTGCTGTTTTTCAGCCTGATAAGCCCAGTGCTGGTGATCCCGTGGATGATTTTCGTCGCGGTGTTGATGATCATCTGGGGAGGCTGGAACCTGTTCCGGCGGCCAACGGAAAATGAGCTGAAAGAGATCCACAGCCTGCGCGGCACGCCAAAACGCTGGGGGCTGTTTGGCGAACCGAATCAGGGGCAGCTCAGCAATATCTCGCTCGGCATTATCGATCTGATCTATCCGCCGCACTGGCAACAGTATGTGAACCGCGATCTGGGCCATACCACCGACGTGGATATTTACCTTAACCGCCAGGTTGTGCGCCAGGGGCGTTATCTTTCCCTGCACGACGAGGTGAAAAACTTCCCTCTGCAGCAATGGGGGCGCAACGCGGTGCTGACGGCCAGCTCGGCGCTGATCCTACTGCTGCTGCTGACTTATATCCCGCTCAGCCTGCCACTGAAGCTCAGCATGGCCTGGCTGCAAGGCGCGCAAAAGGTGGAGGCTTCCACCGTACAGATGCTGGAAGCCACGCCGCTGCACATCGGCGATACGCTGAAGATTCAGGGCAGTGGCATGTGCTATGTGCCGCCGCAGGCGGGCAGAGAAGGCAACGCCAACTTTATGCCCTTCGACTGTTCGGGCATTTACTGGAATAACGCCGATCCACTGCCGCAGCCGGAATCTGAGGTGATCGACAAAGCCGCCGCACTGTTGGCAACGGTCAATACCCAGTTGCACCCTTCAGGGGCAGAACAGAAGCTCAACCCGCAGTTGGCCAGCGCCATTGAAAAATCCGGCATGTTCCTGCTGGATGATTTTTCCGATATCGTGTTGAAAACGCAGGATCTGTGCAGCGGAGAGAACGACTGCATCCGGCTTAAAAACGCGCTGATCAATTTGGGCAATGTCAAAAACTGGGACAGCCTGGTAAAACGCGCCAACTCCGGTAACCTGCAAGGGGTTAACGTGCTGCTGCGCCCGGTCAGTGCGGAATCGCTGGAAAGCCTGGCCAAGGCGGCGGCAGCCTCGTTTATTTATCATGAAACCCGCCAGGCCGCCGCCGCGCTCAACAGCCCGCCGCCGGGTGGCTTCCTGATCACCAGCGACGAAGGCAAGCAGTTGGTGAACCACCCCACGCCGCCCGTGCCGTTGAACGAATATAACGCGCTCGACCAGTGGAACGAATTGCAGCGCCTGGCGAGCATGTTGCTGCATACCCCTTTCCAGGCGCAGGGGGTGATCACCAATATCAGCGTCGATGCCAATGGCACGCGCCATATTGCACTGCACAGCGAGCCAGACATGATTACGCTGTGGCGCTATCTCGGCACCAGCCTGCTGCTGTCGGTCGTGGTGATCGCCGCTTACAATGCCTGGCGCTTGCTGCAACGCCGGCGTATGAACCGCCACCGCATCGCCGATATCCAGCGTTATTACGATAACTGTTTCAACCAGCCGCTGGTGCCCACAACGCCAGCCCGGTAAGCGGCCCGCCTCCCCTGCGGCGGGCGCTTATGCTAGGCTATATCTCATCCCTAAGAATCTACCTCGCCTATTGGCCCTGCGGAGTTGCCATGCCCCCTGAATTTGACTGGAGCACCATTGACACAGTCCTGCTGGATATGGACGGCACCCTGCTCGATCTGGCCTTCGACAGCCACTTCTGGCTGCAGCAGGTACCGCAGGCGCTGAGCCAACAACGGGCGATCCCGTTCGAGAAGGCCTGCAAAATCATCCATGACGAGTATCTGGCGGTGCAGCACACCATGAACTGGTACTGTTTCGATTACTGGAGCGAGCGGCTGGGGTTGGATATCTACCGCATGACCAGTGAAGCCGGCAGCCGTGCGCGGTTGCGCGATGACACCCGCCCGTTCCTACAGGCGCTGCGCCGCAGCGGTCGGCGTACTATCCTGCTGACCAATGCCCACCCGCATAGCCTACAGGTGAAAATTACGCATACCGGGTTGGATCAGCACCTTGATTTATTGCTTTCTACCCACACATTTGGTTATCCGAAAGAAGATCAGCGTCTGTGGCGGGCAGTGCAGCAACACACCGGTTTTGACCCTCAGCGCACGCTGTTTGTTGACGATGGGGAGCCTATTCTCGACGCCGCACGGGCTTTTGGCATCCGCTACTGCCTGGGCGTGCAAAACCCAGACTCCAGTACCGGGGAGAAAACCTTTCAGCGCTACCCGGCAATGCGTGATTACCGCACGCTGATACCGGCGCTGGAAACGGAGGGCCGATGAAAACAAAAACTACCGCGGATGACGCAGTCCGGTTGGACAAATGGCTGTGGGCAGCCCGTTTTTATAAAACCCGCGCGCTGGCACGCGACATGATCGATGGCGGCAAAGTGCATTACAACGGGCAGCGCGGCAAGCCGAGCAAAACCGTTGAGCCCAATGCCGAGATCAAACTGCGCCAGGGCAATGAAGAACGCACGGTGATCGTGCTGGCCGTCAGTGGCCAGCGGCGCGGCGCCAGCGAAGCACAGCAGATGTACCAGGAAACGGCAGCCAGCATCGCGAACCGTGAAAAAATGGCGCTCGCGCGCAAAATGAATGCGCTGACCATGCCGCACCCTGACCGGCGGCCGGATAAAAAAGAGCGCCGCGATCTGATTAAGTTTAAATTCGGCGAGTCGGATTAACGGCTTGCCCTACTGAGAGAAAACTATGTCTAACCATGACCAATTGCACCGCTACCTGTTTGAAAACTATGCGGTGCGTGGCGAGCTGGTGACTATCAGCGAAACCTATCAACATATTCTGGCCGGCCATGACTACCCGGCCCCGGTGCAAAAGCTGCTGGGCGAGATGCTGGTTGCCACCAGCCTGCTGACTGCCACTCTGAAGTTCGACGGTGACATCACCGTACAGTTGCAGGGTGACGGCCCGCTGAAGCTGGCGGTGATCAACGGCAATAACCAGCAGCAGATGCGCGGCGTCGCGCGCATGCAGGCAGAGATCGCGCCGGACAGCACGCTGCATCAAATGGTTGGCAACGGTGTGATGGTGATTACCATTACCCCATCCGAAGGCGAGCGCTATCAGGGCATCGTCGGCCTGGAAGGCGAAACCCTGGCTGAATGTCTGGAAAGCTATTTCCGCCAGTCGGAACAATTGCCGACCCGCTTGTTTATCCGCACCGGCGAAGCAGCAGGCACCCCAGCGGCGGCGGGCATGCTGTTGCAGGTGTTACCGGCGCAGGATGGCAACAACGCCGATGATTTTGATCATCTGGCACAGTTGACCACCACCATCAAAAACGAAGAGTTGTTCGGCCTGCCGGCCAACGAAGTGCTGTATCGCCTGTACCACCAGGAAGAGGTTACCCTGTATGAACCACAGGCGGTCACCTTCCACTGTTCCTGTTCGCGCCAACGCTGCGAAGATGCGTTGCTGACGCTGCCACCCGAAGAGGTGGCCACGATGCTCGAGCAGGACGGAAACATTGATATGCATTGCGATTACTGCGGCAACCACTATGTGTTCGATGCCGTTGATGTCGCTGCACTGCATAACAACGGCAGCAGCGCCGATAGCCATTTGCACTGATCAACGCCCTTCACCGGCGGGCGCCTCGCCCGCCGGATTTTCACGCCCCCAGATGGAACAACACGATACGGCCGTTCCTGGTGTCTATACTTGACAAGCGCCGTTCGCTCGCAACATTGCTTGGCAGGTTAACCGCCAAAAACAGGCAATCTGCAGCGTGATCTGATTTACATGTTTACTTTTTTCCGTGTACTACTTCTCAGAACGTAATTAAAAATGGTATCTAACGTTAATTGTTTGATACCTATCGCGGCGATATGTCGCTGAATCCCTACAATTGCTGGCAGAAATTATGTAACCAAGGAGTAGTAATATGCGTGCTAAAGGTATAACCCACCAGGATCTTGCTGTTTACGGGATCCATAACGCCGGCGAGATTATCTACAACCCGGGTTATGAATTGCTGTTTACGGAAGAAACCGATCCTTCGCTGGAAGGGCTGGAACGTGGCATAGAAACCAAGCTGGGCGCAATCGCCGTTGATACCGGGCGTTTCACTGGCCGAACGCCTAAAGACAAATACATCGTGCGTGACGATACCACCCGCGATACCGTCTGGTGGGCCGATCAGGGCAAAGGTAAAAACGACAACAAACCGCTTAGCCAAGAAACCTGGACGGCTCTGAAACAACTGGTGGGCGAACAGCTTTCCGGCAAACGCCTGTTCGTGGTTGATGCATTCTGCGGCGCCAACCCTGATTCGCGCCTGAAAGTGCGTTTCATTACAGAAGTGGCCTGGCAGGCGCACTTCGTGAAAAACATGTTTATCCGCCCTGCCGAAGAAGAACTGCAGGATTTTGAGCCGGATTTCGTGGTGATGAACGGCGCCAAATGCACCAACCCGAACTGGCAGCAGCAGGGGTTGAACTCCGAGAACTTTATCGCCTTTAACCTGACCGAGCGCATGCAGTTGATCGGCGGCACCTGGTACGGCGGCGAAATGAAAAAAGGCATGTTCTCGATCATGAACTACCTGTTGCCGCTGAAAGGCATCGCCTCTATGCACTGCTCGGCCAACGTTGGCGAAAAGGGCGACGTGGCGGTGTTCTTCGGCCTGTCCGGCACCGGCAAAACCACGCTGTCGACCGATCCCAAGCGCAAGCTGATTGGCGATGACGAACACGGCTGGGACGACGACGGCGTGTTCAACTTTGAAGGCGGCTGCTACGCGAAAACCATCAACCTGTCGGAAGAAGCCGAGCCGGATATTTTCCATGCCATTAAACGCGATGCGCTGCTGGAAAACGTCACCGTGCTGGCCGATGGCTCCGTCGATTTCAACGACGGTTCAAAAACCGAAAACACCCGCGTGTCCTACCCGATTTACCATATCCACAACATCGTCAAGCCGGTATCCAAGGCGGGCCATGCCACCAAAGTGATTTTCCTGACGGCCGATGCCTTCGGCGTGCTGCCGCCGGTTTCACGCCTGACGCCAGATCAGACCCAGTACCACTTCCTCTCTGGGTTTACCGCCAAGCTGGCAGGCACGGAGCAAGGCGTTACCGAACCCACGCCAACCTTCTCCGCCTGTTTTGGCGCCGCCTTCCTGTCGTTGCACCCCACACGCTATGCCGAAGTGCTGGTGAAGCGTATGCAGGCCGCCGGCGCCCAGGCTTACCTGGTGAATACCGGCTGGAACGGAACCGGCAAACGGATCTCCATCAAGAATACCCGCGCCATTATCGATGCCATTCTCAGCGGCGAAATCGATGAGGCCGGCACCCAAACGCTGCCGATCTTCAACCTGACCATCCCGACCGCGCTACCGGGCGTGAACACGGAGATTCTGGATCCGCGCGCCACTTACGCCAGCGCCGCGCAATGGGAAGAAAAGGCCAAAGACCTGGCACAGCGCTTCACCACCAACTTTGACAAGTACACCGATACACCCGCGGGCGAAGCGCTGCTCAGCGCAGGGCCGAAGCTCTAAGCCCGGCCATCACCGTCGATCCCTCCAGGCGCAGTTTCTGCGCCTTTTTTCTTTTCAACAATTGTGCCGCAACGCATCGCCGGATGATAATGCCGTGCCAGCATTGAAAGCATAGGGGGTTTTCATGGCGACTATCACCATCAGGAATCTTGACGACGACATCAAAGAGTTGCTGCGCATCGCCGCCGCCAGAAACGGCCACTCGATGGAAGAGGAAGCCCGGGTGATATTGAAACAGGCCCTGGTGCAAAGGCCGCCGCGCTATGGCCTGGCAAGCCGGATTCAGCAACATGTTGCCCCGCTGGGGGGCGTGGAACTGGCGCCGGACGCCGCCGGTAAGGCCAAGAAATGATTATTCTGGACACCCCGGTGCTGCAAGAGCTACTGCGCCCCACGCCGCATTACAACGTCGTGAAATGGCTCAATGAGCAAGACACCTACGCATTTTACCTGTGCGCTCCGGTGGTCGCCGAGCTGTTCACTGAAGTGGCCGCGATGCCGGCCGGGGAGAAGCAGGCCGCCGTTAGCGCCAGCCTGCTGGGGATGTTGCAGGAAGAGTTTGGCGAGCGCATCCTGCCGTTTGACGCCGACTGCGCCCTGCGCCAAGCGCAGCTAAACGCCGCAAACCGGCAAAGCGAACGGCCGATGAGCTATCCTGATGCCCAGATCGCCGCCATCTGCCAACAGCACGGCGCCACGCTGGCCACGCGCAACACCCAACCGTTCCTGCACTGCGGCATCAACCTGATCGATCCCTGGCGGGTGCCGACCGGCCACCGCCTGCATCAAGACGCGGCGGAATACTACGTGATGAGCCGCAAATCCTGACCGCTGAACGGCGGCGGCGCTCGCCGCTCAGCCGTTTTCCTTCACCGCCGGATGCGCGTTGGCCGGTTCTTTCCCTTCCAACGGCAGCGGCAGATAGGCGCGGATACGCAGGCCGCCGCGCTCGCTGGTGCCGATATCCAGCACGCCGTCATGGCCGTCGATAATCCGCTGCACAATCGCCAGCCCCAGGCCGGTGCCGCTGGTGCTGCGTGCGCTGTCGCCGCGCACGAACGGCTGGAACAGGTGCTTGAGCTCTTCAGGCTTGATGCCTGGGCCGTCGTCTTCCACCTGGAACCAGCCGCGTTGCAATTCACGCCCGCTGCTGACCTTGATCCAGCCATTGCCGTAACGCGCCGCATTCACCACCATATTGACCGCCGCGCGCTTAATTGAGAGCGGGTGCAAATGCATTAGCAGTTCGCCCGGCGCCAGATCGGTTTCAATCACCCGTTCGTAGCCGCTTTCGGCCGCCACCACTTCGCCCAGAATGGCATTCAGATCGCCCAGTTCCATCTGCATCTCCTGCCCGGTGCGCAGATAGTCGATGAACTGCTCGATAATGTCATTACACTCTTCAATATCCTTGTTGATCGATTCCGCCAGGTAGCCGTCTTCGGCGCTCATCATTTCCGTGGCCAGGCGAATACGCGTCAGCGGCGTGCGCAAGTCGTGGCTGACCCCGGCCATCAGCAGCGTGCGATCGTCAGCCAATTGCTTCACGCCCGACGCCATCTGGTTAAAGGCGCGCGTGACGGAGCGCACCTCAGACGCGCCGTACTCGCGCAGCGGCGGCGGGATAATGCCTTTCCCCACCTGCAGCGCCGCGTGCTCCAGTTCCACCAGCGGCCGGTTCTGAATGCGGATAAACAGCCAGGCGCCGCCGATAGCCAACAGCATGATCGCCAGGGTATAGCGGAACAGCGGCGAGAAGTCGCCCTGATGAATTTCGGTGAGCGGCACGCGCACCCAGATATCCGGCGAGAGCCAGGTTTTCAGCCACACCACCGGCGAGTTCTTGTTCACCTCCACCCGCACTTCCGTCGGCCCGCCCAACTGCTGCGCCATCTGCTGGCTCAGGAACTCATAGTGCTGCGCCCAGCGCAGACCGCTTTCTTCAGCGGCGGCGTTGGTATAGAGGGAAATCCCCAGCTCACGGTAGATTTCGCGGCGGAATGCCGGCGGTACCTCGAGCAGAGTGCCATCCTCCAGCTGCAGTTGGTCGGTCATCAGCATACGCACTTCGTAAGCCAAGACCTTATTGAACTGTTGCAGGCTGGGCAGAATGGCGAAGTTCAGCACTACCAGATAGGTCGTCACCAGGCTGACGAACAGCAAGGTGACGATCAACAGCAGGGTACGGGCAAATGAGCTACGCGGTGAAAAGCGCAATCGCCTCATGCCTTACTGCCGTCCGGTACGAATACGTAGCCCAGGCCCCAGACGGTCTGGATGTAACGTGGATGTGCGGGATCTTCTTCAACCATACGGCGCAGGCGGGAAATCTGCACGTCAATCGAACGCTCCATCGCGCTGTATTCACGGCCGCGCGCCAGGTTCATCAACTTATCACGCGAAAGCGGCTCGCGCGGGTGGCTGACCAGCGCTTTCAGCACGGCGAACTCACCGCTGGTCAGCGGCATAGGTTCATCTTCGCGGAACATCTCGCGCGTCCCCAGGTTCAGTTTGAACTTGCCGAAGGCGATCACCGCTTCTTCCTGCGAAGGTGCGCCCGGCAGTTCATTGGCCTGGCGGCGCAGCACCGCGCGGATACGCGCCAGCAGCTCACGCGGGTTGAACGGTTTTGGAATGTAGTCATCGGCACCGATTTCCAGGCCGACGATACGATCCACCTCTTCACCCTTGGCCGTGACCATAATGATCGGCATCGGGTTGCTCTGGCTGCGCAGACGGCGGCAGATCGACAGGCCGTCTTCGCCAGGCAGCATCAGATCCAACACCATCAGGTGGAAAGACTCACGCGTGAGCAGGCGATCCATTTGCTCAGCATTAGCTACGCTGCGAACCTGGAAGCCCTGTTCGGTTAAATAGCGTTCCAAAAGCGCACGCAGGCGCATGTCATCATCGACGACCAGAATCTTATGATTCTCTTGCATTGTATGACTCCCAAAGGCTGTATTGCCCGATTCAAGGCTGTGGGTTCATGCCTAAACTGCGCCGGCAATTTGGCACGGCATGAATTGCCGGCCCGGCAGGCCCAAATAAACGGCAAATAACGCAGCATTATGGCCAAAAGGCCACAGCCCCACATTGTTAAAAAACCCTGCCATCACGGACAGCGTTTAATGGTATACATTCTAGCCGAAATTGTTACAAAGCTTATTGTTCTGCCCAAATATCAACAATTTTCGTCTGATTGTCGGCCGAAATGCAGCGGCACGGCATGGGCAAAAGACCCTACGGCAGTTTAGCGCAGCGGCGGTAATAAAAAATGCCGCAGGCTGGCAATTTTGCGTACCGGCGCAGTATCCCGCCGCTATCGGTTGATTTTCAGCCTCTTTGGCTGTGCCTCACCGGGTTCGGCACTAGAATCGCACCGCATGATATGGCACTTTACGCCATCCCCGGATAACTTTCCCGTAGACCTTCCCTGAAAGTGGATACCGATGAGAACACAGCTAATCACCCGCGAGGGGTATGACAAACTCAAACAGGAACTGGATTATCTCTGGCGTGAAGAACGCCCCGAAGTCACCAAGAAGGTGACCTGGGCCGCCAGCCTGGGCGATCGCAGCGAAAACGCCGACTATCAATATAACAAGAAGCGGCTGCGCGAAATCGATCGCCGCGTGCGCTATCTTACCAAGTGCCTGGAGCAGTTACGCATCGTCGATTACTCACCGCAGCAGGAAGGGAAGGTGTTCTTCGGCGCCTGGGTCGAGATCGAAAACGATGACGGCGAGGTGAAACGCTTTCGCATCGTCGGTTATGACGAGATTTTCGGCCGCAAAGACTACATCTCCATCGACGCGCCGATGGCGCGCGCGCTGTTGAAAAAAGCGGTTGGCGATGTGGCGATCGTCAATACGCCAGCCGGCGAAGCGCAATGGTATGTTAATGCCATCAGCTACACGGCCTGAGTTTCAGTTTTTTCTGAACCACCGCCGGCAGCGGCCACCGTGCCCGCTACCCTGCCGCCTTCCCCCGTCGCTCCCGGTGCCAGCGCTACGCGCCGGCGAGCGGCAAGGCTGGCATTTTCCCGGGGCAATACGTATAACTGTCCCCTGTTTATTCACCGCGCCTAACAGATATCAGAATTATGAATGAACCACTGAGCCGCATTATCGCGACAGAACTGCAGGCCCGCCCGGAACAAGTTGATTCGGCCATTCGCCTGCTGGATGAAGGAAATACCGTCCCGTTTATCGCCCGCTACCGTAAGGAAGTGACCGGCGGCCTGGACGACACACAGCTGCGCCAGTTGGAAACCCGCCTGGGCTATCTGCGCGAGCTGGAAGACCGCCGCCAGACCATCCTCAAATCGATCGAGGAACAAGGCAAGCTGACCGAACAGCTGGCAGGGGCGATTAACGCGACGCTCAGCAAAACCGAGCTGGAAGACCTCTACCTGCCGTACAAACCCAAGCGCCGCACCCGTGGGCAGATTGCCATTGAAGCCGGCCTGGAGCCGCTGGCGGACACGCTGTGGCAAGATCCGCAGCAGCAGCCGGAAACCCTGGCGGCGCAGTACGTCAGCGAAGAAAAAGGCGTGGCGGATGTGAAAGCCGCCCTCGATGGCGCGCGCTATATCCTGATGGAACGCTTCGCCGAAGACGCCACCCTGCTGGCGAAAGTGCGCGACTATTTGTGGAAAAACGCCCACCTGGTGGCCAAAGTGGTTGAGGGCAAAGAAGAGGAAGGCGCTAAATTCCGCGACTACTTCGATCATCACGAACCGATTTCACAAGTGCCTTCACACCGCGCGCTGGCGATGTTCCGCGGCCGCAACGAAGGCATCCTGCAGCTGTCGTTAAACGCCGATCCGCAGTTTGAAGAAGCGCCGCGCGAAAGCCATGCGGAACAGATCATCATCAATCACCTCAACCTGCGCCTGAACAACGCCCCGGCGGACGGCTGGCGCCGGGCGGTGGTCAACTGGACCTGGCGCATCAAAGTGTTGCTGCACCTGGAAACCGAGCTGATGGGCACGGTGCGCGAGCGTGCGGAAGACGAAGCCATTAACGTTTTCGCCCGCAACCTGCACGATCTGCTGATGGCGGCGCCCGCCGGCATGCGCGCCACTATGGGGCTCGATCCGGGCCTGCGCACCGGGGTGAAAGTGGCGGTGGTCGACGCCACCGGCAAGCTGGTCGCCACCGATACCATTTACCCCCACACCGGCCAGGCCGCCAAGGCCGCCGCCGTGGTTGCCGCGCTGTGCATCAAGCACAAGGTTGAGCTGGTCGCCATCGGCAACGGTACCGCCTCACGCGAGACCGAACGCTTCTTTGCCGCGGTGCAAAAACAGTTCCCGGAAGTGCAGGGGCAGAAAGTGATCGTCAGCGAAGCCGGTGCATCGGTGTACTCGGCCTCCGAGCTGGCGGCACTGGAGTTCCCGAACCTCGACGTTTCCCTGCGCGGTGCGGTGTCCATCGCCCGCCGCCTGCAGGATCCGCTGGCGGAGCTGGTGAAGATCGAACCTAAATCCATCGGCGTCGGCCAATACCAGCACGATGTCAGCCAAAGCCAACTGGCGAAGAAGCTGGATTCGGTGGTGGAAGATTGCGTAAACGCCGTCGGTGTGGATCTGAACACCGCATCCGTGCCGCTGCTGGCGCGCGTTGCCGGGTTAACGCGCATTATGGCGCAGAACATCGTCGCCTGGCGCGATGACAACGGCCGCTTCAGCAACCGCGACCAGTTGCTGAAGGTCAGCCGTCTGGGGCCGAAAGCCTTCGAGCAATGTGCCGGCTTCCTGCGCATCAACCACGGCGACAACCCGCTGGACGCTTCCACCGTGCACCCGGAAACCTACCCGGTGGTGGAACGCATCCTGGCGGCTACCCAGCAAAGCCTGCAGGATCTGATGGGTAACCCAAGCGCCGTGCGCAGCCTGAAGGCCAGCGATTTCACCGATGCGCAGTTCGGTGTGCCAACGGTGACCGACATCCTGAAAGAGCTGGAAAAACCTGGCCGCGATCCGCGCCCGGAATTCAAAACCGCCACCTTTGCCGACGGCGTGGAAACCCTCAACGATCTGCAGCCGGGGATGATCCTGGAAGGCACCGTCACCAACGTCACCAACTTTGGCGCGTTCGTTGATATCGGCGTGCATCAGGACGGACTGGTACACATCTCTTCGCTGGCGGATAAGTTTGTTGAGGATCCGCACACCGTGGTGAAAGCCGGCGACATCGTCAAAGTCAAAGTGATGGATGTGGATCTGCAGCGCAAGCGTATTGCATTAAGCATGCGCCTGGATGAACAGCCGGGTGAAGGCACCGTGCGCCGCGGCGGCAATGCCCCGGCGCGTGATAACGGCAGCCGCCCGGCGGCCAATAAGCACAAACCCCGCAGCGTTGCCGGCGCCCCGGCAGGCAATAGCGCGATGGGCGATGCCCTGGCCGCCGCCTTCGGTAAAAAGCGCTAACCGCGCAACCACGCAGAGCGGTGATGAGCCGCTCTGCGTATTACTCTCCGCTCTCCATCGCCCCGGCCAATGCTAGCGTTCGGCGACAAACCGGGTTATCACCTCAGCAAACTCTTCCGGGTGGGAGATAAACGGCGCGTGCGCGGCCTTGGGGATAATGACCGAGCGCGACTGCGGCCACTGGGCATCCAGCAAAGCGGCGACCTTGCGCGGCACCAAACCATCGAGATAACCATAAATTCGTAGCAACGGCAGCGTGAGCGCCGCCATCGGCCGGCGTAAATCACTGGTACGCAGTATTTCCAGGCCGCCGTTCAGCACATCAACGCCCGGCACCGGCTGGCTCAATACCACCGATTTCAGCAAACGGGCATCCTGGCGGGCGCTGGCCGTTCCCAGGGTCTGCAGCGCCAAAAACCGCTCCACGGTGCGCTGGAAATCATGGCTCAGCTGGTGCTGAAAGCCGCTTAATACGTCAGGGCGGATCCCCGGCCAGTCATCATGGGCGGAGAAGCACGGCGATGACGCCACGGTAATCAGCCCCTGCACGCGCTGCGGTTGCGTTAAGGCAATCTGGCTGACGACCAGTCCGCCCAACGACCAGCCCAGCCACCAGGCCTGCGGCGGTGCCGCCGCCAGCACCACCTCCGCCATCTGCGCCAGGGATAGCGCGCCAAAACCCTGGCTGCGGCCATAGCCGGGTAAATCCACCAGGTGCAGGCGAAAATGCGGCGCCAACCGCTCCAGCGTGCAACCCCACACTTCCGCATTCAAGCCCCACCCGTGCAGCAGCACAAGATCGCGTTCGCCTTCGCCTATCGTTTGCCAATACAGCGCCGTCATCGTTATTGTCCTTGTTATCAACCGTCACGGAGGCGCCTATGCTATCAATCCGCGGCCGCTGTTGGCTATGCCGGCAGCCATTACGCCTGGCCGCACAAGGCATTTGCAGCTATTGCCTGCCGCCGCTGCTTGCCACGCTGCCCTGTTGCCCCCGCTGCGGCCTGCCGGCGGATCCGCGCTATATCTGCGGGCGTTGCCTGCAACGGCCGCCGCCGTGGCAGCGCATGGTGTTTGTGGCGGATTATCGCCCGCCGCTCAGCCAATTAATCCAAAAGTTCAAATACCATCATGCGCCGGAATTGGCGCCCACGCTGGCACGTCTGTTACTGTTGCGCTGGTTGCAAACCCGGCGAGAGCAATATCTGAACAACCCCGAGATCGTTGTCGCGGTACCTTTACAAAGAAAACGCGCCTGGCGGCGGGGCTATAACCAAACGGATTTGCTCGCCCGCCCGCTGGCACGCTGGCTGGGGTGCGAATATCGCCCCGCGGCGCTGCGCCGGGTGCAGGCGGCCACGCCGCAGCAGCAACTGGCGGCTCACCAGCGGCGGCGCAACCTGCTCGGCGCATTCCGCTGTGAGGATGATCTGGCCGGGCGGCACGTGGTGCTGCTGGACGACGTAGTCACCACTGGCAGTACCGTGGCGGAAATCGCTAAACTATTACGGCAGCAAGGCGTCGCGTCATTGCAGATATGGTGCATTTGCCGCACGTTGTAGTGCCCTGGCAATGGGCGTATTATAACCAACTAAAGAAGTCAACTACTGAGCTAATGCTATGATTCGTATAACAGATGCTGCACAGGAACATTTTGCCAAACTGCTGGCAAATCAAGAAGAAGGCACCCAAATCCGCGTCTTCGTGATTAACCCGGGCACGCCGACGGCCGAATGCGGCGTCTCTTATTGCCCGCCGGACGCGGTGGAAGCAACGGACGTCGAACTGAAATTCGATAAGCTGTCTGCTTACGTCGATGAATTGAGCGCGCCGTATCTGGAAGATGCCGAGATCGACTTCGTGACCGATCAACTGGGTTCACAGCTGACGCTGAAAGCACCTAACGCCAAAATGCGTAAGGTCGGCGAGGATGCGCCACTGATTGAACGGGTTGAATATGTTCTGCAATCGCAGATCAACCCACAGCTGGCCGGCCACGGCGGCCGCGTGACGCTGATGGAAATCACCGATGATGGGCTGGCGATCCTGCAATTCGGCGGCGGTTGCAACGGCTGTTCGATGGTCGACGTGACGCTGAAAGAAGGCATTGAGAAAGAGCTGTTGCAGACGTTCCCTGAACTAAAAGGCGTGCGCGATCTTACCGAGCACCAGCGCGGCGAACACTCTTACTTCTAACCGCCAGCGCCCATGTCTGGTGCATGGGCGGGCGAGCAAACTGCCGGAGCAGAGCGGCCTGCCCTGCTCCGGCGCTAAACACCCGCTACCTCACCGACACCTTCCGGCGCCGCCGATCCAAATCCTTCAGTAACCGGTTCACCTGCCGATCGGCAAACATCGCCTCTAGCGTATCCGTCAGTTTACGCCGCCAGTTTGGGTACTGATTGCTGGTGCCGGGAATATTCACCGGCTCCGCCATGTCCAGCCAGTCTTCCGGCTGCAGGCCGAGCAACGCACTGGCGCTATCGGCGATATAACGCTGCAGGCCGCGGTTCAGCAACGGACTCATGGCCAGCGTTGCCGCGCGTTTGCCCACCTTCTGCGGCACACAGCCATAGCGATGCAGGCCATCAAGCAAGCCCTGTTTGGCCCGGTCGCGCTCGGCATACAGCCCACGCAGCACCTGCGCATCCGGGTACAGCCCCAGCTTTTCCCCCAGATGCAAATCGTCACTTTGCCAATAGCCGCGCAAGGTGGGCAGATCGTGGGTGGTGATGGTGGCCATCGCCTGCACCGGGTAAGCCTGCGGCGCCCGGAACTGGTTCTCTTCATCATGCTCGAAATACAACACTTTGTAAGAGTAAACCCCGCTGTCGCGCAGTTTGCTGACAATTTCGACCGGCACAGTGCCCAAGTCTTCACCGATGATCATGCAGCGGTGCCGCTGGCTTTCCAACGCCAGCACCGCCAGCAGATCGTCCACCGGGTATTGCACATAGGCGCCGCGATCGGCCGTTTCGCCATACGGGATCCACCACAGGCGCAGCAACGCCATCACGTGATCGATACGCAATGCGCCGCAGCTGGTCATATTGGCTCGCAGCAGATCGATAAACGGCTGGTAGGCGCGCGCCCTCATCACGTGCGGATCCATCGGCGGCAGGCCCCAGTTCTGCCCCAACGGGCCGAGAATGTCGGGCGGCGCACCGACCGAAGCCTGCAGGCAATACAATTCACGCTCCCACCAGGTTTCCGCGCCGCCTTCGGCTACGCCCACCGCCAGATCGCGGTACAGCCCAATCGGCATCTGCTGCCGCTGGCTCAGACGAAAGCAGGCATCGAACTGGCTGGCGGCCAGCCACTGCAGCCACTGGTAAAACGCCACTTCTTCCTGATGCTGTTGGCAAAACTGCGCGACTGCTTCACTGTTCGCCTGGCGGTAGGCCGCCGGCCATGCCGGCCAGCCCCACATGGCGCCATCCTTCGCGCACAGGTGAGCGTGTAAAGCATCGAACACCGCCTGCTGATACAGGCTAGCGCCGCCGGCGGCCACAAAGGTATCGAAAGCCTGTTTTAATGGATCGTCCGCGTTGCGCGCTAAAAACAGCGGAAAAGCCAGCTTCAGCGCCGCCAGCTTCAGGCGAGTCACCGCGCCGTAATCCACCCAGTCACTGCTGCGTGCCGCGTGCAACTGTGTTTGGGTGGCCGTTTTCTTCCACCACTTTTGGGCCACTGCGCTGCGCTGGAAATCCTCCACCGCATTCACATCAATATAAATCACGTTCAGCCAGCGCCGGGATGACGGGCTATAGGGGCTGGCGCTTTCCGGGTTAGCCGGATACAGCGCGTGAATCGGGTTAAGACCGACAAACGCCCCGCCGCGCGCGCCCACTTCCACCACCATCCGTTGCAGATCGCCAAAGTCCCCGATGCCCCAGTTGTGCTCAGAGCGCAAGGTGTATAACTGAACACAGGCCCCCCACAGCTTTTTCCCCGCCTGCAGGCTATCCGGCTCAAAGCAGCGTTGCGGCGCGATAATCAGCCGGCACGCCCATTGCTGTTCCCCCTGCGCCAATGTCAGTTGGTGGTAGCCCAACGGCAGGTTATCCGGCAGCGTCAAGGTCTTGCTCGCCCGGGCGCGCCCCTGCCGTTGGTCGCCATCTTCCAGCACCAGTTGCCAGCGGTATTCGCCGCTGCCCGCCAGCGGCAGCGCGATCGGGCTGCCGGCGTGAAATACTTTCACCGTCGGCAACGGCGCGGTTTGCGCCGCACCGGGCGCGGCCTGCTGCTGATTCATCGCCGCCAGCAGTTTACGCTTGGTTTCATGCCCAATGGCCTGCAGCTTGCCATGGGCATTGACGAAGTCGGCAGCAATACCTGCCCGCACCGCCGCCTGCTCAATACCTTTACGCTCCATGCGTTCTCCTTAACGTTTGGCCTGCCAGATACGCTGTTGATAATCGCGGATCGCGCGATCCGAACTGAACATGCCAACGCGTGCGGTGTTAAGGATGGTACGGCGCGTCCATTCGTCACGGTTGCGATACAGCTGATCGACTTGCTGTTGAGCCTGGCAATAATCGGCAAAGTCCGCCAACACCAGGTACGGATCGCCGCCGGCCAGCAGGCTGTGCAGCAGCATGTCAAAGGCGTGTTTGTCGCCGTGGCTGAACAGGCCGCTGGCCAGTTCGTCCAGGATCGCTTTCAGGTGTTTATTCTTCTTGCGGTAGGTGAGCGGATCATAGCCCTTCGCCTGCAACGCCTTCACTTGTTCCACCGTGTTGCCGAAGATGAAAATGTTCTCCTGGCCAACCTGCTCGGCAATTTCAACGTTGGCGCCGTCCAGCGTACCGACGGTCAACGCCCCGTTCAGCGCCAGCTTCATGTTACCGGTGCCGGAGGCTTCTTTACCGGCGGTAGAGATTTGCTCAGAAATATCTGCCGCCGGGATCATCAGCTCCGCCACCGACACGCGGTAATCGGGAATGAACACCACTTTGATCCGATCCTGCACCAGCGGATCGTTATTGATCACCTCAGCAACCTGATTAATGGCATAGATGATGTTTTTCGCCAGGTAATAGCCCGGCGCGGCCTTGGCACCGAACAAAAACACCCGTGGCACGATATCCAACTGCGGGTTATCGCGCAGTTGGCGGTACAGCGACAGGATATGCAGCAGGTTGAGGTGTTGGCGCTTGTATTCGTGCAAGCGTTTAATCTGCACATCGAAAATGGCATCCGGGTTCAGCGTCAGGCCCATAACGCTGTGCACATAGCTGGCCAGCGCTACTTTGTTATCGTACTTAATCTGCTGATAGCGCTGGCGGAAGCCGGCATCGTCGGCGTATTTCTCCAGCCCTTGTAGTGCATCCAGATTATTCGCCCACTCGACCTTCAGCGTTTCATCGATCAGGCCCGACAGCGCAGGGTTGCACTGTTTCAGCCAGCGGCGCGGCGTGATGCCATTGGTCACGTTGTGGAACTTTTCCGGCCACAGTTGGTGGTATTCCGGGAACAGATCCTTCACCACCAGATCCGAATGCAGTTGCGCTACGCCGTTGACGGCGAAACCGCTTACCACGCACAGGTTGGCCATGCGTACCTGTTTGTCGTGATGGACCGCCAGCTTGGCCCATACGGCTTTATCGTTCGGCCAGTGCTTATCGACCAACGTTTTGAAGTTGGCGTTAATCTGTTTGATGATGGAAAAATGGCGCGGTAGCAGGCTGCGCACCAGTTTTTCGTCCCAGCATTCCAACGCTTCCGGCATCAGCGTGTGGTTGGTATAGGCGAAGGTTTTACTGGTGATCGCCCAGGCGGCATCCCAGCTTAATTGGTGCTCATCAAGCAAGATGCGCAACAGTTCCGGGATGGCAATGGTGGGGTGGGTGTCGTTAAGCTGAATCACCTCATAGTTGGGCAGATCTTCCAGCTTGCGCCCTGCCTGATGGTGTTTGCGCAGAATGTCCGCTACGGAGCAGGCGCACTGGAAATATTGCTGCATCAGACGCAGGCGTTTGCCGGCCTGGTGATTGTCATTGGGGTAGAGCACTTTGGTCAGTTTGGCGGCTTCAACGCCCTGTTTCTCTGCCTGCAGGAACTTGCCGTCGTTGAAATCACCCAGATTGAACGGGTGCGCATGGGTGGCCTGCCATAGCCGAAGCGGCTGGGCCACGCCGTTGCGGTAACCCAATACCGGCAAGTCCCAGGCTTCGCCGCGCAGGGTAAACGCCGGGCGCCACAGCTCGCGGCCATCCTTTTGCTTTTCAAGCTTGCCGCCAACGCCCACCTCCACGCTGAGCGCGGCATTGTGACGGAACCACGGGTAGCTTTCACGCTGCCAATCGTCCGGCGCTTCCTGCTGTTGGCCGCCGCTGAACGACTGGCGGAACAAACCATACTGATAATTCAGCCCATAGCCGGTGGCAGGCTGTTCCACCGTTGCCATCGAATCAAGAAAACAGGCCGCCAGGCGCCCTAATCCCCCGTTGCCCAACGCCGGATCGGTTTCCTGCTCCAGCAAATCCGCCAGCGCGATCCCTTGCTCCGCCAGCACGCCCTCCACGGTATCGTACCAGCCCAGGTTAATCAGGTTGTTTGCCGTCAGGCGGCCAATCAGGAACTCCATAGAGATATAGTTCACGTGGCGCAACGTTTTGCTGCTGCGCGTGCGCGGCGCCGGCTGGGCCGCCAGTTGTTCCGCCAGCGCGGCACTGACCGCCTGCCACCATTGGTGCTGGGTCATCTGCTCTGCGGCATCCAGGCCAAAGCGTTGCCATTGACGGGTTAATGCCGCAACAAAGGCATCCTTTTTAAGCGTAGGCTGTGACATAGGGAAACTCTCTATCCTGTAAGTGGGCCAATTTAGGGTTATCGTGCCGGGGAGCGCGCATGAGAGCATCATCCCGCCTGGGGATTAGCTGGGGAGGAGAATTGGGGCGTAGCTAAAAATGTGATCGCAGGCACTTTTTGCCCCCTGAGTGCAGCAAAAAGCCGCCGTGGGCGGCGGCAAACGGACAATATGCTCTATTAACGTTAGCATAGTTGTGCGCATTGCTGGATTTTTGCACACAGCGCCCGGTTTACCCTGAAAAAAGTAGGGAAAACGGCACCGCTCGCCGGCGGACATAAACGTAAAAAAGTGTGATCGGCAGCAACTTAACTCCAAGCGATGCAGGAAGCTTGTTGCAATACGTGTAACGTTGTCGGAAGTTAAGTGAATAATAAAATAATGTGTTTCAGGCCATTCTCTTGGGAATGGCGATGTAATACATACCTTTGGGCAGGTTAACGGCTGCGTAAAACGCAACGGGCGTCTGAAAAACTATGCTGATCCCTTCAAAACTGAGCCGTCCGGTACGGCTGCAAAATACCGTGGTGCGCAATCGCCTGCTGGCAAAGTTGGCCAGTGCGGCAAACTATCGCCTGACGTTGGTCAACTGCCCGGCCGGCTATGGGAAAACAACGTTAGTGGCCCAATGGGCCGCGGGCAAAGCGGATTTGGGCTGGTATTCACTGGACGAAAGCGACAACCAACCCGAGCGCTTTGCCAGCTATCTGATCGCCGCCCTGCAACAGGCCACCGGCGGCCACTGCGTGAAAAGCGAAGCACTGAGCCAAAAACACCAATATGCCAGCCTGCCCGCGCTGTTCGGCCAACTGTTTATTGAGCTTTCGACCTGGCACCAGCCGCTGTATCTGGTGATTGACGACTACCATCTGATCACCAACGACATCATCCATGAGGCGATGCGCTTTTTCCTGCGTCACCAGCCGGAAAACATGACGCTGATGCTGCTGTCGCGCACGCTGCCGCCGCTTGGCATCGCCAACCTGCGCGTTCGCGATCAGTTACTGGAGCTAAGCAGCCTGCAGTTGGCGTTCAACCATCAGGAAGCCAAGCAGTTCTTTGATTGCCGTTTGTCCATGCCGCTGGAGCAGCACGACAGCAGCCGCCTGTGCGATGAAGTTGAAGGCTGGGCCACCGCGTTGCAGCTGATCGCCCTTTCCGCCCGCCAGGCCACCTCCTCCGCCCAGCTTTCCGCCAAACGGCTGGCCGGGCTCAACGCCAGCCACCTGACCGACTATCTGGTCGACGAAGTGCTCGACCACGTCGATCCCGCAACCCGCGCCTTTTTGTTGCGCTGTTCCGTGCTGCGCTCGATGAACGATGCGCTGATCGTCCGGCTGACAGGGGAAGACAACGGCCAGCAGCGCCTGGAAGAGTTGGAACGCCAGGGGCTGTTTATCCACCGGATGGACGACACCGGCGAATGGTTCAACTTTCACCCGCTGTTTGCCTCTTTCCTGCGCCAGCGCTGCCAGTGGGAACTGGCGATGGAGCTGCCCGGCCTACACCGTGCGGCGGCTGAAGGCTGGCTGGCGCTCGGCTACCCGGCGGAGGCCATTCACCATGCGCTGGCCGCCAACGATGTCAGCATGTTGCGGGATATCCTGCTGCAGCACGCCTGGTCGCTGTTCCACCACTCGGAGTTGGCCCTGTTGGAAGAGTGCCTGAATGCCCTGCCGTATGAGCGCCTGATCCAAAACCCCAAGCTGGCGCTGCTGCAAGCCTGGCTGGCGCAAAGCCAGCACCGCTATAACGAGGTGAATACCCAGCTTGAACGCGCCGAGCAGGCAATGCTTGAGCACAAGATTGAGATCAACCCAACGCTGCATGCGGAATTCAACGCCCTGCGCGCACAGGTGGCGATTAACGCCGGCAAGCCGGAAGAGGCCGAGCGGTTGGCTGCCGAAGCGTTAAAATTCCTGCCGCTTTCCAGCTACTACAGCCGCATTGTCGCCACCTCGGTCACCGGCGAAGTGCACCACTGCAAAGGGGAACTGGCGCGGGCGCTGCCGATGATGCAGCAAACTGAGCAAATGGCGCGCCGCCATCACGCCTACCACTACGCGCTGTGGGCGCTGCTGCAGCAAAGTGAAATTCTGATCGCCCAGGGGTTCTTGCAGGCCGCCTACGAAACCCAGGATAAAGCCTTTGAGCTGGTGCGCGAACAGCATCTGGAACAGTTGCCGATGCACGAATTCCTGCTGCGCATCCGCTCGCAGATCCTGTGGTCGTGGTCACGGCTGGACGAAGCCGAGGACGCGGCGCGTGAAGGGCTGAACGTGCTTAGCAACTATCAGCCACAGCAGCAGTTGCAGTGCCTTGCCATGCTGGCGAAATGCTCGCTGGCCCGGGGCGATCTGGACAACGCCAACGCCCACCTGCAACGCTGCGAGGCGCTGCTGCACGGCTCGCAATACCATCGCGACTGGCTGACCAACGCAGACAAGCCGCGCGTGATTTACTGGCAGATGACCGGCGATACCCAGGCGGCCGCCAACTGGTTACGCCACACCGAAAAGCCGGGTATGGCCAATAACCACTTTATGCAGGGCCAGTGGCGCAATATCGCCCGCGTGCAGATCCTGCTCGGGCAGTATGAAGAAGCGGAAGTGGTGCTGGATGAACTGAACGACAACGCCCGCCGCCTGCGGCTCTCAAGCGATCTTAACCGCAATCTGTTGTTGAGCAACCAGCTGTATTGGCAGATGGAGCGCAAGAACGACGCCCAGCGGGTATTGATCGAGTCGCTGTCGTTGGCTAACCGCACCGGCTTTATCAGCCACTTTGTGATTGAAGGGGAAGCCATGGCGCAACAGCTGCGCCAGTTGATTCAGCTCAATACCCTGCCGGAGCTGGAACAGCACCGAGCCCAGCGTATCCTGCGCGACATTAACCAGCACCACCGGCACAAGTTTGCCCACTTCGATGAGAACTTTGTTGAAAAGCTGCTGACGCACCCGCAGGTGCCGGAGCTGATTCGCACCAGCCCGCTCACCCAGCGGGAATGGCAGGTGCTGGGGCTGATTTACTCCGGTTACAGTAACGATCAAATCGCCGGTGAACTGGCCGTGGCCGCGACCACCATCAAAACCCATATCCGCAATTTGTATCAAAAGCTGGGCGTCGCCCACCGCCAGGAAGCCGTGCAGCAGGCCCAGCAGTTGCTGCGGATGATGGGCTATGGCGCCTAGCGCAGCTGTACACCCCCTATCGGCGACGGTGCTTACCATGGCGCCAGCCTGCGGCCGGGAAAGAACCCCATCCCGAAAAGGATGGGGGTGAAGCAAAATCGTGCTTACTCGGTTTCTTCTTCTTCAGCTTCGTCGTCATCGCGCAACGGCACGATCAGCATGTCGATATGCACGGTGTTGATCAGTTGGCGTGCTGAGGACATCAGCTTGCTCCAGAAGTCCTGGTGGTGGCCGCACAGCACCAGATCCATATCGTATTTTTTGATGGCATCGACCAGCACCTGCGCCAAATCGCCGCTGCCGCTCAGGGTTTGGGTAATCGGATAACCAGCGTTCTGCGACAGTTCGGCCAGTGCGTGGCGGGTTTCTTCAGAGATGCGCTTTTGCATATCGCCAAGGTTGACGTCGATCAGGCCGGTGTAAAGATCGGAATAGTTAACATCCACATGAATCAGAGACACCTTCGCATTATACGGCCGCGCCATAGATACGGCTTTCTCTACCAGAGTCTTGCTTTCTGGCGATAGGTCAACCGCGATCAGAATGTGTTTGTAAGCCATGAGAATACTCCTTCCATATAAGGCTGATTAAAGAGTTAGCAGGTATTCGGCGTTGCAATCCGGCGCTTTCGGTTTACCTGCATAATATCATTCAGATAACACAGTGATATGTTGGTGCGATCACACTGCACTGTATCAATCGATTCTGTCACCGTTACGCTTCCGTTTTACACCGACCGCGCTGAAAATCCTATTATTTAAGTGGATATTACTCGCCTGCGCGCCAGAAAGATAAGCGTATCTGCTCAACAGTATAGTCTGATCGCCGTTACTCATCGCGCAGTAAAAAGCTGTGGTTATGCGTTATAACCAAGTGGTAGGTGACAATCGAACGGATTGCGATAAATTTTTATGCATGATGCAGATTGGTTTGCGTCTCATTATCCTACAATAATGAATAGCGGCCTCGCCGTTCCCTGTGTGATTTTAATAGCAATACCCCCTGGGGGGCTCTGACGTGGGCGATGCGCCAGAAAGTCGTTGAATTTGTGGTAGTGGTTGGGTGGTTGACCGCGGTGGATTGCCGCGGATGACAACGCCTTGAGGAGGGGAATCATGATCAGTACCGTCGCGCTGTTTTGGGCTTTGTGTGTGGTCTGTGTGATAAACATGGCGCGTTATTACTCTTCTCTGCGGGCGCTGCTGGTGGTATTGCGCGGCTGTGACCCGTTGTTGTATCAATACGTCGACGGTGGGGGCTTTTTTACCACGCACGGCCAGCCGAGCAAGCAGCTAAGGCTGGTGTGGTATATCTACGCGCAGCGCTACACCGATCATCATGATCCCGAGTTCATCCGCCGCTGCGAGCGGGTGCGCGGCCAGTTCGTGCTGACTTCCGCCCTGTGCGGCCTGGTGGTGATAAGCCTGCTGGCCATGCTGATTTGGTATTGAGCCCATCCTTTGTCATACCGCTATCTACAGGCATTGGGTGATATACAGACGAAAAAAATGCCAGTCAGCTTGCTGACTGGCATCGTATTCTGCGTGGATGACGCTTAGATCAGCTTGAGTGCCAACCAGTAGAGCCCGCCGGAAAGCACGATCGATACCGGCAGGGTTAATACCCATGCCATCAGGATATTCTTCACGGTTTTGCTCTGCACGCCGCCGCCATCGACGATCATCGTCCCGGCAACAGCAGAAGACAGCACGTGCGTGGTGGATACCGGCATCCCGGTATAGCTGGCCACGCCGATGGACAGCGCGGCGGTCATCTGGGCCGATACGCCCTGAGCATAAGTCATGCCCTTCTTGCCGATCTTCTCGCCGATGGTGGTCGCGACGCGGCGCCAGCCCACCATGGTGCCCAGCGACAACGCCAATGCAACCGCAACGATAATCCACAACGGCGCATATTCAACGGTTTGCAGCAAATCCTGGCGCAGGTTGTTGAGGAAGCGCTTATCTTCTGAGGAAGTTTCCGGCAGCTTGGCGACGCGGCTTGCGGTATCGCTAACGCACATCAGCAGGCGGCGCAGATGGCTGCGCTGTTCAACCGTCAGTTGATCGTAGCTTTGCAGATCGTTCAGCAGGCCGGTGGTGTATTCCAGCGCAGGCAGCGCGCTTGAATTGTCGCAGTGGAATTCCGCTTGATCGCCAGCGGTGCTATCCGCGATAGCACCCAACGGCTGCAGCGTCAGCACATGCGACAGCGAATCACCGTGCAACTGATAATACTGCTGCAAGTGGTTAACGGCATCACGCGTGCGTGTAATGTCATAACCGGTTGCATTCATATTGAGCACAAAACCGGCAGGAGCAACGCCAATCAGCACCAGCATGATCAGACCAATGCCTTTCTGCCCGTCGTTAGCGCCGTGCGAGAAGCTAACGCCAATAGCTGACAGGATCAGTGCGATGCGGGTCCAAAACGGCGGTTTGCGTTTGCCGTCGACCTTTTCGCGTTCGGCTGGGGTCATATGAATACGCTGGCGTTTTTTAGTACCGCTCCAGTAACGACGCAATATAAACACCATCACCCCGGCGACCAGCATCCCCACCAGTGGGGAAAAGATCAATGACAGGAAAATACTGATCATTTTCGGGATGTTCAGCGCATCGACCGCTGACGTATGGGTCACCAGGGCATTGGTTAACCCCACGCCGATAATGGCGCCGATCAGCGTATGGGAACTGGACGCCGGCAGACCAAAATACCAGGTGCCAAGGTTCCAAATAATGGCGGCCAACAGCATTGAGAACACCATCGCTAACCCGTGCGCTGAACTGACGTTCAACAGCAGATCGGTCGGCAACAGATGAACAATGGCATAGGCGACACTCAAACCACCGAGTATGACGCCAAGAAAGTTGAAGACACCTGCCATGACGACCGCAAGTTGCGAACGCATAGCGCGAGTATAAATGACAGTAGCAACCGCATTGGCCGTGTCGTGAAAGCCGTTAATGGCTTCATAAAACAAGACAAACAACAGTGCGAGAATCAACATCAGGCCGGTATGAAAATCCAGGCCAGCGAACAAATGCAACATAAGCGTTAAGCCAGGTTGGTGGACATGAACGCCGCGCATTATCGGTGACAATCGGTGCCGGGGAAAAGCAAAATATGACGTTTTTTTGATTTCAATGTGACCATTTAATGACAAGCAGACAATAAAAATAATTAATTTCAATGCATTATCTGGATTTTTGACCTGTAATAATTTCTTACTTTCTTCGGTTATTATCCCCCATTAAGCACTTTTTCTCGGTAAATTTGCCGATGAGTGGCGGCGAAATAGCGTAAAATGGCGGCCTTTTTACGGCAGTTGTGATTTTCGAGGGGCTTGGGTGGAACAGTTTGATGTCGTCATAATCGGTGCGGGCGCGGCGGGGATGTTTTGCGCGGCGCAGGCAGGGCAACTCGGCTGCCGGGTGCTGTTGCTGGATAACGGCAAAAAACCGGGCCGAAAAATCCTGATGTCCGGCGGCGGGCGTTGTAATTTTACCAACATGCACGCGGAGCCGGCGGCCTATCTTTCCAGTAACCCGCACTTTTGTAAATCGGCGCTGGCGCGTTATACCCAATGGGATTTTATCGATCTGGTCAACCGCTACGGTATCGCCTACCACGAAAAAACGCTCGGCCAGTTGTTTTGCGATGAATCGGCCCAGAAAATTGTCGATATGCTGGTGCAAGAGTGTGAGCTGGGCCAGGTCTCGCTGCGGTTGCGCAGCGAAGTGCTCAGCGTAGAAAAAACCGCGGCCGGGTTCGAACTGCAGCTTAACGGCAGCAAAGTGAGCGCTCGCTCACTTGTGGTGGCCAGCGGCGGGCTTTCGATGCCGGGGCTGGGCGCAACGCCGTTCGGCTATAAGCTGGCGGAACAGTTCAGCCTGAAAGTATTGCCGACACGGGCCGCATTGGTGCCGTTTACCCTGCATAAACCGCTGTTGGAACATTCGCAATCGCTTTCCGGCGTTTCGGTGCCGGCAGAGATCACGGCGGAAAACGGCACCCGTTTTCGTGAAGCCATTCTGTTTACCCACCGCGGCCTGTCCGGCCCGGCGGTGCTGCAGATCTCCAGCTACTGGCAACCGGGTGAGTTTGTGAGTATTAACTTACTTCCTGCATTTGATTTAGCGGGGTTTCTTGATGAGCAACGCCAGGCGCACCCGAACCAAAGCCTGAAAAACACGCTGGCACTGCATTTGCCAAAACGGTTGGTAGAGTGCCTGCAAACGCTCGGGCAACTGCCGGAAGCCACATTGAAGCAGCTTACGCCAGGCCAGATCGCAACGCTGGTCGATAACCTGCAAAACTGGCGGGTACAGCCCAACGGCACCGAAGGCTACCGTACGGCGGAAGTGACCATCGGCGGCGTTGATACCCACGAACTTTCCTCAAAAACGATGCAGGCCAACAAAGTGCCCGGCCTGTATTTTATCGGTGAAGTGGTCGACGTGACCGGCTGGCTGGGGGGATACAACTTCCAGTGGGCCTGGAGTTCTGCCTGGGCATGCGCGCAAGCGCTGGCGGCGGCGTTGTAAAAATAAGGAGATAGCCGGCTACGCTATCACCTTATTAAGAGTAAAAATCAGAAACGCCATTGAAACCGGCGTTAACGCTATTGTCCTGATAGCCTGACGACAGCAGGCCATCTTTCTCACCAGTTAACGCCTATCGGCTAAGCCTCGTATTCGGGCAGGTAGCGCTACTGCTACCTAGAACTGGTAGCCTAATGCAACGGCAAAGATATTATCGTTCTTTATCCCCAGTTTATTATCATCATTGAGCCGGTTGATTTTATAGTCCACGTAGGTGGACATGTTTTTATTGAAATAGTAATAAGTACCAATCTCAATATGCTTTACCAAATCGGCACTGCCGATATTTTCAATATCTTCTGCCTTCGACTGGGCATAAGACACCGATGGGCGGAAGCCGGATTTGAACTGATACTGGGCCACCAACTCTATTTTTTTAGCTTTATTAGCAAAACCATTAACGCTTGTCGCCGTATCGTTAATCACCGCCGTGCCGGAAATTGGCACAATGTTGTGGCTTTCAGAGTAAGTCGCGGCCAAATAGACGCTGCCAGGATCGTATTTCAGCCCAACGGCCCATATATCGGCCTTATTCCCTTTGCCGTAGGTACCCTCTTTCTGCGCGCTCACTCTGTTGGATGAGGCATAAGCTGCGCCCACGCGTAATCCATCAAAGACTTCATAGCTGGAAGATATGCCCCATCCATCACCGTTAGCCTTGCTGGCAGAACGGTTGTCATTCTGGTTTTTTTGGTTTTTCCCCTGATACTGCACAGCAACATTCAAACCATCAACCAGGTTAAAAAAGTTATTGTTACGGTAAGTGGCCACGCCATTGGTTCGGCCATTCATAAAGTTGTCGGTCTTGATATACGTGCCGCAACCAAATTCCGGCATCATGTCGGTCCAGGCGCCGATATCATAAATAACCCCGTAATTGCGGCCATAATCGAATGACCCCATATTTTTATATTTCAGGCCAGCAAACCCCAGGCGGGTCTTGGTGTCTTTGGTGCTGTCGGCTTCGGTGTGATTAGCCGAAAGTTGATATTCCCATTGCCCGTAACCTGATAATTCCTCTGTAATCTGGGTGCTGCCTTTAAAACCAAACCGAACATAAGATTTATCACCGTTATTATCAGCATCCTTGGATAGGTAATGGAGTGCCTTGACCTTGCCATATAAATCAAGCCTATTGCCGTCCTTATTGTATAATTCCGCAGCAGATGCTGCATGGGTAAATAACACTGCCGGAATGATAATGGCGCAATACTTACGTCTCATCGGGGGTCCTGTTTTGTTTAATTAAAAGCCAATTACAGCTTACGAGGGAAAATGCGGGGTGTTTCAAGCCAGGATAATATCGGTTTTTTATGATGTATTTATGACGTTTTCTCATCAACGTCTTTGCGGCCGCTATTCTAGACGGTTATCTCTTCAGATCAAAGCGGTATCACCCTGATGCGGTGTAAAAATAACCCATTGAAGAAAAAATATTGCGCGGCTATTTTCTGCGGTAGCGAATGAGTTAATTTGTGCTCACGCAACCATGGAAAAAAGATAACAGGATAATAATTAGATTATCACCCATTAAAAACGGATGACCGGGATAGTGTCGCCAAAACCGCAATTAACACTTCAGGGTAAAATAATATCCGCGGGCCGCAGCAACGGAGACGCCAAGGTAATCAGCGACCGTCAGAAAAGGGGTAATATCATGGGGTACCGTCTTGGTGGTTAACACTTCCACCACCGCACATCCCGCTTGTTGCGCGGAGACCAAGCCGGCGAACGAGTCCTCAAAGGCAATACAGTCTGCGGCCTGAAGATTGAGCCGGCCGGCCCCTAACAGAAAAGGCTCTGGGTTTGGCTTACCATGCTGAATATCCTCACTGGTAACCAATACTGGCGGAGCCGGAAACCCTACCCGTTTAATCCGGGCTGAAGCCACTTTCAGCGAACCAGATGTCACAATTCCCCAGGGTACAGCGAGCCGCTGCAGCGTTAACAGAAATTCCACAGCGCCCGGAACCGGCGTGATACTCGCCGTGTTACACGCTTCAAAATCTTCAAGCAGGGTAAATTCATGCACTAAAGCGGCGTCACTGGCCCCAGGCATGAAATGGCGCAAGGTTGCCATTGCCGGTTTTCCATGCAGATAACGCCGGACGGCCTCACTGTCCAACCCTTTGCTATTGGCCCAGGAACGCCAGGATTCTTCTACGAAATCAAGGGAGTTAACCAAAGTACCGTCCAGATCAAACAGCAATCCTTTGAAATGCATTTCTGCCCCCTGCCGTGCAAAAAATAGGTAGGGTTATTTTTATCTCACCCGGCAGCATGCATTAAAGGGTAGAAAAGTCGCTTTTATATTTATTTTGTTATCTCCCCTATCTTGTTGAGAAATTTGTGACATCGATCCCAAACAGGAAAATAGTTTCAATAACGATAAATGTCGTTAATTTACATTGCATTATCTATGATTCGCTATAGGTGGCAAAGTATGACAGGAGTCACAAAAATATAACGAGGTTCTTTTTTTGCAGAAAAGGTGACTTTTTTACTATAGGAACTTTCCCGATAACGATAAAGGATTATAGGCATGTAACACGGGGCGTCATTCCTGTTCATCCAAATTTATCAGAAATACGATTAACGTTTTCGGGAGTGGTTATGTCAGAGCGGGTAACGTATAAATGCGAGCTGAAAGAAGGTATCCATGCGAGACCGGCAGGCCATATTGAACGCCTTTGTAATACATTCCAGTCAGAAGTGATATGGAAAAATTTACGGACGGGGTTACAGGGGAACGCCAAGAGCGCGCTTTCCATCGTCGCGACGGATACCTTATTGGGCGATGAATGCCAGATCGCATTGCAGGGTGACGATGAGTTCGATGCGGCCATGCAGCTTGCAGACCTGCTTGAGAAATTACCCGCTTTTGACGTTGATCGGGATGATGATGAAGAAACCGCTTCGCCATCTGGCTACCTGCCGCGGGCATTACGTGAGACAAAACCGCATTTTATTGAGGGCGCACGTATCGGCGGCGGCGTAGCGATGGCGAAACCGCGGGTTATCCAGAGCCTGTCTTTCGCAGAAATACTGGCACGCGCGCCGGGCGGCGAATCGGCCCCCCAAAGCGAAAAAATGCGCCTGCTGGACGGGTTAGAAAAACTTAAACAGGAAAAGGACGCCGCCCTGCAAAATAGCCGTGGCGTTGAGCACGATATTATTCAGGCGCATTTGTCCATTATTACGGACGTGGCGTTCCAAACGGCGATTAGCGATTATATCAATGAGAATAAAAGCGCCTGGGTTGCCATTGTTTCCGCGGCAATGGATTTTTGCGAAATTCTCAACCAGTCTTCCAGTAAATATATCAAAGAACGGGCACTGGACGTTTTTGATATCACCTTGCAATTGTTGATAAAAATCTACGGCCCGCATGCGTTGCCGCAACAGAGTCTTGAACTACAAGAGCCCGCCATTATTCTCGCCAACAGTTTGACGCCCAGCCAATTTCTGGCAATCAATAAAAAGTATTTAACCGGGCTGGTTCTCACCGCGGCGGGCAAAACATCCCATACGGCGATTCTGGCGCGCTCGCTCGGTATCCCGGCGCTGGCCAGCATCGATTTTTCATCGCTGAATCTGGATCCACAGCATGAAATCATTATTGATGGCGATCTCGGCCTGCTGATCGCTACCCCCAGCGAGAACGTGGTGCGCTATTACCACAATGAAATCAGCACGCGGCACCTGATGCAGCAGCAAATGTTGGCCGATGTCCATGCCAAGGCCTGCACCACCGATGGCCATCGTCTTGAGATCGCCGCGAATATCGCCAACCTTGAAGAAGCCGCGGTGGTTTTTGCCAGCGGAGCCGAAGGCGTCGGGCTGTTTCGCACGGAAATGTCGTTCATGGATCGCGCTACGCCCCCGGATTTTGCAGAGCTGTCCGCGCTTTATACCCAGGTGGTTAAACTGGCCGCCGGCAAGCCAGTGACCTTCCGCACGTTTGATATCGGCGGCGATAAACCCGTCGACTATTTAAGCATAGGCACAGAGGAAAACCCGTTTCTGGGATACCGCGCCGTGCGCACCTATCCCCATTATCTGGCGCTTTTCAAGATGCAGCTGAAAGCGATTTTAAGCGCTTCGGCGGTGGGCAACGCCAAAATCATGATACCGATGATTGCCAGCGTTGATGAAGTTGCCTGGTGCCGGGCGGTATTGGCATCGGTTAAGCAAGAGATGGTAACGGCAGGCCAGCCCTTCGATACAGAGATCGAACTCGGTGTGATGCTTGAAGTCCCCTCCGTGATCTTCGCCATCCCCGAAATCGCCGAATATGCCGATTTTTTCAGCGTGGGGAGTAATGACCTGACGCAATATTTGTTTGCGGCCGACCGCGGCAATAACCGAGTGGAAAGCGTTTACGATAATTATTCGCCCGCTTTTTTAAAAGCGCTGCAATTCGCGGTTGATGAAGTCCACCGCGCCGGAAAATGGATCGGTCTGTGCGGTGAACTGGGCGCCAGTAAGGATTTTCTGCCGGTATTCATCGGCATGGGATTTGATGAGCTTAGCATGAGCCATGCCGCCATCCCCGCCGTCAAACATGCATTGCGAACGTTGAACCACGCAAAATGCCGGCAATTAGCGCAGGCGCTGGTGAAGGCAAAAAACTCATCCGCGGTAAAAAACCTGCTTGCGCATCCTGATGTAAAAGCGACCGCGGTGAAACCGGTTTTAGCCCAGGAATTTATTCTTTGCGGACTGGAAGCCAATGATAAAAACGAAGTCATTAAAAAAATGACCGATAACCTCTGGCTGCGGCACAGAACGGATAATCGAGAAAAGCTGTGTGACGATATATGGCGCCGCGAAGATTCATTCCCGACCGCGGTCGGCTTCGGTTTCGCTATTCCCCATACCAAGTCTGATTATATTAATGACTCGGCAATCAGCGTCGCTCGTCTGGCGGCACCGGTTATTTGGGGCGAGCAGGAAGTGGATACGGTCTTTATGCTGGCCATCAGTAAAACCGCAGGTGATAACGAACACATGAAGTATTTTTCAACGCTGGCCAGAAAACTTATGAATGAGGAATTTCGACATGAAATAAAAAACGCAACCACCTCCGAAGAACTCTACAACCTTATAGTCAGAACATTAGAAGTCTGAATATAAAAAAGTTACCTCATTTTAAAAAGTCGAGGTTTATATGTTTAAACTTTTAAAAAATACTAAAAGACATTTCATGACGGGCGTGTCGTACATGATTCCTTTTGTCGTCGCCGGTGGTGTTCTTCTGGCATTGGCAGTCATGTTCAGCGGCAAGGCAGCGGTACCCGATCATGGTTTTTTAAAAGCCATGTCAGAAATCGGCATCGCCGGCCTGACGTTATTCATCCCGATTTTGGCCGGTTTTATCGCCTATTCCATGGTTGAAAAACCGGGGATTGCGCCCGGTGCGATCGGCGGTTTACTGGCGAATCAGATGGGGGCCGGTTTTCTGGGCGGGATGCTCGCCGGTATTATTGCCGGCCTGGTGGTCTATGCGCTGTTGCAATGCATCGCCAAGCTGAAAGTGCCCGATTTTCTGCGCCTGATTCTGCCGATTTTTATTATTCCGTTGATCGGTACTTTCCTGACCGGGCTGGCTATCTATTACATCGTGGGCGATCCCGTCGCCTGGCTGATGAAATGGTTAAGCGTCTGGTTATCCGGCATGCAAGGCGCCTCATTCGTTATTCTCGGCGCCATCCTCGGTTGCATGATCACCTTCGATATGGGTGGCCCGATGAACAAGACGGCGTTCTTCTTTGCCGTCGCGCTGATCACCACCAACCCACAGCTGATGGCGGCCGTCGCCGCGCCGGTATGTACCCCGCCGTTGGGCATGGCGCTGGCAACCTTCTTGTTCAAAGGCATTTTCAATGATGAAGAGCGTGAAGCCGGCAAACCGGCGCTGATCATGGGGTGCATTGGCATCAGCGAAGGCGCGATACCTTTCGCCGCGGCCGATCCGATGCGGGTGATTCCAGCCAATATGATTGGCGGCGCGGTGGCCTCGATTATTTCGCTCTGGTTTGGCGCCACCAATGCCGCTCCGTGGGGTGGGCTGATTGTCCTGCCGGTTATCGGCAACCCGGTTGGCTACGTCATTGCCATTATCGCCGGCGCATTAACCACGGCCGTCGCCGTGAAGGTTCTAAAAACCGTAATGAAACCCAAGGCATCAGAGAAGAAAGACGATGATGGCCTGGATATTTCTTTTGACTGAAAAAGCAGGAGTTATTATGAAAAATACGTTGAAACAATATGTCGATTATATCGTTAAAGGCGGTAAGTCTACGATGCTGGGCATTGGCCCGATGTCGCCGGCGCTGATTCAAGCCTGCTTTGAGCTCGGCAAAGAAAAAGATTTGCCGCTGATGTTTATCGCCAGCCGCAATCAGGTCGACGCCGATGAATTCGGCGCCGGCTATGTGAATAACTGGGATCAATTCCGCTTTGCGGCGGATTTAAAAACCATGGCGGAGAAAGTGGGCTTTGACGGCGATTATTTCCTGTGCCGCGACCACGGTGGCCCGTGGCAGCGCGACAAGGAACGTAAAGACCATATCCCGGAAGCCGAAGCGATGGCACTGGCGCGCCGTTCTTACAAAATAGATATGGATGCCGGTTTCGATCTGCTGCATATCGATCCGACCAAAGACCCGTATGTTGTCGGCAAAGTGATTGATATCGAGCTGGTGCTGAGCCGGACGGTAGAGTTGATTCGCTTCTGTGAAGAATATCGTGAAGAAAATAACCTTAAAGAATTCTTCTATGAAGTGGGAACGGAAGAAACCAACGGCGGCCTGACCGATATCAGCGCCTATGAAGATTTTATCGTTGAGCTTAATAAACGCCTCGCCGCTGAAGGCCTGCCGCAGCCGTTGTTTATCGTCGGGCAAACGGGGACATTAACCCGCCTGACCAAAAACGTTGGCCATTTCAACGATAAACAATCCGCCGCGCTCTCCGCGATCAGCACGCGCTATGGCGTCGGGCTGAAAGAACATAACGGCGATTATCTGCCCGATGACATTTTGCTCAAACACCCGGGTCTGGGGATCACCGCGATGAACGTTGCCCCCGCTTACGGCACGATCGAAACCCGCGCTTACCTCAAACTTGCCGCGGTTGAGCAGGATCTTGCCGCGAAAGGGTTTATTCCATCCGCCTCCGAATTGAAAAGTGTCTTAACCCGTGAATGCGTGCTAAGCCATAAATGGGAGAAATGGATGACGGATGAACATAAAAATAAAACCGAGGAGCAAATTTTCAGCGAGCCGGATTTGCTGAAAGAAATTCTGGAGCTGAGCGGCCACTATAATTATGAGAAGCCCAACGTCGTGCGTGAAATGCAAAAAATGTTTGCTAATCTGAAATCATTCGGCATTGAGCCAGAACGCTATGTGGTGAATAAAATTAAGGACATGATTCAGAACGAGGCCGAATGCTTTAATATGCCAGGCCTGACCGCCCGCGTTGCCGCAGCACAGTAACAAGCAAAAAGGTAAACATGATGACTATTCTGGTTGCAGTGACTGCCTGCCCGACAGGCGTCGCACATACCTACATGGCCGCTGAATCTTTACTTATTGCCGCCCAGAAAAAAGGTTGGGAAATTAAAGTAGAGACGCAAGGCGCCACGGGTATTGAAAATGAGCTAACGCCTTCCGATATTAATAGGGCTGATATAGTCATATTAACGAATGATGTCACTATTAAAAATGAAGGCAGGTTTTCCGGTAAGAAAATAGTTCGGGTAGGCGCTAATACCGCCGTTCGGCATGGCGATAAGATCATGCAGAAGATTGCAGAAAATCTCGGTGTAAATTGATGTATTAACGGCAAGGGGTGGGCCCCTCCTTGTTCTTTTAATAATGACCGACGACGAACAGGTTTCTATAATGAATCAGCTTGAACAGTTAAAGCAGCGGACAATTATTGTCGCTGACAGCGGTGATATTGACAGTATTATTGCGTATCAACCGCAGGATGCTACCACCAACCCGTCGCTTATTTATAAGGCGGCACAGCTTCCGCAATACCAAAAATTAGTTCGTGATGCCGTATTTTCCGTTAAATCACGGCAAAAGAATGAAGATAAACTGCTCGGTGAGATTGCGGATTACCTTGCTGTGAGTATCGGCACGCTGATCCTGCAAAGCATCCCGGGGCGTATTTCAACGGAGGTGGATGCCCGCCTGTCGTTTGATACCGCAGCCAGTATCGCCAAGGCGCGGGAGCTGATTGCCCGCTATGAGGAAAAGGGGGTGGGCAAAGAGCGCGTCCTGATTAAGCTGGCTGCAACCTGGCAAGGCATCCGGGCGGCAGAAACGCTTGAACAAGAAGGCATCAAATGCAATCTGACGCTGTTGTTTTCCTTTGCGCAGGCGCGGGCATGTGCGGATGCCGGCGTATTTCTGATCTCCCCCTTCGTCGGCCGTATTTCCGATTGGTATAAAGCCAAAAACCCGGGCGCCGTTTACGCCGTTGAGCATGATCCCGGCGTGGAATCGGTCAGGAAGATTTACCACTTTTACAAGATGCATGGGTACCAAACCATTGTGATGGGAGCCAGTTTCCGTAGCCCCGAACAGGTGCTTGCCCTGAACGGTTGCGATCGCCTGACCGTTGCGCCACAGCTGCTTGATAAATTGAAAAATACCGATGGCGATCTCCCCCCTCGGCTCAGCTATGATGGTACGGTACAGACCAAACCACAGGTAATGAGCGAACCTGAGTTTTATTGGTCTCATAACCAGGATGCGATGGCCGTGGATAAACTGTCTGAAGGGATCCGTCTGTTCGCGATTGATCAAAACAATCTCGAAGCATTGCTAAGCCAGTATCTCTGAAATCGCGGGCAGGAAACCTAGCCGCCGGTATCGGGCGAGCTATCCAGCGCTGTTGCGCCCTGTCCTTCCATGATCAGGCTGCAGGCGTTTTATGAGTGTATTCATACAGTCGATTTTGAGTGAGTTTAGCAATCTTTGTTCTGGTGCGGATTCAGTCTTGGTAGCCAACGGCAGCGCCCAGGCGCCGACCATGGCCTATCGCCTGCACGTCCCCAGAATTGAACTGACGGTTAAAGGCGTATTGAACATGCTGTTGCCAAAAGGTGAGGACAAAATCGTTAAGTACGATCGTCCCGTGGGTTCGATTACCTATATACCGGCAAACGGCTGGAATTTTCCGCAATGGTCTGCGCCTGTCATTTCCCTGTCCGTCGTATTTTGGAAACAGGATATCGGGTTCAGCATTATCAATTGGGATGGCGCTCAGTTTAAAGAAGTCGAGAAATTTAACCTGCAGAACACCAGCAGCACCGTGCGGGACAGGTTACTCGAACTGGCTGAATCGATGGCGTGGGCGCAAGATAAAACCAGTGAAACTTTTGCACACATTATTTATGCCTTAATCAGTGATATTTCCTATCAACTGGCTGAAGGCATGAAAGAACGGAAAGAGCCGATTTCGCTTATCGACGAAATTAAACGGTTTATTGATAATAATTATCATCATGAGATCAGCCGGGAGAGCGTTGCCGGTGTATTTAATATATCACCAGGATATCTTTCACGTTTATTTTCAAAAGACTCAGACGTTAAGTTCAATGAATATCTGAAATCAACCCGGATATCACGTTCACGGGTGCTGCTGACGAACACTGCGCTGAAGATTAATGAAGTTTCTGAACGCTGTGGGTTCACGGATACGAACTATTTTTGCAAAGTTTTCCGGGAGATTAATGATTGTACTCCTCTTGAATACAGGCGAAGAAACAAAGGTATAAGTTTATTATGACGCAGATAATCAAAGAAGAGGCACTTCACGCCAGCGGTGATAAAAAGCTAAGCATTGTTGCCGTTACCGCATGTGCGACAGGCGTTGCGCACACCTATATGGCTGCTGAACAGCTGGAAAGATTGGCAAAAGACAACAATCTGGCGATCAAGATCGAAACCCAGGGGGTGTTGGGAATAAAAAACAAGGTCACCGTGGCAGACGTCAACCTGGCGGATTTGGCGATCATCGCCTCCGACATCGCGATCGATGAACCATCGCGCTTTGATGGCTGCCGGATTATTAATGTCAGGATTAGTTCATTGTTGCTCAGGCCTTCCGAACTGATCGTGAGTATCAAGAAGATCATTCATCAGCCGCGAGGTAAGGTTATTGATTTATAGTCCGTAATGGTTTCTTCAATGCCCTGCTTACTCTTTATGATAAGAATCTTTTTTCTTAGATATGCGGGTGCCTGTTTAAAATCGCTTAACCGATTATTATCCATCCTCGCCATTTCCCATCCTGCCTAATATTAACCGGCCTACTTGCCGCTATTGCTCTTCACTCTGCCCAAATATTGCCCTCTGCCGCCGCTTCAGCCGCCAGCCAACGGCGAAAACGCTGATTGGCGCGTTGCAAAAGGGCGGATGCGTCGTACACCAGATAATAGGCCGTGATTGACGCTAGCGGCAGCCGTAACGGGTTGATCAACCGCCCCGCCGCCAACTCCTGGCGGACCAACGCGGTACGGATCAGCGCAATGCCTTTGCCGGCCAGCGCGGCGTCAATCGCCCCGTTGGAATCGACGAACACCGGGCCTGGCAAATGGGGCACCGTCTCAATCCCTGCCGATTGCAGCCACAAGGCCCAATCCTGCTTGTGTTCATCATGCAGCAACGTAAAGCGGAGCACCGCCGCCGGGGCGTCCAGGGCGCCGTGCTTTGCCAAAAGCGCCGGGCTGCATACCGGGCACAGATCATCGCTGACCAGCTTTTCCACTTCCAGCCCCGGATAGTGGCCAAGCCCGTGCCTGACGGCAAAGTCAACGCCTTCGGCCAGCAGATCCACCTTTCTATTGGTGGTATTAAGCTGGATGTCGATGCCGGGGCAAATTTTTTCAAAGCGGGGCAGCCGCGGCAACAGCCATTGCATGGCAAACCCGCTGGTGCAACTGACGGTAATGCTCCGTTGCTGGCTTTCGCTGCATAGCCGTTCGGTCGCCGCGTCGATCAGGGTAAACGCTGGTCTGATCGCCTGCAGATAGATCTGCCCTTCGCGGGTGAGCGCCAACTGGCGGTGGCTGCGAATAAACAGTCGTGCCTGCACCCGCGCCTCAAGTTTGGCGATCTGCTGGCTAACGGCCGCCGGCGTGACGTGTAGCTCCTCGGCGGCCTTTTTCATACTCATTAAACGCCCGGCGGCCTCAAAGCACATCAACGCATGCAAAGGTGGGAGCTTCATAGAAACCTCTGGTTGGGTTAAGAAAAACTAACTTACCTCAAAAAAAGCCGTTTGAGATACCCCCTGCCCCGATGCTGGAATGGCGCCGTAACACAATCAAACACGATAGATAAACCAGGAGCATATATGAGATGTGCAGATTACGGTCGGTTAATTCTGTTAGCCGCCATATGGGGCGCCAGTTTTCTTTTCATGCGCATTGCCGCGCCGGCATGGGGGGCAATGAACACCGCCTTTTTCCGCGTATTATTTGGCTTTGCCGGCCTGCTGGCGATAGTATTTTTCATCAAGGTCAAAGTTAATTTTTCAGGGAAGTTCGGCGTGTCGTTACTATTGGGGGTGATTAACTCCGGCGTGCCTTTCCTGATGTATTGCCTGGCGGCAAAGCTGTTGCCCGCCGGTTATTCGGCAATATTGAATGCCACCACGCCGTTAATGGGCGTGGTGTTGGGCAGCCTATTTTTCCATGAAGCCTTAACCGTTAAAAAAATGAGCGGGGTGGTGCTTGGGCTGGCCGGCATCGCTCTGATCACGGCAACCGGTGCGATGGTTTCTTTACATGCCGCCCTGCTAGGGAGCCTTGCCTGCCTGGTGGCGACCGGTTGTTATGCCGTAGCCGGTTTTTTGACCCGCCGCTGGATCGCCGAACGCGGCGGGCTGGAGGCCACCCTGGTCGCCACCGGTAGCCAGCTTGGGGCACTGTTGTTCCTGCTGCCCTTTTTTGTCTATTCCATTTTCACCGTGCCGCCAATCAACTGGCAACGGCCCGATGTCTGGCTCTGCGTGCTGGCCGTCGGCGTTATCTGCACGGCTTTCGCCTATGTGCTGTATTTCCGCCTGATCGCGGATATTGGCGCGCTGCGTGCGCTGACGGTGACGTTTTTAATTCCGCCGTTTGGGATTTTATGGGGCTACTTTTTTTTGGATGAACGCCTCTCGGCCGGTTTTATCGCCGGTGTGGCAGCGATCGGGATTGCGATCTGGCTGGTGGTGGGGGAACAAAATCCAGCCAAAAACCAGAGTGTGCGCCTGCGAAAATAATACGAACGTTGCCTGCCCGTTTCTGCAAGCCCTATACTAGGCGGCGTTCCGCTGGCGGCTATTTTGCAGCCCCTTTCGCTAACAAGCGCCCTATTTGCCCACATCCCTGATGATAATACCGGGCTACAGGCGCCATAGCGCGAAGCCGCCAGTATTTTTAAAAAAGCAACCGGAGTCATAATGAAGGAAAGCAGTAGTATATTGGAGTTAGATGATATTCATTATCAAATAGATGACACGGTTATTCTCGACTCCGTTTCTTTTAGCCTGCAACCCGGTGAATTTAAGTTGATCACCGGCCCTTCCGGGTGTGGCAAAAGTACCCTGCTGAAAATAATCTCTTCTTTGATCAGCCCCACGCGCGGGCGAATTCTCTTTGCGGGCAAAAATATTGATGACATCCCGCCAGAGGAATATCGCAAGCAGGTTTCTTATTGTTTTCAAACGCCGGCGCTGTTTGGCGACACCGTTTATGACAATCTGGCGTTGCCCTATCAAATCCGCAAGGTAAAACCGGACGAGCAAAAGCTGGCGCAGGATCTGCAGCGCTTTTCATTAGCGCCCGACATGTTGAAAAAAAGCATTAATGAGCTTTCCGGCGGAGAGAAACAGCGGGTTTCCCTGATCCGTAATCTGCAATTTTTACCCAAGGTCCTGCTGCTGGATGAAATCACCAGTGCGCTGGATGAAGAAAATAAAGCCAGGGTGAACGCGCTGATTCAGCAATACGTCAAACAGCAGCAAATGGCGGTGCTGTGGGTGACACACGATACCAACGAGATCGGCCACGCAGACGACGTGATCAGACTGAGCGCCAACGCACGGGCAAAGCCGGAGGAGAAAAACAATGAACCAACATAACATCACCAATGAGTCACTGGGCCTATCAATGCTCCTGGTGCTGATCGCCATTCTGATTAGCCACAAAGAAAAGCTGGGGCTGGAAAAGGACATCATCTGGAGCATTTGCCGGGCGGTCGTGCAACTGGTGATTGTCGGTTATGTGCTGAAATACATATTCGATCTGAACAATAGCCTGCTGACCGTGCTGATGGTGCTGTTCATCTGCTTTAACGCCGCTTATAACGCGCAAAAGCGCAGCAAATACATCGATCGTGCCTTTTTCATCTCCCTGGTGGCGATTACCACCGGAGCGGTGCTGACGCTGGCCGTGCTGGTGCTGACCCGCTCAATCGTGTTCACTCCCATGCAAGTGATCCCGATCTCCGGCATGATCGCGGGCAACGCGATGGTCGCCGTTGGCCTGTGCTACAACAATCTGGGGCAGCGCTTTAAAGACGAGCAGCAGAAAATTCAGGAAATGCTCAGCCTGGGGGCTTCGCCGAAGTTTGCCTCCGCCGCCTTGATCCGCGACAGCATTCGCGCCTCGCTGATCCCCACCGTGGATGCGGCGAAAACCGTTGGGTTGGTTAGCCTGCCTGGGATGATGTCCGGCCTGATATTTGCCGGCATCGATCCGGTGAAAGCGATTAAGTATCAGATTATGGTGACATTTATGTTGCTGGCCACTGCCAGCCTGTCGACCATCATTGCCAGCTACCTCGCCTATCGCAAGTTTTATAACCGCCGTGAACAGCTGATCGTCAGCCTATTGAAATAACCCGTCCGCAACGGCCCCGCAATGGGGCCGTTTGCTTAGCCGACATTATTTGCTACGGCTCAGGCGGCGGCTTGCGCGATACAAGGAATAACCGCTGGAATTATCAGCGTATTCCCGCTAAACGAGATTATTTCGCATTAGGCAAAAAAACGCTTTACAGCTGCGAATGATAATGATTATTATTGCCATGCGTTCTCGGGATGGTCATCAAATTTTGCTGCCATCACTTGAAGGCACGACATTGCTCACATTGCTTCCAGTGTTTACTTAGCCAGCTCGGGTGCTGGCTTTTTTTTTGCCTTGCGTTGGCGCTTCCCCTCTCGTTAATCCCTGTTTCTGGTGATGTTATTCCATCGAATTTCTTGAACAGAGAGGTGAGTTTTTTACGCTTTCTTCTTTTTCAGCCAGGCATAGACTGAATAAAACATTGAGGAGAGTTGAACATGATTTATTTACGTAAGGCACAAGATCGCGGCCATGCCAATCACGGTTGGCTGGATAGCTGGCATACCTTCTCGTTTGCAAACTACTATGATCCAGACTTCATGGGGTTCTCCGCACTGCGGGTGATTAATGAAGATGTGATCGACGGCGGGCAAGGCTTTGGCACCCATCCGCACAAGGATATGGAAATTCTGACCTACGTGTTGAGCGGCACGGTTGAACACCAGGACAGCATGGGCAACAAGGAGCAGATTAACGCCGGTGAGTTCCAGATCATGAGCGCCGGCACCGGGGTGCGCCATTCGGAGTACAATGCCAATAGCGATCGCCCGCTGCACCTGTACCAGATCTGGATTATCCCGGCACAGACCGGCCTGCCGCCGCGCTATGAACAGCGCATGTTCGACGCGCCGCAGGGGCGCCAACTGGTGCTATCGCCAGATGCGCGCGACGGTTCGCTGCAGGTCTTTCAGGATATGACGCTGTGGCGTTGGGCGCTGAACGACGGTGAACAGTCGGCATACCCGATCCCCGCCGGGCGGCGCATCTGGATCCAAGTGGTGCGCGGCAGCGTAACGGTTAACGGTCACCCAGCAGGCGCCAGCGATGCATTCGCCGTGTGGGATGAAACGGCATTGACCATCCAGGCCGCGCAAGACAGCGAAATATTGCTGTTCGATCTGCCGCCAGTATGATGCCGCGCTTATACCGGCCCCGCCCTGAGGCCGGCCTTGAGACAATAATACCGGGCCGCCATTTTTTTTGCTAAAATGGCGGCCCATTCACGGATTGCCAGTTCCTCAATAATGAAGAAAAAACGGCCGGTACTTCAAGATGTTGCAGATCGGGTTGGCGTCACCAAGATGACGGTAAGCCGTTATTTGCGCAATCCCGACCAGGTTTCAGCTTCTTTGCGGCAAAAAATTGCCGTTGCACTCGATGAGCTGGGCTATATTCCCAACCGCGCGCCGGACATTCTTTCCAATGCCACCAGCCGCGCTATCGGCGTGCTGTTGCCCTCGTTGACCAACCAGGTATTCGCCGAGGTGTTGCGCGGTATTGAGAGCGTGACCGACGCACACAATTACCAGACCATGCTGGCGCACTATGGCTATCTGCCGGAGCGTGAAGAAGAACGCCTGACGTCGTTATTGTCTTATAACATTGACGGCCTGATCCTCTCTGAACGCCACCATACGCCGCGCACCCGCAAAATGATTGAGATCGCCGGCATCCCGGTGGTGGAACTGATGGACTGCGTCTCGCCCTGTATCGATCTGGCGGTGGGCTTCAACAACTTTGAAGCCGCACGCCAGATGACCCAGCAGATCATCACCCGGGGCTACCGGCACGTGGTGTATCTGGGGGCGCGGCAGGATGAGCGCACCATCATTAAACAGCAAGGCTATGAGCAGGCCATGCGCGAATCTGGGCTGGAACCTTACAGCGTGATGACCAAACGCTCTTCTTCCTATTCAGGCGGTGGGGAGCTGTTGCGCCAGGCGCAGCGTGATTACCCGCAAATCGACAGCATTTTTTGTACCAATGATGACCTGGCGATCGGCGCGGCGTTCGAATGCCAGCGGCAAGGGTTGGCGATCCCGCAGGATATGGCGATTGCCGGTTTTCACGGCCACGACATCGGGCAGGTGATGACGCCAAAGCTGGCCAGCGTGCTGACGCCGCGTGAACGTATGGGGCAGATCGGCGCAGAGCGTCTACTGGCCCGCCTGCGCGGGGAAATGGTCGTGCCGAAAATGGTGGATGTCGGCTTTACCATCAGCCCCGGCGGCAGTATCTAATCGAATGATTTCGCCTTTAACGCCGTAACGCAGCGTTGCACTACGCTGGCGACGTCGGTATCAATATCGATGCAGATCACGTCTTTTTCATCCGGGCCGGGCGCTTCCAGCGCGTCAAACTGGCTTTTCAGCAACTCAGGCGGCATAAAGTGCCCGGCGCGCGCCTTCATGCGGTTGAGTATCACATCGAAGCTGCCTTTCAGGTAAATAAACACCATATTGTCGTTATCTTTGCGCAGGCGGTCGCGGTAGCGGCGTTTCAACGCGGAGCAGACAATAATGCCGGTTTCATTTTTATGAACCAGGCTATAGGCCGCATCATTCAACCGTTCCAGCCACGGCGCCCGATCGTCATCGTTGAGCGGGTGGCCGCTCGCCATCTTCTGGATATTGGCGCGTGGATGCAGATCGTCGCCGTCGATGAATTTTGCATGGATTTCCTGCGCCAACGCCGCGCCAATCGTGGATTTGCCGCTGCTGGAGACGCCCATCAGGATGATGCTTTTTCCGGCCATAATTTTGATCTCTATCTCAGAATGCGAATTTTGCTGGGTAACCTGGTTCCGAATATTATCATGTTACCGGTATCATGATACCGGTAACAAATGGAGATGTGATTATTGTCACAAAGGATAGATCACCCGAGATAAGAATTTTGTACCCCATCGCCCTCATGCTCTCTTGGCATCAGATGAGGGCGCCAATATAGAGCAAACACCCTGTTTGCCGCAGTATCGCAAACAGGCTAAGCAGTAAAAATTGGAGAAAAAATTATGCCATTAGTGATTGTTGCCGTCGGCGTAGCGCTACTGTTGCTGCTGATGATCCGCTTTAAGCTGAACGGCTTTATCTCTTTGGTGCTGGTTGCCCTGGCGGTTGGTATCATGCAAGGCATGCCGGTAGACAAAGTCATCGCCTCCATTAAAGCCGGCGTTGGCGGCACGCTTGGGAGCCTGGCATTGATCATGGGCTTCGGCGCCATGCTCGGCAAGCTGTTGGCGGACTGCGGCGGCGCACAACGCATCGCCACCACGTTGATCGATAAGTTCGGCAAAAAAAATATCCAGTGGGCAGTGGTGCTGACCGGTTTCACCGTCGGTTTTGCGCTGTTCTATGAAGTGGGTTTTGTGCTGCTGCTGCCGCTGGTATTTACCATTGCCGCTTCCGCTCGTATCCCGCTGCTGTATGTTGGGGTGCCGATGGCCGCAGCCCTCTCCGTTACCCACGGCTTTCTGCCGCCACACCCAGGGCCAACGGCAATCGCCACCATCTTCCATGCGGACATGGGGTTAACCCTGCTGTACGGCACCATATTGGCGATCCCCACCGTTATTCTGGCCGGGCCGGTGTATGCCCGTTTCCTGAAAGGGATTGATAAACCGGTACCGGAAGGTCTGTATAACCCGAAAACCTTCACCGAAGCAGAGATGCCGAGCTTTGGCGTCAGCGTGGCAACCGCGCTGGTGCCAGTGATCCTGATGGCGATGCGCGCCATCGCGGAGATGGTATTGCCGAAGGGCCATGCGGTGCTGCCTTACGCCGAGTTTTTTGGCGATCCGGTGATGGCAACGCTGATCTCGGTGCTGATAGCCATCTTTACCTTTGGTCTGAACCGTGGCCGCACCATGGATGAAGTGATGGGCACCATTACCGATTCGATAAAAATCATCGCCATGATGCTGTTGATCATCGGCGGTGGCGGCGCCTTCAAACAGGTGCTGGTCGATAGCGGCGTGGAGCAATACATTGCCGGCATGATGCACGGCAGCAATGTGTCGCCGCTGCTGATGGCTTGGTCGATTGCCGCGGTGTTGCGTATTGCGCTGGGCTCGGCAACCGTGGCAGCGATTACCGCCGGCGGTATTGCCGCCCCGCTGATCGCCACCACCGGCGTAAGCCCGGAGTTGATGGTGATTGCGGTCGGTTCCGGCAGCGTGATTTTCTCGCACGTGAACGATCCGGGCTTCTGGTTGTTCAAGGAGTATTTCAACCTGACCATCATGGAAACCATCAAATCCTGGTCAGTGCTGGAAACCATTATCTCAGTCTGCGGCCTGATCGGCTGCCTGCTGCTGGAAAGGCTGATTTAACCCGAAACGGGCGCGGCACGCCGCGCCCGTTTTCACAATCGCTATAGCTTGAGGTAGGCGCGCACCCCATCCAGGAACATTTGGGTGGAAAGCATCACCAGAATCAACCCCATCAGCCTTTCCAGGGCGCTCACGCCCTTGCTGCCCAGCAAACGCAAAAACAGGTTCGACAGCAGCAGGATGGTGGCTGAAATCCCCCAGGCAATCAGCAATGCCGCCACCAGGTGTGGCAATTGGTTCGGGTACTGGTGTGAAAGCAGCATCAACGCCGCCAAAATAGAAGGCCCGGCCACCAGCGGGATCGCCAACGGCACCAAAAAAGGCTCTTCACCGGCAGAAAGCCCGGTGCTGCTGCCCTCATTGGTAGGAAAAATCATTTTGATGGCAATCAGGAACAAGATAATACCGCCGGAGATCGAGACGGTTTCAGTGCGTAGATTGAGGAACGCCAAAATTTTCTCGCCGGCAAACAGGAACACCAGCATCAGCAGCAGAGCGATCAACAGCTCGCGGATCAGTACCACCCGGCGGCGGCGCGGCTCCAGGTGTTTGAGCACCGACATAAAAATGGGCAGGTTGCCAAGCGGATCCATAATTAAAAACAACAGCACCGTGGCTGAAATCATCTCTGTCATGCATTACCTCAGATTGTAATTGTGGCACCGGTGTTCCTGCCGGTACCTTGATGCCTATAAGCAAGATTGCTGATAATTCCCCGACAATCGAATAAATTCACTTTGCGCCCGTGCCTACATTTTGTAAGGTGAAGGGATAACTTAGTCGTCACTTTGCAGGCAGGACAGTAATATGAAAAATGTTGGTCTCATCGGTTGGCGCGGTATGGTTGGCTCCGTGCTCATGCAACGCATGGCCCAGGAGCGTGATTTCGACGCCATCCGCCCGGTATTCTTTTCCACCTCGCAGCACGGCGCTGCCGCGCCAGCCATCGGCGGCCAGCAGCAGGGCACGCTGCAGGATGCCTATGATATTGAAGCGCTGCGTGCGCTGGATATCATTATTACCTGCCAGGGCGGCGATTATACCAACGAAATTTACCCAAAGCTGCGTGAAAGCGGCTGGCAAGGCTATTGGATCGACGCAGCATCGTCTCTGCGCATGGAAAAAGACGCGATTATCATCTTGGATCCGGTTAACCATGAGGTGATTCAACAGGGGCTGGATAAAGGCATCAAAACCTTTGTTGGCGGTAACTGTACCGTCAGCCTGATGCTGATGTCGCTAGGCGGCCTGTTCGCCAACGATCTGGTGGAGTGGGCCTCTGTCGCCACTTATCAGGCGGCTTCTGGCGGCGGCGCACGCCACATGCGCGAACTGCTGACGCAAATGGGGATGCTGCATGCCGAAGTGGCGAAAGAGCTGCAGGATCCGGCCTCTGCCATTTTGGATATTGAACGCAAAGTCACCGAAGCGACCCGTTCCGGCAAACTGCCAACCGACAACTTTGGCGTGCCGCTGGCCGGCAGCCTGATCCCGTGGATCGACAAGCAGTTGGATAATGGCCAAAGCCGCGAAGAGTGGAAAGGCCAGGCGGAAACCAACAAGATTTTGAACACCAACAGCGTGATCCCGGTCGACGGCCTGTGCGTACGCGTCGGCGCCTTGCGCTGCCACAGCCAGGCATTCACCCTGAAGCTGAAAAAAGACGTTTCCCTGCCGGAAATCGAGCAACTGCTGGCGACCCATAACGACTGGGTGCGGGTGATCCCGAACGACCGCGAACTGTCGATGCGCGAACTGACGCCTGCGGCAGTCACCGGCACGCTGAACACGCCGGTTGGTCGCCTGCGCAAGCTGAATATGGGGCCACAGTACCTGTCTGCGTTTACCGTGGGCGATCAGTTGCTGTGGGGTGCGGCCGAACCGCTGCGCCGTATGCTGCGTATTCTGCTGTAACTCAGGCACCGCCGTCAGCCTGCGGCGGGGTTTCAATCAGCCAGGCATAGTGTGGCAACGCGCTATGCCTGGCCATAAAAACGCATTTGCTGCCAATTCCGGGCGCGCAACGTACCTGATAATTCACGGCTATCGCTATTAGCGCCATACAAACAACGGATTACCTGCTGCCCCACCCACTGTTTGGGTTTACCCACGCCCACCGTGTTTTTGCTTTCTCCCGGCGATAAAAAAATTCCTTGTGCTTACCCCCCTGTTTTTTACAGACATTGACTATGCTTACAAAACACGTTGGCCAAATTATAACCGGCGTGAAAAAGACCCATTAATAAGCAAAAAAAGCGCAATTTAGGGCGGAAATGTAAAGATTAATCAATAACCGACCGCAATCACGCTTTAGAGAGTGAATGAATTGCATGATAAACGCACAGGCAATGACTTTTGCGTTTTAGTCCCTCTTCAAGATCATGCTATTAAGCAAAGGAAGAAACTATGTCAGTACTTCCCGATCGTGACGTGATTAATCAGCTCATTTCCGGTCATTATGCCGATCCTTTCGCGCTGTTGGGCATGCATGCCACCGAGAGCGGCCTGCAGGTGCGCGCACTGTTGCCTGATGCGAACGAAGTTTGGGTGCAAGAAGCCAGTACCGGCCGCCGCCTGATCCAACTTAATTGTGACGATCCGCGCGGTTTTTTCAGCGCCACCATCCCACGGCGAAAAAACGCCTTTCGTTATCAACTACGGGTTAACTGGCACGATCACCAACAGATCGTGGAAGATCCCTATCGATTCGGCCCCTTATTGCAAGACATCGACAGCTGGCTGCTGGCAGAAGGCACGCATTTGCGCCCATACGAGCGGCTGGGGGCGCACCTGACCACGCTGGACGATGTTCCCGGCGTCAGCTTCGCCGTCTGGGCCCCCAACGCCCAGCGCGTTTCCGTGGTCGGCGAGTTCAACTTCTGGGATGGGCGCCGCCACCCAATGCGGCTGCGCAAGGAGAACGGCATCTGGGAACTGTTTTTGCCGGGGGTGCAAAGCGGGCAACTGTACAAATACGAAATCATCGATTGCTATGGCAATACCCAGTTAAAGGCCGATCCTTATGCGTTTGAAGCACAAATGCGGCCGGATACCGCTTCGCTGATCACCCCGCTACCTGACGTGGTGTACAACGCCCCGGAGCGCCAGCTTGCCAATGGCTTCGATCGCCCAATCTCCATTTACGAGGTGCATCTCGGCTCTTGGCGCCGCCACAGCGACAACAACTTCTGGCTCAGCTACCAGGAACTGGCGGAACAGCTGATCCCTTACGCGCAGGAAATGGGCTTCACCCATATCGAACTGCTGCCGATCAACGAGCACCCGTTCGACGGCAGTTGGGGCTACCAGCCGTTGGGCATGTATGCGCCCACCCGGCGCTTCGGCTCGCCGGCGGAATTCAAGGCCTTCGTCGACGCGGCGCATGCAGCGGGGATTAACGTCATCCTCGACTGGGTGCCGGGGCACTTTCCCAGCGACGCCTACGGCCTGGCCAACTTTGACGGCACGGCGCTGTATGAATACGCCGATCCGCGGGAAGGCTTCCACCAGGACTGGAACACCCTGATTTACAACTATGGCCGCCATGAAGTGCGTAACTATCTGGCGGGAAATGCCTTTTACTGGCTGGAACGCTTTGGCATCGATGCCCTGCGGGTGGATGCGGTTGCTTCGATGATCTATCGCGATTACAGCCGTGCCGAAGGGGAATGGGTGCCAAACTGCTATGGCGGCAACGAGAACCTGGAGGCGATCGCCTTTCTGCGCTACACCAACCAGACCATCGGCCAGGCCAGGCCGGGAGCAGTCACGCTGGCGGAGGAATCCACCGACTACCCCGGGGTGACGCTGCCGCCGGATGCCAACGGGCTGGGCTTCCACTACAAATGGAACCTGGGCTGGATGCACGACACGCTGGATTATATGCAGCTCGATCCGGTGTATCGCAAATATCACCACGGTAAGCTCACTTTCGGCATGCTGTATGCCTATACCGAAAACTTTGTGCTGCCGCTTTCGCACGATGAAGTGGTGCACGGCAAACGCTCGCTGCTCGATCGCATGCCGGGCGACGCCTGGCAAAAATTTGCCAACCTGCGCGCTTACTACGGCTTTATGTGGGCGCACCCCGGCAAAAAACTGCTGTTTATGGGCGGCGAGTTCGCCCAGGGCCGCGAGTGGAATTTTGACGCCAGCCTGGACTGGCACCTGCTGGAAGGCGCGGATAACTGGCACCACGGCGTGCAGCGCCTGGTGCGCGATCTCAACCACTGCTATCGCCGCCATGCGCCGCTGTATGAACGGGACTATTTCCCCGATGGATTCGAATGGCTGGTGGTCGACGATCACGAAAACTCGGTGTTCAGCTTTGCCCGCTACGATGCTCAGGGCAATACGCTGATCGTCATCAGCAATTTCACCCCGGTGCCGCGCTATCACTACCGCATCGGCATCGCGCAGCCGGGCGAGTACCTGGAAATCCTCAATACCGATTCGCACCACTACCACGGCGGTAATATCGGCAACCAGGGCGCCGTCATCTCAGAGCCAGTCGCCAGCCACGGCCGCGCGCACTCAATCAGCGTGACAGTCCCGCCACTGGCGACGGTTTACCTATTGCAGGGGGCGCGCTAATGGCGATGGAATCCGGCTTTGCCGCACCGCTGGGCGCACACTACGACGGCAACGGCATCAATTTTGCGCTCTATTCCACGCACGCTGAACGGGTAGAACTGTGCCTGTTCGACAGCACGGGAACGGAAACTCGCCTGCCGCTGCCGATGCACAGCGGCGATGTTTGGCATGGCTACCTACCGGGCGGCAAACCCGGCCAGCGTTACGGCTACCGGGTCTATGGGCCGTACGATCTGGCGCAGGGCCTGCGTTTTAACCCGGCGAAGCTACTGCTGGACCCGGCGGCGCGCGCGGTGGAAGGGCCGGTGGCGGACGATCCTCGCCTGCACGGCGGCTATGCGCAGCCGGATCCGCACGACAGCGCGGCGCTGGTGCCCAAATGCATCGTGATTGATGAACCCTATGATTGGGAAGACGATCGCCCGCCCGCCACCCCGTGGGGGGAAACGGTCATTTATGAAGCCCATGTGCGCGGCCTGACCCAGCAACACCCGGCCATCCCTACGGCACTGCGCGGCACGTTTGCCGCGCTTGGCCACCCAGCCATGATCGCCCATTTCCGCCGGCTGGGCATCACCGCGCTTGAGCTGTTGCCGGTTCAACAACACACCACGGAACCGCGGCTGCAGCGCCTTGGCCTGAGCAATTACTGGGGCTACAACGTGCTGGCGCCCTACGCGCCGGACAACCGCTTCGGCTCCCAGCGCCCCGGCATGACGCCGCTGCGTGAGCTGCGCGATGCGGTAAAAGCGCTGCATAAAGCCGGTATTGAAGTGATCCTGGACGTGGTGTTCAACCACAGCGCCGAGCTGGATCGCGACGGGCCGATGCTCTCGTTCAGCGGCATTGATAACCCGGCGTACTACTGGCTGACGCCGCAAGGGGACTATGTCAACCATACCGGCTGCGGCAATACCGTGCGCCTGGATCTGCCGGGCGGCGTGGCCTGGGTGCTGGACTGCCTGCATTTTTGGGTGCGGGAATGCCACGTTGACGGCTTTCGCTTCGATTTGGGCACGGTGCTGGGGCGTACACCGGCATTTGACCGCGATGCGCCGTTGATGCAGGCCATCCTGGCCGACGATACGCTTTCGCGCTGCAAGTTGATCGCCGAGCCGTGGGATATCGGCCCCGGCGGCTACCAGGTGGGGGCGTTCCCCGGGCGTTTCGCCGAATGGAACGACCATTTTCGTGATGATATGCGGCGCTTCTGGCTATGGGGGGATGTGCCCCTTGCCCTGTTCGCCCGGCGGTTCGCCGCCTCCAGCGATCTGTTCAACCAGCGTGGGCGAGCCCCTTACGCCAGCATCAACATGCTGACCGCCCACGACGGTTTTACCCTGCAGGACGTAGTGAGCTACAACCAAAAACACAACCTGCCAAACGGAGAGGAAAACCGCGACGGCAGCGAACGTAACTTTAGCCACAACCACGGCGTGGAAGGCCCGGTGGCCGATGATGCCGTGATACAACGGCGCAGAGCCAGCCAGCGGGTAATGCTGGCGACGCTGCTGCTTTCTCAGGGCACACCGATGTTGCTGGCCGGTGATGAGCATGGACATAGCCAGCAAGGCAACAACAATGCCTACTGCCAGGATAACGCCATTACCTGGCTGGATTGGGCCGCTGCCGATGATTCCCTTACCGCCTACACCGCCGCGCTGATCCGCCTGCGCCGCCAAATCCCCGCCTTGCGCGAGGATCGCTGGTGGCAGCAGGGCGACGGCAGCGTGGCCTGGCTGGATGCCAGCGGGAACCCGCTCAGCGCCCAGCAGTGGGAACACGGTGAAAGGCAACTGCAGATCCGGCTGTCGCAACGCTGGCTGGTGGTGATCAACGCCACCGCGCTGGCGGTGCAGATGACGTTACCTGAAGGCGATTGGCGCATTGTGGCCCCTTTTAATCAGGAAGACTCGCGGGCGGCTTTACCCGCCTGGCGCCAGGCCGCGCACTCGCTTTGCGTGCTGGCAAAGCAATAATAAGGAGTCCGCTATGGTTAGGTTTGAAAATAACGACCCCCTGATGTTGGCACGCCAACTACCGATTAAATCCGTCGCGCTTATCCTGGCCGGTGGCCGCGGTTCGCGTTTGAAAAATTTAACCTCAAACCGCGCCAAGCCTGCCGTTCACTTTGGCGGCAAGTTCCGCATCATCGATTTTGCCTTATCCAACTGCCTAAACTCCGGCATTCGCCGGATCGGCGTGATCACCCAATATCAATCCCATACTCTGGTGCAGCATATTCAGCGCGGCTGGTCGTTTCTGAATGAAGAAATGAACGAGTTTGTCGACCTGCTCCCCGCCCAACAGCGCCTGAGCACCGAGCATTGGTACAAGGGAACCGCCGACGCGGTTTATCAGAACCTGGATATCATCCGCCGCTATAACGCGGAATATGTGGTCATCCTGGCCGGCGATCACATCTATAAAATGGATTATTCGCGCATGTTGATCGACCACGTGGAAAAAGGTGCCCTGTGTACCGTGGCCTGCATTCCGGTGCCGCGCGGCGAAGCGTCTGAGTTCGGCGTGATGAGCGTCGATGACCAAGGGCGCATCATGGCGTTTCTGGAAAAACCGGCCGATCCGCCGGCCATGCCGGACAACCCCGATATGGCGCTGGCCAGCATGGGGATTTACATTTTTGACGCCGAATATCTGTTCCAACTGCTGGAAGAAGATATGTCCGTGCTGTCGTCCAGCCACGACTTCGGCAAAGACCTGATCCCGAAAATCACCGCCCAGCAGGCCGCCTGGGCGCACCCTTTCACGCTGTCCTGCGTGACCAGCAACCCCGACCTGCCGCCGTATTGGCGGGACGTGGGCACGCTGGACGCCTATTGGCGGGCCAATCTGGATCTGGCTTCGGTGACCCCGGAGCTGGATATGTACGATCGCGCCTGGCCCATCCGCACGCATATGGAGCCCCTGCCGCCGGCCAAGTTTGTGCAGGATCGCTCCGGCAGCCACGGCATGACCATGAACTCGCTGGTTTCCGGCGGCTGCATCGTCTCGGGTTCCGTGGTGGTGCACTCGGTGCTGTTCCCGCGCGTGCGGGTGAACTCTTTTTGCCATATTGATTCGGCGATATTGCTCCCCGACGTGAACGTGGGCCGCTCTTGCCGCCTGCGGCGCTGCGTTATCGATCGGGCCTGCCAGATCCCGGAAGGGATGGTGATAGGCGAGAACGCCGACGAAGACAGCAAACGCTTTTACCGCTCCGAAGGCGGGATTGTGCTGGTAACGCGCGACATGTTGTCGAAATTGTAGGGAAAGCCCGCTGCTCCCCTATATCTCTCAAAGGAATTAAGCCGAATTTCAGGAGTGATAATGCAGGTATTACACGTATGCTCTGAGATGTTCCCCCTGCTGAAAACAGGAGGGCTTGCAGACGTTGTAGGGGCATTGCCGGCAGCGGAAATTGCCGAGGGTGCTGATGTCCGGGTGCTGTTGCCGGGCTTTACCGACGTCTTCAAAGGTATCCCCGACACGGCGATGGTGGCCGAGATCGACTCGTTTGCCGGCCGCGTCGGGCTGCGTTACGGCGTTTATCAGGGGGTCGGCGTTTACCTGATTGATGCCCCCTGGCTGTACGATCGCCCAGGCAGCCCGTATCACGATCAGTCAATGTACGCCTATGCCGATAACCACCTGCGCTTCGCGCTGTTGGGCTGGATGGCCTGCGAGCTGGCCAAGGGGCTGGATCGCTACTGGCGGCCGGAGTTGGTGCATGCGCACGACTGGCATGCGGGCCTGGCCTGCGCCTATCTGGCGGCCAACGGCTACCCGGCGCGCGCGATGTTCACCGTGCACAACCTGGCTTATCAGGGGCTGTTCTCCGCCCACCACGTGAGCGAACTGTGGTTGCCGCCGGCGTTTTTTAACGTCTACGGCCTGGAGTTCCACGGCCAAATGTCCTACCTGAAGGCCGGTTTGTTCTATGCTGACCATATTACCGCCGTCAGCCCGACCTATGCCCGCGAGATCACCCGGCCGGAGTTTGGCTACGGGATGGAAGGATTATTGCAGGAACGGCATCGGCAGGGGCGGCTGAGCGGCATCCTCAACGGCGTGGATGAAAAAATTTGGGATCCGGCGCATGACGTGCGCCTGAGCGCCCGCTATGACGCCGACAATCTGAAGGAAAAGGCCAGAAACAAGGTATACCTGCAACGGGCCATGGGGCTGAAAGCGGACGAATCGCTGCCGGTATTCGCCGTGGTCAGCCGGCTCACCAGCCAGAAAGGGTTGGATCTGGTGCTGGAAGCCCTGCCCGCGCTGCTGGATCAGGGGGGGCAGTTGGTGCTGCTCGGCGCCGGGGATGCGGTGCTGCAGCAGGCCTTTCTGGCGGCGGCGGCCGATTACCCCGAGCAGGTGGGGGTGCAGATTGGTTATCACGAGGCGTTTTCGCATCGCATCATCGGCGGCGCGGACGTGATCATGGTGCCAAGCCGTTTTGAGCCCTGTGGGCTGACCCAGCTCTACGGGCTGAAATACGGCACGCTGCCGTTGGTGCGCCGCACCGGCGGCCTGGCGGATACGGTGGTTGACTGCGCGCTGGAAAACCTGGCCGACGGCACCGCCAGTGGGTTTGTGTTTGATGATAGTGACGCCAAAGCGCTGGGGAATGCTATCCGGCGCGCCATGGTACTGTGGAGCCGGCAGAAACACTGGCGCCATGTGCAACGCTACGCCATGGGGCTGGACTTTGGCTGGCACGTTGCGGCCAAGGCGTATCTGTCGCTTTATCAACGCTTGTTGTAATCACGCTACATGGGATCTCACAGCTATGACTTCACCGTTTAGTTACACCTCACCCACGGTCAGTGTGGAAGCGCTGAAACATTCCATCGCCTATAAACTGATGTTTATTGTCGGCAAGGACCCGGCCATTGCCACTAAGCACGATTGGCTGAACGCCACGCTGTTTGCGGTGCGCGATCGTATGGTGGAGCGCTGGTTGCGCTCCAGCCGCGCCCAGCTGTCGCAGGATGTGCGGCAGGTCTATTACCTGTCGATGGAGTTCCTGATTGGCCGGACGCTATCGAACGCGCTGCTGTCGATGGGGATTTATCACGACATCGATAAAGCGCTCAATGATATGGGGCTGGATCTGAGCGAACTGCTGGAGGAAGAGAACGATCCCGGTCTTGGCAACGGTGGACTGGGGCGCCTGGCCGCCTGCTTCCTGGATTCATTGGCGACGCTGGCGCTGCCGGGCTGCGGCTACGGTATCCGTTATGAATACGGCATGTTTAAGCAAAATATTGTTAACGGCCAGCAGATGGAATCGCCGGATTACTGGCTGGAATACGGCAACCCGTGGGAATTCCCGCGCCATAACACCCGCTACAAAGTGCGCTTTGGCGGCCGTATTCAACAGGAGGGGCTGAAAACCCGCTGGCTGGAGACCGAAGAAGTGTTGGCGATCGCTTATGATCAGGTGATACCTGGCTTTGATACCGCCGCCACCAACACACTGCGGTTGTGGAGCGCGCAAGCGAGTAATGAAATCAACCTGGGTAAGTTTAACCAAGGGGATTATTTTGCGGCGGTTGAGGATAAAAACCACTCGGAGAACGTGTCGCGCGTGCTCTACCCTGACGATTCCACCTATTCCGGCCGCGAGCTGCGCCTGCGCCAGGAGTATTTTCTGGTGTCGGCCACGGTGCAGGATATCCTCAACCGCCACTGGTGGATGCATAAAAGCTTCGACAACCTGGCCGACAAAATCGCCATCCATCTGAATGATACGCACCCGGTATTGTCGATCCCCGAGCTGATGCGGCTATTGATTGATGAGCACAAATACAGCTGGCAAGACGCCTGGGCGGTAACGGCGCAAGTCTTCTCCTATACCAACCACACGCTGATGAGCGAAGCGCTGGAAACCTGGCCGGTGGACATGCTGGGCAAGATCCTGCCGCGCCATCTGCAACTGATCTTCGAGATCAACGATCACTTCCTGAAACATGTGCAGGAACTGGCGCCCGGCGACAACGAGCTGCTGGCGCGTGTTTCCATCATTGACGAGGCTCACGGCCGGCAGGTGCGTATGGCCTGGCTGGCGGTGGTGGCCAGCCATAAGGTGAACGGGGTTTCCGTGCTGCACTCCGAACTGATGGTGCAGTCGCTGTTTGCCGATTTCGCCCGTATCTTCCCCACGCGCTTTTGTAATAAGACTAACGGGGTCACACCGCGCCGCTGGCTGGGGCTGGCTAACCCACCGCTTTCCGCGGTGCTGGACGACGCCATCGGCCAACACTGGCGCACCAACCTGAGCCAACTAAGCGAAATCAAAGCGAACGTGGATTACCCCAGCTTTCTGCAGTTGATCCGCGATGCCAAGCAGCAAAACAAACGGCGGCTGGCGATTTGGATCGCCCGCAACCTTAACGTGGTGCTCAACCCGGACGCGCTGTTCGACGTGCAGATCAAGCGCATTCACGAGTACAAACGGCAGTTGCTCAATGTGCTGCACGTGATCACCCGCTATAATCGCCTGCTGCAGGATCCAGATGCCGAAAGCGTGCCGCGCGTGGTGATTTTCGCCGGCAAAGCGGCTTCCGCTTACTATGCGGCAAAACAGATCATCCGCTTGATCAATGACGTGGCGCAGGTGATCAACAACGATCCGCGCATGCACGATCATCTCAAGGTGGTGTTTATCCCCAACTACAGCGTTAGCCTGGCGCAGTTGATCATCCCGGCGGCGGATCTTTCCGAGCAGATATCGTTGGCCGGCACCGAAGCCTCCGGCACCAGTAATATGAAGTTCGCGCTCAACGGCGCGCTGACCATCGGCACGCTGGACGGCGCCAACGTGGAAATGCTGGAACACGTGGGCGAAGACAACATCTTTATTTTCGGCAATACCGCCGAGCAAGTGGAGGCGCTGCGGGCGAACGGCTATAACCCGCGCAGCTATTACGAGCAGGATGCCGAATTGCATCAGGCGCTGACGCAGATTGCCACCGGCACGTTCAGCCCGGGCGAGCCAAACCGTTATAGCAACCTGTTTGATTCACTGGTGAATTTGGGCGATCACTACCAGTTGCTGGCAGATTACCGCAGCTACGTGGACATGCAGGATCGGGTGGATGAGGTCTACAGCAACCAGGATGACTGGACGCGGCGTACGGTGCTGAACATCGCCAATATGGGGTATTTCTCTTCCGATCGCACCATTCAAGAGTACGCGGACGAAATCTGGCACATTGAGCCGATCAAGCTGTAATGCCGGGGCAGGCCACAGGGGCGGTTGCCCCTGTGGTGTTAGCGTGCGGGCTTACGAGGCCAGCGACAGCGTTTTCGGTTTGCTGTGCTGGGCCAGCCATTCTTTAACGCGCGCCTGCTGCGCTTCGTCCAGCCACATGCCCAGTTTGGTGCGGCGCCAGATAGCATCGTCGAGTTCCACCACCCACTCTTTCGCCACCAGATAGCGCAGCTCCGCTTCATACAGCCCGTGGCCGAACGCTTCACCCAGATCGGCCAGGCCGTTGGCGCCGGCCAGGATCTGTTCGCTGTGGCTACCGTAGGTGCGCGCGTAGCGGCGGGCCAGCGCTTCTGGCAGCCAACCGTGCTTGCGGCGCAGTTTGGCGGCATAGCTGTCGCGATCGCCGCCGATATCGCTGCCGGGCAGGGCGCCGTTTTTAGTCCAGGCCGGGCCGGCTTTCGGGTAGTAGCGCGCCAGTTTTTCCAGCGCGTGCTCCGCCAGCTTGCGGTAGGTGGTGAGCTTGCCGCCGAACACCGACAGCAACGGCGCGTTGCCCTGATCGTCATGCACATCCAGCGTGTAATCGCGGGTGATGGCCTGCGGCGAATCAGATTCGTCATCGCACAGCGGGCGCACGCCTGAATAAGTCCAGACGATATCGTTACGGCCCAGCTGCTTCTTGAAGTGATCGTTGTAGACCTTCAGCAGGTAGTCGATTTCGCTATCGTCAATCTTCACGTCTTTGGGATCGCCGTGGTATTCCACATCCGTGGTGCCGATGATGGAGAATTCATCCAGCCACGGGATGACAAACACAATGCGGTGGTCTTCATTCTGCAGGATATACGCCTGCGGCTGGTTATGCGCCTTCGGCACCACGATGTGGCTGCCCTTGATCAGGCGGATACCGTAAGGCGATTTTAACTGCAGGCCATCGTCGAAGAAGTGTTTGACCCACGGGCCGGTGGCGTTGACCAGACCTTTGGCGCGCCAGCTAAGGGTTTTGCCGCTGTCGACGTCCGTGGCTTCGACCACCCATACGCCATCTTCCCGCCAGGCGCGGGTAACCTTGGTGCGGGTGCGCACTTCGCCGCCGCGTTCGACTACTTCCTGCGCGTTCAACACCACCAGGCGCGCATCATCAACCCAGCAGTCGGAATATTCGAAACCGCGCGTTAACGAAGGTTTTAACACCGAGTCAGAGCCAAAGCGCAAGCCCTTGCTGCCCGGCAGGCTGGTGCGTTTGCCCAGATGGTCATACAAGAACAGCCCGGTGCGGATCATCCACGCCGGGCGCAAATGCGGCTGGTGCGGCAGACGGAAACGCATGGGAAAAGCAATGTGCGGCGCCAGTTTCAACAGCACCTCGCGCTCGGCCAGCGCCTCGCTGACCAGGCGGAATTCGTAGTGTTCCAGATAACGCAGGCCACCGTGAATCAGTTTGGAACTGGCGGAAGACGTAGCGCAGGCCAAGTCTTGCGCTTCCAGTAGCAGTACGGACAGCCCGCGGCCGGCAGCATCCGCCGCGATGCCGGCACCGTTAATGCCACCACCGATAACGATCAAGTCTTTGGTTTCCACGTCGATTCCCTCCAAATGTTCGAAATAGCTCTAACATGTTCGTTTTCGCTCATGATTGTAATCAAAAACCAACAAACAAGCCAAGAGTTAACCAAACAAAAACATTTATGCGTGATAGAGGTAACAGTTTGGTGATGATTGCACGACGAATTGCGTATTTTTGCCGTATCGTCATCCTCGCAAAACAGTTTGAGCACAGGCCATTCATAACCCGCTTCTTTATATGGGCATTGTGGGGAAATGGAGCACGGGGGTTGAAGCCATTGAAGGCGCCGAACGGCGGATTAGCCTATGCGCAGTGACACAGTGAGGGCAGCCGCGCAGCGGCCGCCTGATATGGCGCAGGCTGCAGCGCCACAGAAAACCCGGGTATTATCGCCATTATCAGCGGCGAAACCTCCCCGGATAAATTACCCCTGCCCATAATAAGCACCGGGGCCATGCTTGCGGCTAAAATGCTTTTCCATCAGGTGCTCATCGATAGGCCGAATATCCCGGTTAATACCACAGCTAATCCATGCCATCTTTGCCACTTCCTCCATGACGACCGCATTGTGCACCGCTTCCTCCGGCGTTTTCCCCCAGCAGAACGGCCCGTGCTGATACACCACAATCCCCGGCGTATGCAACGGCTCGTGATCGGCCAAGGTTTCCACAATCACTAATCCGGTATGATGCTCATACGCCTGCGCCACCTCGCCGGCCGACAGCCCGCGAGTGCAGGGAATATCCCCGGCAAAATAATCCGCATGGGTGGTGCCAAGCGCCGGAATCGGCTTGCCGGCCTGCGCCCAGGCGGTTGCGTGTGTGGAATGGGTGTGCACAATGCCGCCCAGTTGCGGATACTGCTGGTACAACACCAAATGCGTGGGCGTATCCGATGAGGGGCGCAGCGCCCCTTCCACCACCTCGCCGGCCATATTGACCACCACCATATCCGCAGGCTGTAACTCGGCATAGGGAACGCCGCTGGGTTTAATCACCACCCATTGACGCGCCCGATCGATGCCGCTGACGTTGCCCCAGGTATAGGTCACCAGCCCATGCGCCGGCAACGCCATATTGGCGGCGAATACCTGCTGTTTTAATTGCTCCAGCATGATCCTGCTCCTATCGTTAGCCCGGCGCGGCGCATCTGCGCCACCACCCAGGCGCGCGCCGCGCTGACTTCACTGACCGGATCGGCGGCGGTTTCACTCCACATTTCAATCAAATACGGGCCGCAGTAGCCGCTGTTCAACAACGTTTCAAAGCACGCGTCAAACTCAACCACCCCATCGCCAAACGGCACGTTCTTAAACTGGCCCGGCCGGGTATCCTTAACGTGTACCGCCACGATATGCCCACGCCCCGCCGCCAGCTCCATCTGCACGTCGTTATCCCAGGCCGACAGGTTGCCAATATCCGGGTAGAGCTGGAACCACGGGTTATTCAGATAATGGGCATAGCCCAACGCCTTGCTGATTGAATTCATCAGCGGATAATCCATGATCTCCATAGCCAGCATCACCTGCGCGCGGCTGGCCATTTCCACCGCTTGCGCCAACCCGGCACGGAACCGGGCACGGGTATCCCCGTTGCTCTGCTGGTAATAAACATCGTAGCCCGCCAGTTGGATCAACCGGATACCGGTATCCTGCGCCAGTTGGATGGCCTTTTGCATGATCGACAGCCCCTGCGCCCGCACGCCGTCGTCTTCGCTGCCCAACGGGAAGCGCCGATGCGCGCTCAGGCACATCGAAGGCACCCGGACGCCGGAAACCAATACGGCGTCCACCAGCGCCAGGCGCTGTTCGCGGCTCCAGTCCAGCCTAGCCAGGCGTTCATCGCTTTCGTCGATCGACATTTCAACAAAATCGAACCCCAGTTCACGCGCCAACTGCAGGCGCGCCAGCCAGTCTTCCCCCTGCGGCAGGGCTTTTTCATAGATGCCGAGCGAAACGGCTTTTTGCAACATGCTGGCTCCCTAACCCCACAGTTGGGCAATGGTCTGTTTAAACTGCCGCGCCGCTTCCACCGGATTAGCCGCATCGCGAATGCTGCGCCCGGCAATAAAAACGTGGATGGGGATACCCTTGAACAAGGGCAGATCTTCCAGCGACAGACCGCCGGTAACCGTCACCCTGAACCCCATTTCGGCCAGGCGACGGACGGTGGCGATATCCGCCTCGCCCCATGCCACGCCGGCGGCCTGTGCATCACGGCTGCGGTGGTAGACGACCTGCTGTATTCCGGCCGCACGCCATTCTTGCGCCTGCTCCCAGGTCCAGAACCCCGTCAATTCGATCTGCACGTCGCCGTTAAACTCCCGCGCCACGCCCAGCGCACCTTTCACCGTGTTGATATCCGCACAGCAAATAACGGTCACCCAATCGGCATTGGCTTCAAAACACATGCGCGCCAGAATTTTCCCGGCATCGGCAATCTTGGCATCGGCCAGCACGATCCGATCCGGATACAGCGCTTTCAATTCGCGCACCGCCCGTACCCCTTCCGCCACGCACAGGATGGTGCCGACCTCGATAATATCCACTTCACCCGCAATCAGGCGGGTCGTTTGAAAGGCATCGCTCAGCGCGAGATTGTCCAACGCCACCTGCAACATTGGTAATGGGTTTGCCATCGTATTTCTCCTGATTAACGCACTGCGGCCGCAGACGTTTGGTTGATTAAATCCAGTACCTGCTGCGCGGTGCGGCAGGCGCGCAGGCGATCAAAATTGGCTTCATCCTCAAACAGAGTGACCACTTGCATAATGCCCACCTCCTGATGCACCTGGGCATCCACGGCGGCCAACGTGATCAGGATGTCGATCGGATCGTTTTCCGCATCGCCAAAACACACCGGCGTTTTCAGCGTCACCAATGCAAACCCGGTTTTCAGCACGCCCTCCTCCGGGCGGCCATGCGGCATCGCCAGGCCCGGCGCCAGCACAAAGTAGGGGCCGTGCTGGGCGACGCCGTCCATAATGGCCTGAAAATAACGCGGTTCCACCACGCCGGCCGCGACCAGCAAATCAACGCCCAGCCGCACCGCCTGCCGCCAATCCGCGGCTTCGGCCTGCAGGAGAATGGCGTTGTTTTGCGCCAATGAATCGCTCAATTTCATGCCTGCCCCCTTATTTGATGTCGTGCGGGAAATGCGCGCCAATCACCGCCATCAGTTTCGGACCAAAGTCCGCGGCGGACAGCATATTGCGCACCCCGACGACATACTTATTGCCGCTGACGACAATCTCATTCGCCACATGGGTTGACGCGATGATGATATCGGCGCCATTCAGTTCGGCTTTGTATTCCCCCACCGCACAGCTGTTTACCGAGTGATCCACACCCTGCTGGGTAAGGAACTGGTCGACCTTCATTTTCATGATCATGGAACTGCCCTGCCCGCAACCGCATACCGCCAGAATTCGTACCGTCATGATGTGCCCTCCAGTTAATGAGATGCCGATTCAATGTGTTGTTTTTCTGCGTTTTCTTCCATGCGCAACGTGCGCCCGGCGAAGAACATGTACAGCAGTGCGATAACGATCACCACGCCCATAAACCACAGGCCAAAGTACAAGCCCTGCATCAGCGGTGGCGCCAGAATCGACCAGTCCGCCATCCCCATCCAGGCGCTTAACCCGGTCAGCTTGACGGCCCAGACGCAGCCGAAGATTTCAACCATGCCCATCACCAGGCAGATCTTCAGCGCCGCGCGCCAGCCGCCAAAATGGTTGGCGAACACGCCGATGGTGGCGTTGGAGAAGAACATCGGGATAAAGCCGGGAATGATCATGATGGAAGAACCGATACCGAGCAGAATGCCGACGGCGAGCAGTTGGCCGATGGTGCCCCACATAAAGCCCCAGACCACCGCGTTCGGTGCAAAGCTGTAAATGGCCGCGCAGTCAATCGCCAGCACGGCGCCGGGGATCAGGCGCTGCGAGATACCGTTGAAGGCTTCGGTCAACTCGGCGACGAACATGCGCACGCCCTGCACAATGATGAAGATCGCCACCGCGAACATCAGGCCGGTTTGCAGGATGTAAATGGTCCAATGGGTTTGCCCGGCCATCTGCTGCAACGTGTTCAGGCCGAATGAGCACAGGATGACGCCGAAGAATACCGTCATGACAATGGCGGTGGAGACGATGTTATCGTGGAAAATATTCAGCCATCCCGGCAGCTTCAGATCCTCTACGCTCTCTTCTTTCTTGCCCAGATAAGGCGCGGCCTTATAGGCCAGCCACGACGCGAACTGCTGCTGGTGGCCAATCGAGAACCCGCTGTTTTCCGTCACCGCCTGGGTGGGTTTGAACATCATGTTGGAGGTAATGCCCCAGTACAGTGAAGCAATCAGCGCACTGCACAGCACCGTGGTCCACATGCCGTAGCCCATGATGTAGAAGAACACGGCGATCAGCCCCACCTGCTGGAACATGATGTGGCCGGTCAACATGATGGTGCGAATACCGGTAATACGCCGCAGCAGCACATAAAGGATATTGAGCGCCAACGCCAGCAACACCGCATAGCCAACCCAACTATAAGCCCCTTCCATCCGTTCGATGGTCGCCATCATTGATGAATAGGTGTCAGAGATCGCGCCGTTGATGCCATACACTTGCGATAGCTTCGCGACGACGGGTTTAAACGTGCTGGTGAGAATGCCGGAACCGGCCTGCAACAGCATGAAGCCGATAATGGTTTTGATGGTGCCTTTGATGATGACCGCCGCGCTTTTGCGCAGCAGGATATAGCCCAGCAGGGTGACCAACCCCAGCAGTAACGGGGCATTCGTCATCACTTGATTAAAAAAAACGGTGAAAATGGTGTAAAGGATTTCCATACGGTTCTCCAGGTAACGTTGGCCCGCATGCTGCGCTCTGGAAAACCCGCCGGCACAGTAACGCAGGAACCCCATCACCATATCAATCACCAAGAATCACCAAAAGATCACAAATGATTATTTGTGAACAACCTCTCAAGTTATAAATCAATCCCATAGTAATTCAATGCACTAGCGTAAAAACCGCGATTATTCATTGAATTTATTATGATGAAATAAAAACGCAGCATACTAAACACACTTTACCCCTCCCCCATCGGCCACATTCCCCCCATTGCCAGCCTCATAAAACGGTGCTAGATTCAGTCAAAGTAAATCATTTAATGATTACATGTGATTATTAAACTAACCTAACCCCGATGATGAGGACTGAATCATGAGTAAAGTAGCCGCAATCACACGTGAATCCTGGATACTGAATACCTTTCCGGAATGGGGGACCTGGCTCAATGAGGAAATAGAACAAACGCAGGTCGCTCCAGGCACCTTCAGCATGTGGTGGCTGGGATGCACCGGCATTTGGTTAAAATCGGAGGAAGGCGCCAACCTGTGCGTCGATTTTTGGTGCGGCACCGGGAAACAGAGCCATGGGAACCCATTGATGAAAACCGGCCACCAGATGCAACGCATGGCCGGAGTGAAAAAGCTGCAGCCGAACCTGCGCACCACGCCGTTTGTTCTTGATCCTTTCGCGATTAAACAGATCGATGCGGTATTGGCCACCCATGACCATAACGACCATATTGACGTCAACGTCGCCGCCGCCGTGCTGCAAAACTGTGCGGATACGGTGCCTTTCATTGGCCCACAGAGCTGCGTGGATATTTGGATCGGTTGGGGGGTTCCGCGCGAACGCTGCACCGTTGTCAAACCCGGCGATGTGATAAAAATCAAGGACGTGGAAATCCACGCGATGGACGCCTTCGATCGCACCGCGTTGATTACGTTGCCACCGGAGCAAAAGGCTGCGGGCGTGTTGCCGGATGGCATGGATCAGCGTGCGGTCAATTACCTGTTTAAAACGCCGGGCGGCAATCTCTATCACAGCGGTGACTCACACTATTCCAACTACTACGCCAAACACGGCAATGAGCACCACATTGACGTGGCCTTAGGCTCCTACGGTGAAAACCCGCGCGGTATCACCGATAAAATGACCAGCGCCGATATCCTGCGGATGGCGGAATCGCTGAACGCCAAGGTAGTGATCCCGTTCCACCATGATATCTGGTCAAATTTCCAGGCCGATCCACAAGAGATCCGCATGCTGTGGGAAATGAAAAAAGATCGGTTGAAATACGGCTTCAAGCCGTTTATCTGGCAGGTTGGCGGCAAATTTACCTGGCCACAGGACAAAGATAATTTGGAATACCACTACCCGCGTGGTTTTGACGATTGTTTTACCCTTGAACCGGATTTACCGTTCAAATCCTTCCTGTAGCCGGTATAGGGGCAGCGCGCAACGCTATTATGCGCACTTTTGAACAGATATGATTCAAATTATCAATCAGTGCGCATATAATCGGAAAAACGTGTCCCTACCCTTCAACGGAGCCTGCATGACAGAGTCCCAACGCCACAATGCCATTCTCGATCTCTTACAGCGTAAGGGGCAAATTTCCGTTACGGACGTGATCAGCGCGTTTGATATCTCGCCAGCTACCGCCCGCCGCGATATTAATAAACTCAATCAGATCGGCAAGCTGCGTAAGGTGCGCAACGGCGCAGAGGCCACCCATACCGTACGGCCGGCCTGGACACCGCTTAATATTCACCAAACGCAACATCTGGATGAAAAAATGCGGATTGCCAAAGCGGCCGCGCAGCTTTGCCAGCCGGGTGAAAGCGTGGTGATTAACTGTGGCTCCACCGCTTTCCTGCTGGGCCGTGAGATGTGTGGCAAAGAGGTGCAGGTGATCACCAACTATCTGCCGTTGGCCAATTATCTGATTGAACGCGAGCACGACAGCGTCGTCATCATGGGTGGCCAGTACAATAAAACACAATCGATCACCCTGGCGCCCCAGGATGGCGATACGACGCTGTACGCTGGGCACTGGATGTTTACCAGCGGTATCGGCCTGACGGCCGATGGGTTGTATAAAACCGACATGCTCACCGCCATGGCCGAGCAGAAGATGCTCAACTATGTTGGCAAGCTGGTGGTTTTAGTCGACAGTAGCAAAGTCGGGCAACGCGCCGGTATGCTGTTCAGCCGCACCGAGCAAATCAATATCGTGATCACCGGCCGCGAAGCCGATCCGGCAATCGTGGAGCAACTGCGCCAGCAGGGGGTTGAGGTACAGTTGGTATAGCCTTCCGGCGGTTATTGCCGAAATGAAAATTTTGATGATGACGGCCGCCAGGTGAATCCGCTGATAGATGCGTCTGACGGCCAGATAGCGCGTTTCGGGACGGAATGAAGATCAGTGGCGAATCTTCGCCAAATCGTCGTCGGTAAGACCGGTCATTTTTTTGACGGTGTGGTGATCGAGACCGTTCTGCAGCATAGTGCGGGCAATTTTCAGCGTAGCTTCGCGCTCACCTTTTACAATGCCACGTTGCTCACCAAGCTGGATACCTTGCTCAATCCCCTTCTCAATGCCCTTTTGTTCAAGCTGTTGCGCGATGGTCATCAGTTCGTCCTCATGTTGCGGTACCCGCTTTGCCAGTTCACGTACAAAGGCCTCTGCGTCTGAAGTTTCGCCCGCCTGTACGAGGTAGTTTATCAGTGAAACCAGCTGCTGTCCTGTCATGTGTTCCGTCAGCAACAGGGTGGCCAGATTGTCCAGCAGGTCTGCCAAATCCCGCCGGTGAATATGTTTCTGCAGCAGCGTCAGTGCCGCCATACTGCGGTGGCCCATTATCTCGTCATCGGGAATCACCGTCACATCAACCAAAGGGAAACTACCGCTGTAAAGGCTTTCGGCCAGAGCCGGTGTGGCAAATTCGTCCAGCCACCGGGTTGAATACGGATAGGGGCTACGCCTGCCCGTATAGAATAGCACCGGTATCACCAGCGGCAGTTGTTGATGACCGGCATCCAGGTGGCGCTGCATAGCCGCCACCGCGTAACGAAGAAGCCTGAACGCCATATGCTTGTCAGGAGATGACTGGTGTTCAATGAGCACGTGAATATAGCCGTCATCGCCCGCCGTGGTTTTCAGACTGTAGAGGATGTCGCTGAAATAAGGGCGCAAATTCTCTTCGACAAAGCTACCGGATTCCAGCTTAAGGGTATTGAAGTCACAGACTGCCTGCAGTTCTGCCGGCAGATGCAGTTGCATGAAATCCCTGGCGGTATCGGGATGGGTCAGAAACTGTTTGAATGCCAGATCGTGTGGGGTTGGGCTGCGATTCCGGCTGCCCTTCGCTTTCCTGTCAGACATGCCTTCTCCTTTGCCTTTATGGCGGCATCTTGCATGGACGGATTGTATCGAAACGCAGGCTTGCATACCCGCTGGTTGTGGCGTCCGATAGGGAGCGTTACTGTTGCTATTTACGAATATCCAGAGAAATGTCGTCTATCTTGAGAAATAAAAACCACAGCGTTGCCCCGGTCTTAAACGGCGCAGAATTCGCTACACTATCCGTGTCTCCCAATCACAAGGCAGTTATTCGTTATGGAACAGTTTGAAGCGATCAACGTAGAACAGGCCTATGCCCGCTGGAAAGATGGCAGCGCCGCGCTGGTTGATATCCGTGATCCGCAAAGCTTTCAGGCCGGGCATACGCCGGGCGCTTTTCATCTTACTAACGACAGCCTGCACGCCTTTATGCAGCAGAATGATTTCGATCGGCCGGTGATGGTGATGTGCTATCACGGCAACAGCAGCCGCGGCGCCGCACAGTACCTGTTGACCCAAGGCTTTGACGCCGTCTACAGCATCGACGGCGGTTTTGAAGCCTGGCTGCGCCAGTTCCCGCAGGATGTCGAAACGTCCGTTTAGCCTGTAAGGGCGCGTCCGCTGCGCCCTGTTCCCTTTATGATTGCGCCAGTACCATCGGCCGTTTCACAAACAGGCCGTAGCTCAGCGCGCCCAGCATCAGTAAGCCCGCCCCCAGCAGGAACACATTGGTGAACTGGCCGGTCAGATCGAGGATCACACCGGTGACGATAGGCGCCATGGCCGCCCCGAGGAAACCACCAAAGTTCTGAATTGCCCCCAGCGACGCCACCTGTTCTTTCGGCGCGATATCGGTCGCCAGCGTCCAGATCACCCCGGAAGGGAGCTGCGAGCAGAAGTACCCCAGCGTCAGCAGCAGGATGCACAGCGGCGTGCTATCCACAAAGGGGATCGGCGCCACAAAGCAAGCCGCCAACGCCGCGCCGCAAACGATCGGGACCTTGCGCGCTGCGATCGCCTTGGCGCCGCGGCGGATCATCCAATCAGACAGCGCACCACCGCAAAGCACCCCAAGGATCCCGGCGAAGAACGGGATCGAGGCGATCCAGCCGGTCTGCTTGAGGCTGAACCCCAGCGAAGTTTCCAGGTAGCTCGGCAGCCAGGTCAGGTACACCCAAATGGTGAACATGATTGAGAAGTTGCCCACAATCATGAACCAGGTGGTTTTATGGCGGAATAGTGAGCCCCAGCTGGCCTTGGCCACCGCCTGGCCCGCCGGTTGCGCAACCGGGCGTTTGCCGGCGTGGATCAGCGCTTCTTCACGCGCATCCGGATCGCGGTAGAACTTCAGCCAGGCCAGCAGCAGCGGAATGCCTGCCAGACCAATGACGATAAACATGCCGCGCCAGCCCAGGGTCAGCAGTAAGACCGTCAGGATCGGCGGCGCCACGGCGTTGGCAATTTGCGAACCGGTATTGATGATGGACGTCGGCAGCCCGCGTTCCTTTTCCGAGAACCACCGGTGGGTGATTTTGATCCCGGAGGTAAAGAACGGCGATTCAGACACCCCCAGCATCATGCGCAAGCCGTAAAACAGCGAATAGCTGTTCACAAAGGCCGCCATCGCGGTAAAGGCCGACCACAGGCTTAGCGCCCAGGCGAACATTTTCTTCGGCCCCAACTTATCCACCAGCCAGCCCGCAGGCAGGTTAGCCAGCGCATAGGGCCACAGAAAAGCAGAAAGCAGCATACCCATTTCAGTGGATGAGAAGCCAAACTCCCTGGCGATGGTGGTATTGGCGATGCTCAGGTTGGCCCGATCAAGGTAGTTTACGATCGCCGCCAACAGCAGGATCAAAATGATCCCCCAGCGCAAGCGCGTGATGGGCGTTGCCTGCGTCTGGGCTACTGCCGTCGGGTTGATAGCCGTGGTTACGTTTTTCATCATTCACCCCCGCTAAACAAACTGAGGTGAATTTTGATTACCGCTTTGCGGATCAACGCTTCACCATGGCTCTGGCAGCAAGGCCGGTGCAGATCGTGCGGGAAAAACACCGCGAACATGCCGGGCTGCAAAGTGACCGCTATCTCGTTATGCGTCTGCTGATAAAACACGATGTCGTGTTCCAGGCGCTGTTCCGTGATCGTTTCATCGCCCTGGCGGCGGGCAACGCCGATGGTCTCTTCACCCTGCAGCAGGTATTGAATATCGACAAAGTCAAAATGCGACTCTGCACGCATCTGTTCTGCCGGTACGGTGTGCATTTCCTGCAGCAGACAAAACAGCTTGCCGGGGATAATGTCGATCTTGCCGAGCGGCAGCGCGCTGAAGTCGGTGCGTTGAATAAACGCAATGGCCTGGTGAATGATGGGATGGAACGCATGCTTCTCCTGCGCCCAATCCTGGAGATCGCAAATCATCATAATGTAGTGCCCCGTATAGTGGTTGTTTTAGCGGGTTTAGGTACAAAAGTGGGGTTTGCAGCGGGGCGCAACGCCCCGCAATGGCTTAGCCAGCCACCTTTTTCTGGTAAAACGCCGTGCCGGTGTGGATTTGCTCCAACAGCACGCCGAGCCCCCAGAATTTTTCCAGCACGTTGTCTTTATTCACCCGGCAAAATTCGCTGCTGAAGGTGCCAAGACGCTGGTGATAGATTTTGGCGTTCTTCGGGTAACCCAGGGTTTCGGTCACCGCTGCCAGCGACAGGAAGATCGACAACTCCTGAGCGAGCGCCGGTTGCTGCGCCCCGTGGTGATACAACCAGTGGTAGAGTTCAGGGTGGAAATTGGTGAATACGCCGCTAAAGCCTTTGGAACCGGCCTGCATGGCCGGATAGGCGATGGCGGCGTTGGCATTGATAATGTTCAACGGCGTGCCGGCAACCAGTTTTACCCGGCGGGTGACGGTTGGCAGATCACAGCTGACGTCCTTCAGTACCACAAAGCGGCCGCTATTGGCGCAATAGGTCAGCTCTTCGTCGCTCAGCAGGCGACGATAAGGCGCCGGGCATTCATACAGCCCCAGCGGCAGCTCGGCCGGCAGCGCCGCCAGCAGTTGCTCCAGCGTGCTGAAAAACGCCGCGCTCCCCTGTTGTTTGGGATCAAGATGGTTGGTCACCAGCACCAGCGCATCAATGCCGGTTTGCGCCATCGCCTGCAGTTCTTCAACCTGCTGGCCCAGCTCATCGCTAATATGGCCGGAAGCGATCACCGGCACGCGGCCATCCACCTGTTGCACCACAAAACGCGCCAGTGCAACGCGCTCCGCCAGGCTGAGATACTGCATCTCGCTAGACTGGCACACCGCAAACAGCGCATCGACGCCGCGCGCAAGATACCAGTCGATCAGCCGCGCCAGGCCGGGGTAATCAATCTCGTTTTGTTCGGTGAACGGCGTTAACATCACAGGAACAATGCCATCAATGCTTTTCATTTATCACTCCTCGCGCCGCACTTGCGGCTACTCATTATCTGATGTATCGGATTAGCGCTGGCTCAAGCGAGCCACCACCTGTTCGTGTTGCGGCATGTTGGAAGCGCCCTCCCGTTCAACCGCCAGAGAGGCAAACGCCGCGGCGTAAGTCGCCGCCTGAACCAGCGTCTGCCCGCTCGCCACGGCCGCCGCCAGGGCGCCGTTGAACGCATCGCCCGCACCGGTAGTATCAACGCTCAATGCCGGGAACGCTGGAATGTGCTGGAACTGGCCGCCGTCCAGGATCAGCGCCCCGCGCGATCCCATGGTGATAATCACCCGCCTGGCCCCCAGCCCAATGATGCGCAGCGCCGCTTCTTTGGCGCTGGCCAAATCCGTTACTTCAATACCGGAAAGCAAAGAGGCTTCGGTTTCATTCGGGGTAATCACGTCGACAAATTCCAGGCTCTGCAACGCATCGCTGGAATAAGGGGCGGGGTTTAGAATGACTTTTATTCCCAACGCATTAGCCAGCTTCATGGCATTTAGCGTGGCATCAAAATTATTTTCCAACTGCAGCAGCAAAACGTCGGCATTCGACAACTCCGGGGTAATTGCCGCTACTTCTTCATCGGTAATGGTTTTATTGGCGCCGGAATAAATGGCAATCATATTTTCGCCATCCTGCTGCGACACATAAATAATCGCGTTACCGGTGGGTTCGGTTTCCGACTGATATAAATTAAAGGAATGTATTTCTGATGAAGAAAGATGATCAAAAGCGAATTGGCTGAACTGATCCTTGCCCACCTTCGACACAAAATGCACGCAGGCGCCGGCGCGGCTGGCGGCGGTGGCCTGATTAGCCCCTTTGCCGCCAGGGCCAAGCGTGCTACCCAGCGCCAGCAAAGACTCGCCGCCGCGAGGGAAACGGGCCACCTTCGCCACGATATCGACATTAAACGAACCTAATATACACACCTTACCCTGCATTTTTTTTCCCCTGCCTTTTTCCGGCGTTTTCTTTCTCTGGTTTTCCAGGCGTTTTAATAACACTTCGAAATTCCCGCCAGTTTCAGTAATTAATTTGGCCTGGAGGCTGCGGCGAATCACAATCGCGCCGCCGTAGCAACGCTGCGCGAATCCCTGCCGGGTTAATTCATTTAAATCACTGCGAATAGTCTCTTTGGACACGGCAAACGCCGTGGATAAATATGTCACGCTAACGCGCTCATATTTATCCAAATATTCCAAGATCTTATTGCGTCGTTCTTCAAGAAACATAATCACCTCAGCACCTGTTTTTGAGAGTACGGGAGCGCCTGTGGCTAAAAAGTGACTGGGATCATATGTTGTGGGGCAAAACGGAAGTAAACAAAAATCGCGGTAAAAAACCGCAATTCGTCTGGGTTTGAGGGGTGGCTCACATTTTCTTGAACGGCCAAAATGGCCGGGTTACCGGCGCCTGGGCTTATGGTTTTTTTTCAATCCTTTGCCTGTGTTCAGGATTTCGACGTTATAATCAGCCGTCATCTCCGCCACTGATAACCGGCGGTCAAAATCATTCAATTAGACGGAAAAGCTATGGTTCGCGTGATCGCCGTTTCCAATCCACGCCTGGCACAGGCCTTCATAGATTATATGGCGACCCAGGGTATTCAATTAACGGCACGCCACACTGATGAAGCGGCAGAAATCTGGCTGGAGGATGAAGCCCGGCTGGAACAGGTGCAGCACGAGCTGCAACAGTTCCTGCACGATCCGCTCAACCGCCGCTACCAAGCCGCCAGTTGGCAAACCGGCACCACCGATGCCGGGCTGCATTACCAGCGCGCCTCTTATTGGCAGATCATCCGCAGCAAGGCCGGCCCGCTGACGCTCAGCGTGATGGCACTGTGCATCCTGGTATATATCCTGATGCAGATCATGGGCGCAGACCATGTGATGTACTGGCTCTCCTGGCCGCAGAACAGCAGCCAATATTCGCAGCTGTGGCGCTGGGTCAGCCACGCCTTCCTGCACTTTTCACTGCTGCACATTGTCTTCAACCTGATGTGGTGGTGGTATCTTGGCGGCCCGTTGGAAAAGCGCCTTGGCGCCGGCAAGCTATTCGTGCTGGCTGTGGTATCCGCATTTTTCAGCGGCTGGGCGCAGTCTCTGTTCAGCGGCGCCTTGTTCGGCGGCCTTTCCGGCGTGGTCTATGCGCTGATGGGCTACGTGTGGCTCAGCGGCGAACGCGCCCCAGAGCGCGGCCTGATGCTGCCGCGTGGCCTGATGGCGTTTGCCGCCCTGTGGCTGGTTGCCGGCTATTTCGATATTTTAGGCATGTCGATCGCCAACGCAGCACACGTGGCTGGTTTAGTGTTAGGGTTAATGATGGCATATTGGGACACGCGTCATCGTGCGCACAGCGAACAATAACAGTCACGGCCATAGCCGCGGCAACGGGCATGGTTTGGCGTATAAGGTAGAGGAATATCGTGAAGCAAACACAGCGTCATGACGCAATTATTGAGCTGGTGCGGCAACAAGGATATGTCAGTACCGAGGAGCTGGTCGAACATTTTGCCGTCAGCCCGCAGACCATCCGCCGCGATCTCAACGATCTGGCCGATCAGAACAAAATCCAGCGCCACCACGGCGGCGCCGCTCTGCCCTCCAGCTCGGTGAACGCCGCCTATCACGACCGCAAGGTGATGTGGTCGGAAGAGAAAGCGCGCATCGCCCAGCGCGTTGCCAGCCAGATCCCCGATGGCGCCACGCTGTTTATCGATATCGGCACCACGCCCGAAGCGGTGGCCCATGCGTTGATGAATCACAAAAACCTGCGCGTGGTGACCAATAACCTTAACGTTGCAACGCTACTGACCGCCAAAGAGGATTTCAGGCTGATCCTGGCCGGGGGCGAAGTACGCACCCGCGACGGCGGCATCATGGGCGAAGCCACGCTGGATTTCATCTCCCAGTTCCGTCTTGACTATGGCATTCTCGGCATCAGCGGTATTGATATGGACGGTTCGCTGCTCGAATTCGATTATCACGAAGTGCGCACCAAGCGAGCGATTATCGAAAACTCACGCTGCGTGATGCTGGTGACCGACCATTCCAAGTTTGGCCGCAATGCGATGGTGAACCTTGGCAATATGAACCTGATTGATTATTTGTTTACCGATCAGTTGCCGCCGCCCAGCGTGATGAAAATCATTGAGCAGTATGATGTGCAACTGGAGCTGTGCTGATACGCCTGCGCCCTCTGATGTGCGCGAGGGCGAACGCGCCTACAGCGGCATATAGATATCGAAACGGTGGTTTTTGGTCAGGGTTGCGGCATGCGCCGCCACGTTAGCCAACGGTGGCGCATAGTCCGGGCGCTTCACCACAATGCGTTTGGTCGCCAGGCGCCGCGCCGGCTCCAGCAGGCCGTCGGCATCATCATCGCTGCCCACCAGCGACTGGAACACCCGCATTTCTTTCTTCACCAGCGCGCTTTTCTGCCGGTGCGGATACATAGGATCGAGATACACCACCTCCGGGCGCGCTTCAATCTGTGCCAGCGCCGTCAGGCTGGAAGCGTGCAGCAGCGACATACGCTCGCGCAGCCAGGGGCCGATATCCGCATCCTGATAGCCACGCTGCAAGCCATCGTCCAGCAACGCGGCCACGACAGGGTTGCGTTCCAGCATGCGCACGCGGCAACCCAGTGCCGCCAGCACATACGCATCGCGCCCCAGGCCGGCGGTCGCATCCACCACGTCCGGCAGATAGCTGCCCTTGATGCCTACGGCTTTGGCCACCGCCTCCCCGCGGCCGCCGCCAAAACGCCGGCGGTGCGCCATGGCGCCCGACACGAAATCGACGTAAATCGCCCCTAGCTTTGGCTCGTCGCGCTTGCGCAGTTCCAGCCGCTCGGGGGTTAACACCAGAGCCATTAGCGCATCATCATCGGAAACGAGCCGCCAACGCTCAGCCAAAATAGACAAGGCGCCGGGATCGGCGCCTGCTTCACACAATAAACACACGCTCACGTGTTTGGTTACCCTTTGATACCGTAATGGCGCAGCATAGCATCCAGTTGCGGTTCGCGGCCACGGAAGCGTTTGAACAGATCCATCGGCGCTTCCGAACCCCCGCGCGACAGGATGTTATCAAGGAACGACTTCCCGGTTTCCGGGTTAAAGATGCCCTCTTCCTCAAAGCGTGAGAACGCGTCTGCCGACAGCACTTCCGCCCACAGATAGCTGTAATAGCCCGCCGCATAACCGCCGGCAAAGATATGGCTGAAGGCATGCGGGAAGCGGTTCCAGCTTGGCGATGGCACCACGGCGACCATTTTCTTCACTTCCGCCAGCGTTGGCAGCACCTGCGCGCCTTTTTCCGGGCTGTATTCCACGTGCATACGGAAATCGAACAGGCCGAACTCCAACTGACGCAGGATGAACATGGCCGCCTGGTAGTTTTTCGCTTCCAGCAGCTTGTCGAGCAGCGCTTTCGGCAGCGGCTCGCCGGTTTGGTAGTGGCCAGAGATAAATGCCAGCGCTTCCGGTTCCCAGCACCAGTTTTCCATAAACTGGCTCGGCAGCTCCACCGCATCCCATGGCACACCGCTGATACCGGCAACACCGGCGGTGTCGATCTGGGTCAGCATATGGTGCAAACCATGGCCGAACTCATGGAACAGCGTGGTCACTTCGTTGTGGGTAAACAGCGCAGGCTTGTCGCCCAACGGACGGTTGAAGTTACACACCAGGAAGGCCACCGGCTTTTGCAGCTCGCCATTGGCTTTACGCAGGCTGCAGACGCAGTCGTCCATCCAGGCGCCGCCGCGTTTGTGTTCGCGGGCGTACAAATCCAGATAGAAACTGCCGCGCAGTTCGCCGCTGGCGTCGAACAGATCGAAGAAGCGCACCTCTGGGTGCCAGGTGTCCACATCCTTACGCTCTTTGGCGGTGATGCCATAAATGCGCTTCACCACCTCAAACAACCCTTCCACCACGCGCTGTTCCGGGAAATAGGGGCGCAGTTGCTCATCGCTGATCGAGAACAGATGCTGTTTCTGTTTTTCGCTGTAGTAGGCGATATCCCACGGCGCCAACGTTTCCACGCCGTAATTCTCTTCGGCGAAGGCGCGCAGCTGCGCCAGTTCTTGTTCGGCCTGTGGGCGCGCGCGTTTGGCCAGATCGGTCAGGAAGCCGATCACCTGCTCCGTGCTTTCCGCCATTTTGGTCGCCAGCGATTTGTGCGCATAGGAGGCAAAACCCAGCAGTTGCGCCTGTTCGTGACGCAGCGCCAGCTTTTCCGCCATTACTTCGCTGTTGTCCCATTTGCCGGCGTTCGGCCCCTGATCGGAAGCGCGGGTGCTGAACGCGCGATACATTTCTTCACGCAGCGCCTGATTATCGGCATAGGTCATTACCGGCAGATAGCTCGGCATATCCAGCGTCAGCAGCCAGCCTTCCTGCTCTTTGGCCTGCGCCATGGCTTGCGCCGCCGCCAACGCGCTTTCCGGCAGACCGCTCAGCTCGTCCACGTTGGTAATCAGCTTGCTCCAGCCCATGGTGGCATCCAGCACGTTATTGCTGAACGTCGAGCTTAGCTCAGACAGGCGCGCGGAAATTTCGCCGTAGCGTTTCTGTTTTTCTGGGGAAAGGCCGATACCGGACAGTTCAAAATCACGCAGCGCGTTTTCCACCGCTTTGCGCTGCGCGACGCTCAGTTGGTGGAAACCTTCCCCGTCCTTCAGGCTGCAATAGGCCTGGTACAGCCCGGCATGCTGGCCCACCCAGGTGCCATATTCCGACAGCAGCGGCAGCGCCTGCTCATAGGCCGTGCGCAGCTCCGGGCTGTTCTTGACGGCATTGAGGTGGCCAATCGGCGACCAGATACGCGACAGGCGATCGTCCACCTCCGCCAGCGGTTGGCAAAGGTTATCCCAGGTAAACGGCCCCGGCTGCGCGACCACACGTTCCACCGTAGCGCGGCAATCAGCCAAAGCTGACTGCACTGCCGGCACAATGTGTTCAGGGCGAATGGCGGAAAACGGCGGTAGGGAAAATGGGGTCAGCAACGGATTTGTCATAGAGCAGTCCTGAAGTTGGGGCCCGGGATAAATACCCGGCCTTAAAATGCGTTTGAACAACTAACATGGAGGCAAGCTGCTTGAAAATCAATGGCTGCCGTTGATAGTTCGTGCCTTACGCGCTGCCCACTTGACGGATCCTGGCCGCCAGCGCGGCCAAATTCCGATCGTCGGCGCGGTTGGCGTCATGGGAAGACAAATAGCCTTCGTAACGATCGAAAAACTTTTCCAAATGCGATTCTATCGGCTGCCATTGATCCAGTTCCGCGGTGCCGTGCATCGGGATCAGCTTGGCATGCACGTGATCGACGCCAAAACCTTCAAATACCATGCCGCTGCGCCCCACATCATCGAACGCGCGATCGAGCAATTGGGCAACCTGCTTGGTAGCCAATATCAGTTGGCCCAGCACTTCATCCGGCAGGGTGAAGGCATAGCTTGGGTAGTGTGCTTTCGGGATCACCACCGTGAAGCCTTCGGTATTGGGATAAATCGACAGGAACGCCAGATGATTATCGTCTTGCCAAATGGTGTGGCATGGCGCCCGCCCCGCCACCATCTCACAAAATATGCAGCTCATTTCTCCTCCTTGCCGTCACGGCGATGCATTTCACTTTTTCTGACCCGAACAGTTTATACTGTCACAATATTGCACCTTTTTGATCCCGCTCCGGTAGGAGCACAAGGAATGACCAAACGCCATGCTTAGTTACCGCCACAGTTTTCACGCCGGCAACCATGCCGATGTGCTCAAGCACACCGTGCAAAGCCTGATCATTGAATCAATGAAAGAAAAAGAAAAACCCTTCCTGTACCTGGATACCCATTCCGGCGCCGGGCGTTACCAACTGAGCGGGGAACACGCCGAGCGCACCGGGGAATACCTGGAAGGCATCGGCCAACTTTGGCAGCGTGACGATCTGCCGCAGGAACTGGCGGCCTACATGAGCGTGGTGCACAATTTCAACCGCAGCGGCCAACTGCGCTACTACCCCGGCTCGCCGCTGATTGCCCGCCAACTGCTGCGCCCGCAGGACAAAATCCACCTGACGGAGCTACACCCGAGCGATTATCCGCTGTTGCGCGGCGAGTTCCAGAAGGATGAACGCGCCAAAGTGCTCCGCGCCGACGGGTATCAGCAGCTCAAATCGCAGTTGCCGCCCCCGACGCGCCGCGGCCTCATCCTGATGGATCCGCCGTATGAAATGAAGACCGATTACCAGGATGTGGTCAAAGGCATACAGGAAGGCTATAAGCGCTTTGCCACCGGCACCTATGCGCTGTGGTACCCGGTCGTCCTGCGCCAGCAGATCAAGCGCATGCTCAAGGAACTGGAAGCGACCGGGATCCGCCGCATCCTGCAAATTGAGCTGGCCGTCAAACCCGACAGCGATCACCGCGGTATGACCGCCTCCGGCATGATCGTGATTAACCCGCCGTGGAAGCTGGAACAGCAGATGAACACCGTGCTGCCCTGGCTGCACCAGGCGCTGGTTCCCACCGGGATCGGCCATCATCTGGTGCACTGGGTGGTGCCGGAGTGATCCCCGCCTGGCCCGGCAATCCGGTTGCCTGGGCCACCAGGGCGCCTGCGGCGCATTCCGCCGCAACCTATTACAATCATTGATGCAATCTTTGCGACAAACAACGCTCAGGCGTTAAACTCTTAGCCTCTTCAAATAACACAAACGCATGGAACCCCAAATGACAAAACATTACGATTATCTTGCAATTGGCGGCGGCAGCGGTGGGATCGCATCGATCAACCGGGCAGCCATGTATGGCCAGAAATGCGCGCTGATCGAAGCTAAAGAACTGGGTGGTACTTGCGTCAACGTGGGCTGTGTTCCCAAGAAAGTTATGTGGCACGCGGCGCAGATCGCCGAGGCCATCCACCAGTACGGGCCGGACTATGGCTTTGACGCCACGGTTAACGCGTTTAACTGGAAAACGCTGATCGCCAACCGTAGCGCTTATATTGACCGCATCCATAACTCTTATGACAACGTGCTGGGCAAAAATAAGGTTGACGTCATTAAAGGGTTCGCCCGCTTTGTCGACGCGCACACGGTAGAAGTGAACGGCGAGAAGATCACCGCCGATCACATTCTGATCGCCACCGGCGGGCGCCCAAGCCACCCCGATATTCCCGGCGCCGAATACGGTATCGATTCCGACGGTTTCTTCGCGCTGGATGACATGCCAAAGCGCGTTGCCATTATCGGCGCAGGCTATATTGCGGTAGAAATTGCCGGCGTGCTGAACGCACTGGGCGCAGAGACCCATTTGTTTGTGCGCAAACACGCGCCGCTGCGCACCTTTGATCCGCTGATTGTCGATACCTTGGTCGAGGTGATGAACACCGAAGGGCCGAACCTGCACACCGAATCCACGCCGAAGGCCATCACCAAGAATGCCGACGGCAGCTTGACGCTGCAGTTAGAAAACGGCCAAACCTTCACCGTCGACAGCCTGATTTGGGCCATCGGCCGTGAACCGGCAACCGACAACCTGAACCTGGGCGTCACCGGGGTAAAAACCAACGACAAAGGCTACATCGAGGTCGATAAACTCCAGAACACCAGCGTGCCAGGCATTTACGCCGTGGGCGACAACACCGGCGCGGTTGAGCTGACGCCAGTGGCCGTTGCGGCAGGCCGCCGTTTGTCCGAGCGCCTGTTCAACAACAAGCCCGATGAGCATCTGGACTACAGTAACATCCCGACCGTGGTCTTCAGCCACCCGCCGATCGGCACCATTGGCCTGACCGAACCACAGGCAAAAGAAAAATACGGCGATGATCAGGTGAAGGTTTACACCTCTTCATTCACCGCCATGTATACCGCAGTCACCCAGCACCGCCAGCCGTGCCGGATGAAACTGGTTTGCGTGGGTAAAGACGAAAAAGTCGTCGGCCTGCACGGTATCGGCTTCGGGATGGATGAAATCCTGCAGGGCTTTGCCGTGGCGGTGAAAATGGGCGCCACTAAGAAAGACTTCGACAACACCGTTGCCATCCACCCGACGGCTTCGGAAGAGTTCGTTACCATGCGCTAAATGCCGATAGCTTGAACGCCGGGCCCCCGGCGTTCAAGTTCCTGAAGCATTCGATAGGCTTCACATTGGCCGCACTAATGAAACCGAACTATTTTTATTAAAATTCCATCAACGTTTGCTGACTATGGGCCTGCCTATCACCTGCATAATCCGTTATTATCTGCCATCCTTTTCTTATTAAAAAAATAGCCCCCCTTACCTCCGCCTCTATTAGCAACGGGAATAAAAATGGTTGTGTTAACAAAGGATGAAGTGCTGTACCACCAGGGGAGCCTGCTGACGCCGGAAGGCCAGATTGTTGCTTCCTACGATATTGAACAACAAAACACTTTTTCCAGCGATTATTACAGCCTGGCAGGCCAGGAAGGCATCTTGAATGCCGCCATGGCGCCTTTCCAGATTGACTATCGCGAGGTGGCACAGGTACACATAATTAACGGCATGGGCGTGACATTGGGCGATTCCATCATCGGCCTGACCGCCGTGGAAGCGCTGCGCACGATCAACCCGCAGTTACGCAGCCTGATTTACCGGCCGGGGCGTTCGCCCCACTATGTTGACACGCTATACCACCTGGCCGCCGGCGTGGTGGCCGAGATGCGCTGGCTGCCCTGGCCGCTGGCCCGCCTGCCGCGGCGGGAACTGCGTATTGATGCCGGCAACCAACTGTTCTGGCCCGCGTTCACGGCACTGCCCATGATCGATTTTTTCCTGCAGGCGCTGGGCGTTGATCCCGCCGCCGTTCCCCAGGAAGCGAAAACCAACCGCTGGCTGCAGCAGCTTTGTCTGCCCAACCTGCCGGCGCATGAACAATACCCGCAATACGTGCTGTTTTGCCCAATGGCGAGTACGCCGCTGCGCAGCATCCCGGCCAGCATGCATAGCCGCCTGGTTGACTGGCTTTGGGAAACATTCCGCTGCCCGGTATTGGGCTTTGGCGTGGTCAACCACCCGCACTACACCAATATTCAGGCGCTGTCGCCGGACACCGGCAGTTTTCTTGCCTGGGTGAAGCAAGCCCGGTACGTGCTAACCGCAGATACCGCTGCCGTACACATCGCCGCAGGGTATGATGTACCTACTACTGCCTTTTTCACATCCATTGCGCCGCAACTGCGGGTGCGGGATTACGCATATTGCCGGCCAGTATGGCTGAATATTCCGGCAATCAGTAATGTGCAGGCCAGCGCTCGCCCACAGGATTTGGCGCTGATCGGGCAGGCTTACAACAATGTCGATCTGGCTGCTTTGCCTATTGCGGAGAAATTCTGATGATAATGCCCCTGTTAAAGCGCGTGATGTTTGCCCTATTGGCTTTGGTGATGATCCAATCCAGCGCCTATAGCTTTACTCTGGAAGTCAGCGGGAAAATTAAAAATACCAACGACGATACCCATACCCGTTATATCTTCACCGATAAACAGTTGTATGCCATGCCGGTAAGCAGCATTATTACGTCGACATCATGGACGCCGAAGAAAAACTTTGAGGGTGTATTACTGTCGCAAATTTTGGAAACCGTCGGCGCCGAAGGCAGTACGATGACTTTCTATGCGTTGAACGATTATACCATCGATGTGCCGGTTTCCGACGTTGCCAAATATCAAATGATATTGGCTTACAGAATGGACGGTATTCCACTGCAAGTGAAAAACTTTGGCCCGCTGTTTTTGATTTATCCGCGTGACAGCGGCGATACAGAGCTCAATTCGCCGCTATATAACTCGCGTTTTATCTGGCAGATCAACAGGGTTGTAATTAAATGATATTTCTATTGTTTAAAAACCGCGGCAAATTGGTGATCCCGGCTATTTTCGCCATGCTGTTTCTGCTCGCTTCCACAGTCACGCTATATTACTACAGCGCCACCCTGTCGAAAAAAGGACTGTATGCGGTCGCCGGTACGCAGGAAAACTATTCCTGGGCAACGGCCAAATTCGCCATCAAACTGGCGGAGTTTGAAACGCTGATTGAGCAACAAAAACATACCGAGCAGCCCAATACGGATGAGATCCGGATGAAATTCGACATCCTGTATTCACGTTTCTTTGTATTGGAGGCCCCTTCAGAATCCACGGCGCCATTATATAACGAGCCAGGCTACCCGGAAGTTATTGATAAGATACGTTTTGAAATCAACAATATTGAGCAGTTGGTTTCCGGGGCGCAAATTGATTTGCCGCGCGTCTCCCAGGCGATGCACCAGCTAAAACCGCTGGCGATCGATATGGCGAACCTGGCGGATCACGCAGAGGTAAAACAACGCACCAATGCCTATCAGGACTTTATCGGCAAGCGCATGATCATTTTCTATGGCTTGGCGATTATCATGTTCTCGGTGATTGCCCTGATCGCGATTACGCTGATCGTCATCCGCCAGCAGCGCCAAACCATCAGCCAGCAGTCAAAAGCCATCCTGGCGGAACAGAAGGCCATTCGGACCAAAAATGCATTCCTGGGTGCCATTGGCCACGAATTGCGCACATCGCTGCAAAGCATCATGTCGGCCATTGATGTCCTGACTCATACACGCCTTTCTGCCGAGCATACGGACACCTTCCAACGCCTGGAAACTGCCGCACAGCAAATTGAAAGCCAAATGCGCGATCTGACTGACTACGCCCGCCTGGATAGCGGCATGATGGAGTTGCGCATCGTTTCCTTCAACGCCCAAAAGCTGATTGAGGAAACCGCCGGCGAGATCGCGGTGCTGGCGCAAAAAGACGGGGTGCGGTTAACCACCGAGATGGAGTTCACCCATACGCAAATCTATTCCGATCCGCTGCGCATCCAGCAGATCGTCACCAACCTGCTGACCAATGCCTTTAAATACACCGATAACGGCACCATTTCGCTATTTAGCTGTTTGCGCCGGCAGCCGAGCGGCAGCGCATTGATTATCGAAGTCACTGATACCGGCATCGGCATTGAAAAGCAAATGTTGAACCAGATATTTGAGCCTTTTACCCAGGTTGATCAGTCACATACTCGTCAGCACAGCGGCGTTGGTATGGGGCTGGCCATTGTTCACGGCCTGGTGGAATTGCTCAACGGCACCATTACGGTCTACAGCGAACTGAATAAGGGCACCACTTTTATTATCAGCATCCCGGTGGAAATTAACGAAGAGCCGGAAGCGCCACAAGCGCCAGCGGCAAACGAAAGCACGCTGAAAAAACAGCAATATATCCTGGTGGTGGATGACAATAAGGCGGCTGGCGACGCATTCAGCTCACTGCTGGGCAAGCTGGGTTATGAACATGAGCTGTGCGATTCACCCGAGCGCGCGCTGCAAAAGCTGCTGCGCAAACCCTATGACGCCTTGCTGTTGGATCTGCAGATGCCGGGGCTGGACGGCGCCGCTGTCGCGAAGCACCTGCGCAGCCAGCGTGGGCCGAACCGGGATATCCCGATTATTGGCATCAGCGCCTATGCGCCGGAACTGTTGCCCGCGGAACAGCGAGCCATGTTTGACGACTACCTGATGAAGCCCGTTCGGCTCAACGCGTTATCTGTAACGTTAACCGCACTGTTTACAGATTAAAACAGCGCTGCAATGCGGCTTCAATAACATGGAGCCGCACCGGTTTCTCATAGGGGCCCAACACGTCATAATCGCGCATTGCTCTGGCGATTTCCGACTCCCGCAGATCGGTGCCCAGTTGGCCAGTCAGCACCAGCACCGGCGCATCTGGGTTATCAGAGGCGCGAATCGCCTCAATGCATTGCTCGGCCGTTTCCTGCCCGATCAGCCAATCAACCACGTAGCCATCAAACAACCCTTTGCTCTGCGCTTCACAAAAACTTTCCACATCGTAAAACGCCAGCGCGTTGAACCCTTGGGCGTTTAAATACTTGGTCAGTTCATCGGCCACCTGGCGCGAATCATCAAGCACCGCAATGCTCAGCCGGTCATCTTCCGTGGCCGAAGGCCTGATCTCAATCAGTTCCACACTGTAGCGTTTCCCGGTTGGCATCTCTTCCGCACGATAAATAAACCAGCGTTCACCCTGCTGTAATGCGACAAACTCTGACGAACGCGCGCCAGAGAGTTCATGGCCGATATAGGCTTCGCAGGGGATGTCTACTCCGCCCACGGAAAAGATGGCATTACACGCCATAGCCTGCGGCAATGTGGTTTCGTGTTCAGCGCTCAGATCAACAATCGCCGCCGCCGGCTCGCCCAGCGCCGCAGCCACACCGTTGATTTGTTCCAACGTCCACGGGCTTTGCCCTTTCAGCTTACGATGCGCATGAGAAAAACTCAGCGCTAAAATACGGCTGAGTTCCTTGGCATGCTGACGCTTGCCGATCCCATGGTGCAAAAAGAGTTCCCGTACCCGGTTTGCTATCGACTGTGAATCGAATTTTTGGTGATTATTACCCATTGGTCCCTTCGATTATCCTGATTTATCAGTCGTTTCGATGCTTCACTGCATAAAAATGCTATCCAAAACTGGTATATTATGCAATCTTACACTTAAACATTGCTTGACATACCATGTTGTATGGTAAAACATGGTACCAAAAGCTACACACAGCAGCACACAATAAAAATAATAGTAAATTAGTTTACCGAATAACCATAACAACACCAGGGATACTCATCTTCGGTTGCAGACTTTTAAAATAGTTAGTGCCAAATAAGCTGCAATTTACCCGAAGTGAGATCATTAACGCTAATCGCGTATACGGCCGGTGCCTGTAAAAGGCCCGGTTTTTTTATTTTCGTCGCCCACCCTGCCGTTCATCAGACCAGGCGCTTTTCTGCAGATTGGGGAATAGCGGTGGGGAATGTGTCACGCCTTCATCGCCCCTAAACAGGGCACGGTGTTGCAAGGGGTTAGTCCTCCTGGCGCGCCTTTTCGTCTTCATTTGCCTGGCGCAATATCGCTTTCGCCATCCATTGCGTCACATCTTGAATCTCTGCGAGATCCAGGCCCCAGATATCTTTCAGCACCAGGAAAACCTCCGAGCCATAAATTAATGAAAATGCGTGGATCACGCGCTGCAGCGAATCGGGTGATAGCTTGCCATCCAGCGGCTCCACGGCCATTTTCAGCAGGCGTTTACGGTTGCCCCGGACAAATTTCTCCCCCGGCGTCGCATTCGCCCACTGCTGCAAAGAAAGCTGCAAGGCCGCGCGCAGGGCGCCTTCGTGCTGTTCCATTTGCGGATAGGCAAACGCCAACAGCTGTTGGATACGCTTAAGGGCATCGTTGTCCTGCGGCTGCCATTCAAGGATTGGCCCGAGGCTTTCCGCCACTACGGCGGCAATCAGGGCGCTTTGGGTAGGAAAATAACGGTAGGCGGTAGCACGGGAAACCTGCGCATACGCAGCCAGTTCAGTCACTGAAGGGAATTTGCCATCGTCATAAAGCGCCATGGCGCTGGCCAACAATAGATTACGGGTTTTAGCACGGGTGTGCGTCAAAGACTTCTCCGACGTAACAGGAAATGCGGATATTGGCACGGCCACCTCAAAAATTTCGTCATGTCGTCCGGCCCCGGAGCAAACATGATAAACGCTCTGGCCGGGTAAAATTCTGGCTTCCCCGCCACAAGAAAAAGCATGTTTATGCTGTGTGGTGAGACTATAGTCTCACTTTGTATTAAATTTAACTTGCATAAATGAGATTGCAGTCTCATTATATACACAAAATCATCGGCTGTGCCATATTGACCAACACTAGGGTTCCCAACCTAACTATAGCTTTATCACTAGAATAATTTGTTCGGATATTTACCGAACATTTCCAGGAACAGGCGATGATGAATACCCCAGCTTTTGTCTATATTGCTACCACAGCAGATACCAAAGGACAAGAGTTGGACTATGTGCGTAGCCTGATCGCCAGTTTTGGTTTGTCCCCCCTTACGATTGATCTTTCCACTCTCGGCGTATCGCACGATCAAACCGATATCTCCTCACTGGACGTTGCCCGCTACCATCCTAATGGCCCAGAGGCGGTATTCTGCTCCCATCGTGGCCAGGCCACTGCGGCAATGGCGGTGGCCTTCGAACGTTTTATCCTGACACGCACAGATATTGCCGCATTGCTTGGCCTGGGCGGCTCAAGCGGCACAGCGATGATCACGCCGGCGATGCAGCAGCTTCCCATTGGTTTGCCAAAACTCATGGTCTCCAGCATGGCCGCCGGCGATATCTCTGGCTACATCGGCGCCAGTGATATCAGCATGATGTATTCCGTGACGGATATCGCCGGCCTAAACCGTATTTCACGGAAGGTGCTGGGCAATGCCGCCCGCCAAATTGCCGGCGCCGTGCGATTCTCTGGTGCTGACGATAGCGGCTGCAAACCGGCCACCGGGCTGACCATGTTTGGCGTCACCACGCCCTGTGTCAAAGCGATCACCCGCGCCATTGAGCCGCAATGGGATTGCCTGGTGTTCCACGCCACCGGCAGCGGCGGCCGGGCGATGGAGAAATTGATCGATAGCCACCTGTTGGACGTGGTGCTTGATCTGACCACCACAGAGGTCTGCGATTATTTGTTTGATGGCGTGCTGGCCTGCAATGAAGACCGCTTCGGCGCGATTGCCCGCACCAACGTGCCCTGCGTGATGTCCTGCGGCGCGCTGGACATGATTAACTTTGGCTCGCCCAAGACCGTGCCAGCCCGCTATGCCAACCGCCAATTTTACCATCACAACGCGCAGGTGACGCTAATGCGCACCACGCCGGAAGAAAATGCCCATATGGGCCGTTGGATCGGCGAAAAGCTGAATGCCTGTGAGGGGGAAGTCCGCTTTATCATACCGGAAGGGGGAATTTCCGCGCTGGATGCGCCCGGGCAGCCATTCTGGGATCCGGCCGCGTTATCCGCGTTCATCCGCGCCCTGGAAAGCACGCTACAACCTACAGCGAAACGGCGCATCATCAAAGTGCCTGACCATATCAACGATCCGGGCTTTGCTCTGGCCGTCATCGAACAATTTCGGCTGATTTCACCTATTGCCGAATGATATTGCAGAAATAAAAAAAGCCCGATGACAATCGGGCCTGGTAATGGATTAACGCACGGAGAACTTATTCTTCAGGAGCGTGATGTTCCTGCATTTTTTTCATGTGTTCTTCCATTTTCTTTTCGTGCTTCTGATAGTTCTCGTTGTATTGTTTTTTCTGCTCTGGGGTCAGCAGGTTATACACTTTATTTTCGGCTTTAACGCGTGCCAGCATACGCTCTGCCTGGGCTTTGCTGAAAGCGTCAATTTGTTCTTTGGCTTTTGCTTCATCGAAGCTGTCGGCAGCAACCAGGCTATGCAGCGCCTGACGATCGTTTCTACCGGCAAAGCCGTCTTTCGGATGTGATTCTTTCATAATATCGCGAATTTGCTGGCGCTGCTGTTCGGTCAGGTTCAAACCGGCAAATGGGCCACCTTTCTTATCATGGCCTTTGTGATGCATCATTTTTGCGGGTGGTGCATCCGGCGCGCTTGCAGAGGTATCCGCTGCAAATGCCATAGAGGCAGAACCCAGCGCCAAAGTGGAAGCAACAAATAAAGCGGTCAGTTTACGCATAATAAATTCCTTAAAAATTATTGTTCGTTATAAGCGCTGAAAACTTACAGGCTTATCGTGTCGTCGGAGATAATAATAAGCTAATTAACTTATAGTAATGCGTGGGAGTGTAAACTTTTTAAAAATCAAAAGGGTATTAATTGCTAAATATGTAAGAATTATGGAGATAGTGTTTAGCCGGTGGAAAGTTTAATTTCAGATGGCAGGAGTAAGTTTAAAAAGGGAGGCCATTCACACATTTTTATTGTTATTTAAACACGTCATAAGGCAACAGACCTTCAACCGCACACCATGATACAGAAATCCTACCGGCTGCTGCCCTTTTCCGGCGTATCTTTAACACGCCATCGTCGAACCAGCCCCCCTCGTTCCCCAAATCATGGTCAGATTTGGCTATAATCAGCGCTAAGACATTCGATTATCATTAAGGAAATCACAACGTAATGCCTACAGGACCAGATAAAGAACCCCAGCAGCCCCAGGGAGCGGCAGCCCAAAAAACACCGCTTGCCATTAAAACCGGCAATCACAATATTGATAAGGGCATCAGCGGCACCGTCCGCCTGGTGGAGCGGATCAAAGCCTGGCCAAGCGTTGCCCATATGCTACGCGCAACGAATCGGTTTAACGATCGCCTGGGCAGCCAGTTCGGCGCGGCCATTACCTACTTCTCTTTCCTGTCGCTCATCCCGATTCTGATGGTGTCATTTGCTGCGGTGGGTTTTGTGCTGGCCTCCAACCCCGATCTGCTCGCCAGCCTGATTAACCGGATAGTCAACAGCATCAGCGATCCTGCGCTGGCCAGTACGCTGAAAAACACCGTCAACACGGCCATCCAGCAGCGCACCACTGTGGGCTTAACCGGGTTAGCGCTGGCGCTTTATTCCGGCGTCAGTTGGATGGGCAACCTGCGCGAGGCCATCCGGGCACAGTCCCGCGATGTCTGGGAGCGCAACCCGCAGGATCAGGAGAAAATTTACTTCCGCTATACCCGGGACTTTATCTCGCTCACCGGCCTGGTGGTTGCACTGATTGTTACCCTCTCGCTGACCTCTATCGCCGGGGCTGCCCAGGCCGCCATCGTGCAGGCGTTGGGGCTGGACGACATAGAATGGCTACGCCCGGCGATGACACTGATCGCGATGGCCATTTCCATCTTTGCCAACTATCTCCTGTTCCTGTGGATTTTCTGGATGCTGCCGCGCCATAAACCAAAGAAAAAGGCGCTGCTGCGCGGCACGCTCCTGGCGGCGATAGGTTTTGAAGTGATCAAGTTCATCATGACCATGACACTGCCCCAACTGGCAAAGTCCCCTTCGGGCGCCGCGTTTGGTTCAGTGATTGGTCTGATGGCCTTTTTCTACTTCTTCGCCCGTTTAACGCTGTTTTGCGCCGCCTGGATCGCCACGGCGCAATATAAGGAAGACGAACCCCTGCCACCCCGCCGTTGAGCGCGATGCAATCATGCCGGTCATACCCTTATGATCGGCATTTTATTCTAGGAAAGCGGTTAAAAATCAGCATATAGCCCCAAAACAGAAACGCCTTGGATCCAATAACCAGCATAACAAACTACCCGATAACTTTTATTCGTCGATTTATCAGCATCTCACTCTACGCTATGTTAAATAAACGGCATTTATAACCATAAATCATAACCATATTAATACATTAATCTATTTACTGATTTACCGCAGCGCTGCACAAAGTTTCGCCGTTGAAAAGCCAATTTGCTGTGTCTAAGATGGCCCTTTACAAAAGGAAAACATAAGAAATAACTATGCAAGCTTCCATCGCAACACCCATCGATGCTGACGAAACGTCAACACCCATTAACTCCCGCGGAAAAGTCATCGTCGCCTCGTTGGTCGGCACCGCTATCGAGTTTTTTGATTTTTATATCTATGCCACAGCAGCCGTGATCGTCTTCCCGCATATTTTCTTTCCACAGGGCGATCCCACTACGGCTACGTTGCAGTCACTGGCGACTTTCGCCGTCGCCTTTATCGCCCGCCCGATCGGCTCTGCGCTGTTCGGCCACTTTGGCGATCGCGTAGGGCGTAAAGTGACGCTGGTCGCTTCGCTGCTTACCATGGGCATCTCCACCGTGCTGATTGGCCTGCTGCCAGGGTACGAAACCATCGGCGTGTTTGCGCCTATGCTGCTGGCGCTGGCTCGCTTTGGCCAGGGGCTGGGGTTAGGGGGAGAATGGGGCGGCGCAGCCCTGCTGGCGACGGAAAATGCCCCGGCGCGCAAACGTGCGCTGTATGGCTCATTCCCACAGTTGGGCGCGCCTATCGGCTTCTTCTTCGCCAACGGCACCTTCTTGCTGCTTTCTTGGCTGCTGACCGACCAACAGTTCATGGAGTGGGGCTGGCGCGTGCCGTTTATCCTGTCCGCCGCGCTGGTGCTGATCGGCCTGTACGTTCGCGTATCGCTGCATGAAACCCCGGTGTTCACCAAAGTGGCCAAAGCCGGTAAACAGGTAAAAGTGCCGCTTGGCACGCTGCTTAGCAAACACCTGAAAGCCACCATCCTCGGCACGTTCATCATGCTGGCGACCTATACGCTGTTCTACCTGATGACGGTGTATTCGATGACCTACGGCACCACGGCACAGCCGTTAGGGCTGGGATATTCCCGCAACAGCTTCCTGTGGATGCTGATGGTGGCCGTTATCGGCTTCGGTATTACGATCCCGCTTGCGGGTATGCTGGCAGACGCCTTCGGGCGCCGGCGCACCATGATCGTCGTTACCCTGGTGATGATCGCCTTCGCCTTTATCTTCCCAAGCCTGTTGGGCTCCGGTAATCAGGTATTGGTAATGGGCTTCCTGCTGTGCGGCCTGAGCATCATGGGCCTGACCTTTGGCCCGATGGGCGCCCTGCTGCCGGAGCTGTTCCCTACGGAAGTGCGTTATACCGGGGCATCGTTCTCGTATAACGTAGCATCGATCCTGGGCGCCTCCGTCGCACCCTATATCGCGACCTGGCTGGCGGCCAATTATGGCCTGTTCTATGTCGGGATTTACCTGGCAGTGATGTCAACGCTCACGCTGCTTGCCCTGCTGGCAATGAAAGAAACCCGCCACCAATCACTGTAAGCACCACGGCGGCCCTTATCATCGGGCCGCCAACTTCCTGTCATAAATCCGGTGTATACCCTAAATAGCTCGCGTTGCAAAACCCAAACGCCAATCGCATTTCGGCTCTGCAAATTGAAGATGACGGGATATCTTATTGTTTTAAATCATTAACGGATTACCATAATGACGTTGCGCCGTATATTGTCCGTGCTCATTACGCTATTAGTATTAGCTGCCATCGCATACGCAGGCTATGCCTGGCTAAAACCCTCCCACCCCGATGCCTTGTGGCATATCGTCAGCCAGCAGTGCCTGCCTAATCAGCAAAAAAACCATAGCCCGGCCCCCTGCGTCCAGGCGGATGAGCAACAAGGCGTTGTGCTGCTGAAGGATCGCAACGGCCCGCTCCAATATTTGCTGATCCCCATTCGCAAAATCACCGGCATCGAAAGCCCACTGCTGCTGGAGCCGAACACGCCAAACTTCTTTGCCCTGGCATGGCAGGCCCGCCATTTGATGGCCGATAAGTACGGCAAGCCAATTGATGACGATAATATCTCGCTGGCAATAAATTCTGAATATGGCCGCACGCAGAACCAACTTCATATCCATATTTCCTGCTTACAACCCGAGGTAAAAACCCGGCTGGCGCAAGTGGCAGCCAGTGCCGGCAAGCAATGGCAACCGCTGCCGGGCGGGCTTATGGGGAACGATTACCTGATGCGCCGCGTCAGCCCCAGTGAGCTGGCACAGGCAGGGGCGTTTCATCTGCTGGCCCAGGGCGTTGATGGCGCACGTGACAACATGGGCCACTACGGCCTGGCCATGACGGAACTGCCAGGCGGGGATTTTCTGCTATTGACAACCCATTTGAGCCTGTTGCCGTATACGCTGGCTTCCGCCGAAGAGATTCAGGACCACCGTTGCGCAGTGCTGAACCCGGCACCATAAGTTTCAATGATTCGTTCACCGTGCCTGGCACACAAAAAACCGCTACAGTTAATAGCAACACCCATAATCAATGCGGAGAAACGCCATGCCCTACGTCAACATCAAGATCACCCGCGAAGGCGCCACGCCCGAACAGAAAAAACAGCTGATCGCCGGCGTAACACAGCTTTTGGTTGATACCCTGGGGAAAAACCCCGCGACTACGGTCGTGGTCATTGATGAGGTAGAAACCGATAACTGGGGGATCGGTGGGCAGGCCGTCACCGATCTGCGCGCCGCCGCCAAATAAGTGCCCCTTACTTAATTAACGGGAAATCGTGCATTTCCCGCTCTCAACATAAGAATAAAACAACGTTTTATTTTTATTGACTCGCTGCGACCCAGTGTTGAGACTAGACGATATTTCATTCATCACTTCTCTTCACACCAGGGGTTATCATGACGCGCAAAAAGCTCGCCATCATTGGCGAATGCATGATTGAACTGTCACAAAGCGGTACGGTTCTGCACCGTGGCTTTGGTGGCGACACGCTCAATACCGCCGTATACACGGCCCGGCAGGTGCCAGAACAGGCATTGGCGGTGCATTATGTCACCGCCCTGGGCACCGACAGTTTCAGCGATGACATGCTGCAGGCCTGGCAGCAAGAAAAGGTGGATACCTCGCTGATTCAGCGGCTGGAAAACAAACTGCCGGGGTTATACGTGATCGAAACCGACGCCACGGGTGAACGCACGTTCTATTATTGGCGTAACGATGCCGCTGCGCGTTATTGGCTGGATGGCCCAACGGCAGAGGCGTTGTGCGACACGCTGGCGCAGTTCGATTACCTTTACCTGAGCGGCATTAGCATTGCGATCCTCGCGCCGGCTAGCCGCCAGAAGCTGTTCAACATGCTGCGGCAATGCCGTGCCAACGGCGGCAAGGTGATTTTTGACAATAACTACCGCCCGCGCCTGTGGGCCAGCAAGGCAGAGGCCCAACAGGCCTACCAGAGCGTGCTTTCCTGTACCGATATCGCCTTCCTGACGCTGGATGATGAAGACCTTCTGTGGGGCAAACAGCCTGTGCAGCAGGTGGTGGCGCGCACCCAGGGTTACGGCGTCAATGAAATCGTCATCAAACGCGGCGCAGAGTCTTGCCTGATCTTCACCGGCGAGGGGGCGACCTATGACGTCCCGGCAGTAAAACTCCCGGCAGAGAAAGTGGTGGATACCACGGCGGCGGGCGATTCCTTCGGCGCGGGCTATCTGGCAGTGCGTTTGGCAGGCGGTAGCGCGGAAGCTGCGGCGCAACGTGGCCACCTCACCGCCAGCGCAGTCATCCAGCGCCGTGGCGCCATTATCCCGCAGGCCGCCATGCCGGCATAACCCGCAGTAAAATAGAGATAAAAAAAAGGCCCAGCATGCTGGGCCCTGTTGGTATGGCGGGTATTAACCTGCCACAGCGATACGTTTCATGTCCGTCATGTAGCCACGCAGTTTGCGGCCAATGGCTTCGATTGGGTGATTACGCACCGCTTCATTCACATCACGCAGTTGCGCATTGTCAACGGCGGTAGCCGCAACGGCCTTGCCCAGATCGCCCGCCTGCAGGGTATTCATGAAATCTTTCAGCAACGGCACCGCGGCGTTAGCGAACAGGTAGTTACCGTATTCCGCCGTATCAGAGATAACCACGTTCATCTCATACAGGCGTTTACGCGCGATGGTGTTGGCAATCAGCGGCAGCTCGTGCAGCGATTCATAGTAAGCGGATTCTTCAATAATGCCGGAAGACACCATGGTTTCGAAGGCCAGTTCAACGCCCGCTTTCACCATTGCAATCATCAGCACGCCGTTATCGAAGTATTCCTGCTCGCCGATTTTGCCTTCGAACTGCTGCGCATTTTCAAACGCGGTTTTACCGGTTTCTTCACGCCAGGTCAGCAGTTTCACATCATCTTCCGCCCAGTCAGCCATCATGCCGCTGGAGAAGGCGCCAGAGATAATGTCGTCCATGTGTTTTTGGAACAACGGCGCCATAATGCCTTTCAGCTGTTCAGACAGCGCGTAAGCGCGCAGCTTGGCCGGATTGGACAGGCGATCCATCATCAGGGTGATACCGCCCTGTTTCAGCGCTTCGGTCACGGTTTCCCAACCGTACTGAATCAGTTTTTCCGCATAGGCCGGATCGGTGCCTTCAGCCACCAGCTTGTCAAAGCACAGCAGAGAACCCGCCTGCAGCATACCGCACAGAATCGTCTGCTCACCCATCAGGTCAGACTTCACTTCAGCCACGAAGGAGGATTCCAGAACGCCGGCACGGTGGCCGCCGGTGGCTGCCGCCCATGCTTTGGCGATTGCCATGCCTTCACCCTGCGGATCGTTTTCCGGGTGAACCGCGATCAGGGTCGGCACGCCGAAACCACGTTTGTATTCTTCACGCACTTCAGTACCAGGACATTTTGGCGCCACCATGACCACCGTAATGTCTTTACGAATCTGCTCGCCAACTTCAACGATGTTGAAACCGTGGGAATAGCCCAGCGCAGAACCTTTTTTCATCAGCGGTTGTACCGCACGCACGACCGCAGAGTGCTGTTTGTCCGGCGTCAGGTTAACCACCAGATCCGCCTGCGGGATCAGGTCTTCGTAGGTGCCGACGGTGAAACCATTCTCGGTCGCTTTGCGCCATGAAGGGCGTTTTTCTTCGATCGCTGCTTTACGCAGGGCATAGGAGATATCCAGGCCCGAATCGCGCATGTTCAGCCCTTGGTTCAGGCCCTGGGCGCCACAGCCGACAATCACCACTTTTTTACCTTTCAGGTAGTTTGCCTCATCCGCAAATTCTTCACGCGCCATAAAGCGACACTTACCCAATTGCGCCAACTGCTGGCGCAGGTTCAATGTGTTGAAATAATTAGCCATGGTGGTACTCCAGTTTTAATGTTGTGTCGATACGAGAGATCGATGTTATTTTCACTATCCCGTCCTGTCTGTACGGAGATACGTTGAGCTCAATGTATAACAGGAAATGCGTTGCTTAAATTGATATATTAAGAACGCTATATTGCAATTTCTGCAACATACCTGCTGCGAGCATACCGATATGGATTTGCGTGATTTAAAGCTGTTCTTACATCTTGCCGAAAGCCATCACTTCGGCCGCACCGCCAAGGCGACGCACGTCAGCCCATCCACGCTTTCCCGGCAGATCCAACGGTTGGAGGAAGGCCTCGGGCAACCGTTATTTCTGCGCGATAACCGCACCGTGCAATTAACCGACGCGGGCGAACAGCTGAAAACCTTTGCCCAGCAAACGCTGTTGCAGTATCAACAGTTGAAGCACGCGATCGGCCAACACGGCCCCTCACTCAGCGGCGAGCTGCGGGTATTTTGTTCGGTGACTGCCGCTTATAGCCACCTGCCGCCGATTCTTGACCGCTTCCGCGCGCAGCATCCGCTGGTCGAAATTAAACTAACCACCGGCGATGCCGCCGATGCGGTCGATAAAGTCCAGTCCAGCGAAGCCGATCTCGGCCTGGCTGGCCGCCCGGAAACCCTGCCCGGCAGCATCGAGTTCACCAAAATCGGCGATATTCCGATGGAGCTTATCGTGCCGGCGCTCCCCTGTGCCGCACGCACCCAGGCACTGGCCGAACAGCCCGACTGGGCCAGCATTCCCTTTATCCTGCCGGAGTATGGCCCGTCGCGAAAACGCGTTGATCTGTGGTTCCGCCGCCTGCGCATCAGTAACCCGCTGATTTACGCTACGGTCAGCGGCCACGAAGCGATCGTTTCCATGGTGGCGCTCGGCTGCGGCATTGCGCTAATCCCAAGCGTGGTGCTGGAACACAGCCCGGAACCGGTGCGCAACCGCGTGTCGCAGTTGGATCACGTACCGATGGTCGAGCCGTTCGATCTGGGCGTTTGCGTGCAGAAAAAACGCCTTAACGATCCACTGATCGACGCCTTCTGGCATGTGTTGCTGTCATAGATCGGCCGGATCGATCTGCTTCATGGCTTCAACCTGCATCAGCCAGTCATAAAGCGGAGCAAGCTGTTGGAAGCCCTGCGCTAGGCTGGCCGGCAGCGTGGCGCTGAACGCTTTCTCAACCTGGGGATCCGTCACCATCACGGCAAAAGACTTGCGGTGATACCAGGTTGACAGCTCCTCGGCCAAATCCTTCACCAGCAGGCGTTTATAACGCTCGCCAACCAGCTCAAACGGCGGCTGGCAGCATTGCGCCACCGCCAGAAACTGCTGCGGCCGGCGTTGCAACGTATGGCGGAACAGATCCATCGTGGCCTTGTTGGCGCTGTAATACCCCAGCCCATAGCGCAACATGTCGGGGCCGATTTCAAAAAAGTACGCCGGCGCATCCTTCCAGTCCTTGCTTGGCCGCTTAAACGTCAGCCACAGGCGGCTGCGGTAGCGCGACTTATCGTGTGAAAAACGCGTATCGCGATGAATACGCGACAGCGTCTTCCCGATGGCGGGCCGCGTTTCGAACTGCGGATCAATCGCCAACATCGCCGGCGCCAGTTGATCCACCAGCGCGCGGAACGGCGCCAGCAATTCACGTTCATACACGCCACGGTTGGCCTCGAACCACTCCTTGTCGTTTTCGCGGCATACCTGCTGCAAAAAGGTCAACCCTTGCTGGCTGAAACCGGTAAACTGCTGCGCCATTGCCTTGCCTTATCCTTGCAGGAAGAAACGGAACGCCGGGTTATTTGTTTCATCGTGGCACTCATAACCCAATGCCGTCAGGTGTTTTTCAAACTCCGGCTCACTCTGCGTCAACTCAAACCCGGCCAACACGCGGCCGAAGTCCGTGCCGTGGCTGCGATAATGGAACAGCGAGATATTCCAGTGCGTGCCCAGCGTGTTCAAGAAGTTAAGCAGTGCGCCGGGGGATTCCGGGAACTCAAAGCTATACAGTCGCTCATGCAACGGCTTGGTCGGCCGCCCGCCCACCATGTAACGCACATGCAGCTTGGCCATTTCATCATCAGACAAATCCACAACCTGATAGCCGCCCGCGCCCAGCTCGGTGATGATTTCCTGGCGTTCGGCATAGCCGCGCGTCAGGCGCACGCCAACAAAAATGCAGGCGCTGTCCGCATCGGCATAGCGGTAGTTGAACTCGGTCACCGCACGCCCACCCAGCAGGTGGCAGAACTTAAGGAAGCTGCCCTTGCGTTCAGGGATAGTCACCGCCAGTAAGGCTTCACGGTGTTCCCCAAGCTCACAACGTTCGGAAACGTAACGCAGGCCGTGGAAGTTGACGTTCGCCCCGGACAGCACGTGCGCCAGACGCTCGCCCTGAATCCCGTGCTGCTGGATGTACTTTTTCATCCCGGCCAACGCCAGTGCACCGGACGGTTCAGCAATGGCGCGCACATCTTCAAACAGGTCTTTGACCGCCGCGCAGATGGCGTCGCTATCAACCGTGATCACATCATCCAGATATTCACGGCACAGGCGGAAGGTCTCATCGCCAATGCGTTTTACCGCCACGCCTTCGGCAAACAGCCCGACGCGAGCCAGATCCACCGGTTCGCCGGCGTCCAACGCCGCCCGCAGACAGGCGGAGTCTTCCGCTTCCACGCCGATCACTTTAATTTGCGGCATCAGTTGTTTGATCAACACCGCCACGCCGGCCGCCAGGCCGCCGCCGCCAACCGGAACAAACACCCGGTCCAGGTGCGAATCCTGCTGCAGCAGTTCCATCGCCAGCGTACCCTGCCCGGCGATCACCGCCGGGTGATCAAACGGCGGGACGAAGGTCATGCCCTGCTGCTGGGAAAGTTCGATCGCCTTGGCTTTGGCCTCATCGAAATTAGCGCCGTGCAGCAGCACTTCACCGCCAAAACCGCGCACCGCATCCACTTTGATATCCGCTGTGGCGACGGGCATCACGATCAGGGTTTTAATGCCCAGACGGCTGCCCGACATCGCCACGCCCTGGGCATGGTTGCCGGCAGACGCGGTAATCACACCGCGCGAGCGTTGCTCTTCATCCAGGCCGGCGATCATGGCGTACGCCCCGCGCAGTTTGAAACTGTGCACCGGCTGCCGATCTTCCCGTTTGACCAGGATGGTGTTGCCCAAGCGTGAAGAAAGCTTGTCCATGGTTTGTAACGGGGTGACCTGGGCCACCTCGTAAACCGGCGAGCGGAGCACCGCTCGCAAATACTCCGCGCCACACGGGGCCGCGGGTAGAGGTTGTGACGCCGCCATGATTAGCCTCCCAGCTTGCTTTTGTCACGTACTGCGCCTTTATCGGCACTGGTCGCCAATGATGCATAGGCGCGCAGCGCGAAAGAAACCTGGCGCTGACGGGTTTTCGGCGTCCAGGCCGCGCTGCCGCGCGCCAGTTCGGCTTCACGGCGAGCGGCCAGTTCCTGCTCATCAACGGCCAGCGAAATCCCACGGTTGGGAATATCGATGTTGATGGTGTCGCCATCCTGCACCAGGCCAATCAAACCGCCGTTGGCCGCTTCCGGTGAGGCATGGCCAATCGACAGGCCAGAGGTACCGCCGGAGAAGCGCCCATCCGTGATCAATGCGCAGGCTTTACCCAGCCCCATTGATTTCAGGTAGGTGGTCGGATAGAGCATTTCCTGCATGCCCGGCCCGCCTTTCGGCCCTTCATAGCGGATCACAACCACATCACCCGCCACGACTTTGCCGCCGAGGATCGCCTCTACTGCGTCTTCCTGGCTTTCGTACACTTTTGCCGGGCCGCTGAAGGTGAGGATCTCTTTATCCACACCGGCCGTTTTAACAATGCAGCCGTCTTCCGCCAGGTTACCGTACAGCACCGCCAACCCCCCGTCCTGGCTGTAAGCGTGCTCACGCGTACGGATGCAGCCTTCCTGGCGATCGGTATCCAGCGACTCCCAGCGGCAATCTTGCGAGAACGCCTGGGTGGTACGGATACCCGCCGGGCCCGCGGAATACATTTTTTTCACGGCTTCATCGCTGGTCAGCATCACGTCATAACGTTCCAGCGTTTGCGGCAACGACAGCCCCAGCACGTTGCACACGTCGCGGTGCAGCAACCCGGCGCGGTCCAGCTCGCCGAGGATCCCGATCACGCCGCCGGCGCGGTGCACGTCTTCCATATGGTATTTCTGGGTGCTTGGCGCCACTTTGCACAGGTGCGGAACTTTGCGCGACAGGCGGTCGATATCGGCCATGGTGAAATCGATTTCCCCTTCCTGCGCCGAAGCCAGCAGGTGGAGCACGGTATTGGTCGAACCGCCCATGGCGATATCCAGCGTCATGGCGTTTTCAAATGCGGCTTTGGTGGCGATATTACGCGGCAGCGCGCTTTCATCATCCTGCTCGTAGTAGCGCTTGGTCAGCTCAACGATGCGTTTGCCGGCATTCAGGAACAGCGCCTTGCGATCGGCATGCGTCGCCAGCAGCGAGCCATTGCCCGGCTGTGACAGCCCCAGAGCTTCCGTCAGGCAGTTCATTGAGTTGGCGGTAAACATGCCAGAGCAGGAACCGCAGGTTGGGCAAGCGGAACGTTCGATCTGCTCGCTATCGGCGTCGCTTACCTTCGGGTTCGCCCCCTGGATCATCGCGTCGACCAGATCGAGCTTGATCAGTTGGTTGGAAAGCTTGGTTTTCCCGGCTTCCATTGGGCCGCCGGAAACGAAAATGACCGGAATATTCAGGCGCAGCGACGCCATCAGCATCCCCGGCGTGATTTTGTCACAGTTGGAAATGCACACCATCGCATCGGCGCAGTGGGCATTCACCATGTATTCCACGGAATCGGCAATCAGTTCGCGCGACGGCAGAGAATAGAGCATGCCGCCGTGCCCCATGGCGATACCATCATCCACCGCGATGGTATTAAACTCTTTCGCGACACCGCCGGAAGCTTCGATCTGTTCGGCTACCAGTTTACCCAAATCGCGCAGGTGCACATGGCCCGGCACAAACTGGGTAAACGAGTTGACCACCGCGATAATCGGCTTGCCGAAATCGGCGTCGGTCATCCCAGTGGCGCGCCACAATGCGCGTGCACCCGCCATATTACGGCCGTGGGTGGTGGTGGCGGAACGGTACTTAGGCATGCTCTTTTCACTCCAATGTATTCTGCTTGTCGGGCGGCGAACGAACCGCCCGCTTATCTGTTTCTGTCTTATTGAATCTGTTACGAATTAACCGGATCCAGCCAGCCATATTTGTCTTCGGTCTGGCCGGTGAACAGGCCAAAGAACGCCTGTTGAATTTGTTTGGTGATTGGGCCGCACTTGCCGATGCCAACCTGGATGCCGTCAACGCTGCGTACCGGGGTGATTTCCGCTGCGGTGCCGGACATAAACACTTCATCGGCCAGGTATAGCGATTCGCGTGACAGAACCTGCTCACGGATTTCAAAGCCCAGATCTTTCGCCAGTTTGATAATCGCGTCGCGGGTAATCCCCGGCAGCGCGGAAGAGGTGAACGGCGGAGTAAACAACACACCGTCTTTCACCTGGAACAGGTTTTCCCCTGCGCCTTCGGAAATATAACCGTGAACGTCCAGCGCAATGCCTTCCTGATAGCCGTGGCGGCGCGCTTCGCTGCCCACCAGCAGAGAGGAAAGGTAGTTACCACCGGCCTTGGCGGCCGTTGGGATGGTGTTTGGCGCCGCGCGGTGCCAAGAGGAGACCATCGCATCAATGCCCTGATCCAGCGCGTCTTCGCCCAGATAAGCGCCCCACGGGAACGCCGCGATAATCACGTCAGTTTTGTAACCGTCCGGCGGGTTAACGCCCATGCCGACATCACCAACAAACACCAGAGGACGAATATAGGCGCTAACCAGATTATTTTTACGCAGCGTAGCGCGGCAAGCTTCCATCAGCTCATCCACGCTTTGCGCCAGCGGCATACGGTAGATTTTGGCGGAATCGTGCAGGCGCTGCATATGTTCACGGTGACGGAACACCACTGGGCCTTTGTGGGAATCGTAGCAGCGCACCCCTTCAAACACCGAGGTGCCGTAATGCAGCGCGTGCGACATGACGTGCACTTTCGCATCAGCCCAGGGAACCATCTCGCCATTGAACCATATATAATCGGCTTTACTCGTCATTGTTTTTTTCCTTCTCGCGCATCAGGCGCGTATTTGTTGTGATGTTTGTTGCTGTATCTCAACGCAGGAGACGTCCATCAGCTTTCTTAATTGCGATGACAGGAGATCCACTGGGCGTTGGCTGGCAACGGTCAATTCTATATTGATGTTGTCGGTATTCGCCGCTGAAACCATGTTCATGGCGCAGACCTGAAAACCGCGATGGCGCACCACGCGTAACACGCGTTCTAACATTTCAGGGCGGAAGCGGGCCTGGATCGAGAGTTGATGCTGCATCATGATACTTTCTCCAACATGGTTTCGTTGCCCGCGCCCGGGGGTACTAACGGCCAAACGTTTTCAAGTTCATCAATGGCGACCTGCAACAGATAAGGGCCTTCGCTGTTGAGTAAGGCATCGAGTGCTTCTGCGACCTGGTCTTTGCGGGTAATGCGTTGGCCGGGGATGCCGAAGGCAGAGGCCAATATCAAGAAGTCGGGGTTATCGGAGAGGTTGGTTTCGCTGTAACGGCCATCAAAAAACAGTTGTTGCCACTGGCGAACCATCCCTAAACGCTGGTTGTCCAGTAAAACGATTTTCAACGGTAACCGTTTTCGTTTTATGGTGCCCAGCTCTTGAATATTCATCATAAACGACCCGTCGCCCGACACGCAGATAACCATATCCTCCGGCCGCGCCATTTGCGCCCCTACCGCTGCCGGAACGCCAAAGCCCATCGTGCCAAGGCCGCTGGAGGTGATGAAGTTCTCCGGGCGGTCAAAGGTCATATGCTGGGCAGTCCACATCTGGTGCTGACCCACATCGGTCGTCACAACGGTATTGGCAGGCATACACTCGGAAAGCTGCTTCAGAAACAGCGGGGCATAAATGGGTTGGCCGGGATGATCATAACGCCAAGTATGGGTTTCTTTCAATTCAGCGATCTGCCGTTGCCAGGGCGCAATATTCAGCGGCTGCTGCAAGGCAGGCAGAATGGCCTTCAGATCGCCCTGCAGCGCAACGTGCGCCTGGCGCAATTTGTTCATTTCAGCGGGATCGATATCCATGTGGATCACTTTGGCGTTCGGCGCAAAAGCATTCAGTTTGCCAGTCACGCGGTCGTCAAAGCGCGCGCCGACGGCAACCAGCAAATCGCACCCCTGCACGGCCAGATTTGCCGCCTTGGTGCCGTGCATACCCAGCATGCCAAGATAATACGGGTGATCGGCTTCCGGCGCACCTAATCCTTTCAAGGTAACAACGCTTGGGATCTGCGTCGCGGCGATAAATTCACGCAGCGCCGGCACCGCCCGGGCCATCCCTACGCCGCCGCCGACGTATAACATCGGTTTCTGTGCCTGCGCCAGCAGGGCTTTGGCTTCGGCCAACGCCTCGGCCGGGCATTCCGGTTCGCTTTCCACCGGCAACAGCTGCGGGAGTAAATCCCCCTGCGCCAATTGGATGTCTTTCGGGATATCAATCAGTACCGGGCCAGGGCGGCCGCTGCTGGCGATGGCAAAGGCTTCGGCGATAATGCCGGGCAGCGCCTCCAACGACTCCACCAGAAAACTGTGCTTGGTACAGGCCAAAGACAGGCCAAGAACATCGATCTCCTGAAAAGCATCTGTGCCAATAAGCTGGGATCCTACCTGGCCGGTAATGGCAACCACAGGCACCGAATCCAACAAGGCATCAGCCAGCCCAGTGATCAGATTGGTGGCGCCGGGGCCGGAAGTGGCGATACATACGCCGACTTTCCCAGTCGCGCGGGCATAACCAATGGCCGCCATGGCGGCGCCTTGTTCATGGCGGCACAGCAAGTGCTCTACACCACCATCATATAATGCATCGTATACCGGCATAATCGCGCCACCCGGATATCCAAACACGGTATCCACATTCTGCGCACGCAACGCTTGTACTACCCACTGAGCGCCCGTCATGATTACTTCCCCGTCTTACTTCGATAGCTGAAGGATTTTGGTGTGTTTTTCATTTTTTTGTCTTCCTCAGTACATTTTCTCTTGCCAATAAAAAACCCCCAGACCTTTCGGTGCGGGGGTTCTTTTGCGACTTCGGCTTGGTTTTAAGCCATTTTTCGTCCAAATGCAGCCCCGCACGGTGGGATAATAATCACCACCACGCTAATCACGACTAGGCTAATCACTTGGGCAAACGCTTTCATAATTGGGTTGTTCGTTGTGTTTACTTTGAACGGATGCATACAGAGTTATCATAGTCAGCTAGGGCATGACAACTCTTTTTTTACGAAACTATTAGGCATCTAGCGAACAATTTCCACACAAAGAATATCTATTTCAGTAAGTTGCACGCATTCCCGGCGAACTGACAGTACCCGAGATGGTTTTACCGCGCGTATCCTTACCAAAAAATACCAGCACCGCAATCACGATCGCCACCGTGCCCGCAACCAGCGCCATTGCCAACCCATAGTTATGCCCATGGCTTTCGGCAATCGCCGCCTGCAAGGTGGCATTCACCGACGCAAGCAAATTCCCCAGTTGATAAACAAAGCCCGGCAGAACCGCCCGGGTATTCGCCGGCACCAGCTCGTTGAGGTAAGTCGGTATCACCCCCCATGCCCCCTGCACCATGAACTGCATCAGGAAAGCCCCTACCCCCAGCGTCAGCGAGCCGCTGGAAAAGGCCCACAGCGGGATCACCGGCAACGCTAACAGAGCCGCGATGATAATCGCCTTCTTGCGCCCAATTTTTTCCGACAGCGTGCCGAAGAAAATCCCACCGATGATTGAGGCGACGTTGTAGCTGACGGCAATGATGCTCACGATTTTAGGCTCAAAACCGTGTTGGATTTTCAGAAACGCCGGATAAAGATCCTGTGTGCCATGGGAAAAGAAATTGAAGGCGGCCATCAGCAACACCAGATAAATACACAGCTTCCAATGGCTCTTCAGAACGGGCAACAACGCCGTGCTTTCCTTGCGTTCACGCGCCGCCAGCCACACCGGCGACTCCTGTACGCAGTAGTAAATAAACGGCAACAGCAGAATGGGCGCCGCGCCAATCACAAACATGCCGCGCCACCCGACCACATCGAACAACAGGCCATAGGCCACTGCCGCCAGCAGATAGCCAAACGGATAGCCAGCCTGAAAAATCCCCGACATCAATCCGCGCGAGCGGTCCGGTATGGTTTCCATCGCCAGTGACGACGCTACCCCCCAGATCCCCCCCATGGCGATGCCGTACAGCACCCGCAACGCTAAAAACACCATCAGCGAAGGGGCCGTGGCGGACAGTAATTCAAACATCGAGAAGAAAACGATATTCAGCATCAATATCGGTTTGCGGCCATATTTTTCCGCTGCACGGCCGAAAAGCAATGCGCCGATTGGCCGCACAGCCAACGTCAGCAAAATAGCCAACGTCACTTCTTCCATGCCAACCTGGAAAGCCTGCGCAATATCGCTGAGCAGAAAGACCAGGACGAAAAAATCAAAGGCATCCAGCGTCCAGCTTAAAAAGCTGGCGACGGCAGCATTACGTTGTAGTGGGCTCCAACCAAACATAACGTTATCCCTATCGTAGAGTACGAGGTAGTAAGGTTTGGGCGGCTGCCGCACAGGAAAACGCACGGCCACCGCCGCACTTATGTTAATGAACTGATTTTTGTTTTAACCTTTTGTTAAATACACCCATTAACCTTCCGGTTGCAACTTGATTAGCCAGCTAATTTGTTGCGGCATTTGCGTAATTGTTAGGAGGTATTGCCGGGTGGGCCGAGCCTGCGCGCAGAAAAAAGACAATGGGTTGAAATCATGTGTGTTAGCTGCGATACGCCACACAGGATAGCCAACCGTTGCTCGTATCGCTCGCTCACCAGCGGCATCATGTGGCCCCCAAGCAAGGAGGTCACCATGTCATTGGCCGTCACTTATACCCGCGCCTCAATCGGCGTTCAGGCGCCGTTGGTCACCATCGAAGTGCATATCAGCAACGGATTGCCCGGCCTGGTGTTGGTCGGGCTGCCGGAAACCACCGTCAAGGAAGCGCGCGATCGGGTGCGCAGCGCCTTACTGAATAACGGTTTCACCTTCCCGGCCAAGCGCATTACCGTCAACCTGGCGCCGGCCGATCTCCCCAAAGAAGGGGGCCGCTATGATTTGCCGATCGCGTTGGCCATACTCGCCGCTTCGGCACAGATCCCTGGCGATACGCTGGCGCGCCACGAGTTCCTGGGTGAATTGGCATTGTCTGGGGCCATACGCGGGGTAAACGGCGCAATACCGGCCGCCCTGGCAGCCACCGCCGCCAAGCGCGAGCTGGTGTTGTCGGAGGACAACGGTAACGAGGTTGGGCTCATTCCACAGGGTGGGGTGCGCATCGCCAGGCACTTGCTGGAAGTCTGCGCATTTTTGCAGGGAAAGGGCGAACTCCGTGTCGCTATCCCCGCGGCAGCCGGCGATGTGCCGGAAGAGAAGGCGGATATGCGGGAAATCATCGGCCAGGAACAAGCTAAACGCGCGCTGGAGATCGCCGCAGCCGGCGGGCATAACCTGTTGCTGCTTGGCCCCCCAGGCACCGGGAAAACCATGCTAGCCAGCCGTCTCAACGGCCTGCTGCCGCCCCTGACCGATCAGGAAGCCCTGGAAAGCATTGCCGTCGCCAGCCTATCGGCACATTCAGACAGTACGTTACCGTGGCGCCAGCGGCCATTTCGCGCCCCGCATCATAGCGCCTCGATGGCTGCGTTGGTCGGCGGGGGGTCGCTGCCGAGGCCGGGTGAAATCTCCATGGCGCACAACGGTGTGCTGTTCCTGGACGAACTGCCGGAATTTGAACGCCGGGTGCTGGACGCTCTGCGCGAACCGCTGGAATCGGGTGAAATCATCATCTCGCGTGCTAACGCTAAGGTGCGCTTCCCGGCACGCGTCCAATTGATTGCCGCCATGAACCCTAGCCCAACCGGGCACTATCAGGGGATACACAACCGAACGCCGCCGCAGCAGATCCTACGCTATCTCAGCAGGCTCTCCGGGCCGTTTCTCGATCGTTTTGATCTATCGATTGAAATGCCGCTGTTACCTCCCGGCATGCTTAGCAAGCAGCCAAGCCCCGGCGAAAGCAGCAGGCAAATCAGGCAACGGGTTCTCATGGCGCGTAAAAGGCAACTGAGCCGGGCAGGCAAGGTTAATGCGTTGCTGAATAATCGCGAAGTGGAGCAACACTGCCGGCTCAATGATGAGGACGCCCAGTATCTGGAAGACACGCTGAGCAAACTGGGGCTTTCCGTGCGTGCGTGGCAGCGGCTCCTGAAAGTGGCCCGCACCTTGGCAGATCTGGCCAACGCAGAAGCGATTAGCAGGCCGCACCTGAGCGAAGCGCTAAGCTACCGCCGCATGGATCGCCTGCTGCAGCAATTGCATAACAGCATGGAATGAAAATGGGGCCAAAGGCCCCATCGGATTAATCGTCGCTTTCGGTGTAGTCTTCCACCACATCCGCCTGCGGCTTACCGCCAGAAAGGGTATGGAATTTTTTCGGGCGGCGAGTACGCGCCAGATATTTAAACCAGACTCTTTCCTGCTCAGTCGCCGGTTCACGCTCCCCACGGCATACCGCCACAAACAGCTGTTCTTCTTCTGTGGCAGGCTGGCGTTTGCCCGAGTCCAGCTCGTTGAACGCATACCCGAAGCGCTCTAGCAATTGCGCTTCTTTAATGGTGAAATCGCCGTGACGGGAAAACCCGCGAGGATAGTGTTTGTTATCAAAAAAACGATTGGTCGTAGTGAAGCTTTCCGCCATCTGACACGCTCCTAATTCTCTTATGGCCGTGCTGTTTATGGCGCGGAGTATTAGATAGGCTTGACATTGTGTAAAACAAAACATTTAAATCTTAACGACAAAAATTTTTGGAGATGGGTGTGGATACCGAATTACTGAAAACCTTTTTGGAGGTCAGTAGAACGCGTCACTTTGGCCGAGCCGCCGAATCCCTGTACCTGACACAGTCTGCGGTCAGTTTCCGTATCCGTCAGTTGGAAAATCAACTAGGTGCAAATTTATTCACTCGGCATCGCAACAATATTCGGCTAACCTCGGCCGGTGAGCGGCTATTGCCCTATGCAGAAAACCTGATAAACACGTGGCAACTGGCCAAAAAAGAGGTGGTGCGTTCACTGCAACACACAGAGCTCTCCATTGGCGCAACCGCATCGCTGTGGGAAGCCTACCTGACGCCCTGGCTACAAACGCTATACCAGCAGCAGGGAACCCTCCAGTTGGAGGCCCGGGTGGCCTTAAGGCAGTCGTTGGTCAAACAGTTGCATGAAAGGCAGCTTGATTTATTGATCACCACTGAGCCGCCAAAGATGGACGAACTGGCCAGCCAACTGCTTGGCAGCTTTTCCCTGCGGCTATTTTCCAGCGCTCAGAGCGGTAGCCACTCCCCGCGCCCGTATATCAAGCTGGAATGGGGTGCTGATTTTCATCAGCAGGAGAGCCGCATGCTGGGGGAAGATCATATCCCTATCCTCACAACGACATCAGCACATCTGACACGGCAGCTTCTGGAAACCACCGGTGGCTGTGCGTTTCTGCCTGGTCAGTGGGAAAAAGACTATCCACAGTTGGCTGTGGATACGGATATACCGGCAATCGTCCGCCCCTTGTATGCCGTTTGGCTACAAAACAGCGATCATCAGTCGTTGATCCGTCAGTTGCTGAAAATACCTTTAAATACTGTCGACGCATAACGCTGTAACCGGTTTTTAAGCTCACGGCAAAGCTTTGCGCTTAAAACGTCTGTATCCGCTTCTGGGGGCATGGGAAAGGCCAAGGGGGTAGCGAAGCGTTGATCGCCGGTATGCTATCAGGGAAAAAGATCGGAACGCAGAAAGCAAAAAACCCTTTGCTTTCGCAAAGGGTTTTTAATCTGGCAGGGGCGGAGAGACTCGAACTCCCAACACCCGGTTTTGGAGACCGGTGCTCTACCAATTGAACTACGCCCCTAAATAGGGTGGCGGAACGGACGGGGCTCGAACCCGCGACCCCCTGCGTGACAGGCAGGTATTCTAACCAACTGAACTACCGCTCCACCGATTCTTTTACGCGGTATCTTTCGATACCTGCAAAACTGCTCATCGCAGCCCTGCTATTGCCAGCCGTCACGCTAACAACGTTATTTGATGCCTGGCAGTGTCCTACTCTCGCATGGGGAGACCCCACACTACCATCGGCGCTACGGCGTTTCACTTCTGAGTTCGGCATGGGGTCAGGTGGGACCACCGCGCTATTGCCGCCAGGCAAA
>NZ_BAABDG010000012.1:0-135722 GCF_039539505.1 Gibbsiella dentisursi
AAGCGTTTATTTCGCTTTCGTCTTGCTGACCCGGCGGCTTGTCAGTCGTTGTTCCCGGTCAGTGGAGGCGCATTATAGGGACTTCCCGGCAGCCTGCAACCCCTAATTTAAAAAAACTTTTCAACCGCTGTATATTTAGGCAAAACGCGCTTAAAGCGGCAGTTTTTTCAACGAATTAAAGCCGTGGCTCTGTAAAACGGGCAATAATGCATCTGTATCTGCGGAAAAGGCCAAACAATAGGCCAGATTCTCTTCTTGGGTTAATGCCAAATTTTCCTGGGTAGAGATCAACCAGGCGGCGCGGCGTGCAATGGCGGCGCCAGAATCTACCAGCCGGGTGCCCTCCGGCAATACCTGCATTAATTCTTCTGCTAGCAGTGGGAAATGCGTGCAACCCAGCACAACCGTATCCGGCGGTTCGTGCATGCTCAGCCAAGGGTGCAAAATGCGCTTCAGCGCCGCTAGCTGGATGGTTTCGCCATGCAGTTTAGCCTCCGCCAGCTCGACCAGCTCTGAAGAGCCCAGCAGCTCAATTTTGCAGTCGGTGGCGAAACGGGCGATCAGTTCATGGGTATAAGCACGCTGGACGGTGCCGCGCGTCGCCAGTAGGCCCACGATGCCGTTAGCCGTTAGCCTGGCAGCCGGCTTAATCGCTGGTACCACGCCAACCACCGGAAAGTTAAAACGCTCACGCAGAGCCGGCAGTGAAACGGTGCTGGCGGTATTACAGGCGATAATCACAATGGCCAACGGATGGCGCTGTTGTATCGCCCCGACGATCTCCAGCACGCGCGCGATGATGAACTCTTCGGATTTCTCACCGTAAGGAAAGGCCACATTGTCGAAAGCATAGATATAGTGGAGATCCGGCAGCAACTGCCGAACCTCCTGGTAGACCGACAGCCCGCCGACACCGGAATCAAAAACCAGTACCGTCGGGCGTGGAAGCACGGGGGGATTAGAAGGTATAGCTTCCAGTGAGGTAATACTCTCTTCCTGGAGTAACGTAGCCATATGCCGTCTCATAATCTTTATCAAACAGGTTAGCGATTCTACCACGAACCGTCAGGTGAGAGGTGACCGGATATGAAACTGCGAGATCCCAGAGGCTAACGCCGCCGAGTTTGACCGTCGGGTTTGGATAAACGCCGTAGTCTTTGTCATAGCGCTCCCCCAGGTATTGGTAGGTAACCGCCCAGTCAAAGTCATACACCTGCCAATCTAACTCATACTTCACCTGTTGTTTGGCACGGCGTGCCAGCACTTCATTAGTTTTGGCATTACGCGGATCGACGTAGTCGTAACCAATGTGGTGGGTCAATGGACCGGTTTCAAACGAAGCCGTGGCCTCAACACCTTTGATCGTGGCTTTATTTACGTTGAAATAAACATAGTTGGTTTCCGCCGTGGAATCGATCAGGTTATCAATGTCGTTACGATAAGCGGAAACACGCCAGGTCACCGGCCCGGTTAACCCTTCAAAGCCCCCTTCCCACTGTTTGCTCTCTTCCGGCTTTAGATCCTTATTATTGCCAAAGTTGCCATACAGTTGGCTCATATTAGGCGCCTTAAACGCTGTGCCATAAGAAGCGATGAAACGATACCCTTCAACAAACTCCCAGGCAGCGCTAGTTTGCCAGGTGCCATGCCAACCAAATTCAGAGTGATCGTCACCACGCACCGCCCCTTCCAGCGTTATTGGGCCCACCAACTGTTGCGTGGTCAGATAGATACCCGTATTGCGCTGGCTTTTTTCCCCATTGACACTGGTGGAGTCCGGCTTAATCTTTTGCTGCTGCCAATCCGCCCCGGAACTGACCGTCCCGTGCCCCAGTTGCAAGGTATTTCCCCACTGCAGGTTATACTGCTCTGCGTCCACCAGCCCTGCCGAGCTATCGTGCATACCAAGACGAGGATCGTAATTATAATCCTTGCTGTGGCTGTAGCTGCCAATCAACTGCGTTGCATAGGTACCTTCCTGATAACGCAAGCCGGTATCCCAGGTCTGGCTGTATAGCTGACGGGTATCCACCAAAGCGGAAGCCGGCGAGGAATAATAACCATCGTAGGCCGTCCGGTTGTCGTAGCCATAACCACGAACAAATCCACTGAACGCCTCGTTGAACTGATGTTGGACTGCGCCGTATAGCGATTTGCTCATAAACCCGTCGCGATCCTGCTGGCTCTGCGCGCCGGTACTGCCGTAAGCCACCACATCATACCCTTTGGTATAGGTATAGTTACCCGCCAGCGTCGCCAGCGTGCTGTCGCCCAACGGCTGTTGGGTGGAGCCGTCATAAGCCTGATAGCCATTGGAACCCACGCTGGCGGAGAGCGTAGTGCCGTTATTCTCACGGGTAGTAATAATGTTGACTACCCCACCGATCGCATCGGAGCCATAGACGGCTGAACGCGGGCCGCGAATATATTCGATTTTTTGCACCAGCGATAAAGGAATTTGGCTGAGATCGGAAGCACCGCTGACACCGGCCTGATTCAGGCGAATACCGTCGATCAGCAGCAAAACATGGCTGGAGTTGGTGCCGCGAATAAACAGCGAACTTTGTTGCCCCAAACCACCGTTCTGGCCCACATCCACGCCGGGTAAACGGCGCATAACGTCGGCCAGGCTCTTGGCTTGCCAACGATCGATATCATCACGGGTCACCACCGTCGCCGGCGCCAGCACCGAGGAAACCGGCTGCGGGAAGCGGTTAGCGGTGAGCACCATGGTTTCTTCACTTTTAGCGGTGGTATTGTCTTGCGCACAAACAGAAAAGGCCGTAGCGGACGAGACCGCCGCCAGCAGCATATTTTTTATCATTGTCATGGAAAAAGCATCCAAACTGAATTGGCGGATGCCGCAGGGCATGGCTGTTAGTTCGCGACAACCATGGGCATTGCGACGTATCACCGGCAGGTCTTCGGGCTCGGGATGTGCAGGTTGCAGGCAACCGGCACCGGGCAATGACTTCCCACCCGTGATAACGGGCAGTGTCTGCGTGCAACACGCTATTGCCGTGACTTCCCCATACCGCTGCGCGTCAGCTCCGGGTTCACACCGGATTCCCTTTTCACTCGCTGCTTGAGGCCGGATCGCCATGCTACGATCAATGTAAATGGATGTCTAGACTGCTACTAATGTTACAAATAATAAACGACACAACGCTGGACTTCACGGGCTGATATCCTACAATCCCCGCTGATTCAATCAGCCTGACGAGAAGAACCATGACGCCCGAGATATTGCCCATTGAACGCTACGACGACCAACTGGCGGAAAAAACCGCCCGCCTGCAGGCAATGATGGCGCCGTTCAATGCGCCCGCGCCGGAGGTGTTCCGCTCGCCAGTGAGCCACTACCGCATGCGCGCAGAATTCCGCATCTGGCATGATGGCGACGATATGTACCACATCATGTTTGATCAGCACACCAAGCAGCGTATCCGTGTAGACCGCTTCCCGGCGGCCAGCCAGTTGATTAACCGCCTGATGGTGGCGCTGCTGGCGGCGCTCAAGCCACAGCCGGTGCTGCGCCACAAACTGTTCCAGATTGACTACCTGTCTACCCAAAGCGGCAAAATCATTGCTTCGCTGCTGTACCACCGCAAACTGGGCGACGACTGGCTCGCCGATGCGCAAAAGCTGCGCGACGATCTGCGCGCCCAGGGGTTTGATCTGCACTTAATCGGCCGCGCGTCTAAAACCAAAATCGTGTTGGACCAAGACCACATCGACGAAGTGCTGCCGGTCGCCGGCCAAGACATGATTTACCGCCAGGTGGAAAACAGCTTCACCCAGCCCAATGCCGCGATGAACGTGCAAATGCTGGAGTGGGCGCTGAACGTCACCGCCGGTTCACAGGGGGATTTACTGGAGCTGTACTGCGGCAACGGCAACTTTTCGCTGGCGCTGGCCCGCCACTTCGAGCGCGTGCTGGCTACCGAAATCGCCAAGCCTTCGGTGGCGGCGGCGCAATATAACATTGCGGCGAACCACATCGACAACGTGCAAATTATCCGCATGTCCGCCGAAGAATTCACCCAGGCGATGAATGGCGTGCGTAGCTTCAACCGTTTACAGGGCATCGATCTGAGCAGTTACAACTGTGAAACGATTTTCGTCGATCCGCCGCGCAGCGGCCTGGATGCGGAAACCGTGAAGATGGTGCAGGCCTACCCACGCATTCTGTACATCTCCTGTAACCCGGAGACGCTGTGCGCCAACCTGGAAACGCTGCAGACGACTCATAATGTCAGCAGCCTGGCGCTGTTCGACCAGTTCCCCTACACCCATCACATGGAATGCGGCGTGCTGCTGGAAAAACGCGCCTGACGCCACAGGCTCGGCACCTCGCCGAGCCTGCCTGATGGCTTATTGCGGCTCGCTCTCCTGAGTTTGCGCCCGGCGCGCTTTCAGCTTCGCGCCAATCCACAGCACCAGCGCCACGCAGATAATCGATGGCAGGAAGTTAGAGCCAATCTGCGGGTACTCCACGCGCACGATCGCGCTATACAACAATAGCCCCAGCAGGAAACAGGCCCCAACCAGTTTCGGTATGCCGTCCGGCATCGCACGGTTAAGGTAACGTTGATGCAGGCAGTAAACCGCCAGCACCAGAGCAATCAGGGGGAAAATCGAAAACGGCACGACCGAGCTGAACAACACGCAAAATGAACCGTTTACTGAAAGGCCGGCAATCAACGCCAGCAGCAAAGTGCCATTTTCACGGCCTGGTTTTTCCATCACTTTCACCTTTTCTTATACGTGGGATACGGATGCCTTCTCTTGTTCACGGCGATACCAGTAATAAGCGCCTTTGGCGATCATCCGCAGTTGCAAGACCAGCCGCTCCTCCAACTGCCGGCGCTGTTCAATATCGACATCCAGCGCCTCCGCACCGGCGCTGAACACAATCGTCACCATCGCTTCAGCCTGCGCTTCGGTAAAGCTGCGCGGCATGTGGTTTTCCAATTCAAGATAGTCCGCCAATTCGGCGATAAAATGCTGGATTTCGCGCGCCACGGCGGCGCGGAATGCCGCCGAGGTGCCGGAGCGTTCACGCAGCAGCAGCCGGAAAGCATTGGGGTTATTGCCGATAAACTCCATAAAGGTGGAGACGGAGGTGCGGATCACGCTGCCGCCTTTCGCAATACGCTGGCGCGCCTGGCGCATCAACTGGCGCAGCATCAGGCCGCTTTCGTCAACCATCGTCAGCCCCAGTTCGTCCACATCGCGAAAGTGGCGATAAAATGAGGTCGGCGCGATCCCCGCCTCGCGCGACACCTCGCGCAAGCTCAGGCTGGCAAAACTGCGTTCGGCACTTAGCTGGCTGAAAGCCGCTTCGATCAGTGAACGACGAGTCCGTTCTTTTTGTTGTGCTCTGACGCCCATATGCATATCCAGATAAGTCCCATTCGCCCAGTCTAACGCCGTAGAACAGGCAATATAGCAAATTTTATTGCAACAACATTTATCCGAACACGTTCTATCACACTTCGGGCCGATGCCCGTCGCAGTTTGCCTAAAAAAGCCTAATGTTGATGAGACGCGCTGAGATATGATGTTAAATTATCGTTATTGTTTTGTATCGGAGCAGGACGATCTCACATGCAGCAACACTCTCAATTTGATGCCATTATTATCGGTTCAGGCCCCGGCGGCGAAGGGGCGGCGATGGGCCTGGTCAAACGCGGCGCCCGCGTCGCCGTGATCGAGCGTTACAACAACGTGGGCGGCGGCTGTACACACTGGGGCACCATTCCCTCCAAAGCCCTGCGCCACACCGTCAGCCGCATTATCGAATTCAACCAGAACCCGCTGTACAACGGTTCCCGTACCTTAAGCGCCACTTTCCCGGACATCCTCCGCCATGCCGATAGCGTCATCAATCAGCAGACCCGCATGCGGCAGGGGTTTTACGAGCGCAATCACTGCCAGCTATTTGCCGGCAACGCACGCTTTCTTGATGCCCATACCGTCAGCGTCACCTACCCGGACGGCACCCAGGACACCCTCCGCGCCGAAAACATCGTGATCGCCTGCGGTTCGCGCCCCTATCATCCGCCCAGCGTAGATTTCAACCATCCACGGATCTACGACAGCGATTCCATTCTTGAGCTGAACCATGAGCCACGCCACGTGATTATCTACGGCGCCGGCGTCATCGGCTGTGAGTATGCATCGATCTTCCGCGGGCTAAATGTGAAGGTGGATCTGATCAACACCCGCGATCGCCTGCTGGCGTTTCTCGATCAGGAAATGTCAGACGCGCTCTCGTACCATTTCTGGAACAGCGGCGTGGTCACCCGCCACAACGAAGAGTTCGAGAAAATTGAAGGCATGGATGACGGCGTCATCGTGCACTTGAAGTCCGGCAAGAAAGTGAAGGCGGATTGCCTGTTGTACGCGAACGGCCGCACCGGCAACACGGACTCGCTGGGCCTGGAAAACATCGGCCTGGAATCGGACAGCCGTGGCCTGCTGAAGGTCAACAGCCTGTATCAGACCGCGCTTGCGCATATCTACGCCGTGGGGGATGTGATTGGCTACCCGAGCCTGGCTTCCGCCGCTTACGATCAGGGGCGCATTGCCGCACGCACGATTTCCTCGGAAGAAGTGAGCGGGCACCTGATAGAAGATATCCCAACCGGCATTTATACCATCCCGGAAATCAGCTCCGTCGGCAAAACCGAGCAGGAGCTGACGGCGATGAAAGTGCCGTATGAAGTGGGCCGTTCCCAGTTCAAGCACCTGGCGCGGGCGCAAATCGCCGGCATGAACGTCGGCAGCCTTAAGATCCTGTTTCACCGCGAGACGCTGGAGATCCTCGGGATCCATTGCTTCGGCGAGCGTGCAGCGGAGATCATTCACATCGGCCAGGCGATCATGGAACAGAAGAACGGCGGCAACACCATTGAGTATTTCGTCAATACCACCTTCAACTACCCGACCATGGCCGAAGCCTATCGGGTAGCGGCATTGAACGGCTTAAACCGCCTGTTTTAACGCTGCATTGTTAATGTAGCCCTGCATATGCTCACGAATGGCTTCGGCTAACTGCTCATAACGGCTACGCAAAGGGGAACCGGGGCGATACACCAGAGCAATGGTGCGCTTCGGTTCCGGTTTGTAGCAGTCCAGGTAACACACGCCGTCGCGTTCCCGCTCATGCGGCACCGCCAAAGACGGCAACAGCGTGATGCCGCTGCCTGCTGCAACCATATTACGCAGCGTTTCCAAACTGGTGGCGCGGAAATGAGTATCTTCATCCGCACCGGCCTGGAAACAGAACCCCATCGCCTGATCGCGCAGGCAGTGCCCGTCCTCCAGCATCAGCAGTTTCTCCCCGGCCAAATCCGGCATCGCCACGCGTTCGCGGTTCGCCCACGGGTGATCGGCATACACGGCCAGCTTCATCGGCTCATCAAACAGCGGCACCTCAATGAAGGCTTCGGTTTCTTTCACCAACGCCAGGATGGCGCAGTCCAGTTTGCCGCTGTCGAGCTGCGCCAACAGTTGTTGGGTCTGCGCTTCATGCAGGTACATTTCCAGTTTAGGGAACGTCTTGTGCAGCGTTGGGATGATCTGCGGCAGCAGATAAGGCCCCACGGTGGGGATCAGGCCGATATGCAACGGCCCGGACATGGTTTCGCCCTGCTGGCTGGCCATCTCCTTTAACACCTTGACTTCACGCAGCACCGTGCGCGCCTGTTCCACCAGCAATAGCCCTGCCTGAGTGAACAGTACCTTGCGGCTGGTGCGTTCAAGCAACATCACGCCCAGTTCGTCTTCCAGCTTCCGAATCTGACCACTGAGCGTCGGCTGGCTAACGTGGCAAGAGTCTGCCGCGCGCCGAAAATGGCGGTGTTCAGCCAGTGCTACCAGGTATTCTAAATCACGAATATTCATTGTTTCCCTCCAAGCCACGATAGCCCATGGCGATAGATAAGATAGCAATCAGTGATTAGATCTATCAACCCCCCGCATGAATAATATCCCCCAACAAAAGGGCAACGTGCCAAAATAAAGAATTATTCATTACCGATTAAGGAATTATTGAATGTTTACCAGTCAAGAAGGCAAAAAGATCCCACAGGTTACTTTCCATACCCGCCAGGGCGATCGTTGGGTTGATGTCACCACCGATGACTTGTTCAAAGATAAAACCGTGATCGTATTCTCCCTGCCGGGCGCGTTCACCCCAACCTGCTCCTCCAGCCACCTGCCGCGCTACAACGAGCTGGCCAGCGTGTTCCGCCAGCACGGCGTAGACAGCATCCTGTGCGTGTCCGTCAACGACACTTTCGTGATGAATGCCTGGAAAGTCGACCAACATGCTGAAAATATCACCTTCGTGCCGGACGGCAACGGGGAATTCACCAAGGGCATGAATATGCTGGTGGAAAAAGCAGAGCTGGGCTTTGGCCCACGCTCATGGCGTTACTCCATGCTGGTGCGCAACGGCGTGGTTGAGAAAATGTTTGTTGAACCGAACAAACCAGGCGACCCGTTTGAAGTGTCCGATGCCGACACCATGCTGAAGTACCTGGCGCCGGAATTCAAAGTGCAGGAATCGGTTTCCGTGTTCACCAAACCGGGCTGCCCGTTCTGCACCAAGGCCAAACAAATGCTGCAAGATCGCGGCATCCAGTATGAAGAAATCGTCCTCGGCCAGGATGCGACCACCGTCAGCCTGCGCGCCGTCAGCGGCCGCGCCACGGTGCCGCAGGTGTTCATTGGCGGCCGCCACATCGGCGGCAGCGATGACCTGGAAACTTTCCTGTCAGCCTGATAACAATCAATAACGAATATCGATATGTGCTTTGGCGGGCTTTAGCCCGCCTTTTTTATTGCCACAGCGCTGCAGATTACGCCAAACGCGCTTTCGCCACCGCAATGGCGCTGGCAACCTGCTGCGGAGACACGCCGCCCTGGGCAGCACGTTTATCCAGGCAGGATTGCAGCGAGAGGATCGGATAAACATCCTCGCCGATCGTGCCGCTGAATTTCTGCAAGTCCGCCAGCGATAAGGCTTCCAGCGCTTTCCCCTGGCGAATGGCTTCCACCACCGCTTCGCCGACAATGTGGTGCGCTTCACGGAACGGCACGCCTTTGGCAACCAGATAATCCGCCAGTTCAGTGGCGTTGGCATAACCTTGCTCCGCCGCTTCCTGGCAACGCGGGCGCTTCACTTGAATACCTTCCAGCACCAGCGCAGCCATTTGCAGGCAGTCCATCCAGGTATCAAGCGCGTCGAACAGCCCTTCTTTGTCTTCCTGCATATCTTTGTTGTACGCCAGCGGCAGGCCCTTCAGCATCATCATCATCCCCGTCAGCGCGCCCTGCACACGGCCGCACTTACCGCGGATCAGCTCCAGCGCGTCCGGGTTTTTCTTTTGCGGCATCAGGGAGGAACCGGAGGTCACACGGTCAGAAAGTTCGATGAACGCCGCCTCGCCGCTGTTGAAGAAAATCAGGTCTTCGGCAAAGCGCGACAGGTGCACCATGCTGATGGCGGCGTTGGACAACAGCTCCAGCACGTGATCGCGATCGGAGACGCTGTCCAGGCTGTTGCGGGTGGCAGAAGCAAAGCCCAGCCAGCCGGCCAGTTGTTCGCGGTCGATCGGGTAGGCGGTGCCGGCCAATGCGCCGCAGCCCAGCGGGCTAACGTCAAGGCGTTTCAACGTATCCAGCAGGCGGCTTTCATCGCGTGCCAGCATTTCAACGTATGCCAGGCACCAATGCGCGAAAGTCACCGGCTGGGCGCGCTGCATATGGGTATAACCCGGCATGACGGCATCCTGATTGGCTTCGGCCGTTTCCACCAGCGCCTGTTGCAAATGCACAATCGCCTGATGCAGTTCGCCCACCTGTTGCTTGCACCACAGTTTCAGATCGGTCGCGACCTGATCGTTACGGCTGCGGCCAGTGTGCAGCTTTTTGCCCAGATCGCCCACTTTCTCGATCAGCTTCTGCTCCACCCAACTATGAATATCTTCGGCATCGCTGGTGGTGATGGAATGTGGATCGGCCTGCACTTCCTGCAGCAAATCACCCAGCGCGGCTTCCAGGCGCTGTTGCTCTTCCACCGTCAGCACATTCACGGTCACCAGTGCTTTTGACCAAGCGACGGAACCCGTAATGTCCTGTTCCGCCAGGCGATAGTCAAAACGCAGAGAATCGTTTAATTGTTTGAACCGCTGATCTGCCGCCTGGCTAAACCGCCCGCCCCAAAGTGCCATAATCTACTCCTGAATGTTATGCAAAAGGGCGCAGCACGCTGCGCCCCCAACAATTGACGCCAACTGACGTTATTTTTTCTTCTGTTCGTTCAGCGCACGGATGCGGGAAGACAGCGAGAACAGGCGAATAAAGCCGCCGGCATGGCTGTGATCGTAAACTTCATCTTCACCGAAGGTGGCAAACTCTTCAGAGTACAGGCTGTTGTCGGATTTTTTCTGAATCACGCTAACCTGGCCTTTGTACAGCTTCAACACCACTTCGCCGTTAACGTCGGCTGCCAGCGTTGCCGCCGCAGCTTGAATCGAACGGCGCAGCGGCGCGAACCAACGGCCATCGTACACCACGTAGGACATTTCCAGGCCCAGCTGTTCGCGCCATTTGAAACTGTCACGATCCAGCACCAGTTGCTCAACGCCACGCAGCGCGGCAACCATGATGGTGCCCCCTGGGGTTTCATAGCAACCGCGGGATTTGATGCCCACCAGGCGGTTTTCTACGATATCGATACGGCCAACGCCGTGTTTGGCGCCCAGATCGTTGAGTTTAACCAGGCACTGGTACGGGCTGAGTTTTTCACCGTTTACCGCCACCACGTTGCCTTGCTCAACGGTAACCGAAACCTGCTCCGGCTGATCCGGCGCTTCTTGCGGATCGACAGTCCATACCCAGCAATCTTTATTAGATGCATTCCACGGGCTTTCCAGCACGCCGCCTTCGGTGGAGATATGCCATGCGTTTTCATCACGGCTGTAGATTTTTTCCAGCGAAGCGGTCGTCGGGATATTACGCTCTTTCAGGTAATCCAGCAGGGCTTCACGGGAACGCAGGTTCCATTCACGCCATGGCGCCACCACTTTCAGCTGCGGTGCCAGCGCGGTGTAGGTGGTTTCAAAACGCACCTGATCATTACCTTTACCGGTTGCGCCGTGGCACAGCGCGTCAGCGCCTACTTTCAGCGCCAGCTCAACCTGAGCCTTGGCGATAATCGGCCGGGCCATAGAGGTGCCCAGCAGGTAGCTGCCTTCATACAGTGCGCCGGTCTGCAGCACCGGGTAAACGTAGTCGCGGATGAATTCTTCACGCAGATCAACCACGTGGCATTCAGAAGCGCCAGATTGCAGGGCTTTCTTTTCCACCCCGTCCAGATCGCTCGGATCCTGGCCGATGTTGGCCACAAAGGCGACCACTTCACAACCGCCGTAGTTTTCTTTCAGCCAGGGAATGATGGCAGAGGTATCCAGGCCACCGGAGTACGCCAATACGATTTTTTTGATGCCTTGGTCTTGCATGGTTTTATTCCTTGTCGTTCTAAATTTAAGCGAGGATCCGGGTGCCAATCGACACGCCATTAAACAGGGCCGGGAGCTGATCGGCATGACGCCAGCTGGCAATATCCACCGGGCGGCCGAGCGTACGGGCGGCATCCAACGCCGCGTTCACCTTCACCACCATACCATCGGTGATAATCCCTTTCGCAATCAGTTGTTCAGCTTTTTCCGCCGTCATTTCGGCGATACGCTGCCCCTTGCCGTCCAGAATACCGCTAACGTCAGACAGCAGGATAAGATCGGCGCCCAATGTCTCCGCCAGCGCCGTCGCGGCCTGATCGGCGTTGACATTCATCAGTTGGCCTTCGGCCGTGATGCCGATAGAGCTCACTACCGGCAGATAACCGGCGTTCAGTAAGGTATTCAACAGTTGCGGCGAACCCGCCTGGGCTTTGCCCACGTGGCCCAGCTCCGGATCGAACTGGGTGACGCTAACACTGCCGCCATCGGCCAGGCTCAGGCCAACCGCGTTAATCTGGTATTTCACCGCCCAAGCCAGCAGGGTTTTGTTGGCGGTGCCGGCCAACGCACCGGTGATGATATCGATCTGGTCGGGCGGCGTGACGCGCAGGCCGTTTTTCTTCACAACCGGCAAAGAAAGCTGCTTCATCAGCTCATCCACCACGCAGCCACCGCCATGGACGATCACCAGCGGGCGCTGATGCTGCTGGCGGTAAACATCCAGCGCGGTAAATAAACGCGCGAGCGCTTCTTCGCTGTCTAATAACACGCCACCTAATTTGATAATTAACGGGTTCATCACGGTTCACATCCCACGCAGTTTTACATTAAAGCAGTGACAGGGTTTCAGGGAACCCAAAACGGATATTCAGGCATTGCACCGCCTGGGCTGCCGCGCCTTTCAACAGGTTGTCTTCCACCGCGACGGCGATCAGGTGCTCGCCCTGCACGGCAAAGCCGATGTCGCAGAACGGCAGCCCCACTACCGCTTTCAACGCCGGCACGCCTTTATCGTACAACCGCACCAGAGGTTTGTCGTCGTAGGCGGCGTGATAAGCCGCCGCCACGTCTTGGGCGGTCACGCCGGCCTGCAGGCGGCAGGTGATGGTTTCAAGAATCCCCCGCGGGAAGTTACCCAGGTGCGGGGTAAAGATGACCGGCACGCCCAGGTGCGCAGCGATTTCCGGCTGGTGCCGGTGGGTGAAGATACCGTAGGGCTGCAGGCTCACTTCGCAAAGGCTGGTGGTCAGGCTGGCCTTGCGCCCTGCGCCGCTGACGCCGCTGGTGGCGTTAATCACCGGCCACTGATCCAGATTCAGCAGTTGACCGTCAATCAGCGGCTTCAACGCCAGCTGCGCGGCGGTGGGGTAACAGCCCGGCACGGCGATCAGCTGCGCCTGTTTGATTTTTTCATCTTGCCATTCCGCCAGGCCGTATACCGCCTGCGCCAGCCAGTCTGCATGCTGGTGTTTGAAACCGTAATACTGGCTGTAAAAATCAGCGTCCTGCACGCGGAACGCGCCGGACAGATCGAAGACCACGCAACCCGCCGCCAGAAATTCTGGGGCAATGTCGTGGCTGACTTCATGAGCGGTGGCAAGGAATACAACGTCGATACCCTGGGCCGCTTGCGCGACGTCAACCAGGGGTTGCAGCGGCAGATCGACGATGCCTTTCAACTGGGGATGCAAATCGGAAAGCAACTTTCCTGCATCTGCACTTTGCGCTGAAACCGCTAAAGCGGTTATGTTCATGTGTGGGTGGCGATTCAGGTAAGCCGTGAGCTCAGCTCCGGCATAACCGCTGGCACCAACGATCAGCGTATTCAACATGTGGCCTTTCACCTTCTAAACTTTCAGTGTGGTCGTGTAGACCTCGGTAACAGGGCTTGGCCGCGTTGTTGCGCCGTTCACCCACGAGATGGAGCGTTGATGGATTTATAAACATCCGGGTATCGGGTTCCCTTCCGCTCCAGCTTACTGTATTTTTATTCAAAATAAATGCATGAATATTGATACTATCCTAACTAAAGGCTGTCAACAGTGAAGATGAAATTACCTCCATTTATTGAGCTGTACCGGGCGTTGATCGCCACACCGTCGATCAGCGCCACCGATAGCGCCCTCGATCAAAGTAATGAAGCATTAATCAACTTGCTCGCCGGTTGGTTCAGCGATTTAGGCTTCCGCGTTGACGTTGAGCCGGTTCCCGGTTCCCGTAACAAATTCAACCTGTTGGCAAGCATCGGCGAAGGTAGCGGTGGCCTGTTGCTGACCGGGCACTCCGACACGGTTCCTTATGACGATGGCCGCTGGACGCGCGATCCCTTCACCCTGACAGAACACGACAACAAGCTGTACGGCCTGGGCACCGCCGACATGAAAGGCTTTTTTGCTTTTATTCTAGATGCGTTGCGCGATATTGATGTGACCAAACTGAATAAACCGCTGTATATTTTGGCGACGGCGGATGAAGAAACCTCCATGGCCGGCGCACGCTATTTTGCCGCCTCCACCCAAATTCGTCCGGACTTCGCCATTATCGGTGAGCCGACTTCTCTGCAGCCGGTGCGGGCGCACAAAGGCCATATCTCCAACGCGATTCGCATCGTCGGCCAGTCCGGCCATTCCAGCGATCCGGCGCGCGGCGTAAATGCCATTGATTTGATGCATGAAGCCATCGGCCACCTGATCGATCTGCGCAAAACGCTGCAGGAACGCTACAACAGCCCGTCGTTCGCGGTGACTTACCCCACCATGAACTTTGGCTATATCCACGGCGGCGATGCGGCCAACCGCATCTGCGCCTGCTGCGAAATGCATATGGATATCCGCCCGCTGCCGGGCATGACGTTAGATAATATCAATGAGTTGCTGCACGCCGCACTGGCGCCGGTCAGCGAACGCTGGCCCGGCCGCCTGACCATTGACGAACTGCATGCGCCAATCCCCGGCTATGAATGCCCGACGGATCACAAAATGGTCGCCGTAATTGAAAAATTGCTGGGTTCGCGCACCGAGGTGGTCAACTATTGCACCGAAGCGCCTTTCGTACAGCGCGTTTGTCCAACCCTGGTGTTGGGCCCGGGGTCGATCAACCAGGCGCACCAGCCGGATGAATACATCGATACCGCCTTTATCGAACCGACGCGCAAGCTGCTGGGGCAGTTGATCGATCATTTTTGCCACCAATAAATCATGATGAAAGATAGGGGTAATCGTTTATTATCCCTTGAGATGAGGCACGCCGGCTGGCGGTGATAAGCCATACTGATAACCCGCGTGCCGTAATTAAATTTCAGAAAATACGCAGAATTTGATGTTTTTTTGCTAAAAATAGTGTCAATTGGTAGTTGGACAGGAGCGTGACCAGATAAAACGGGCGATCTTCGCCTGGCACGTGAAATTAACTTACAAACAAAATGAAAAGTCATTTATCCAATAACCTCCAAGTTGCAGCCAGGCAGCAAACGTGTTGCCCGGGCGCTTAGTTCTGCAAGTCACCAGGGCTCCGGCATAACGCCACCACCGCTACAACTTGAAGGATAAAGGGTATACAGAAAACTGGATCAGGGGTTATATGAACGAACAATATTCGGCAATGCGGGGTAATGTGAGTATGCTCGGCAAACTGCTCGGCGACACCATTAAGGAAGCGCTGGGTGAGCATATTCTCGATCGCGTTGAAACTATCCGTAAGCTTTCCAAATCTTCACGTGCAGGCCATGAAGCACACCGCCAGGAGCTGCTCAATACGCTGCAGAACCTGTCCAACGATGAACTGCTGCCTGTGGCGCGCGCCTTTAGCCAGTTCCTCAATCTGACCAACGTCGCCGAGCAGTACCACAGCATTTCGCCGCACGGTGAAGCCGCCAGCAACCCGGAAGAACTGGCTAAACTGTTCACCCGCTTAAAAGATAAAAAGCTCAGCAATAAAGAGCTGCAAAATGCCGTGGATCAGCTTTCCATCGAACTGGTTCTGACCGCGCACCCAACGGAAATCACCCGCCGCACCCTGATTCATAAACTGGTTGAGGTCAACACCTGCCTCAGCCAGCTCGATCACAACGATCTGGCTGACTACGAACGCAATAAAATCATGCGCCGCCTGCGCCAGCTGGTGGCCCAGGCCTGGCACACCGATGAAATCCGCAAAAACCGCCCAACGCCGATCGATGAGGCGAAGTGGGGGTTTGCGGTGGTGGAAAACAGCCTGTGGGAAGGCGTGCCCGCCTTTTTGCGCGAATTCAACGAGCAGTTGGAAAACTCCATCAATTACAGCCTGCCGGTCGAAGCCGTGCCGGTGCGCTTCACCTCGTGGATGGGCGGCGATCGCGACGGCAACCCAAACGTCACCGCCGAAGTGACCCGCCGCGCGCTGCTGCTGAGCCGCTGGAAAGCCTGCGACCTGTTCCTGCGCGATATCCAGGTGCTGGTGTCTGAACTATCGATGACCGAATGTACGCCGGAACTGCGCAAGCTGGCCGGCGGCGATGAAGTGCAGGAACCGTATCGCGAGATCATGAAGCAGATGCGCGCCCAGTTGACCAATACTCTGGCCTACCTGGAAGGCCGCCTGAAAGGCACCAACATCCTGGCGCCGAAAAACCTGCTGGAGCGCAACGAGCAATTGTGGGAACCGCTGTACGCCTGCTACCAATCGCTGCAGGCCTGCGGCATGAGCATCATTGCCAATGGTCAGTTGCTGGATACATTGCGCCGCGTGCGCTGCTTCGGTGTGCCGCTGGTGCGCATTGATGTGCGCCAGGAAAGTACCTGCCATACCGAAGCCATCGCCGAAATCACCCGTTATCTGGGGCTGGGGGATTATGAAAGCTGGTCTGAAGCCGATAAACAGGCCTTCCTGATCCGCGAACTGAACTCCAAACGCCCGTTGGTGCCGCTGAAGTGGGAACCGAGCGAAATGACGCGCGAAGTGCTGGAAACCTGCCGCGTGATCGCCGAAGCCCCGGAAGGCTCCATCGCCGCCTATGTCATCTCCATGGCCCGTACGCCTTCCGACGTGCTGGCCGTGCACCTGTTGCTGAAAGAAGCCGGCTGCCCGTTCATCCTGCCGGTCGCGCCGCTGTTCGAAACGCTGGAAGATTTGAACAATGCCGACGACGTCATGACCCAACTGTTGAACATCGACTGGTACCGTGGCGTTATACAGGGTAAACAGATGGTGATGATTGGCTATTCCGACTCGGCGAAAGACGCCGGCGTGATGGCCGCCTCCTGGGCGCAGTATCGCGCACAGGATGCGCTGATCAAAACCTGTGAAAAAGCCGGCGTGGCGCTGACGCTGTTCCATGGGCGCGGCGGCTCTATCGGCCGCGGCGGCGCACCGGCGCATGCCGCGCTGCTGTCACAGCCGCCGGGCAGCCTGAAAGGCGGCCTGCGCGTTACCGAACAGGGCGAGATGATCCGCTTCAAATTCGGCCTGCCGGAAGTCACCATCAGCAGCCTGGCGCTGTATACCGGCGCAATTCTGGAAGCCAACCTGCTGCCGCCGCCGGAACCGAAGAAAGCGTGGCGCCAACTGATGGACGAGCTGTCAGAAACCTCATGCAACATGTACCGCGGCTACGTGCGTGAAAACCCCGATTTCGTGCCTTACTTCCGCGCGGCAACGCCGGAGCTGGAGCTGGGCAAACTGCCGTTAGGTTCACGCCCGGCTAAACGCCGCCCGAACGGCGGTGTGGAAAGCCTGCGTGCTATTCCGTGGATCTTCGCCTGGACGCAAAACCGTTTGATGCTGCCCGCCTGGCTGGGCGCCGGCGCCGGCCTGCAGGAAGCGGTGAAAGCCGGTAAGCAGGATCAGTTGGAAACCATGTGCCGCGACTGGCCGTTCTTCTCAACCCGCATCGCCATGCTGGAAATGGTGTTCGCCAAAGCCGACCTGTGGCTGGCGGAATACTACGATCAGCGCCTGGTGGATAAAACGCTGTGGCCGCTGGGCAAACAGCTGCGCGAACAGTTGGAAAGCGACATCAAGGTGGTGCTGGCTATCACCAATGACGATCACCTGATGGAAGACCTGCCGTGGATCGCCGAATCCATCGCACTGCGTAACGTCTATACCGACCCGTTGAACGTGTTGCAGGCCGAACTGCTGCACCGTTCTCGTCAGCAGGAGCATCCAGACGCCAACGTGGAACAGGCACTGATGGTCACCATCGCCGGCGTGGCCGCCGGTATGCGCAACACCGGCTAGCCGTTGCTGCGTTGCTTTTACGGTCCTGCTTGCAGGGCCGTTTTATTTTCGCGATAGCTTGCACGCACCAGCGCCACAACGGCGATCAACCCCAGCCCCATCAGCAACGCCAATACCGCCACGCCCGATACCACGCCAAAGCCATCGGCGGCGGCGCCGGCAATCCATGGCATCATGCCGCCGAACAGATAACCCGCGGACTGCGTCAGGCCGCTCAGGCGCGTGGCCTCATGTTTTGATGCGGAAAACGCCAGCGGCAGCAGCAGCGCGAGCGGGAACAGACCGCCGGTGCCCAGCCCAAGCAGCACCGCCGCGCCCCACACCGTTTGCGGCAACCACCACAGCATCAACGTGCCGGCGATAACCAGCGCGGTGAATATCCCCATTGCGCCCACAACGCCCACCCGCGCCCCACGCAGGAGCAGGGGGAAGAACAGGCTGGTTGCCGTTTGCAACACCAGAAACAACGCAATCAGCACGCTACTGGCATGCGGAGTAAAGCCAGAGGCCATATACAGGCTGGGCAACCATGCCACCACCGTATAGTTAATCCCAGCCTGCAGGCCGAAAAATACGGCCAGCCACACTACCACCCTTCGCTTCGGCCGGTGCGTGGCAGCGGCGGGCAATGCTACCGCCCCACGCGCAGCAGGCCAAACCGCCCACAGGCCGGCGGCGGCAACGGCGGGGAGCGCCCAGAAAGCCAGCCCGGCCTGCCACCCCCCTGCCATGTTGGCCAGCAACGGCGTTGCATAGGCGGCAATGGCCGATCCCACCCCCATACTGGTGGCGTACAGCCCCATCGCCGCCGGGGATTTATCATCATGAAACGTTTCCTTGATAAAACCACTAAGCAACGGCCGGATGATGGCATCGCCGATGCCGACCAGAGCCGCCGTCAACAGCAGCACACCATAACTCTGCGCCGCCAGACGCAGGGCAAGCCCCAGAATGAGGATGCCAAAGGCCAGCAGCATCGCGCGCTTCAAGCCGAACCGACGATAGGCGATATAGCCCAACGGGGAGAGCAGCCCCATGCAAATCACCGGCACCGCCGTCAGCAACCCAAGCGCGCCGCCGGCAATCAAGAGTTGCTCCTGAATGGCGCCCAGCACCGGCGCCAGCGATGAAATGCCGGTGCGCAAACACAGGCCCGCGCCGAAAACCATCAGCCACGGCAATAAGGTTGAATATTTCGCCATGCCCACTTTCCCCTGTTCCAAATGGCAATAGGCTAGCGCGCTTATCGGGTGTAATCTTTCGACAAATCGCCCAATGACATCGAATAACTGCCAAATGCCTGCTTCCACTACGCCGTCACGATCCAACCGCCGGGAGTGGCGCCTTGCTTCCACCTCGCCGTTGAAGACATTGCCGCGCCCCGTTTATCTGCGCGCCTACCACATTGGGGCCGGAACGCATATCGAAAGCCATCGGCACCGCTGGTGGCAGTTCTTATTCGCCCGCAAGGGATTAATGCAGGTGCAAGCCGGGGAAACCGCGCTGACTCTCCCCCCGGATTACGGCATGTGGCTACCGCCGGGGTGTGAGCATAGTCTCTGGGTGGGAGAAGATGTGGAGCTGGAAAGCCTGTATATCGAACAGACGGCGATCGCCATGGCCGATCGCCGCCTGCGGGTGGTGAAGGTGGATGATTTCGTTCGAGCCTTCATCCACCATGCGTGTACGCAGCTTCCGGTCTGCTATGACCAACAAGGCGCGGAGGGCCGCAAGGTAGGCGTATTGCTTGATTCACTGCAGGCGCTGCCCGATGCCCCATTCAACCTGCCCTTCCCAACCGCCCCCAGGCTTTTGGAGGTTTGCCTGGCGATCCAGAAAGCGCCGCAGTTGCCGCACACGCTGGCGCAATCCGCCAGTGCTGCGCACATGTCACCGCGCACCTTCTCTCGCCATTTCCTGCGTGCTACCGGCCTGCCCTACCACACGTGGCGGCAGCGTATGCGCCTGCTGGGCACGCTGGCGTTGTTGCGATCGGGGTTGTCCGTCACCGAGGTCGCCCTGGCGATTGGCTACGCCACGCCTTCGGCATTTATTTACGCCTTCAGGCAACTGTTTGGCACCTCACCCAGCCGTATTTAATCGGGCTACGCCCAGAAACCAAAAAGCGCCGTGCCAATGGCACAGCGCTGCGGGGAAATTGCTGGGATAAACTCAGGCCGCAACCACCGGGCGCACGCCCAGGGTATGGCAAATGGCGTAGCTCATCTCGGCACGGTTCAGCGTATAGAAGTGGAAGTCTTTTACCCCTTCGCGGCTCAGGATCCTCACCATGTCCATGGCGATATTGGCGCCGACCATTTTGCGCGTTTCCGGATCGTTATCCAGCCCTTCAAACATGTTGGTCATCCAGCTTGGCACGCGCACGTTGGTCATGGTGGCGAAACGTTGCAACTGCTTGAAGTTGGACACGGGCAAAATACCGGGCACGATTTCAACATCAATACCGGTGGCTACGCAGCGGTCGCGGAAACGCAGGTAGCTTTCCACATCGAAGAAGAACTGCGTGATTGCGCGGTTGGCGCCGGCGTCGATCTTGCGCTTCAGGTTGATTAAATCCGCCTGGGCGCTTTTCGCTTCCGGATGCACTTCCGGATAAGCCGCCACGGAAATATCAAAGTCGCCCACTTCTCTTAACAACGTCACCAGATCGGCCGCATACATGTCCGGCTTGCCGCCGCCGGCCGGCAAATCCCCGCGCAGGGCCACAATGTGGCGAATACCGCTGTTCCAGTAGTCAGTCGCGATCTCACGCAGCTGCGCCGGGCTGGCATCGATGCAGGTCAGGTGCGGCGCCGCATCCAGCCCGGTACGCTCTTTAATCCCTTTAATCACGCTGTGGGTGCGATCGCGTTCGCCGGAGTTCGCCCCGTAGGTCACAGACAGAAATTTCGGCTTCAGGCTGCTCAGGCGATCGATGGATTGCCACAGGGTGTCTTCCATCTCACTGGTACGCGGCGGGAAAAACTCAAACGACACGTTAATCTGGCCGTGCAGCTCCGCCAGACTTTGATTCAGCGCTTCCCGCTGGTTTGCGTGAAAAAAACTCATACCCTGCCTCTTATCGATCGCTGTTTTTGATAAGCGTCTATACGTTTAGACGTCTAGATAGAAAATGCCGGATATTGCTCAGGCAGTCAACAGGAAACCCGGGAATCGGCGATGATTTATCCTCACGAACCACGCGAGAAAATTTCATGATGCCCGGCAGGAAGAGAACGGCGGGATGCAGCAGGGCGCCGCAGAGGGCGCCCTGAGAGGCATTACAGCAACTGGGCCAAACGGTTAAGGTCCGACTGAATGGCGCCAGCGGTAACGTCACGCCCGGCCCCCGGGCCGCGGATAACCAGCGGGTTATCACGGTACCAGCGGCTTTCGATGGCAAACACGTTGTCACAGGGCAGCAGTGCCGCCAGCGGATGATCCGGGCGCACAGCCTCCACGCCGACACGCGCCTTGCCGTGGGCATCGAAACGCGCGACGTGGCGCAATACCAGCCCCATCTCGCTGGCCGCTTCAAAACGCTGCAGCATTTGTTGGTTCAGCTCTTCCCCGTCCTCAAAGAACTGATCGATGGAGCCCTGTTCAACGCTGGCGGGCACCAGCGATTCAACCCGTACCTGGCTCGGCTCGATGTCGTAACCCGCTTCGCGCGCCAGGATCACCAGCTTGCGCATCACATCCTGGCCGGAAAGATCGACCCGCGGATCCGGCTCGGTCAGCCCTTGCTGCCATGCCTGATCCACCAGCTCGGTGAACGGCACGGTGCCGTCAAACTGCAGGAACAACCAAGACAGCGTGCCGGAGAAAATACCGCTGATCGCCAGAATGCTGTCGCCGCTATCACGCAGATCGCGCACGGCGTGGTTCACCGGCAGGCCCGCGCCGACGGTGGCGTTATACAGCCAGTGGCGCCCGGTTTTGGCAAACGCATCGCGAATTTGGCGATAGTTGTCGCTGCCGGAAGCTCCCGCCAGTTTGTTGGCGCTGATGACATGGAAACCGTAGCTGGCGAAGTCCAGATACTGCTGCGCCAGGTTTTCGCTGGCGGTGACATCCAGCACCACCAGATCATCGTACGGGTGAGCGCGCATCCACAGAAACAGCGATTCCTCGTCCAGGTCCTGCGCTTCTTCTTCAAAAAATGCCAACGCGCGGCTGGCATCCAGCCCATCATAGTTCAACAGGCTGCGCCGGCTATCCACCACGCCCGCCAGGATGAATTCAAAACCGCTGCGGGCCGAAATGCTTTCCTGATCGCGCGCAAACAGCTCCAGCCAACGGGAACCGATATTTCCCTTGCCGAACAGCACCAGGCCGATGCGTTTTTCGGCGCGGAACAGGCTTTGGTGCAACCCCTGAATCAACAGCCCGGTCGGCCCCTGGCGCAGCACCGCCACCAGGCTGATGCCGTCTTCCGCCTGCCAGATAAACTCCACCGGCTGGTCTTTCAACTGCTGATAAAAACGGTGGCTGTGCAGCGGGTTGTTGCACACGCCAGCACCCACCAGCGCCACCAGCGCCAGGCCTTCGTGCAGTTGCAGCTCGCCCGGCAAGGCGGCTTCCTGCAGGATGCGCAGCGCGCTGCCCACCACTTCCGAGGTGTAGCAAAGCTGGATCAGGCGGCGATCCGGGTGCAGCCCGACCGCCAACGGTTTAACCTGGGTGCGCTTGAGCACGCGATCGAGCTCCTGCTGTACCTGTTTAACCTCATGCTGTGGGGCAACGGTCAGTTCAATCAGGCACACATCGTCATGACTGGTGACGATTTTCGCGCCGGTGCCGGAGGCCAACACGCGTTCAATACGCGTGGAGCCTTGTTCCGGCTGGTAGCTGCAACGCAGTTGCAAATCGATATCGCTGCCGGAAACCGGCTGCAGCGTGCGCGTATGCAGCACCGGGGCCGCCAGGCGCGCAAGCTCGTTGGCCTCATCCAGGCGCAGCAAAGGCAACAGACAGGCATCTTTCACCTTGCGCGGATCGGCGCTGTAAACACCGGCCACATCGCTCCAGATGGTCACGCGCGACACCCCGGCCAGCGCTCCGATTTGGGTCGCGGAATAGTCGCTGCCGTTGCGCCCCAGCAACACCGTTTCGCCGGCATCGTTACGCGAGATAAACCCAGTGACGACCAGGCGTTGGCCCGGATACTGCGCCATCAGTTGTTGCAACAGCGGAGAAGAGCGCGCTTCGTCAACCTGAGGCTGAGCGGTGCGCTCTGCGCGCAGGAAATCACGCGCATCCAGCCAGGCGGCCTGCATGTCCAGCTTATTCAACAACGCCGCCATCAGCCGGGCCGACCAGATTTCCCCATGCCCGACCACTTCTGCATAGGCCGCGTCGTCAATTCGCCCGTCCAGCACCACGGCCAAGCGTTCCAGATCGTGAATAAACGCGGCGATCAGGGGTTCTGCCATTTCCGGCGGCAGCAAGTTGCCAATCAACTCACTGTGATAGCGGCGCAACGCCTGTTGCACCTGGTGGGCGGAAAGACGATCGCTTTGGCTCAACTTCAGCCAACTGATCAACTGGTTAGTGGTGCTGCCGGCGGCCGAAACCACCATCAAATCGCCAGGCTGGCTGTATTCGGCCATAATGCCCGCCACCCGCTGATAGCACGTCGCATCCGCCAGGCTACTACCACCAAATTTATGCAGTTGGCGCCCTCTTTCCGCCCCTGCCGTCACAATTGCATTCATGCTTACCTCGCTGCCGCAGCCTGGAATGCGTGTTCCAGATCGGCAATCAGATCGTCACTGTCTTCAATCCCTACGGAAACCCGTAGCAAACTTTCGGAAATCCCCGCCGCGGCGCGCGCTTGCGCCGACATCCCGGCGTGGGTCATGGTGGCCGCATGGGAAATCAGGCTTTCAACACCCCCCAGGGATTCCGCCAGCGTAAACAGCTCGAGCGCGGAAAGGAAACGACGCAACAGCGCTTCATCGCCATCCAGCTCAAAACTGAGCATCGCGCCAAACCCGCGCTGCTGGCGGCGTGCGATCTCATGGCCCGGGTTTTCCGGCAGAGAAGGATGGTAAAGTTTTTTCACCAGCGGCTGCTGGCGCAGATAACTGACAATCGCTTCGGCGTTTTGCTGCGCCGCCTTGATGCGCGGCGCCAGCGTGCGCATCCCACGCAGCAACAAATAACTGTCAAACGCACCACCGGTCACGCCAATGTTGTTTGCCCACCAGGCCAAGTCTACCGCCAAATCGGGGTCTTTGGCGATCACCGCGCCGGCAACAACGTCTGAATGCCCATTCAGGTACTTGGTACAGGAATGCACGACCAGATCGGCACCGAGCGCGATCGGCTGCTGCAGCGCCGGGCTGAGGAAGGTGTTATCCACCACCGCCAACGCGCCGGCGGCATGTGTGGCTTTACAGATGGCGGCGATATCCACCACCCGCAGCAGCGGGTTGCTGGGGCTTTCGATCAGCACCAGCTTGGGTTTTTGCGCCAGCGCCTGCGCCAGCGCCGCTTCATCACCCTGATCCACAAACAGCACGCGATAGGCGCCGCGCTTGCTCAGGCTGTCAAACAGACGGTAGCTGCCGCCGTAACAGTCGTGCGGCGCCACCAGCAGATCGCCCGGTTGCAGCAATACGGTGGTAACCAGATGAATAGCCGACATGCCGCTGCCGGTCATTACCGCCCCTGCGCCCCCTTCCAGTTCCGCCAGCGCGCGCTGTACCACGTCGCGCGTGGGGTTGCCGCGGCGTGAATAGTCATGGGTTCGCGGCTGATTGAAATCGGTAAAGTTATAGGTACTGGAAAGGTGAATCGGCGGGACAACGCAGCCGTACTGTTCGTCATTATTCAGGCCGCTGCGTACGGCGATCGTGGCTGGTTTACGCGTCATATGGATTATCCGGCTCTTGGGGTGCGAGTGAGTGAAGCCTAAAGATTAATCGTAGTGCCGATAGACGTCAATACATCTGGACATCTAAACTTCTTTGCGTATAGATTGAGCGCAGGCGCAATACCCGCTAACATTATATACCTAAAATAATTCGGGTTGCAGGAAGGCGCCGCCAGGGCGTGGCCCAGGGATAGGCCGAGTAACTAAGCCAACGCACCTGCAGCTTGAAGTATGAAGGGTATAGCGATTTATTGTGACGGCACAGTGTTAACGCGATACGCATAATTTGAGTCTATCAATCACTCGCGTACAGTAACTTTGGCGGCGTTGAATTGACATTCATTAGTGAGCGCAGTGAAGATCGGGCATAATTGGCCGGTTTTTAGAATATGGTAATTTTTCTGACAAATTTTAAGGTGTCCCATGGCTGAGTGGAACGGCGAGTATGTCAGCCCTTACGCTGAACACGGTAAAAAAAGTGAACAAGTAAAAAAAATCACGGTATCCATTCCGCTGAAGGTCCTGAAGATCCTCACCGACGAGCGTACTCGTCGTCAGGTCAATAATCTGCGGCATGCCACCAACAGTGAATTGCTGTGCGAAGCGTTTCTGCACGCCTTTACCGGCCAGCCGCTACCGAACGATGAGGATCTGCGCAAAGAGCGCAGCGATGAAATACCGGAAGCAGCAAAGGTATTGATGCGTGAGCTGGGTGTGGATCCCGATACCTGGGAATATTGATTACCGCGGTGCAAACGCCGGCGGCAGAACGAAAAAAGGCGCCGACGGCGCCTTTTTATCCGATCGCAAGAAAGATTATTTCTTAGCGCCAGGTACGCTGAAACGCTTGTTGAAGCGNAGGTTCAGATCGTGGCCCACGGTAGAGCGGATTTTGATCACGTTACCGCAAGAGCAGTTAGCAGTAACTTCTTCGTATTTTGGGTGAATACCTTGTTTCATGGGGGAACCTCAGTTAAGGCCGTGTCGCTATCCAGCCCTGTTCGCCAGACACCACACGTGGTTGATAAAAAGGTTTTGATACCAGGCGGCCCACAAGCGTGCAGCGCAACCTGTCAATACCAAAGGCGGCAAATTATACAGAATAAAAAGTGGCGCGCAATCGGATCCGTACATTCAGCAGCCATCCGTGTAAACTAACCGACAATTTTTTCATCCTGGATGACCCCATGCCCGTTGTTCACGTTGCATTACCGGTACCCCTCGCCCGCACCTTCGATTATCTGCTGCCGCCAGGTTTGCAGCCGGTCGTTGGCGCGCGCGTTTGCGTTCCGTGGGGCAAACAACGCGCCATTGGCATCGTCACCGGTTACAGTGAAACCAGCGAACTGCCGCTGGAAAAACTGAAACCTATCGACAGCACGCTCGATCACGCTTCGCTATTTTCTGACCACCTGTGGCGTATTCTACGCTGGGCCAGCGACTACTACCATCACCCCCTCGGCGAAGTGTTGTTCCATGCCCTGCCCATTCTGCTGCGCCAGGGCAAACCGGCGCAGGCCGCGCCGCTGTGGCAATGGTTCGCCACCGAACAGGGGCGGGCCACACCGATCGCCAGCCTCAAACGCGCGCCCAAGCAGCAGCAGGCAATGGCTGCCCTGCTGCAGCGGCCGATATATCGCCATCAGGTCAATGAGTTGAATCTGACCGAGCCCGCGCTCCAGGCACTGCGAGCCAAAGGCCTGGCCGATCTGCGCGCCGAAACGGTAGCGGCGGAAGACTGGCGGCCCGGCTTCGCCGTGCTGGGCGACCGGCTGCGGCTCAACACCGAGCAGGCCACCGCAGTGGGCGCCATCCGCAGCGAAGACGATCGGTTCAGCGCCTGGCTGCTGGCAGGCGTCACCGGCTCCGGCAAAACGGAAGTGTATCTCAGCGTGCTGGAAAACATCCTGGCAAAGGGCAAACAGGCGCTGGTGCTGGTGCCGGAAATCGGCCTGACGCCGCAAACCATCGCCCGCTTTCGCGAACGCTTTAACGCCCCGGTAGAAGTTCTGCACTCCGGCCTTAATGACAGCGAACGGCTGGCGGTGTGGCTGCGCGCCCGCAGCGGCGAAGCGGCAATCGTGATCGGCACCCGCTCAGCGCTGTTCACGCCGTTTGCCCGCCTTGGCGTGATCATCATTGACGAAGAGCACGACAGTTCTTACAAGCAACAGGAAGGCTGGCGCTATCACGCCCGCGATCTGGCGGTGTTTCGCGCCCACGAAGAGAATGTGCCGATGGTGATGGGCTCGGCCACGCCGGCGCTGGAAACCCTGCATAACGTACAGCTCGGCAAATATCGCCAGCTCAGGCTGACCCTGCGGGCCGGCAACGCCAAGGCCGCCGCGCAGCACCTGATCGATCTTAAAGGGCTGCCGTTAACCTTCGGCCTTTCGCAACCGCTGCTGAAAAGCATGCGCCACCATCTGCAGGCCGGCAACCAGGTGATGCTGTTCCTCAACCGCCGCGGCTACGCGCCGGCGCTGCTGTGCCATGAATGTGGCTGGATAGCCGAATGCCAGCGCTGCGATCGCTACTACACCCTGCACCAAAATCAGCGCCAGCTGCGTTGCCACCACTGCGACAGCCAGCGCCCGGTACCCCACCAGTGCCCCCAATGCGGCTCAACCAACCTGGTGTCCGTAGGGATCGGCACTGAACAACTGGAAAATGAGTTGGCTCCGCTGTTCCCGGAGATGCCGATTACCCGTATCGATCGTGATACCACCAGTCGTAAAGGGTCGCTGGAGCAGCACCTGGCGGCGATTCACCGCGGCGGCGCGCGTATTTTGATCGGCACCCAGATGCTGGCCAAGGGGCATCACTTCCCCGATGTCACGCTGGTTGCCCTGCTGGACGTCGACGGCGCGTTGTTTTCCGCCGACTTCCGCTCCGCGGAACGCTTCGCCCAGCTGTATACCCAGGTGTCCGGCCGCGCGGGCCGCGCCGGCAAACAGGGCGAGGTGCTGCTGCAAACCCACCATCCAGAGCACCCTTTGTTGCAAATCCTGCTGCAACAGGGCTACGACGCCTTTGCCAGCCAGGCGCTGGCGGAACGCAATAGCGTGTTCCTGCCGCCGTACACCAGCCATATTTTGGTGCGCGCGGACGATCATGATAACCAGCAGGCGCCACAGTTCCTCCAGCAGTTGCGCAATCTGCTGGAAGCCAGCCCGCTGAAAGACGAAGCGCTGTGGGTGATGGGGCCGGTGCCGGCGCTGCAGGCAAAACGCGGCGGCCGTTTCCGCTGGCAGCTGTTGCTGCAGCATCCGTCACGGCGCGTCCTGCAGCACCTGATGAAAAGCACGCTGCCGCTGGTCGGCACCCTGCCGCAGGCGCGTAAAGTGAAATGGTCGCTGGACGTCGACCCGATCGACAGCTAAGCCGGAAAAGTCCGATTCAGGCAGCCAAATGCTGGCGTTTACCCTTAATAATTGCGAGTAAACGCGAAAAAACTTCCGGTTCTCACATTTTTTCTGAAAATTAGGTAACAAAAGCAACGCGCAATCTGTTTAGAATGTCAGCGCAGGCGTTTTATCACCGCAATCGTGGGCACTGCGTGTAAACGCGCGCCCATACGCCAGGCGAGGTGAGTACATTGAAGTCATCGCGCTAGCACGGGGCTGGCGCAAGGAGATAGGCGTTGGAGCACAAAAAAGAATTACCGATGGCCACCATGAAAGACGTAGCCGAAATGGCGGGCGTTTCGACGGCAACCGTGTCGCGTGCGCTGATGAATCCGGAAAAAGTGTCGACGCCAACGCGCCAGAAAGTGGAACAGGCCGTATTGGCCGTGGGCTATTCCCCGCATGCCCTGTCGCGCAATATAAAACGCAACGAATCCCGCACCATCCTGGTGATCGTCCCAGATATCTGCGATCCCTTCTTCGCAGATGTGATCACCGGGATCGAGCAAACCGCTGCGCAACAGGGCTATCTGGTGCTGATCGGCGACTGCGCCCAGCAAAATCAGCAGGAGCGTACGTTTGTTAACCTGATCATTACTAAGCAGATTGATGGTATGCTGCTGCTCGGCTCCAATCTGCCCTTTGACGCCAGTAAGGAAGAGCAGCGTAATCTGCCGCCGATGGTCATGGCTAACGAGTTTGCCCCGGAACTTGAACTGCCGACGGTGCACATTGACAACCTGACCGCCGCATTCGAAGCCGTGCATTACCTGCACCAACTTGGCCACCGGCAGATTGCCTGTGTGGCGGGGCCGGAGCATATGCCGCTCAGCCATTACCGGCTGCAGGGTTACGTCCAGGCGCTACGGCGTAATGGCATTACCGTCGAAAGCAGCTATATTAGCCGGGGTGATTTCACCTATGAGGCCGGCGCCCAGGCGCTGGCGGCGCTGATGGCGCTGCCGAAGCCGCCAACGGCGATTTTCTGCCACAGCGATGTCATGGCGATTGGCGTGCTGTCGCAGGCGAAAAAACTGGGGCTGCGCGTGCCGCAGGATCTGTCCATCGTCGGGTTCGACGATATCAAGCTGGCACAGTATTGCGATCCGCCATTAACCACCGTAGCGCAGCCGCGCTACCAGATTGGCCAGCAGGCGATGCTGCTACTGTTGGAACAGCTGCACGGCCAGGCGGTATCCAGCGAATCGCGGCTATTAGAAAGTGAATTGGTTATCAGGGGTAGTACGGCTGCGCCTAAACGCTAGTCAAATATTTTAGAGTTCAGTAACATAACGAGCCCGGCGCTGATGCAATGGGCACCGTTATTGGTTATATACAGTGTGAAGACGGCCGGTGTGGAAACACCTCAGCAGTGGGCTTGTGCCCGGCCGGCTTCAAAATGGCAAATAAAATAGCCTAGAGGATAGGCTCTTAACCCATCAGGATATAGCGGAAATAGTGGCACAGAGAGACTATGTAAGCCGCGGGCGCTCAGGAGCGCGGCGCAAAACCCCCAGCCGTAAAAAACGCAGTTCTCCGAAGGTATCCAAAACCGTGGTGGCGCTTGCCGTTGCCCTGCTGGTGATCTTTATCGGTGGCCTCTATTTTATTACGCACAATAAGCCGGATGAAGCGCCGCTGTTGCCTGCGCACAGCACACGCCCAGGCAGCAATCTGCCGCCGAAGCCGGAAGAACGCTGGCGCTATATCAAAGAGCTGGAAAACCGCCAGATTGGCGTACAAACCCCAACAGAACCTTCCGCCGGTGGGGAAGTCAATTCGCAGACCCAGCTCACGCCGGAACAGCGCCAACTGCTGGAACAAATGCAGGCCGATCTGCAACAGCGCCCAACACAGCTTAATGAAGTGCCGTATAACGATCCGGGCCAGGCGCAGCAGCACAGCCGCCAGCAGCAGCTTCAACAGCAACAACAGCAGTTACAGCGGCAACAGCAGGTTCAACAGCAATCGCAGCCCCAGGTGAATACACAGCGTAATCCGTTTAACAGTAACACCACGGCGGCGCCTGCGGCACCGGTGCAACCCGCTAAACTTGCGCCTGCGCCAAAACCGCAACCGCAACCGCAACCCAAGCCGGAAGCGAAGCAGGAAACGGCGAAGCAAGAGAAACCAGAGAAACCCGAGCAGAAACAACGCTGGATGGTGCAGTGCGGCTCATTCCGCGCCGCCGATCAGGCTGAATCTGTGCGCGCGCAGCTGGCGTTTGAAGGCCTTGAAAGCCGTATCACCGCCGGCGGCGGCTGGAACCGCGTAGTTCTCGGCCCCTACAGCAGCCGCGCCACGGCAGACAAAACGCTGGCGCGCCTGAAGGGCATCGGCATGTCAAGTTGCATTCCCCTCGCCGTTGGGGGTTGAAAAGTCTCAATCCCCCCCCATCTATATTCTCAATATGCCTCGTAACGGTTGCGCAAGCAGCCGCTACGGGGACTTCTTTCCGTTTTATACGAGGGTCTGCTCGTGACAACAATTGTAAGCGTACGCCGTAACGGCCAGGTAGTTATCGGTGGTGATGGCCAGGCCACTTTGGGTAACACCGTGATGAAAGGCAACGTGAAAAAAGTGCGCCGCCTTTACAACGACAAAGTCATCGCTGGTTTCGCCGGGGGTACTGCTGACGCCTTCACGCTGTTCGAACTGTTCGAACGCAAGCTGGAAATGCATCAGGGCCACCTGGTTAAGGCCGCCGTTGAGCTGGCGAAAGACTGGCGCACCGATCGCATGCTGCGTAAGCTGGAAGCGCTGCTGGCCGTGGCCGATGAAAATGCGTCACTGATCATCACCGGCAACGGTGACGTCGTTCAACCTGAAAATGATTTAATCGCGATCGGCTCCGGCGGCCCTTATGCCCAGGCAGCTGCCCGCGCGCTGTTGGAAAATACCGAGCTGAGCGCCCGCGACATCGTCGAGAAATCCCTCGGCATCGCCGGCGACATCTGTATTTACACCAACCATTTCCACACTATTGAAGAATTGCCTTCCAAAGCGTAAGGACCGAATACTATGTCTGAAATGACCCCGCGCGAGATCGTCAGCGAGCTGGACAGCTACATTATCGGCCAAAGCCAGGCCAAGCGTGCCGTTGCTATCGCACTGCGTAACCGCTGGCGCCGCATGCAGCTCAACGATGAGCTGCGCCATGAAGTCACACCGAAAAACATTCTGATGATCGGCCCGACCGGCGTCGGTAAAACCGAAATCGCCCGTCGTCTGGCAAAACTGGCCAATGCGCCGTTCATCAAGGTCGAAGCCACCAAGTTCACCGAAGTGGGCTATGTCGGTAAAGAAGTCGACTCTATCATCCGCGATCTGACCGACGCCGCGGTGAAAATGATTCGCCTGCAGTCAATCGAGAAAAACCGCACCCGCGCGGAAGAAATGGCGGAAGAGCGGATCCTCGATGTGCTGATCCCGCCGGCGAAAAACAACTGGGGCCAGGCTGAAGAACAGGAACCTTCCGCCGCTCGCCAGTCTTTCCGCAAGAAACTGCGTGAAGGCCAACTGGACGATAAAGAGATTGAAATCAATCTCACCGCCGCGCCGATGGGCGTAGAGATCATGGCGCCGCCGGGCATGGAAGAAATGACCAGCCAGCTGCAGTCGATGTTCCAAAACCTGGGCGGGCAAAAACAGAAGCCGCGCAAACTGAAAATCAAGGAAGCCTTCACGCTGCTGGTGGAAGAAGAAGCCGCCAAGCTGGTGAACCCGGAAGAGCTGAAAGAGCTGGCGATTGAAGCCGTTGAACAGCATGGCATCGTGTTTATCGATGAGATCGATAAAATCTGTAAACGCGGCAACGCTTCCGGCCCGGATGTGTCTCGTGAAGGCGTGCAGCGCGATCTGCTGCCGCTGGTGGAAGGCAGTACCGTGTCCACCAAGCACGGCATGGTGAAAACCGACCATATCCTGTTCATCGCCTCCGGCGCTTTCCAGGTGGCCAGCCCATCCGATCTGATCCCGGAACTGCAGGGCCGCCTGCCGATCCGCGTTGAGCTGCAGGCGCTGAGCACCGAAGACTTTGAACGCATCCTGACTGAGCCGAATGCCTCGCTGACCGAACAGTACAAGGCATTGATGGCGACCGAAGGCGTTACCATCGACTTCACCGCCGACGGTATCCGCCGCATCGCCGAAGCCGCATGGCAGGTTAACGAACGCACGGAAAACATCGGTGCGCGCCGTCTGCACACCGTGCTGGAACGTTTGATGGAAGATATTTCCTTCAGCGCCAGTGAAAGTAACGGCGAATCCATCACCATTAACGCCGATTACGTCGGTAATCATCTGGATGCGCTGGTAGCGGATGAAGATCTGAGTCGTTTTATCTTATAATCGCGCTATCATTGTCCTGGCAGTTATCTGTGTGGGAGGCATTGCCTCCCACAATTATTTCCAGCGGATATAGCCACTTACTTGCCGAAGCGAAAAATGAGCTCATCAACCACCACCACGCCGGTCAAAGCCTGGCTGGAAAGTTTACGACCGCGTACCCTGCCGCTGGCCTTTGCCTCTATCGTGGTCGGTTCCGCCATCGCCGCATGGCAAGACAGCCTGAAACCCGGCGTGGCGCTATTGGCCCTGCTAACCGCCGGCCTGTTGCAAATCCTCTCTAACCTGGCGAACGACTATGGCGACGCCGTCAAAGGCAGCGATAAAGAAGACCGCATCGGGCCGTTGCGCGGCATGCAAAAAGGGTTAATCACGCAAGCACAGATGAAGCGCGCGCTGGTGCTGACGGTGGTGCTGATTGCGATCTCCGGCTGTTCTCTGATTGCGCTGGCCTGCGAACAGCCCAGCGACGTTATCGGTTTCCTGGTGTTGGGCGCGTTAGCCATCATTGCCGCCATTACCTACACCGTGGGCAACAAGCCTTACGGCTACCTGGGGCTGGGTGATATTTCCGTGCTGGTGTTCTTCGGCTGGCTGAGCGTGGCCGGTACTTACTACCTGCAAACCCACAGTTTCGACAGCGTTGTCATGCTGCCGGCCACCGCCTGCGGCCTGCTGGCGACGGCGGTGCTGAACATCAACAACCTGCGCGATATCGACAGCGATCGCGAAAACGGCAAAAACACCCTTGCCGTGCGCCTGGGGCCGATCAACGCCCGTTACTACCATGCGCTGCTGCTGAGCATGGCCGTGGTGTGCTTTGCGCTGTTTACCCTGCTTAACCTGCACAGCGCCTGGGGCTGGCTGTTCGTGCTCGCCATCCCGCTGCTGTTGCGCCATGGCGTGCGGGTGTTGCGGAACAAAACGGCGGCGGCCATGCGCCCAATGCTGGAAGATATGGTCAAGGCGGCGCTGCTGGCCAATGTGCTGTTCGCCATCGGCGTGATGCTAAGCTAGGCCAGGCGATAGGCTGAAATCAGCGTCCAATGCAGATGGGCGCTGATGATTTTGCCAACGGGGCGATTAAAGGGATATACTGGTTATTCCAGCGGCAAACAGACGTAAAATCCTATGAAATACGATACTTCCGAACTTTGCGACATCTATCATGAAGAGGTGAACGTCGTTGAACCTCTATTCTCCAATTTTGGCGGGCGTACTTCATTTGGCGGTCAGATCACCACGGTGAAATGCTTTGAGGATAACGGCCTGCTTTTCGATCTGCTCGAAGAGAACGGCCTTGGCCGCGTGCTGCTGGTCGACGGCGGCGGCTCGGTGCGCCGTGCGCTGATTAACGCAGAACTGGCGCGCCTGGCGGTGCAGAATGAATGGGAAGGCATCGTGGTGTATGGTGCGGTGCGCCAGGTGGACGATCTGGAAGAGCTCGACATTGGCATCCAGGCAATGGCGGCGACGCCGGCCGGCGCCCCGAGCGAAGGCATTGGCGAAAGCGATATCCGCGTTAACTTTGGCGGCGTGACCTTCTTTTCCGGCGATCATCTGTATGCCGACAACACCGGCATTATTCTTTCCGAAGACCCGCTCGATCTCGAATAATCCCCGATTCACAAAAGGGCGCCATCAGGCGCCCTTTTTGTTTGCGTGCGGCAAAAGCGAAAGGCGTTAGACCTCTTCCATTTTGCCCAGCAGCGCCCGCAGGCGTTCTTGCCAAACGTGCTGCTCTTCTTTCAACTGCTGGTTTTCACGCACCAGCGCTTCCTGGTTACCAGAAGCATTCTGCACTTCCTGAGACAGGTTATTGTTTTTCTCTTTCAGCTCTTCAATTTCCATCTGTAACAGAGTGATGGTATCAATCGCCTGCTGAACTTTTGCTTCCAGTTTTTCAAATACTTCAAATGACATTCTTCAGTCCCCTTATGATAGCAAGGCGTACATCTATAAGTAGCGGCCACAACATCGGCTGCAGCTACTGCGAACATGCATCGCGCCCGGTAACACGCACCGTTATTAAAACGCGCCTGTCTTGATAAAACGCTTCTTCACGATGAAACGATTGTAAGTAGCGCAACACCTACTGTCTAGCAACATACCGGCCCAACGCGCAGTCTGTTGCAATTTTCCCGCTGCCGCTATCAGTAAAAACTGAAAACCGCGCCGCGAGCCGCCGGAGATTGTTAACAAATAGATACCGAACCACTGGTCAGATCACACTTTTCCTGCGCAAAAAGAACCCTGAACAACGCGAATTCGCTCAATTTTATGACATGGCACACACATTTTGATTTCGCTATTTCTCGTTTATGTTCGTTAACGATAAATTCACATTAGATTCGCAATGCATCACAGGACGATATAAAAAAAACTGTACCCCATAGGCGAAGGCCTCATCCCCCTTTCAGCCTATACCCTAATAATCACCGTCTGCAGGACAATAACATTATGAGCCAAACGACTAGTCCGACCCTAAAAGGCCAATGTATCGCAGAATTCCTCGGTACTGGCTTGTTGATTTTCTTTGGCGTTGGCTGTGTTGCTGCACTGAAGCTGGCCGGCGCCAGCTTCGGCCAATGGGAAATCAGTATCATCTGGGGCCTTGGCGTTGCCATGGCCATCTACCTGACCGCGGCCATTTCCGGCGCCCACCTCAACCCGGCGGTCACCATCGCCCTGTGGTTGTTCGCCTGTTTTGATCGCCGTAAGGTTCTCCCCTACATCATCGCGCAGATTGCCGGTGCCTTCTGCTCCGCAGCGCTGGTTTATGGGCTTTACTACAATCTGTTCTATGATTTTGAAGCCAGCCATAACATGGTGCGCGGCAGCGTAGAAAGCCTCGATCTGGCCGGCATCTTCTCAACCTACCCGAACGCCCATATCTCGGTCATTCAGGCATTCCTGGTAGAAACCGTGATCACCGCCATTCTGATGTGCCTGATCCTGGCGCTGACGGATGACGGCAACGGCATCCCTCGTGGCCCGTTGGCGCCATTATTGATCGGTATTCTGATTGCCGTTATCGGTGCCTCCATGGGACCATTGACCGGTTTTGCGCTCAACCCGGCGCGTGACTTCGGCCCGAAAATGTTCGCCTATCTGGCGGGCTGGGGGGAAGTGGCATTCACCGGTGCGCGTGATATTCCTTACTTCCTGGTACCTATCTTCGGCCCGCTCGTCGGCGCCAGCCTGGGTGCCTTTGGTTACCGTGCACTGATCGGCCGTCATTTGCCTTGTGATACCTGCGTGGAGAGCGAAGAAACCGCCGCCACCAAGGCACAGCAGCGCAAAGCGTAATCCCCCGGCCTAAAGAGTTAACAACAGCAGGATAAAATCATGACAGCAGAAAAAAAATACATCGTCGCGCTCGACCAAGGGACCACCAGCTCACGCGCCGTCGTGCTCGATCATGACGCCAATATCGTCGCGGTATCCCAGCGTGAATTCGCGCAGATTTACCCCAAGGCCGGCTGGGTTGAGCACGATCCGATGGAAATCTGGGCCACGCAAAGCTCCACGCTGGTTGAAGTGCTGGCGAAAGCCGACATCCGTTCCGATCAAATCGCCGGTATTGGCATCACCAACCAGCGCGAAACCACCATCGTCTGGGAAAAAGACACCGGCAAACCCATCTACAACGCCATTGTCTGGCAGTGCCGCCGCACCGCTGAAATCTGCGAAAAGCTCAAACGCGACGGCCTGGAAGAGTATATCCAGCACACCACCGGCTTGGTGGTGGACCCGTACTTCTCCGGCACTAAAGTGAAATGGATCCTCGATCAGGTTGAAGGCGCCCGTGAACGCGCCAAACGGGGTGAGCTGCTGTTCGGCACCGTTGATACCTGGCTGGTGTGGAAAATGACCCAGGGCCGGGTACACGTCACGGACTATACCAATGCTTCGCGCACCATGCTGTTCAACATCCATGAGCTGGACTGGGATGAGCGCATGCTGGAAGTGCTGGATATTCCACGCGCCATGCTGCCGAAGGTTCGGCCGTCCTCCGAAATCTATGGCCAAACCAACATCGGGGGGAAAGGCGGGACGCGTATCCCTATCGCCGGTATCGCCGGCGACCAGCAGGCGGCGCTCTACGGCCAGCTGTGCGTTCAGCCAGGCATGGCAAAAAACACCTATGGCACCGGCTGCTTCCTGCTGATGAACACCGGCACAGAAGCGGTGCGCTCCAGCCACGGCCTGCTGACCACCATTGCCTGCGGCCCGCGCGGCGAAGTGAACTACGCGCTGGAAGGCGCGGTGTTCATCGGCGGCGCATCCATTCAATGGCTGCGTGACGAGCTGAAACTGATCAGCGACTCGCAGGACTCCGAATACTTCGCCTCCAAGGTTAAAGACAGCAACGGCGTCTACGTGGTGCCGGCCTTCACCGGCCTGGGCGCACCGTATTGGGATCCGTATGCCCGCGGCGCCATCTTTGGCCTGACCCGCGGCGTGAACAGCAACCATATTATCCGCGCCACGCTGGAATCCATCGCCTACCAAACCCGCGACGTGCTGGATGCGATGCAGGCCGATGCCGATACGCGTTTGCAATCGTTGCGCGTAGACGGCGGCGCCGTCGCCAACAACTTCCTGATGCAGTTCCAGTCGGACATCCTTGGTACCCGCGTGGAGCGCCCGGAAGTGCGTGAAGTCACCGCGCTGGGCGCCGCCTACCTGGCCGGCCTGGCGGTGGGCTACTGGAACGATCTGGATGAAGTGAAGAGCAAAGCGATTATTGAGCGCGAATTCCGCCCAAGCATCGAAACCACCGAGCGCAACTTCCGCTACGAAGGCTGGAAAAAAGCCGTCGCGCGCGCGCAGGCGTGGGAAGAACACGACTAATATTCGCCGATGTTTCCTCCTGTTTACGCTGCCTACGGGCAGCGTTTTTTTTGCCATGCCCCGCCGCCCCTGGCCGGCTGTGATAGACTTTGCCGATATTTTCTTCCATTTATCACTAATAGGTTTTGCCATGAAACGTGAATTAGCCATCGAATTCTCCCGCGTAACCGAAGCCGCCGCCCTGGCCGGCTATAAGTGGCTGGGGCGTGGCGATAAGAATGCGGCGGACGGCGCGGCGGTCAACGCCATGCGCATTATGCTCAATAAAGTGGATATCAATGGCTGTATCGTGATCGGCGAGGGAGAGATAGACGAGGCCCCGATGCTGTATATCGGTGAGCAGGTTGGCACGGGCCAGGGCGATGCGGTAGATATCGCCGTCGACCCTATCGAAGGCACGCGCATGACCGCCATGGGGCAAGCCAATGCGCTGGCCGTGCTGGCCGTAGGCGATCGCGGCACATTCCTGCACGCGCCGGATATGTACATGGAAAAACTGGTGGTTGGCCCACAGGCGCGCGGCGCCATCAATCTGGATCTACCGCTTGAGCAAAACCTGCGCAACATCGCGCAGCAACTGGATAAACCGTTGGCGGAGCTGACGGTCATTACGCTGGCGAAACCACGCCACGATGGCGTGATCGCGCAGATGCAGCAGTTGGGCGTGCGGGTATTCGCCATCCCCGACGGTGATGTGGCGGCCTCTATCCTGACCTGTATGCCGGAAAGCGAAGTCGACGTGATGTACGGCATCGGCGGCGCGCCGGAAGGCGTGATCTCCGCCGCGGTGATCCGCGCGCTGGACGGTGACATGCAGGCGCGCCTGTTGCCGCGCCATGAGGTAAAAGGCGACACCGTTGAAAACCGCCACATCGGCGAACAAGAGCTGGCGCGCTGCAAAGCGATGGGGATCGAGGCCGGCAAGGTGCTACGGCTGGATGACATGGCACGCAACGACAACGTCATCTTCTCTGCCACCGGCATCACCCAAGGGGATCTGCTGGAAGGCATCACCCGCAAGGGCAACATGGCCACCACGGAAACCCTGTTGATCCGCGGCAAATCCCGCACCATCCGCCGTATCCGTTCCACGCACTATCTGGATCGTAAAGATCCGGCGCTGCATACGTTCCTGTTGTAATCCCCCAGCCCTGTTTCACCTGGCCATTGCCGGCTGAAACAGGGCATTAGCATTTAATCGATAATCGTTTTTATCCGGCTGAAATAAAATAACCCGCCTGTAACAACATCAAAACGGATCCTCTTGCAGAACAACGCTATCGCAGGGGTACGGGAAAAGGCGCCATCAGGGCGAATGCCGCCAGGCGGCTTACGGCCCACAATATTGCGTTTATTTGATTCGACCACGGGAGCGTTAAAGTATGGCTGAATGGGTTAATGGTAAAGTTATCAAAGTGGAAAGGTGGACCGCCGGGCTGTTTAGCATCATCGTCAACGCACCGGTCGATACCTTCACCGCAGGGCAATACGCCAAACTGGCATTGGATGTCGGCGGCGAGCGCGTGCAGCGCGCCTACTCTTATGTCAATGCGCCCAGCAACCCCAACCTGGAGTTCTACCTGGTCACCGTGCCGGAAGGCAAATTAAGCCCCAGTCTAAGCCGGTTAGAGCCAGGTTCGGACATTCTGGTAACCAAAGAAGCCGCCGGTTTCTTTGTGCTGGATGAAGTACCGGACTGCGAGACGTTATGGATGTTGGCGACCGGCACCGCCATTGGCCCTTACCTGTCGATCCTGGAAGAAGGCATCGGCCTGGAGCGCTTCAAAAATCTGGTGTTGGTGCACGCCGCCCGCTACGCCAACGATCTCAGCTATCTGCCGCGTATGCAGCAACTGGTACAGCGCTACAACGGCAAGCTACGCATCCAGAGCGTCGTCAGCCGGGAAAACACTCCCGGCGCGTTGACCGGCCGCGTGCCGGCCTTGATCGCCGACGGGCAGTTGGAAGCGGCGGTTGGTTTACCCATTGATGCCGAAACCTGCCACGTGATGCTGTGCGGCAACCCACAAATGGTGCGCGACACCCAACAAACGCTGAAGGAGAGCCGCGGCATGCGCAAACACCTGCGCCGCAAGCCGGGCCACATCACCAGCGAGCACTACTGGTAATCAACGGAACCGCACCGGTTCTGCCTCTGGGCCGAACCGGTTATTCCCCGGCGTGCCGACAAACGCGCCAAGATCGACCAGCATCATCACAAAAATCACCGCCGGGATAAAACGCCCAACGCCCCACTGCCAGAGCGGCGCCAGCATATGCCAATTGCCGGCGGCCAGCACCCAGGCCAAAATCAGCAGCAGCGCCCACCCGCCCGCTTTACCGCGATCGTGCAGGCGTTTCACCAGCACCGCCGCCGTCGGCCACAGCAGCGCAACAATAAAAAAGGCCACCGACTGAATCGCAACCAGATTATAGTTGGCCAGCGTAAATGCCAGCGCCATCAGCACGCACCATATCGCGATCCAGATCCAAAAATCGCGGCGCCCGAGGCGCCCCTTAAATGAAAAGCACCACTGCTGTAAGCTCATTATTCCCAGGCTCGTCATCCGCTTATTTTACGCGGCAGTGTAACACAGGCCGTGTGGCGCCAATATGCCCGCCGCCCGGGCTGGCGATCGCGCGGAATTTTTGACAACGCCCCCTGATTACCGCTTTAATCGAATCTCAAATTTTATGTTGATATCGTGGATGTCATGCTGAAAAACGTCACTGCCGCCGTCTGTTTGCTGTTCGGAACAGCCTGTGCCTGGGCCAATCCGCCGGATTCGGCCGCCAAGGCACCGCCGACCGCGCCCTATTTGCTGGCCGGCGCGCCAACATTTGATCTGACGGTGGTGAAGTTTCGTGAAAAGTACAACCAGGATAATCCAACCTTGCCGATCGGCGAATTCCGCGTCGTTCCCCCTTCAGAAGATGATTCCCCGCTGCTGACCCGCGCCGCCAGCAAACTGAACGAAAATCTCTACGCGTCGACGGCGCTGGAGAAAGGCACCGGCAAAATCAAAACGCTGCAGTTGACGCATTTGCCGCTGCAAGGCAACGAGGAAAAAACGGCCCGGGCCATCGCGGTAAACTACATGGCGGCCCTGATGCGCCAGTTTGAACCGGCGCTGACGATTGAGCAAAGTATCATCAAAGTGAATAGCCTGCTGGAGAAGGGCAAAGGCCAGCACTTTTATCAACAGCAGATCGGCGCCATCCGCTATGTGGTGGCGGATAACGGCGATCAAGGGATAACTTTCGCGGTTGAACCGATTAAGCTCGCGCTATCCGACCCTTGATAACCCCGGTAATTAATGACAAAAAGCAAAGCCTTTACGCTTATTGATCTCTATACTGTTGGGCAGATGAACTGCCTGTCCGGCAGTAGTTATTTCGTGTTCCCTTGTTGGAGGAAAAAAACATGCGTCATCCATTAGTTATGGGTAACTGGAAACTTAACGGCAGCGCTCACATGGTTAACGAGCTGGTCGCCGCCCTGCGTAACGAAGTAAGCAGCGTTGACGGCTGTGGCGTTGCCATCGCACCACCGGTGATGTACCTGGATCTGGCTAAACACCTGCTGGACGGTAGCCGTATCGCCCTGGGTGCGCAGAACGTGGACGTTAACCTGTCTGGCGCGTTCACCGGTGAAGTTTCCGCCAACATGCTGAAAGACGTTGGTGCAAAATACATCATCATCGGCCACTCTGAACGCCGCACTTATCACAAAGAAAGCGATGAGCTGATTGCTGAGAAATTTGCCGTGCTGAAAGAAGCCGGTCTGGTTCCTGTTCTGTGCATCGGCGAAACCGAAGCTGAAAACGAAGCCGGTAAAACCGAAGAAGTCTGCGCACGCCAGATCGACGCCGTGCTGAAAACCCTGGGCGCACCTGCATTGAAAGACAGCGTCATCGCCTATGAGCCAATCTGGGCTATCGGCACCGGGAAATCAGCAACCCCTGCGCAAGCGCAGGCAGTACACAAATTTATCCGCGATCACATCGCTAAACACGACGCCGCCGTGGCCGCTGAAATCATCATTCAGTACGGCGGTTCCGTAAACGACAAAAACGCTGCAGAACTGTTCGCTCAACCGGACATCGACGGTGCGTTGGTCGGCGGCGCGTCACTGAAAGCCGATGCTTTCGCCGCCATCATTAAAGCCGCTGCCGCAGCGAAAAAAGCCTGATTCATCCAGGCCATGCAATAAAAAACCCCGGCAGGCCGGGGTTTTTTTATCGCTTCATATCAGCGTTTACTGATCTCATCGAACACACCACCGGTGGAGAAGTGCACTTTCTGCGCTTCAGCCCAGCCGCCAAAGGTATCATCCACGGTGAACAGCTTCAGTTTCGGGAACTGCGCGCTGTATTTTTCCGCCACGGCGGCGTCACGCGGGCGATAATAGTTTTCCGCTGCGATGGTTTGGCCTTCCGGAGTATACAGATACTTCAGATAGGCAGTTGCCACATCGCGGGTACCACGCTTATCCACCACCCGGTCTACCACTGAAACCGTTGGTTCCGCCAGGATCGATTCGCTCGGGGTCACGATTTCAAAATCATCTTTGCCCAGCTCTTTTTTCGCCAACAGCGCTTCGTTTTCCCAGGCGATCAGCACATCGCCAATGCCACGTTCCACAAAGGTATTGGTTGCGCCACGCGCACCGGAATCCAGCACCTCTACGTTTTTAAACAGCCCGCGGACGAACTCCTTCGCTTTGGCCTGGTCGCCGTTGTTTTGATGCAGCGCATAACCCCAGGCAGCCAGATAGTTCCAGCGAGCGCCCCCGGACGTTTTTGGGTTTGGGGTAATGATGGAAACGCCAGACTTGAGCAAATCCGGCCAGTCATGGATTTGTTTCGGGTTGCCCTTGCGTACCAGGAACACAATGGTGGACGTATAAGGCGCGGAGTTATCCGGCAAACGCTTGATCCAGTCTTTATCAATACGGCCGCGCTCGGCGATAGCATCCACGTCGTAGGCCAGCGCCAGCGTCACCACATCCGCTTCAATGCCGTTAATCACAGAGGTCGCCTGCTTGCCTGAACCGCCATGAGACTGGCGCACGGTCACCTTGTCGCCGGTCTGCTGCTGCCAGTATTTGCTGAAGGCCGCATTGTATTGCTGGTAGAACTCACGCGTCGGATCGTATGAGACGTTAAGCAGTTGAATATCTTTCGCCACGGCGCCCGTCGCCAGCAGCATCAATGTAAAACCCACAGCCCATTTCCGCATCGCTCGTTCTCCCAGAATGATCACAACCTTGGACGGTTGTTTGTTGGTTTAGAGCCTGCCAGAAACTGATCGCGCAATTAAAGAATTAAAAATTTCTAACTAGATTTTTATGGAATATAACAAAGATAACCAACCCCAGTTATTTAGCTGGGTTAGCGTAGCAGAAAGCAAAAACGCCCCTGCAAAGGAGCGCTTTTAGCAACACTGGCCGACTGTAGCCCAGGTTCCCACAGACGGCGGGAACCCACGGCTAAATCAGTACAGTTTTTTGGCGGTTTCCAGCCAGTCGCCCTTGAATGGGCGCTTCATGTTTTCGATCGCATCAATGATATCGTGGTGCACCAGCTTCTCGTTCTGGATACCGACGCAACGGCCGCCATAGCCTTTAAGCAGCAGATCGATGGAGTAGGCGCCCATGCGGGAAGCCAGGATACGGTCGTAAGCCACCGGGGAACCACCGCGCTGGATATGGCCCAGCACCGTAGCACGGGTTTCGCGCTGGGTTTCCTGCTCAATGTAGTGCGCCAGCTCGTCAACGTCGCAGATATGCTCGGTGATCGCCACAATCGCGTGTTTCTTGCCTTTATCAATACCGGCTTTGATTTCGCTAACCAGATCTTCACGGCTGAATTCAATTTCCGGCAGCACGATAAATTCACACCCGCCGGCAATGGCCGCCGCCAGGGTCAAATCGCCGCAGTAACGGCCCATGACTTCAACAATGGAGATACGCTGGTGGGAAGAAGATGTGTCGCGCAGGCGGTCGATAGCTTCAACCACGGTTTCCAGGGCGGTGAAGTAACCGATGGTGTAGTCGGTACCGGCCACATCGTTATCGATGGTGCCTGGCAGACCGATACACGGGAAACCTTCTTCAGTCAGGCGTTTCGCCCCCATGTAGGAACCGTCACCGCCGATAACGACCAACGCATCAATGCTGCGTTTTTTCAGGTTTTCAATCGCTTTGGCGCGTACGCTTTCGTCTCTGAATTCGGGGAAACGCGCAGAGCCCAGGAAAGTACCGCCGCGGTTGATCATGTCTGAAACGCTGTAACGATCCAACTGCTCCATGCGATCTTCATACAAACCAAGGTAGCCATCGTAAATACCGAAAACTTCCAGGCCTTCCGTAAGAGCGGCACGCACAACACCACGAATAGCAGCGTTCATACCCGGCGAATCACCGCCACTCGTCAGTACACCGATTTTCTTGATCATGACTACCTCTAAACTGTTAATGCAATTTTTTAAGAATCCTGCCCGCCGCTAACGGCGCTTTGGCGCCATCACGGCGGCAGAAAACCAGCTTTACGGCTATATTGCTAGATATTATATCAAAAACGCCTGGCTGAATTGATTCATGTCAGGCAATTTTGAGGTAAAAATGCATACGGCACCAGGCTGTGCCACACAATGGTGCATGCATGCCGCCGCGGCTATTTTATCCCATTTACCCACTTCGATTATAGCTCCCAGCACCCGCGTAACGTGGCCGGCACCGTTGAACTGGGATCCTGATGGATAATCACATCAGCACCTGGGAAACGCTGCAATAACGCCAGCTCGACCTGATCGGCCAGGCTGTGCGCCTGCACCAACGGCAAATCGTCGTCCATTTCCAGATGCAGTTGGATAAACCGCGTTGGCCCGGATTGACGGGTGCGAAGGTCATGCGCCCCTTTAATACCCGGCCTGGAAGAGACGATATCTATGATCGCCTGGCGTTCATCGTCCGGCAAGGTGCGATCCAGCAGCGCTTGCACGGCTTCATAGCCCATCCGCAGCGCGCTGTATAAAATATAGACGCCAATCCCCAGGGCAAACAGTGCGTCGGCCCGCTGGAAACCGTACCAACTCAACCCAAGGGCCACAAGGATAGCACCATTCATCATCACATCTGACTGGTAATGCAACATATCAGCTCGCACGGCCTGGCTCCGGGTTTTGCGCACGACCCAGCGCTGGTAAGTGACCAGGACCAGGGTACTAACCAACGCAATAACGGTGACAACCATACCCACGCCGGGCGCTTGCAACGCCTGGGGGGAATACAGATGCTGAAAGCCCGTCAGAAACAGGAACAGCGCGGAACCGGAAATGAACATGCTCTGCGCTAACGCGGCCAGCGATTCCGCCTTGCCGTGGCCGAACGCGTGCTCTTCATCGGCAGGCTGCAACGAATAGCGAACAACCAACAGGTTGGTCAACGAGGCGGCAATATCCACCAGTGAGTCGACCAGTGCCGCCATCAGGCTCACTGAACCGGTGATGTACCAGGCAACCACCTTGATAAGCAAAAGGACCGACGCCATCACAGTGGCAGCAATGGCTGCAGACTTCACCAGGCGGCCATATTGTTGTTCCATAACTTTATCCCATCTTGACTACAAGGCTTAAGTATAACGGAATGGCGCAAGCAGAGAAGGCGGTGACCTTCCGCCGTGATCATCTTGCGATAACACTCGCACTTTTAAATTACCGCAGAACCTAAATTTGTAGTGGCGATTTCATTTCCACATATTCAATTAGATCTATAAATTTTTATAATAAGTGTGTTTATTTAATTCATTAATATATGAAAAATATATCTGCACCAGCCCGGATAATTGTCACCAAATTGGTGCGACCTTTCTTTCCTCATTAATTTTCATAAAAATTTATCCTCAGATACCACTTGCTATCTAATTGTTAACATTGCTATTTCACAAAAATAAAATATGGCACAAGTTTTGCTGTTTTATTCACGACAGGACAAATAATGGAATATGCGTGCTACCGCGCCAGGGCCAATGGCGTGCGCCCAATTTTGGCGATGCTCTGGTTTATGGCTATCGGATATAGCGCCAATAACACAGAAAAATGAAAACGTTTTTAACGCGTGGCTTTTCCTAAACGCTCACATTATTAGCAACAGGGGAATACAATGACGGTACTCGGGGAATCTCTGGCGACAGAAAAAACCACAAAATGGATGCAGCTATTTTTGGGCTTGGTGTGTATGGCTTCAATATCAAGCCCGCAATATGTCTGGACGCTACTCACCAAGCCATTTGCCGCAAAGCTCGGGGTTGATTTGCCGGCCTTGCAAGTGACATTTTCTTTGCTCATTATTTTGCAAACGTTCTTTTCCCCGTTTCAGGGCAAGCTGATCGACCGTTTCGGCCCACGGTTATTAATCTCGATCGGCACGCTGCTTTCTGGATTGAGTTGGGTGCTTTCTTCTCAGGTGACCGATCTGGCCCAGCTGTATATTATTTATGGCTGCATCGGCGGGTTGGGCACCGGCATTGTTTACGTCGGGGTGGTTGGCTTGATGGTCCGCTGGTTCCCACAGCAGCGTGGCTTTGCCGCCGGCGCCGTCGCTGCCGGGTATGGCATGGGGGCCATTTTGACCACTTTCCCTATCACACTTTCCCTGGGGAGCTATGGCCTGGAACAGACGATGATGGTGTTTGGCGGTATCTTTGCGCTTGTCGGCTTCCTGGCAAGCCAGGGGTTGAAAATACCGCAGAACAGCGCATCGTTACCCACCAGCACCGTGGTCAAGCAAAACAGTAGCCGCCACTTCACCTCAAAAGAAATGCTTCGCCAGCCGCTGTTCTGGCTGATGTTCATGATGATGGCCATGATGTCCACCTCTGGGCTGATGGTGACCTCACAAATGGCGGTATTCGCAGAGGATTTTGGCATTAGCCACACCCTGGTGTTCGGCATGGCCGCACTGCCGCTGGCGTTAACGCTCGATCGCTTCACTAATGGATTAACCCGCCCGCTGTTTGGTTTTATCTCCGACCGTTACGGCCGGGAAAAAACCATGTTCATCGCCTTTGCGCTCGAAGGCTGCGCCATGACGCTGTGGTTGATGTGCCGTGAAGATCCCATGCTGTTCGTCTTGCTCTCTGGCGTTGTATTCTTCGGCTGGGGTGAAATTTTCTCGCTGTTCCCTTCTACACTGACGGATACCTTCGGCACGCAAAATGCGACGGCAAATTACGGCTGGTTGTATATGTCGCAGGGGATTGGCGCGATTTTCGGCGGGCCGCTGGCGGCACTGCTCTATCAAAGCACCCAAGGGTGGCATGTAGTGTTTGGCTGTGCGATCTCTCTGGATTTCATCACCGCGGCATTGGCGCTGTGGGTGCTGAAGCCCTGGCGCGAACGCTTCTTGAAAAAGCATGGTTAGGGCAACGGCAAAAAAGAGGCAAAAAAAACCCCGCCATCATGGCGGGGAAGACAGGGATGGTGTCTATGGCAAGGAAAAACAGGGAACTACTCGGTCGTACTCAACCTCTGGGCAGAGGTCTGCTGCAAACCAGAAATCTGCTGCAGCGTCTGCTGCATTCGTTGCTGATGTTTCTGGTCTAGAACTCTTTTTTGCTCTGGCGTCAGCAGGTTATACATTTGATTGCGTACCCTGGCCATTTCGACCTGGCGTTTAACCTGTTCCTGAGCCATCTTTTCCGCCTGGGCGTACACGGCGGCTTCATCAAATCGGTCTGCAGTGACCAACTTATGCATTGCTTCCATTTCAGCTACATTGACAATAGGCAGATCGTAGCGGGTCTGGCGCATCAAATCGCGCATTTGCTGGCGCTGCTGTTCTGTCAGGCTGACACCATCAAACATATGGTGCTGGCCGGGTGTTCTGCTCAACGCATCGGCAGGGAGTTTTGGTGCAGTTTCCGATGTAGTCTCGGCAGCGAAGGCAACGGTAGAACTCATTGCCAGCAGAGATGCCATAACTACTGCGGTCACCTTACGCATTTTCACTCCTCGCTCGTTTCTCTCTTTGCGAATCAATGTGGGAAAGTGTACTGCTACCCCTGCAAACATGCGTCAGTGCATGTAAAACTAAGTAAAGTCATGGAATACCGACCATTGATGACGTATTTTGCGTCAGGAGGTAAATAACAATGAACAAGATTCTGCTGGTTGACGACGACCGCGAGTTAACCTCGCTGCTCAAAGAACTGCTTGAAATGGAAGGCTTTAATATTGTTGTCGCGCATGACGGCGAGCAGGCGTTATCCCTGCTGGACAGCTCTATAGACCTGCTGTTGCTCGATATCATGATGCCGAAAAAGAACGGCATCGACACGCTTAAAGAACTACGCCAGCACCACCAAACACCAGTCATCATGCTGACCGCGCGCGGCAGCGAACTGGACCGCGTGCTGGGACTGGAACTGGGCGCGGACGATTATCTGCCGAAACCCTTTAACGATCGCGAACTGGTGGCGCGTATTCGCGCTATCCTGCGCCGCTCCAACTGGAGCGAACAGCAGCAAAATGTGGATACCGGGGCGCCAACCCTGGATGTGGACGGGTTGCAACTCAACCCCGGCCGCCAGGAGGCCAGCTTCGACGGCCAGGTGCTTGATCTCACCGGCACCGAATTCACCCTGTTATACCTACTGGCGCAGCATCTCGGCCAGGTTGTCTCCCGCGAGCTGTTAAGCCAGGAAGTGCTGGGCAAACGCCTGACGCCGTTCGATCGCGCGATTGATATGCACATTTCCAACCTGCGCCGTAAACTGCCGGAGCGCAAAGACGGCCACCCGTGGTTCAAAACCCTGCGCGGCCGCGGCTATTTGATGGTATCTGCAGCATGATCAATAGTTTAACGGCACGCATCTTCGCCATATTTTGGTTCACGTTAGCCCTGGTGCTAATGTTGGTGCTGATGGTGCCCAAGCTAGACTCCCGCCAGATAACCGCGTTGCTGGATAGTGAAAAGCGGCAGGGATTGATGCTCGAGCAACACATTGAGGCCGAGTTGCAGCAAGACCCGGCCAACGATCTGATGTGGTGGCGGCGTTTATTCCGCGCCATCGACAAATGGGCTCCACCGGGCCAGCGCCTGCTGCTGGTCACCAGTGAAGGGCGGGTTATCGGCGCTCAACGCAACGAAATGCAGATCGTGCGCAATTTTATCGGCCAGTCAGACAACGCAGACCATCCGAAGAAGAAAAAGTACGGCCGGGTGGAGTTGGTCGGCCCTTTTTCGGTGCGCGACGGTGAAGACAATTACCAACTGTACCTGATCCGCCCCGCCAACAGCCCGCAGTCCGACGTCATCAACCTGATGTTCGATCGCCCATTCCTGTTACTGATCGTCACCATGCTGATCAGCGCCCCGCTGCTGCTTTGGCTGGCCTGGAGCCTGGCAAAACCGGCGCGCAAGCTGAAAAATGCGGCGGACGACGTGGCGCGCGGCAATCTGAAACAGCACCCCGAACTGGAAGCCGGGCCGCAGGAATTCCTGGCTACCGGCGCCAGCTTTAATCAGATGGTCAGCGCGCTGGAACGGATGATGACCGCCCAGCAGCGTTTAATCTCCGATATCTCACACGAGCTGCGCACACCGCTCACCCGTTTGCAGTTGGCGACCGCATTGATGCGCCGCCGCCACGGCGAAGGGCACGAATTGGCGCGTATCGAAACCGAAGCGCAGCGGCTGGACTCCATGATCAACGATCTGTTGGCGCTGTCGCGCGGCCAGCAAAAAAGCGAGCTGGCGCGTGAAATGCTCAAGGCCAACGAGCTGTGGGCAGACGTGCTGGATAATGCCCGCTTTGAAGCCGAACAGATGGGCAAACACCTGGAGGTGACCTCGCCCCCCGGCCCGTGGGCGCTGTTTGGCAATGCCAGCGCGCTGGACAGCGCATTGGAAAACATCGTGCGTAATGCCCTGCGTTACTCGCATACGCGCATTGCCGTGGCGTTCAGCGCGGATAATCAGGGGATCACCATTGTGGTGGACGACGACGGCCCAGGCGTCAGCGCCGAAGACCGCGAGCAAATTTTCCGCCCATTCTATCGCACCGATGAAGCCCGCGACCGCCAATCCGGCGGCACCGGCCTGGGGCTGGCGATCGTTGAAGCGGCGATCAACCAGCACCGCGGCTGGGTAAAAGCCGAAGACAGCCCGCTGGGCGGCCTGCGGCTGGTGCTATGGCTGCCGCTGCACCAGCGTAAATCCGCTGTGTGACTGGGCAGCCAGATTTTGCTATCCTGCGCCCCTCGTTATGAGGGGCTTTACATGTTGAATATCGTTTTATTTGAACCCGAAATCCCACCGAATACCGGCAATATCATCCGCCTGTGCGCCAATACCGGCTTCCAACTGCACCTGATCGAACCGATGGGTTTCCCTTGGGACGACAAGCGGCTGCGCCGAGCCGGGCTGGATTATCATGAATTCGTCAACATTAAGCGCCATGCCAACTACGCCGCGTTCCTTGCCAGCGAAAACCCCCAGCGGCTGTTTGCGCTGACAACCAAAGGCACCCCGGCACACAGCGCGGTCAGCTATCAGGCCGGCGACTACCTGCTGTTTGGCCCGGAAACCCGCGGCCTGCCGGCCAGCATTCTCGATGCCCTGCCCACACAGCAAAAGATCCGCATCCCCATGCAGGCACAAAGCCGCAGCATGAACCTTTCCAACGCCGTCGCGGTGGTGGTGTATGAAGCCTGGCGCCAGTTGGACTACGCCGGCGCGTTAATCAAGGAATAGCCGCGAGCACGGCAGGTAAGATAAGACGGCGCGATGAAAGTGCGCCTTAAAGGCAGGCTACGCAGGAATAATCAGGCAGCCCGTGAACATCAGATACCGTCGCCGTATTCAAAACCGTGGTTAACACCGTTGAAGTATTGGTTCATATCCATTGATGGCGTATCGCTTTCCGGCCGGCCAACGATGCGGGCCGGCACGCCTGCTGCGGTGGTATGCGGCGGCACAGGCTGCAATACCACCGAACCCGCGCCAATCTTCGCCCCTTTGCCCACTTCGATATTGCCAAGGATTTTGGCGCCGGCGCCAATCATCACGCCTTCGCGGATTTTCGGGTGGCGATCGCCGGTGGTTTTGCCGGTGCCGCCGAGCGTAACCGACTGCAAAATAGACACGTTGTCTTCCACCACGGCGGTTTCACCGATCACAATGCCGGTTGCGTGATCGAGCATGATGCTGGAGCCGATAGTCGCGGCCGGGTGAATATCCACGCCAAACGATACGGAAATCTGGTTTTGCAGATAAACGGCCAGGGCACGGCGCCCCTGCAGCCACAGCCAGTGGCCGATGCGATAGGCTTGCAGTGCATGGAAACCCTTTAAATACAGCAGCGGGGTGGAGTATTTATCCACTGCCGGATCGCGCAGGCGCACGGCGAGGATATCGCGCGCCGCTGAAATAATCATTTGCCCGTCGGCATGGTAGGCGTCTTCCACGACTTCACGCACGGCAATGGCCGGCATGATGGGGTTCGCCAGCTTGTTCGCCAGAATGTAGCTCAACGCACTGCCCAAATTCTCATGTTTGAGCAATGTCGCATGGAAAAAGCTGGCCAGCATCGGTTCACTATCAGCCAGCGTTCTCGCTTCTGTTTTTATGTTACTCCAGACCTTTTCCAACTCTTCTGACGACATCACGTTCCTCTCAGCATTGCAAAAGTCCCCTTGCCAGCGGCCTGGCAAAGGGCTTAATCAAACTGCCGTGCGCAACCAACGTTACGCCGCGGGGCGATGATCCCCCACTGATGATACAAAATCAGGCGCTGTGTTTTTCATCTTTTCTTGTGCGCCCCAACAGGCTTAAAGCCGCCTCGCGCGCGTCCTTATGGCAATACAGCACCTGGTAAATCTGCTCCGTTATCGGCATTTCCACACCGTGACGCTGCGCCAGCGCCAGCACTTCTTTGGTATTCCGGTAACCTTCAACCACCTGGCCGATATCCGCCTGCGCCTGTTCCACACTGACCCCTTGCCCCAGCATAATCCCGAAGCGGCGGTTGCGTGATTGGTTATCCGTACAGGTGAGCACCAAATCGCCCAGCCCGGCCATCCCCATAAACGTGGAAGGCTCGGCGCCCAACGCAGCGCCCAGGCGGCTCATCTCCGCCAGGCCGCGGGTGATTAACGCCGTGCGCGCATTGGCGCCGAAGCCGATACCGTCCGACATCCCTGCGCCGATGGCTATCACGTTTTTCACCGCGCCGCCCAGCTGCACGCCGATAAAATCCGGGTTGCTGTAGACACGGAAGCTTTTGCCGCAGTGCAGCAATTGCTGTAAATCTTCGGCAAACTGCGCGTCGGTAGCGGCCAGCGCAATCGCCGTCGGCAGCCCCGCCGCCAGCTCTTTGGCGAAGGTTGGCCCGGAAACCACCGCCAGCGGGATAGCATCCCCCAGCGCTTCGCGCGCCACGTCTTGCAACAGGCGGCCCGTTTCCGCTTCCAGCCCCTTGGTGGCCCAGACAACGCGCGCGTCCTGGCGCAGCAGCGGTTTTAATTGCCGCAGCACTTCACCAAAAACGTGGCTGGGAACCACCACCAGCACGTTGCGGCTGGCGGCCAACGCGCGGGCCAAATCGGCCTCTAAATGCAAGCTATCAGGGAAGGCCACTCCGGGCAAAAACGCCTGGTTGCAACGCTCTTGCTGCATTTTTTCTATCTGCCGGGGATCGTGGCCCCACAGCACGACAGTATGGCCATTACGCGCCAGCGTAATGGCCAAAGCGGTGCCGTACGAGCCGGCACCGATGACGGTCATTGAAGCCTTTACCGTGTCCATCAGGCATCCTGATGCGGTGCGGCACCTTCGCCTTCAGCCTGCTGTTGCAGATAGTTCATGAACAGCGCGTCGAAGTTGACAGGTGCCAAGTTCAGTTGCGGGAACGTACCGCGTGAAACCAGGCTGGTGATGCATTCACGGGCATACGGGAATAGAATGTTCGGGCAGTATGCGCCCAGGCAATGCGCCAGTTGCGTACCTTCAATGCCGGAAACGGAGAAGATACCGGCCTGCTGGACTTCGCACAAAAATGCAGTTTCTTCACCCAGGCTCGCCGTGACGGTGACACGCAGCACGACTTCATACACCTCTTCCGCCAGTTGGCTGGACGCGGTATCCAGATCAAGTTTAACTTCTGGCTGCCATTCCTGCTGGAAAACCTGCGGCGCGTTTGGCGCTTCGAAAGAGATATCCTTGGTATAGATACGCTGGATCTGGAACGCCATTTCTGTGCTGTTTTGTTCTGACATGTGTGTAATACCCTTAGTTAAACGTCCTTATTGGATGTTCAGCAACCGAACCCGCCCGTTTGTTTACAACAGCGGCTCCAGGCCGCCACGAGCATCGAGTGCATACAGGTCATCGCAGCCCCCGATGTGCTGGCCATCAATGAAAATTTGAGGCACGGTGGTGCGCCCACTGCGGGCAATCATTGCTTCACGCTTTACGTTGTCGCCGTCAATCGCAATCTCATTAAACGCAGCGCCTTTCTCTTTCAGCAGCGCTTTGGCGCGATGGCAGAACGGACAGGTCGCTTTAGTATAAATATCGATGTTAGCCATGAATCACCACCTCAAACAGGTTAATAAATTATTTACCGCGCGCCAAAGGCAGATTATCGCCGATCCAGCCGGCAATACCTTCCTTCAGGGTGGATACGTTTTCAAAACCGGCTTTACTCAGGTTCTCTGCCGGCTCACGTGACGCCGTGCCGTTGGCGCATACCACGATAATTGGGCGTGCCTTGTGTTTTTCAAGCTCGCCCAGGCTGCCGCTTTTAATTTCACTGGCGGTCAGGTTAATCGCATTGGCGATATGGCCCTTACGAAAATCTTCGCGGCTGCGGGTGTCTACAACCACGGCATCTTCTTTGTTGATCAAGCGTGTCGTCTCGCCACGGGTGATGTCCTTAACCTTGGAAAAACGGCTTTTGAAGGTCATCACGATCACGGCAACCAGCAAGGCAACCCAGGCCAGGCTCAGTATCGGATGCCGGCTAATGAATGGCATAATTTCTTGCAGCATGGGGGGTAACAACTCCCGTTAAGTTAAGGGAAAAATAAATCAAGGCTCCAGAGTATACCTGCCGAATTGAGCAAATACAGCCAATAAGCGAGCACGATTGTAGAAACTGCGCGGTGCAATGGAAAAATCCCTGTCTGCGGCCAAGAAAGTTAACCTTTGTTCAACGCAACTTTGATCTCTCTGGGCTCTTTTTGAGCTGGCCCGCGGTAAAATTCCCGCGAAAAACGAGGATGAATAGCCCGCCACCCGGTGCGGACGGCGGGCTATTCATAACTTAAGTAATAATAACGAGGTTAGTGCAATGTCGAGCAATAAAAAGCCTATGGTACTGGTGATTCTGGATGGTTATGGCCACCGGGAAGACCAGCAGGACAACGCCATTCTGAACGCCAAAACGCCGGTTATGGATCGCCTGTGGCAACAGCAGCCGCATACGCTGATTGCCGCATCCGGCCTGGATGTCGGCCTGCCTGACGGCCAGATGGGCAACTCGGAAGTCGGCCACGTCAACCTGGGCGCCGGGCGCATCGTGTATCAGGATCTCACCCGCCTGGACAAGGAAATCAAAGACGGCGAATTCTTTGCCAACCCGGTATTGACCGCCGCCGTAGATAAAGCCGTCAAGGCCGGCAAAGCGGTGCATATTATGGGCCTGATGTCACCGGGCGGCGTACACAGCCACGAAGCGCACATCCTGGCGATGGTAAACCTGGCCGCACAGCGCGGGGCGAAAGCCATCTATCTGCATGCCTTCCTGGATGGGCGCGACACCCCGCCGCGCAGTGCTGAGCAATCACTGAAACGATTCAGTGATGAGTTCGCCAAACTGGGCGCCGGCCGCATCGCCTCCCTGATTGGCCGCTATTATGCGATGGACCGTGATAACCGTTGGGATCGCGTGCAGTTGGCCTATGATCTGTTAACCCAGGCCAAGGGCGAGTTCACCGCCACCAACGCCGTCGCCGGCTTGCAGGCCGCCTATGCCCGCGATGAAAACGACGAATTCGTCAAACCCACCGTGATCCAAGCGCCAGGTGAAGCCAGCGCGGAAATGAACGACGGCGACGCGCTGATCTTCATGAACTTCCGTGCTGACCGTGCGCGCCAGATTACCCGTGCCTTTGTCGAACCGGGCTTTAATGGCTTCCCGCGCGCCAAAGTGGTGAAATTCTGCGATTTCGTCATGCTGACCGAATACGCCGCCGATATCAAAACCGCCTGCGCGTACCCACCGACTGCCCTGGTGAATACTTTCGGCGAATGGCTGATGAAGCACGACAAAACCCAGCTGCGCATTTCCGAAACCGAAAAATACGCCCACGTGACCTTCTTCTATAACGGCGGTGTGGAAGAGCCGTTCAAAGGCGAAGACCGCGTGCTGATCAACTCCCCGAAAGTGGCCACTTACGATCTGCAGCCGGAGATGAGCTCGGCGGAGCTGACTGATAAGCTGTTGAGCGCGATCAATAGCGGCAAGTACGACGCCATCATCTGTAACTACCCGAATGGCGACATGGTCGGCCATACCGGCGTATACGATGCGGCGGTGAAAGCGGTTGAAACGCTGGATAGTTGTATTGCGCAGGTTGTAGAAGCAGTGAAAGCCGCTGATGGCCAGTTGTTGATCACCGCTGACCACGGCAACGCCGAGAAGATGCGCGATCCGGCCACCGGCCAGGCCCACACGGCGCATACCAACCTGCCGGTACCGTTGATTTACGTCGGCAAGCCAGCCAAAGCGGTCAACGGCGGTAAGCTTTCCGACATCGCGCCGACTCTGCTGTCGCTGATGGGCATGGAAATCCCGCAAGAGATGACTGGTAAGCCGCTGTTCATCGTGGAATAATCCTTCTCCATGAGGGAGAAGGCGTATTTTGCACTATCAAGGGTAACCCGAAGCGCAAACGCAGGCAGCCAATTGCTGCCTGCCCGTACCGCGCCACGGACGTTGACCATCCTGTGCGCCAGCGTGTTATGCGCTGGCGCATTGTTGTTTCCGCTATCCGGCCACACGGCGGAAGACAACAAATCCCAGCTAAAAGACATTCAGCAAAGCATTGCCGAGAAAGAAAAAGCCGTTAAGCAACAGCAAAAACAGCGCAGCGCTTTGCAAGAGCAACTCAAGACCCAGGAAAAGAGCATTGCGCAGGCCAGCCGTTCGCTACGCGATACGCAAAATACGCTCGGTACGCTGGCTAAAGATATTTCCAACCTGAATGCCTCTATCGCCAGGCTGCAAAAGCAGCAGGCCACGCAACAGGACATCCTCGCCGGGCAGCTTGACGCCGCCTTCCGGCAGGGGCAGCACAGCGCGTTGCAATTAATTCTCAGCGGTGAAGAAAGCCAGCGCAGTGAACGCATTCTGGCCTACTTCGGCTATCTGAACGAAGCGCGGCAAAAAAACATCGAAGCACTGAAACAAACCCGTGCCGAACTGGCCAGCCAGAAAACCACGCTGGTCGCCAAGCAGGGGCAGCAAAAAACGCTGCTCAGCGCCCAGCAAACCCAGCAGCAGCAGTTGGAGCAGGCGCGCAGCGCCCGTAAGAAAACCCTGTCGGCGCTGGAAAGTTCGTTGGAAAAAGATCAGCAGCGGCTGGTCGAACTGCGCCAAAACGAAACGCGCTTGCGCGATCAGATCGCCCGCGCCGAGCGCGAAGCCCGGGCCCGCGCTGAACGTGAAGCCCGCGAAGCCGCCCGGGTGCGTGAACAGGTGCGCGCCAAAGAACAGCAGGCGAAGAAAACCGGCTCCAGCTATAAACCGACCGAAAGCGAACGTTCACTGATGGCGCGTACCGGCGGCCTGGGCCGCCCAGGCGGGCAGGCCATCTGGCCAGTGCGCGGCAGCATCATCCACCGCTTCGGCGAAGCGCTGCAAGGCGAGCTGCGCTGGAAAGGCATGGTGATTTCCGCCCCGGAAGGCAGCGACGTAAAAGCCATTGCCGATGGCCGCGTATTGATGGCCGACTGGCTGCAAGGCTACGGCCTGGTAGTGGTGGTTGAACACGGGAAAGGCGATATGAGCCTGTATGGCTACAACCAGAGCGCGCTGGTCAACGTGGGTGCGCAAGTGCGTGCCGGCCAGCCAATCGCCCTGGTGGGAACCAGCGGCGGCCAGGGAACGCCGTCGCTCTACTTCGAAATCAGGCGCCAGGGCCAGGCGGTTAACCCACTACCGTGGTTGGGAAGATAGGTTTGCACGATATCAAAACACGCATTGCCGTACTCACGGCCGCTTTGCTGCTGGCCTGCTCCGCACAGGCCGGCAAACTGTCGATTGTCATTGATGACGTGGGCTACCGCCCGCATGAAGAAAATGCCGTGCTACAAATGCCGGTGGCGATCTCTGTCGCCGTGTTGCCCAATGCGCCGCACGCCCGGTTGATGGCGACCCGCGCGCACAGCCAGGGTCGCGAAGTGTTGATTCACATGCCCATGGCGCCGCTCAGCAAACAGCCGCTGGAGCGCGATACGCTGCAGCCTTCCATGAGCAGCGAAGAGATTCAGCGCATTATCCGCAACGCGGTCAATAACGTGCCCTACGCGGTTGGCATGAACAACCATATGGGCAGCGCCATGACCGCCAGCCTGCCGGCGATGCAGAAAGTCATGCAAACGCTGGCCGGCTACCAGTTGCTGTATTTCCTCGACAGTATGACCATCGGCAGCAGCCAGGCGACTAACGCGGCGGCAGGCACCGGCGTCAAAGTCATCAAGCGCAAAGTGTTTCTGGATGATATCGCCAACGAAGCGGATATCCGCCGCCAATTCAACCGCGCGGTGGAATTGGCTCGCCGCAACGGCTCGGCGATCGCCATCGGCCACCCACGGCCGGCGACGGTGAAAGTGCTGCAGCAAATGCTGGCGGCGCTGCCGCCCGATATCGTGCTGGTCAAGCCGAGCGCCCTGCTCAATGAGGTTGCGCACAGCGGCGGCGGCTACGTGCCGCCGGCCAAACCGCAAAAACCACAGCCGAAGAACCCGTTCAAAGGGGCGATCAAACAGTGCAAGATCGTGTTGCCGAAAGAAAAAGTGAACGCGGCTACCGCGCTCGGCGTGATCAGCGAAAGCCTGGCGCAATCGCCGGCAGGGGTGTTTATCAAACAGCAATGGCAACGCTGGGCGGGCGAGAAAGACTAAACGAAGAAACAGGGTAGGCTTTCATCTCACCCGTTTGATAAGCGCCCGTTGCCCCTCGGCCGGCCCCGGCCGAGGATTTTCCTCACCGTTAGCATTCCTTGCCATTCCCACCATATTACCCCTAGAAAATCCGAATATAGCGCCGATTAAACACTGCCTGACGTGTGGGATATTAGGAGCCTGCCGATGTTCGCAACGATACGAAATGCTATTATAGGCAACATATAGCGTGGGGCGTTGTGCACCACCGGCAGATTAACAGGGGTAAACCCAATGATTATCGTCACTGGCGGCGCCGGCATGATCGGCAGTAATATCGTTAAAGCACTGAATAATAACGGGTATCGCGATATCCTGGTGGTGGATAACCTGAAAGACGGCACCAAATTCATCAACTTGGTCGATCTCGACATCACCGACTACATGGACAAGGAAGACTTTATCGGCAGCATCATGGCCGGTGACGATCTGGGCGATATCGACGCCGTTTTTCATGAAGGCGCCTGTTCCGCCACCACCGAGTGGGACGGCAAGTACATGATGGAAAACAACTATCAGTACTCCAAAGAGCTGCTGCACTACTGCCTGGAACGTGAAATCCCGTTCCTGTATGCGTCATCCGCCGCCACTTACGGCGGCCGCAGCGAAAACTTCGTTGAAGAGCGCAAGTACGAGCAACCGCTGAACGTTTACGGCTATTCCAAATTCCTGTTCGATCAATACGTGCGTGAGATCCTGCCGCAGGCCGACTCGCAGATCTGCGGCTTCCGTTACTTCAACGTCTACGGCCCGCGTGAAGGCCATAAAGGCAGCATGGCCAGCGTGGCTTTCCACCTGAACAACCAGATCAAGAGCGGCGAAAATCCAAAACTGTTCGCCGGCAGCGAAAACTTCAAGCGCGATTTCATCTATGTCGGCGATGTGGCGGCGGTGAACCTGTGGTTCTGGAAAAACGGCGCCTCCGGCATCTTCAACTGTGGTACCGGCCGTGCGGAAACCTTCCAGGCCGTCGCCGATGCGGTGGTTGATTTCCACCAGACCGGCGCCGTGGAATACATTCCGTTCCCGGAAAAACTGAAAGGGCGCTACCAAGCTTACACCCAGGCCGATCTCACCAAGCTGCGTGCGGCGGGTTACGATGCGCCGTTCAAAACCGTCGCTGAAGGGGTGAAAGATTACATGGCCTGGTTAAACCGCGCCGATCAGGCTTAAGGGAATACATACACGGTATGAAAATACTGGTCATTGGCCCTTCATGGGTTGGCGATATGATGATGTCGCAAAGCCTCTACCGCACCCTGAAGGCTGAACACCCTGCCGCAGAGATCGATGTGATGGCTCCGGCCTGGTGCCGCCCGTTGCTGGCGCGTATGCCGGAAGTCAACCAGGCGCTGGCCATGCCGCTCGGCCACGGCGCCCTGGCGCTCGGCGAACGCCGCCGCCTGGGCCATAGCCTGCGCGCCAACCGTTACGATCGCGCCTATGTGCTGCCCAACTCGTTTAAATCTGCGCTGGTGCCGTTCTTCGCCCAGGTGCCGCAACGTACCGGCTGGCGTGGCGAAATGCGTTACGGCCTGCTGAATGATATCCGGACGCTGGATAAGTCTGCCTTTCCATTGATGGTTCAGCGCTATGTGGCGCTGGCGTATGACAAAAAACGCATCCGCAGCGCCGGGGATTTGCCCCAGCCGCTGCTGTGGCCGCAACTGCGGGTCAGCGATGAAGAGATTGCGGAAACCACCTCTGCGTTCAACCTCACCGATGCGCGGCCGATGATTGGGTTCTGCCCCGGCGCTGAATTCGGGCCGGCCAAGCGCTGGCCGCATTATCACTACGCCGATCTGGCGCAAAAGTTGATCGACCAGGGCTACCAGATTGCCCTGTTCGGCTCCGCCAAGGATCACCCGGCCGGCGAGCAGATCCGCGCAGCGCTGGCGGAAAGCTCACGCGAATTTTGCCTCAATTTAGCCGGGCAAACCCAGTTGGAGCAGGCGGTGATCCTGCTTGCCGCCTGCCGTGCGGTGGTCAGCAATGACTCGGGGCTGATGCACGTTGCCGCCGCGCTCAACAAGCCGCTGATTGCGCTCTATGGCCCGAGCAGTCCGGATTTCACGCCGCCGTTGTCCGACAAGGCCAAGGTGATCCGGTTAATCAGCGGTTACCACAAAATTCGCAAAGGCGATGCCGACCAGGGCTATCATCAAAGCCTGATCGATATTCAGCCGCAGCAGGTATTGGATGCGCTGACGCCATTGCTTGCCGCCAGCGAGGAATAATCATGCATGTGCTGATCGTTAAAACCTCCTCGATGGGGGACGTGCTGCACACGCTGCCGGCACTGACCGATGCGATGCAGGCGCTGCCCGGCATCCGCTTCGACTGGGTGGTGGAAGAAGGCTTTAGCCAGATCCCCGGTTGGCACCCCGCGGTAGACCGCGTGATCCCGGTGGCCATCCGCCGGTGGCGCAAAAACTGGTTTGGCGCACAAACGCGCCAACAGCGCTGCGACTTCAAACGCCAGTTGCAGCAACGCACCTACGACGCGGTGATCGACGCGCAGGGGCTGATGAAAAGCGCAGCGTTGATCACCCGCATTGCCAAGGGCAGTAAGCACGGCCAGGATTGCAAAAGCGCGCGCGAACCCTTCGCCAGCTGGTTTTACGACCACCGCTATGACATCGGCAAGCAGCAGCACGCCGTGGAGCGCACCCGTGAACTGTTCGCCAAAAGCCTGGGCTACGAAAAACCGCAAACCCAGGGCGATTACGCTATCGCGGCGCGCTTTCTCAGCCAGCCGCCGGCAGATGCGGGCCAGTATCTGGTGTTCCTGCACGCCACCACGCGGGATGAAAAACACTGGCCGGAGCCAAACTGGCGCCAGTTGATCGCACTGATAGCCCCCACCGGGTTGAAAATCAAACTGCCCTGGGGCGCAGAGCACGAGCACCAGCGTGCGGTGCGGCTGGCCGAAGGTTATCCCCACGTTGAGGTGCTGCCGAAGCTCAGTTTGCAGCAGGTTGCCGAAGTGCTGGCCGGCGCCAGAGGGGTGGTTTCGGTAGACACCGGCCTCAGCCACCTGACTGCCGCGCTCGATCGCCCAAACATCACGCTGTTCGGCCCGACGGATCCGGGGTTGATCGGCGGGTACGGGAAAAATCAGTATGCCTGCCGGCCAGATGCGGGCAATAAGATGGCGGATATTCACGCCCAGCAGGTTTATCACCTGCTGGAGCAGTACAAGATACTGTAAACCGGTTTTAGAGACCTGGAATCACACCATGGCAACGAGGAAGATACTCAGTATTGTTCTCACCGCGCATAACTGCGAGGCCTATCTGAACGATGCGTTGAGCAGCCTGAAACATGCGTTAGGCGGGATGGCCGAAGGTTATGAAATTATCCTGATTAGCGATGCATCCACCGATCGCACGGCAGAAATGCTGCAGCGGTTCGCCAGCGATAACGCCCATACACAGGTGTTCCAGGTTGAATTCCGTAATATTGGCAAAGTGCGAAACTTCGCTATCGAGCAATGCAGCGGTGAGTACGTCACCATGATTGACGGTGACGATCAGGTTTTGCCGGGCTCACTGGCTGATATCATGCGCTATCTGGCCGCCACCAAGCCCGATCTGTTGCTGACCGGGCTGAATGAAATCTACCCCCACAGCAAGCAGCCGGTAACGTGGGGCGGGCTGCAGCCAAAGCCGCTGACGCAGCAGGCAGCCATCAAAACGTTCCTGATCCACAAAGATTTTCAGGCGCACTTTATTGGCCAGTTTATCCGGCGCGGGCTGCTGGCGGCTCATCCGTTCCCCGAGTTCAAGTGCTATGAAGACGCCTACCTGTTCCCGACGATCCTGAACCACTGCCAGAATATTATTTTTTCGCCGCGCGGGCACTATCTGTATTTCAAACGCGGCAACAGCCTTTCCAGCCAGATTGACGAGCAAAAGATCAATCTGCTGGTTGAAGCCACCGCCAAGATGGACCGGGATTTTGGCCCGCAGTACGCCAACCTGATCGCCTGCCACTGGCTCAAGATTTACCAGCGCTATGGGGAAACGCTGCCCGATTCGCGCAACCGCCAGCGGATTGTCGCGCGCATCAACAGCATCCGCCCGCTGTCTTTCTTGCTGGATCCGGCTATACGATTGAGTTTTAAAAGAAAATACCTACAGGCCAGACATGGGAAATAGCCGGATAAGCCAACTGCTGGGGTTAGCGCCCGGCAGTGAGCATGGCATTAAGGAAACCCGGTATCCGGGCCGAGAAGGCCAGCCTTCGGGTAACGGCTACCCTATCGCCTTCGGCGTTGACGGCAACTTCATCCGTCACGCCTGTATCGCCATTCAATCGCTGATCGCCCAGGCGGGATCTGCGCAACTTCGCTTCCATCTGATCACCTCGGAAGATACCGCCGGCGTGGCGGACAAGCTGCAGGCGCTGGTCGCCGGCACCGATCACGGTATCCACACCCACCAGCTCCCGGCGGCGCTTTTTGCCAACCTGCCGGCCACGGCGCTGTTCACCAAAGCCATTTACTACCGCCTGTTGGCACCCTATCTGCTTGAGCAGCAAGAAACCCTTCTTTACCTGGACGCCGATATCGTCTGCATCAACCCGTTTATCACGATTTATCAACAGCTAGCCGCTACGCCGGAAGTGGCCTGCGTGGTGAGCGAGGATGCGCCTTTGGCGGCGGGCCTGGCTGGCAAGATAGGCCTGCACGGCACACGTTATTTCAACTCCGGCATGCTGCTGATCGACGTGCAACGCTGGTTGCAGGCCGCCATCAGCGAGAAGGTGCTCGCGGTGCTGGAGGAACGCGGGGATCATTTCCAGTATATGGATCAGGATGCGCTGAATATTGTCCTGGAAGGCAACGTTAAATTTATAGATCGAAAATACAATACGATTTTCATGCTGGAGCATAACGAGAAAGGCTATGCCAAGATGCCGGCAAATAACACGGTATTCCTGCATTATGCCGGTGCAGATAAACCCTGGCAGCAGTGGAATAAACAACGAGGCTGCCGTTTTTATACGGATATTTACCAAACATCGCCCTGGGCAGCCTGGCCTTTTGATTTGCCACGGCACGATCAGCAGGCAAAAAAAATGTATAAGCGGCTTTTCCGCGAAAAGAAATACCTTTCGGGTTTACGCTGGTATATCCGTTATTTCATCTTGCGCTACGGTAAATGAGGAAGCAAAGTGCCGAACGAATCACGCAACACATTGATCATTTTTAATCTTTGTTTTTTAGCGTTGATCGCTTCCCTGGCGATGCTCTTGGCGATCAAGGGGTATCCAGAGAAGATTTTTTATCTCACCAGCTATGTGGCGGTGATCTACAGCGTGGTGCATATCTATAAAAACCCGCGCAGCCTGCTGGAAAACAAGGCGTTGCTTTGCCTGCTGGTTTCCCTGCTGCTGTTTGGCGCCAGCAAGTTAATCTGGGCCGAGCTGTTCCACAACACCCATTTCACGGATATCAGGGACAACTACCATACCGTCGGGAAACGCTTTCTGCTGGCCGCCTTTGTGCTGTTTTATTTTTACCAATGCCGCACATTGCTGCATAAAGACGTCTTGAAACTCGGCGTGGTGATGCTGTTTATTGGGCTGTTTGCGGCGCTGTGGCTGGGCTATGCCTCCCGCCCGACCCTTGAAGATTCCCGCGTGAAATGGACCACCGATGCGGCAACCACCGGCGCCTATGTGGCCGTGATTATTTGCATGGCTGCCGCCGTGCTGGTGCGCAAATGCTTTCAGGCGTCCAAAGTGTCGGTCGCGTTGTTCCTGGCGATCTTTATCATCAATATGGCCATGGTGCTGATGACCGAAACCCGGGCCGCCATTTTATTTACCCCGGTGTTATACATCGCCTTCTTCCTCACCTATTACCGCCATATCAGTAAGCATATACAGGCCATGCTGGCCGCCGTGATGCTCGCCGGCGCCGCGCTGGTGCTTTACGGCACCTGGGATCGCGTGGCGCAAATACAAACGGATATCGCACAGTACCACACGAATAACGACACCTCGATTGGCTCGCGTTTCTCGATTTGGAAATCCGGCTGGTACAGCGTCGCTCCGCGCTTCCTGGGGCAAAACCCCGACCTGCGCTATCAGAAAGTGGAAGAATATGTAAACCGCTATGAAAGGGGCAACCCGGAGGCCTCGCGGAATCTGGCCTACCATCTGCATAATGACATGCTCGAAACCCTTTCGCTGCAGGGAATATTCGGCCTGCTGGCGCTACTGTGCTTTTACCTCTCCGGCCTGTGGTTTTCACTGAAAAAAAGCGTTATCAGCAACAGCGGCACTTTTTTTGTGATGGCGCCGATAGTGGTATTTGGCATCACCGACGTGGTGCTGATACAAAGCCATACCGCACTGGTGGTGGTGATGACGATGGCGCTGTCTCTGCCGGCGCTGCGCCAGAAAGCGTAAACAAACAGGCCCCTGAATCGCATTCAGGGGCCTGCTGCTACCCGCCGAGACGTCTTCAGCCTGCTGCGCTAAAGCAATATTTCCCGTAGCAGCCCATACACCTGGTCCACCTCAATCACGCTTAATGGGAAGCGCGGATCGCGCGGCGCCTTGTCTTTGTCATCCGGGTTGATATACAGGATCCGGTGCAGCTCAGGATCCTGATACGGCCCGGTATGCCGCGGGTTGGCGGTGTAAAACAGGCTGACGGTGCGCGTTTGCAGCGCAACGGCCAGGTGCAACGGCCCGGTATCGCCGGTAATCAGCACATCCAGTTGCTCAATGATCGCCAACAGTTGCAGCAGCGTGGTTTTGCCAATATAGCTGGTAACCCTTTGCTGCTCTTCGGGCGACAGCGCGGCCAGGAATTGGCGCTCCAGCTCTTTTTCCTTGCCGCTGCCAATCAGCACGATGTGGTATTGCTCACCCAGCGCAAACAGCTTGCGCGCCAGGCCGACAAAATTCTCCCGCGGCCAGCAACGCTGTTCTTCTGAAGCCCCCATCTGGAAGCCGATCAGGGTTTTGTTGGTAATCGCCGGCAGCGCATTAAACCGCACCGGGATGCGCATATGGGTATCGCGGTTATCGCAGCCGAGCACCTGCAATAAATCCAGCTTGCGCTGAATCAGGTGGCCTTCATAGCTGCCCTGATGGCAATAAACCCACTGATTCATGTAATCGCCGTCACAGTTGTAGTTGTCACGGATGATGTAATGGCTACCGGAAAGCACCGCGCTCAGCACGTCATAAGGAATGTAGGAGTGCAGGATCACCGACAGTTCAGGCTTCATTTTGCGCAGGCGGCTAACCAGGCTGAAAATATTCTTAACCTTGTTGTCCCAATAAATAACTTCGTCGAAATAATCGCTGCCCGCCACCAATTGGCGGTTTTTCTCGCTCGATACCAGCGTGAACCTGGCGTTAGGGTAACGCTGTTTCAGCGCATGGATCGCCGGCGTATTAAACATCAGATCGCCAAGCGCGGTGCTGGAATAAATCACGATGCTGCTGAACTCAAGCTTGGCGTTTAAGCCGGCAATATGCTTCATATTGCCAAAGAACCGGGTATATACCTTCAGGAAACGATTGACGGAATCAATCTTGCTTTTCTTCATCTATGCTCAGCTCTTCTTGGTCTGATAATACTCGGCCAGGGTCATGCCGACCGTGCGCGGTTGCAGCCAGGCAAACAGCTGTTCCAAATCGCGGTATAACGCCTCGATATCCTGCGCGTTTTTAAACGTCGGGCTGCCGCCCGGCATAAATTCGGAGGAATGCAGCATAAATTCAACGTAGTCATTGCCTTCCGCCAGGCAACGTTCGGCCACCCGCTTCATTTTATCCAGATTATTGCCGGTCGGGCGCAGCCAGTGCACCGAAGGCGAACGCCGTTTGCCACGCAGCCGATCGTATCCTTGCTTGAGGGCGTTCATCAGCCCGGAGTGCCGGTACTGGATACTGACAGGCACCTCCAGCAACGCAGACTGGCCTGGGCGGGCGATGTTTTGCGGATCGATAAAATAAGCGTGCGCCGGGAAGTGGCGGTAATCGGTACCGCCGTTGCCCTGCGGGTTGCCGGGCGAATACTGCCAGTTGACGCGCGGCGTGACCGAGCAGTCTACCCGGTAGCCATATTCCAACAGCAGTTGCGCATAATATTCGTTAAACGCCCAGCGCCCGGCGCGGTGGCTAAGCATCTTGGTCTGGAACGCGTCTTCCAGCAGCTTGGTCATGTGATCGACCTTGGCACGGATTTGCTCTGCCGGATATTCAATCAGATACGGTTTGTAGCGCCAGTCGTCTTCGGTCAACGGCGCCAACGGCGGGCTGTTCCAGGCATGCAGGTGCATGCCCACTTCGCCGGTGCCGCGCGCGATGACATCGCGGGCAAACTCGACATAACCGGCATCCGATGCCATCTCGTAATTGGTGAGATAAACCGGCTTGAACGCATATTTCTCGCACAACGCCTGGAAGCGCGGCAGAAAACGCGTATTTTCAGTCGAAATGCGATCGTGGTTTTGCCACAGGTTATCGCCTTCGGTATCAATCGTGATGAGAAACGCCGGTTTGGTCATAAATATCTAGCCTGATATCAACAGAGTGCATATGTTACGCAGCCCGTTTGTTCAGGGCAAACGACTTTGCTGCCAGCATTGGACAACGTGGGCCGGCGTTTGTCACCCTGCGGCGCGCTTTTTTTCACGGCGCAGCAAGAAAACCGGGCAACAGTAGCCACATGCTATCACGTCCTTTAGAATCAACGGTTGGTCATACGGAAAGAGCCCATCATGAATAAAGCGCCAGCCCCAGTTCCAGCAGCATCCATACAACGTATCTTATTGATAAAATTACGCCACCACGGCGATATGCTGTTGACCACGCCGGTGATCAACACCCTGCGGGCCAACTATCCGCAGGCGAAAATCGACGTGCTGTTGTATAAGGAAACGCAGGACATGCTGGCCAGCAACCCGGCGCTATCAACGGTGTTCGCCATTGATCGCCAATGGAAAAAGCTGGGCGCCAAAGCCCATCTGGGCCACGAATGGCGGCTGATTCGCCAACTGCGGGCGCAGCGTTACGATCTGGTCGTCAACCTGGCTGACCAATGGCGCAGCGCCATCGTCACACGGATGACGGGAGCACGTATCCGCCTGGGGTTTGACTTCCCCAAACGGCGCGGCTTCCTCTGGCGCCACTGCCACACCCAACTGGTGCCGGTAGACGGGCATGGCGCCATGCACACCGTGGAACAGAACCTCTCGCTGCTGCAACCGTTGGGGCTGGCCACCACCAGCCAGCAGGTCACCATGAGCTACACGCCGCAAGATTGGCAAGCCAGCGAGCTGCTGCTGCGGGAACAAGGGGTCAACGGTGACTATATCGTGGTGCAGCCTACCTCCCGCTGGTTCTTCAAGTGTTGGAGCGAAGAAAAAATGGCGGCAACCATCAGCGCGCTGCAGGCCGACGGCCACACGCTGGTGCTCACCGCCGGGCCTGATGCCAAAGAGCGAAATATGGTCGAGCAAATTTTGGCGCATTGCCCGGCCCAGGGCGTGGTTTCCCTGGCCGGCCGTTTGACCCTGCGCCAGCTTGCCGCGCTGATTGACCATGCCCGCCTGTTTATCGGCGTGGATTCCGTACCGATGCATATGGCCGCCGCGCTGCAAACCCCCTGTATCGCACTGTTCGGCCCGTCAAAACTGACCTTTTGGCGCCCCTGGCAGGCGATCGGCCAGGTTATCTGGGCCGGCGATTACGGCCCCCTGCCCGATCCGGATGATATTGATACCGGCACCGAACAGCGTTACCTCGACCTTATTCCTGCAGACGCGGTGATCGCCGCCGCGCGGAGCCAGCTCCTATGAAAGCATGTCGTTTGGCGATAGTGCGCCAAAAATACCGCCCGGACGGCGGTGCCGAACGTTTTGTGTCCCGCGCTCTGGAGGCGCTGGAACAGCAAGACCTTGAACTGAACGTCATCACCCGTGAATGGCAGGGCGATGCCAACCCCAACTGGCATATCCACTTGTGCAACCCGATGAAATTCGGCCGTATCAGCCGGGAACGCGGGTTTGCCGAAGCGGCACGCACGCTGTGGCAGGCGGAAAAGTTCGATCTGGTGCAAAGCCATGAGCGCATCCCGGGCTGCGATATCTATCGTGCAGGCGACGGCGTGCACCGCCGCTGGCTGCTGCAGCGCGCGCGCCTGTTGCCGGAATGGCGGCGCAAATTTCTGTTCTCCAACCGCTTTCACCGCTATGTCATGTGCGCCGAACGCGCCATGTACGCCGCCCCAGAGCTAAAAGCGGTGATTTGCAACGCCGAGATGATCAAACAAGAGATCATCGCCGATTTTGGCGTGCCGGCCGACAAAATCACCGTGATCTACAATGCCATTGATAACCAGAAGTTTCTGCCGGCCAGCGAGGCATTACGCCACCAGCTGCGCCAGCAGTATCAAATCCCACAGGCGGCGCACTGCCTGATTTTCGTCGGCTCCGGTTTCGAACGCAAAGGCCTGGCGGCGGCAATCCGCGCCATCGCCCCCACCCATAGCTACCTACTGGTGGTGGGCAAGGACAAGGCGGAAAAACGTTACCGGGCATTGGCGCAATCACTGGGCTGCGGCGAGCGCGTGCGCTTTATGGGCGTGCAGCAACAAACGCTGCCGTTTTATCAGGCGGCGGACGCCTTGCTGCTGCCGACGCTGTACGATCCGTTCCCCAACGTGATTCTGGAAGCCATGTCGTGCGGCTTGCCGGTGATCACCAGCACCACCTGCGGCGGTGCGGAGTTCATCACCCCGGGGCAAAACGGCTTTGTCGCCGACGCGCTGGACGTCAACGCACTGACCGACGCCATCCACGCCTTGCCCCCGCAGGCGCTGGGCTCAACCATGGGTGAAGCTGCGCGGCTGCGCATTATGTCGGCCACGCCGGCGCACCTGTCGCAACAGCTGATTTCACTTTATAACCGCTTGCTGGACTGATTATGCGTATCCTGATGATTATCGATGGCCTGCCGGGCGGCGGTGCCGAAAAGGTGGTGCTGACCCTGTGCCAGGGCATGCTGAATATGGGCCATAGCATCAGCCTGATATCCCTGAGCGACGTCTGCAATTACGCGATACCGCAAGGCATCCATTACCAGGTGGTGGCCGATCGCTGCCGCAAACCGTGGCGCAAACTGACCGAACTTTCACGCCGCGCCGCGCAGCTTGACCGCGCCGTGATGGCGCAGGAACAACAGCATGGCGCTTACGATTTGGTGTTGTCCAACCTGCATAAAACCGACCGCATCGTCCGGCGCAGCCGCGTGCTAGCGCCCGATCGCCTGTGGTTCTGCATCCACGGTATTCTTTCCACTTCCTATCTTGGCCACCGTAAAGGGCTGGACCGCTGGCTGAAACAGCGCAAGATTGCCCGGATTTACCAACGGCAGAATATCGTGACCGTTTCCCAGGCGGTGGGGGACGATCTGCGGCAAAACCTGGCGATTCAGCCCAAGCGGCTGGCAGTAATCAATAACCCGTTCGATATCGCCGAGATTGAACGGCTGGCAGCCGCCCCTTGCGATCTGGCCGGGAAAGACTATCTGGTGCACGTTGGGCGTTTCCACCCGCAAAAGCGCCATGATCGCCTGCTGAAAGCCTATGCGCTGTCGGGCATCCAGGCGCCGCTGGTGTTGATCGGCACCGGAAGCGACAGCCGGATCGCGGCGGCCCGGCAGTTGGCAGAGCAGTTGGGCATTGCCGAACGCGTGCTGTTCCTTGGCTTCCAGGCCAACCCCTTCCCGTACATCAAACAGGCGGCGCTGCTGGTGCTTAGCTCCGACAGCGAAGGGTTTGGCAACGTGCTGGTGGAAGCGCTGCTGTGCGGCACGCCGGTGGTCAGCACCCGCTGCCCGGGCGGGCCGGCCGAGATCCTGGAAAAAGCCGGCATGGGGCTGGCGCTGGCCGAGCTGGATGAACAGTCGCTCGCGGAAAAAATGGCGGCCATCTACCGAGATCCGCCGCCGATTAATCGGCCACACTTAATGAGCTATGGCCTGGACGCCATATGCCGCCAATACCTGGCGCTGAAAGATCGCTAACCGGCGGCACGATGCCCGGCCGGGGCATCGGCTAATGCAGCGGCTGCATTTTCTGCCAGACGTCTTCCACCGAAACATCAATACAATCGCCGGAAGGCGTCTGCAAGATGTGGTACTGCCCCGACCACGGGTGCCAGGCGGCCTGGTCGGTATCGCCAAACAGCACCACCTGCGTTTTATTCAACGCCGAGGCCAGGTGCATTTGCCCGCCGTCGCTGCATAACACCATTTCGCACCGGTCAAAGCCCGCCAGCAGCTCACGCACGGATGCCGTGGGGTACAGGGCTACCGGCGCCCCCTGGCACTGCGCCAGCAATTGCTCGGCGCGTTTTTGGTCGCCGATGTCATCGGGGGCCAGCGTGCCCTGCGGCGACCAGAAAATCAGCGCCGAAACGCCGTGTTCCGCCAGGCGGCGGATGATTTCGGCATAGCGTTCGACCGGCCAGCGCCGTTTGGGGCTGCGGCTGCTGATGTGCACGGCAAAAATCCGCTGCGCGCCGGGCAACAGTGCCTGCACCCTTTGCGCCGCCTGCCGGCGCTCTTCATCCGTTAAATAAACCCGCACATCGGGTATCGGCGGAGGGTTATCGGTCAGCGCCGAAAGATAGCTGAAGGTTCGCTCTACCTGATGCTGGCCGTGAAAATCAGCCGAGGTGAACGGGCGATCGATATCGCCATTACCCAGATCGGCGCCGATAATATGTTTGACTCCCGCCATTTTGGCGAGCCGCAGGCTGTATTTACACGGCACCGGGTTTGCCAGGATCGCCGCATCAAAGGTTATTTTCCGCAGCCGCAGAAAAATCATCAGCCGCTGCCAATACACCCCGAGCGTGGTTTCATTTTTGGCTTTATGTTTGGCTTTTTTATAGATAAATACCTGTTCAAGATGCGGGTTGTTTTTCACCACGTCCTGGCTGACCTTATTGATCAACAGATAAAGCCTGGCCTCAGGATAGGCTATTTTTAGCCCTTCGATTAACGGTGTCGTACAAACAAGATCGCCAATATTATCGCGGCGAATAATTAAAATATTCTTCATGCCAAACCTTTAGGCGAAATCCCCGCCTGTTGCCTGAAACTGACACCCGGATTACCAAAGTAGCGCCCTTTCCCACACAGATATGGTACTATTCTGAATAACCCATATAAATGAAATTGATAGAATGTTACTGCGTTTATATCAGGTATTACTCTACCTCATCCAACCCCTGATCTGGCTACGTTTATTACTGCGCAGCCGTAAAGCGCCAGCCTATCGCCAGCGCTGGGCCGAACGCTACGGCTTCTGCGCCGGGAAAGTCGCGCCTGGCGGTATCATGCTGCATTCTGTTTCCGTTGGTGAAACCCTCGCCGCGATCCCATTAGTGCGCGCGCTGCGCCACCGCTACCCCCATTTGCCGATTACTGTGACCACGATGACCCCGACAGGTTCAGAGCGGGTACAGTCGGCCTTTGGCAAAGATGTTCACCACGTTTATCTGCCCTACGATCTGCCAGGCTCAATGCGCCGCTTTCTCGATCGGGTGAACCCGAAGCTGGTCATTATCATGGAAACCGAGCTGTGGCCGAACCTGATTAATGCACTGCATCAGCGCCAAATTCCCCTGGTGATCGCCAATGCGCGGCTTTCTGCGCGCTCGGCCGCCGGTTACCAGAAAATCGGCGGCTTCGTGCGCGATATGCTGCGCCGTATCACCCTGATTGCCGCACAGAATCAGGAGGATGGCGATCGCTTTCTGGCATTGGGCCTGAAACGCTCGCAGTTGGCGATAACCGGCAGCCTAAAGTTTGATATCTCGGTAACCCCGGAGCTGGCGGCCCGTGCGTTGACGCTGCGCCGCCAATGGGCGCCACACCGGCCGGTGTGGATCGCCACCAGCACGCATGAAGGCGAAGAAGCCATCCTGCTGGAAGCACATGGCAAACTGCTGGAAAAACACCCGGATTTGCTGCTGATCCTGGTGCCGCGCCACCCGGAGCGCTTCCAAACCGCCAAGGAGCTGGCACAGAAAGCCGGCTTTAGCTACATCACCCGCAGCAGCGGCGATGTGCCTTCCGGCAGCACGCAAGTGGTGATCGGCGATACCATGGGCGAACTGATGTTGCTGTACGGCATTGCCGATCTGGCCTTCGTTGGCGGCAGCCTGGTGGAACGCGGCGGGCATAACCCGCTGGAAGCCGCCGCCCACGCCATCCCGGTGTTGATGGGGCCGCATACCTTTAATTTCAAGGATATCTGCAGCAAGCTGGCTGAAGCCGAAGGGTTAATCACCGTCACCGACGCCGACGCCCTGGTCAGGGAAATCGGCACTCTGCTGACCGATGAAGACTACCGCCGCTATTATGGCCGGCATGCGGTGGAAGTGCTGTATCAGAACCAAGGGGCGTTGCAGCGCCTACTGCAATTGCTGGAGCCCCACCTGCCGCCACGGAGCCAATAAATGCGCCAGCGTAAAACCCTGTCGGTGGTGATGATCGCCAAAAACGAAGCCGGCCTGCTCGCCGAGTGCCTGGGTTCCGTCGCCTGGGCCGATGAGATCATCGTGCTGGACTCCGGCAGCACGGACGGCACGGCCACCCTCGCGGCTGAACTGGGCGCCCAGGTCTTCAGCCATACCGACTGGCAGGGCTTCGGCAAACAGCGCCAACGGGCGCAAAGCCACGCCAACTGCGATTATGTTTTGATGATCGACGCCGACGAACGGGTGACGCCGGAGCTGCGCCAGGCCATCGAGCAGGTGCTCACGGCGCCCGACGACAACGCCGTTTACAGCCTTGGCCGCCGCAACCTGTTCCTGGGCCGCTTCATGCGCCACAGCGGCTGGTACCCGGACCGCGTCAACCGCTTATACGCCAGACAACGCTACCGCTATAATGACGATCTGGTGCACGAATCATTAAACACCAACGGCGCGAAAGCGATCGCGCTGCATGGCGATCTGCTGCACCTGACCTGCCGGGATTTTTTCGCTTTCCAGCGCAAGCAATTGCACTATGCTCAGGAGTGGGCCACTCAGCGCCATCAGGCTGGTAAGCGCTGCGGGTATCTTTCCATCCTGACCCACACGCTGGGCACCTTCTGCAAAACCTGGCTACTGCGCGCAGGGTTCCTGGATGGCAAACAGGGGTTGCTGCTGGCCGTCGTCAACGCGCAGTATACGTTTAACAAGTACGCCGCGCTGTGGGCCCTGAACCGCCATTATTCAGAGAAATAAATCATGACCAGAAAAGCCATCTATCCCGGAACGTTCGATCCCATGACCAACGGCCACCTGGATTTGGTGACACGTGCGTCATTGATGTTCGATCGCGTCGTGCTGGCCATTGCCGCCAGCCCGGGGAAAAAACCGTTATTTTCGTTGGATGAACGTGTGGCGATGGCGACCGCAGTCACCTCGCATCTAAAAAACGTGGAAGTGGTGGGGTTTAGTGAACTGATGGCCCATTTTGCCGCCCATCAGAACGCCAATATCCTGGTGCGCGGCCTGCGCGCGGTATCCGACTTTGAATATGAGCTGCAGTTGGCGAACATGAATCGCCACCTGATGCCAACGCTGGAAAGCGTCTTTATGATGCCTTCCGAGGAGTGGTCGTTTATCTCTTCTTCATTGGTGAAGGAAGTAGCGCGCCACGGCGGCGACATCGCCCCGTTCCTGCCGGATGCCGTCACCCAGGCACTACTGAAAAAACTCGCCGAGCAGTAATTAACGCTGGCAGCGGCGGCAAAAAAAGGTGCTACGCTGCCCGTGTTTCGCCGCCTCAATCGGCGCGCCGCACGCCCGGCATGGCTCGCCTGCCCGGCCATACACCTGCAGTTCCTGCGCAAAATAGCCGGGCTTGCCGTCCGACTGCAAGAAATCGCGCAGCGTGGTGCCCCCTTGTTCAATCGAACGCAACAGCACCGCTTTGATGGTCGCCACCAGCAGATCCGCTTCAGCCTGGCTCAGCGAGGCCGCCGGCCGATCGGGCATGATCCCGGCGCTGAACAGGGATTCGCTGGCATAAATGTTCCCCACGCCCACCACCAGCTTATTATCCATTAGCCAGGGTTTGATTAACGTACGTTTATTACGCGACTTATCAAACAGATAACGGCCATTGAAGGCTTCACTCAGCGGCTCTGGCCCAAGGTGAGCCAACACATTGCTGGCGGCCAGATCTTCACACCATAACCAGGCGCCGAAACGGCGCGGATCGGTATAGCGCAGGATCATGCCGTTGCTGATCACCAGATCGACATGATCGTGCTTGCCGGCTTCGGTTTCCTCCGCCAGCATCCGCAGGCTGCCCGACATGCCCAGGTGCACGATAATCCAGCCCGTATCCAGCTCGATCAGCAGATATTTGGCGCGGCGCTGCACGCTGCGCACCGGGCGATCGCTCAGCGCCTGGATCTGCTCCGACACCGGCCAGCGCAAGCGGGCATTGCGCACCACGGCGTATTGAATACTGTGGCCGACAAGATAAGGTTCGATGCCACGGCGGCTGGTTTCAACTTCTGGTAATTCAGGCATGCTGCGCTCCCCGTCATCTTATAGCCAATGGGCTCACGGCGGCCCGCATCGGGAACCCATTGGCTATAATACAAAAAACCCGGCCGAAGCCGGGTTTTACTTAATCCACTAAAATTACTTGATTTTAGCTTCTTTGTAGATCACGTGTTGACGGACAACCGGATCGAATTTCTTCAGTTCCAGTTTTTCCGGCTTAGTACGCTTGTTCTTCGTAGTGGTATAGAAGTGACCAGTACCAGCAGAAGAAACCAGCTTGATCTTCTCGCGAACACCTTTAGCCATGATTCAGTTCCTTAATACTTCTCACCACGGGCACGCAGATCGGCCAGGACCGCTTCGATACCCTTCTTATCAATAACACGCATACCTTTAGCAGATACGCGCAGAGTTACAAAGCGCTTCTCGCCCTCAACCCAAAAACGGTGAGAGTGCAGGTTAGGCAGAAAACGGCGTTTGGTCGCGTTCAGTGCGTGGGAACGGTTGTTACCGCTCACCGGGCGCTTGCCAGTAACTTGGCAGACTCGGGACATGTCTATTCTCCAAAAATCAAATCAGCTCGAGCTTCGTATAGGGTATGGCCGCCTCGTCAGGCTTTAGAGCCCATCTCAGCAAACTTCCTACTGAGGAGACTCTCGTCATCAGGTCAGAAACCACACACCAGGTTAGAAACCTGCTGAGATAGGCTCTTAACGCCAAACCCAAGATTCTCAAAGGTGGCGTAGTATACGCTCTGAAGCGTAAGTGCTCAAGTCCCGAACAGCTAAAGATCCCTCAAGGATCGCGAAAAAGTTGCTTAAAGCCATCCGCGCTCGGCAAAAGAAGCGCATTCCCCCCGGCCGATAACCAAATGATCGAGCACTCGGATCTCCAATAACCGGCATGCATTCACCACTTGCTCAGTAATCAGACGATCGGCACGACTGGGCTCTGCCTTACCCGAGGGGTGATTATGCGCCAGAATGATGGCGGCTGCATTAGCCTTCAGCGCAGCACGCACAATTTCTCTTGGGTGTACGACGACGCTGCTGATAGTACCAACAAACATCTCCTGGTGGCGAATAACCCGGTGCTGATTGTCCAAAAACAGCACAAGAAAAACTTCCCGTTCGTGGTGTGCCAGCAAGCTATGCAGATAGTGCTGGGTCACCTTAGGGCTCAGCATGGCATTCTCCTGCGCCAGATGGCCGGAGAAAAAGCGAAACGCCAGCTCCGAAACCGCCTGCAACTGGGCATAGGTGGCGGCACCCAGCCCTTTATGGCTGCTGAACTGCGCAAAGTCGGCGGCCAAAAGGCCATGCAACGAGCCAAACTGCGCCAGCAGTTGCTCTGCCAACCGGATAACATGCAGGCCCGGCAAGCCGGTGCGTAAAAAAATGGCCAGCAGTTCGGCATCCGAAAGCGCCGCTGCGCCATCGCGTAATAATTTTTCCCGTGGCGCCAGATTCCCTGGCCACGGCGAGATTTCCTGGCTGTTCATCGTCCCTCCCTGAATACGCTGGAGCATGCCACACCTGCCGTGATGGCACGACAGGTGATTGATAATATTGCGGTGTTGTCCGCAATCTGCTGCGGGGCACGGACGAAGCGCTCACCTGGCCGGCGGTTATGCTAAAATGCCGCATCTTTCAGCTTTCAATCGGACAATGATGATGACGGGACTTTCCGGCAAACATATTGTGCTTGGCATCAGCGGCGGCATCGCCGCCTACAAATGCCCGGAGCTGGTGCGCCGCCTGCGCGACAGGGGCGCCGACGTGCGGGTGGTCATGACCAGTGCGGCAAAAGCCTTTATCACACCGTTGACGCTACAGGCCGTTTCCGGGTTCCCGGTGGCGGACGATCTGCTCGATCCCGCGGCGGAAGCCGCAATGGGCCACATTGAGCTTGGGAAATGGGCGGATCTGGTTATTCTGTCGCCGGCCACGGCCGATCTGCTGGCGCGGGTCGCCGCCGGCATGGCCAACGATCTGCTCACCACCGTTTGCCTGGCGACCGATGCGCCCATCGCCGCCGCCCCGGCCATGAACCAACAGATGTACCGCGCAGCGGCAACCCAGGCGAACCTGGCAACACTGCAGGCGCGCGGCATGTTGCTGTGGGGCCCGGACAGCGGCAGCCAGGCCTGCGGCGATGTCGGCCCTGGCCGCATGCTGGATCCGCTGGCTATCGTCGAGCTGGCGCACAATTACTTTGCTGCGCCACAAGATTTGCAACATCTTAAGGTGATGATTACCGCCGGCCCGACGCGTGAAGCGTTGGATCCCGTGCGTTTCATCAGCAACCACAGCTCGGGCAAAATGGGGTTTGCCATTGCGCGCGCCGCCGCCGCGCGCGGTGCGCAGGTGACGCTGATCGCCGGGCCGGTCAATCAGCCTACGCCGCCGCAGGTAACCCGCGTGGACGTCACCAGTGCGCTGGAAATGCAGCAGGCGGTGCAGGCGCAGGCCGCGACACAAGATATTTTTATCTCCTGTGCCGCAGTGGCGGATTACCGCGCCGAACAGATTGCCGATGAAAAAATAAAAAAACAGGGTGATGAGATCACCCTGAGAATGGTAAAAAACCCCGACATTGTCGCCGGCGTCGCTGCGATGGTGAAAAATCGTCCGTTTGTCGTCGGGTTTGCCGCCGAAACCCAGAATGTGGAAGAATACGCGCGGCAAAAACTGGTGCGTAAAAAGCTGGATTTAATTTGCGCCAATGATGTAACGCTTGCAGGGCACGGTTTCAACAGCGATACCAACGCACTGCACCTTTTTTGGCACGATGGGGACAAACGCCTGGCGCTCAGCGATAAGGCACTCCTTGGCCAACGTTTAATAGACGAGATAGTCAGCCGCTATGATGAAAAAAATCGACGTTAAGATTCTCGACCCGCGTATCGGTCAGGATTTCCCTTTACCGACTTATGCCACACCAGGTTCAGCCGGTCTTGATCTTCGCGCCTGTCTGGACAACGCCGTTGAGCTGGCCCCTGGCGCCACGACGCTGCTGCCTACCGGCCTGGCAATCCACATCGCCGACGCCAGCCTGGCGGCGGTGATCCTGCCGCGCTCCGGCCTTGGCCACAAACACGGCGTGGTGCTGGGCAACCTGGTCGGCCTGATCGATTCCGACTACCAGGGCCAACTGATGGTTTCCGTCTGGAACCGCGGGCAGACGGCCTTTACCATCCAGCCGGGTGAGCGCATTGCACAGATGGTCTTCGTGCCCGTGGTGCAGGCCGAATTCAACCTGGTCGAGGAATTTGGCGACAGTGAACGTGGCGAAGGCGGCTTCGGCCACTCTGGCCGCCTCTGACAGCCCAGCAGTGAACAAAAGGCAGGGAATGCTGCAAATCCCTATCCCCCAGGGCGCAGGGTTGCGCCCTACGGTAGGGTTTACCCGGTAATAACAACACCGCACGCCAGATAGCGCGGAAAAACAGGCCAACAGGCCGCAGCCCCTACACCGTAAAAAGCAATTATATAAGTTGCTCAGGGTTCCCCTGCAGCGGCCGGTGCCTGGGTTTGGAAGTCTAAGCTGTTTTAGCAAGGGTCTAATCTGACATGGCAGAAAAAGAAAATACCAAAAGGAATCGGCGCGAGGAGATATTGCAGGCACTGGCCCAGATGCTGGAATCCAGCGATGGCAGCCAGCGTATTACCACAGCCAAACTCGCGGCAAACGTCGGTGTCTCTGAAGCCGCACTTTATCGGCATTTTCCCAGCAAGACACGTATGTTTGACAGCCTGATCGAGTTTATTGAAGACAGTCTGATCACGCGCATCAACCTGATCCTGCAGGATGAGAAAGAGACGTTGAACCGCCTGCGCCTGATTCTGTTGCTGATTCTGGGCTTCGCTGAACGCAACCCCGGCCTGACCCGCATTATGACGGGCCACGCGCTGATGTTCGAACAGGATCGCTTACAGGGCCGCATCAACCAGTTGTTTGAGCGGATAGAAGCCCAGCTTCGCCAGGTATTAAAGGAGCGCAAGCTGCGGGAAGGAAAAGGCTTTATCACCGATGAGACGCTGCTGGCAAGCCAACTGCTGGCTTTCTGTGAGGGCATGCTTTCGCGCTATGTGCGCTCGGAGTTCCGCTACCGCCCGACGCAAGAATTTGACGGCCGCTGGGCGCTGCTGGCAACGCAGTTGCAATAATATTACGCCGGGCCAAGCCCGGCGTAATGGTTTTACACGCCGTACTGTTGGCGATAGGCACGCACCGCCGCCAGGCGATCCGCCATCTGCGGCTTCTCTTCCAGGTAAGTAATCAGATCTTCCAGCGTGACGATGGAAATCACTTTGCAGTGATAATCGCGCTCCACTTCCTGAATCGCGGAAATCTCGCCCAGGCCACGTTCCTGGCGATCGAGCGATATCAACACCCCGGCCAGGCTGGCGCCGCTGGCATTGATGATCTCCATTGATTCACGAATAGCAGTGCCGGCGGTGATCACATCGTCCACCAGCATTACCCGGCCCTGTAGCGGGCTGCCCACCAGGTTGCCGCCTTCGCCATGGGTTTTGGCCTCTTTGCGGTTGAAGCAGTAAGGCACGTCGCGCTCGTGGTGCTCCGCCAATGCCACGGCGGTGGTGGTGGCGATCGGGATGCCCTTATACGCCGGGCCGAACAGCAGATCGAAATCAATGCCGGAATCCACCAGCGCCTCAGCATAGAAACGCCCTAACAACGCAAGATCGCGCCCGGTATTAAACAGGCCGGCGTTAAAGAAATACGGGCTGGTGCGGCCGGATTTCAGCGTGAATTCACCGAACTTCAAAACCTGTTTGTTAAGCGCGAACTCGATAAACTGGCGCTGGTAGGCTTTCATTACTGCATCTCCTCGTCTGATTATTACGCGTACGCTGCCCGAAGGCCGGGCACAAAAAAGGCGACTTCTCAGCCGCCTTAAAAATTACTCTGCCAGCGCGGCTTTCTGCGCCTGGAAAATGGTTTCGATACCGCCCCGGGCCAGTGCCAACAAGGCTAACAGCTCTTCATGGCTGAACGGTTCGCCTTCTGCGGTGCCCTGCACTTCGATCATCCGGCCATCTTCCATCATCACCACGTTCATATCGGTTTCCGCCGCGGAATCTTCCACGTATTCCAGATCGCAAACCGCTTCGCCGCCGACGATGCCGACGGAAACCGCCGCCACTAGCCCTTTCATCGGGTTCGCTTTCAGCTTGCCGTTGGCAACCAGGGTATTGAGCGCATCCGCCAGTGCCACGCAGGCCCCGGAAATGGATGCGGTGCGGGTGCCGCCGTCTGCCTGCAAGACGTCGCAATCGAGGGTGATGGTGTATTCACCCAGTTTTTTCAAATCCACCGCGGCGCGCAGTGAACGGGCGATCAGGCGCTGGATTTCCAGCGTGCGGCCGCCCTGCTTGCCCCTGGCCGCTTCGCGGGCGTTACGGCTGTGGGTGGAACGCGGCAGCATGCCGTATTCCGCGGTGATCCAACCCTGGCCCTGGCCTTTCAGGAAACGGGGAACGCCCTCTTCCACGGTGGCGGTGCACAAGACTTTGGTATCGCCAAACTCAACCAGCACTGAACCTTCAGCGTGTTTCGTGTAGTGACGGGTTAATGTCAGGGGGCGAACTTGTTGTGCTGCTCTGCCTGCTGGGCGCATGGGTTTCTCCGGCTTCTCATTCATCTATGATTGGCTGCGCATTATACGAGCTTCACGACGTTATGCCTATCCTGCCCGCCGGCACAACGCTATAATCGAGCCATCTTTAACTGACTTTACGGGTACGCACGATGATCCGCAGCATGACAGCCTACGCCCGGCGTGAAATCAAGGGTGAATGGGGCAGCGCAGCTTGGGAGCTGCGTTCCGTTAACCAACGCTATCTTGAAACCTATATCCGCCTGCCGGAGCAGTTCCGCAGCCTGGAGCCGGTGATCCGCGAACGCATCCGCGCCCGTTTAACCCGCGGCAAGGTTGAATGCAACCTGCGTTTTGATCTGGATCCGAGCGCGCAAAGCTCACTCATTCTGAACGAGAAACTGGCAAAACAGCTGGTGGAAGCCGCCAACTGGGTGAAAATGCAAAGCGACGAAGGGGAAATCAATCCCATCGATGTGTTGCGCTGGCCGGGCGTGATGTCTGCCCAGGAACAGGATCTGGATGCCATCAGCGCCGATCTGATGCAGGCGCTGGACAGTGCCCTGGATGACTTTATCGCCGCCCGCGAAAGTGAAGGCACCGCGCTGAAAGCGCTGATTGAGCAGCGGCTGGACGGCGTGCTGGCGGAAGTCGCCAAAGTGCGCGCCCAGATGCCAAACGTGATGCAGTGGCAGCGCGAACGTCTGGTAAGCAAGCTGGAAGAAGCGCAGGTTCAGTTGGAAAACACCCGCCTGGAACAAGAGCTGGTGTTGATGGCGCAACGCATCGACGTTGCCGAAGAGCTGGACCGCCTGGAAGCGCACGTAAAAGAAACGCACAACATCCTGAAAAAGAAAGAAGCCGTCGGCCGCCGCCTCGACTTCATGATGCAGGAATTCAACCGCGAATCGAATACTCTGGCGTCTAAATCAATTAATGCCGAGGTCACCACCTCAGCGATTGAGCTGAAGGTGCTGATTGAGCAGATGCGCGAACAGATCCAAAATATCGAATAATTTCCACCCTGTTCCACCGACTGCCACAACGCCCTGTTTTCAGGGCGTTTTTGTTGCTATCAACGTCTGCTACCCAGCATGGTCGAAGATGTTTCCGATCCGAAAGGCCACCTATATTCTTGGTGCTTCACGCAGAAACATTAATTGCCTTTGCAAACAAGCGCTGGTTAATATCCCAGTATGGAGTGATAAACACAAAGGAAAACAAGATGCTGAATCGCCATCATCACACCCCACGAATTTTTCGTCTTACCTCCTCAGTGGGAACCTGTGGAACCAACACTCCCGACGAAGTGAAAGCGGTTCAGCAGTTGATTGATAATGCCGGTTATCAGTTGGCCACCGGACAAACGTTAGCCATAAATGGTCGCTGCGACAAAACTACCACCGAGGCAATACGCTGGTATCAGCGCCTGTTAAACATGTCACCGAATGGCCTGATTCAGCCTACTGATACTTGGTTTATACAGGCGCTTAACGAAGCCAACGCCCCACACTGGCGGCCAAAACACAGCGGCGGGCATTAGGCCAAATCACGTTCGATGCAGAGGGCGTGGACTATAATGGCAAAGAAGACAGCCCGTATACAGCCGCCGTTTTCTGGATGCGCAAAAAAAAATGGAAAGCCTACCGGGATGAACTCTGCCTGTCAGTGGCTACTGAACTGGACGAAGATTCCTACGATTATCAGTCCTACATTGATCAGTGCCAGATAAACCTGAACAATAATCATGCCAACGAAATAGCGCAAATGGGGCTGCCACCAGCAAACTAATGCTCTTCTCGCCAGCGCGGTGCTCAATTCCCACTGGCGGCTTAACGCCAACTGCCCATCCTGAAAACCGCCAGGCCTTGCCCTTTCGAAGCGGATTGCTCCCTAGTCTTAATAATATCGCCTTACCGCCATAGGAATAGAATTCACCGCCATTATTGAATAGAGTGTGTACTTTTGGTTGTACTCTGTTCCCCGCAGCCTCACCGCAAGCGAGGAAAAATTCATCGACGTGAAAGGATACTTTTCTGGCATGAACCGCAGACGTTTTATCCAAGCTTCCTTCGCCCTTGCCGCTACCTGCGGAACTCCCACACTCGCTACTCTGTTTACCCGCTCGGCCTGGGGCCAAGACGGCATTGCCGATGGCCGCGCCACTGCCTTTGATTTTTCCACACTTCAGAATATGGCCCGCGAGCTGGCGCAAAAACCATGGAGCGGCGCAGCGAAGCCGGTGCCGACGGCGCTGGCTAGCCTGACGCCCCAGGCTTATAACAGCATCCAGTACGACGCCGGCCACTCTCTGTGGAACGGCATCGATAACCGCCAACTGGACGTGCAATTCTTCCACGTCGGCATGGGGTTCCAGCGCCGGGTGCGGATGTACTCCCTCGATCCGAAAACCCGTCAGGCGCAGGAAATCCACTTCCGTCCGGAACTGTTCAACTACCACGATGCCGGCATTGATACCCACCAGTTGGAAGGGCAGTCCGATCTGGGGTTCGCCGGTTTTAAAGTGTTTAAATCGCCCGAGCTGTTTCGCCGCGACGTGCTCTCCTTCCTTGGCGCCAGCTACTTCCGCGCGGTAGACGAGACCGGGCAGTACGGTTTGTCTGCGCGCGGGTTGGCGGTTGATACGTACACCAACGCCCAAGAGGAATTCCCGGATTTCACCGCCTTCTGGTTTGAAACACCGAAAGCCAGCGACACCACGTTTGTGGTCTATGCGTTGCTGGACAGCCCCAGCATCGCCGGCGCGTACAAATTCACCATCCATTGCGAAGCCAAACGGGTGGTGATGGACATCGAAAACCATCTGTACGCCCGCAAGGATATTCAGCAGTTGGGCGTGGCGCCGATGACCAGCATGTTCAGCTGCGGCACCAACGAACGGCGGATGTGCGATACCATTCATCCGCAAATCCATGATTCCGATCGCCTGGCCATGTGGCGCGGCAACGGCGAATGGATCTGTCGGCCGCTGAATAACCCGCAGCGCCTCCAGTTCAATGCGTTTGCTGATGACAATCCGAAAGGGTTCGGCCTGTTGCAGTTGGATCACGATTTCAACAGCTATCAGGACGTGATGGGCTGGTACAACAAACGCCCGAGCCTGTGGGTGGAGCCGCGCAACAACTGGGGCAAAGGCTCGGTTTCGCTGATGGAGATCCCCACCACCGGCGAGACGCTGGATAACATCGTCTGCTTCTGGCAGCCGGAAAACCCCGTCAAGGCAGGCGACACCCTCAATTTCCAATATCGCCTGTACTGGAGCGGCCTGCCGCCGGTGCACACGCCGCTGGCGCGGGTCTACGCCACCCGCACCGGCATGGGCAGCTTCCCGGAAGGCTGGGCGCCGGGCGAACATTTCCCGCAGCAATGGTCGCGCCGTTTCGCCGTTGATTTTATCGGCGGCGATTTAAAAGCCGCGGCGCCGAAGGGAATTGAACCGGTGATTACCCTTTCCAGCGGCGAAGCGAAACAGATCGAGATCCTGTACGTAGAGCCGTTCGACGGTTACCGCATCCTGTTCGACTGGTACCCAACCTCAGACGCCACCGATCCGGTGGAGATGCGCATGTTCCTGCGCTGCCAGGGAGAGGCCATCAGCGAAACCTGGCTGTATCAGTATTTCCCGCCGGCCGCGGATAAGCGCAAATACATAGACGATCGCCAAATGCGATAAAAAAATGCGGCACAGAGCGCCATCTGTGCCGCATTCCCTTCTTCCAACCACCAGCAGCGCTTCACTCACACACGGAAATATCCACGTTTTCTTTTTTTAAGGTATTGAGTATGTGATCCGCGGGCGGGCTGTCCGTAACGATACGATCAATAGCCTGCCAGGAGGCGTAATTGGAAGGAAATACCATATCGAATTTTGAGTGATCCACCACAATCATGCTCTTGTTTGATCGTTGAATCATGGTGTTATAAATCATACCGCAATCAATCAACGCTTCGCTTGGCCCGCCAGCCGTCACGCCGCTGGCCCCGAGGATGGCATAATCTGCCGAGAACTGGTGCAGGAAGTTCAGTGTTTGCGCGCCCACCATGGCCCCTTCGGAAGCGATGTAATCCCCCGGCGCCACGATAACCCTGATCGTAGGGTTCATCGACAGCACGGTGGCGACACCGAACGAGTGGGTGATCACCGTGATATCCCGCAGATCGGTCGCCATACGCCTGGCCACGTGCACCGTCGTCGCCCCCGAACCAATCATAAACATTTTGCCATCGCTCAGATGCCGTACCGCTTCCCGGGCAATGTGTTCACGCTCTTGGGTAAACAGACGGTGGCGTTCTGTCACGGTAGGTTCGGTGTTCATTGCCCGCACGGCGCCGCCATAGGTGCGGTTCAGCAAACCTTTTTGAGTGAGTTCATCCAGATCGCGCCGAATCGTTTCTGTAGAAACCTGATGAGCCCGCGCCAGATCGACAATACGTAAGCTGGGAGACTCACTGATTTCACTCAGTATGTTCTGCTGACGTACTGTTTTTCTTTTTGACATTAACTGCCACCTCTCCTGAAAGAACATCACCGGTGCCCCAGTATATCTGGCGGGGCGGAGCAACAAAACGCCAAGCGCTGATTGTTGCACCCGGCCACACAGATTAACGCCGCCGGCACCGGCTCATAACGGTTGCGAACTTATCGATAAAGAAGTCTGCATTACTGGTGCTAAAACACAGCGGAGGCCGGATCTTCAAACTGTTGCCATACGCACCTGCCGCACCAATCAAGATGCCTTCACCTTTCAGTTCATTGATCACCCGCTGCGTCAGCGCCGTATCCGGTTCCTTGCTGCCCAACTGCCGGAATTCAACCGCATTGAACAACCCCGCGCCACGCACATCGCTGATTGCCGGGTATTGGTCGGCAAGGCTGCGCAGCCCGGCGCGGAGATAGTGACCACAGTGCTCGGCGTTGGCAAGCAACTCTTCTTCCTGGATAACCTGCAACACCGCCAGGCCAACCGCCGCCGCCACCGGGTTACCGCCAAAGGTGTTGAAGTATTCGGTTTCCTGGCTAAACCTGTCGAGCAGATCTGGCCGTGTGATAACGGCAGCCATCGGGAAACCATTCCCCATTGGCTTGCCCAGCGTGACGATATCTGGCACCAATTCGTGGCGCTGGAAGCACCAGTAATGCGTCCCTGTGCGGCCAAAACCCGGCTGGACCTCATCGGCAATGAACAAGCCGCCGCCCGCGCGCACGCGTGCCACGGCCAGACCGAGAAAACCGGCCGGATCGGCGTACACGCCATCGCTTGAAAAAATGGTGTCCACCAGTAAGGCCGCACAGCCAAAGCCTTCCGCGGCCAGCGAATCCATCGCCGCTTGCACCGCTCCGGCAAAGACCTCCGCCACCTGCTGGCCTGGCTGCAAGGTGTTTGCATCAGGCGCCGGGACGGTGCGGACATAAGGCGGCAACTGTTGCCGCTTATGCCCTGATGGCGAAACCTCCATCACCGCCGTTGTATTGCCGTGATAGGCGCTCTCCGTGACGATAATCCCCTGCTTGCCGGTTGCCATTCTGGCAATGCGCAGGGCAATATCATTGCTTTCGCTGCCAGTACAGGTGAACACCACATTAGTGAGCGGCGCGGGAAAAGTGGCCAGCAAGGTTTCTGAATAACGCTCCAGCACCGGGAACAAATAGCGGGTGTTGGTATTGAGCAGGCCAGCCTGCCTGGACATGGCTTCAACCACCTTCGGATGGCAATGGCCAACGCTCGGCACGTTGTTATACATATCCAGATAGCTGTCGCCTGCGGCGTCATGCATCCAGACGCCGCGCGCACTGACCATTTCAATCGGCTGCTGATAGAACAACACCGAAGAAGCGCCCTGGGTGTTTTGACGGCGAACGATCTGATTGGCCAACCCGGCATCCAGCGCTACACCATCGCTTTTCTCAAAGCGGTTCAGGCCAAGAATTTGTTTTTTTTCTTTCATTGCGGATTCTCCTGCTCCACAGCCCGGGCTGTGTTCATTGCATGTTCACGCAGATATTGCCTGGCCAGCGCCACGGTCCCTGCGGGGTAATTGGCAGCCAGTTGCTGCGCCGTGGGTGTCTCCGCGTGGCTGGCTATCCAGGCGCTGAGCTGAAGGCGGCGCAACATCACTAACACGGGTAACATAGCCTCATCCTGCCGGCTAAGCGGGCGTACGCTGCGATAACCCTCCAGCCACGCGGCCTGGTAATTGCCCAGTAACGGATCGTCTTCAATAAAACTCACCGCGGTCGCGAAATCCCAGCCAAACCAACAAATACCGCAATCGTCAAAGTCGATAACGGTCATTTTCTCACCATCCACCAGCAGGTTAGCCAGGCGCATATCACAATGAACCAGCCCGAAGCGCTCTGGGGAACAACCATATTCGTCGAGCTGCGCGTTGAGCAATTTCTCGGTTTGTTCCAAAAGCGAGATGTCTTCCGGTGTAAACTGGCTCTGGCTACGCCAGTCGCCCCAGAGCGCCTGTTTGCCGATGATGGTGTCAAACGTCCAAATCTTGCGGGTAAATGCCGGCGGCCTTTGCCAACCGAGGCTGTGCAGATGCAGGCGAGCGGCGATTTGCCCAAGCCTGCGATACCAGGAAGACAGATCGCATGCGCTATCCGGCTCAGCACCGGCAATAAATTCAAACGCTACAACAAAAGTCACGGACGCCTCATCTTCCAGCCGCGCGACCCGCTCACCGTTAAGCTGTGGAATCGGTGCCGCAACGTTGATAACGCCGCTGGTTTTCAGTGAGAGCAGCCAATCCAGCTCCGAAATAATTTCCGCGTGGCGGCAATAATTCGGGCGATGTACGCGCAAAACCAAACGGCGTTTGGTTGCCACGTCGGTGACCAGAAAAGTGGCGTTCTCCGAAAAAGTGAGCAACGACAGTTCCGACCTTTCACTCACGCCCCAACGGGGCAGTGCAGCGCGTAATAACCCGCCGATTTTCTCTATGTACATATCGTGATAAAGCATCGCAAGCATCCAATAAATGACATGAGTACAACATTTTTATGTTGGCATCGTCATTTTTGCAAGATTAAAGATAAAAATATTTACCCTCCGATATAATCACACGATATTAGTGTTTATTTTCAATAAATTAAAATAAAAACATCAAAACCAACAGCCAAATGCCCCGTAACAGGGCACACTCCGCTTACAGAGGGAAATCCACCTAAAAAAACGCCAGAAAAAACAAAATAATAATTATATATATCAATCAAATAACCAATTAACATCTGCACCACAATCGCTCACCATAAAGAAGCATTTTATTTAGTGGAAAAATCAACAAAATAATGTTGATCATTCAACATTTACATGATTATTCTTTGTCGAAATAGAGGCCAGTTTCCAGACGGCATCGGCGAAAAACTGATGTATTGACGATTAATGGCATGGCATAAGCGGGGAGAAACACATGTACGAAGATATAGAAGGTAAAAGCGTACTGATCACCGGTGGCAGCAGCGGCATTGGGCTGGGGCTGGCGCTAAATTTTGCTCGCCATGGCGCCAATGTTGCGATCACCGCCCGAAATGCCGCCAAGCTGGAAGCCGCTATCACCAGGGCCAGCGCACAAGGGCTGACCATAAAAGGCTACGTCTGTGACGTCAGCATTGCTCAACAGGTGAAAGAGACCGTCGCGCTTTGCGCTGAACAACACGGCGGTTTGGCCGTGCTGTGCTGCAACGCGGGCGTCTTTCCTTCCGCTGCTCTGAGCGATATGACGGAAAGTGACTGGGATGATGTGCATGCGGTAAACAGCAAAGGCACATTCCTGTGCGTACAGGCAGCGATCCCGTGGCTAAAACAAGCCAGCCATGGCCGCATTATCCTTACCTCTTCCATCACTGGCCCTGTCACCGGCTACCCCGGCTGGGCGCACTATGCCTCGAGCAAGGCGTCGCAACTGGGTTTCATGCGCACTGCCGCACTGGAACTGGCCAAAGATAACATCACCGTCAATGCCATTCTTCCCGGCAACATTATCACCGAAGGGTTGGCGGGCATGGGGGACGACTACATTGCCACCATGGCGAAATCTGTCCCGCTGCAGCGCCTCGGCAGCGTTGACGACATTGCCGCCGCCGCGCTGTTTTTTGCCTCTCAGGCGGCCGGGTACATCACCGGGCAAACGCTGATTGTGGATGGCGGCCAGATCCTTCCCGAATCATCTTCCTGCATTTCCTGACGGAGCGGTAATAACATGAGTAATCAGATCATTACTAACCCTGCCGGAGATGCAACCGGCACGTCGACGATCCAGCGCCTGCGCCCAAACGCCGTGGGGTTAACCGGCGTACTGTTTATGACGGTAGCGACCGCCGCCCCGATTACCGCCATGCTGGGTAATGTGCCCATCGCGGTAGGTAGCGGTAACGGGCAGTATGCGCCAGCGGGTTTCCTGGTGGCGACCATCATCCTGGCACTGTTTGCCATCGGGTATGCCCAGATGGCGAAGTACATTACCGCCACCGGCGCATTTTATGGCTTCATCTCTCATGGGCTGGGGCGCATCATCGGTATGGCGGCCGGGGTTGCGGTCACACTGACCTATATGGTGTTTGAGGCCGCGCTGGTTGGGATTTTCGCCTTCTTCTGCGAAGACTTAATCCACGGGCTTTCCGGTATGCATATCCACTGGGTTGTCTTTGCGTTGGGCATGCTGATTGCCAACGGCGTGCTCAGTTATTTTGATATTTCACTTACGTCGAAAGTGCTGGGTTGTTGCCTGGTGCTGGAAATTATCATTCTTACCGTGGTCGCCGGCGCAGTGTTGGTGCATGGTGGTGGGCCGCAGGGCTTTGTCCCAGAGTCGATCAACCCGTTGCACGCCTTTACTCCTGCACTGGGCGTGCCGGGTGCTAACGCGGGCATTGGCCTGTTTTTCGCCTTTTGGTCCTGGGTGGGGTTTGAATCCTCGGCGATGTATGGCGAAGAGTCCAGAAACCCAAAGAAAATCATTCCGCTGGCGACATTGCTGGCCGTGATTGGCATTGGGCTTTTCTATGTATTCATCTCCTGGATGGCCATTGCCGGAACTGGGCCAGAAAAAGCCATCGCGCTGGCGCAAGATCCCAACAAGGCCGCGGAAATCTTCTACGGCCCGGCGCGCCAATATCTGGGCGAATGGGCGGTGGCGGTATTCAAAATTTTGGTGATCACCGGTTCCTTCGCTTGCGGGATGGCGTTCCACAACTGTGCCGCACGCTATATCTATGCCCTGGGCCGGGAAAACCTGTTCCCGTTATCGGGTAAAACCCTGGGCCTTACCCACCCCAAACACGGTTCACCCCACATAGCCTCAACGGTTCAGACTCTGATTGCCTGCACGATCATCGTTCTTTTCTTGCTGGCAGGAAAAGACCCTTATGCGGATATTTACACACTGCTGGCCATACTCGGCACCATGGGGATCATGATCGTCCAGGCATTGTGCGCCTTTGCCGTGATTTTCTATTTCCACGCGAATGCAGAAAACCGTAAACACAGCCACTGGTTTAAAACGTTCCTGGCACCGTTAATGGGTGGGATAGGCATGGTGTACGTCGTCTATCTGCTTTTTGCCAATATGGATTTCGCCGCAGGTTCAGCGGCAAATACCCTGTTCTATAAAGCCATACCGTGGATTGTGTTATCCAGTTTTGTCATTGGTGCGGCTATAGCAACCTGGTTCAAGCTTTTTGATAATAAAAAATTCCAGGTTATTGGCCGCATTGTATTAAATGAAGAAAAATAGAAGGCCAAGCTATGTTTGATAAAAAAAGTATTGTTCTTCTTGAGGCCCATCAACTTTCACGCCTGATCAGGAATAAAGAAATATCCTGCCGTGAAGTCATGGAAATCTATCTCGACCATATTGAATCTTTTAACCCTCGCGTTAATGCCATCGTCAGCATGCGGGATAAAAGCCAGCTACTTAAAGAGGCGCAAGCAAAGGATATTGCATTAGCGAAAGGGGATTATCAGGGTTGGCTGCATGGCATACCTTTTGCCGTTAAAGATCTGGCATTAACACAAGGTATTACCACCACCCGGGGTTCACAAATTTTCGCAAATGATGTTCCCGACAGGGACTCATTAATAGTGGAAAGAATCAAACAAGCCGGCGCCATCATCATCGGCAAAACCAACACGCCTGAATTTGGGCTTGGCTCCCAGACTTATAATTCGGTTTTCGGTGCCACGGGCAACGCATATAACCATCAGCTCACCGCCGGGGGCAGCAGCGGCGGCGCTGCCGCTGCCCTGGCGCTGTATCTGCTCCCGGTAGCGGATGGCAGCGACATGATGGGCTCTTTACGCAACCCTGCCGCCTTCAATAACGTGATAGGTTTTCGCCCCTCCCAGGGCCGTGTTCCCTTTACGGAAAGCAACGAACTGTTCATTAACCAGATGGCGTATGAAGGCCCGATGGGGCGCTGCGTCAAGGACGTCGCCCTGCTGTTGGCCACGCAGGCCGGCCGGGACGACCGCGCGCCGCTTTCGCTTACCGGCGCTGGCGATCAATTTACCGAATCGCTGGCCATGGACTGTACTCACCAGCGGATCGGCTGGCTTGGGGATCTACAGGGCCATTTACCCTTCGAAGACGGTATTCTTCCCCTGTGTGAGAAAGCGCTAAATACATTTTCAGCGCTCGGCTGTGAAGTTAACCAGGTCGCCATAGATATCGATTTTGAAACGGTGTGGAATGCGTGGCGTACCCTCCGGCATACTTCCGTCGCGCACAGCCTTGAGCCTCTTTATTCCGCCCCCGAAAAACGGAAATGGCTCAAGCCTGAAGCCATCTGGGAAATAGAAAATGGCTTAGGGTTAAGCGCAATGCAACTTATGCAAGCCTCGGCGGTAAGAACCCTGCTTTATAAGAAGCTTATTACGCTTTTTGAGGAAGTGGACTACCTGATATTGCCCAGCGCGCAGGTCTTCCCCTTCGATAAAAATCGTCATTGGCCTAAAGCAATATCAGGCCGGGCAATGGATACGTATCACCGCTGGATGGAGGTAACGATATTAGGCAGCCTTTCTGGCTGCCCGGTTGCCAATGTCCCGGCCGGGTTTAATGAATCAGGGTTACCAACAGGCATCCAGATAATAGGGAAGCCCCAGTGTGATATGGCTGTGCTTCGTCTGGCTCATGCTTATGAAAAAGCCACGCAATGGACCGCGAAAAACAAACCGGACGCGATCAAAGAAAGCGAACTAACTCACTATTTACTTTAGTTTATTCACCCGAGGGGGATGAAAATGAGCAGCCATAAGAAAATTATAGCGGGTACCATTGGTAATATACTCGAATGGTATGACTTCCTTATTTATGGTTTTTTCGCTGCCGTTATCGCCAAGCAGTTTTTTCCAGCCCATGACGAATACAGCTCACTGCTGATCTCATTGGCAACATTCGGCGTTGGCTTCTTCACCCGGCCAATCGGGGGGCTAGTCATTGGCGTCTATGCGGATAAATACGGCAGAAAGAAAGCCCTACAATTGATTATCTGGCTGATGTTTATTGCGGTGACGATTTTTGTGGTAACACCGTCTTACCACCAGATAGGTATCACCGCCCCCATATTGATCGTGATCGCGCGCCTTATCCAGGGGTTTGCCACCGGTGGCGAATATGCCAGCTCAACGTCATATCTGGTAGAAGGTTCGGACGATAACAAGAAAACTTTTTATGGTTCCTGGCAGCTATTTGGCCAATGCCTGGCGGTGGTGCTGGCTTCAATTATCTCTATGATTATCTTCAAAGTGTTTAACGACAGCCTGGAAAGCTGGGGCTGGCGAATTGCGTTCGCCGTCGGCCTGGTTATCTGCCCGGTCGGGCTATGGATAAGAAATAATCTCTCTGAATCTGACGAGTTTATTAATCAACAAGCCGAGAAAAAACAGCCTGGCAATAAAACGGGGCTGGATTTCAGAAAGATCATCCTTGGGTTTTGCCTGGTGGTGAGCGGTACGGTGGGCTTCTACGTTTTATTGATTAATATGCCGAGCTTTGCCAGCAAACAGTTGGGGATGCCGATAACCAGCGTGCTGACGATCCAAATCTGCATCGTCAGCCTGATGGCCGCTATCATCCCTCTGTTCGGCATCCTGGCAGATAAAATAGGGCGGAAGTTTGTCTTTCTCATCTCAACCATCGGCTATTTTGTTATGGTGTTGCCGCTGTTTACCTGGGTGATTCATTCGCCAACAATTAGCCATATGCTCGTTATGCAGTCAGTTCTGGGCCTATGCCTGGCGGCGCAGTTCGCAACAATGCCGACCATGCTGACATTACTGTTCCCGGTTGAGAACAGGGTGACCTCGTTGTCCATTAGCTATAACCTGGCCACCATGACCTTCGGCGGTTTCTCACCGTTTATTGTTGCCTGGTTGTCGCATGGTTGGGGCGCCCCTGCACCTGCGTATTATATGTTTGCCGTTTCGGCAATAAGCCTGGCTGCGGCAATCTGTTTCCCGCGCGACGCCAAAAAAGCGTTGCCGGCGGTGGCAAGGCAGCTGTCACGCTAACCGTTTCCGGCTCCGGTTGCTGGCCAGCAACGGCGGTATGAACAACCTTTATCCCTCCCAAAGAAGATCCTCACAAAGGATCTTCTGCTTTATCCGTCAACAAATGATCCCACGGCGCTACCGGCAGCAAAGCCGCCATCAGCGCATCCACCACTACCCTCACCTTTGGCGCCAGCTCGCGCGAGCACGGCCAAAGCGCGGTAATGGGGACATCGTTTGGCGGCGTGGCAACCGGGAGCACCTTTAATTCCCCACTATGTATTGCTTCTGCCGCCAGCCACGTCGCCAAACAGGCCACCCCCATGCCGCTGATTGCCGCATCCAGCAAGGCTTCGCCATTACTGATGATATGCCGATAGGGCAGATCGTAAGCTTTAACCTGCCCCGCCGGGCCCATCAGCCAGGGGAGCGCCCGCCCTTGCCTGGCGAATCCCAGGCAGCGATGACGGCCCAGCTCCTCCACCGAGCGCGGCAGGCCGTGCGTGAGCAAATATTCAGGCGCCGCGCAGATAACCGAATGCTGGAACCCCAGGCGGCGGGCATTCAGGCTGGCGGAGTTCCCCGGATCGCCAAGCCGCACGACCAAATCAACCCGCTCCTCGACCAGATCAATTCTGCGATCGGTAAAAGCGACATCCATTTCCAGATCCGGGTATTGCTTCGCCACCGCTTTCAACACCGGCATAATGCGCAGCCGGCCAAAAGACACCGGCAAGTTTATCCGCACCCGGCCTGTAACCCGGCAAGTTGTCGAAGCAAGCCTGGATTCCGCCGCGTTGAGCTCGTCCAGCACCCGCAGGCAGCTGTGATAATAATCATGCCCCTCTTGGGTCAGGTTCAGGCTGCGCGTTGTTCGGTTCAGGAGTTTGATCCCCAGACGCGCTTCCAGGCGCGCCACGCTTTTGCCCGGCGCGGATGTCGATACCCCCATCCGCGCCGCAGCGGCGGTAAAACTGCCGGCTTCTACGGTATGAACAAACGCGGAGATATCCTGCAACCGGGAGTGAAGGCCATTCTTCATCGCATTACAGACTCTATGGCGGAAATGATGCGCCATCATATCGCGATACAGGATAAAACATCGCCAGTAACATGATCGATACGGCTCACAATGGAGGTATCATCATGACTAACACCATGAAACAGTGGCAATTGCAGCAATTTGGCATAGGCCAACTGCAGCAGGTTGAAGTGCCCATCCCCACCCCCGCGAACCATCAGTTGCTGGTAAAAGTGGCGGCCGTCGCGCTGAACTATCGCGATAAATTGGTGATGGAAGGCGAACTGCTGCCTGAAAAGCCGCCTATGCCCTTTGTACCGACCTCGGACATGGCGGGCACCGTGGTGGCGGTGGGCAGTGACGTCACGCAATTTAAACAGGGTGATCGGGTATGCGGTAATTTCTGGGTTCAGTGGATTGATGGCGAACCGCCGGCGGAGATGCTGCGCCACGGCCTTTCTCTGGGGGGCCCCTTGCCCGGGATGCTGGCCGAATACGCCTTGCTGGAAGAGCACGCCGCCGTAGCGGTAGCCCCCACATTAACGAATGAAGAAGCCGCCACCCTACCGATCGCCGGCCTGACCGCCTGGTTCGCCCTGATCGAAACCGGGCGGCTCGCAGCAGGGCAAACGGTCGTCACCCAAGGCACTGGCGGCGTATCGCTGTTTGCCCTGCAGATCGCCCGTGCCTTCGGCGCCAGGGTGATTGTGACTTCCCGCAACACACAAAAGTTGGCGCGCATTAAAACGCTGGCGCATTGCGAGACCATCAATACCGTGGAACAGCCTGCATGGGCGCAAGCCGTTCTGGCATTGACCGGCGGCAGGGGCGCCGAGCATATTATTGAAACCATCGGCGGGGAAAACCTCACCCAGTCGGTCAGCGCGCTGGCCGGCGGCGGCCGTATCGCCCAGATTGGTTTCCTGAACGGCCCCGAGATAACGTTGTCTGCCGTGCCGCTGATGCTGCGGCGCGCCGTTATTCAGGGTATTTCCGTTGGCCACCGGCGTGCATTTGAAAAAATGATGGATGCCTTTGCGCACAAAGGCATTCGGCCTGTCATAGACCGCGTTTATGGCTTTCACGACGTTCCCGCCGCATTCCAGCATTTGGATCGCGGGCCTTTTGGCAAAGTGGTGATACGCATCGCCCCCTGATGGTTGGCGATCCCCCTCAGTTACAGCGCCGGCGGCTTGTGCACTCTTCAGCCTGGCCCCGGCAACCTGTATGTGCACAAAATTCGTGCAGCGGCATGCATTACCGTTGTGCGGCATAACCGCACTTTATACCGCTATCCCCGCCAGACGCACAAAGCAAACAAGACAAAAAACACCGTAATATTCTGTTTTTAAAACAAATTAAATGCACATTCCGCCGGTTAGCACTGTTGGCATGATTCATGCTCATATCATTTTGTTCAAGTAACTTTACTTAAATTCAAAACACTTTCAGAGAGCCGATCATGAAACTACGCCTTTTTGCCGTACCCCTGTGCTGGACTGCCCTGATAACCGCCGGCGTTTTTTCCGCCGCGGCCCACAGCGCCGATCTGCTGCAACGCATCAAAGACGCCAAAGTGATTACGGTCGCCACCGAGGCGCGCTACGCGCCATTCGAGTATGTCGAAAACGGCAAAATCATTGGCTATGACGTGGATTTGATGAACCACATTTTGGCAAAACGGCTGCCGGGCGTGGCCGTGAAGCAGCTGGATCTGCCTTTCCAGGGGATCCTCCCTGGCCTGGATGCGAAAAAATTTGATTTCGTCGTCACCGCCGTCACCGTGAATAAACAGCGCATCGCCCGCTTCGCCTTTACCACACCGATTGCCGAATCCACGGTGGCGCTGCTCAAACGCGCGGACGATGCGTCTATCGGTACAACCGCCGATCTGAGCGGTAAAGTCATTGGCTCGCAAACCGGCTCCGGGCAGTTGCAAATCCTGCAGGCATTCGATAAGTCGCTGAAAGCGGAAGGGAAACCGGGCATTAAAGAGATCAAACAGTACGTCGCCTTCGATGAAGCCTATGCCGATCTTGCCGCCAAACGTCTGGACGGCGTGGCCCAGTCACTCTCAAACCTTGGTCCGTTAATCAAATCCCGCCCGGGGGTATTCGCGACCCTGCCGACCATGCTCGGCCCAACCACCTATTTTGGCTGGGTGGGGCGCAAGGATGAAGACAGCGCCTCGCTGGTGAAGCTGTTCAGCGATGGCATCGCGGAAGCAAACCGCGACGGCACGATGCAGGCCCTGCAACAGAAATGGTTTGGCTTCACCATGGCTGTGCCGGCAGACGCCATGCCCGCGCCTAACCTGTGAGACGCCGTTAAATGCCGACCTTTATCACACAGTTCATCGCGTGGTTGCCCATGCTGGCTAATGGCGCCGTTACCACCGCCACGCTTTGCCTGGTGGCGATGGTGGCCGGGTTTTTCGTCGGCATTGGCGTGTGGCGCATGGCTGCCAGCCAGCACCGGCTCTGGCACACTATTGCCCAGGGATGGGTGAGCCTGTTTCGCGGCACGCCGGTGCTGGCGCAGTTACTGCTGTGTTTTTACCTGCCGGGCCAATTGGGGCTGGATATTTCCGGTTTTTTTGCCGCAGTGCTGGCCTTGACGCTCAACACTGCGGCATACCAGTCGCAGATACTAAAAAGCGGCTTCGCCGCCATCAGCGCCGGGCAGTTGGAAGCGGCGGCTATCTGCGGCCTGAGCCAGAATCAGATCCTCTGGCGTATACAGGTGCCGCAAGTGCTGCGCGTCACGCTACCTTCGCTGATTTCCGAACTGATCGATGTGATAAAGGCTTCGGCCGTGGTGTCCGTTATCGCGCTGACGGATCTGATGCGCGTCGCCCAGCAGTTGGCTTCATCCACCTATCAGCCGCTGCAGGTTTATCTGGCGGCGGCGCTGGTTTATCTGGTGTTGACCAGCCTGCTTTCATTGCTTGGGCGGCATATGGAACGCCGTTGGCAGAGGGAACAACGATGAGTGAACTCATACAATACCTGCCGGATTACCTGAGCGCGTTAGGCGTAACGCTGTGGCTTAGCCTGTGCGCAGCGCTGGGCGGCGCTATCCTGGGGTTTACGCTGAACGCTCTGTGCCGCGGCAACCCGGTGCTGTTTCAACTGTGGCGCGGCTATGTGTGGATCATTCGCGGCACGCCGTTCCTGGCGCAGTTGGCCGTGATTTACTTCGGGCTGCCGTCGATTGGGCTGATGCTTAGCGCAGCCCAGGCCACGGTGCTCGCCCTCACGCTATACAGCGGCGCCTATTTCGGGGAAATCTTTCGCGCCGCCTGGCTGAGCATCCCTCCCGGCCAGCGGGAAGCGGCGCTGGCCAACAATATCTCCCGCACCCGTTGCTTCTGGCATATCCAGGCGCCGCAGGCCCTGCGCTTCGCCCTGCCGCTGCTGGGCAACCAATGTATTTCGACCATCAAGGAAAGCGCCATCGCTTCCGTGATCACCGTCCCTGAACTGACCATGACCACCAGCCAGATCGTCGCAAACACCTACAGCTATGTACTGCCCTACACCCTACTCATCATCAGCTACTGGCTGTTGGCGCAGGCGGTCAGCCTGGGCGTGCAGGCGCTGAGCAAAACCCTGCGAACCGGAGGATACCGTGACCAAAACGTCCGTGCCCATCATTGAACTGCGCCACGTAGGCAAATCCTTTGCCGACCACGTGGTTTTGCAGGATATCAACCTGGCGGTGTATCCGGGGGAGATCGTCACCCTGATTGGCCCTTCCGGCTCTGGGAAGACCACCGCGCTGCGCTGCATGAACTTCCTGGAAACCTACGATCGCGGCGACGTTTTGATCAAAGGCCAGCTTCTGGGATACAGCGGCTCGCAGCGCGGCGCAGCCCATATCGACAGCCCGGGCGCCATCGCAGAAGTCCGGCGCCCACTGGCGATGGTCTTTCAGCAGTTTAACCTTTGGCCGCATATGACGGTGCTGGAGAACGTCGCCGCGCCGCTGGTACTGGGCAAGAAACTGCCGCGTCAGGTTGCGAAACAAACCGCGATGGCCGTTTTGCAACGGGTGGGAATGGCGCAGAAAGCCGACAGTTGGCCGGCCCACCTCTCCGGCGGCCAACAGCAGCGCGTGGGGATCGCCCGGGCCCTGGCGCTGGAACCGGAACTGCTGCTTCTGGATGAGCCCACGTCGGCGTTGGATCCTGAGCGGGTGGAAGAAGTGCTGGACGTGATCCGTGCGCTGGCGAACCAGGGCATGACCATGGTGATGGTTACGCATGAAATGGCCTTCGCCGCCCACATATCCTCCCGCCTGCTGTTTATGGCGGATGGCCGGATCGTGGAGAGCGGCACCCCGCGGCAAATATTCACCCAGCCCAAAAGCGAACGGCTGCGCAACTTCCTGGCGCCGCTATTCCGCCGCCCCCTGCAACCGGAAGAGTTGGAGAAACTATGATTTCTGATGAAGGCCTGCGGGTGGCCCGGCACCTTGACGCCACACACCTGAATCACTTGCTGCAGCAACTCTCTGGCTTTGGCGCCCTGCCCGGCGGCGGAGTGAATCGCCAGGCCCTGAGTGAAGAAGAGCTGGATGCCCGGGAATGGATTATCGGCCTGGCGCGCGAGATGGGCTGCGATATCTATACCGATGCGGCGGCCAATCTGTTTTTACGCCGCCCTGGGCGCACGGCGCTGCCCCCGGTTACCACCGGCAGCCACATTGATACCCAACCCTGCGGCGGCAACTTCGACGGCTGTTACGGCGTGATGGCGGGGTTGGCTTGCCTGCAGGCCATGAACGATGCCGGGCTAGTGACCGAACGCCCGGTGGAAGTCGCCATCTGGACAAACGAGGAAGGTAGCCGCTTTGCGCCCGGCGCCATGGGTTCCAGCGCCTTTGTTCAGCCGGAACTGCTGCCCGCTTACCAGGCCGCCGTCGGGGAAGACGGCACCCCGTTCAGCGACGCGCTGGCCAAGTGCCTGGCGCGCTTCAAAACGCTGCCGCAACGGCCGGATCGCGCCATGGCCTGCTTCCTGGAGCTGCATATTGAACAAGGGCCGATCCTGGAGCAACGGGGCCTGCCGCTGGCCGTCGTCAGCGGTATTCAAGGCGTGCGCTGGTATCAGGTAACCTGCCTGGGCCAGTCGGCGCACGCCGGCACGACACCAATGGGTTTGCGTCAGGATGCCATGAGCCTGGCCCGGGCGCAGGCCGCCCACATTGAAGAGGTGATGGGTGATACGGCGGATGAAGCACTGCGCATGACTTTTGGCCGCTGGCAAGTGGCGCCGAACGCTATTAACACCGTGGCGGCGCAGGTGAGTTTCACCCTTGATTTTCGCCACCCAGACCCAGCGGTGCTTGCGCACCTTGATGCCATAATGGCCAGCCTGGCCGGCGAGCGCATACACATAACGCCACTGCTGAATAAGGCGCCGCTCGCTTTTGACGCCCCGCTCAATACGCTATTGGATGATGTCTGCCACGCGCTGGACATTCCGCATACCCGCTTACTGTCCGGCGCCTTTCACGATGCGATGCATCTGGCGGGCCATTGCCCCACCAGCATGCTGTTTGTGCCCAGCCATAAGGGCATCAGCCACAACCCGGATGAATATACCGATCCCCGCTCGCTTAGCGTCGGAGCCAGCGCGCTGGCCTGTGCACTCACCGAGCTTGCCCGTTCCACCAAAGGAGTTTATGCATGACCACCACCACGCAATATCCAGCCTGCTGCGACAAAGACAACGGCAATGCGCTGGGGCTGAACGCCACCGCCACTACCCCGATCTCCGCTGACGGCACGCCGGTACCCGGCGAGCTGTATACCATCCCACCGCGCTGCGGCCGGGCGGTGCGCCTGAAAAAAGGCCAGGTGATCCAAATCATTAATACCCCCGGTAGCCAGGTATGCGACACCTGGCTGTTCAACAGCGATGATCTGAGCGAATTCGCCTCGATGGAGCATACCCGTGCCTTTATCGATAAAATCATCCCCAAACCGGGGGATGCGCTGGTCACCAACCAACGCCGCCCCATCGGCACCCTGTTGAGCGATACCTCGCCGGGAGTGCACGACACCCTGATCGCCGCCTGTGATCTGTTCCGCTACACCAATATGGGCATTACGGAATACCATGACAGCTGCGCCGACAACATGCGCATGGCGCTTAACGCCATTGGCTTACGCGCCCGCGAAGTCCCCCAGCCGCTAAACCTGTGGATGAATACGCCGGTGAACCCTGACTACACGATTTCCTGGTTGCCCACCGTCAGTAAACCGGGCGACTATGTTGAAATCCGCGCCGAGCTGGATTGCGTGGTGGTGATGTCTGCCTGCCCACAAGACATCGTGCCAATCAATGGCTGTTCACCCAAAGAAATTCAATTTAAAGTAATGGCTTAACGGGGCGTTCCAAGCCCGCCTGCCGGCGGGCATTTCATTGACTCATTGGCTGAAAGCACGACATGAAAAAAAACAACGAGCCTAAACCCTCCGCCTCTTTTACCAGTTTGGGAATGCGCTTGCGCCACGCGCGTCTTGCACAGGAAATGACGCTCAAGCAATTGGCGCAAAAGGTGAAGTGTTCGGAAAGCCTGCTCTCGAAGCTGGAAAACGAAGCAGCCAGCCCATCATTGGCAATGCTGCACCGGCTGGCCAGCGCGCTGGAAACCAGCATCGCCGATCTGATGGCGGAAGACTGGGTGGCCGAGGCACCGGTGATGAAACCACAACAGCGCCGGCGCAAACATTTCCTGCAGCGCAATAAAAAAGGCGGTATCGAGTTAGAGAACCTGACCTACCACCATAAAGGCGGGCTGCTGCAAGGCAACATCCATATCATCGAACCCGGGGTGGCGAGCGATGGCCAGATAGAGCACCACGGGGAGGAAATGGGCTATGTATTGGAAGGTGAGCTCGAACTGCATCTGGGTGAGGACATCTGGCACCTGGAACCCGGTGACTCATTTTACTTCCCCAGCCATGTGCCGCACGGTTACCGTAATCCAGGGACCGTTGTCGCCCGGGTGCTGTGGGTGAACACGCCGGTAACCTTTTAATCCACCGGCAGAAGCAAGGTACTCCCTCAACTGGAGCCGCAAGCGTGCCTGCGCCAGCCTTGTATAAGGCACATGGCTTAGCCGGAAACCGGCCGTGGCTAACGGTATTGCGGGCATCACTCCCCGCCATCATAGGTAAATAAGATTTATGAAATACTGCCGGTGTTTATCTGGCAACGACAATCCATAAGCCATCCTTTGCGCCGAAAGTATTTTATTCTAATTATCGCCTAATGTACTGAAAGATAGGAAAAGCTGTGGCTAAATGTATTTTTTCTGGCCTGCACTTCATACGGAAGCCTTTATGCCACAAATTTTGCAATTTCTTCTCGCCCTGGTGGTTATCTTCGCATTGGCATTACTGGTCAGCAATGACCGCAAAAAAATCCGCCCACGCTATATTATTCAACTGTTAGTGATTGAAGGGGCGCTGGCCTATTTCTTTCTGCATGCGGCCAGCGGGCTTAGCGTGATTAAACACGTCGCCGGCTTCTTTGAGCTGCTGCTGACCTTCGCCGCCGAAGGCTCAAACTTCGTTTTCGGGGGCATGAGCAAAGAAGGCATGTCGTTTATTTTCCTCGGCGTTCTGTGCCCCATCATCTTTATTTCCGTGCTGATTGGTATTTTGCAGCACTTCCGTATTCTGCCGCTGATTATTCGCGTTATCGGCACCCTGCTGGCCAAAGTAAACGGCATGGGCAAGCTGGAATCGTTTAACGCGGTCAGCACGCTGGCGCTGGGGCAATCGGAGAATTTTATCGCCTATAAGGGCATCATTGGCGATATCTCCCCACGCCGCATGTACACCATGGCCGCGACCGCCATGTCCACGGTTTCCATGTCGATCGTCGGCGCCTATATGGCGATGATTGACGCAAAATACGTGGTCGCCGCGCTGATCCTGAATATGTTCAGCACATTCGTCATTCTTTCCATCATCAACCCCTACCAGGTAGACGATGAACCAGAGTTAAAGCTCAATAAGCTGCATGAGGATCAGAGCTTTTTCGAGATGCTGGGGGAATATATCCTGGCCGGTTTCAAGATTGCGATGATTATTACGGCGATGCTGATTGGCTTTATTGCGCTGATCGCCGCCGTAAACGCGATTTTCTCCGGCATCTTCGGCATCAGCTTCCAGCAGATGCTCGGCTATGTGTTCTATCCGCTGGCGTGGCTGGTCGGCATCCCGGCGCAAGATGCATTGCACGCCGGCAGTATTATGGCTACCAAGCTGGTGGCCAATGAATTTGTCGCCATGATCGAGCTGAAAAAAATCGCGGCGGAAATGAGCCCGCGTGGCGTGGGTATCCTGTCGGTGTTCCTGGTGTCGTTTGCCAACTTTGCGTCTATCGGCATCATTGCCGGCGCGATCAAAGGCCTTAACGAACAACAGGGCAACGTGGTTTCCCGCTTTGGCCTCAAGCTGGTTTACGGTTCAACGCTGGTGAGCCTACTTTCAGCCGCCATCGCCGGGCTGGTGCTGTAAGCATGACCCCGGCCGCCGCACCGGCCGGGGCATATTTAAAATGCGACGCAGACCTGCGCATCCTCACGCATCACCGAATCCTGGGCAAACTGCTGTTTATAGAGGGTGCGTAACGCCTCGATATTCGCTTCGGTGTCTTTTCCCGCTGGGTGGATCAACATTAATGCCTTGCTGTTCTCACGCGCCAGCTTGCCGTCGTTCCCCAGCCATTGGCCTTTGGCGTCAAACACCGATAAGCCCTCTTTAAAACGCGGCGTAACCTGCTGATCGACAAAACGCTGCCATTCCTGGGCGCTAATCACCGGCCCCGATGGGCGATTCAGCCCAAAGAATAACGTGGTTTTCATCATGGGTTCGCCAACGCTACAGGCCATCGCCGTTTTCGGCTCCGCGCGTTGCGCCGTGGGTGCGGCACACCCGTTTAAAAACAGAAGGGAAGCCGCGATAAACGCCGCCATGTAAGGTGTTTTCATCTCTATTCCTTAATCCAACAAATTCCTGCGCCTCTGGCGCGGGGAAAAACCCGCCATCACCCATCAAAAGCAAAATAAGTAATGATTCAATATAACCATGCACACCAGTATCACCATTTACAAAGCCATTCCGGCGCCATAATAATAAAATAATCTAATCCGAAAGACATATCGTTAGAAAAAATCAATAGTCGCATCGCCCCGGGCCAATTACCCTGCATGGCACAAAACCTTTTACCCCAACAGACAACACCCTGATGTTACTGAGCATCCTTTATATCATCGGCATTACCGCAGAAGCCATGACCGGCGCGCTTGCCGCTGGGCGGCGGCAAATGGACCTGTTCGGCGTTATTTTTATTGCTTCGGCCACCGCCATCGGCGGTGGTTCAGTGCGCGACATCCTGTTGGGCCACTACCCATTAAGTTGGGTGAAGCACCCGGAATATATCGTCATTGTCGCCATTGCCGCCATTCTTACCACTTGGCTGGCGCCGTTGATGCGCCACCTGCGCCGCCTGTTTTTGGTGCTGGATGCGATCGGGCTTATCGTCTTTTCCATTATCGGCGCCCAAGTGGCGCTGGACATGGGCCACAGCGCACTTATCGCGGCCATCGCCGCCGTGATAACCGGCGTTTTTGGCGGCGTGCTGCGCGATATGTTCTGCAACCGTATCCCCTTGGTTTTCCAGAAAGAAGTGTATGCCGGCATTTCCTTTGCCGCCGCGTGGCTGTACATCGGCCTGCAACACTTTGCGCTGACGCATAATGTCGTTGTTCTTATCACGCTTATCGCCGGCCTGAGCGCCCGCCTGCTAGCCCTGCGCTTCCGCCTGGGCCTGCCGGTGTTTAACTACCAGCATCCGGAAAACTAACGCCCGGCCGGGAGAGGGTTAGCTCTCCGGCTGGCCGTGGGTAAAAACCCGCGATCCCCTGCACGCCCAGCACATCAGCCATGGCGGCCAATTCAGGGTGTTGAATATACGCCTGCAGCAAACGCGCTCTTTTCGCGCCGATTCCCGCCACTTCACGCCATTGATCAACCGACAGCTGTTGCAGATGGTGCCAATCCGTCACGCCTGCGGCTTGAACCCGGGATAATGGCACCCCCAGCGCAACCAACCAGTGGGCAAACGGCCGTTGGCGGGTTTGTTGGAAACGCCGATGAATCTCCCCGGCCCGCACCTTGCCAATACCGGGAACCGCAGCCAACTGTTCCGGCGTGAGCACCAGCCAGTCCAGCAGGTGATGCACCAGGCCGTGGTTCATCAGCGCCTGCCAGTTAGCGCCGCTAACCCCGTTGATATCCAGCCCGTTGGCGCTGCTCAACCATACCAAACGGGCCAAGAACTGCTGTTGGCAGCCCGGTTGCCGGCTAAAACAGCTTAACGCATGGTACCGCTTGGGATCGGGTGCCGAGATGACCGGCCGTTCGGCCACCCGCCACACCACCGCATCAAGGTGCGGTATGCCATGCCCCATCAGGCTGACGGCGACCTGATCGCCAGGCACGACATCCCACTGGCGCCAGCGCGAAAGCGGCCCGACGCTCACCCGCCGGATCCATTTATCATCCATCCGAACCGGCGCCAGCTGCAACACGGCGCTAACATTGCCCGTGCGCCCGATGGAAAAGGCGACGCCGTTAACCTGCGCAATCTGGCGTAACGGTGGATATTTCCAGGCAACCGCCCACTCTGCCGGTTTATTTTGCCAATAGCGCCCCGGCGGGGCATGCCCCTGATGGATCACAATCCCATCGGTCACGAACGGCAAAGGTGCCTGCTGCCAATGCCTGCGCCATTTTTCAACTGCCGCTAAGGCCGTGACCGGTTGCGAATACCGCAGGGCCAGCGGAAAGCCCCACTCCGCTAGCTGCCGCAGGCGCACATCCATCGCTGCCGGGCCGTCTGGCCACGCCCAGATAAACACGCCAAGCTGCGCCAGAGCCGGCGATACCGGGTTGCGCATCAGCATACCCGCCACTTTGGCACGCGCGTTGATGCCCCCCTGGCTAAGCTGGTGATGATCGTTCACCTGCAGGAAAATCTCCCCTTGCAGCACCAGCCTTGCCGGCGCGTTATGTAGCCGTTGCGGAACCGAGGGGATGGCTTTCACCTTTTCCAGCCAGTCTTCCCCCTGCAGCCCATTGCCGCGGCTAATCGCCTGCGCCAGCTTCCCCTGCCGATAAACCAGCGTAACGGCCACGCCGTCTACCTTCGGCTGCACCCATAAATCGCTGCGGCCGCTTATCCACGCCCCAACGGCACGGGCATCGGGCAATTTGCGCAGGCCGGTGTGAGCCACCGGATGCGCGACCTTCCCGCCCGGCAATAGTGGCAGCGCCTCACCGCCGGCGGCCTGCCCCGCACACCGTAGCCAAACCGCCAGCGTCTGCCGCAGGCCGTCATAGAGATCATCGTCGATGGCGCTATCGCCGCGCTGGTAATAGGCCAGATCCCACTGCTCAAGCCGCTGTTGCAGCGCCGCACTTTCCTGGCGCAGGCGTTCCGGCGGCCAGGCCGGGCAGGTTTGCGCCGCCGCGCTACTGCATATCGCCACGCCAACCCCGATGCGCCAGGCCAGATAAAACCCCCGCTGTATCATTGGCACCTCCCTGTTGCCACAGTAAAGCGCTAAACCGCCCGGCCGGCGAGAGGGAAAAGCGCAAGCTGCGCAACCGTCCTCATAAACGCTGGTGGCTTACAAAAACCATCGGATATTTCGCGATAATCTGCGCAAAATGGGTTTTTGCGCCTATTTTTTTGCACAAAGCGGCAAGCAAAATGCGAGGTAGCACTGCATCAGGCGCTTTAGCCGTGTATACTGTGCGGAGAAAATAAGCATCCGCTGTCATTGGCACATCAACCGCTATCAACGAACATCATCATGGCTCAAGGCACGCTTTATATTGTCTCTGCTCCCAGCGGCGCAGGGAAATCAAGCCTGATTCAGGCTTTGTTAAAAACGCAACCGTTGTACGACACCCAGGTGTCTGTCTCTCACACCACGCGCGCCAGGCGCCCGGGTGAAAACGACGGCGAACATTACTTTTTCGTTTCAAAAGACGAATTCCAGCAAATGATCGCGCAGGATGCGTTTCTTGAGCACGCCGAAGTGTTCGGCAACTATTACGGCACGTCACGCGCCGCCATTGAACAGGTGCTGTCAACCGGCGTGGATGTGTTTCTGGATATTGACTGGCAGGGCGCGCAGCAAATTCGCGCCAAAATGCCGCGGGCGCGCAGCATCTTCATTCTGCCGCCCTCAAAGGAAGAGCTTGGCCGCCGCCTGCGTGGGCGCGGGCAAGATTCCGAAGACGTGATCGCAAAACGCATGGCGCAGGCCGTTGCCGAAATGACCCACTATGCGGAATACGATTACCTCATCGTCAATGATGATTTCGATCTGGCCTTGTCGGATCTGAAGACCATCATTCGCGCCGAACGCCTGCGTTTAAGCCGGCAAGTACTGCGGCATGACGCTTTAATCAGCAAACTATTGGCAGACTGACGGCAGTTTCAGTATCATGCCCAGTCTTTTCGTCACCTGTGGAGTAGCACAAATATGGCACGCGTAACTGTTCAAGACGCTGTAGAGAAAATTGGTAACCGTTTTGACCTGGTGTTGGTCGCTGCTCGTCGGGCACGTCAAATCCAGGTTGGCGGCAAAGAAGCGCTGGTTCCTGAAGAGAATGACAAGTACACCGTTATCGCCCTGCGCGAAATCGAAGAAGGCCTGATCAACAATCAGATCCTTGATGTCCGTGAGCGCCAGGAACAGCAAGAGCAAGAAGCCGCAGAGATCCAAGCGGTAACTGCCATTGCTGAAGGCCGTCGTTAATATTTAGACTGCGAGTCTGCTTTGTACCTGTTTGAAAGCCTGAATCTGCTGATTCAACGTTACCTGCCTGAGGACCAGATTAAGCGCCTCAAACAGGCATACCTCGTTGCACGTGATGCTCACGAGGGCCAGACACGTTCCAGCGGTGAGCCCTACATCACCCACCCCGTCGCGGTGGCATGCATTCTGGCGGAGATGCGTCTTGATCATGAGACGCTGATGGCCGCGCTGTTGCACGATGTCATTGAAGACACGCCGGCCACCTATCAGGACATGGAACAGCTGTTTGGCAAAAGCGTCGCCGAACTGGTTGAAGGCGTCTCCAAGCTCGACAAGCTGAAATTCCAGGATAAGAAAGAAGCGCAGGCGGAAAACTTCCGCAAGATGATCATGGCGATGGTGCAAGACATCCGCGTGGTGCTCATCAAACTGGCCGACCGTACGCATAACATGCGCACCCTCGGTTCGCTGCGGCCCGATAAACGGCGCCGTATCGCGCGTGAAACCCTGGAAATCTATAGCCCGTTGGCCCACCGCCTGGGCATCCATCACCTGAAAACCGAGCTGGAAGAGCTGGGTTTTGAAGCCCTTTATCCAAACCGCTACCGCGTCATTAAAGAAGTGGTGAAAGCCGCGCGCGGTAACCGTAAGGAAATGATCCAGAAGATTCTTTCTGAGATCGAAGGGCGCCTGACCGAAGCGGGTATCCCCTGCCGCGTCAGCGGGCGGGAAAAGCACCTCTATTCCATTTATTGCAAAATGCACCTGAAAGAGCAGCGTTTCCATTCGATTATGGATATTTATGCCTTCCGGGTGATCGTCAAAGACGTGGATACCTGCTACCGCGTGCTGGGCCAGGCACACAGCCTGTACAAACCGCGCCCGGGCCGGGTTAAAGACTATATCGCCATCCCCAAGGCGAACGGCTACCAGTCGCTGCACACCTCGCTGATTGGGCCACACGGCGTGCCGGTCGAGATACAGATCCGTACCGAAGACATGGATCAGATGGCCGAAATGGGGGTTGCCGCGCACTGGGCGTATAAAGAACAGGGCGAAACCGGCACCACCGCGCAAATCCGCGCCCAGCGCTGGATGCAAAGCCTGCTGGAGCTGCAGCAAAGCGCCGGCAGCTCGTTTGAATTTATTGAGAGCGTAAAATCCGATCTGTTCCCGGATGAAATTTACGTCTTCACGCCGGAAGGGCGCATCGTCGAACTGCCGGCGGGCGCAACGCCGGTCGATTTTGCCTACGCGGTGCACACCGACATCGGCCACGCCTGTGTGGGCGCGCGCGTAGACCGCCAGCCTTACCCTCTTTCGCAGGCACTAAGCAGCGGGCAAGCAGTGGAAATTATCACCGCGCCCGGCGCGCGGCCCAACGCCGCCTGGCTGAACTTTGTCGTCAGCTCGAAAGCGCGCGCCAAAATCCGCCAGATGTTGAAAAACCTCAAGCGCGACGATTCGGTGGGCCTTGGCCGCCGTCTCTTGAGCCACGCGCTGGGCGGCAGCCGCAAGCTGGCGGAAATTCCGCCGGCCAATATCCAGCATGAGCTGGATCGTATGAAGCTGGCAAGCTTTGACGATCTGCTGGCGGAAATTGGCCTGGGCAATGCCATGAGCGTGGTGGTGGCGAAAAACCTGCAGGGCGAACAGTCCAGCCTGGGTGCGGCTTCCGGCGTGCGCAACCTGGCGATCAAAGGCGCAGACGGCGTGTTGATCACCTTCGCCAAATGCTGCCGGCCGATTCCCGGCGATCCGATCATCGCCCACGTCAGCCCAGGGAAAGGGCTGGTTATCCACCATGAATCCTGCCGCAATATCCGCGGTTACCAAAAGGAACCGGAAAAATTCATGGCGGTCGAATGGGATAAGCAAACCGAGCAGGAATTCATTGCCGAAATTAAAGTGGATATGCTCAACCATCAGGGCGCGCTGGCCAACCTGACGGCGGCCATCAATGCGGCCGAATCCAATATTCAAAGCCTGAATACCGAAGAGAAAGACGGCCGGGTATACAGCGTGTTTATCCGCTTGACCACCCGCGATCGCGTCCATTTGGCAAACATTATGCGTAAAATCCGTATTATGCCGGATGTGATTAAAGTCAACCGTAACCGAAATTAGCGCTTATGAGTCCTGAACGCTATGCGCGGATTTGTGAAATGTTATCGACCCGGCAGCCGGATTTATCCGTCTGCATGGAACAGGTGCACAAACCGCATAACGTCGCCGCCATTATCCGCACCGCCGACGCCGTCGGCGTGCCGCAGGTGCATGCCGTGTGGCCAGCCGCACGGATGCGTACCATGGTGTCTTCCGCCGCAGGCAGCAATAGCTGGGTCAGTGTCAAAACACACCCGTCAATTGGTGATGCCGTCGCGCATCTGAAGGGCCAGGACATGCAAATCCTGGCCACTCACCTCTCCCCGCGCGCCGTGGACTTCCGGGAAATCGACTACACCCGGCCAACCTGCATCCTGCTGGGGCAAGAAAAAACCGGCATCACGCCAGAAGCGTTAGCCCTGGCCGATCGCGATATCATTATTCCGATGATCGGTATGGTGCAATCGCTTAACGTTTCCGTCGCCGCGGCCCTGATCCTCTACGAAGCGCAGCGCCAGCGGCAGAACGCCGGCATGTATCGACGCGATCACTGTATGTTGGATAAGGAAGAGCAGCAGCGCCTGCTGTTTGAAGGTGGTTACCCGGTGCTGGCCAACGTGGCCAAACGCAAAGGGCTGCCGCGCCCGCACATTGACGAACAGGGCCAGGTGATTGCCGACGACGCATGGTGGGCAACCATGCAGGCAACGGCGGTGCGCAGATGAAAGGCCGCCTGCTGGACGCCGTTCCGCTCACCTCGCTTTCCGGGGTAGGAGCCAGCCAGGCAGGCAAACTGGCCAAAATCGGGCTGGAAACCATCCAGGATCTGCTGTTGCACCTGCCGTTGCGCTACGAAGACCGCACCCGCTTATACCCCATCAACGATCTGCTGCCCGGTATTTTCGCCACCGTTGAAGGTGAAGTGCTACGCAGCGACATCAGCTTTGGCCGCCGCCGCATGCTGACCTGCCAAATCAGCGACGGCACCGGCATTCTTACCATGCGCTTTTTCAATTTCAACGCGGCGATGAAAAACAGCCTGGCGGCCGGCCGACACGTTACCGCCTACGGTGAAATCAAACGCGGCAACCACGGCGCTGAAATCATCCACCCGGAATACCGCATTCAGGGGGATCACAGCGACGTCGAGCTGCAGGAATCACTGACGCCGGTTTACCCAACCACCGAAGGCGTGCGCCAGGCCACCTTGCGCAAACTGACCGACCAGGCGCTGGCGCTGCTTGATACCTGCCCGATCGCTGAACTGTTGCCGCCGGAACTGAGCGCCGGCCTGATAAGCCTGCCGCAGGCGCTGCATACCCTGCACCGCCCGCCGCCGGATATCCAGCTGGCCGATCTGGAACAGGGTAAACACCCGGCGCAACGGCGCCTGATTCTGGAAGAACTGCTGGCGCACAACCTGAGCATGCTGGCGGTGCGTGCCGGCGCGCAGCGCTACCAGGCGCAGCCGCTGCTGCCGGACGACCAGTTGAAAACGCGCTTCCTGGCCCAGTTGCCGTTCTCGCCCACCGGGGCGCAGCAACGGGTGGTTGCCGAGATCGAAGCCGATATGCAAAACCCTTTCCCGATGATGCGCCTGGTGCAGGGCGACGTCGGCTCCGGTAAAACGTTGGTCGCCGCGTTGGCGGCGCTGCGCGCCATCGCCCACGGCAAACAGGTGGCGCTGATGGCGCCCACCGAGCTGTTGGCCGAACAGCATGCCAATAACTTCCGCCAATGGTTCGAACCGCTGGGGATCAAGGTGGGCTGGCTGGCCGGCAAGCAAAAAGGCAAAGCGCGTATTGCGCAACAGGACGCCATCGCCAGCGGCGAAGTCTCGATGGTTGTCGGCACCCATGCCATCTTCCAGGAGCAGGTGCAGTTTAACGGGCTGGCATTGGTGATTATTGATGAACAGCACCGCTTTGGCGTGCACCAGCGCCTTGCCCTGTGGGAGAAAGGCGAAGAGCAAGGCTACCATGCCCACCAGTTGATCATGACCGCCACGCCCATCCCACGCACGCTGGCCATGACCGCCTATGCCGATCTGGACACCTCGGTGATCGACGAGCTGCCGCCGGGCCGTACGCCGGTGACCACCGTCGCTATCCCCGATACGCGGCGCGCCGACATTATCCAGCGGGTGCGTAGCGCCTGCCTGGAGGAAAGCCGGCAGGCCTACTGGGTCTGTACCCTGATAGAAGAATCCGAACTGCTTGAGGCCCAGGCGGCGGAAGCCACCTGGGAAGAACTGAAGGCCGCCCTGCCGGAGCTTAACGTGGCGCTGGTGCACGGGCGCATGAAGCCGCAGGAAAAACAGGCAGTGATGCAGGCATTCAAGCAGGGCGAATTGCAGTTGCTGGTGGCCACCACAGTGATCGAAGTGGGCGTCGACGTGCCGAACGCTAGCCTGATGATTATTGAAAACCCGGAGCGGCTGGGGTTGGCGCAGTTGCATCAGCTGCGCGGCCGCGTCGGCCGCGGCGCAGTGGCATCCCACTGCGTGTTGCTGTACAAAACCCCGCTGAGCAAAACAGCGCAAAAGCGCCTGCAGGTGCTGCGCGACAGCAACGATGGCTTTATCATCGCCCAACGCGATCTGGAAATCCGCGGCCCCGGCGAACTGCTCGGCACCCGCCAGACCGGCAGCGCTGAATTCAAGGTGGCCGATTTGCTGCGCGATCAAGCACTGATCCCGGAAGTGCAGCGCGTGGCGCGCCATATCCACCAACATTACCCCGAACATGCCAGGGCGCTGATCGAGCGCTGGCTGCCAGAAAAAGCCCGCTATTCAAACGCCTGATCGATAAAAAACCCCAGGAAATGCGGTCCTTTGAACGCAACCGTTTGCTTTTGCGCGGCGGCGGATTAAAATGCCCTCTTTTCCATTTTCTGGAAAGCACAACACCATGACGATGCAATCTGCCGAACAGGATGTGGCCGTAGCCACAGCAGCCCAGCCCCGCAAAAGTGAACTGATTTACCGCCTGAAAGACCGGCCGCCGCTGCCGCAAACGCTGTTTGCCGCCGGCCAGCACCTGCTGGCGATGTTTGTCGCCGTGATTACGCCAGCCCTGTTGATTTGCCAGGCGCTCGGCCTGCCGGCGCAGGATACCCAGCATATTATCAGCATGTCGCTCTTTGCTTCCGGGTTGGCTTCTATTCTGCAGATCAAAACCTGGGGGCCGGTGGGTTCCGGCCTGCTTTCCATTCAGGGCACCAGCTTTAACTTCGTGTCGCCGCTGATCATGGGCGGCCTGGCGCTGAAAAACGGCGGCGCGGATGTGCCGACCATGATGGCGGCGCTGTTTGGTACGCTGATGGTGGCCTCCTGCACCGAGATCGTGCTCTCGCGGGTGCTGCACCTGGCGCGCCGCATCATTACGCCGCTGGTTTCCGGCATTGTGGTGATGATCATCGGCCTGTCGCTGATTCAGGTTGGCCTGACTTCCGTCGGCGGCGGCTATGCCGCGATGAACGATCACAGCTTCGGCGCCCCCAAAAACCTGTTGCTGGCCGGCGCCGTGCTGCTGGTGATTATCCTGCTCAACCGCCAGCGCAACCCGTACCTGCGCGTGGCTTCGCTGGTGATCGCCATGGCCGTGGGCTACCTGCTGGCCTGGGCGTTGGATATGCTGCCGGAAAGCCAACCGGTGGCCAACAGTGCGCCGATTACCATCCCCACCCCGCTTTACTACGGCCTGGGGTTTGACTGGAACCTGCTGCTGCCGCTGATGCTGATCTTTATGGTCACCTCGCTGGAAACCATCGGCGATATCACCGCCACCTCGGACGTGTCGGAACAACCGGTCACTGGCCCGCTGTACATGAAGCGCCTGAAAGGCGGGGTGCTGGCCAACGGCCTGAACTCCATGCTGTCCGCCGTATTCAATACCTTCCCCAACTCCTGCTTCGGCCAGAACAATGGCGTGATCCAGTTGACCGGGGTTGCCAGCCGCTACGTCGGCTTTGTGGTGGCGCTGATGTTAATCGTGCTCGGCCTGTTCCCGGCGGTAGCCGGCTTTGTGCAGCATATCCCCGAGCCAGTGCTCGGCGGCGCGACCATCGTGATGTTCGGCACCATCGCCGCCTCGGGCGTGCGCATTGTTTCGCGTGAAAAGCTTAATCGCCGCGCGATCATGATCATGGCGCTGTCGCTGGCGGTCGGAATAGGGGTTTCCCAACAGCCGCTGATTTTGCAGTTTGCCCCTGACTGGCTGAAAACCCTGCTTTCTTCCGGTATTGCCGCCGGCGGTATCACCGCGATCGTGCTGAATTTGCTGTTCCCACCGGAAAAAGAATAATCCAGCCAGGCTAAAAATAGCCGCCGGCTTTATCACTTCGAAAAAACGGCCGCCTGCGCCGTTTTTTTATTGCCGATCAACCCATTGCCCTTGAGATAACCGCCCAATTGCGGCATAAACAGGGTATCTTTTTTAACCTCGCGGATGTGGGCGATGAAATTTATCGGGAAACTGTTGCTGACCTTGCTGCTGCTGATGGTGCTGGCCGTCGTGCTGCTGTACACCGTCGGCCAAACCCGTTGGGCCGCAGCCCGGCTCAGCGGCTGGATCAGCGAAAACAGCGAGTATCGCCTGTCGGTCGCCAAAATAACCCATAGCTGGAGCCAACCGGGGCAAATCAGCCTCGAAGGCGTGACGCTGGCGAAAACCGGCCAGGCGCAACTGCTGGCGGCGGAACAGATCGATCTTGGCCTGAGCCTGCGCCAGATTACCGCACCGCGTTATTTTCACAGCGTGACGCTGCGTGACGGCACGCTCAACGTGCAATCACAGGCGGCGGCGCTGCCGGTGCAAGCCGATGTATTGCAGTTGAGCAACATGGCGCTCCAGTCCAACGATGCCACCTGGCAGCTCAGCGCACAGAAGGTCAATGCCGGCATCACGCCGTGGCAGCCCAAGCCCGGCCATATTCTTGGTGAAAACAACCAGTTCCAGTTCAGTGCCGGCACCATGACGCTCAACGGTATCCCGGCCTCGCAGGTGCTGGTGCAGGGCGAACTCAAACAAAATCAGCTATTCCTGAATGATTTCGGCGCCGATCTGGCCCAGGGCGATCTGACCGGCATGGCCACCCGCGCCGCCGACGGCAGCTGGCAGGTAGAGCGCCTGCGGCTGAGCAACGTGCGCCTGCAAACGCCACTGACGCTGGCCCAGTTCTGGCAGCGCTTTACCGCCCTGCCGCCGGTGGCAATCAAACGCTTTGATCTGATCGACGCGCGCCTGGAAGGCAACGCCTGGGCGTTCAACGATCTGGATCTGTCGCTGCAAAACGTCACTTTCACACAGGGTGACTGGCACAGTGAAGACGGCTCTCTGAACTTCAATGCCAGCGATCTGATCGACGGCGGCATTCACCTGATCGATCCGATTATGAACATGCAGCTTTCACCGGCCGGCATTGCTATCCAGCAGTTCACCACCCGCTGGGAAGGCGGCCTGCTGCGCACATCGGGCAGTTGGTTGCGCAGCACCCATCGCCTGCAACTGGACGAGGTGGCGATCGCCGCACTGGAATATACCCTGCCCATCAACTGGCGCGAACTGTGGCTGGCGCCGCTGCCAGGCTGGCTCCAGGAGGTGTACGTCAGCAAGCTGAGCACCAACCGTAACCTGCTTATCGATATCAACCCGGATTTCCCGTTCCAGATCACCGCGCTGGACGGTTACGGCAGCAATTTGCTGCTGGCTCGCGATGGCCAGTGGGGGATTTGGTCCGGCTCGCTCACCCTGAACGGCAGCGACGCCACCTTTAACAAGGTTGACGTGCGGCGCCCATCCCTGGCATTGACCGCCGACGACCAGAATATTAGCGTGAGCGAACTCAGCGCCTTTATGCCAAACGGCCTGCTGGATGCCAAAGCGACGATCGGCCAACTGCCGGGCAAGCCGTTTACGTTAACCCTCAATGGCCGCTCGGTGCCGCTTAACACGCTGCAACAATGGGGGTGGCAGCATGTGCCACTGGAGGGCGACGGCAACCTGAATCTGCAGTTGAAGGGGTTATTGAACAGCGACGGGCCGTTCAAGGATTCGGTACACGGCAACCTGCAGGCCACCGGCAAAGACGGGCAAACGGTGAACCAGCAGCAGCCATAACCCCGGCAAGCCGGGTTATGGCTCTTTCGCGGCCTCTGAGCCGCCCTGCTCCAGCGGCACATCCGGTACCGCTGGCAGCACCATATAGGTGCCTTCGAACACCGCGCCTTTATCTTCGTCGCCAAACAGGCTCACTTCGGCATGCACCCGCGCCCGGCGGCCACGCGCCAGGCGCGCCAGATCGCCGCTCAGCGAGCCCAAATCCGCCACGGCCCGCGGCCGGCCGGTGATCGGCGAGCTATAGCGGATGTGGGCATCGGCCAGAATAATGGTGCCGCCCAGGTGGCGCTCGCGCAGCAGCAGCCAGATCAACCCCCAGGCGGTGAGTGTCGCCAGCGAAAACAGGCTGCCGGCAAACAGCGTATGATGCGGGTTCTGATTACCGGTTTCCGGCATGGTGGTGACAAAGCGCTGGCCGGTGTATTGGCTAATGCGCACCCCCATCTTTTCACTCAGCGGAATATGCTCATACCACGCCTGCTGCAGTTGCCAGCACCAGTCCGGGCGGTGCAGGATGTCATCCAACGGCACCACCGGCTTAATCATCAGGAAATGGCGGATTGACGAGGTCTGCGGGACGGTGATTTCTCCCTGGCTTTCAAAACCCAGCTTGGCAAAGAACGGCACCGCATCCTCGCGCGCGCTGCACACCACGCGCTTAACCCCTTCCTGGCGCGCGACGGATTCCAGCGTCATAGCCACCAGCGTACCCAGGCCCTTGTCCTGCACCGCCGGATCAACCGCCATAAAACGGATTGCCGCCTCGTTATCGGCGTTGATATACAGCCTGCCGACGGCAACGATTTTGCCGCTCTCGTCCACCACCATCTGATGATGGGCCAAAGCATCATAGGCGTCCTTTTCCGATCCCATCGGTTGATGCAGCGGCTTGCGCAGCATCTCCCAGCGAAACCGGTAATAATCCTGCAGCTCTTGTTCTGTAACGGGTACGCGTAGGTGATACATGGACGCCTTTTCTCCGAATGCCTGGTTAACATGGTGCCATTCATCGCCGTGAATAACGCTAACGGATGCTCACGCGCTCAGCCTAAACCTGTAGCCAGAAAGTGACCGGGCCGTCATTCACCAACGCCACTTTCATATCCGCCGCAAATTGCCCGGTCGCGGTTTCCACGCCGCGCTCACGGCATTGCCCGACAAAATAGCGGTACAGCCGATCGGCTTCGTTCGGCGCCGCGCCGCGTGAAAAACTCGGCCTCATGCCCTTTTGGGTATCGGCGACCAGCGTAAACTGCGACACCACTAAAACACTACCACCGGCCTGTTGCACATTGAGGTTCATTTTGTCATTTTCATCGCCGAAAATGCGATAGCCCAGCACGCGCTCGCACAGGCGCGCGGCTTTTTGCTCGCTATCGCCCGCTTCCACCCCCAATAACACTAACAAACCGGGGCCGATGTTACCGATGGTTTGCCCTTCTACCGTAACGCTGGCGTTCAACACCCGCTGAATTAACGCAATCATAACTGCCCTTCCTGCTCCCCATCCTGATGTTGCTCTGCTTTCTGTTGGCGGTACCGGCGGTATTCGCCCATGGTCACGGTGATCTCCGCGCCGAGTAACACGATACACCAGCTCCAGTAGACCCAGAGGAATAAAATGGGGATCACCGCCAGCACGCCGTAGATCAACTGGTATGACGGGAACATGGTGACATACAGCGCAAAACATTTCTTGCCCAGTTCAAACAACACCCCGGCCACCAGAGCGCCGACCAGCGCATCTTTAGGCGGCACCCGCACCGTGGGCACAATGCTGTACAGCAACCAGAAAGAGCCCCACGACAGCAACAGGGGAAAAATACGCAGCACCTGATCCACCAGGCTATTCACACCGCTCTGCGCCAACCAGTTCAACGAGAGCAGATAAGAGCTGATGGCCATGCTGGCGCCCACCAGCAGCGGCCCCAGCGTCAGCACCATCCAATAGACGGCGAAGGACACCACGATGGGCCGCTTGTCTTTGCTGCGCCAAATGGTATTCAGCACGCTATCGACCGATGAGATAAGCAACAGCGCGGTCACGATCAACCCGCAGGTACCGACGGCGGTCATTTTGCTTGAGTTGGCAACGAACTGCTCCAAATAGCGCTGGATCACGTTGCCGGCCGCCGGCATAAAATTGGAAAAAATAAAGCTTTTCAACTGCACGCTGATATCCGAAAACATCGGAAATACGGCGAACAGCGCAAAGACCACGGTGACCAGCGGCACCAGCGACAACAACGAGACATACGCCAAATGGCCGGCCAACATGGTCAGGCCATCGCTGTCGATACGTTGATACAACAGGCGCCCGAAAGTCACCCCTGGTTTGATAGACGACGGCAGCGTCTTACGGCGAAAAAACCACATATTCACTCCTTGATGACCGTTCCCTCAACCTGGCTTCAAGGAGCAGCACGGCAACCGGCTCCCCCTTCGGGGTATTCGCGGGCTAACCAAGGGATAAAAAAAGAAACCGCCGCCGCAACAGGAAGCATGAAGGATATGCCTTAAGCTTAACGCGCCATGGGTTATTGGGCAAAATAGGCCGGCACGACGGTGTTATCGGTCACCAAAACGGTATTGATCCCCAACGCCTGCGCCGCCGCAATATTGTCGGGGTTATCATCGAAGAATACCGCCTGATCCGGCGTCGCGTTTTCCTGCGCCAACACATGCTGATAGATACGCGCTTCCGGTTTACGCATACCCAGCTCCTGCGACAGGTAAACGCGGTGCGCCGTCGCGGCGATTTCCGGATACTGCTGCGGCCAGAAATGGGTGTGCAAGCGGTTGGTATTGGACAACACCACCACCCGGTGCCCTTCGTCGCGCAGGCGCTGCATAATGGCGATCACTTCCGGGCGCAGCGCGACAAACACCGCCTGCCAACCCGCGGCAAACTGTTCAAAGCTCAGCGCGATCCCCATCTGATGGCTCATACCGGCGGCAAACGCCTCGTCGCTGACTTCGCCGCGCTCATGCTGTTCGAACAGCTCGCCCATAGCGAAACGCTCGGCCACCGCCGCCAGCGGCGTGCCGCTTAAACGGCTCCAGACACCCAGTACACGTTTGAAATCGATATCGACAATCACATTACCTAAATCAAAGATATACAGCATCGTCCTCTCCTGATCGGTCGGGGAAAGCTCACTGTAGCGGGAAAAGGCAGGGCTGAACAGGGAAGGGGATAAAAAGCCTGCAGACAGCCAATAAATGGCAGAGGCAGAAAAAACTCAGGGCGCCAATGGCGCCCTGAATCACAGCGGACTCAATCAGCGATTACGCTTCTTTCGGGCCGCGGTTCGCACGTTTACGATCGTTTTCCGTCAGGTGACGCTTGCGGATACGGACCGAGGTCGGCGTAACTTCAACCAGTTCATCATCATCGATGAATTCCAGCGCTTGCTCCAGCGACATCTTGATAGCCGGAACCAGCGTGGTGGCTTCGTCAGTACCGGAAGCACGCATGTTGGTCAGTTTTTTACCGGTCAGGCAGTTCACGGTCAGATCGTTAGAGCGTGAGTGAATACCGATAATCTGGCCTTCATACACTTCCGCACCGTGGCCGAGGAACAGCTTACCGCGATCTTGCAGGCTGTACAGGGCGAAGGCAACCGCTTTACCCTGGCCGTTGGAGATCAGCACGCCGTTCTGGCGCTGGCCGATTTCACCCGGGCGCACATCGTCGTAGTGGCTGAAGGTGGAGTACAGCAGGCCGGTACCGGAAGTCATGGTCATGAACTCGGTACGGAAGCCAATCAGGCCACGGCTTGGGATCACGTAATCCAGGCGGATACGGCCCTTGCCATCCGGCACCATGTCTTTCACATCACCTTTACGCTCACCCATGGCCTGCATGACTGCGCCCTGGTGCTGCTCTTCGATATCCAGCGTGACGTTTTCGAACGGTTCCTGCATGCGGCCGTCAATCTTACGGTTGATAACCTTCGGACGGGATACGGCCAACTCGAAGCCTTCACGGCGCATGTTTTCGATCAACACGGACAGGTGCAGTTCACCACGGCCGGATACGCGGAACGCATCGGCGTCTTCGGTTTCTTCAACACGCAGCGCCACGTTGTGCACCAGCTCTTTCTTCAGGCGATCGAGGATCTGGCGAGACGTCACGAACTTGCCTTCTTTACCACAGAACGGCGAGGTGTTAACGCAGAAGAACATGGTAACGGTCGGTTCATCAACGGTCAGCGCTGGCAGCGCTTCAACCGCGTTGACGTCGCAAATGGTATCGGAGATGTTCAGCTCGCCCAGGCCGGTGATGGCGATAATGTCGCCCGCCTCGGCCACAGCGGCTTCGATACGCTCCAGGCCCATGTGGGTCAGCACTTTACCGACTTTACCGTTACGGGTTTTGCCTTCGCTGTCGACGATGGTGACCTGCTGGTTAGGCTTCACTTTACCACGCTTGATACGGCCGATGCCGATAACGCCCACGTAGTTGTTGTAGTCCAACTGGGAGATCTGCATCTGGAACGGTGCTTCCAGCTCCACTTTCGGCGCGGACACGTGGTCAACGATCGCCTGGTAGAGCGGGGTCATATCTTCGGCCATATCGTTATGGTCGGTGCCCGCGATGCCCATCAGTGCAGATGCATAGATGATTGGGAAATCGAGCTGCTCGTCGGTGGCGTCCAGGTTCACGAACAGATCGAACACCTGATCGACAACCCAGTCAGGACGCGCGCCAGGGCGGTCAACTTTGTTGATGACAACGATCGGTTTCAGACCATTAGCGAATGCTTTTTTGGTGACGAAACGGGTTTGCGGCATGGGGCCATCCATTGCATCCACAACCAGCAGCACCGAGTCAACCATGGACATTACGCGCTCAACCTCGCCGCCGAAGTCGGCGTGCCCTGGGGTATCAACGATGTTGATGCGGTAGTCTTTCCAATTAATGGCGGTGTTTTTTGCGAGGATGGTAATCCCACGCTCTTTCTCCAAATCGTTGGAGTCCATTACGCGCTCAGTCGCTTCAGTACGGGCATCAAAGGTACCGGACTGCTGCAGCAACTTATCAACCAGGGTAGTTTTACCATGGTCAACGTGGGCAATAATGGCGATGTTACGCAAATTTTCGATCACAGCTTTGCCTCAGGCATTAGAAATAGCGCGCTATTGTACACGTATTAAGCGAGGGACTAAACAAGATCACAGCAGTCTGTCATAAACAACTGCAAATTGGTTAGTTTGTGATCCCTTTCACGGTGCAAAAATAGTCACCCGGTGCATCAATGCACCATAACGGTGCCACATTGTGATATTTTTGAACTAAAAAGGTGCAATCCACCACTTTGGTGCATACTGATAAATGTGCAAAACCCGCACAGAAAGGCGATTAATTGGCTTTTAAAAAGTTGGCACAGTTTTCGCTTTAGTCTACGCAAGGCTAATAAAAGCCAGGTACCACAGATTCGTTTTCCACGACGACAATGATAAATCCGGGAGAATTAAGTATGTCCGCTGAACACGTTTTGACAATGCTGAATGAGCATGAAGTGAAATTCGTAGATCTGCGTTTCACTGACACCAAGGGTAAAGAACAACACGTAACCATCCCTGCTCATCAGGTAAACGCCGACTTTTTCGAAGAAGGCAAAATGTTTGACGGCTCCTCTATCGGCGGCTGGAAGGGCATTAACGAATCTGACATGGTGCTGATGCCAGATGCCAGCACTGCGGTACTGGATCCATTCTACGAAGAGTCAACCCTGATCTTGCGCTGCGACATCCTCGAGCCAGGCACCATGCAAGGCTACGATCGCGATCCGCGCTCCATCGCTAAACGCGCAGAAGACTTCCTGCGTTCTTCCGGCATCGCCGACACCGTGCTGTTCGGGCCAGAACCTGAATTCTTCCTGTTTGACGATGTGCGCTTCGGCAGCAGCATCTCCGGTTCTCACGTGGCTATCGATGATATCGAAGGCGCATGGAACTCCGGCACCAAATACGAAGGTGGTAACAAAGGCCACCGCCCAGGCGTTAAAGGCGGTTACTTCCCGGTTCCTCCGGTCGACTCTTCACAGGATCTGCGTTCTACCATGTGTTTGACCATGGAAGAAATGGGCCTGGTTGTTGAAGCGCACCACCACGAAGTGGCTACCGCTGGTCAGAACGAAGTGGCTACCCGCTTCAACACCATGACCAAAAAAGCCGACGAAATCCAAATCTACAAATACGTGGTGCACAACGTTGCGCACGCATTTGGCAAAACCGCCACCTTCATGCCGAAGCCAATCTTCGGTGACAACGGTTCCGGTATGCACTGCCACATGTCGCTGTCCAAGAACGGCACTAACCTGTTCGCTGGCGACAAATACGGCGGCCTGTCTGAAACTGCCCTGTTCTACATCGGCGGTATCATCAAGCACGCCAAAGCGATCAACGCACTGTCCAACCCGACCACCAACTCGTACAAACGTCTGGTCCCGGGTTACGAAGCACCGGTCATGCTGGCGTACTCCGCCCGTAACCGTTCCGCTTCCATTCGTATTCCAGTGGTTGCCAGCCCGAAAGCGCGCCGTATCGAAGCTCGCTTCCCGGATCCAGCGGCTAACCCATACCTGGCGTTCTCTGCGCTGCTGATGGCTGGCCTGGATGGCATCATCAACAAAATCCACCCTGGCGATGCCATGGATAAAAACCTGTACGACCTGCCGCCGGAAGAAGAGGCTGAAATTCCAAAAGTAGCAGGCTCACTGGAAGAAGCGTTGAGCGCACTGAACGAAGACCGCGGGTTCCTGACCCGTGGCGGCGTATTCACCGACGATACCATCGATGCCTACATCGAACTGCGTAAATCCGAAATGGATAAAGTGCGCATGACTCCGCATCCGGTTGAGTTCGAACTGTACTACAGCGTGTAACACACGCCGGGCGTCCCCACGGTGGCGCCCCCAATTTTGTTGTCGTTTTTTTGTTGCCGTGGAAACTTTCAGCCCATCTTCGGATGGGCTTTTTTCTCCACACGGTTTTCTGCAAGGCTACGCTGTTCCGCGGTTACGCCGAATGGAGTAGGATAAACGCACTAAAAAAGTGCAGGAGTCTGCGGTATGGCAACTGGCAAGCTGCCCGATGCTGGGCAGATCCTCAATTCTCTCATTAACAGCATTCTGCTGTTGGATGATGAATTAGCGGTTCATTACGCGAACCCGGCGGCCCAGCAATTGCTGGCGCAAAGCTCGCGTAAACTTTTCGGCACCCCGCTGCCCGAGCTGCTTGGTTATTTTTCACTGAACATTGAGTTGATGCGCGAAAGCCTGAATACCGGCCAGGGGTTCACTGACAATGAAGTCACGCTGGTGGTCGACAGCCGTGCGCATATTCTTTCCCTTACCGCCCAGGCACTCCCCGATGGCTATATCCTGATGGAACTGGCGCCGATGGATAACCAACGCCGCCTGAGCCAGGAACAGTTGCAGCACGCGCAACAGGTTGCCGCTCGCGATCTGGTCCGCGGGCTGGCGCATGAAATCAAAAACCCGCTGGGTGGGCTGCGTGGCGCGGCGCAACTCTTGGCTAAAGCGCTGCCAGACCCGACGCTGACCGAATACACCAAAGTGATCATTGAACAGGCAGACCGCCTGCGCAATCTGGTGGATCGCCTGTTGGGGCCACAGCGCCCAGGCCAACATATTACCCAGAGCATCCACCAGGTGGCAGAACGGGTATGCCAATTGGTTTCGCTGGAAAAACCGGACAATGTGACGCTGGTGCGTGACTACGATCCCAGCCTGCCTGAACTGGCGCACGATCCCGATCAAATTGAACAGGTGTTGCTGAATATCACCCGCAACGCGCTGCAGGCGCTGAGCAGCGAGGGCGGCACCATCACCCTACGCACGCGCACCGCCTTCCAGATAACCCTGCACGGTACCCGCTACCGTCTGGTTGCCCGCATCGACATTGAAGATGACGGCCCCGGCGTACCGGCACAGCTGCAGGATACGCTGTTTTACCCAATGGTCAGCGGCCGCGAAGGCGGCACCGGCCTGGGATTATCCATCGCTCGTAATCTTATCGATCAGCATTGCGGCAAAATTGAGTTCAACAGTTGGCCAGGACATACCGAATTTTCGGTTTACCTGCCTATTCGCCAGTGAGGTTTTCTATGCAACGAGGGATAGTCTGGATCGTCGATGACGATAGCTCCATCCGCTGGGTGCTTGAACGCGCGCTCACTGGAGCGGGTGTGAGCTGCGCCACATTCGACAGCGGGAATGAAGTACTGGAAGCATTGGCCACGCAAACGCCTGATGTGTTGTTGTCTGATATTCGCATGCCGGGTATGGATGGCCTGGCGCTGCTCAAACAGATCAAACAACGCCACCCAATGCTGCCGGTTATCATCATGACCGCTCATTCAGATCTGGATGCCGCCGTCAGCGCCTATCAACAGGGCGCCTTTGATTACCTGCCCAAGCCGTTCGACATCGACGAAGCCGTCGCGCTGGTCGAACGTGCGATCAGCCACTATCAGGAGCAGCAACAGCCGGCACGCAGCCAGCCTGCCAGCGGCCCCACCACCGACATCATTGGCGAAGCGCCGGCGATGCAGGATGTGTTCCGCATTATTGGGCGGCTGTCGCGCTCATCCATCAGCGTGCTGATCAACGGTGAATCCGGGACCGGTAAAGAACTGGTGGCCCACGCGCTGCATCGCCACAGCCCGCGAGCCAAATCCCCGTTCATCGCACTGAATATGGCGGCGATCCCGAAAGACCTGATCGAATCCGAACTGTTCGGTCATGAAAAGGGGGCGTTTACCGGCGCCAACCAAATACGCCAGGGCCGCTTTGAACAGGCCGATGGCGGCACGCTGTTCCTGGATGAAATCGGCGATATGCCGCTTGATGTCCAGACCCGCCTGCTGCGCGTGCTGGCCGACGGCCAGTTCTACCGCGTGGGCGGCTATGCGCCGGTGAAAGTGGACGTGCGAATCATCGCCGCAACCCACCAAAACCTGGAACAGCGCGTACAGGAAGGCAAGTTCAGGGAGGATTTGTTCCACCGCCTGAACGTGATCCGCGTGCATCTGCCGCCGCTGCGCGAACGGCGCGAGGATATCCCTCGCCTGGCGCGTTACTTCCTGCAGGTGGCGGCGAAAGAGCTGGGCGTCGAGGCTAAAAATCTGCACCCGGAAACGGAAACCGCTCTGACCCGCCTACCATGGCCGGGGAACGTACGTCAGTTGGAGAATACCTGCCGCTGGCTGACCGTGATGGCCGCAGGCCAGGAAGTGCTGATCCAGGATCTGCCCAGCGAGCTGTTCGAAACCAGCGTGCCGGAAAGCGGGGGCCATAGCTTACCGGACAGTTGGGCCACGCTGCTGGCGCAATGGGCCGATCGCGCGTTGCGTTCCGGTCATCAAAACCTGCTCTCGGAGGCACAGCCGGAAATGGAGCGCACCTTGCTCACCACCGCGCTGCGCCACACGCAGGGGCACAAGCAGGAAGCCGCACGGCTACTGGGCTGGGGCCGAAATACGCTGACACGTAAGCTGAAAGAGCTCGGGATGGAGTAAGGTGCGGAACTGATTATAAAAAATACAATCAACCGCACAAAAATTGGCAAGAAACAGGCTTTACAGAGCGCGCCGCCGCAGTATGATCGTGGCGTAAACTCCGGAGGTTCGCGATGTTGGATTCACTCATCGTATTCATTACCCATGGCGCAGACGTCAGCGCTGCCGCCAGCCACACACCGCAAGCAGCCTTTGCTGCGGTATTGTGTGCCGCACTTATCAATTTGTTCAGTTAAAACAACAGCCGCACACGCGGCTGTTGTTTTATGCAGTGAAACGTCCAGCCAGCAAAGGCGCTAAATCACCCGGGAAAACTGCTGGGCATGGGCGGGTTTGCGCAAATAGACGTCAAAACACATGCAGATGTTACGGATCAACAAACGGCCGCGTGGCGTTACGCGCAGCCTGTCGGGCAGCCTTTCCACCAGCCCGTCATCCACCAGCGGCGCCAACAACGCCAGATCGTCAGCAAAATAGGCATTGAAGGGAATGCCATACTGTTTTTCGATCGGCGCATAGTCCAATTGAAAATTGCAAATCAGCGTCTTGATCACATCGCGGCGCAGGCAGTCGTCCGCCGACAGCGCCAGCCCACGCCATAGCGCATTGCCACGTGCTTCCACGCTGCTGTAATAGGCTTTCAGCTCTTTCTGGTTCTGCGCATAGCTATCGCCCAGCATACTGATGGCGGAGACGCCAAGCCCCAGCAGATCGCAATCCCCTTGGGTGGTATAACCCTGGAAGTTGCGATGCAACTGGCCGGCACGCTGCGCCTGCGCCAGTTCATCGCCCGGGCGGGCAAAATGATCCATGCCGATAAACTGATAGCCTGCGCTGGTCAACGCGGCGATGGTCTCTTGCAGAATCACCAGCTTCTGCTGCGCGTTGGGCAAATCGGCGTCTTTGATTTTGCGCTGTGCGGCAAACAGGTTCGGCAGATGCGCATAGTTGAATACGCTCAGGCGATCCGGGCCCAGCGCGATCACGCGCTGCAGAGTAAAGGCGAAGCTTTCCGGCGTTTGCTTCGGCAGGCCGTAAATCAGGTCGATATTGCTGGAGTTGAAGCCCAGCGCTTTGGCCCGCGCAATCAGGGCAAAAATAAAGTCTTCGTCCTGCTCACGGTTCACCAGGCGCTGCACGTCTTTATTAAAATCCTGCACGCCCATGCTCAGGCGATTAAACCCCTCATGGCGTAAATGATCGAGCACGTCCAGTTCAATTTCACGCGGATCCACTTCGATCGACATTTCAGCGCCGGGCTGAATGTCGAAATGCTGACGCAGCATCGCCACCAGTTGGCTGATTTGCCGCTTATCAAGATAGGTCGGCGTGCCACCGCCCCAGTGCATCTGGCTAACCCGACGGCCAGCAAACAACGGCGCACGGGCGATGATTTCACGCTCCAGCGCCGCCAGGTACTCATCCGCCTTATGCGTTTGGCGCGTGACCAGTTTATTGCAGCCGCAAAAGTAGCAAAGCTTGTGGCAAAAAGGGATATGCACATACAGTGAAAGGGGGCGCTCGGGGTAACGTGCGGCCGCACGCTGGAACGCCGCTTCGTCGTAGTTTTGGTTAAACTCCAGCGCCGTTGGGTAGGATGTGTAACGAGGCCCCGAGTAATTATATTTTTGGATTAGGGCCGAATCCCAGACAATCGTCTGTTCTGACATGCTTGCTCACTCCTTGCGATATTTTTTTCTACCGTGCCGTGAGATGGGCTGTTGTCTATACTGTCTGGCCACGGAAGCGCTGCGAAAACGTGCTTTACGTTTAGACAGCCGCCACAGTTTACCGAATAACCACACTAGATAACATGTCAATAGCAGCGCGATTGCCAGGATCACCCACATAACGCGTTAAAATGCATCCTTGGCATTGCCGCCTTTCAGCAGCCTGACAATATCTTCCTGCTTATCGTCTTCATCGATCTCATCGTCTTCGTCGCCAAGTTCAATGCCCAACTCATCCATCAGCACATCGATGCGATCCAACGTTTGATCGACATAGGCCTGATCTTCCGCGCTCAGTGTTTCGCCGTCGTCCAGGCGATCCAACAGGGTATTCAGGCGCTCGTCGTTTTCCAGTTTTGCCAGCTCTTCCTCTGGGGCCTGGCGCGGTTTTACCGGCGCTTTCGGCTTGGCCGGTTTGGCCTTCACCTCGCCGGCAACCACCAACGGCACTGGCGTTTTACTGCCAATGCGCGGATCTTTGGCGGCAGAGGATGATTTGTTGTTCTGTTTGCCGCCTTCAACCTGGGTGCGCGAACCCGAGGCATGGCCACGGCGTTTTTTATCACGCTTGCGTTCGCGGGCTTCCTGATCGAGTTCCGCACGGCTTTTCTTTTTGGTTTTTGGCGCAGCCGCTTTGCTGCGGGGCGTTTTAGATGGCTGGTTCATGGCGCTCGCTCTCAAGAGATGTAGATTCAGTATAGAATTGCGCCGGAATCTAACAGAAAGTAGGCAAAGAAAAAAGGCGGTAGGTTTGACCTACCGCCTATTTCGCACCTTCTGCTGAAGGATATTCTGAAGTCGCTTTCCATGCGTACATACAACGTCCCAGTTTTTCCCTCTGTTATAACCGCATTCCCTGCAACTATCTCTTTCATCCTGAAAGGAAAATCATCCCTTGCGCAATCCATCCGCCATCACTCATCCTGAGTGTGCATCCCGCATGCATCCTGACTGCAAATACTTCACCATCCGTGTGCCGTTCGTGCTTTCAGATACGAACAAACAATTCCTTCTGATGCTCTCTACGCATCCTGCGTATTCCCTGAGAGCCGCCACTCTTCCAGAGTGTTCCTTCATTCCCACACGTCCTGTGTTGCGGACTACTTTACGTGAATCATCAACGTGCTCAAGCCATCGGTTGGGGTTTTATATGATGGTTTTTACACACCACAAAATAACCATCTGTTATTTAACATTAATTTTTCACAAGGCGTGCAAATAAAGCGACATTGCCCGCGATTCCAATGGCAAATGTCTCACACGGCCAGGGTGACATTCACACATGGCGCCTATTGAAAAAAGAGAAAGCCACCCTTTTGGCGCTGATGCAGTTATAATCGCCCACCAGTAAGCCATCCTCACGGAGACGAAAATTTTGACCAGTAAAAATTATAACTATCATGTGACCCACTTCGTCACCAGTGCCCCCGATATCCGCCACCTGCCGGCGGATGCAGGCATTGAGGTGGCATTCGCCGGCCGCTCCAATGCAGGTAAATCCAGCGCCTTAAATACCCTGACTAACCAAAAAAGCCTGGCGCGCACCAGTAAAACGCCGGGCCGCACCCAGCTCATCAACCTGTTCGAAGTGGAAGAAGGCATTCGCCTGGTCGATCTCCCCGGCTATGGCTATGCGGAAGTGCCGGAAGAGATGAAGCGCAAATGGCAACGCGCGCTCGGGGAATACTTGCAGATGCGTAACTGCCTGAAGGGTCTGGTGGTGCTGATGGATATTCGCCATCCGCTCAAAGACCTCGATCAGCAAATGATTCAGTGGGCTGTGAACGTCGATATTCCAGTGCTGGTATTGCTGACCAAAGCCGACAAGCTGGCCTCCGGCGCGCGCAAAGCGCAGGTGAATATGGTGCGTGAAGCCGTGTTGCCTTTCATGGGGGATGTGCAGGTAGAAGCATTTTCTTCACCGAAAAAGATCGGCGTCGACAAGCTGAGCCAAAAGCTCAACGCCTGGTTCGGTGAGATCCCACCGGAAACCTTGCCAGAAGATGAAGTGGCTGGGGAATAACCCAGCGGATAGAGAAACCCGGCCAAGCCGGGTTTTTTTATGCCAACATGCCAGCCTGACAGCAAAAATTTTTGTTATATAATTACAGTTTTGACAAAAAGCTATCAGAAAAGCTTATGGCGGGAGACTGGCAACACTGGGTTAATCCCTGCCGCCGGGCAGCAAACAGCGCGTGGAACAATGGACGGGGAAATAAGAAAATCCTATGGATAATCATTGATTTGCGCCATAAAAAACGCCCCAGTCAAAACTGACTGGGGCGGCTAATATTCAGCCAAATCCGATTACGTGAAGTAAAAGGTCTGAAAGATAGAACATCTTACCTCTGTACCCTACATCTGTAACTCTACATCATTTCTCCGCAGGGAAAAAGCATTTTTTGTAGTTTACTTACACAAAATGACATCGAATCGCACCAATGTTGCTGGATAAAGCGGCGCAACCTGTTGCTTAATTACAAAAAGTGCTTATGTTATAGCCAGTTACACTTTGAGCGTTCAAGCAGGCCGGCAAACTTCGCCTTAGTGCGCTTCATCCCAGTTCTTGCCCACACCGACGTCCACCTTCAGCGGCACGGCCAACTGCATGCTGCCTTCCATCAACGTGCGGATCTGCTGGCTGGCGGCCTCAATGGCCGACTCGTGCACTTCGAACACCAGCTCATCGTGCACCTGCATGATCATGCGTACCAATGGCTTGTCCTGACCTTGCAGCCAGGCGTCCACCGCAATCATCGCGCGCTTGATGATATCGGCCGCGGTGCCCTGCATAGGCGCATTGATCGCTGCCCGTTCAGCGCCCTTACGGCGCATGGCGTTGCTGGCGCGGATATCCGGCAGGTACAGCCGGCGGCCATCCAGCGTGCTGACATAGCCCTGCTCGGACGCCTGCTGGCGGGTACGCTCCATGTATTCCAGCACGCCAGGGTAGCGTTCGAAATACAGATCCATATACCGCTGTGCTTCACCGCGCGGGATATTGAGCTGGCGCGAAAGCCCAAAGGCGCTCATGCCGTAAATCAGGCCGAAGTTGATCGCCTTAGCACTGCGGCGCTGTTCATTCGTGACTTTATCCAGCGGCAGGCCGAAAACTTCGGCCGCGGTCGCACGGTGGATATCTTTGCCGGCGGCAAACGCCTTAAGCAAGCCTTCGTCTTGCGACAGATGCGCCATGATCCGCAACTCAATCTGTGAATAGTCCGCCGCAACGATACGATAGCCAGCCGGGGCGATAAACGCCTGGCGAATACGGCGGCCTTCGTCATTGCGCACCGGGATGTTCTGCAGGTTCGGATCGCTGGAAGAAAGGCGCCCGGTCGCCGTCACCGCCTGGTGATAAGAGGTATGCACCCGCCCGCTGACCGGGTTAATCATCAGCGGCAGCTTATCGGTATAGGTGGTTTTCAGCTTGGCCAGGCCGCGGTACTCCAGGAGCACTTTTGGTAGCGGGTAATCCAGCGCCAGCTCGGCCAGCACCTCTTCGTTGGTCGAAGGCGCGCCGCCCGGGGTTTTCTTCAGCACCGGCAGCTTCTGTTTTTCATACAGAATTGCCTGCAGCTGTTTGGTCGACGCCAGGTTGAACGGCTCGCCCGCCAGCTCATGGGCTTGCGTTTCCAATTCAGCCAGCCGTTTGGTCAGCTCTTTGGAATGTGCCGCCAGGATGTTTTGATCGATCAGCACCCCGGTGCGCTCAATATGCGACAGCACCGGCAGCAGCGGCATTTCAATTTCATTGAATACCGTGAGCAGATCTGGGCTGTCTTTCAACGTTGGCCACATGGCCAGGTGCAACTGCAGCGTCACATCCGCGTCTTCCGCGGCATAAGGCGCGGCCTGTTCCAGGGCAATCTGATTAAACGTCAGTTGGTTTTTGCCCTTGCCGGCGATTTCTTCAAAAGTGATGGTTTTGTGGCCCAGATAACGATTGGCAAGGCTGTCCATATCGTGGCGGCCACTCACGCTGTCGAGCACATAAGACTCGAGCATGGTGTCATAGGCGATGCCGCGCAGATCGATGTCATAACGCGCCAGCAGGCTTTTATCGAACTTCAGGTTCTGCCCCACTTTCAACGCATCTTTGTCTTCCAGCAGCGGCTTGAGCGTTTCCAGCACGTAGGCACGATCCAGCTGTGGCGGCGCGTCCAGGTAATCATGAGCCACCGGTAGATAGGCGGCTTCGCCAGGCGCGATGGCAAACGACAGCCCGATCAGGTTAGCGCTCAAGGTATCCAGGCTGTCGGTTTCCGTATCGAAGGCAAACACCTCGGCTTTCTTCAGCTTTTCGAGCCAGGTATTAAAGGTTTCTTCGTCCAGGATGGTGACATAGCCTTCCTGCGATAGCTGCTGGGCCTGAGGTACATCATCAGCGGCCACGCTGGCCGCCTGCGGCTTACTGGCGGCCTTGGCGGCCCCTTTTTTGCCCTCCAGCCACGCACCGGATTCAACGTCGGCCAACCAGCGCTTGAATTCATAGCGTTTGAACAACAGATGAAGCTGATCGACATCCGGCTGGGCAACTTCAAGCTGCGCACAGCTTAATTCCAGCTCAACGTCGGTTTTGATCGTCGCCAGTTGATAAGAAAGGTATGCCAGCTCTTTGTTCTGCTCCAGCTTGGCGGCCATGGTTTTGGCGCCGCGGAAGCTGAGGCCGGCGATATCCCCCAGATTGGCATACAGGGTATCCAGCCCGCCAAGGCCTTGTAACAAGGCCTGTGCGGTTTTTTCGCCAATGCCGGGCACGCCGGGGATGTTATCGGACGAATCCCCCATCAGCGCCAGGAAATCGATAATCAGCTCAGGTGGAATGCCGTACTTGTCGCACACTTCCTGCGGCCCCAGTACCGTATTGTTCATGGTGTTGATCAGGGTGATGTTTGGCGTGACCAACTGCGCCATATCTTTATCACCGGTGCTGATCAGCACCGCATGGCCGGCTTGCTCGGCCTCCTGGGCCAGCGTGCCGATGACATCATCGGCTTCCACACCGGGAACCACCAGTAACGGCAGGCCCATGGCCTTGACCATCTGATGCAACGGCTCTATTTGCGCACGCAGATCGTCCGGCATCGGCGGCCGGTGCGACTTATATTCAGCAAACAGTTCATCACGGAAGGTTTTACCTTTGGCATCAAATACCACGGCCACATGGCTGGGGGTAAACTGCAACAGCAGGCTGCGCAGCATGTTCAATACGCCATACATCGCCCCTGTCGGTTCACCGGCCGAGTTGGTCAGCGGTGGGAAAGCATGGTATGCCCGGTAGAGGTAAGAGGAACCATCAACCAGGATCAATGGGTTTTCTGCAATCTGTGCCATAACGTTTCTTTTTCGTGATCGGACATGATGTTAAGCATGCCATAGCTCGCCGCCAGAGACGAACCCTGCGTGCGTTTTGGTTAAAAAATACGGCCTTGCCGATAGGCGATCCCGAAGATCATCCTGTGGATAACTTTGTGCATAGAATAGAAAATGAATTATAACGGCTGTTTATTTATTATAATTGTAATAAAAAAATCAATTTAAATCATATAATTAGATTAATATCAGCAGGAGTTGATTGACTCCTCGCTTTTTTCTGTTTTGTGGATATTACTTATGTCTGTCTTTAATCACCCTGGGTATCAATTCCGTATGGCAATTAACTAAAAGCCGTTGGGATGATTACCCGCATGTTAAACCCGTTACCTTTTCCTTACGATTTCTCGCCCCATTTTCTGTTAAAATCCCTTTTTTCGCGTAACGATATATGCAATTTTGCGCCCAACCATCTTCAACGTAAACCTATGCCAAGACTATTCGCCCCCATCATATTTATTCTTTCGGCCTTGCTTGCCATCCTGGTTACCGTCTTGTGCTCAATTCCCATCACGCTGGCCGGTGTGGTTAAGCTTCTGGTGCCGATCCCGGCCATTTGGCGGCATATTTCCGCCTTTGCGGATTTTATGATGTGGTGTTGGTGCCAGGGATTGGCAGTGCTATTACACATTAACGTACCCTTGCGTTGGGATATTACTGGGCTGGAAGGGCTGGATCGCAAAAACTGGTATCTGTTAATCAGTAACCATGAAAGTTGGGCCGATATTGTGGTGCTATGTGTGCTATTGCGTAACCATATACCGATGAATAAATATTTTCTTAAACAGCAGTTGGCCTGGGTGCCGTTTGTCGGCTTAGCCTGCTGGGCCCTGGACATGCCGTTTATGAAGCGCTATTCACGCGCCTATTTGCTTAAGCACCCGGAAAAACGTGGCCAGGATATCGAGACCACACGCCGTTCCTGCGAGAAGTTTCGCCTGCGGCCGACAACCATCGTTAATTTTGTCGAAGGCTCACGCTTCACGGAAACCAAAAGAATAAAAACCCGCTCTCCTTTTAAGCATTTACTGGCGCCCAAAGCGGCGGGTATCGCATTTACCTTGAGTGCATTAGGCAATCAATTTGATCGGGTGTTAAACGTCACCCTGCTTTACCCGGAAAACCATCAACGGCCATTTCGGGATATGCTGTGCGGCCGCCTGAAACGCATTGTCGTCAGGGTAGAAACCATCCCGATTAATGAAACCCTGCGCGGCGATTACTTTAATGACAAGCAGTTCAAGCGCCAATTTCAACAGTGGCTGAATAACCTATGGCAAGAAAAAGACCAGCTGTTGGAAAAGTTAAAACGCCAGTATCGTTAACAAAAACGCCGGTTAACCCGGCGTTTTTGTTGTTCACGTTATCGTTATTTCTGTTCACTCAGGAATTTAACAACATCGGCAAATTGCTTCACGTAAGCGTCCATGGAACTGGTATCCAGGCCATCATTCTTAACCATGTATTTGCCATTCACAAATATCGCCGGCACGCCGCGCAGTTGCAAATCTTCAGCGGCTTTTTCCTGTTGCACTACCAGGGATTTCACCACGAAGCTGTTCAGCGCGGCGTCATAGTCTTCCGCTTTCACACCCGCCTTCACAAACACATCACGGATATCATCCGGGGTTTGCACCGTTTGCGTTTTCTGTATGGCTTCAAACATTGGCGCCGTGATCTTATCTTCAACCCCTAAGGCCAGAGCAACCGCCCAAGCCTGAGTGAGCTGTTTCCCCAGCGGCCCCAGGAATTCGACGTGATACTTGGTCATTTTGGTACCGGCCGGCAGCACGCTCCTCACCGCATCGGAAACGTGGTAAACCTCTTCAAACTGGTAACAGTGCGGGCAGTAGAACGAGAAAAACTCCAGAACCTGCGGCTCACCGGTAACCGGCTTGTCCAGGGTCACGTACTGGCTACCCTCGCTAAACTGCGCCGCTGCGGCACTGAATGCCATCACCATGCCAACCAGCGCCAACCATATTTTCTTCATAAGACTAAACTCTCCATTGTGTTAAAGCTTCAATACATTGGCATCAGCTGCAGAGGAGGTTCCCGCAACAGCTTAACCTGTTCGGCGAATGCCTTGGACTGGGATGACCAGAAATCAGGATCGGTCATCCAAGGGAAACTTTGGGGAAACGCCGGATCTTGCCAACGGCGCGTAACCCAAGCCAGGTAATAGACCATTCGCATGGCGCGCAGTGGTTCAATCAGTGCCAGTTCACGCACATCGAAATGCGCAAACTCCGTATAAGCCTCCAACAGAATGTCCAACTGCATTAGCCGATCGCGGCGTTCGCCATGCAACAGCATCCAAAGATCCTGCACCGCAGGCCCGTTACGCGCATCATCAAGATCAACAAACAGTGGGCCATCACGCCACAATATATTGCCCGGGTGGCAATCACCGTGCAGGCGCAGCGGTTGCCAATCCTGGTGCCAATGCAGCGTGATCTCGGTGATTAAGGCATCGGTAGCGGCCAGGAAAGCATCCCGCTGCGCTTTTGGCACCAGTTCGCTGTTCGCCAATACCTGCCGCGGCGCGGCGAGGTATTCTTCAAGCCCCATCGTTGGGCGCGCGCTAAAGCGCTTTTCTTTACCTACCTGGTGGATACGCCCCAGAAAGCGGCCAACCCATTCAAGTTGTTCGAGGTTATCAATCTCATATTGCCGGCCACCAACGCTTGGGAAAACGGCAAAAAAGAAACCGCCGTGGCAGTGCAACGTCTGTTGCTGTTGGAACAATGGCGCGACAACCGGGATCTCTTCCTGCGCCAGCTCAACGGCAAACTGGTGCTCTTCGCCGATCTGCTCCGCACTCCAGCGCGCCGGGCGATAAAATTTCACCACATAGCGCCGGCGATCTTCGTCCATAAATTGGTAGACGCGGTTTTCATAGCTGTTTAGCGCCGTCAGCCCGGAATCAACACGCAGGCCAATACCTTCCAGCGCATCCATGATCAGATCGGGGGAAAGCGTTTCAAAATTAAAAGCAGGGTTGTTCATAACCACATTTATTTTCGCTTGCTGGTCGCGCGTGTAGTGAGAATAAAAATTGTAGCACCAATCAAATGCAGGCGTTCTGCGTTCGCCGTATGCTCATCAATCCTTGATTACGCCGCGCGCACGCAGCAGGGCCGTTTTGAAGTCTTCTTCATAGTCTTTTTTCAGGCCAGGGATCTGTTCGCTGTCTGAGCTGCCGCGCATTTTCAGGTGGTAGATCAAAATATCGTCGCTAAGTTCAGCCAGTTGACCTTTGAAACCCGCCTCCTGCGCTAATTTCTGTAAAAACTGAATCAGATTCAGATCCGGATCTTCTTGCCAGGCGGGATGCAATAGCTCAATCAGCTCATTTACACGATGCGTTTTCATATCAATATCATCCGATGAAGTGAATAAACTCACAAAGTAACAGGCTTGGTTGCGGAGTGAAAGACGCAGCTTGTCAATAAAGGTAAATCCTGATGTCTTGGTGACTTTAGCGCTACAATCAGCATGTTAGTCATCGGATGAAATATTGATTATGCAGACAGAAATCACCGGTATCATCCTCGCCGGCGGGCGCGGTACCCGGATGGGGGGCGTTGATAAGGGGTTGGTTCAGCTCGGGGGGATCCCCCTGTACCAACATGTATTATCACGGTTAAAACCGCAGGTTGGCCAGATGGCTATCAACGCTAACCGCAATGCGGCCCGTTACCGGGAAAGCGGCTTAGCGGTCATTGGCGATGTAGACCCTGACTTTGCCGGCCCGCTGGCCGGCATGTTAGCGGGATTGCAATATGCCGCAACGCAATGGGCCGTATATGCCCCCTGCGACGTACCGGGTTTACCAACAAACCTGGTTGAGCAGCTTTGGCGGCAGAAAGGTAAAGCGCTGGCGGCCTACACCAATGACGGTGAGCGTGATCACCCTACGCTTGCGCTGTTGCATACCGCTTTAGCGCCGGCGTTGGCCGGCTATCTGGCCAGCGGGGAGCGCAAACTGATGCTATTCATGAAGCAAATAAACGCACAGCGGGTGATCTTCGCAGATCAAAAAACCGCATTCATCAATATCAATACGCCGGCCGACGGTCAACATTGGCTACAAAACCGAGGGATGGCAAATGAGTAACACCTCGATCCCGTTATTGGCTATCGCCGCTTACAGTGGCACCGGCAAAACCACCCTGCTCAAACAATTGATACCGCTGCTAAAGCAGATGGATATTCAGGTCGGGTTGATTAAGCATACACATCACAATATGGATGTGGATACGCCCGGTAAAGACAGCTATGAATTGCGTAAGGCGGGCGCCGATCAGACGTTAGTCGCCAGCGATCGCCGCTGGGCACTCATGACAGAGACCCCCGAGCAGCCGCCATTGGATCTGCACTATTTAGCCAGCCGTTTCGACAACAATAAGCTTGATGTGATCCTGGTAGAAGGCTTCAAACATGAGCCAATAAGCAAAATTGTCCTCTACCGGGAAAGTATGGGGCGCCCCCTGGCAGACATGCTGGATAGCAATACTCTTGCGGTCGCCAGCGACGGTCCTATTGCCATAGCAGGCAATGTGCAGTACTTGGATCTGAACCAACCGCTGGCCATTGCGGCATTTATCGCCGCATGGTTGAAAAAGCTGATGCCTGGTGAGGGTTCTTCCTAACGGCACGGCTAATCACAGCACAGGCCGCGCCGAAGCGTGGCCCACAACGCAAAAAGCCCCGTACGCAAGTACGGGGCTTTCTACTGGATTTGATGCCTGGCAGTGTCCTACTCTCGCATGGGGAGACCCCACACTACCATCGGCGCTA
>NZ_BAABDG010000013.1:0-507 GCF_039539505.1 Gibbsiella dentisursi
TCCGCAAGGGACTTCACCTACATGCCAGCGTGCCTTCTCCCGAAGTTACGGCACCATTTTGCCTAGTTCCTTCACCCGAGTTCTCTCAAGCGCCTGAGTATTCTCTACCTGACCACCTGTGTCGGTTTGGGGTACGATTTGATGTTACCTGATGCTTAGAGGCTTTTCCTGGAAGCTGGGCATCAACTGCTTCGCCACCGTAGTGACTCGTCATCACGCCTCAGGGTTACAGTAATCCGGATTTACCAGGACTACACCCCTACACGCTTAAACCGGGACAACCGTCGCCCGGCCAGCCTAGCCTTCTCCGTCCCCCCTTCGCAGTAACACCAAGTACAGGAATATTAACCTGTTTCCCATCGACTACGCTTTTCAGCCTCGCCTTAGGAGTCGACTCACCCTGCCCCGATTAACGTTGGACAGGAACCCTTGGTCTTCCGGCGTGCGGGTTTTTCACCCGCATTATCGTTACTTATGTCAGCATTCGCACTTCTGATACCTCCAGCA
>NZ_BAABDG010000014.1:0-548 GCF_039539505.1 Gibbsiella dentisursi
ATTAGCACGCCCTTCATCGCCTCTGACTGCCTAGGCATCCACCGTGTACGCTTAGTCACTTAACCTCACAACCCGAAGATGTTTCCATCATCGGCTGTGCGCTTTTGAGAGACTCGTGAATAATCTTTCGATTATTCATCATTTCAATTTTCAGCTTGTTCCAGATTGTTAAAGAGCAATATCTTAAACACGACTTGTTAAAGTCATCTTTAAGATATTCGGTGATAATGTCTTTCACTCATTATCGGAATGGCGTCCCCAAGGGGATTCGAACCCCTGTTACAGCCGTGAAAGGGCAGTGTCCTAGGCCTCTAGACGATGGGGACACGAAAATTCCGTACCAGACCACTTGCGTGATATGGCACTTTCGCATCAGCGTAAGGTTTCCCCTACCGCATCAACAGGTGCTCTTGCTCATTCATTTCATCAGACAATCTGTGTGGACACTGCACATTCAGATATCGTTCGGTAAGGAGGTGATCCAACCGCAGGTTCCCCTACGGTTACCTTGTTACGACTTCACCCCAGTCATGAATCACAAAGTGGTA
>NZ_BAABDG010000015.1:0-558 GCF_039539505.1 Gibbsiella dentisursi
ATAGGGGAGCCGTAGGGAAACCGAGTCTTAACTGGGCGTCAAGTTGCAAGGTATAGACCCGAAACCCGGTGATCTAGCCATGGGCAGGTTGAAGGTTGGGTAACACTAACTGGAGGACCGAACCGACTAATGTTGAAAAATTAGCGGATGACTTGTGGCTGGGGGTGAAAGGCCAATCAAACCGGGAGATAGCTGGTTCTCCCCGAAAGCTATTTAGGTAGCGCCTCGTGAACTCATCTTCGGGGGTAGAGCACTGTTTCGGCTAGGGGGCCACCCCGGCTTACCAAACCGATGCAAACTGCGAATACCGAAGAATGTTATCACGGGAGACACACGGCGGGTGCTAACGTCCGTCGTGAAGAGGGAAACAACCCAGACCGCCAGCTAAGGTCCCAAAGTCATGGTTAAGTGGGAAACGATGTGGGAAGGCATAGACAGCCAGGATGTTGGCTTAGAAGCAGCCATCATTTAAAGAAAGCGTAATAGCTCACTGGTCGAGTCGGCCTGCGCGGAAGATGTAACGGGGCTAAACCATGCACCGAAGCTGCGGCAGCGACG
>NZ_BAABDG010000016.1:0-586 GCF_039539505.1 Gibbsiella dentisursi
TCGCATAGCCTTCGTCATGGCAGACGCCATACCCGCAAAGGTGAAAGAGGTACGATCAATATAGTGAACGGAACGCCAATTCACGAACGCTCCCGGCATATCGATAACAGACGCTCTCTGGGGCACTGGGAAGGCGATTTAGTATCAGGCACAAAAAACTCGCATATAGCCACACTTGTAGACCGAAAATCACGTTATACGATCATCCTTAGACTCAGGGGCAAAGATTCTTTCTCAGTGAATCAGGCTCTTACCGACAAATTCCTGAGCTTGCCGCCTGAACTCCGGCAATCACTGACATGGGACAGAGGAATGGAGCTGGCCAGGCATCTGGAATTTACTGGCAGCACCGGAGTTAAAGTTTACTTCTGCGATCCTCAGAGTCCCTGGCAGCGGGGAACAAACGAGAACACTAATGGGCTAATTAGACAGTACTTTCCCAAAAAGACTTGCCTTGCCCAATATACTCAACATGAGCTGGATCAGGTTGCAGCTCAGCTAAACAACAGACCAAGAAAGACACTGAAGTTCAAAACACCGAAAGAGATAATTGAAAGGGGTGTTGCGTTGACAGATTGAATCTACA
>NZ_BAABDG010000017.1:0-1196 GCF_039539505.1 Gibbsiella dentisursi
GGTAATCCCCCCGAAAAACCGGTGTGTTCATAAGTAGAATTTTCTCGTAACCTGAACCGGGGAGATCTCTATGAAAAAATCACGTTTCACTGACAGCCAGATCATGTCCATCCTGAAGCAAGCCGAGGCAGGAACGCCGGTGGCCGAACTGTGCCGCGAACATGGCATGAGCAACGCCAGTTTCTATAAGTGGCGTTCACGCTTTGGCGGGATGGATGCTTCCATGATGACCCGCCTCAAAGAACTGGAAGAGGAAAACCGTCGCCTCAAAAAAATGTATGCTGAAGAGCGTCTCAAGGCCGAAATTATTCAGGAAGCCATGGCAAAAAAGTGGTGAAGCCATCGCGTCGAAAGCAGATGGCGCAAGAAGCCGTCAGGAGCCGAAACGTCAGCGTGCGCTTTGCCTGCCGGCTGTTTGCTGTCAGCGAAAGTTGCTATCGCTACCAGCCGCAACGAAATGAAGAAAATGACGTCATCGCCGACTGGCTGCTCCGTATCACTGACAGTCAGCGTAACTGGGGATTTGGCCTGTGTTTTCTGTATCTGCGTAACGTAAAAGGTTTCCGGTTTAACCATAAAAGGGTGTACCGGATTTATTGCGGGTTGTCGCTTAACATGCGGATCAAGCCGAAAAAACGACTGAAACGGGATAAACCTGAGCCACTAGCGGTGCCTGAAAGTGGCAACGAATGCTGGTCGATGGATTTCATGCATGATCAGCTATCGGATGGACGTTCTGTTCGTTTACTGAATGTTATCGATGACTTTAATCGGGAAGCGCTGGCGATTGAGGTGGATTTTTCCCTGCCAGCGAGTCGGGTGGTCAAAACACTGGAGCAACTCATTGAATGGAAGGGAAAACCAGCAGCTATCCGGTGCGATAACGGGCCAGAATATACAGGCAGGATACTGATGTCATGGGCGGCCCGACAGAATATAACCCTGCGTTTTATTCAGCCCGGTAAACCTCAGCAGAACGCTTATATTGAGCGATATAATCGTACAGTACGCTATGACTGGCTAGGGCAGTACCTGTTTTCCTCGCTGGATGAATTGCAGGACTATGCCACACGCTGGCAATGGTTTTATAATCACGAGCGTCCGAATATGGCATTGAATGGCTACACGCCGATGCAGCATATTCAACGCATGACCTGATTCTACTTATCACCTCCGTTAAAAATGGGAAGATTACC
>NZ_BAABDG010000018.1:0-13585 GCF_039539505.1 Gibbsiella dentisursi
ACTCAACATGAGCTGGATCAGGTTGCAGCTCAGCTAAACAACAGACCAAGAAAGACACTGAAGTTCAAAACACCGAAAGAGATAATTGAAAGGGGTGTTGCGTTGACAGATTGAATCTACAGCCGTGTTGATGAGCGAAATCCCCGGAAAATCTGCGCGCTAATCACACGGCTAAAAGCAAAATGGCCAATAGTGACACTCTGTCACTTGCTGGGTATCCATAGCAGCGTTTATTACGCGTCTGTGCAACGCCCCATTGATGTACGCAGGGTTGATTTACGAAGCCGGATAAGGGCATTTCATGCTCTCAGTCGTGGTGCCGCAGGCAGCCGTACACTTAGCCAAATGCTGCGTCATAGTGGGTGTGATGTAGGTCGATGGCTAGCGAGACGTTTGATGACCGAATGTGGCCTGACAAGCCGCCAACCGAGTCAACACCATTACCGAATACCCCCTGATAGCAGCCCAGCATTACCCAACGTATTACGTCGGCAATTCAGCCCTGTGGCACCAAACCGCGTTTGGTGTGGTGATATCAGTTTTATTCGCCTGCAAGATAAATGGTGCTATCTCGCACTGATTGTTGATTTATATGCACGCCGGATTGTGGGTTCAGCCCTGTCATTGACAGCGGATGCTGATTTAGTCTCCAAGGCTCTGCGCAATGCTCTGGAAACTCGGTCACGCAATGGGCGTCTGCTTTTTCACTCTGACCAGGGAAGTCAGTATAAGAGCAACAAATACAGAAAGTTACTCTGGCTTTATGGGGTAATGCAAAGCATGAGTCGCAGAGGAAACTGTCTGGACAATTCGCTCATGGAAAGGGTATTCCGTAGCCTAAAAAGCGAGTGGTTGCCAAAGGAGGGTTATGTTGATTTTGGTAGTCCGATACGCGATATCAGGAACTGGATAAACCGTTATTACAACGTTTTTCGTCCTCACACAAACAACGGTGGTCTACCTCCTTGCGCGTATGAAGAACAGTGGAAACAGGTTATCCCGGTGTCCTGATTTTGTGATCCACTACACACCTGTTCACTTAAGACGTTCACTTGCCAACTGATAAACATCCCCTCGCTCACGCTTGCCTACGGCTACAACTGCGATAATGAGGCAATCGTCGATTACCTCATAAACCAGACGAAACCCCGAGGCGCGCAGCTTGATTTTGTAGCACCCCGGCATCCCCCGCAGTTTTGCCGACGGAATATGCGGATTCTCGCAGCATTTTTTCAGTTTTTTGGCGAACTGCTGCTGCAGCGTCTTGTCCAGTTTGTCCCACTCTTTCAGAGCTGACTCACGAAATTTGACTTTATATGTCATGCGAACTGATCCAGATCGATATCAACCAGCGCCTCGTTATGGCGTTCATTGACCAATTTGACCAGTTCCTGATCATCAAGGGCATCAAGCATTTGTTCATAGAGCGCTGCCGGCACGCAATAAAATGCAGGCTGATTGCGGTTAAGGATGGCCACCGGATAGCCGTCACCGGCGCCAACTGTTCCCATAGGGTTTTTCTTCAGCTCGCTGATGCTCGCGCTTGTGTCACTCAAAATGATATTTGGCATGGTATCCTCGACTCAATAAGACTACTTAACAGGTCTTATAATACCATCAAAAAGACCTGTTAACAGGTCTTTTTCCTTATTTATTGTCTGTTCTTCCCGCCTGGTTTTGTTGATCCATATTGAAACCCTCCTTGGGTTGATAAGTGATGCCGCTGTGAGTATTCGCCGTCGCAATAAAACTGATTCAGCACGGCGAAGAGCGGCGGCAAGGGGCGGAGACGAAAAGTTTTTACGACCGCAGGGAGGAAAAAGTTTTTGGCGGAGTGCATTTAACCCCTAGCCGTTTAAGCGAGGCTTTGTGCTGTTATCAGTTGCAGCGGGAAGACTTACGGCGGCTAAGACAACTCGTCAGGTTGAATAGGGATCAGCTCGACACAGCGAACGTTGGGGCGTCCTTACATCCCAGTGGTGGTTGTATTTTGGCCGGGATGCAGGGAGCGCATGTTGATGCTGGGGACAATCCCCATGACCACAGGCGGTAATAATAGCGTCACCCTGACTGCGGCCAACCTACCCGATCACAGCCATAAGGGGGGGGCCCAGGGGCGGCTTATGACCAGGGATTTTCAACGGGGACAGATAATACTGGAACATATAGTCGCAACTACACATCCGGCACGTACACGGACAGTAACGGCGCGACGGCGGTATCAAATACCCCCGTAGATATCACTAACAAATTCGTACAACTGCGGGGCTGGATGAGAACCGCATAAGCGTAGAAGCAAAAAAAAACCGCCCCCAAAGGCGGTTAAAATAAGACAGGATTACATTGGAGATATGTAAATCCATCGGAAAATCAGAATACAAGAATAACATGAAAAACGTCTCGGAAATTATTTATACACCCAATAAACTAAACGAAACATCAACAATGAGAGGTTAATTATGTGACCAGTATATAAATTTAATAATCATAATTTTTTGATTAGAATATAACCAGGAATTATCCATGAAAATCTTCACATGGATTAGGCATGTCTTCCCGAAAAGCTAAAAAAGGAAAAAGCAATGACCCAGATTAACATCACCGGCAATATCCAAAAAGCTGCTATTGCCCAACTGCGCAGTAAAGAGGTGGTTGACGGTATCCTTGCCGCTATCTACACCAGCCAGGACGCCGCTCAACCAACTGAAGCAGCGGAGTAAATGCAATACGCCGGGAAAACTCGGCGTATTTTTTATTGTGCCGTTAAGTATATTAGTCGCGACCAAATCTGACACAACAACTTGAAAAGTTGAGAGTTACCGGTTTTGATATGGGTGTCGAATCCTTATACAAAACACAAGAGGTAACTCTCATGTTGCATACTAACAATCCTATCATCAAACACAAAGCGGGTTTGCTAAACCTGGCTGAAGAGCTCGGTAATGTATCGAAATCCTGTAAGGTCATGGGCGTATCTCGTGATACGTTTTACCGCTATCGGGAACTGGCTGAACAAGGCGGCGTTGACGCGTTAATCAACCGTAGCCACCGTGGCCAAATCTGAAAAACAGAACCGATGCCACGACGGAACAAGCCGTCGTTGATTACGCCATAGAGTTCCTCGCTCACGGGCAACACCGAACCAGCAACGAGTTGCGCAAAATTCAATTCGTTGCACATTAACAGAACGTTTCATCTGCGCGTAATAAACGCTGCGGTGAACACCGAATAAATGACAAAGAACCAACATAGGCCACTTTGCTTTCAGCCGTGTGATTAGCGCGATGCTTTCCGGGGACTTCGCTCATCAGCACGGCAGCCTGCTTTAGTGTTTCTTTTTCCATCTCAAGACGCTTTATCTGCGCTTTCAACTGCTGAATTTCACGTTGTTCAGGTGCAATCGCATTGCCAGTGGACTCAATCCCCTGAAGTTCCTGCTTATAAAGCCGTATCCATTTGCGCAAATGATCAGGGTTGAGTTCGAGCGCCTGCGCGACCTCCCGAACATCTCGCTGATACTTAACAACCTGTTCGATAGCTTCGAGTTTGAACTCTGGAGAATATGTGCGTTTAGTCCGACGAGTTTTGATCATGCATCACCTCATGTTTATTGTTTTAACATTAACAGGATTTCGAGGTATCCTGAATTACCGAACCACTACATTATTGATGGAGTACAGCTATCCAGACAGATGGGGGTGCTTAAAGTGCTTTCATAATAAAATATTTTGTTGAAAATTATCCCGATAAAAATTACCAGTTTCTTGTAATAAGGATTATTGATGAGTCGAAGAAAAAGTCTTTCATTGAACGTTTTAACCAGTCGGACCGAACATAATTATTGGATTAATTCTCGACTCAGGAACCTAAGCAAAGCGAGGGAAAAACATTTCGCTGGCTGCCTGAATATAACAGAAAGCGCCCATCATGAACACGGAAATAATTTAGATCTAGAATGACTCTGATTAATCCTTGGGCTAAAAATATATCTGTAACTAAAAATTACACGCCTGAATTTTCACCTTATTTAATTTTTAAATAGCAATATAGATTACCTGAAGGTATGTGAGAATAATTAAAAACAAGGGTTTTCAACATTCCCTAGGATTGGGGAAAAGAAACTCTTTATTCTTTTGTAAAATATAACCCATAAATGCCGGAGAAATAAACCCCATCTTCGTCATAATCCTTCTTCGATAGAAATAAAATGACTTTAAATTAATACCGATAGAACGTGAAAAACCATAGGAGTACCTGCGCAATAAAAAGTAATATATAACTTTCTGTTCCATGGTCGTGATAACCAGAGGGGAAATACGATATCGTTCCCTGCTTTCTTTGCCTGTTATTATAGTATATAACCGCATGCGCAATAAATACTGTGAAGACTTCTGAGCTACGGAATAATGCCCATTAAACCGGTTTGACCAGATTCCACCGGTTTGGGGTAATGTTAACCAGATAAAACACGCGTTAGGATACTGTCTGGCGATATAAAGATACTCTGCCCAGAGAGCATCTATAAACAGATATGAATCAATCAATATAAAAACATCCCCCTTAGGTGCTGATATATCTAATTTGTGAAGTTTCCCTATTTCTGGGGAGATATGATAAAAAACAATTTTTGGAAAAATCTCTACGAGGCCTTTAAAAAGAAAGTGGTTATTGGTTATTACGATAAAAGTCATGTTTTCTGAGGTGTTTTTTTTATTTTTACTCATGATTTTAAATTCATTTAATTTTGTGAAATCATTTTATTATCTAGCGTTCACTTTTCTACTCAACGAAAAAAAAATAGTTTGGGGATAACCACCCAGGCAACTCATTAGTCAAAATGATATGCCGAAAGTTTTTCTTTGTATGCAGTAGTAACCATGTATTTACAGCATCCTTATATAAAGGATGCTCGCGCTGTTCAGAAAATCCCGGTGGAGTTGTTACAGGAATATTATCTGAATTTTTGGCAGGGCGAGCGATGATAAAAAAATGGCACTTCGCATCATGAGCCAGTTGGTTAGAACGCTGAATATCTTTCTTTCGCTGTTGTCGCCAGTCAATGGAAACTGCCCCTTCTGCTAAATCAGACACAGTAATAACCTTAGGTTTGCATTCCTTGAGCTCATTCATGCCAGAATATGCATCAAAGCAAAAAATAAAAAATACGCTAACAACTGTCAATGTTGATTTGAGAAACATCCTTCCCCCAAATGAATATATCTTCCGAATGCTACAATAAATTTTTTGTTTGATTCGTTTAGCTCCCTGCGAGTCACCACCTGATGAGGAAGTACGTAAAATTGACTATCTTTTATTTCTCTGGAAAAACACCCATCCATAGTAACAACACGAAAATAAGTATTTCCATTATTAATTAATGTATTAGACTTTTCATCTATAGAAAACCTAAAATTCATTTTCCGTGGCCTAACCACCAGTAATGTTGACATTTTCACATCAGGGATCATGACAATTTCTTTGTTGTCTTTTTGTTTCAAAAAAGACGTCATTGATACTTCTCGGTAACTTAATCGGTAATAGCGTTCCTGGTCATCCTGAGGGCCCGTATAGAATATCTTGAAATATTCAGACTTTCCTGGTTCGAGTGTGAATCTGAGTGGGCCATAAATAAGCTCAGATGGCGAAACAGGAAAGCTCTTTTCATTTTCCCCTGGCCTGTCAACCTTAGCTGCACTGATTATGTATATTTTCTCATCTTTGCTATCGTTGTAAACTCTCCTGGAAATAAATTTCTTTTCTGATGGCATATCATAAATAACCGAATCAAAGAAAACTGCTTGTGATACAGACGGTAAAGCTCCAGTTATACCGATAATAAAAAGCAGAGGTAATTTCTTCATTAGGATGCATCTTCCCATGTTGCAGTTACCGTAATAGTACCATTAGCTGACACTGTTCCCTCCCAGTTACTACCGTCCGTATCAGTCTTAGACACACTGTTATTCATGGGGAAATCAAGCGAAATAGTTGTTTTCCAATAGTATCCGCTATAATCCGTCCACGCAGTTTGAGTCCACTCGGCATCAGTCAGGTCAACAGTCTTTGAGCTATCACAGTTGGTATACATCCGCCGAGTGATACCTGATGAGTTTTTATATTCAAGATATTGAGGAATTGGCACAGTAATATCATTGCCAGTGAAAGCACAGAATGTGCTCCCACCACTCGAGACCATACTCCCCGAAACGGCTGCGGTAACGGATGTGAACTGAGCTGGACCAGATACAACCACATCATAATCCATCGATATTGGTGTACTTGAGCCTATGGTACCAGTACCGCTTGTACTACGTGAACCATCTGATGCGGTAATACTTACTCCGTACTCTTTAGGTACGATTTTAATCGAGTTCGATGATGTAAATTCGTAGTATCCCGATCCCGTTCTATTGGTATTGTAGAAAGAAAATACAAAGGCATTATCCGAAGAAGAAAGTTCGTATCCTGAATTAACAAGTTCTTTGAAGAAAGTTGGGGTAAGGAAAACATACAGGTATCCGCTTCCTGATGAAAACACCTTACTTACACTTTTCTTATTAGAACTGCCATTTTTATACCAGGTCGAAGCATCAGCACTCCATAATATATCACTAGTTCCAACATCGAATCCGCCTATATCAGCAGTATTGATTCCCAGGTAAATGTTCAAATAACTGCCTGGTAGAGTACTATAATCATAGGTGTATGAAACCATTTTGCAAACGATTCCATTTTTGCTATCGACGGTTGCTTCATAGCATAAGTCATTGCCATTCATAATGGTAGGAGAACCATCAGCTGTGGTATAGACAGTGGATTGAGCGCCAACATCATTAATCGTTATCTGTCCATTTTTTGTTACTTTAAATGCATATCTGTTATATACTCCGTCACTTAGGTTCATGCATTTTTTAGAGCCATCATAGGTGGCATATTCAGACGCATATAGAGAAGGGACGTAGCAGTAGATAAAATTATACGTCTCGGTACTGCCAGTCTTGAGACCTAAAAAATAATCATATGCACTACTGGAAAGAGTCGCCCGCGCATAAGCTCCTCCAACCGTGGATGCACTCATGGCATGATAGAAACCGTTTTCATCTGTAGCACTGCCCGTAATGTATCCACTCGATGGGCAACCAGAATCTCCTAGGGGGCAGATTATTCCTAAAAAAGGCGAACGAATAGGCGAGTTTTCCAGATATATATCCGTCCATTCACTGGTTTTATACCAGCTTTGAGTCCCAAGATATCCAAGCAAGGTTTGCGTCCCATAAGAACTATGTTTGGTCCAGGTATTGGCACCTGAAAATATTGCAACTCCGCCGGATTGGTCATCAACCAGAAAGTATTCACCATCTACTTCATTACTAATGAGCGTATAACCTAGTGTTGCTGATTTTGATTCAGCTAGAGAAGCAGCTGTACAAGTGTTAGAAACAAATAAAAAAAATGCAACAAGAATTGACTTTGTTATTATTTTATTCATCACATTACCCTTGAACTTTATCCTGTCCAATAATGCTATTCCCCCTATCAGCTAAAGGGACACCCACAAACTTGCACTGAACATCCCCCATCCAGGCTGCACCATGCGCTGACTTCATATTCAAGTTAGCCTTACATACCTTGCCATTTTCATCCTGTAGCAATATTTCTGGATAACGGGTATCAATATCCATTGCAAACTCCCCTTTATCATCAGTAACTGTTTTACCGATATGGTTGTGTATCTTTTTATTTGCCGCGATACTGCCATCAGGCATCAGTACACGGGCAAATACGGTCACCATGCGTTTAATTTCTGGCGTTTCAATTTGCACATTTCCAGGATAAAGTACCGCTTCAGAAACCTTCCCTTTTCTAATATCAAACAAGTCTTCTGAGTTAGTGTCATTCATCAGCTCGATGTGATAGCGCGCATAAGCAGGAAGCGCGACAAAATTTGTCCCGGTCCCAAATTTGTAGGTTCTTCCATTTATCTTGGCATTCATTTCTCCGGCGCCATCAATGCCTGTTTTCAAGATAACACCTGAATTTTCCTTCAGCTTGCTAGCGATCAAATTGGTCCCGCTCCAGGCGACAGAGCCCTGCGAGGTCAATGAGGCCGTTGTGCTTCCCATTTCACCATGGGCGACAGAGACGGTTCCTTTGCTGTAGCGGGTGTCATACCCCATATTTCCGGACAAACTATAGTCATCAACGAGATCGGATGTGCCACTCATGCGTTTGCTGTAGGACAGCCCTGTGCTGGTTATCGCCGAATTATCGAAATGTTTACGCGCACTGACAACCAGTGAAGTATCACCGGATTCATAGGAAGCCCCCATGCTCAGCCAAGTTGCAAGCGGCAGGGACATATCAAAAGCAATAAACTTTTCCGACGAGCCTTTATAATCGTTTTCATCATAGTAATAACGCTGAATGCCGGCGCGTATTCCCAGCGTTACATATTTATTTTGCAGCAACGTTGTATTGTAACTAAACGTGTTGTATATCGTTTGGTTATACCAGTCTTTTGTGTGGCTATAGCTAATCGTGCCAGCATGTGGAAGATACTGCGATAACGTCAGTGAGACGCCGTAACTCCCGTTTTTCCTGGGTTGAATATTGAGTTTATCTCCGATGGTTCGTTTATCATAATTCACCCACACGTTACCGACTCTCCAGGGCAGTTCGGCGCTGGCGGTGGTGAGGAGCTCGTTAGAGTTGTCTGACGCGGCCATCACTTGCTGGCTTACTCGGAGATTTTTATATACGTTTGCAGATAACTCAGACTCGAATACCCCCGTGTTACGGAACCCGTAAACTGACCCTTTCAGGGCAACACCGTCAAGCAGGCCAAAGGATTTGGCTGCCGACCCGCCGGCATACCAGGTCGATTTAGTGCCATAGTCGTCATAGCTATTGCTTTCGGTCTTGCTGTAATGGCGGTCTTTATAATCCAGTGTTCCTCCAAAAAATTGCCATTTCAGGTTTTGGGCTTTCATCATCAATGGGGATACCGGCTTGTTTATCAAGGCGGATTGTTTTGATACGGTCCGACCATTGACTACAACTTCAACATCCACGTTGTAGGTCCCGTAGGGGAATCTGGATGTATCGACCTCAAATGACCCCATGCCGAAGCTCTGGATATCAATCAGGTTTCCATCACGAGTGATGTGAACTTCACCGGCAGAGGGAAGGAAAACCAGCACGGGAGTCAGCGAATACACTTTTTCAACGTACTCGGAACTGGCAGCATTACTGAATGATACGCCATACATGTTACTGCCACTTAGTGCAGTGAATGAGGTAAGGCCCTGTGATGACCATGTTGTTGTTTTCCCAGCGGAAAATCTATAACCATTGTAATCACGTTCGTAAACACTACGGTACAAATGCGATGAAGAAGAAGAAGAACCAATCCCATACCAAGAGCCGTTCAGATTAAGATGATGCTCTCGCCAGGACAACCAATTGTCCAGTGTCAGATAAGCTAGTGAGGTACTTTTTTCAGACTTGTATTTATTTGAGTAGGAACCAAAATTGTAATCCAGAACGTTAGTCAGTGACCTGGATGTCGATGGTCCCAGTGTATTTGTCGCCTGCAAATGGGACGCGACAATACTATTAGGCCGGATTTTTAGGGCGATATTAAAGTTAGTAAAGTCCAGCAGGAGAACGTTTCCGTCGGTGATGGCTAATTCACCGGTTTTTGAAAACGACCGACCAGCCAGTTTTTCAATTTCTTGTTTTATTTTTGGGGAAAGCTCCGTTTGCCTAAGATTATCCGAAGGAGATGGAGTTAGCTCAATACTCTGAAGCTGGATTTCTTTCTGGTCATTAATCGTCAGTATGGCCTGTGCGATCTGCTGCCTTTTTGCTTTCTTACTTTCCTTAGTCGTATGAAGCTTTTCATCATCGCGAAGTTCAACGTAAACAGGTATGGTGACACCTTGCTGCAAGGCCATGATCAACTGTGCGGGCAGGAGACGATTATTGGAAATAACCAACTCATCCGCATAAACGCCTGCGCTAAACATAATAGCGAGAAATCCCGCTAAATAAATTCTATATTCATACATGAATAATTTTTTAGCTTAATTTAGTTTAATGAACTGCCCATCTTCCCAGACTCCGCCTACCGCCTTATTGGCAAAAATATTAACCAATTCAGGATGGGATGTGTTTCCTGGTAGGATATAGTCAACTTCCTTGCAGGTATTATCTTTTTCTCGGTGCCTTCTCTTCAGAAGTTCAAGTCCTTTAGAGGTACATTCGCCATAATAGATTGTTTTTAGAGAGGTATTCCCTGTATTCATTATGACACCATTAGTGTATTTAGCATCCCATTTTACATTACGTGGGCGCACCACCATGATTGTTGACACCCGCACATGAGGCATAGCCTGCACTACTTTATTTGATGTACTTAAGTCGTCGTCTGTAGATAGCGGTGATTCATCCCAAATCACACGGTAATAACGCTCTTTTCCATCAGCAGGACCGTTATAAAAGAACCGAATAGTGTCTTCTGCATTTGGTTGCAAAATGGCAACCGGCGGAGCTGCAAGCAGTTCATCTTTGCTTTCGGGGGAAATAACGATGCCGCCTTTTAGCGGGGACGAAACACGTTGCACGGAAACCTTGAGAAAACGAGACTCGTTCACACTATTCTTTATAATTTTACCCGCAATCTTCTGGTTTGATTCAACAAAAAAAGTAGGATCACCAACATCGATGGCAGAAGAAAATTGTGAAAAAAACAAGGGAAACGAGATAACCAAGTGTATTTTCTTCATTTTATACCTACTTATACTCATGTTCTTTTTTACTTGGTGGTCGATAATAGACCACCATACAAAATAAATTTGCAAGCCTCACACCCAGCACCTGATGAAAAATACAAAGCGCCGGGTATTTTATTGCTTGGAAAATCGTTTTTTATTAAGGATTAACCATTGTCATTATCAGATGAGCTATTATCAGATGAGCCATCATCAGATGATGATGCACCAGTCCAAGTGGCAATGAAGTTAATACCTACGGTCCCAGTATATGTACCATCAGAGTAACTAGAGAAGTCACGACTGCTAAAGTCACTACTTGAATACGGGGTGAAGGTTACCGTAGCTGTGTCAGAAACCTGACTAGTTGTGGTGGTCAATGGAGTGATGCCAGCAAAGGAGGATGTGGAAACGGATGCATAATCATAAATTGTTGCACCGGCGGTAGTTATATCTTTTCCACCAATGGTTGGTTCAACATAAATAGTGTCAGTACCATTACTGAGTGTATCACCAGACAACGAAGCTACAATAGTAAAGCCGGAATAACCGGTGTCACCATCACCAATAACAGATGCTGTCAATGTATCTGAATCAGTACTAAATTGTTTGCTGCTAGCGCTGTAGTCGAAAGTCAGGGATGATTTCCCCTGAGAAATAACAAATGCCGCAGACGTATCTTTAGTTGCGGTAGCTGACCAGCTCGCACTGTCAGTAGCGGTAGTACTTGTTGCTGCTGCTGCGCCATTTGAAGTCAGCAACGCCGCCACTGAAACACAGGTTGCCAAAGTAACATAGCTAAATGTTTTCATCAGTCTTAATTTCCATTCAAATCGAGAGCGCCGAAGCCCCTACCTGCATAAGTAGCCTTGGCTTCCTCTATATTTACTTTCCCATCACATATTATCAATGTGACTATCTTCTACCCATGATTGAGTAATAAGGTAATTGCGCAAACTTACCGTGGTTCATTATACCAGTGATCGGAATAAACGATCAATAACTTATTATTGATAGGTGCTGTGAATTAATTGTAATTCAATTGATCGTTATCCCCAATTGATAAGTGGTTTATTTTTGATGCAAAAATGAGCTCGCAAGACCAGGGAAAGGCTATCTGATGCCAAACTTCAGAAGCCCGGTTGCCGATGACTAAAACGCTGGGTGAATATAACTTCAGCCAGGTGCTGGAACTGAATAAGGCTTATTTCCAGCACCTCTGCGAAACGGCAGACTGGGTTGATGCCGGAGAAAGCGTCCTGCTGTTCGGTGCCAGCGGCTAGGGGAAAAGCCATCTGGCGGTGGCGATCGTGACTGGAGTTGAGGCTCTGGGCTATCGGGCCCGGTGACCAGCTCCCCGTTGATTAATACACCGTGATGTTAGTAATGTCTTCATCAACAACGTGAAGGCATTTCTATGAAGAAGAGTTTTTCAGACGAACAGATCATCAGTATTTCAGTTTGACCTGATGACCATACTGGCTGAAAAGCCGGGCAAAGTGATGGCTGGATGCGCAGGCCTCCATCCCAATCTGGCAGGGGCTGTGTTGCATAATGAAAGGCACCAGTTTGTCCCGGTTCAGTTTTTTCCTGAGCACCGTGTGGCCGGTGTGATCGATGCCATGAAGTTGGAAAACATTTTTTGCCAGGTCAATACCCAAAGTAGATACTTTCATTTGGACGCTCTTTCTGCTGAGTTTACACTGTAAGCGTACCGTGAAGGACGTAGGGTAAAAATTAGTTTACAGAGAGGGTTGCGTTCTAGGGCAACAGCTCTTTCACGCGGTTGGCAGGCCAGGTGTTGATGACGCTGATTACGTGACGCAACCAGGCTTCTGGCTCGATGCCGTTAAGTTTGCAGCTACCGATCAGGCTGTACATCACTGCCGCACTGTCACCACCACCATCAGAGCCGAAGAAAATATAGTTACGGCGCCCCAGCGCCACCACACGGAGGGCATTTTCACACAGGTTATTCTATTGCGGCAGTATTCGTTCAGGGCATCCCATCGCTTCAGCAGGTATGCGAACGCTTTCGCCGTATTCGAGTGGCGCGACAGCGTGCCCATCTGCTGTTGTATCCAGTCATACAGCGACTGCATCAGCGGTACCATTCTGGTTTTTCTGACCGCCAGTCGCTCTTCCGCCGGACTGATCTTGCCCAGCAACGGTGGACACAGCCTTAAGCGAGGTTTTTTTCCTCAAATTGCACCGGGCTTAGCCCGCTGTTGGCAACGCCATTTTCAGCGTATTGCACGCCAGTTCCGCCGTCATTCGTTCCGACATTGACTAACCCACCACCCGACGCGAATACAGGTCGATAACCACCGCCAGGTACAGCCAACCTTCCTCTGTCCACAGATAGGTGATATCCCCAACGTACTTCTGGTCCGGCCCCGTTGCACTGAAGTCCTGTTGCAACAGGTTCGGCGCCACCGGCAGGTTATGCCGGCTGTTTGTCGTGGCTTTGAACTTGCTCGCCGCTCTGGCCCGTAATCCCTGACGTCGCAGACTGGCCGCCACCGTTTTACGGTTCCAGACATGGCCGGCCTCACGCAACTCCTGCGTAAGGCGAGGCGCGCCATAGCGCTGTTTTGCCTGTATAAAAGCTTGTGCCACCCGCTCATCACACTGCTGACGACGCATCTGCCGCAGCGAGAAGGATTGTCGGCGCTTCAGCCACGCATACCAGCCACTGCGCGAGACGCACAGTACCCGGGCCAGGCTTTTCACTGAGAACGCCGCCTGATGTTGGTGTATAAAACCGTACTTCACTTCAGGCGTCTGGCGAAGTAGGTGGCCGCCTTTTGGAG
>NZ_BAABDG010000019.1:0-25976 GCF_039539505.1 Gibbsiella dentisursi
CCCAGTTCGAATCTGAAGTGTACATTCTGAGCAAAGATGAAGGCGGCCGTCATACTCCGTTCTTCAAAGGCTACCGTCCACAGTTCTACTTCCGTACGACTGACGTGACCGGTACCATCGAACTGCCGGAAGGCGTGGAAATGGTAATGCCAGGCGACAACATCAAAATGGTTGTTACCCTGATCCACCCAATCGCGATGGACGACGGTCTGCGTTTCGCCATCCGTGAAGGCGGCCGTACCGTAGGCGCGGGCGTTGTTGCTAAAGTTATCGCTTAATCGCGAATAATACAGCTTCATAAAAAGGGCACTTTGGTGCCCTTTTTTTATGGGAAATCCGTTAAATCTTAATTGAAATAAAAAGCATTCCTATTTAGAATTAGCTCATTGGTTAAAAAGTGAGTTATCTATGTACGTATGTTTGTGCAATGCCGTGACTGATAATGCCATCCGTAAGGCCGTTCGTCAGCACAATCCCCACACAATGAAACAGCTGCGTGACCTTGTGCCGATTGGCACCGATTGTGGGAAATGCATTCGCCAGGCAAGACAGATTATGATGGAGGAAAACGCCACCGTTATTCATATGCATAAAGTTGCCTAACAAAAGTAAGGTTATTTTTTGACTCTTGGCTTACAGCTTCTACACTTTTAGAACTGTGTCAGGAGGGATAACCTATGAAAGGCGATAAAAAACTCATTGCACATCTCAATAAACTGCTCGGTAACGAGCTGGTTGCCATCAATCAGTATTTCCTGCATGCCCGAATGTTTAAAAACTGGGGGCTTCTGCGCCTAAACGATAAGGAATACCACGAGTCCATCGATGAGATGAAGCACGCCGATCGCTATATTGAGCGCATCCTGTTTCTGGAAGGGCTGCCGAATCTGCAGGATCTTGGCAAGTTGAATATTGGTGAAGACGTCGAGGAAATGCTGAAGTCTGATCTGTTGCTGGAATTGGACGGCGCGAAGGCTCTGCGCGAAGGTATCGCCTATGCTGATTCCATTCATGACTATGTGAGCCGCGATTTGATGCTGGATATTCTGGCCGATGAAGAAGAACACATCGACTGGCTGGAAACCGAGTTGGATTTGATCCAGCGCTTGGGTATCCAAAACTATGCGCAAGCCCAGGTACTGGAACGCAAAGATTAGTTTTCACTCGTTTTGAGCCCCCGTCGCTTTTATCAGGAAGGGGGCTATGCCTATCTCCGCACTACACCAACCCGCCCGCCTTCAATTCCCTCTCTGCTTCCTGCCAGGCCGTGTCGGCCAGGGAGAAGAGGGGATAATTGCTAACTTAGCGATATTTTGCGCATATTTTCAACTGCGGCTTGCTTCCACGCTCATTTTGCGTATAATGCGCGGGCTTACCTAATCTTGGTAAGCCTGATTTTAGCGAATCAGTCGATTGGCAGGCACTTTCTGCTTTTCGAACAATACTCCCGATATGGGGGTTATATGTTGACGATTACACTCCCCCATCAATCGAAATGGGTGTGAGGAGTAATTATTTACGTTTATAAAATAATTGGAGCTCTGGTCTCATGCAGAACCAAAGAATCCGTATCCGCCTGAAAGCGTTTGATCATCGTCTGATCGATCAATCAACTGCGGAAATCGTCGAGACTGCTAAGCGCACTGGTGCGCAAGTCCGTGGTCCGATCCCGCTGCCGACCCGCAAAGAGCGCTTTACCGTTCTGATCTCTCCGCACGTCAACAAAGATGCGCGCGATCAGTACGAAATCCGCACTCACAAGCGTCTGGTTGACATCGTTGAGCCAACCGAGAAAACCGTTGATGCTCTGATGCGTCTGGATCTGGCTGCCGGTGTAGACGTGCAGATCAGCCTGGGTTAATCAGGTCATTGAGCGATTGAGAGGTTGAAACAATGATTGGTTTAGTCGGTAAAAAAGTGGGTATGACCCGTATCTTCACTGAAGATGGCGTTTCTATCCCAGTAACCGTAATCGAAGTTGAAGCAAACCGCGTTACTCAGGTTAAAGATCTGGCTAACGATGGCTACCGTGCAGTTCAGGTTACCACTGGTGCTAAAAAAGCTAACCGTGTAACCAAACCTGAAGCGGGTCACTTCGCTAAAGCTGGCGTTGAAGCTGGCCGTGGTCTGTGGGAATTCCGTCTTGCAGAAGGCGAAGAGTTCACCGTAGGTCAGGACATTAGCGTTGAGCTGTTTGCTGAAGTTAAAAAAGTTGACGTAACTGGCACCTCTAAAGGTAAAGGTTTCGCAGGTACCGTTAAGCGCTGGAACTTCCGTACCCAGGACGCTACCCACGGTAACTCCTTGTCTCACCGCGTTCCGGGTTCTATCGGTCAGAACCAGACTCCGGGCAAAGTGTTCAAAGGCAAGAAAATGGCAGGTCAGCTGGGTAACGAACGTGTAACCGTTCAGAGCCTGGACGTAGTACGTGTTGACGCTGAGCGCAACCTGCTGCTGGTTAAAGGTGCTGTCCCGGGTGCAACCGGTAGCGACCTGATCGTTAAACCAGCTGTGAAGGCGTAAGGGGATAGCAATGGAATTAGTATTGAAAGACGCGCAGAGCGCGCTGACTGTTTCCGAAACTACCTTCGGTCGTGATTTCAACGAAGCGCTGGTACATCAGGTTGTTGTTGCTTACGCAGCAGGTGCCCGTCAAGGTACTCGTGCTCAGAAGACCCGTGCTGAAGTGACTGGTTCCGGTAAGAAACCATGGCGTCAGAAAGGTACCGGCCGTGCGCGTTCAGGTTCTATCAAGAGCCCGATCTGGCGTTCCGGTGGCGTAACCTTCGCTGCTAAGCCACAGGACCACAGTCAGAAAGTAAACAAAAAGATGTACCGCGGCGCGCTGAAAAGCATCCTGTCCGAGCTGGTACGTCAAGATCGTCTGATCGTTGTCGAGAAGTTCTCTGTTGAAGCACCTAAAACCAAGCTGCTGGCACAGAAACTGAAAGATATGGCCCTGGAAGACGTGCTGATTGTAACCGGCGAAGTCGACGAGAATCTGTTCCTGGCCGCCCGTAACCTGTACAAGGTTGATGTGCGCGATGTAGCAGGTATCGATCCAGTTAGCCTGATCGCCTTCGACAAAGTGGTTATGACTGCTGATGCTGTGAAGCAAGTTGAGGAGATGCTGGCATGATCCGTGAAGAACGTTTGCTGAAAGTGCTGCGTGCACCGCACGTATCTGAAAAAGCATCCACTGCGATGGAAAAAAGCAACACCATCGTTCTCAAAGTTGCCAAAGACGCGACCAAAGCAGAAATCAAAGCTGCAGTGCAGAAACTGTTTGAAGTCGAAGTCGAAGACGTGAACACCCTGGTAGTGAAAGGGAAAGTGAAACGTCACGGTCAGCGTGTTGGTCGTCGTAGCGACTGGAAAAAAGCTTACGTCACCCTGAAAGAAGGCCAGAATCTGGACTTCATCGGCGGCGCAGAGTAAGTCGGAGGAGTAAGAACAATGGCAATTGTTAAATGTAAACCTACATCTCCGGGTCGTCGCCACGTTGTTAAAGTGGTTAACCCTGAGCTGCACAAGGGTAAACCTTATGCCCCGCTGCTGGAAAAACTGAGCAAAAGCGGTGGTCGTAACAACAATGGCCGTATCACTACCCGTCATATCGGTGGTGGTCACAAGCAGGCTTATCGTATTGTTGACTTTAAACGCAACAAAGACGGTATCCCGGCTGTGGTTGAACGCCTGGAGTACGATCCGAACCGTTCCGCGAACATCGCGCTGGTTCTGTACAAAGACGGCGAACGCCGTTACATCCTGGCGCCGAAAGGCCTGAAAGCTGGTGACCAGATTCAATCTGGCGTTGATGCTGCTATTAAAGCAGGTAACACCCTGCCAATGCGCAACATCCCAGTAGGTTCAACGGTTCATAACGTAGAAATGAAACCAGGTAAAGGCGGCCAGTTGGCGCGTTCTGCCGGTGCATACGTTCAGATCGTTGCTCGTGATGGTTCCTACGTAACTCTGCGTCTGCGCTCCGGCGAAATGCGTAAAGTGCAAGCTGATTGCCGCGCCACCTTGGGTGAAGTCGGTAATGCTGAACACATGCTGCGCGTCCTGGGTAAAGCAGGTGCTGCACGTTGGCGTGGTGTTCGTCCTACCGTTCGCGGTACGGCGATGAACCCAGTCGATCACCCGCACGGTGGTGGTGAAGGTCGTAACTTTGGTAAGCACCCGGTTTCTCCGTGGGGCGTTCAGACCAAAGGTAAGAAGACCCGTAGCAACAAGCGTACTGACAAGTTCATCGTACGTCGCCGTAGTAAAAAATAATTAGAGGATAAGCCATGCCACGTTCTCTCAAGAAAGGTCCTTTTATTGACCTGCACTTGCTGAAGAAGGTAGAGAAAGCGGTGGAAAGCGGTGACAAGAAGCCTTTGCGCACTTGGTCCCGTCGTTCAACGATCTTTCCTAACATGATCGGTTTGACCATCGCTGTCCATAATGGTCGTCAGCACGTACCAGTCTTTGTTTCCGACGAAATGGTCGGTCACAAACTGGGTGAATTCGCGCCGACTCGTACTTATCGCGGCCATGCGGCTGATAAAAAAGCTAAAAAGCGCTAAGGTAGGAGGAAGAGATGGAAACTATCGCTAAACATCGCCACGCTCGTTCTTCTGCTCAGAAGGTTCGCCTTGTTGCTGACCTGATCCGCGGTAAGAAAGTGTCGCAAGCTCTGGAAACTCTGACCTACACCAACAAGAAAGCTGCTGGTCTGGTTAAGAAAGTGCTGGAGTCTGCCATTGCTAACGCAGAACACAACGATGGCGCTGACATCGATGATCTGAAAGTCGCGAAAATCTTCGTAGACGAAGGCCCTAGCATGAAGCGCATTATGCCGCGTGCAAAAGGTCGTGCAGATCGCATTCTGAAGCGCACCAGCCACATCACTGTGGTTGTGTCCGATCGCTGAGACTCTGGAGACTAGCAATGGGTCAGAAAGTACATCCTAATGGTATTCGCCTGGGTATTGTCAAACCTTGGAACTCTACCTGGTTCGCGAATACCAAAGAATTCGCTGACAACCTGGACAGCGACTTTAAAGTTCGTCAATTCCTGACCAAGGAACTGGCGAAGGCTTCCGTTTCTCGCATCGTTATCGAACGTCCTGCGAAGAGCATCCGTGTGACCATTCACACCGCTCGTCCAGGCATCGTTATCGGCAAGAAAGGTGAAGACGTCGAAAAACTGCGTAAGGTCGTAGCGGATATCGCTGGCGTTCCTGCACAGATCAACATCGCCGAAGTCCGTAAACCGGAACTGGACGCAAAATTGGTTGCTGACAGCATCACTTCACAGCTGGAACGTCGCGTTATGTTCCGTCGTGCTATGAAACGTGCTGTACAGAACGCCATGCGTCTTGGCGCTAAAGGCATCAAAGTTGAAGTAAGCGGCCGTCTTGGCGGTGCTGAAATCGCGCGTACCGAATGGTACCGTGAAGGTCGTGTTCCGTTGCATACTCTGCGTGCGGATATCGATTACAACACGTCTGAAGCACACACCACTTATGGTGTAATCGGCGTTAAGGTATGGATCTTCAAAGGTGAGATCCTGGGTGGTATGGCTGCAGTTGAACAACCGGAACCGGCTGCTCAACCTAAAAAGCAGCAGCGTAAAGGCCGCAAGTAAGGAGAGTCGCTGATGTTACAACCAAAGCGTACAAAATTCCGTAAGATGCATAAAGGCCGCAACCGTGGTCTGGCGCAGGGTACGGATGTTAGCTTCGGCACTTTCGGTCTGAAAGCTGTTGGCCGTGGCCGTCTGACTGCTCGTCAAATCGAAGCAGCTCGTCGTGCAATGACTCGTGCAGTTAAGCGTCAAGGTAAGATCTGGATCCGTGTATTCCCGGACAAACCGATCACCGAGAAGCCGCTCGAAGTGCGTATGGGTAAAGGTAAGGGTAACGTAGAGTATTGGGTTGCCCTGATCCAGCCTGGTAAAGTCCTGTACGAAATGGACGGTGTGCCGGAAGAGCTGGCCCGTGAGGCATTCAAGCTGGCAGCAGCGAAACTGCCGATCAAAACCACCTTTGTAACTAAGACGGTGATGTAATGAAAGCACAAGAGCTGCGTGAAAAAAGCGTTGAAGAGCTGAACACTGAGCTGCTCAACCTGCTGCGTGAGCAATTCAACTTGCGCATGCAGGCGGCGAGTGGCCAGCTGCAACAAACTCACCTGTTGAAACAAGTGCGTCGTGATGTCGCACGCGTTAAGACTTTACTGACTGAAAAGGCGGGTGCGTAAATGACTGATATTATCCGTACTCTGCAAGGTCGTGTTGTTAGCGACAAAATGGAGAAATCCATTGTTGTTGCTATCGAACGTACGGTGAAGCACCCGATCTACGGGAAATTCATCAAACGTACGACTAAATTGCACGTACATGACGAGAACAACGAATGTGGTATCGGCGACGTGGTGGAAATCCGCGAATGCCGCCCACTGTCCAAGAGCAAATCCTGGACGTTGGTTCGCGTTGTAGAGAAAGCAATTCTGTAATAGAGTGAGCTCTCTCTAACTTAATAAACGGCTCAACCCATGAGCCGTTTATTTTTTCTACCCATGCCCGGGATGTGGTGTTATAATGCTGCGCCCTTGGTTATGGGGCTTTTCAACGGCCTAAATTACTTGGGTCTTTAAAGTAGTAGTTGACATTAGCGGAGCACTAAAATGATCCAAGAACAGACTATGCTGAACGTCGCCGACAACTCCGGTGCACGTCGCGTAATGTGTATCAAGGTTCTAGGTGGCTCGCACCGTCGCTACGCAGGCGTCGGCGACATCATCAAAATTACCATCAAGGAAGCAATTCCTCGCGGTAAGGTGAAGAAAGGCGATGTGCTGAAGGCGGTAGTGGTGCGCACCAAGAAGGGTGTACGTCGCCCGGACGGTTCTGTCATTCGCTTCGATGGTAATGCATGCGTTATTTTGAACAATAACAGCGAGCAACCCATCGGTACGCGTATTTTTGGGCCGGTAACTCGTGAACTGCGTAATGAGAAGTTCATGAAAATTATCTCTCTGGCACCAGAAGTACTCTAAGGAGCGAACCATGGCAGCGAAAATCCGTCGTGATGACGAAGTTATCGTGCTTACCGGGAAAGATAAAGGTAAACGCGGTAAAGTAAAAAATGTCCTGTCTTCTGGTAAGGTCATTGTTGAAGGTATCAACCTGGTTAAAAAACATCAGAAGCCTGTTCCGGCCCTGAACCAACCAGGCGGCATCGTTGAAAAAGAAACTGCAATTCAGGTTTCTAACGTTGCTATCTTCAACGCGGCAACCGGCAAGGCTGACCGTGTAGGCTTTAGATTCGAAGACGGCAAAAAAGTCCGTTTCTTCAAATCTAACAGCGAAACTATCAAGTAATTTGGAGTAATACGATGGCGAAACTGCATGATTACTACAAAGACGAGGTAGTTAAACAACTGATGTCTCAGTTTAACTACAATTCTGTCATGCAAGTCCCTCGGGTCGAGAAGATCACCCTGAATATGGGTGTTGGTGAAGCGATCGCTGACAAAAAACTGCTGGATAACGCAGCAGCTGATTTGGCAGCAATCTCCGGTCAAAAACCGCTGATCACCAAAGCACGCAAATCTGTTGCAGGCTTCAAAATCCGCCAGGGCTATCCGATCGGCTGTAAAGTAACTCTGCGTGGCGAACGCATGTGGGAGTTCTTTGAGCGTCTGATTTCCATTGCTGTTCCACGTATCCGTGACTTCCGTGGCTTGTCCACCAAGTCTTTCGACGGTCGTGGCAACTACAGCATGGGTGTGCGTGAGCAAATCATCTTCCCAGAAATCGACTACGATAAAGTCGATCGCGTCCGTGGTTTGGATATTACCATTACCACTACTGCGAAATCTGATGATGAAGGCCGCGCATTGTTGGCTGCTTTTAACTTCCCGTTCCGCAAGTAAGGCAGGGTTACTGATGGCTAAGCAATCAATGAAAGCACGCGAAGTAAAACGCGTGAAGTTAGCTGATAAGTTCTTTGCAAAACGCGTTGAACTGAAAGCTATTATCTCTGATGTGAACGCTTCCGATGAAGATCGTTGGAATGCTGTTCTCAAGCTGCAGACTCTGCCGCGTGATTCCAGCCCGTCCCGTCAGCGTAATCGCTGCCGCCAAACTGGCCGTCCGCACGCTTTCCTGCGTAAGTTCGGGTTGAGCCGTATCAAGGTCCGTGAAGCCGCTATGCGCGGTGAAATTCCGGGCTTGAAAAAGGCTAGCTGGTAATTGTCACCAATTGAATCACGGGAGTAAAGACAGATGAGCATGCAAGATCCGATCGCGGATATGCTGACCCGTATCCGTAACGGTCAGGCCGCGAACAAAGTTGCGGTCACCATGCCTTCCTCCAAGCTGAAAGTGGCAATTGCCAACGTGCTGAAGGAAGAAGGTTTCATTGAAGATTTCAAAATCGAAGGCGACACCAAGCCTGTGCTGGAACTGGTACTGAAGTACTTCCAGGGCAAAGCTGTGGTAGAAAGCATTCAGCGTATCAGCCGCCCAGGTCTGCGCATCTATAAGAAAAAAGATGAGCTGCCAAAAGTTATGGCCGGTTTGGGTATCGCTGTCGTTTCTACCTCTAAAGGTGTTATGACCGATCGTGCAGCTCGCCAGGCTGGTCTTGGTGGCGAGATTATCTGCTACGTAGCTTAATTCGGGAGGAAAGAATGTCTCGTGTTGCAAAAGCACCCGTCGTCATTCCTGCCGGCGTAGAGGTAAAACTCAACGGTCAGGTTATTTCGATTAAGGGTAAAAACGGCGAGTTGACTCGTACTGTCCATGACGCCGTTGAAGTGAAGCAAGAAGCTAATGCTCTGACTTTCGCACCGCGCGAAGGTTTTGCAAACGCTTGGGCCCTTGCGGGCACCACGCGCGCTCTGCTGAACGCAATGGTTATTGGTGTTACCGAAGGCTTCTCTAGGAAGCTTCAACTGGTAGGTGTTGGTTATCGTGCTGCCGTTAAAGGCAACGTGGTGAATTTAGCCCTGGGCTTCTCTCATCCAATCGATCACCAACTGCCAGCAGGTATTACTGCTGAATGCCCAAGCCAGACTGAAATCGTGCTGAAAGGCGCTGATAAACAGGCTGTTGGTCAGGTTGCTGCGGAAATACGTGCCTACCGTCGTCCTGAGCCTTACAAAGGCAAAGGTGTCCGTTACGCCGACGAAGTCGTGCGTACCAAAGAGGCTAAGAAGAAGTAAGGTAACACTATGGATAAGAAATCTGCTCGTATCCGTCGTGCGACCCGCGCACGCCGCAAGCTCAAAGAACTGGGTGCAACCCGCCTGGTGGTACATCGTACCCCGCGTCATATTTACGCACAGGTTATTGCTTCCAACGGTTCTGAAGTACTGGTAGCCGCTTCTACTGTAGAAAAAGCTATTACTGAGCAACTGAAGTACTCCGGTAACAAAGACGCAGCAGCAGCAGTAGGTAAAGCTATCGCTGAACGCGCGTTGGAAAAGGGCATCAAAGATGTTTCCTTTGACCGTTCCGGTTTCCAATATCATGGTCGAGTCCAGGCACTGGCAGATGCTGCCCGTGAAGCTGGCCTTCAGTTCTAAGGAAGAGGTTTAAGATGGCTCACATCGAAAAACAAGCTGGCGAACTGCAGGAAAAGCTGATCGCGGTAAACCGCGTATCTAAAACTGTAAAAGGTGGCCGTATTTTCAGCTTTACCGCACTGACTGTTGTTGGTGATGGTAACGGTCGCGTTGGTTTTGGCTACGGCAAAGCACGCGAAGTTCCGGCAGCGATCCAGAAAGCGATGGAAAAAGCCCGTCGCAACATGATGAATGTCGCGCTGAACAGCGGCACCCTGCAGCACCCGGTTAAAGGTGCTCACACGGGTTCTCGTGTGTTCATGCAGCCGGCTTCCGAAGGTACCGGTATCATCGCCGGTGGTGCAATGCGCGCCGTTTTGGAAGTCGCTGGGGTTCATAACGTATTGGCTAAGGCTTATGGTTCCACCAACCCGATCAACGTGGTTCGTGCAACTATTGATGCTTTGGCAAATATGAAGTCCCCTGAAATGGTCGCTGCCAAGCGTGGTAAATCCGTTGCAGACATTCTGGGGTAATTGACCATGGCTAAGACTATTAAAGTAACACAAACTCGCAGTTCCATTGGCCGTCTGCCGAAGCATAAAGCTACTCTGCTCGGCCTGGGTCTGCGTCGCATTGGTCACACCGTAGAGCGTGAGGATACTCCTGCTGTTCGCGGTATGATCAACCTGGTTTCCTACATGGTTAAAGTTGAGGAGTAACAGATGCGTTTAAATACTCTGTCTCCGGCTGAAGGTGCCAAGCATGCGCCGAAGCGTGTAGGTCGTGGTATTGGTTCTGGCCTGGGTAAAACCGGCGGCCGTGGTCACAAAGGTCAGAAGTCTCGTTCTGGCGGTGGCGTACGTCGCGGGTTTGAAGGTGGTCAGATGCCTTTATACCGTCGTTTGCCGAAATTCGGCTTCACCTCTCGCAAAGCTATGATCACGGCAGAAGTTCGTCTGTCTGAACTGGCTCTGATTGAAGGCGACGTAATCGACCTGAACACGCTGAAAGCCGCTAACGTTGTTGGTACCCAGATTGAATTCGCGAAAGTTATGCTTTCTGGCGAAATCACTCGTCCGGTTACCCTGCGTGGTCTGCGTGTCACCAAAGGCGCTCGTGCTGCTATCGAAGCTGCTGGCGGTAAAATTGAGGAATAAGTAGCAGATGGCTAAGCAACCAGGATTAGATTTTCAAAGTGCTAAAGGCGGACTCGGCGAGCTGAAGCGCAGACTGTTGTTTGTTATTGGCGCGTTGATTGTCTTCCGTATCGGCTCTTTTATTCCGATTCCTGGTATCGATGCCACTGTGCTTGCCAAATTGCTCGATCAGCAAAGAGGCACTATCATTGAAATGTTTAACATGTTCTCTGGTGGTGCCCTTAGCCGTGCTTCTATCTTTGCGTTGGGGATCATGCCGTATATTTCGGCATCGATAATCATCCAACTGCTAACGGTGGTTCATCCTGCGTTGGCGGAAATAAAGAAAGAAGGGGAGGCTGGCCGTCGCAAGATTAGCCAGTATACCCGCTACGGTACGCTGGTATTGGCCATATTCCAGTCGATCGGTATTGCTACCGGTTTACCGAATATGCCTGGTATGCAGGGCCTGGTGTTAAACCCAGGCTTTGCATTCTACTTTACTGCGGTTGTGAGCCTGGTTACCGGGACAATGTTCCTGATGTGGCTGGGTGAACAGATTACTGAACGCGGTATCGGCAACGGTATCTCGATCATTATCTTCGCAGGTATTGTGGCGGGGCTCCCGCCGGCAATTGGCCATACTATTGAGCAAGCCCGGCAAGGCGACCTGCACTTCCTTCTGTTGCTGTTGGTTGCAGTATTGGTGTTTGCAGTAACCTTCTTCGTTGTTTTCATCGAACGTGGTCAACGCCGTATCGTCGTTAACTATGCGAAACGTCAACAAGGTCGTCGCGTTTATGCTGCACAGAGCACACACTTACCGTTGAAAGTGAACATGGCAGGCGTAATTCCTGCGATCTTTGCTTCCAGCATTATTCTGTTCCCAGCCACGATTGCATCCTGGTTTGGGGGCGGTACCGGTTGGAACTGGCTGACAACGATTTCGCTGTATTTGCAGCCAGGGCAACCGCTTTATGTGTTACTCTATGCGTCTGCAATCATCTTCTTCTGTTTCTTCTACACGGCGTTGGTTTTCAACCCGCGTGAAACGGCAGATAACCTGAAGAAGTCCGGTGCCTTCGTACCAGGAATTCGTCCGGGAGAACAAACGGCGAAGTACATCGATAAAGTAATGACGCGTTTAACCCTGGTGGGCGCGATGTACATTACTTTCATCTGCCTGATCCCGGAGTTCATGCGTGATGCAATGAAAGTACCATTCTACTTTGGTGGTACCTCGCTACTGATCGTGGTTGTCGTCATCATGGACTTTATGGCTCAAGTGCAAACTCTGATGATGTCAAGTCAGTACGAGTCTGCATTGAAGAAAGCAAACCTGAAAGGCTATAACCGCTAGTCGGGTTTTGTTTGAGAAGTTACGGAGAGTAAAAATGAAAGTTCGTGCTTCCGTCAAGAAATTATGTCGTGGCTGCAAAATCGTTCGTCGTAACGGTGTTGTTCGTGTTATTTGCAGCGTCGAACCGAAGCATAAACAGCGTCAAGGCTGATTATCTCGCATATTTTTCTTGCAAAGTTGGGTTGAGCTGGCTAGATTAGCCAGCCAATCTTTTGTTATGTCACTGCAACGCTGTTTGAGTATCCTGAAAACGGGCTTTTCAGAATGGTGTTGCCGTATAAAATAGTAGGAGTGCATAGTGGCCCGTATAGCAGGCATTAACATTCCTGATCAAAAACATACCGTTATCGCATTAACAGCGATCTTCGGCATCGGTAAGACTCGTTCCCAGGCCATTTGTGCTGCAGCGGGTATTGCTGAAAATGTTAAGATCAGTGAGCTGTCTGAAGAGCAAATCGAAAAGCTGCGTGACGAAGTTGCTAAATTCACCGTTGAAGGTGATTTGCGTCGTGAAGTTACCCTGAGCATCAAGCGTCTGATGGATCTTGGTTGCTACCGTGGTTTGCGTCATCGTCGTGGTCTTCCAGTTCGCGGTCAGCGTACTAAGACCAACGCTCGTACCCGTAAGGGTCCGCGTAAGCCGATCAAGAAATAATCGGGGTGATTGAATAATGGCAAAGGCACCTGTTCGTACACGTAAGCGTGTAAGAAAGCAAGTCTCTGACGGCGTGGCTCATATCCATGCTTCTTTTAACAACACCATTGTTACCATTACCGATCGTCAGGGTAATGCATTGGGTTGGGCAACTGCCGGTGGTTCCGGTTTCCGTGGTTCTCGTAAGTCTACTCCGTTTGCAGCACAGGTTGCCGCTGAACGTTGTGCTGACGCTGTAAAAGAATACGGTATCAAGAACCTGGAAGTTATGGTTAAAGGACCTGGTCCTGGTCGTGAGTCTACTATCCGCGCTCTGAACGCGGCTGGTTTCCGCATCACTAACATTACTGATGTGACTCCGATCCCTCATAACGGTTGTCGTCCGCCGAAAAAGCGCCGCGTATAACGCTGCTTTTAGGATTGTTGGAGAAAGAAAATGGCAAGATATTTGGGTCCTAAGCTCAAGCTGAGCCGTCGTGAGGGCACAGACCTGTTCCTTAAGTCTGGCGTTCGCGCGATCGATTCCAAGTGTAAGATTGAACAAGCACCTGGTCAGCACGGTGCGCGTAAACCGCGTCTGTCTGATTACGGTGTCCAGTTGCGTGAAAAGCAAAAAGTTCGCCGTATGTACGGTGTTCTGGAGCGTCAGTTCCGTAACTATTACAAAGAAGCAGCCCGCCTGAAAGGCAACACCGGTGCAAACCTGTTGCAACTGCTGGAAGGCCGTCTGGACAACGTTGTTTACCGTATGGGCTTCGGCGCCACGCGTGCAGAAGCACGTCAGCTGGTTAGCCACAAAGCTATCATGGTAAATGGTCGCGTTGTTAACATCGCTTCTTATCAGGTATCTCCGAATGACGTAGTCAGCATCCGCGAGAAAGCTAAAAAGCAGTCTCGTGTTAAGGCTTCTCTGGAGCTGGCTGAGCAGCGTGAAAAGCCGACTTGGCTGGAAGTTGATGCTGCTAAGATGGAAGGTGTGTTCAAACGTATTCCTGAACGTACCGATCTGTCTGCGGACATTAACGAACACCTGATCGTCGAGCTTTACTCCAAGTAAAGCTTAGTACCAAAGAGAGGACACAATGCAGGGTTCTGTGACAGAGTTTCTAAAACCGCGCCTGGTAGATATCGAGCAAGTCAGTTCGACGCACGCCAAGGTGACCCTTGAGCCGTTAGAGCGTGGCTTTGGCCATACTCTTGGCAACGCACTGCGCCGTATTCTGCTTTCATCTATGCCGGGTTGCGCGGTGACCGAGGTTGAGATTGATGGTGTACTGCATGAGTACAGCACCAAAGAAGGCGTACAGGAAGATATCCTGGAGATCCTGCTCAACCTGAAAGGGCTGGCGGTGAGAGTTCAAGGCAAAGATGAAGTTATTCTTACCCTGAATAAATCTGGCATTGGCCCTGTGACCGCTGCCGACATCACCCATGATGGTGATGTCGAAATCGTCAAGCCGCAACACGTCATCTGCCACCTGACCGATGAGAACGCTGCTATTAGCATGCGTATCAAAGTTCAGCGCGGTCGTGGCTATGTGCCGGCTTCTGCCCGAATTCATTCGGAAGAAGATGAGCGCCCAATCGGTCGTCTGTTGGTTGACGCCTGCTACAGCCCTGTAGAGCGTATTGCCTACAATGTTGAAGCAGCGCGTGTAGAACAGCGTACCGACCTGGACAAGCTGGTAATCGAAATGGAAACCAATGGCACGATCGATCCTGAAGAGGCGATCCGCCGTGCGGCAACCATTCTGGCCGAACAACTGGAAGCTTTCGTTGACTTACGTGATGTTCGTCAGCCGGAAGTAAAAGAAGAGAAACCAGAATTCGATCCGATCCTGCTGCGCCCTGTTGACGATCTGGAATTGACTGTCCGCTCTGCTAACTGCCTTAAGGCAGAAGCTATCCACTACATCGGTGATCTGGTACAGCGTACCGAGGTTGAGCTGCTTAAAACGCCTAACCTGGGTAAAAAATCTCTTACCGAGATTAAAGACGTGCTGGCCTCCCGTGGTCTGTCTCTGGGCATGCGCCTGGAAAACTGGCCGCCGGCAAGCATTGCTGACGAGTAACCGGATCACAGGTTAAGGTTTTACTGAGAAGGATAAGGTCATGCGCCATCGTAAGAGTGGTCGTCAACTGAACCGTAACAGCAGCCACCGCCAGGCTATGTTCCGTAACATGGCCGGCTCTTTGGTTCGTCATGAAATCATCAAGACGACCCTGCCAAAAGCGAAAGAGCTGCGTCGCGTTGTTGAGCCGCTGATTACTCTTGCCAAGACCGACAGCGTAGCTAATCGTCGTCTGGCATTCGCACGTACTCGTGATAACGAGATCGTGGCAAAACTGTTTAACGAGCTGGGCCCGCGTTTCGCGAGCCGTGCCGGTGGTTACACTCGCATTCTGAAGTGTGGCTTCCGCGCAGGCGACAACGCGCCGATGGCATACATCGAGCTGGTTGATCGTGCTGAGTCTCAAGCAGAAGTAGCAACTGCAGAGTAATTTGTAGTCGCGTAAAAAAACCGGGCTTGCCCGGTTTTTTTACGTCTATCGTCTGGTAAATATTCATTATTCCTATTGAGCGGCTTAAGATCCCTGTTGCTATCTACTATGCTAACGTTATCTATCCAGCCTGCTGAGGAATGATATTGTGGGATTGCTAGACGAATGGGCAGAGCGCCATATTCGTGACGCTCAGGCCAAAGGCGAGTTTGATAACTTGCCGGGCGTGGGGAAACCACTTGAGCTTGATGACGACAGTGCGGTGCCTGAAGAATTGCGCGCCGGCTATCGGCTGCTGAAAAATGCCGGCTATTTACCCCCAGAATTAGAAGATCGCAGAGAGGCATTAACCGTTGCCGATCTGCTGCAGACAATAGACAGCACCCACCCAGACTATGCCGCGCTGAGTAAACGCATGTCGCTGTTAGAACTGCGCCTGCGGCAAGCCGGCATGAGCACCGACTTTCTGTATGGCGACTATCAGCAGGCGCTGACTGGGAAATTCACCCCGGAGGACAGGTAATGTTTAAGATAGGCCAGTTGGCAAAGCTTGCTGACGTCACACCGGATACGGTTCGCTATTATGAAAAGCAGGGTATGATGCTGCATGGCAGCCGCTCCGAAGGCGGATACCGCTTGTATAGTGAACAGGATTTACAACGCCTGCGTTTTATACGCTATGCTAAGCAACTGGGGTTTACGCTGGAAACCATCGCAGAGTTGTTATCGATCCGCGTGGATCCAGAGCATCATACCTGCCAGGAATCAAAGTCGATTGTTGATGCCCGTTTGCAGGAGGTTGAAACGAAGCTATCCGAGTTGACGCGCATGCGTGAATCACTTAAGCGTTTGAGCGATGCCTGCTGCGGCAGCGCTCATCCCAGCAAATATTGTTCAATCCTGGAGGCTTTGGAGCAGGGTGCCAGTGATAAAATAAACCGCTAATTATAATTCCGCGCTCAATCACCGGTGCTTTAGCCTATCAGCGGGACGATCGCTGAGGTATATCATCTGATTATTTACTGGAGTATTACTATGACAAAATATCGCCATACCCGGGGCCAAATACGGGATAACGCCATTCAGGCCTTGCTGCACGATCCTTTATTTCATCAGCGGGTAGAAACAAACGCGAAAGGGAAAGGCAGCTACCGCCGTAAAGAGAAGCACAGCAAACGGGGGAACTGGGAGGGCAGTGGCAAGCGATCGGGCGATGATTTGCCACTGCCTTTCTGGTTTTAAGCATAAAAAAAAGCCATCCGCGAAGATGGCCTCTGCATAATGATTTTACTGATTATTTGGACTGTTGTTGGCTCAGCAAATCACGGATTTCCGTCAGCAGTTTCTCTTCCGCGGAAGGTTTAGGTGGTGCTGCTGGCGCTGGCTCATCTTCCTGCTTACGGCGCAGTTTATTCATTAATTTAATCGCCATAAAGATGGCAAAGGCGACGATAACAAAATCGAAAATGGTTTGGATAAATACGCCATAGTTCATGACGACAGCGGGGACACTGCCTTGTGCTTCGCGTAATACCAAATGGAACTGTTTGAAATCAACGCCGCCAATCAATAAACCCAGCGGCGGCATGATGATATCAGCAACCAGCGAGGAAACGATTTTACCGAACGCTGCGCCGATAATCACACCGACTGCCAAATCAACTACGTTGCCACGCATGGCAAATTCGCGGAACTCTTTCAACATACTCATAAACACACTCCTTGCAAAATTAACAACACAAGTTTAACAAAGCAATGTCCCTTTGCCATACGCCATGCCAGAAAAGTTATTATCTTTTCCTATGGCAGACAGGTTGCCGGCAGAAACATATCTGCCCTTTTCCCGCTGCTAAAGGAAAAACGGACTTGGCTGGAATAAGCGTTCAACATCCGGCACAAATTTTTTATCGGTAATAAACATAATGACGTGGTCGCCCTGCTCTATGCGGCTATTCCCGTTGGCGATGATGACATCGTCACCGCGAACTATGGCGCCAATGGTGGTGCCAGGCGGCAGCTTGATTTCTTCAACGATGCGGCCAACCACTTTTGAGGTGGTTTCATCACCGTGCGCGATGGCTTCGATGGCTTCAGCAACCCCCCGACGCAGTGAGGAGACGCTGACAATATCGGCTTTGCGCACATGGCCTAATAATGCGGAAATGGTCGCCTGCTGCGGCGAGATTGCGATATCAATCACGCTGCCCTGCACCAGGTCGACGTAGGCACGGCGTTGGATCAGCACCATCACCTTTTTGGCCCCCATGCGTTTGGCCAGCATCGCCGACATGATATTGGCTTCGTCATCGTTGGTAATGGCGATAAACACATCAACCTGTTCGACATGTTCTTCTGCCAGCAACTCCTGATCTGACGCATCGCCATAAAACACGGTGGTGTCGTGCAACTGCTCCGCCAGCTCTGCCGCCCGTTGCTGATTACGCTCAATCAGCTTCACGTTATAGGCTTTTTCCAACCTGGCGGCCAGGCCTGCCCCCACGTTGCCGCCGCCGACGATCATGATGCGTTTGTAGGGTTTCTCCAGGCGTTGCAGTTCACTCATTACCGCCCGAATATGCTGGGATGCGGCGACAAAGAACACTTCATCACCGGCTTCAATAATGGTCGAGCCCTGCGGGCGGATAGGCCGATCCTGGCGGAAAATAGCCGCCACGCGGGTATCGATGTGCGGCATATGTTCACGCAGAGATGAAAGCGCATTGCCGACCAGCGGGCCGCCGTAATAGGCTTTTACCGCCGCGATACTGACTTTACCTTCGGCGAAGTTAACCACCTGCAGCGTCCCTGGGTATTCGATTAGCTTATAAATATAATCGATAACCAGCTGTTCCGGCGAAATGAGGTGGTCAATCGGCACGGCCTCCGGCTGGAACAGCGTATCTGCTTCGCGAATATATTCGGATGCGCGAATACGGGCGATACGATTCGGCGTATTAAACAACGAATAGGCAATCTGGCAGGCCACCATGTTGGTTTCGTCCGAATTGGTCACCGCGACCAGCATATCTGCGTCTTCTGCGCCGGCTTCCCGCAGCACCCTGGGGTGGGAGCCATGCCCTGGCACCACGCGCAGATCGAATTTGTCTTGTAGCTGGCGCAAACGGTCGGAATCGGTATCTACCACGGTGATATCGTTATTTTCGCCAACCAGGTTTTCTGCCAGTGTTCCACCGACCTGACCCGCGCCAAGAATAATTATTTTCATCGTGTTCTCTGTTTCACACTGCAACGGTAAGCATGCATGGCTCTGCACCCGGAAGGGTTACATTTTAATGAGCTTAGCGTAAAAGAAGCCATCCCCCTGCTCCGGGTGTGGCAAATTCTGTCGCCCTGGCCGGGTGTTGTCGCCAGTTTCAATCAGTTTGGCATCGCTATGGCGCTGCAGGAAAGCGGCAATTTGCTCACTGTTTTCCTGCGGCAGGATCGAACAGGTGGCATATACCATCACGCCCTGGCGCTTCAGATGCGGCCAAATGGCATCCAATATTTTCGCCTGCAGGCCGGCCAGTTCGGCGATATCGCCGTCACGCCGTAGCCATTTTATATCCGGATGGCGCCGGATGACGCCGGTGGCCGAGCAAGGCGCGTCCAACAGGATGCGGTCAAATTGTTTTTCACCGCACCAGGCGCCAGGCGTGCAGCCATCGCCCAGTTTCACTTCAGCGTTAAGGCGTAACCGCTGTAGGTTTTCTTTTACCCGGTTCAGGCGCTGTTTATCAATATCAACGGCCATGACGTGGGCCTTGGCCGCTTCCAGAATATGGGTAGTTTTGCCACCGGGGGCGGCGCAAAGATCGAGGATCTGCTCGCCGTCTTGCGGATCCAGCAGATCGACGCAGTGCTGTGCGGAGGCATCCTGTACGGTGATCCAACCGTCGGCGAAACCAGGCAGATCGTTCACGGCACAAGGTGCGACTAAACATATGGCATCTGGGTATTGCGCATGCGGCAGCGCGGCAATGCCGCTTTGTTCCAGCAGCGCCAGATAAGCATCACGGGTATGGTGCAGGCGGTTTACGCGCAGCCACATAGGCGGTTTCTGGTTATTGGCGTCGATGATTTGCTGCCACTGTTCCGGATAGGCCTGCTGGATGCGCTTAAGCAGCCAGCTTGGGTGCAGGTAGCGGCTATCACTGTTGGCCGCGCGTGCCAGTAACGCTTCCTGCTGGCGCTGGAACTGGCGCAAGACGCCGTTAATCAGACCCTTGAGCTGAGGGCGTTTTAACGCTACTGCACCTTCGACCGTTTCTGCCAGTACCGCATGCGCCGGTATCCGGGTATACAGCAATTGATACATGCCGACCATCAATAGATAGTGCAGCGGGCGCTGCTTGCCGGTCATAGGTTTGGCCATCAGTTGCTGGATGCACCATTCCAACTGCGGCAGCACCCGCAGGGTGCCAAAGCATAATTCCTGCAACAATGCGCGGTCTTTGTCGGCAATGTTTTTTTGCAATGTGGGCAGGATCGCACTCAGGGACTGCCCCTGATCCAGCACCTGGCCGATGGCTTTGGCCGCTATGCTGCGGAGATTGTAATTGTTTTTCATAGGCTAAAGCTGATCGTCGGCATTGAAGAAACAAACCGCCCGGCAAACAGGGCCGGGCGAGAAGAGTTGGTTGGCTACAACCGGTTACCGGGCGTGAACCACTCGCGGCGTGAGTTCAGTAGATCTTGCGCCGACATGGGTTTTTTACCCGCGGGCTGGAGTTGCAACAGGTTAAGGATACCGTCTGCAGTCGCCACCTGAATGCCGTGTTTATCTACATGCACTATCGTGCCTGGCTCAGCATCGCTATGCCCGGCAATGACGGCCGCTTTCCACACTTTTACCGGTTGCTCATCAATAGTGAAGTAGCTCACCGGCCACGGGTTGAACGCACGGATGCAGCGTTCCAACTGCGCGGCGGAGAGGCTCCAGTCCAGGCGGGCCTCTTCTTTGCTCAACTTTTCTGCATAGGTGGCCAGCGCTTCATCCTGCGCTTCACGCTGCGCGGTACCCGCCGCCAATTGCTGCAGCGTTGTCAGTAAGCCTTGCGGGCCCAGCTCGGCCAGTTTGGCATATAGCGTGGCGCTGGTATCCGTGGCTTCGATTGGGCAAGGGATCTTATGCATCATATCGCCGGTATCAAGCCCGACGTCCATCTGCATGATGGTCACGCCGGTTTCACTGTCGCCTGCCCACAGGGAACGCTGGATAGGGGCTGCGCCACGCCAACGGGGGAGCAGAGAACCATGGACGTTGATGCAACCCAGGCGCGGCATATCCAGCACCGCTTTGGGCAGGATCAGGCCATAGGCCACCACGACCATGACATCCGCATGAAGATTGGCCACCAACTGTTGGTTTTCTTCCGGGCGCAGCGATTTTGGCTGGAACACCGGCAGTTGGTGCTGTTCGGCCAGGACTTTAACCGGGCTGGGCGTTAATTTGTTGCCACGACCCGCAGGGCGATCGGGCTGGGTGAAGATACCGACAACCTGATGTCCAGACGACAACAGCGCGTCAAGATGACGCGCTGCAAAGTCTGGGGTGCCGGCGAAAATAATCCGTAATGAGTCAGACACGTTGATTCCCTGTTCGTTAAGCGCGCGCTTGCAACCTGGCCATCTTCTCCAGTTTCTGGCGGATCCGCTGGCGTTTTAGCGGCGACAGGTAGTCAATAAACAGTTTCCCCAACAGGTGATCCATTTCATGCTGAATACAGATGGCCAGCAGACCATCGGTTTCCAACTCATACTGTTTGCCTTCGCGATCCAGCGCGCGGATTTTCACGGTTTCGGCACGCGGCACTAAAGCTCGCTGCTCAGGAATAGACAGGCAGCCTTCTTCAATCCCGGTTTCGCCGCTTTTTTCCAGCAGTTCAGGATTAATCAGCACCAGGGGAGTATCACGGTTTTCAGAAACATCAATGACGATAATCCGCTGATGAATATCCACCTGTGTTGCTGCCAGGCCAATGCCTTCCTCTGCGTACATGGTTTCGAACATATCGTCCACGATGCGCTGGATATCTGCATTAACTTCTTTTACCGGAGCCGCAACTTTGCGCAGCCGCTCGTCTGGGAAATGTAATACCTGCAATACTGACATATATCTTTAGATCTATATCCAAGTGATAGAGTAGAGTTTAGTCACTATTCTAGACATTTCCCGCCTTGATTGACAGCATCGTTAGCCAATTGCACGAATTGATAATACCAACAATATCAGCGAGGGATTGCCGATGCTGCCGGAAGAAATCAGCCTGAGAATGCATTGCGTGAGGGGTATGGATGTCGTGCAGTCATACCGCGTATTAAAGCAGTTGCTTGCGGATGGCGGCGATCCCTACCGTTTGCTGTCGGCGCTGGGGATGAATGCGCAGCAGTGCGCCCAGTTTCGCCAGATCCCGCCGGCCTATCTTTCCGCCACGCTGCGCTGGCTGGAATCCCCTAGCCACCACCTGCTGGTCTATGGGGATGCGGCTTACCCCGAGTGTTTATCTGCAATCGATGACGCGCCGTTGCTGCTGTTGGTCAATGGCGATCGCCAGGTGCTACAGCAGCCGCAGGTGGCCATGGTCGGGAGCCGTCATCACAGCCATTACGGTGAACAGTGGGGGCGCTACTTCGCCGCGGGGCTGGTGCATTGCGGTTTTACCGTGACCAGTGGCCTTGCTATGGGGATCGACGGTATCTGCCATCGTGCCGTGCTGGAAGCGGAAGGGCAGACCATCGCCGTGCTGGGCAGCGGCCTTGAAAATGTCTATCCACGCCGTCATCGCCGCCTTGCTGAACACATCGTGGCGCAAGGCGGGGCGGTTATCTCTGAACACCTGGTCAGCGATCCGCCGCTGGCGGATCATTTTCCGCGGCGTAATCGTATTATCAGCGGCTTAAGCCTGGGCGTGCTGGTGGTGGAGGCCTCGCTGCGCAGCGGCTCGCTGATTACCGCCCGCTGCGCGTTGGAGCAGGGGCGGGAGGTTTTCGCGCTGCCGGGGCCGCTTGGCAACCCGATGAGCGGGGGAACGCACTGGTTAATCCAACAGGGCGCCAGCCTGATTACCGAGCCGAAAGATATTGCCGAACAGTTGGGGAGTGGGCTGAATTGGCTGTCTGTCAGCGAAAAAACAACTATTTCTTCGCCAGAAGCCGAAGTTGAATTGCCATTTGCCGATGTGTTGGCTAACGTAGGAGATGAGGTGACACCTGTTGACGTCGTCGCTGAACGTGCCGGCCAACCTGTGCCAGAGGTGGTAATCAAATTACTCGATCTGGAGTTAGCAGGATGGATCGCAGCTGTACCCGGCGGCTATGTCCGGATAAGGAGGGCAAGCCATGTTCGACGTACTCATGTACTTATTTGAAACTTATATCCACAATGAACCAGAGATGCGCGTCGATCAGGATAAACTGACCGATGATCTCGCCGAGGCGGGGTTTCATCGGGATGATATCTACAACGCGTTGAATTGGCTTGAGAAACTTGCAGATCTGCAGGAAGGCGAAAATGCACCGTATTTTATGGGTGCCGATCCGTTGGCAATGCGGATCTATACGGAAGAAGAAAGCGTGCGTCTGGATGCCAGCTGCCGTGGTTTCCTCCTGTTCCTTGAACAGATTCAGGTATTGAACCTCGAGACCCGTGAAATGGTCATTGACCGTGTTATGGCCTTGGATAATACGGAATTCGATCTCGAAGATCTGAAATGGGTTGTGTTGATGGTGCTGTTTAATATCCCCGGATATGAAAGCGCATATCAGCAAATGGAAGAACTGTTGTTTGAAGTAAACGAAGGTTATCTGCACTGAGCGGATAGCGCGCATAGAAGATGTTATGACAAAAACAGCGATTTTTGCCGCCAGGCAAAATGAACCATGTCCGGAATGCGGGGCCGAACTGGTGATCCGCAGTGGTCGCCACGGCCCTTTTCTCGGTTGTTCTCAATACCCAGCATGCCAATATATTCGCCCGCTGAAGGCGCAGGCGGATGGCCATATTGTGAAAGTGCTGGATGGCCAGCAATGCCCGAAGTGCCAGGCCACGTTGCTGTTGCGCCAGGGGCGTTATGGTATGTTTATTGGGTGCAGTAATTACCCGCAGTGCGATCATACTGAGGTGATAGACAAACCTGACGAAACCAGCATCACCTGCCCGCAATGCGGCCAGGGGAAATTGCTACAGCGCAAATCGCGTTACGGGAAAGTTTTTCATTCCTGCGATCGCTACCCCGAATGTCAGTTTGCGCTTAATTTTAAACCGGTTGCCGGTGAATGTGCCTATTGCCATTATCCACTGCTGATGGAAAAGCGGACTGCAAAGGGGATGGTGCTCTATTGCGCCAGTAAACTGTGTGGTAAACCCGTCGCGACCCAAGAATAAAAGACCCCATGAGCTCAGACTTCACCACTATTATTGATATGCTGCGTAATCAGCAGGTTATTGCTTACCCGACAGAAGCCGTATTCGGCCTGGGTTGCGATCCTGACAGTGAAAAAGCGGTTAATACCTTGTTGGCGCTGAAGCAGCGCCCTTGGGAAAAGGGGCTGATCCTGATCGCTGCAGATTATGCGCAGCTGTTGCCTTATATTGACGACAGTGCGCTGAATGACCAGCAACGGGCCCGCGTTTTTGCCACCTGGCCTGGGCCGGTGACTTGGGTTATTCCAGCCCGGCCAGAAACGCCACGTTTCCTTACCGGGCGTTTTAATTCGTTGGCCGTGCGCGTTAGCGATCATCCTTTGGTCCGGCAACTTTGCCGCCAGTATGACAAACCACTGGTTTCAACCAGTGCCAATCTCAGTGGTCAGGATCCTTGCCGCACGTCTGAAGACGTCTTGCTGCAGTTTGGCCAGGCGTTTCCGGTATTGGCCGGTAGCGTGGGAGGCCGGCTGAATCCTTCAGAAATACGCGATGCCTTAACGGGGCAGCAAATCCGACAGGGGTAGAGGTAATCAATGAGTATGGCGACGTTTGCAGTATTCGGTAATCCTGTCGGCCACAGTAAATCGCCGCGTATTCATGCGCTGTTTGCTGCGCAAACCGGGATTGAACATCATTACGGCACGGTGTTGGCGCCATTAGACAACTTTGAAGCGTCACTGCGGGCATTTGTCGGCGCGGGCGGAAAAGGGGCGAATATCACCGTTCCCTTTAAAGAACGTGCTTATGCCATGGCGGATGAATTGAGTGAACGTGCTGCGTTGGCCGGTGCGGTAAATACTATCAAGGTTTTGGCTGATGGGCGTTTACTGGGAGACAATACGGATGGCGTGGGCCTGTTCACCGATCTGCAAAACCAGCGGTTGATTCAGCCTGGCGATCGTATCCTGTTGATTGGCGCTGGCGGTGCCGCCCGCGGCGTGATACTCCCGCTGTTATCCTTTGGCTGTGCCATTACTATTACCAACCGTACTTTTAGCCGCGCCCAGGAATTGGCGCAGGCTTTCCGGCACGTAGGGGAAATCAGCGCGGTGCCAATGAGCCAACTGGCGCAGCGGGGTTTTGATCTGCTGATCAATGCAACGGCTTCCGGCATTCATGGTGAGGTGCCGGCATTACCGACCAACGTGGTTAACGCACAAAGCCGCTGTTATGACATGTTCTATCAGCCGGGGCTAACGCCATTTCTGGCGTGGGCGCAGCAGCAGGGGGTCATGCATTTTGCGGATGGCCTGGGTATGCTGGTGGGCCAAGCGGCGCATTCTTTCCATATTTGGCATGGCGTTATGCCGCAGATTGAACCGGTATTACAGCAGTTGCACAACGAATTGGCTGTATAACATCGTTACCCGTTCCCCCCCAGGAACGGGTAACGCTCAGATATCCTGCGACAGATAGTCGTCTTTCCAACGCACATAGTTATTGGCGGAGTAAATCAGCCCTTCAAGCTCTTCCGGGGTTAACGGCCGCACTTGCCGGGCAGGGCTACCGAGATACAGATAGCCTGAAGCTAGCCGCTTGCCCGGCGCTACCAGGCTACCGGCGCCAATCATGACATCATCTTCTATAATGGCGCCGTCCAGCAGAATAGAACCCATTCCTACTAATACGCGGTTGCCGATGGTGCAGCCATGCAACATTGCTTTGTGCCCGACGGTGACGTTCTCGCCAATCAATAACGGAAACCCTTCCAGGTTGTGAGCAGATTGATGGGTGACATGGAGTATGCTGCCGTCCTGGATATTACTGCGGGCGCCAATCCTAACAGCGTTAACGTCGCCGCGGATCGCAACCAGCGGCCAGACGCTGACGTCATCCGCCAATTCGACATTACCGATCACAACGCTGGAAGGATCGATCATGACGCGTTGCCCGATCTTGGGCAAATAATGAAGATAAGGACGTATTGCTTCAGACATGGTCAGCCCCAAAAGAAATATGTTATCGGCAAATACTAGCCACTGCTGTTGGAATTACAACCAATAGTGCGGGCGGATCCACCGCTGTGCGGGGCGGATCGCATAAGATCCATTCGAAAGGGTGCAGAAATGTTCAAACAGAAAGAAAAGATCAAAAAAGGGTTGTGCAAAAAATTCGGATCCCTATAATGCGCCTCCATCGACACGGCGCAAGTGATTCACTTCACGAGGCGGCCGGGAAGAAAAGAGAAAATTCTGAAATTTAGGGTTGACTCTGAAAGAGGAAAGCGTAATATACGCCACCTCGAGTGAACGAGCCAAGTCTCGTAACTCATTGCTCTTTAACAATTTATCAGACAATCTGTGTGGGCACTCACAAGACGATATCCAGC
>NZ_BAABDG010000020.1:0-30450 GCF_039539505.1 Gibbsiella dentisursi
CCCAGTTCGAATCTGAAGTGTACATTCTGAGCAAAGATGAAGGCGGCCGTCATACTCCGTTCTTCAAAGGCTACCGTCCACAGTTCTACTTCCGTACGACTGACGTGACCGGTACCATCGAACTGCCAGAAGGCGTGGAAATGGTAATGCCAGGCGACAACATCAAAATGGTTGTTACCCTGATCCACCCAATCGCGATGGACGACGGTTTGCGTTTCGCCATCCGTGAAGGCGGCCGTACCGTAGGCGCGGGCGTTGTTGCTAAAGTTATCGCTTAATCGCTGATAACATTTGACGCGACACGCGGTAAAAGGGCATCATTTGATGCCCTTTTTCTACGCTGTGAATTAGAACCTATCTCATCAGCGATTTTGCAGTCATAATATACGCAAAATAATTCGAGTCGCAGGAAGGCTGTGGCATGGAGAATCCCCGGAAGTTTGGCCTCTAAATGGTCAGGATAGGGTGGTTAACCAAGCCAACGCACAGGCAACTTGAAGTATGATGGGTATAATCATTGGTGAGATGGGCTCTTAAACCGTATTGATTGAGATACGTCATAGCGTACACCGAGTGCTGTTCGATCAGCATCTGATCGGTTTGGTTTGCCTCGCATTGCGAGGCAAAGTTGTTTGTTCTGAATCATAGTGACAGGTTGGTTTATGAGTGCGAATACCGAGGCTCAAGGGAGCGGGCGCGGCTTAGAAGCGATTAAATGGCTGATCGTCTTTGTTTTGTTGGTCGTGGCTATCGGCGGTAACTACTACTACCGTGATTACAGTCTGCCATTACGTGCACTTGCCGTTGTGCTGGTTATCGCCATTGCGGGTGCCGTGGCATTGATCACGACAAAAGGCAAAGCAACCGTGGCGTTTGCGCGTGAAGCGCGCACCGAAGTGCGTAAAGTTATTTGGCCAACTCGTCAGGAAACGCTACACACCACGTTAATCGTTGCCGCGGTAACTGCCGTGATGTCACTGATTTTGTGGGGGCTGGATGGTATTCTGGTCCGTCTGGTATCGTTTATTACTGGCCTGAGGTTCTAAGATGTCTGAAGCTCCAAAAAAACGTTGGTACGTCGTTCAGGCGTTTTCCGGTTTTGAAGGTCGCGTTGCCCAATCGCTGCGCGAACATATCAAATTGCATGATATGGAAGAGCTGTTCGGCGAAGTCATGGTGCCTACGGAAGAAGTGGTTGAGATCCGTGGCGGCCAGCGCCGTAAGAGCGAACGTAAATTCTTCCCAGGCTACGTGCTGGTGCAAATGGTTATGAATGATGCCAGCTGGCACCTGGTGCGCAGTGTGCCACGCGTGATGGGCTTTATCGGTGGTACCTCCGATCGTCCGGCGCCAATCAGCGATAAAGAAGTCGATGCGATCATGAACCGCCTGCAGCAGGTTGGGGATAAACCGCGTCCGAAAACGCTGTTTGAACCGGGTGAACTGGTGCGCGTTAACGATGGCCCATTTGCCGATTTCAACGGTGTGGTTGAAGAAGTTGACTACGAGAAGAGCCGTTTGAAAGTCTCGGTGTCTATTTTCGGCCGTGCAACGCCGGTCGAGCTGGACTTCAGCCAGGTTGAAAAAGGTTGATCGATTAGCCAGCAATTGGGTTGATCTGCAGCTTGCCAGAGGCGCGAAATTAAACTACAATTTCGCGCCTTTTGTTTTTAGATGTCCTGCTTTTGGGCGGGATGAAACACGGGGAGCCTCTGAACGAGGCGATACTACCCATACGAGGAAATTTCAATGGCCAAGAAAGTACAAGCCTACGTTAAGCTGCAGGTTGCAGCTGGTATGGCTAACCCGAGCCCGCCAGTCGGTCCTGCTCTGGGTCAGCAAGGTGTTAACATCATGGAATTCTGTAAAGCGTTCAATGCTAAGACTGACAGCATTGAAAAAGGCCTGCCGATCCCAGTTGTTATTACTGTTTATTCTGATCGCTCCTTCACCTTCGTTACCAAAACCCCGCCAGCAGCAGTTCTGCTGAAAAAAGCGGCTGGTATCAAGTCTGGTTCCGGTAAGCCGAACAAAGACAAAGTCGGTAAAGTGACCCGTGCTCAGGTACGTGAAATCGCAGAAACCAAAGCTGCGGACATGACTGGTTCTGACGTTGAAGCGATGACTCGCTCCATCGAAGGTACCGCTCGTTCCATGGGCCTGGTAGTGGAGGATTAAGAGATGGCTAAGCTGACCAAGCGCATGCGCGTGATCCGTGACAAAGTTGATGCTACTAAACAGTACGACATCACCGAAGCCGTTGCCCTGCTGAAAGAGCTGGCCACTGCGAAATTCGTAGAAAGCGTTGACGTTGCCGTTAACCTCGGTATCGATGCACGTAAATCTGACCAAAACGTGCGTGGCGCCACCGTACTGCCACACGGTACTGGCCGTTCCGTTCGCGTTGCCGTATTTGCCCAGGGCCCTAACGCTGAGGCTGCTAAAGCCGCTGGCGCAGAGCTGGTAGGTATGGAAGATCTGGCTGACCAGATCAAAAAAGGCGAAATGAACTTTGACGTGGTTATTGCTTCCCCGGATGCAATGCGCGTTGTTGGCCAACTGGGCCAGGTTCTGGGCCCACGTGGCCTGATGCCAAACCCGAAAGTGGGTACCGTTACGCCGAACGTTGCTGAAGCGGTTAAAAACGCTAAAGCAGGCCAGGTCCGTTACCGTAACGACAAAAACGGCATCATCCATACCACTATCGGTAAGGTTGATTTCGACGCAGACAAGCTGAAAGAAAACCTGGAAGCCCTGCTGGTTGCGCTGAAAAAAGCAAAACCTGCACAGGCGAAAGGCGTTTACATCAAGAAAGTTAGCCTCTCCACCACCATGGGTGCTGGCGTTGCTATCGATCAGAGCGGCCTGACTGCTGTCGCAGTATAACTGCGAAAGGCGAGAAATCGCTTTGACTTGGGGTATAAATTCACCTAGAATCTTATCCCCCAAGGTTTTGCTATTAGCAAAACAACGAATTTTCGGTTGGAGCCTGGCCTAATCCAGGCCTCCGTCCAAGACCGCAGGTGTATCGCAAGGTACTTAATCTTCCTGCGTAGACGGTGACAGAGCCTAAAGAATTTTTTCTTTTTATAAAGAATTTGTCTTTGCTGGATTCTGCTCACCGTGTTAAGCCGCCCGGCGCTGCGTGTTTTCACAACGTGTCGGGTGAAGTGAGTTCCGGGGAGTGTTCCCCGGCTAATCCAGGAGCAAAAAGCTAATGGCATTAAATCTTCAAGACAAACAAGCGATTGTTGCTGAAGTCAACGAAGTAGCCAAAGGCGCGCTGTCTGCGGTTGTTGCGGATTCCCGCGGCGTTACCGTAGATAAAATGACTGAACTGCGTAAAGCAGGTCGTGAAGCTGGCGTTTACATGCGTGTTGTTCGTAACACCCTGCTGCGTCGCGTTGTTGAAGGCACTCCGTTCGAATGCCTGAAAGACACGTTTGTCGGTCCAACCTTGATTGCATTCTCTAACGAACACCCGGGCGCTGCTGCTCGTCTGTTCAAAGAGTTCGCGAAAGCGAATGCAAAATTCGAGGTTAAAGCTGCGGCCTTTGAAGGTGAGCTGATCCCTGCGGCGCAAATCGACCGCTTGGCAACGCTGCCAACTTACGAAGAAGCAATCGCACGCCTGATGTCGACCATGAAAGAAGCCGCTGCCGGCAAACTGGTTCGTACTCTGGCTGCTGTGCGCGATCAGAAAGAAGCAGCTTAAGCCGCTCTTTCTTAGCCTTTGCTAACGTATTCAAACTATTTCTGAATTTTAGGAACAATTGTTATGTCTATCACTAAAGACCAAATCCTGGAAGCAGTTGCTGCTATGTCCGTAATGGACGTTGTTGAACTGGTTTCCGCTATGGAAGAAAAATTCGGTGTTTCTGCTGCTGCCGCTGTAGCTGTTGCTGCTGGCCCTGCTGAAGCTGCTGAAGAAAAAACTGAGTTCGACGTTGTACTGAAAGCTATCGGCGGTAACAAAGTAGCCGTGATCAAAGCAGTACGTGGTGCAACCGGTCTGGGCCTGAAAGAAGCTAAAGACCTGGTTGAATCTGCTCCAGCCGCTCTGAAAGAAGGCGTGAGCAAAGACGACGCTGAAGCTCTGAAGAAAGCACTGGAAGAAGCTGGCGCTGAAGTTGAAGTTAAATAAGTCAACTTTCCAGGTTGCAGCCTAAGCAATTAGGCTGATGGCTGGTGACTTTTTGGTCACCAGCCTTTTTGCGCTGTAGGGTGCCAGTAGGGTTTCACACTGTTTGACTACTGGTTTCCCCCCAATATTTTTTTCTATCGACGACTTAATATACTGCGTGCTCTGCGCTCCAGGAGTTCTGGGGGGAGGCGCAATGAAATGGTTTAAGCGTGATCGAAAGAGATATTGCGGAAAGTGTCCCCACTTTCCGGTCGACAAAATAGTGTTGCATGAACTGTCCCAATCGGACGGACAGAGTGGGTCACTGATCAGCGAGCTGAGGAACCCTATGGTTTACTCCTATACCGAGAAAAAACGCATTCGTAAGGATTTTGGCAAACGTCCACAAGTGTTGGATGTGCCATATCTCCTTTCTATCCAGCTTGACTCGTTCCAGAAGTTTATCGAGCAAGATCCAGAAGGGCAATACGGCCTTGAAGCCGCATTCCGTTCTGTTTTCCCTATCCAGAGCTACAGTGGCAATTCGGAGCTGCAATACGTTAGCTACCGTCTTGGTGAGCCGGTGTTCGACGTCAAAGAGTGCCAGATTCGTGGTGTGACGTTCTCAGCGCCGCTGCGCGTCAAGCTGCGTCTGGTTATCTATGAACGAGAAGCACCAGAAGGTACGGTCAAAGACATCAAGGAACAAGAAGTCTATATGGGCGAAATTCCGCTCATGACCGAGAACGGCACCTTTGTGATCAACGGTACTGAGAGGGTTATCGTATCTCAGCTGCACCGTAGTCCTGGCGTGTTCTTTGATAGCGATAAGGGCAAAACCCACTCCTCGGGTAAAGTGCTGTATAACGCACGTATCATTCCTTACCGTGGTTCCTGGCTGGATTTCGAGTTTGACCCGAAAGACAACCTGTTCGTGCGTATCGACCGTCGTCGCAAACTGCCGGCGACCATCATTCTGCGCGCGCTGAACTACACCACAGAACAGATCCTCGACCTGTTCTTTGAGAAAGTGGCTTTCGAGATCCGTGACAACAAACTGCAGATGGAACTGGTGCCAGACCGTCTGCGTGGCGAGACTGCCTCCTTCGACATCGAAGCCAACGGTAAGATCTACGTTGAGAAAGGTCGCCGCATCACGGCTCGTCATATTCGTCAGTTGGAAAAAGACGAAATTCAGAGCATTGAAGTACCGGTGGAATACATCGCGGGCAAAGTGGTCGCGAAGGATTACATCGATACCAATACCGGCGAACTGATCTGCGCGGCCAACATGGAGCTGTCGCTGGATCTGCTGGCCAAGCTGAGCCAGTCCGGTCACAAACGTATTGAAACGCTGTTCACCAACGATCTGGACCACGGCGCGTACATTTCTGAAACCCTGCGTGTCGATCCAACCAGCGATCGTCTGAGCGCGCTGGTAGAAATTTACCGCATGATGCGCCCTGGTGAGCCGCCAACCCGCGAAGCCGCGGAAAGCCTGTTCGAGAACCTGTTCTTCTCTGAAGACCGCTACGATCTGTCTGCGGTTGGCCGTATGAAGTTCAACCGTTCTCTGCTGCGTGACGAGATCGAAGGTTCGGGCATCCTGAGCAACGACGACATCATCGAAGTGATGAAGAAGCTCATTGATATCCGTAACGGTAAAGGCGAAGTGGACGATATTGACCACCTCGGCAACCGTCGCATCCGTTCCGTCGGCGAAATGGCCGAAAACCAGTTCCGCGTCGGCCTGGTGCGCGTTGAGCGTGCGGTGAAAGAGCGTCTGTCCCTGGGAGATCTGGACACCCTGATGCCACAGGACATGATCAACGCCAAGCCGATTTCGGCGGCGGTGAAAGAGTTCTTCGGCTCCAGCCAGCTGTCCCAGTTCATGGACCAGAACAACCCGCTGTCTGAGATTACGCACAAACGCCGTATCTCCGCATTGGGCCCAGGCGGCTTGACCCGTGAACGCGCCGGCTTTGAAGTTCGAGACGTACACCCGACCCACTACGGCCGCGTGTGCCCAATCGAAACGCCGGAAGGCCCGAACATCGGTCTGATCAACTCCTTGTCTGTGTACGCGCAGACCAACGAATATGGTTTCCTGGAAACCCCATACCGCCGCGTGCGCGATGGCGTTGTAACGGATGAGATCAACTACCTGTCTGCTATTGAAGAAGGCAACTTCGTTATCGCTCAGGCGAACTCCAACCTGGATGATGAAGGCCGCTTCGTAGAAGATCTGGTTACCTGTCGTAACAAAGGCGAGTCCAGCCTGTTCAGCCGCGATCAGGTTGACTATATGGACGTTTCCACCCAGCAGGTGGTTTCCGTTGGTGCTTCACTGATTCCATTCCTGGAACACGATGACGCCAACCGTGCATTGATGGGTGCGAACATGCAACGTCAGGCCGTGCCGACCCTGCGTGCTGACAAGCCGCTGGTTGGTACCGGTATGGAGCGTGCAGTAGCGGTTGACTCCGGCGTTACCGCCGTGGCCAAACGCGGCGGTGTGATCCAGTACGTGGATGCTTCCCGTATCGTTATCAAAGTTAACGAAGACGAGATGTACCCGGGCGAAGCGGGTATCGATATCTACAACCTGACCAAATACACCCGTTCTAACCAGAACACCTGTATCAACCAGATGCCATGCGTATCGCTGGGCGAACCGGTTGAACGTGGCGATGTGCTGGCAGACGGCCCGTCCACCGATTTGGGTGAACTGGCGCTGGGTCAGAACATGCGCGTGGCGTTCATGCCGTGGAACGGCTATAACTTCGAAGACTCCATCTTGGTCTCCGAGCGTGTGGTTCAGGAAGATCGCTTCACCACCATCCACATCCAGGAACTGGCGTGTGTGTCCCGTGACACCAAGCTGGGGCCGGAAGAGATCACCGCCGACATTCCAAACGTGGGTGAAGCGGCGCTCTCGAAACTGGATGAATCCGGTATCGTATACATCGGTGCGGAAGTGACCGGCGGCGATATTCTGGTCGGTAAAGTGACGCCAAAAGGCGAAACCCAACTGACCCCAGAAGAGAAGCTGCTGCGTGCGATCTTCGGTGAGAAGGCTTCTGACGTTAAAGACTCTTCTCTGCGTGTGCCAAACAGCGTTTCCGGTACGGTTATCGACGTGCAGGTCTTCACCCGTGACGGTGTGGAAAAAGACAAGCGTGCGTTGGAAATCGAAGATATGCAGCTCAAGCAGGCGAAAAAAGACCTGACTGAAGAACTGCAGATCCTGGAAGCCGGCTTGTTCGCACGTATCCATGCGGTGCTGGTTGCCGGTGGCGTTGAAGCTGAGAAGCTGAGCAAACTGCCACGCGATCGCTGGCTGGAACTGGGCCTGACCGACGAAGAGAAGCAAAACCAGCTGGAACAGCTGGCGGAGCAGTACGACGAGCTGAAATCCGATTTCGAGAAGAAACTGGAAGCCAAGCGTCGTAAGATCACTCAGGGCGACGATCTGGCGCCAGGCGTGCTGAAAATCGTCAAGGTGTATCTGGCCGTTAAACGTCAGATCCAACCGGGTGATAAAATGGCAGGCCGCCACGGTAACAAGGGTGTTATCTCCAAGATCAACCCGATCGAAGATATGCCTTACGATGAAAACGGCACGCCGGTAGACATCGTACTGAACCCGCTGGGCGTACCATCACGTATGAACATCGGTCAGATCCTGGAAACCCACCTGGGTATGGCTGCCAAAGGCATCGGTGAGAAAATCAACGCGATGCTCAAGCAGCAGCAGGAAGTGGCCAAGCTGCGTGAGTTTATCCAGAAAGCTTACGATCTGGGCGACAACACGCGCCAGAAGGTTGATCTGAACACCTTCTCTGACGAAGAAGTGCTGCGTCTGGCAGAGAACCTGAAAAAAGGTATGCCGATCGCCACGCCAGTGTTTGATGGTGCCAAAGAGCAGGAAATCAAAGCGCTGCTGGAAATGGGCGGTATCCCGACGTCAGGGCAGATTACGTTGTTCGATGGCCGCACCGGCGAACAGTTCGAGCGCCAGGTCACCGTTGGCTACATGTACATGCTGAAACTGAACCACTTGGTTGACGACAAAATGCATGCGCGTTCAACCGGTTCTTATAGCCTGGTTACTCAACAGCCGCTGGGTGGTAAAGCTCAGTTTGGTGGTCAACGCTTCGGTGAGATGGAAGTGTGGGCGCTGGAAGCCTATGGCGCCGCGTACACGCTGCAAGAAATGCTCACCGTTAAGTCGGATGACGTTAACGGCCGTACCAAGATGTATAAAAACATCGTGGATGGCGACCACCGTATGGAACCTGGCATGCCGGAATCCTTCAACGTACTGTTGAAAGAAATCCGCTCGCTGGGCATCAACATCGAACTGGAAGACGAGTAATCGGCTTTCGGCTCTGGCTCCCCGCCTAGGGAGCCAGAGGGTGGTTGTTCAGGTCACACGGGTGCATATTTATCCACAGAGTCCGCAAGGCGAAGGGAATAGCGTGCACCCAACAGGTTTAACTCCGACAGGAGCCAATCCGTGAAAGACTTATTGAAGTTTCTGAAAGCGCAAACTAAGACCGAAGAGTTTGATGCGATCAAGATTGCTCTGGCATCGCCAGACATGATCCGTTCATGGTCGTTCGGTGAAGTTAAGAAGCCGGAAACCATTAACTACCGTACGTTCAAACCAGAACGTGACGGCCTGTTTTGTGCCCGTATCTTTGGGCCAGTAAAAGACTACGAGTGCCTGTGCGGTAAGTACAAGCGCTTGAAACACCGCGGCGTCATCTGTGAGAAGTGCGGCGTTGAAGTGACCCAAACCAAAGTGCGCCGTGAGCGCATGGGCCACATCGAACTGGCTTCCCCGACTGCGCACATCTGGTTCCTGAAATCGCTGCCATCCCGCATCGGTTTGCTGCTGGATATGCCGCTGCGTGACATCGAACGCGTGCTGTACTTCGAATCCTACGTGGTGGTTGAAGGCGGCATGACCAACCTGGAGCGCCGTCAGATCCTGACTGAAGAGCAGTATCTGGACGCACTGGAAGAGTTCGGTGATGAATTCGACGCCAAGATGGGCGCGGAAGCTATTCAGGCCCTGTTGAAAAACATGGATCTGGAAGCCGAGTGCGAACAACTGCGCGAAGAGCTGAACGAAACCAACTCTGAAACCAAGCGTAAGAAGCTGACCAAGCGTATCAAGCTGCTGGAAGCGTTCGTTCAATCTGGCAACAAGCCGGAATGGATGATCCTGACCGTGCTGCCGGTACTGCCGCCGGATCTGCGCCCGCTGGTGCCGTTGGACGGTGGCCGTTTCGCGACGTCGGATCTGAACGATCTGTATCGCCGCGTGATCAACCGTAACAACCGTCTGAAACGCCTGTTGGATCTGGCTGCGCCGGACATCATCGTGCGCAACGAAAAGCGTATGCTGCAAGAAGCGGTAGATGCCCTGCTGGATAACGGCCGCCGCGGCCGTGCGATCACCGGTTCCAACAAACGTCCTCTGAAATCTTTGGCCGACATGATCAAAGGTAAGCAGGGTCGTTTCCGTCAGAACCTGCTGGGTAAACGCGTCGACTACTCTGGCCGTTCCGTTATCACCGTGGGCCCATACCTGCGTCTGCATCAGTGCGGTCTGCCGAAGAAAATGGCGCTGGAACTGTTCAAACCGTTCATCTACGGCAAGCTTGAGCTGCGTGGCCTGGCCACCACCATCAAAGCCGCCAAGAAAATGGTTGAGCGTGAAGAAGCCGTCGTTTGGGATATCCTGGACGAAGTGATCCGCGAACACCCGGTGATGCTGAACCGTGCGCCAACCCTGCACCGTTTGGGTATCCAGGCGTTCGAACCGGTTCTGATCGAAGGTAAAGCCATCCAGCTGCACCCGCTGGTTTGTGCGGCATACAACGCCGACTTCGATGGTGACCAGATGGCAGTACACGTTCCGCTGACGCTGGAAGCCCAGTTGGAAGCGCGTGCGCTGATGATGTCTACCAACAACATCCTGTCCCCAGCGAACGGCGAGCCAATCATCGTTCCTTCCCAGGACGTTGTTTTGGGTCTGTATTACATGACCCGCGACTGTGTTAACGCCAAGGGCGAAGGCATGGTGCTGACTGGCTCGAAAGAAGCTGAGCGCGTTTACCGTGCCGGCCAGGCTTCCCTGCACGCGCGCGTTAAAGTGCGTATCACTGAAGAAGTGAAAAATGCAGAGGGCGAGTGGAGCTCAAAAACCAGCATCATCGATACCACTATCGGCCGCGCCATCCTGTGGATGATCGTACCGAAAGGTCTGCCGTTCTCGATCGTTAACCAGCCGCTGGGCAAAAAAGCGATCTCCAAGATGCTGAACACCTGTTATCGCATCCTGGGCCTGAAGCCGACCGTTATCTTTGCTGACCAGATCATGTACACCGGTTTTGCGTACGCAGCCCGTTCAGGTGCTTCCGTCGGTATCGATGACATGGTTATCCCGGCTAAGAAAGCGGAGATCATCGAAGAAGCGGAAACCGAAGTTGCCGAAATCCAGGAGCAGTTCCAGTCTGGTTTGGTTACCGCCGGCGAACGTTACAACAAAGTGATCGATATCTGGGCTGCGGCAAACGAACGCGTTGCTAAAGCGATGATGGAAAACCTGTCGGTTGAAGACGTGGTTAACCGTGACGGCGTGGTGGAACAGCAAGTTTCCTTCAACAGCATCTTCATGATGGCCGACTCCGGTGCACGTGGTTCCGCCGCTCAGATTCGTCAGCTGGCCGGTATGCGTGGCCTGATGGCGAAGCCGGATGGCTCGATCATTGAAACGCCAATCACCGCGAACTTCCGTGAAGGTTTGAACGTACTCCAGTACTTCATCTCAACCCACGGTGCGCGTAAAGGTTTGGCGGATACCGCACTGAAAACGGCAAACTCCGGTTATCTGACCCGTCGTCTGGTTGACGTGGCGCAGGATCTGGTGGTGACCGAAGATGACTGTGGTACGCACAACGGTATCCTGATGACCCCGGTCATCGAAGGCGGCGACGTTAAAGAACCGCTGCGTGAACGTGTACTGGGCCGTGTGACCGCTGAAGAAGTCTTGAAGCCGGGTACGGCGGATATTCTGGTGCCGCGCAACACGCTGCTGAACGAAAAATGGTGTGATCTGTTAGAAGAGAACTCCGTTGATAGCGTTAAAGTGCGCTCGGTTGTTAGCTGTGAAACCGACTTTGGCGTGTGTGCACACTGCTACGGTCGTGACCTGGCGCGTGGCCATCTGGTCAACAAGGGCGAAGCTATCGGCGTTATCGCGGCACAGTCCATCGGTGAGCCGGGTACTCAGCTGACCATGCGTACCTTCCACATCGGTGGTGCGGCATCGCGTGCGGCTGCGGAATCCAGCATCCAGGTGAGAAACAAAGGTAGTCTCCGCCTGAGCAATGCCAAGTTCGTTGTGAACACGGCAGGCAAGCTGGTGATCACTTCCCGTAACACCGAACTGAAGCTGTTCGATGAATTCGGCCGTACCAAAGAAAGCTATAAAGTGCCTTACGGCGCGGTGATGGGCAAAGGTGACGGTGCAGAAGTTAACGGCGGCGAAACCGTTGCTAACTGGGATCCGCACACCATGCCGGTTATCAGTGAAGTGAGCGGCTTTATTCGCTTTGCTGATATGGTTGATACTCAGACCATTACTCGCCAGACCGATGACCTGACTGGTTTGTCTTCGCTGGTTGTTCTGGACTCTGCAGAGCGTACCGGTAGCGGTAAAGATCTGCGTCCGGCGCTGAAAATCGTTGACGCCAACGGTGACGACGTATTGATCCCAGGCACTGATATGCCTGCTCAATACTTCCTGCCAGGTAAAGCGATCGTTCAGTTGGAAGATGGTATCCAGATCAACGCCGGTGACACTTTGGCGCGTATACCGCAGGAATCCGGCGGTACCAAGGACATCACCGGTGGTCTGCCACGCGTTGCGGACTTGTTCGAAGCGCGTCGTCCGAAAGAGCCTGCTATCCTGGCTGAAATCAGCGGGATCATCTCCTTCGGTAAAGAAACCAAAGGCAAACGTCGTCTGGTAATTTCTCCGTTGGATGGCAGCGATGCTTACGAAGAGATGATTCCAAAATGGCGTCAGCTCAACGTGTTCGAAGGCGAAGTTGTGGAACGTGGTGACGTCGTATCCGACGGCCCAGAGTCCCCGCACGACATTCTGCGTCTGCGTGGTGTGCATGCGGTTACCCGCTACATCACCAACGAAGTGCAGGAAGTTTACCGTCTGCAGGGCGTTAAGATTAACGATAAACACATTGAAGTTATCGTTCGTCAGATGTTGCGTAAAGGCACCATCGTTAGCGCGGGTGGTACTGACTTCCTGGAAGGTGAGCAGGCAGAAATGTCTCGCGTTAAAATCGCCAACCGTCAGTTGGAAGCGGAAGGCAAATTGCCGGCAACCTTTACCCGTGACCTGCTCGGTATCACCAAGGCATCCCTGGCGACCGAGTCCTTCATCTCTGCAGCATCGTTCCAGGAAACGACGCGTGTTCTCACCGAAGCGGCGGTTGCCGGTAAGCGTGATGAACTGCGCGGCCTGAAAGAAAACGTCATCGTGGGCCGCCTGATCCCGGCGGGTACCGGTTACGCTTATCATCAGGACCGTATGCGCCGTCGTGCGCAGGGTGAAGCACCAGTAGCTCCGCAAGTGAGCGCGGAAGAAGCAACGGCTAACCTGGCCGAGCTGTTAAATGCTGGCTTGGGCAACAGCGACGACGAATAATCGTCCTGTTTCCTGTTAAAACCGCCCGGCTGGGCGGTCAGGTAGCGAAAGCCCCGGTCATTAAGGTCGGGGCTTTTTTTTTAAAAGAACAGACATGATGGGATAGGCATGGAAACGTCAACAACGGCGGTATGTTCGCCCTCTGACAGTAAAGCCTCCGTTATAACGCAGTCCCGGGCACGCCGAGCGGCCTGGGGCAGTTTTGTTGGGGCGGTTGTCGATTGGTACGATTTCTTACTCTATGGCATTGTTGCCGCTCTGGTATTTAACACCGAGTTTTTCCCCCAGATCAGCCCAACGATGGGGACGCTGGCCGCGTTTGGTACCTTTGGCGTGGGTTTCTTGTTCCGGCCGCTGGGCGGAATGGTGTTCGGGCACTTTGGCGATCGGCTTGGGCGCAAACGCATGCTGATGATCACCGTCTGGTTGATGGGCATTTCAACTGCGCTGATCGGCCTATTACCCACTTTTGACTCGATTGGCTGGTGGGCGCCGGTGCTGCTGGTGTTTCTGCGTGCTGTCCAGGGCTTTGCCGTTGGCGGTGAATGGGGCGGTGCCGCGCTGCTGGCGGTGGAGTGCGCGCCAAAAAAGAAAAAGGCCTTTTACAGCAGTGGGGTGCAGGTGGGCTATGGGGTTGGCTTGCTGCTGGCGACCGGCTCTGTTTCGCTGGTGAGCCTGTATACCACTAACGAAGATTTCATCGCCTGGGGCTGGCGTTTACCGTTCCTGTTGAGCGTGGTGCTGGTGGCGTTCGCCTGGTGGATCCGCTCGCGGATGGATGAATCGCAAGAATTCGAAGCCAACAAAGCGCTACAGGAAAGAACCGACAAAATCCGTTCCTTCCCGATCGTTGAGGCGTTGCGCCGCCATCCTAAAGCGTTTTTGTTGATTATTGCGTTGCGGTTGGGGGAGCTGTTGACGATGTATATCGTGACGGCGTTTGCGCTGAATTATTCCACCACCTATTTGGGCATGTCGCGCGAGTTCTTCCTCAATATAGGCTTGTTGGTTGGCGGCATTAGCTGCATTGCCATCCCGTGCTTTGCCCGGCTGGCCGATAACTTCGGGCGGCGGCGTATTTATGTCACCGGCGCGCTGTTCGGCGCTCTGAGCGCCTTCCCGTTCTTTATCGCGCTGGAAGCGCAAAACTCGCTGTGGATCCTGTTTTTCGCCATCATGTTGGCCAACGTGGCGCACGATATGATTGTCAGCGTGCAACAGCCGATGTTTACTGAGCTCTTTGGCACCGCCTACCGTTACAGCGGCGCTGGGGTAGGCTATCAGGTTGCCAGCGTTGTCGGCGGCGGCTTTACGCCGTTTATCGCCGTGTTGCTGGTTGAACTGGCCGGCGGCTCCTGGCATGCCGTGGCAATCTACTTGGCGGTGGGCTGCCTGATATCGGCGGTTGTTGGTTCACGTATGAAGCCGCAGCATCTTGATTAATGCGTTTAATGCACGTCATGCCGGTTTTGCCGGGATGGCGTGCCGCGAGCCCTGTTCAGGCATTTAGCCCTTTCCCATCATAAGCGATCCACATCGTCCCGTTTTAGGCCAATATCCTTCAGCCTGTCATCATTCATGGCCATGAGGATCTTTTTGGTTTTTGCCCGTTCCCGCCAGGCGCGCCACTTCCGATGGATAAAAGTCAGCACTGCATATACAGGTTGTGGCCATTGTTTGTTTTGCTGTTCCATCGAATATTCCCCCTTGGTTATTGCACCTGTCTAGGATGCAGGGAGAATCTGTTCTAATATAGCTGCAGAAAATGATTACTTTTAACATACAGATTGCCTGTCAGCGCATCTGAATGGTCTTTTTTAGCCCTATCTGTACTGGTTTTCCTGTTGCTCGTATTCAACCGGGGGATACTGATGACGCGCTACCAACACCTTGCCGCCTTATTGCAACAACGTATTGAACACGGCCTATACCAGTGCGGCGAGCGGTTGCCGTCCGTTCGTGCTCTGAGCGAAGAGCATGGCGTGAGCCTGAGCACGGTTCAGCAGGCTTATCATCTATTGGAAGCTCGCCGGTTGATCATTCCGCAACCGCGCTCGGGGTACTATGTTGCGCCGCGTAAAGCAGCGCCACCGATGCCTGGTCTGACGCGCCCGGCGCAGCGCCCAGTAGAGATCAGTCAGTGGGAGTCGGTGCTGGAGTTGTTCAATAACTGCCCGGAAAACAGTGAGTTTAACTTTGGCGGCGGCTCGCCAGACATTGATCAGTCATCACTGGCCCCGTTATGGAAATCGCTCACTCGCCTGTGCCAACGTCAGGATCCGCGGGTGATGAGTTACGGCAATATGTTCGGCGCGGCCGAACTGCGAGAACAAGTGGCGCGTTTGACGTTGGACAGCGGCTGCCGGCTGACCGAGGACGACATCGTTATCACCACTGGTTGCCAGGAAGCGTTGTTTACCGCTATCCGGGCGGTGTGCCAACCCGGCGATATCGTGGCGGTGGAATCGCCCACCTTTCCCGGCACCATGCAGATTCTGCGCGGATTAGGGATTAAGGCGATTGAAATCCCGACCTGTGCCGTTACCGGCATTAGCCTGGATGCGCTGGAGCTGGCGTTGGAGCAGTGGCCGGTTAAAGCCGTATTGATGGTGCCAACCTGCAATAATCCGCTGGGATTCACGATGCCGGATAAGTATAAGAAGGCGCTGATCGTACTGGCCCAGCGTTTCGATCTCGCCATTATTGAAGACGACGCCTATGGTGAGCTGGCCTATGAATATCCACGGCCAAGGACCATTAAATCTTTTGATGAAGATGGCCGGGTATTATTGTGCAGCTCCTTTTCCAAAAGTATTGCTCCCGGTTTGCGCGTCGGCTGGATCGCCCCGGGCCGCTATCTGGAACGGGTATTGCACACCAAATACATCAGCACCGGCTACACGGTGACCCATACGCAGTTGGCGGTGGCCGAGTTTATCCGCCAGGGCGATTACCAACCGCATCTGCGGCGCATGCGTATGCAATATAAAAGCAATCTGGAGGTGTTTACCTGCTGGGTGCGCCACTACTTCCCGAGTGAAATATGCGTCAGCCGCCCACAGGGGGGCTTCCTGGTATGGATTGAACTGCCGGAGTCGTTTGATACGCTGCGCCTGAACCGTGAGGTGAGCACCGCCGGCATCAAGATTGCGGCCGGATCGCTGTTCTCGGCATCGGGTAAGTACCGTAATTGCCTGCGCCTGAATTATGCACGGCCGTTTACCGAAGAGATGGAGAAGGGGCTGCGGCTGTTGGGTGAAAGCGCCGGCCGTCTGCTGGAAGAGGCGGCCGCGGTCAAATAATGGCCGAGCGCCAATATGGGCCGCGCGCTGCACCCATATTGGCGGGGGAACGGCAGTTGTGCAGGCCGGTTACAATGGCCGGCCCAAATAGCTGTCCCAGTCTTTCCATACGGGTTGCAGGCCCGCCTGGCTGATCGCCGCGGCCACCTGTTGCGGCGTGCGGCCGTCATGCGGCGCAAACTGCTCCAGCTCCGGCGCGACATGATCGGCATAGCCGCCCGGTTGGGTCTTGGAACCGGCGCTGACGCTATTGATCGCCATCGGGATCACATGGTCGCGGAAGTAGGGCGATTCACGGGTGGACAGCGACAACTCCACGTTGGGCGCCAACAGGCGAAAAGCGCAGATGAGCTGCACCAACTGCGGTTCGCTCATGATGCTGGCCGGCTCAATGCCGCCGGCGCAGGGGCGCAGGCGTGGGAACGAGATAGAGTACTGGCTCTGCCAGTAGGTCTGCTGCAGGTAGAGCAGGTGTTCGGCCAGCAGGTAGCAGTCGGTGCGCCAATGGCTGGAAAGGCCAATCAGCGCGCCCAGGCCGATCTTGCCGATCCCGGCGCGCCCAAGACGATCCGGCGTGGCCAGCCGCCAGTGGAAGTCCTGCTTGTGGCCGCGCAGATGGTGCTTCAGGTAGGTCGCTGGGTGGTAGGTTTCCTGATACACCAGCACGCCGTCCAGGCCCAGATTTTTCAACTCGGCGTAATCATCTTGCCCCAGCGGTTGTACTTCCATCATCAATGAACTGAAATGGCGGCGGATCGACGGGATATGCTGGCGGAAGTAATCCATCCCCACCTTGGTTTGGTGTTCGCCGGTGACCAGCAGCAGGTGCTCAAAGCCCAGCGCCTTGATCGCCACGCATTCCCGCTCAATCTCGTCGGCATTCAGCGTCTTGCGCTTAATGTGGTTGCTCATTGAGAAGCCGCAGTAGGTGCAATCATTCGCGCACAGATTGGACAGGTACAGCGGCACATAAAAGCTGACCACATTGCCGAAGCGCTGGCGGGTGAGCTGCTGCGCCCGTTGCGCCAGCGGCTCCAGATAGGCCGCGGCGGCGGGTGAAATCAGCGCCATGAAATCCTCGCGCGTCAGCCTGGGCGCCTGGAGCGCGTGTTCCACATCCTGGGCGGTTTTACTGTTGATCCGCAGCGTGATCTCATCCCAATTCAACTGCTGCCAGCGGTGACTGAAATCATCGGCCATTACAGTGCCCTCGTGGGTGGGTTAAGAAATGCGGTCAACGGGCTGGTCGCCGCCGCGTGGGCCTGGCTGCCGCCAAGGCCGGCGGTGCGCGCCCGTTCGCCGGCTTCCAGCGCCAGCCGGAAGGCCTGCGCCATGTTGACCGGATCGCGCGCCACGGCAATCGCGGTATTGACCAATACCGCATCGGCACCCAACTCCAATGCCGCCAGCGCGTGGCTGGGGGCGCCGATGCCGGCGTCCACCACTACCGGCACCTTGGCCTGCTCAATGATGATCTCCAGAAAGTCGCGGGTGCGCAGGCCACGGTTGGAGCCGATCGGCGCGCCGAGCGGCATCACCGCTGCGCAACCAGCTTCTTCTAACCGTTTGCACAGCACCGGATCGGCGCCGCAGTACGGCAGCACCACGAACCCTTCTTTAACCAGGGTTTCTGCGGCTTTCAGCGTTTCGACGGCGTCGGGCAGCAGGTATTTCACGTCCGGGTGGATCTCCAGCTTGATCCAGTGGGTGCCAATGGCTTCGCGCGCCAGTCGGGCGGCGAACACCGCTTCCGCTGCCGTTTTGGCGCCGGAGGTGTTGGGCAACAGCTTAATGCCCAACTGCTGCAACGGAGCCAGAATGGCGTCATTGCCGCCTTGCAGATCCACACGTTTCATCGCCATGGTCACCAACTGCGAGCCGGAAGCCTGTATTGCAGCCAGCATCAACGCCGGCGTCGCGAACTTGCCGGTGCCGGTGAACAGGCGTGAGGTAAAAGAAGTATCGGCGATTTGCAACATATCAGCCTCCGGCAATCGCTTGAAATAACAGAATATCATCGCCATCCGCCACCAGATGGTCGGCCCATTCGGCGCGCGGGATGATGGTTTGATTGATTGCCAATGCGGTGCCGGGCTGTTGGTATTCCAACTGTTCGAGCAGGGCATTGACGGTGAGCGGCTGCGTCAGTGCAATCGGCCGCTCGTTGAGCGTGATCTTCATACGGCGCCTCCGCAGACCGGGCAGTTGCCGGCCTTGCTCAACTGCAGCGTGCTCCAGCTCTGCTGCCTGCCGTCAAACAGCCGCAGTTTGCCGCTTTGCGGGCAAGGCATACCGACCAGCATTTTAATGGCTTCCAGCGCCTGCAACGTGCCGATCACACCCACCACCGGCCCCAGCACGCCGGCGGTGCGGCAGTTGCGCTGCGGCTCGGTTTGCTCCGGGTACAGGCAGGCATAGCAGCCGTGGGGATAGGGGGGCTCAAGCACCAGCAGTTGGCCGCTGAAGCCGACGGCGCTGCCGCTGATCAGCGGCTTGCCCGCCGCCACGCAGGCCGCGTTGACCGCGTGCCGGGTGGCCATATTGTCGCAACAGTCGAGAATCAGATCGGCGCGTGCTACGGCGCGCGCAAGCGCATCGCCCTGTAGCCGTTGTTCGATGGCTATCGATTCCACCAGGGGGTTCAGCGCCTGCAATTGCCGCTGCGCCAGCCGCGCTTTGGCCTGCGGGATATCGGCGCTGCGATACAGGATTTGCCGCTGCAGATTCGTCAGGTGCAGTTGGTCGTCATCGGCCAGCAGCAGGGTGCCGACGCCGGCGGCGGCCAGATAGAGCGCCGCCGGCGATCCCAACCCGCCAAGCCCGACGATCAGGACGCTGGCCCGTTTTAACCGTTCCTGCCCTGCCGGGCCGATATCTTCCAACAGCAATTGGCGGCTGTAGCGTAAAAATTCGCTATCGGAAAGTGTCGCTTCGTTATGCATAGCTTCACTCCTTGCCTTCAATCAGCCGCAGCAGTTCGGCGGTGGCGGCACGCCAATCCGCGGCCTGGGTAATGGCGCTGACCACGGCGATGCTGCCCACGCCGCAGGCTAATACGCCAGGCACGCGATCAATGCTGATGCCGCCGATCGCCACCGTTGGGTAGCCGGATAACCCCGCAACGTGCCGTTTCAGTTCGGCTAACCCCTGCGGGGCCGAGGGCATCTCTTTGGTTTGCGTCGGGAAAATATGCCCAAGCGCAATGTAAGAAGGGCGCACGGCAATGGCCCGTTTCAGCTCGGCGTCGTCATGGGTGGATACCCCCAGGCGTAGCCCTGCCCGATGGATGGCAGCCAGATCGGCGCTGTCCAAATCCTCTTGGCCAAGATGCACACCATAAGCCTGGTGTTTAATCGCCAACCGCCAGTAATCATTGATGAACACACGGGCGTTACTGCGCTTGCCAAGGGCGATAGCGGCGGCAATGTCGTCTTCTACCTGCGCTTCCTGCTGGTCTTTGATGCGCAGTTGCAAGGTGGTGACGCCCGCGCCCAGCAGGCGCTCAATCCATTCCACGCTGTCAACCACCGGATACAGGCCCAGCTTGTGCGGCGTTGCCGGGAACGCAGATGCGGATTCAGTCATGGTTTTCCTCCTGCAACGCAGTCGCGCTGTGGTACAGCTCGCTACCGCGGGCGCGGAACTCGCTGGACATCTTTTCCATACCGGAAAGAATTTCGATCGGTTTGGCGGCTTCCTGGGCGGCGGCGTAGTCGCGCACCTCCTGCGAAATTTTCATCGAGCAAAACTTCGGCCCGCACATTGAGCAGAAATGAGCGACCTTGCCGGACTCCTGCGGCAGGGTTTCGTCGTGGTAGGCGCGTGCGGTTTCCGGATCCAACGCCAGGTTGAACTGATCCTCCCAGCGGAATTCAAAGCGTGCCTTGGACATGGCGTTGTCGCGGATCTGCGCCCCTGGGTGCCCTTTAGCCAGATCGGCGGCGTGAGCGGCGATTTTGTAGGTGATCAGCCCCTGTTTCACGTCTTCTTTGTTCGGCAGCCCCAGGTGCTCTTTGGGCGTGACGTAGCACAACATCGCGCAGCCGAACCAGCCGATCATGGCCGCCCCGATGCCGGAGGTGAAGTGATCGTAACCCGGTGCGATATCGGTGGTCAGCGGCCCCAGGGTGTAGAACGGCGCCTCATGGCAGTGCTCCAGCTCTTCGGTCATATTGCGGCGGATCATCTGCATCGGCACGTGCCCCGGCCCTTCGATCATCACCTGCACGTCATATTCCCAGGCGATTTTGGTCAATTCCCCCAGCGTGTGCAGCTCGGCGAACTGGGCTTCGTCGTTGGCGTCCTGGATGGAGCCTGGGCGCAGGCCGTCGCCCAGCGACAACGCCACATCATAGGCGGCGCAGATTTCGCAGATCTCGCGGAAGTGTTCATACAGGAAACTTTCCTGGTGATGCGACAGGCACCATTTCGCCATGATCGAACCGCCGCGCGACACGATGCCGGTCAGGCGCTTGGCGGTCATCGGCACATAGCGCAGCAACACCCCGGCGTGGATGGTGAAGTAATCGACTCCTTGTTCCGCCTGCTCCAGCAGGGTGTCGCGGAACATTTCCCAGTTTAGGTTTTCCGCCACGCCGTTTACTTTCTCCAGCGCCTGGTAAATCGGCACGGTACCAATCGGCACTGGGCTGTTGCGTAAGATCCACTCGCGCGTTTCATGGATGTAGCGGCCGGTGGAGAGATCCATCACCGTATCGGCGCCCCAGCGGGTCGACCACACCAGCTTTTCCACTTCTTCCTCAATGGAGGAAGATACCGCCGAATTGCCGATATTGGCGTTGACCTTCACCAGAAAATTACGGCCAATGATCATCGGTTCAGATTCGGGGTGGTTGATATTGGCGGGGATGATGGCGCGGCCGGCGGCCACTTCCTGGCGCACGAACTCCGGCGTAATGGCCGGCGGCAGATTCGCCCCCCAGGATTGCCCCGGATGTTGCTGGCGCAATACCGCGCCGCGGATGCGTTCACGGCCCATGTTTTCCCGGATGGCGATAAACTCCATTTCCGGCGTGATGATGCCGCGGCGGGCATAGTGCAGCTGGGTGACGCATTTGCCCGGCCGGGCTTTGCGCGGCAGCGGCAGGTGTTCAAAGCGCAGGTGATCCAGCCCTTCATCCGCCAGGCGCTGTTGGGTAAAGCCGGAGCTGACGCCATTGAGGGTTTCGGTGTCGCCGCGTTCGGCGATCCAGGCGGCGCGCAGTTTCGCCAGGCCATGGCGCACATTCAGTTCGGCGTCGGGATCGCCGTACGGGCCGGCGGAATCATAAACCGGGATCGGTTCGTTCTGTTCGTATTGGGGCTGCTCTTTACTGCCGCCGATGAGCGTGGGGCTGAGCTGGATTTCCCGCATCGGCACCCGCAAATCGCTGCGCGAACCCTGCAGGTAAATACGGCGTGAATTGGGAAAGACAACGCCTTGCAGCGAATGAATAAACTGCTGCGCGTCGTCGCGCTGTTGTTTACGGGCACGGGGCTTGTTTATCGTAGACATAGCAAATTCCTACCAGTGTGATGAGTTGGGAAAATTGCTTGTCTGGAGCTCGGAGGGAGTAACGATGGTGGCCGGTAAGCAGGTTCCCCGGTGGTGTGGGGCGCCCTGGCACGGCAATAGATTACTCTTGTTCCCTTCGCGGGTGTTAACCCGATCAGGTTCCGCGGATCCCGAATTAACGGTCTCAGCCTGGCTGATAAACAGCGCTAGGCACTCCGACAAGATGCCCTCAGTATAGGAGGGTGATTAGAAACTACAAGTGCTACCCGTCATGTTTTGGCTTGGCCGGTGGTTAATGTTGCACCGGGCGCTCCAGCATGTCGGCGGGGTTCGCCGCCTGCCGATTCTGCTGCCAGGCTTGCACAGCTAATTGAATCAGCTGATCTTCCAGCTCAAAGCGCGCCTCAAGCATTTCGCCAATATCGGACAGCGACTGATGAAACGCCAGGCAAAGATCGTCATCCATCTCGGCTTTGCTATAACGATCGTGAAATGCCATTATTTGTTCAGTGTTGTGCTGCAGTTTTGGGTAGATGCGCGTTGCCTGCGTGCTTTCCTGGCTGGCCGCGCCTTCAACCTGCTGAATGATTTTATCGTAGATATGAAAGTGCCCCGCAGAAAGATAGTCCAACAGGTTATGGCACAAGTTCTCCAGCGCTTTTTCATTCAGCGGCGTATGCTTCCCTTTATTCGGTTTAACGCCGACCAGGGTGTAATAGGCGACCAGTAACTGTTTGCGGGCCTGCAACAATTGATCAACCAGGTCATTATTGCCACCCACATTTTGCGTCAGGCTTTCCAAACGGTTGAGCATATTGGGCTCCCTGCGTGAATAATAAATTTTTAATGTAAAACATTAGGATCGGTAGAGTGTCAGTAAAGCAGAGGTTGTGCAATAACGCTATGGAATTTGCATTAACAGGTAATGAACAGGGCTGGTGGATCGTCAGCCAGCAAAGCAAGCTTTGGTTGCCGAACGGCGAGCTGCCGTTTGGCTCCGCGCAACAGTTTTCGCTGCGCGGCCTTTTGGCACGCCAGATCGGCGAATGGGAAGGCGCGCCGGTGTGGCTGGTGCGCCACGGCATGAAGCAGGGGATGAGCTCGGTGCGGCAACTGCTTGAGCAGGAGCGCGGGCTGTTCCAAATGGCCGGCCGCGGGGTGCAACTGGCGGATTTTTACCATTCCCACCGCTTCTGTGGCTACTGCGGCCACGAAATGCATCATAGCCGCACCGAAAGCGCCTGCCTGTGCGCCAACTGCCATCAACGCTACTATCCACAGATTGCTCCCTGCGTGATCGTGGCTATCCGCCGCGGTGATGAGATTCTGCTGGCGCAGCATGTGCGGCACCGGGGCGGCATTCATACCGTGCTGGCGGGCTTTGTTGAAGTGGGCGAGACGTTGGAGCAGGCGGTGGCGCGCGAAGTGATGGAAGAAAGCCGCATTGAAATCAAAAACCTGCGCTATGTGGCTTCGCAGCCCTGGCCGTTCCCCAATTCGTTGATGATGGCGTTCATGGCCGATTATCATCAGGGCGAACTTCAGCACGATCCCTCAGAACTGCTGAGTGCCGGCTGGTATCGTTACGATCGTTTGCCGATGTTGCCGCCGCCGGGCACGGTGGCGCGCCGGCTGATTGAAGACACGCTGGCGCTGTGCCGGGCAGAATAATGTACACTATTTGCGATAAATTACAGGCCAATAGGAACCCTAGATGACCGAGTTGAAGAACGATCGCTACCTGCGCGCGCTGCTGCGGCAGCCGGTGGATGTGACGCCCGTATGGATGATGCGCCAGGCCGGCCGCTATTTGCCGGAGTACAAGGCCACGCGCGCCCAGGCGGGGGATTTCATGTCCCTGTGCAAAAACGCCGAGCTGGCCTGTGAAGTGACGCTACAGCCGCTGCGCCGGTATGCGCTGGATGCCGCGATCCTGTTCTCTGACATTTTGACCATTCCCGATGCGATGGGGCTGGGGCTGTATTTTGAAGCCGGCGAAGGCCCGCGTTTTACCCACCCGATCGCCAGCCGGGCCGATGTGGACAAGCTTCCGGTATTCGATCCGGAGGTCGAACTGGGCTATGTGATGAACGCGGTGCGCACCATCCGCCGGGAACTGCAAGGCGAAGTGCCGCTGATCGGTTTTTCCGGTAGCCCATGGACGCTGGCCACCTACATGGTGGAAGGCGGCAGCAGCAAGGCCTTCACCAAGCTCAAAAAAATGATGTATGCCGATCCGCAGGCCCTGCACCTGTTGCTGGACAAGGTGGCCGACAGCGTGATCCTGTATCTGAATGCGCAAATCAAGGCCGGCGCCCAGGCGGTGATGCTGTTTGATACCTGGGGCGGGGTGCTGACGGGCAGGGACTACCGTGAGTTCTCGCTGCACTATATGCACAAGATCGTCGATGGCTTGCTGCGTGAAAACGAAGGCCTCCGTGTGCCCGTCACCTTGTTCACCAAGGGCGGCGGGCAGTGGCTGGAAGCGATGGCCGCCACCGGCTGTGATGCGCTGGGGCTGGACTGGAGCACCGACATTGGCGAAGCGCGCCGGCGCGTAGGCGATAAAGTGGCGCTGCAGGGCAATATGGATCCTTCCATTCTGTATGCGCCGCCGCCGCGTATTGCACAGGAAGTGGAAACCATCCTGGCCGGTTTTGGCCACGGTGAGGGGCATGTGTTCAACCTGGGCCACGGCATCCATCAGGATGTGCCGCCGGAACACGCCGGCGCTTTTGTGGAGGCCGTTCATGCGTTTTCGGCGCAATACCACCGCTGAGGCGGGCGAGCAGAGTGTGGCCCTGTTCGACATCGCGCCATTGCGCGCTGAGCAACTGCAATGCGCGGCCAGCGTGATCCGCCATGATGATTTCCTGGCGGATCCGCCGGCGTTGATTGCCGGCGCAGACGTGGGGTTTGAGCAAGAAGGCGCGGTAACGCGCGCCGCTATCGCCATTCTGCGCTATCCTTCCCTGGAGTTGGTTGAGTATCAGCTCGCGCGCATTAGCACGACGATGCCCTATATTCCCGGTTTTCTGTCTTTCCGCGAATGCCCCGCGCTGTTGGCCGCCTGGGATAAACTGCAGCAGAAGCCGGATCTGGTGTTTGTCGACGGCCACGGGATTTCGCACCCGCGCCGCTTGGGCGTCGCCAGCCATTTTGGCCTGCTGATCAATGTGCCGACCATCGGCGTGGCGAAAAAGCGCCTGTGTGGGAAATTTGAGCCGCTGGGCGCCGCGGCGGGCGCGCAAACGCCGTTGATGGATAAAGGCGAGCAGATTGGCTGGGTATGGCGCAGCAAACTGCGTTGCAACCCGCTGTTTGTCGCCACCGGCCACCGGGTGAGCGCCGACAGTGCGCTGGCCTGGGTGCAGCGTTGCATGGCTGGTTACCGCTTACCGGAGCCGACGCGCTGGGCCGATGCCATCGCCTCGCGCCGCCCGGCGTTCCAGCGTTGGCTGGCGGCGCATCCAGAGGTGCCGCCATGCGCGAATTAGGTTACACTGCGCCGCATATCATACGTAAGAGAAGAAATAATGCTCCGTAACCCCATTCATTTACGTTTGGAAAAGCTTGAAAGCTGGCAACATTTGACCTTTATGGCCTGTCTGTGCGAGCGTATGTATCCCAATTATCAGGTGTTTTGCCTGCAAACCGGATTCGGCGATCCGGCGGTTTACCGCCGCATACTGGATCTGGCATGGGAAACGCTGGTGGTGAAAGACGCCAAGGTCAATTTTGACAGCCAGCTCGAGAAGTTGGAAGATGCGATCCCAGCGGCCGAAGCTTACGATATTTATGGTGTTTACCCCGCTATCGACGCGTGTATCGCGTTAGGTGAATTGATCCACTCGCGCCTGAGCGGCGAGACGCTGGTGCACGCCGTTGCCATCAGCGAAACGTCAATCCGTACGGTTGCGATGCTGGAAATGACCCAGGCGGGGAAAGAAATGACCGACGACGAGTTGAAAATCTTGCCGGCCATTGAGGAAGAATGGGATATTCAGTGGGAAATATTCCGATTGTTGGCCGCCTGTGAAGAACGCGATCTCGAGCTGATTAAAGGCCTGCGATCCGACCTTCGTGAGGCTGGCGTAAGCAATATTGGGATAAATTTAGCGCACTGAGGCAATAAAACGTGATTTAACGCCTGATTTGTCATGCCTTAAGGCTTCACATCCGCACCCTGTCTGGTCTACATTTGGGGGGCGTAAAAAAGTGGCTATCGGTGCGTGTATGCAGGAGAGTGCTGTCAATCGGCATATCCGTCGCACTCGATGCTTTGCAAACGATAAACACACTGTAAGGATAACTTATGAACAAGACTCAACTGATTGATGTAATCGCAGACAAGGCGGACCTTTCCAAAGCTCAAGCCAAACAAGCTCTGGAATCTACCCTGGCTGCCATTACTGAGTCTCTGAAAGAAGGTGATGCAGTACAATTGGTTGGTTTCGGTACTTTCAAAGTAAACCATCGTGCAGAGCGCACTGGCCGCAACCCACAGACTGGTAAAGAAATCAAAATCGCAGCGGCTAACGTACCAGCATTCGTTTCTGGTAAAGCGCTGAAAGACGCAGTTAAATAATTACCGCGTGCTGTGAAAAGCTTAGACAGGGGGGCGATGACGCCCCTTTTGTTTATCCGGCGCTGGCTGTTAGCGGCGGCGGTCGCCAGCAGTCTGGCTGGCTGCAGTTTCCATTCCGCGCCTCCGGCGTTTACCGCCAGCGGCTATGTTGCCGATCAGGGCGTCATGCGCCTGTGGCGCAAGGATGACGATCAGCAGCGCCCACTGGTGCTGATGAGTGTGTATAGCCCTTATCGTGGGGCCGGCACGGTCACCACCCTCTATGAATACCAAAACGGCACCTTACGCCAGATTAGACGCAGTGGGCCGGTACAAGGGCAAGATAACCTGCAGGTGCGCTTTGCCGAAGACGGCACGGTGAGCTTTATGCAGCGCCAACTGGCTGAGCGGCGTGAGCAGCTTTCCAGCGACGATATCGCGCTGTATCAATACCAGGCGCGGCGTATGCAGGAAGTGAGCGATGCACTGCGTGCCGGGAATGTGCGGCTATTACAGGGCCATTGGCACGGCGGCATGGTGCAGACCTGCAGCGGCCAACAGCTAAGGCCGGGGTTTGATGAGCAGGCGCTGGACTGGATTGCGCGGCGCGAACGCAGTGGCCAATCGCTGAGCCTGGCTTGGTTGGAGGCACCGGAAGGGCGCCAACTGTTGCTGGTGGCCAACGACGATTTTTGCCGCTGGGCGCCGACGAAAGACACGTTATAAAAAAGGCCCTGCAATGCAGAGCCTGAGCAGCAAGGGCTAAGCCCTGAATCACTTACCGCGCGCTATCGCCCGATAGCCGATGTCTTTGCGGCAGAAGCTGCCTTGCCACTGAATATCAGCCGCTAATTGATAGGCGTTTTTTTGCGCTTGCGCCACCGTTGCGCCTAATGCCGTTACGCACAACACGCGCCCGCCGTTGGTGAGCACTTTATCGCCTTCCAGGCGCGTGCCGGCATGAAACACTTTGCCGTCGCGGCTTTCCTGCTGCGGCAGGCCGTGGATTTCATCACCGATCTGATAGTCGCCCGGATAGCCGCCGGCGGCCAGCACCACGCCAAGGGATGGGCGTTCGTCCCACTCCGAGGTTTTATCGCCCAGTTTGCCCTGTGCGCCGGCCAGGCACAGCGCAACCAGATCGGAACGCATCCGCAGCATGATCGGTTGGGTTTCCGGATCGCCGAAGCGGCAGTTAAACTCGATCACTTTCGGCTGGCCGTCGGCGGAGATCATGAGCCCGGCATACAGGAAGCCGACGTAGGTATTGCCTTCCGCCGCCATGCCGCGCACCGTTGGCCAAATCACCTGGTCCATCACCCGCTGGTGGATTTCATCGGTTACCACCGGCGCCGGGGAGTAAGCACCCATGCCGCCGGTGTTTGGCCCGGTATCGCCATCGCCAACGCGTTTGTGATCCTGGCTGGTGGCCATCGGCACCACGTTTTCGCCATCGACCATAACGATAAAGCTGGCTTCTTCGCCGTCGAGGAACTCTTCCACCACGATACGGTGGCCAGCGTCACCGAAAGCGTTGCCGGCCAGCATATCCTGAATGGCGTCTTCCGCTTCCTGCAGCGTCATGGCAACAATCACGCCTTTACCTGCCGCCAGGCCATCGGCCTTGATGACGATAGGCGCGCCTTTGCTACGCACATAGGCCAGGGCCGGTTCAACCTCGGTAAAGTTTTGGTATTCGGCGGTGGGGATGTGGTGGCGCGCCAGGAAGTCTTTGGTGAAGGCTTTTGAGCCTTCGAGCTGGGCGGCCGCCTGCGTTGGGCCGAAAATGGTCAGGCCGGCGGCCTGGAAGGCATCGACCACGCCAATCACCAGCGGGGCTTCCGGGCCGACGATGGTCAGGCCGACATCGTTGTTGCGGGCGAACTCAAGCAGCGCCGGAATATCGGTTGCAGAGATAGCCACATTGGTCAGATTGGGTTCCAGCGCCGTACCGGCATTGCCCGGTGCGACATACACGTTATCTGCCAGCGGCGATTGAGCGGCTTTCCAGGCCAGCGCGTGTTCGCGCCCGCCGTTGCCAATAATAAGGATGTTCATCAGGTGCTCCATGATCAGCGTGCGCCGGGGCGCACGCGGCAAAAAGGATTAGTGGCGGAAGTGGCGCATATCGGTGAAGATCATCGCAATGCCGTGTTCGTCGGCGGCCGCGATCACTTCGTTATCGCGGATTGAGCCGCCGGGTTGGATCACGCAGGTGATGCCCACCGCGGCTGCCGCATCAATACCGTCGCGGAATGGGAAGAAGGCATCGGACGCCATGGCGGAACCTTTGACTTCCAAACCTTCGTCTGCGGCTTTAATGCCGGCGATCTTCGCGGAATAAACGCGGCTCATCTGGCCGGCGCCGATGCCGATGGTCATATTGTCGCGGGCATAGACGATCGCATTGGACTTAACGAACTTGGCCACTTTCCAGCAGAACAGCGCGTCGCGCAGCTCCTGCTCGGTGGGCTGGCGCTTGGTCACCACGCGCAGATCGCCCGCGGCGACCATACCTAAATCACGCTCTTGTACCAAGAGTCCGCCGTTGACGCGTTTGAAATCCAGGCCGGGCACGCGCTGTTGCCATTGGCCGCAGGCCAGGACGCGCACGTTCTGCTTGGCGGCCAGCAGCGAGCGGGCTTCCTCATTAATGGTTGGGGCGATGATCACTTCAACGAACTGGCGGCTGATGATGGCCTGCGCGGTGGCGGCATCCAGTTCACGGTTGAAGGCGATGATGCCGCCGAATGCCGACGTCGGGTCGGTTTTGTAGGCCCGTTCGTAGGCGCCCAGAATATCTTCGCCAATCGCGACGCCGCAGGGGTTGGCATGTTTGACAATCACACAGGCCGGCTCGGCGAACTCTTTCACGCATTCCAGCGCGGCGTCGGTGTCAGCGATGTTGTTATAAGACAGCGCTTTGCCCTGCAACTGCTGGGCGGTGGCGACGGAAGCTTCCTGCAGGCTGTCTTCTATATAGAAGGCGGCTTGTTGATGGCCGTTTTCACCGTAGCGCATATCCTGTTTCTTGATGTAGTTCAGGTTCAGAGTGCGCGGGAAGCGGCCGGCGGGCTGCTCGGTATCGCCATGATAGGCCGGCACCAGCGCGCCGAAGTAGTTGGCGATCATGCTGTCGTAGGCGGCGGTGTGCTCGAATGCTTTGATGGCCAGATCAAAACGGGTTGGCAACAGCAGCGAACCGTTGTTGTTGTCCATCTCGGTAATGATGGCGGCGTAGTCGCTGCTCTTGACCACAATGGCGACGTCTTTATGATTTTTGGCGGCGGAGCGCACCATGGTGGGGCCGCCGATATCGATGTTTTCAACCGCATCTGCCAGCGAGCAGTCCGGGCGGGCGACGGTTTGGGCGAACGGATACAGGTTTACCACCACGATATCGATCGGCTTGATGGCGTGCTGTGCCATGATCGCGTCGTCCTGGCCGCGGCGGCCAAGAATACCGCCGTGCACTTTGGGATGCAGGGTTTTTACACGTCCATCCATCATTTCCGGGAAGCCGGTGTAATCGGAAACTTCGGTAACCGGTAGGCCGGCATCTGCCAGCAGGTGCGCGGTACCCCCGGTCGAGAGCAGCTCCACACCACGTTGAGAGAGGGCTTCTGCGAATTCAACGATACCGGTTTTGTCAGAAACGCTGAGCAGAGCCCGGCGTATTGGACGAGGTTGTTGCATGGTTTTATCCCTTGGCTTTTGCATCACGATATAAAGAGAGTTACCTGAATCTTTACCGGTATTCCTTACTCTGAACAGCGTAAGGGGCGGAATTTTTCTCGTATTTAACGGTATTCGGCACTGATTCAGGTAACGCCCCTGGAATAAAGGGGAGTTAGTCGCTGCGGAGAATTGTAGCGAAAACGTTTGCGCGGCGCTCGTAAATTTTCAGCCCTGCGGGGCTCTGTGGATAAGTTTGTGCAAAACAAGGTATAAGGCGGGCTTTTGCTGTGGAATGCAGCAAACGCGCACTTTTGTTGAAAAAACCTGTTGCGGCCTGCGTGGGACGCCCTATAATGCGCCTCCATCGACACGGCGCAAGTGATTCACTTCACGAAGCGGCCGGGAAGAAAAGAGAAAATCCTGAAATTTGGGGTTGACTCTGAAAGAGGAAAGCGTAATATACGCCACCTCGAGTGAACGAGCCAAGTCTCGTAACTCATTGCTCTTTAACAATTTATCAGA